>NZ_JALGBX010000019.1 GCF_022808175.1 Streptomyces sp. AP-93 | reverse complement strand
CGGCCTCTACGCC
This sequence comes from Streptomyces sp. AP-93, assembly GCF_022808175.1. Lineage (GTDB taxonomy): Bacteria > Actinomycetota > Actinomycetes > Streptomycetales > Streptomycetaceae > Streptomyces. The sequence goes on along the minus strand of NZ_JALGBX010000019.1, from coordinate 209,058 downwards.
GCTACAGCATGGACGCCAACACCCCTTGCGTGACCTGCGAAAACGCTAACTACCCGGCCTTGGGTCAAGCCCCAAGGTCACTTCGCCCTGTTCCGGCGGACTCCTTCCCGGACGTCTCGCTCGGCGTCCGCCCGGCTGTGGCGGCCGGTGGGGCCTCCACGATGGCGAAGGGGTCTTCGATTCCTTCGGGCAGCGTGAAGACGATCCCGCGCTCGTCCTTCACCAGTCGGCCCTCGCGGTCGGGCACCAGCAGCTCGGTGGTGCCGTCGGGACGCAGCCGCGGGATCTCGGCGAACGCGCCGTAGCGGTACGCGACGACCGATCCCTCCCGGTAGCGGCGGTCACCCAGGATGTGCGGCCCCCGCTCACCCTCCAGCGCCGAGGCCAGGACTTCCATGAGCCGGCGTGCGGCCTCGACGTCGGCGGGGTACGCGGCGATGAACTTGCCGCTCTGCGCACGGGAGCCCTGCTTGTGGTGCTGCCACGTGTAGAACACGGAGTTGCTCAGGTACTTGAAGGGCACACCCTGCTCGACACAGATCGCGGAGGTCGTGTCGAGCACCTGCTGAGCGCGGTCGAGCGCGGCGGACACATGGACCTTCCACCCGGACGCGGCGCCGAAGCCCTCCGCAGGCACGCACACGGTCCACACCCCGGACGCCACCTGTGACCCGTCCTGCGGCAGCGCGTCGACCGCGTGCTCGACACCGATATCAGTGATCTCATCGATCGGCCGGTAGAAGTCCCGGTCCGCGAGGAGGAAAGGCAAGAAGTCCACAGAAGGCTCCTGTCCCGAGCTTGAAGGAACGGCGTCCGCCCGACGGCTGTCGCGTACCCCACCGGCGGCGGAGCGCTGGGCACAGTCCAGCCGCCGGACCGTGAGGTAGCAGTGAGGCGATCACTCACACGGGGGTCACATCGGGGGCCGGATACTGCGCAGACCGAGATGCACGCTCGGCCTGCGGCTGCCGACCAGGAGCCGCTCGTTCCGCGCCGTCACCGATGAGAGGCGCAGCCGCATCGCTGGTTCGTCACCCCGATGCGGCAGACCCCGTGCCCGCCGCGAGCGCACATCCATCCGAACCACCGCGGCGAGGATGCAACATCCCGCACCGCAAACCGAGGAGCCGTCCCGTGACCGCCATGAACCACGTCCCTCACACCGCCCGGGCCGCAGCGGCCCGGGCTGTGTGCCTCTCCAAGGTGTACGGCCAGGGCGAAACCCAGGTGGTCGCCCTCGACAACCTGTCCGTGGACTTCGGCCAAGGCAGGTTCACCGCGATCATGGGTCCCTCAGGCTCCGGCAAATCCACCCTCATGCATTGCGTGGCCGGCCTGGACACCTTCTCCTCCGGCTCGGTCCGCATCGGCGACACCGAGCTCGGCACCCTGAAGGACAAGCAGCTCACCCAGCTCCGCCGGGACAAGATCGGCTTCATCTTCCAGGCCTTCAACCTGCTCCCGACGCTGACCGCTCTGGAGAACATCACCCTCCCGATGGACATAGCCGGCCGCAAGCCGGACCGGCGGTGGCTGAACACGGTGATCGAGATGGTCGGCCTCTCCGGCCGCCTCTCCCACCGCCCCACCCAACTCTCCGGCGGCCAGCAGCAGCGCGTCGCGGTCGCCCGCGCCCTGGCCTCCAAGCCCGAGATCATCTTCGGTGACGAGCCCACCGGAAACCTCGACTCACGCTCCGGCGCGGAGGTCCTCGGCTTCCTGCGCGACTCTGTGCGCGAACTCGGCCAGACCGTCGTCATGGTCACGCACGACCCGGTCGCCGCCTCCTACGCGGACCGCGTCATCTTCCTCGCCGACGGCCGCATCGTCGACGAGATGATCCAGCCCACCGCGGACGGCGTGCTCGACCGCATGAAGGCCTTCGACGCCAAGGGCCGCACCAGCTGATCCGACCGCACGCCGCCCGCAGGGCGACCCTCCGAAGCCGCCTCCGAAACTTCCAGCCACCAGGACTGAGACCCCATGTTCCGTACCGCCCTGCGCAACGTGCTCGCGCACAAGGCCAGACTGCTGATGACGGTACTCGCCGTCACCCTCGGCGTCGCCTTCGTCGCCGGCACCCTCACCTTCACCGACACGCTCGGCAAGGCCCTCTCCGGCCAGTCGGCCAAGAGCTACGACGGCATCGCCGTCTCAGTCACCTCGAACGGCAGCATCCGCGAGGAGAACGGCCAGAAGACCGAGCCCGGCATCAGCCAGAAGACCCTGGCGCAAGTCAAGGTGCTCAAGGGTGTCGAGTCCGTGTCCGGCCGGGTCTCCGGCTTCGCCGGCGTCGGTGACGAGAACGGCAAACTCATCGGCTCCGGCTGGGCCAACAAGGGCTCCAACTACGCCCCCGGCAAGGACGGCAAGGACCCCCGTTATACCTTCACCGTCGGCAAGGGCCCGGCCGGGGCCGGCCAGATCGCCCTGGACAAGGCGACCGCCGATACCGGCAAATACAGTGTCGGCGACAAGGTCCGCGTCGCCACCAACAGCCCGGTGAAGGAGTACACCCTCTCCGGCGTCTTCACCACCCAGGACGGCCAGGTCAACGCGGGCGGCAGCCTCGTTCTCTTCGACACCGCAGTCGCCCAGGAGCAGTACCTCGAACCTGGCTTCTACGACGAGCTGTCGGTCGCCGCCGCGAGTGGCGCCTCCGCCGACCAGCTGCTCGCCGAGATCGATCCGCTGCTCGACGGCAAGAACACCAAGGCCCAGACCGGCGCGGTGCTCGCCAAGGAACAGGCCGAGAGCATCGCGAAGGAGATGAGCGACGTGAGCAGCATGCTGCTCGCCTTCGCCGGCATCGCACTGTTCGTCGGCGTCTTCCTCATCTACAACACCTTCAGCATGCTGGTCGCCCAGCGCACCAGGGAACTGGCCCTGCTGCGCGCCGTCGGCGCCAAGCGCGGCCAGGTGATCCGGTCGGTGATGTCCGAGTCCCTGGTCGTCGGCGCGGTTGCCTCCGCCATCGGCCTGGCCTGCGGTGTGGGCCTCGCCCTCGCGATGCGCTCCCTGATGGACACCCTCGGCGCCAATGTCCCGTCCGGCACCCTGGTCATCGCCCCGTCGACCGTCGTCACCGCCCTCGTCATCGGCGTACTCGTCACGCTGGTCGCCGCCGTGTTCCCGGCCTGGCGCACCGGCCGGATCCCCCCGGTCGCCGCCATGGGCAGCGCCAACCTGCCGGCCACGGCCAAGTCCCTCGTGAGGCGCAACATCATCGGCTCGGTGATCAGCATCCTGGGTACCGGCCTGGTCCTGCTCGGCGTGTCCATAGGATTCGACGGCCGCACGGTCATCGGCATCGGCGCCTTCTTCATGATCATCGGCCTGATCGTGCTGCTGCCGCTGCTATCCCGGCCGGTCATCGCGGCCGGGCGCCCCGCCCTGGAAAAGATCTTCGGCGTCCCCGGCAAGCTGGCCGCGCAGAACGCGGTCCGCAACCCGCGCCGCACCGCCGTCACCGCCGCCTCGCTCGCCATCGGCCTGACCCTGGTCACCACCATGTCGGTGCTCGCCATCACCATGGGCAAGGCCGTGGACCGGATGAGCACGGACAAGCTCATGGCGGACTACAAGGTCTCCATGTCCGACGGCAGCGGCAGACTCGACGCGTTGGTGGTCGAGACCCTGGCCAAGGCCCGCGGCATCAAAGAGGTCTCCCCGAACGCTGACGGCTACTTCTCGGCCGCCGGCACGACCCGCCTGGCCTCGGGCGTCAACCCGGCTGCAATCGGCAACCTGCTCAACATCGAGGTCCTCCACGGTTCGCTGGACAGCCTCGGCAAGGGTGAGATCGCGGTCGCGGAGAAGACGGCGAAGGAGCAGAACCTCGAGGTCGGGTCCACTCTCCAGGCACAGTTCGACGACGGCCAGAAGGCCACGCTGAAGGTCGGCGCGGTCTACCAGGACATGGAGAGCCTGCTGTCCCCCTACATCATTGACAGCAAGATCCTCAGCGAGCACAGCGAGGATCAGTACATCCGCGAGGTGTATGTCAACACCAATGGCGGCGAATCAAAGGCGAGCGAGAAAGCCGTCATCGACGCGCTCGGCAACAACCCGGCAATGACCGTCGCCACCCGACAGGACATGCGCAACGAGATGGGCGGCACCATCAACATGGCGCTGAACATCATGTACGGCCTGCTCGGCATGGCACTGATCATCTCGGTACTCGGCGTGGTGAACACCCTGGCGATGTCCGTCTTCGAACGGACCCAGGAGATCGGCATGCTGAGAGCGATCGGCCTCGACCGCGGCCTGGTCAAGAACATGATCCGCCTTGAGGCAGTCGTCATCTCCCTCTTCGGCGCAGTCCTGGGTATCGCGATCGGTGTCTTCCTCGCCTGGGCGATCGGCACCACCTTCTCCAAGGAGGTCCCCGGCTACCAACTGGTCCTGCCCTACGACCGGATCAGCATCTTTCTTCTGCTCGCCGCTGTAGTCGGCGTCCTGGCCGCCATGTGGCCGGCACGGACCACCGCCCGCCTGAACATGCTGACCGCCATCAAGACGGAATAGCGGCGAGTCGAGGCGCTCACTGCGACCAGACGCGGGGCTCCGTCGAAACTGACGGCCCGTGCCACCCAGTGACGGTCGTGGGGGCCAACATGAGGTGCCAAGATCCTGGCCAGTTACGGGCAAGCACCGCACGATCGACGACGCATCCCGCTATTTTGCCTGGTCAGGAGCGGTGTGGCGGGTGTACCACCCGACTCGAAGAATCTGCTGGACGTCTGCGGAGCCAGGTCAAGGCAACGCCACCCTTGACGCAGAGACAAGGGGAGAGCGCAGGTGTGTCCTTGCGCGGTCCGCAGTCGCCGAGTTGATACGTGTGGTCGTGCGGGGGCAGCGCGTGCCACATGTCGGTGTCGTTGACGAAGTCGAGTCGTACCCGGGCCCTCCTGGATCAGGATCCGGTTCGCTGCGGGCTTGTCCATGTCGAACCGCTTGCCGTTCACGCCGTCGAGTTCGTTTCGGACGGGCCTTCGGGGACGGGCGCCGCCGGATCCGCTACACACCAGCGCAAGGCGGTTCGCGTTCCTTCCTTCGGCCAGCGCGACGAGCGGGAACACTCCGTCCCTGTTTCGCCGGTGGCGGACTCATCAACGGAGCGATCGTGCACCAACCGCTCGGCCCCACCCTCTACACGCGCATCGCGGGCTTCGCGGTCGTGATCTCCGGTGATGACTGTGTCCACCGACGGCGGCTTCACACGGACCCGTGATCCCCAGCCAGCGAGCGTGGGATTCAATGGCCAACGACACGTCATGAGCCCCCGGGCGGTGGCTCGGCACCTGTCGACATGGGACAGATCTGTCCCGCCGTGCGCAAATGAAGGCGGCTGGGCCAGGCCGCTGACCACCACGTCCCCGCTGCTGGAAGCGCACCTTGACCAGGTCGAGGTGCGCTTCGCACCCAGTCAAGTGCGCTGGTCCCCATCTGGTCCCCAGAAATGATCAAAAGGCCGTATCGGTTATCTCCGATACGACCTCTGACCTGCGACTCTTTCGAGTCGGGACGACAGGATTTGAACCTGCGACCCCTTGACCCCCAGGAGTGAGGTCCGGGGATATTTTCTGGATATAACAGACCTAATTGGGGTGCAAGTTGTGCACAGGAGGCTCGATCGTGCGCCATCGCGCACACCGTGTGGTACCCAACTGGTCCCCAACGCACGGACTCTGCTCTGCCATCAGGACCTCGCAAGGTGAGGCGGCATGGACCACCCACGCACCGCCGCCACGGGTCGCGGTGGCCCGCGGATACGATCAACCGCCGGGTTCGGGCGGTCCTTGCCGATCTGCCGCCCGGCCTCATCGAGGTCCATCGCAGAAGAGGAACGCCCGCCTGTGAGCATGGCGCTCACCGGCGGGCGGCTACAGCCCGCCCGCCCCGGCGACCCCACACGGGTCGGCCCCTACCGGATCAATCACCGCCGCGGGACGCGTCCCCGTCGAACGCGGCTTTGCCCACCTGAAGAACTGGCGGATCCTCACCAAGCTCCGCACCGACCCCGCCCGCGCCACCCACCTGTTTCGCGCGCTGCTCGTCCTGACGAACATCGAGGCCACTACCGACAATTGATCTCTACCGCAGGTAGCCCACGATCAGCACATGCCCCGGAACAGCGTCACCGGGCCGGGATCGGCTGAGTGAGGTTCACCGGGTTGCCGTCGGGGTCCTGGATGTGGGCGACGCGCTGTCCCCACGGCATGTCGTTGGGGCCGCTGCGGACCGAGCCGCCCAGCGCCTCCACCCGGCCGAGTGTCTCGTCGACGTCGTCGACACCGATGCTGAGCAGGATCCGCGGCGCCGCCCCAGTCCCCGGGTTCGCCTTGGCCACCAGCCCGAGGTCGGTGTCGCCGATGCGCAAGCCGACGTAGAAGGCCGGGCCTTCCGCCGGTACCCGGAAGATCTCCTCAGCGCCGAACAGTTTCGTATAGAAGCCGAGCAGAACGTCTTGGTCGGCGGTAATGATCACTGGCTGGATGGTGGACATGGCACTCCTGTCGAGAACGGTCGTGTCGCTGGGTAGACCGTTCGAGGACGGTGAACTCATCGGCAAAAAACCACCCCGCCGGACGATCTGCACCGCACACTGCCGCCCACGACCAGCACGAGCACCCCGAAACGAGGTCACGCCACCCCGCTGACCAGCACTTCAAGATGGCGGAGCTTCAATGTCGGGCTGCCGCCAGTCGTTGCGGCAGCCCGACGTCGAGCGCTGGCCCAACCTGGTCGACGAGGTCCGCATGCGGCCGGGCACGGCTCGGCAAATGCCGAGGTCGTACTCGACGACGGAACCCTCGGGATGCCGGACAGAAGTGCGTCGAGCGGTACGAGCGCCGGGCCCGCGGCCTGGTACACCGCAGGACGGTCGGCGCGGCCCGGTTCGTCCAGCTGTACGGCGCCCACGGCTACGACCAGCCGTGACGCGCTCAGCGCTGATAGGTCCCGACCAGGGTGCCGGAGGCCAGCTCCCTACCCTTCAAGGCGCGGTGCACGTCCTCGATGCCCGGGCGGTCGTGCAGCGGCAGCGGCTCGGACAGGGCGTACAGGTGGAAGAAGTAGCGGTGCGGCCCGTGCCCCGGTGGAGGCATCGGCCCGCCCCAGCCAACGCGCCCGAAGCCGTTGGGCCACGGCAGGCCGCCCTGGGGCTTCTGGCCCTCCGCCACCCCGGTCATCCCCGGATCGATGCCGGTCACCAACCAGTGCAGGAAGGTCGTCCCCGGCGCGTCCGGGTCCTCGCACAGGAGCACCAGCTCCCTGGCCTCCTGGGGCACCCCCGACCAGGTCAGGGGTGGTGAGATGTTCTCCCCCTCCCCGCTGTACCGGCGGGGGATCACCGTTTTGTCGTCGAACGCGGTGCTGCTGAGTTCAATTCCGCTCATGCCCGCCGCCATACCCGCAGGCGGCGGCGCCGGCACCGTCCGCACGCCAAATCCCCCGTTCGGCCGATCTCACCCGGCCCGCCTCCGGGAGCAGGGGTGAACATGGCAGTGTGCCGACGAGGATCTTGCTGGAGGGCCGCCCTGGCGCGGGGAAGACGACCGCCCTCCGCCGGCTGGCTGCGCTGCTGCCCGCCCACGCGGCCACCGGCTTCACTACGGAGGAGATCCGGCAATCCGGCAGCCGGGTCGGTTTTGCCCTGGAGACCCTGGCAGGCCGGCGGGAGGTGCTCGCCCATGTCGACCTCCCCGGTCCGCCGCAGGTAGGGAAATACGGCGTAGACCTGGGCGTCATGGAACGACTGGCGCTGCCGTCGCTACGGCCGACTGCAGCCGAGGAGGCGACAGGGAGTCTGGTACCCATCGACGAACTGGGTCGGATGGAACTGGCGTGCATGGCGTTTCGGGACGCGGTCATCACACTGTTCACCGCGGACGTCGACATCGTCGCCACGGTCCACGCGCACCGCGATCCGTTCACCGACGCCCTCAAGCGGCGCGCCGACATCGAAGTCGTCCACCTCACCCCGGCCAACCGAGACGGCCTGCCCGAGGAGCTCGCGGCCCGGCTGCAGGGGCCCCGGAGACCCGAACGGCCGCCTTCTCATTTCTGAGAACACGGCGGGTCACCCCGCTGGACGTCATCGGCGCGCAAGTCACCGGCAGACAGGACCTACCGCCGGACGGCACGGCCGTTCGCAGGCGTGACGCGCGAGCCCTTGGCGCACAGAGGGGAAGGAGCTGGTCGCAGGTTGTCCGCACAAGACTGGAGGAGTCGGCCCTTCCTCCGCCTCTTGGAGGCGATCCCATGCGAGTCACCGCCGAGCGCGGCCGCATCTACCGCCGGTGTGGCTGCCGGGACACCCACCGTCGCAAGCTCAGAGCCGGAGCGCCCGCCGGTTACCACCTGTGCATCATGCGGCGGTTTGAGAGTGACAATTGTGGGTGAGTGCCGTGCCGGTCGGTTCACGGAGCGCAGGTCGCAGGTTCTGCTCGGATGGACCGGCTGCCGAGCCGGCAGGAGACGACGATGAACGGCTCAGTCCGTGTCGGACGTGTTGTCGGGGTACCGCTGCGGATCCACTGGAGCGTTCCGCTGCTGGCGGTGCTGCTCGCGTACGGTCTCGGCCGCCAGGCCCTCCCCGCGTTGGCTCCGGGGCGCTCGGATGCCGTGTACGCCTTCGCCAGTGTCGTAGGAGCCGCGCTGCTCATGGCCAGCCTGCTGCTCCACGAGACGGCACACGCCGCGACGGCCCGCAGGAGGGAGATCCCGGTACAGGACGTGACGCTGTGGGCGCTGGGCGGAATGACCAGGATGGGGCGCCCGCAGACCGCCGCGGCGGCCTTCGCGGTGGCGATCAGCGGGCCCCTCACCAGCCTGGCCATCGGAGGCGTAACACTCGGAGCCGGAATCGGGCTGAATGCGCTGCTCGGCTGGCCGGTGCCCGCGGCCGTCCTGGTGTGGCTCGGCTGGGCGAACCTGTTCCTGGGCGTGTTCAACCTGCTGCCCGCTGCTCCGCTCGACGGCGGAAGAGTGCTGCAGGCGCTGCTGTGGTGGCGCACCGGAGACCGGCAGCGTGCGGACCGGGCCGCATCCCGCAGCGGTCAGGTCATAGGAGTGCTGCTGGCGGCCGTCGGATGGATTTCCTTCCTGCGCGGGGCGCCGGACGGGCTGTGGCTCGTCCTCGTCGGCGTCTTCATCACGGTCGTCGCCGGCGCGGAACGGCAACACGCCGTTCTCCACACGGCCGTAGAGGGTGTGGGCGTGGCCGATGCCATGTCCAGCCCGGTGGCCACCGGCCCCGACTGGCTGACCGTCCGGCGTTTCATCGACGAGGTGGCAGTGAAATCCCGGCATTCCGCCCTGCCCCTGCTCGACTTCGAAGGCCGTCCCAGCGGAGTCGTGCATATGCGCAGGCTGGCGTCGATCCCGGGAGCGACCCGGGAGGCGCTACGCGTACGCGAGGTGGCGACGGCGCTCGCGCAGTGTGCGACTGCCGCTCCGAACGAGCTTCTGAGCGAGGTTCTCGACAGGCTCGGCCCAGGGACCGGCATGCCCATCCTCGTGGTGGACGCTGGCCATCTGGTGGGGATCGTCACCGCGAAGGACCTATCCCGGCTGATGCAGCGACACGCTCTGGGTTGCCAAGGGTCCAACTGAGCCGTCGTATCCGCAGTCCCGGCCAACGAGTTCTGGGCAGCCCTGAGGGCATCCGCATACACGGCCGCCGCGCTCTCCCTCGGGATCGGCCTGGCAGGCGGGCCCCGTACTGGCCACACTCGACGGTCCGCCCACCCCATAGCCACGAAGTGCCCCGGCAGTGGCGGCCTGGGACAATGGCGGAAGAGACTCAGATCCGAACGGAGCCTTCCGCTCCCGGCCCAGCACCGACTGCGGTGATCACCATGGCAGCTCTGCTGGCAGCACTCATCGGCGGATTCTCGTCACCATGCTGACGACATCGCGCGGCTGATCACGGCCGCCGAAAGCCGCTTCCCTCCCCTGGCGCGGCTGCCGGACGGGGCCCGGCTCTGGAAGCCACCGAACAGTGGTGCGTCGGCCTGAGCCGCCTCGCCCACGGCATGCGGACGTGAACCGGCCGGGCGAGGTCACGAAGGAGAGACCGTCAGGGCCGGTCAAGACCATGACAGATCCGTGAGAGGGGTTGCCATGTCGCTCACCCGTTCCCGTCGCACTCGTAACCGTACTCGGGGAGCAGCGGTCGGCGCCGCCTGCGCCCTGCTCGCCATCGTCGGCGCCACAAGCACCAGCGCCGCGCCCCTGTCCCCACCCGCCAGCACGTCGACCGTGACGATCGAGGGTACAGAGGTTCGCATCCAGGGCTTCAAATTCATCCCTGCGGACGTCAAGGTACGTGCTGGCGCAACGGTCACCGTGATCAACGAGGACTCGGCTCCGCACACCTTGACCGCCACCGAGGGCTATGCCTTCGACACCGGCACGATCGAAGGCGGCGCGTCCGGCACCTTCACCGCACCGTCCAAGCCCGGCAGTTACCCCTTCTTCTGCTCCATCCACCCGCAGATGAAGGGGACACTCATCGTCAGCTGACGCTGCACGTCGTCACCAAGACCGGCCCGGCCCGCCGAGGCTGCGCCGCAGTCGTCGTCAATGTCGGCAGCGGTCTGGGATCGCGGCCGGTCAGCTCCCCAGCAACTGGCCGCCGACGGGGAATCGCAACTGGCCACTCACACCCGAGGCACATCGAGTTCCACGTGGCACTGCTGGACTACAACTACTCCAAAGCCTGCGCTGGTCATGGTCACCTCGCAGTACGCCAAGGCCTACCTTCCAGCGGTCGGAGGGGATGACTGGAGTCCGCCCTCGGAGACCAGCCACCGTCGGAACGCGTCGTTCACGCGGCCTGGCTGTTGCGGCGGGCGTCGTACCTGGCTCGCTGTTCGCCGCGGTGCACGCCAGGCTGACCGCGCCCAGGAGCGCGGCCAACCCTCATTCGCAGGCTTGTGGCGCCCTGACGGTCTCAGTTCAGTGGGCCGAGCAGGCCACCGCATTCGGCGTCGTCCCGGAGGAGGAAGTCCGTCCAGCCGTTCACGAACTCCTGGCAGCTGAAGCCGCCGTCGCCGTCCGAGTCGAGGAGCCCTCGGGCTGCTCGCGCCTGCGCCGGCTCAGCCCCCAGGGGGTGAGGTACACCTCGCACTGCGCCACCGTGGCGACGCCGTCGTCATCGGCATCGATGGCGGCGAAAGACGCTTCCAGACCGGGAACGAGGCGCTCCTTGAGCTTGGCGTGGTCGCCGTAGGCAGCCGCCATGGCCTGCTGGAACTCCCCGCGGCTGATCTGGCCGTCACCATTGGCGTCGGCGAACTCGCGCAGGGTGTGCCAGCAGTTGCCCCACTCCTTCGTCAGGGCCTCCGCCTTGGCCGAGCCCTGCTGGACGCCGGTGGCGCGGGCGATCTTCTCGACGAGGCCGGTGAAGTCCTTCTCCTCCAGGACGCCGTTCGCGTCGTTGTCGAGGAGGTCGAAGGTGCGGTCGTAGCGGCGGATGATCACGTTGCTGTTCACTGAGCGTTTTCCCTTGATCGAGTGGGGTTGGACAGGGTGTTCTCACACCGTCCCCCGGGTGGTCCGGGGGACGGGGCGGGGTGCGACCGCCTCCGTGTGGTGCCCTGTGACGGGCACCGGGAGGATCGCCGCGGGTCGGGTGTTATCCGTCGGCGCCGGGACCGAGGTGGTAAAGGTGGAAGTCCATGTTGGCGCCGTGGGGCAGAGCGGGGGCGGGCGTGATGCTCTGGAGGTGGAGCCACCCGGCGAAGGACCGGCCGAGGGAGTCGTGGGCGGTCTGGTCGTTCGTCTTAATCGCGACGTAGCAGGACAGGCCGTTCCGGGACCGGCGGATAGCGTCGAGGATCTCCGGCACGGGCGGTGAGGTGCGCGTCAGGTCCAGGCCGTCGGCGGTGAAGGCCGGGCCCTGGTGTCCAGGCGTCGCCGACCAGCGGAACCGGCAGCAGGCCTCAGAGCCGGATTGACCGGCGCGATACGTTTGGCCACGACCTGCCGCCATGTTCGACCGTTGAGGATCCGCTTTGAGCTCTGTGATCAGCCCGCTGCTACCTGGCGACCCGCTGCAGATCGCCTCGTACAGGCTCATCGGCCGTCTTGGCTCCGGTGGCATGGGCACGGTGTACGCGGCACTCGATGCTCAGGCCCGCAGGGTTGCACTCAAGGTGGTGCACCCTCAGTTCGCCACTGATCCGCAGTTCCGCGCCCGGTTCCACCGCGAGGTAGGCGTAGTCCGGCGTGTCTCCGGACCCTGCCTGGTGCCCTTCGTCGACGCCGACCCGACAGCCGACGTCCCTTGGCTCGTCACGGGCTACGTACCGGGTCCCACCCTGAACGAGCACCTGACCGTGCACGGTCCGCTGTCTGGCGTCCAGCTCCATCTGTTCGCGTCCGGCACAGCGGCCGCGCTGGCCGCTGTGCACGCCGCCAAGGTCGTGCACCGTGACCTCAAGCCGGCCAACGTGATCCTTTCCCCACACGGACCGCGCGTACTCGACTTCGGCATTGCCCATGTGACGGATGGAACCGCGGTCACCCGAACGGGTGTCATGACAGGCACTCCGGGCTGGATCAGCCCCGAGCAGTACCGGGGTGGCATTGTGGACAGCCTGGGAGACGTGTTCGCCTGGGGTGCGCTCGTCGCCTACGCCGCCACCAGCCGCCCCGTGTTCGGAAAGGGAGCCCCCGACGTGGTCGCGTACCGGGTGCTGCGCGAGGAACCCGATCTCGAAGGCGTACCGCACGAGCTCCTGGGAGTGATCGCGTCCTGTCTGGCCAAGGAACCCGCCCAGCGCCCAGCCGCCAGCGACCTCGAGGAGGTCACGTCCGACCTGCTCGGCAGCGCGGCGACTCAGCTGCTCCCCGTCACCCCGAGGCAGTCGATAGCGGTCCATGACCTGATCGCCACCCAGTGGCGCATACCCACCTTCGAAGACCCCGCCTGGAGCACGGCTGCCCAGCATCCGGAGGCAAGGCGCGGAGCCTTGTTGCGGCGCGGGGCGCTTGTCGCGGGCGCGGCGGCCGTCGGCGCTCTCGGTGCTGCGCTCCTCAGCCTCCTCCCCCCAGACGACTCTCCGAGACAGCCGGTAGCCGGCTCCACTGCATCACCGCCTCAGACTCGGGACGACGCACGGCCGCCTGCCCCGCAGCCATCGAACACCGCCACGGCACCCACCATGTCTCCGGCCAAGCCGAGCACGACGCCGACCGTCGCCGTCCAGCAGCTGACCCAGACCCAAGTCCACACCATCGCTCCGTGGGCCGTCGGCGGCAACGCCCCCGCCAAGGGAATCGTGGTCACGGGAGATGCCGTCGGATCGTGCTGGAGCAGCTCGACCAAGACGCAACGCACGGACGCCTGGCGCTGCACCGCCGACAGCAGCATCCTCGACCCCTGCTTCGCTCCGGACGTCGGCCCGGAACACCCCGTGCTTCTCTGTATGGGAGCCGACCCGAGCCGCATGCGGCGCCTGACGCTCACCGAAACTCTCCCTGGCAACAACTTCCACATCCCCGGCGGGCCCATCCCGACGCCCTTGATCATCGAGCTCGCCAACGGCAAGACGTGCACGTTCGCCAGCGGCGCCACCGACTCACTCGCCGGCGAGCGCCTCAACTACCTCTGCGACGGCGGTGGAAGCGTGTACGGAGATCTAGACCAAGCCCGTCCCCTCTGGACTGCCGCCTACCGGGCAGACCAGGCAAACACCACCGTCAGCACCGCCATCAAGGACGCCTACCAGTAGTGGCACCACCGCCACCCCTGACGACAGTCCAAAGGGCCATGACGCTAGCAACCGAACGAGACCTCCGCTGATCCAGCCGGCAGACCACGTAGCAAATCAGACGCACACAGCGCCCGCACTCGTGGTCGGGCGCCCACCGGATCGGCCCGGCCTTGCCCCGCCCGGGTCACTCCCCACCGTGGACCAGCCTGCGACCCCTTCGCCTGCAGCGATGCTACGGCTCCGGCCCCTCCAGACCGAGGTGGGCCAGCAGTTCCTCCGCGAGGGGGAAGGGCTGGTTCTGCGGACCGTGGTTGACACGCTGTCGCCCCGACAGGCCTCCCCCTGCCCAGAGCGACCCAGGGGTCGTGATCCCGGTCAGGCGGTAGTGACGCCACAGCATCGGGGCGCCGTGGCTGCCGCCAGAGATCTCGACCAGGTCCGGTGCGCTCCAGATGACGAACGACCACTTGCCCTGCGGGCCGACCGCCCAAGCCCCCACGAGGTCGCCCCCGTCAACCAGGCTGACCGCTTCGAGCGCGGCAAGGGACGGGGTGCCGAAACCTCCGGTCACCTCCAGCAGGTTCGCCGCCCGGCGGCGTGCCTGTCGCCCCCGCTCGGTCAGGCGGTCGACCGCGTCGGCCACCACGTCTCCCTGAACCACACGGTCGCAGAGGTCCAACACGGATTCCGGGTGGACAGCTCCGGCGAAGGCCCGGGCGAGGGGCCTGGCGTACTCCTCTATGTGCGCGGCTTGCGCTTCGACGAGCAGATGGCTCGCCGCGCTGCAGGTTCGCTCGTATTCGAGTCTCTCCTCGTCGTTCTCCCCTCCGACGACCTCGGCCCGCAGTACCGCCAGCGCTACGGCCGTGAGGCTCCCGGCCGAAGCGAGTGCCGGGTCCGGGAAGTCCCGTGCCACGGTGGCGGTAATAGCGCGGGCCAGGACGGAGAACCACGACCGGTCACGCATCGGCCAAGCCCCGCGGGCGACGGTGCAGATCACCAGATGGAGCGAGGCGAGGCGCCTCACCGGGTCGTCCAGTCCAGCCGCACCCTCGGCCAGCCGAGCCGCCCAGAGCTGATAGCGCCGCCGGTCTCGGTCGCGCCGTTCCCACAGGTCGGGCACGACCGCACCCGGTGTGGGCGCCTCGTCATCGCCGTTGCCGCCGTCGTCCAGCCCAACCTCGTCTGCGTCCGAGAGGTCTTCGTACCAGGCGGGCAGCGATACCGGCTCCGGTTCCGGAGCGGGCGTTCCGGTCGCCGTGGCCGGCAGACCTAGCGCGAAGTGGACCAACGGCTGGCCGAGGCCCCGGCGGGCGCCATCCAGGTATGCCTGCCATCCGGTGTGATCGCCGACGGACTCGTGAACGGCGCTCCCCCCGCTTCCGCTCCCGGATGCCGCGCCGACAGCCGCCAGTGCATCCAGTCGTAGTTCGGCGAGCGACCGGGCGAACTGCTCGGCCAGCGCGGGGTCCTGGAAGAGATCGTCCGGCGCGGTCGCGGGTGTCGGTCTGGTCGCCCCGCCGGGCTTCCGACGCGTCCGTACCGGGTCCGTGACGAAGACGATCCCACCGGGACCATCGGGCCCCATCGTCCTGATGCGGCTCCCACCCTCCGCGTCGGCCCCGCCTCCGGAGAACACCGTCTCCGACTCCCCAGCGGGCACTTCCCCCAGGGGCTGCCACGCGCCCAGTTCGTCGGGATCACTGTCACGGCGCGAAAGCTGGAGCGCCACAGCCTCGTCGGCCTTGCGGCTCAGCTGTACGGAGATCCCCTGCGGCGTACGGACGGCCCCGAGAAGCACCGCGGTTGTCCGACGGTGATCACTGTCGGGCTGCGGCGGCCGAACGTCGTGCAAGGCGCTCGCATCGGCGGGAGCGCCGGCCGGAGCGAGCGAATCGATGACCGGTGCGATGACCCCGATCTCGCAGTTGCCACCTGAGCCGGCCATATGCACCAGCGCGGCGCACGAAAGGTTCGGGCTGCCGGTGAGGGCCCAGCGCCGGCCGTCGGCCACCCATTCGATGAGTTTGCCGTGGCGATACCGGTCACGTTCGTCGTCGGCGCGCAGCAGACCGCCCGTCCTGCGCAGGAGTTGCTCCACCCCGGAGCCGTCCAGTTCCGTGTGCCCCGGCTGGTAGCACACCACGAAGCGGGCGGGGCGAAGACGTCGCACCAGCAGGTCGAGTGCGCGGGCCCCGCCGTCGTGAAACGGCGCCGAGACGACAAGCTCGTCCACCGGGCCCACCGGAAGCTGGTCGAGGATCGGCGCGTCCCCGTTGGAGACGAACCTGGCCTCCTTGGCCGCGGGTGCGCCCTTGGCCGTGTGATGGTCGAGCAACTCGGCTGTGCACAGGAGCGCTTCGCCCGAACCGTGTGCGATGTCCACGACATCGGGCAGCCGGCGCAGCCAAGTGGAAAGGTCCCGGAACAGGAGGGGGGTGTGGGCCCCGTCGGCGCGCACCACCGTCCACAGCTCGGAGTTGGACTGCCAGCCGGCGAGCGTAGCGTTCCCGGAGCCGATGGCCACCGTCGCGCGCTCCGGACCTGCCAGGACGACCAGCTTGGGGTGGAAGGCGCCGTCGCAGGAGGCCAGCCCGGACGTGTACTTGATACCCGCGCCGAGCACAGCCCGCGGGTCCGGGTTCGCCATGTGGGCATCGCCGATCACGGTGAGCCGCGCGCCCGCCGCCTGGACCGGGCCCAGCGCGAAGCGTTCCAGGAACCCCAGATCGGCGGTATAGCTGAGAAACAGCGCCTCCTCCGCCTGCTGCCCCTGCTGCCGGAGTTCGTCCAGGATGAGCTGGAGCGGGGAGGTGAAGGATCGAGTCGTCCCCTGGCTGTACTCGCCCGTGTCACTCACAGAACGCCATCCCCTCGGCTATGACGTGCCAGCGGCCTGTGTCGTCCGTCGTCAGGACCCCACACCCGGCGAGCACGCTTGCGAGCCGGTGGAGCCGCAGTGCCACATCGCCGTTTCCCTCGTCGCCGATCTTGTACAGAAGTCCCTCGCGTTCCTGGAGCTTCGAGGGAACCCAGAGCGTCCCATCGCCTCGGGGCGTTGCCTTGGCCAAAGAGACGCGCCTGGCCCGCCGGAGCAGCAGCGACACGAGGTCCCCGGCGAACTTGTCCAGCCGCTGACCGGCCCGGTCGTCCAAGTACCGGGCGAACCACAGCGGATAGAGTTCGCGACGGCTTTCCCGCTCCGGCCCGTGGAAGGCCCGGGCTACCAGACCGGTGAGTTCCTCGGCCCGGCGCGCACCGAGGGCGAGTACGCCGAGCTCGCGCAGCGGAACCGTTGACGCCCGCTCCCGCCAGGCCGGCTCCGCCGCGTCCGGGAAACCGGACCGGTCCAGCGTCCGCGGAAGCTCTGCCCTGAACTGTCGCACCGTCAGGTGCCCCATGCCCTCGGTCGCCGCAGCCACACGGTCACGCAGTTGCTCCTCCGACATCAGCCCGCACACCTCGCCGACCAGCCAGGACCACAGCCGACGCCACGCTCCGACGGAGTAGGTGCGCAGCACCAGGCCACGCCAAGCGAAGGTAACGCCCAACTCCGCCAGTTGCGAACGCTGTTCGAGGTAAGGTCCGAAGGCGAACACCGCCGACAGGTCCCGCTCCACGGAGCGGATCTCGCAGTCCCGCACCACGCGACAAAGCAACTGGATCGTCTCCCGGCGCGTGGTATCGGGCCCATCCGGCCCGTCGTCGGCTTCGGTGGCACACATCAGTCGTGCCAGCCACCGGCCGTCCGGCTGGTGGCCGCCGCGGCAGAGACACAGCTGGTCTGCGTGCGCCTCCAGCTGCTCGCGTGTGAGTTCCTCCTCGCGAGCGAGTTCCAGGACCGGTTCGAGGCCTGCCCTGATCGCGGCCATATCACAGTTCGCGCCGACCGTCGGGAACCGCGAACTCGCCCCCATGATCCCGAGCTCACGCTCCGGGCCGGAGTACGGACCCCAGAATCCCCACGCGCTCTGCGCATGTACACCGGCCTGCGCGGCTCCGGCCACGGAGAAGGTCCCGCCCTGCAGCCGGGGTGCGAGAGCCTGCTCCCCGTGTGCGTGACCGAACCCGGGGATGTCGTGCCGGTGCCAGTGGGAGACGGCTGCCAGAACCACTTCGCTACGGCGTACCAGCTCTTGCGCCTCCCGGACCGGGACCTGGCGTTGCGCGAACTCATCGGCGAGCAGGGCGTGCAGGGCGTAGTACCTGGCGTGGGGTGTCGCCGTGGTGACCGCCGGAACGAGCCGCCCCACGAGGCCGCTCGCGTACCGCTCCACGGCCAGCGGAAAGCGGCCACGCCGCGACACTTCGATCCCCGGTACCGACCACTGAGGCCCCTCCAGCACGCTGGACGGTCCCGTACCCGCACCCACTCCTATGACGGATTCCACAAACTGTAGAGATATCACGGCCCCGTGCCCGTATGGCACGCCGGGGCGCCAACCAGGGTGCGACAACTGGGGCTGGGGAATTCCCAGAGGGCTTCTCACCCACAGGCTCGTTGAGCACGCACGCGGCCTTCCATCGGATCCCCCTCGGCGACGCGGTCCGACAACACCGCCTCCCACGCAACGCCGCCACCCCCAGCCCTAAGGCGACCACCGTCGCCACCGGGCCGACCCCGAGATGGCCGACCTGTTCGAGTTCCTCATCGGCACCAGCCTGCGCAAGGGGGAGGCTCTGGGCCTCCACTGGGACGACGTCCACCCGAAGGAAGGCGTCTTCTACGTCCGCTGCACCCTCTCAGCCATCGACAACAACCGCCTCGTCATCACCACACCGAAGACCCGATCCAGCCGCGGCTGGATCGCCATCTCACCCCGCGTCTGCCACCGCCCGCCGGCACCGTGCACGAACAACGCCCTGCACGCGCGGCGACCCTGACGACCCATTCGCCGGACTCGTCTTCTGCCGACCCGGCGGCCGCCCGCTCGGACCACACCAGGTTCCTCGACCGGCTTCGCCGACTCTCCGCCGAAGCCGGCGTTCCCAGGATCACGGTCCACGACCTGCGACACCTGGCCGCCACCATCACCGCGAGCGTGCCTCTGACCGTCGTCTCCAAGACGCTGCGGCACTCCACCCTGTCGACGACCGCCAACATCTACAGCCACCTCACCCAGCAAGCAGCCCGCGAAGCCGCACCATCGACCACACCCTCACCGGGGCCGAGAAGGCCAGCCACCACACGGGTCGTGCCGCATGGCTGCGACCACCACGCGACCACATCCACCGGCTCCACGAGGCTGGCCGCCGACTCCGCTCCCCCGCGCCGCCGGCCTTCAGCGCTACGGCCGACCGGCCACAAACTGGACGTGCGACCACACTGCGATCACCATGGCTCCAGACGCACGAAAGGCCGCCTTCCCATTTCTGAGAAGACGGCCTCCGACCTGCGTAAGCGCTGGTCGGGACGACAGGATTTGAACCTGCGACCCCTTGACCCCCAGCCGGGGGTATTTTCTGGATATAACAGACTTAATTGGGGCGCAAGTTGTGCGCAAGAGGCTCGATCGTGTGCCATCGCGCACACCGTGTGGTCCCCAGCGAACCGCTCTGTCCTGCCATCAGGGTCGGAGACAGCGGAGCGGACCAGTGCGCCCCGTACGAGTGATCATCGGTGTGTTTACGTGGAGGCATGGGCCGTCGTCACCAAGGATGCGCGCATGCGCCTTACATCTTCCCTCCTGAGCCGTGCCCTCGTCCCCTTCGTCGCCTCCGTCGCACTGCTGACCACGACCGCCGCCGCTTCATCCGCCGCGCTGGAGTCGTGCGGTTCGGTCATCACCGCCCCGCTCGCACCGCCGGTCCCCGCCGACGATCCCTGCCCCAGCACCGACCCGGTCGTGTGCCGCATCCGCGTCCTGCCGATGGACGAGAAGGTGGAGGCTCAGCGGACCCGGATCCGCTACCACGGCCTCCTGGAGGACATGCACCGGACCGAGGCGAACATGCGCGAGTCGGGAGCCTCCGAGGAGGAGATCGCCAGGGAGCTGGTCGACATGCGCAACCAGGCCAAGGAGATCACCCGAGCCGGCATGACCCCGGAGGAGGTCCGCATCCTGGAGGAGCGGAACACGGCCAAGTACGGCAACCCTCTCGGGCCCACCGCGGACCAGCTCTACGCCAAGTACGGATCCTGGGAGAAGGTCACCGACGCCTCGATGCGTACCAGCTACGCCGTCGACCGCGAACTCAGCCTCGAATACCACCCCTGCCCCGTGTGACAACCAGCCATCCGAAGGCCACCCCAGGCCACGGCCTCGCCGCGGGTGAGCGCCCGGATCCGGCCAGTGCCGATCATCCGTACGAGATGGCGATCTTGTGGGCCGGGTCGGCTGGTGTCCAGCATGGGCGTCCCCCGCCGCGGGTACCACGCCGGAGACCGGCAGCCTGCGGACCGGGTCGGCGGCTTGATCGTGATCGTCGCCAGCACGGAACGGCAGCACGCCGCTCACGGCGACGCGCTGGGGCGTCAGCCAGCATGCCGGCTCGGAGGCACGGCGCAGGAGACGGTCGACGATTGCACCCTTGCGCTGGTGTGCGCCCTGGTAGCCGAGCTCGCCCCCTGTGCATCATCCGTTGCGGCATGACCTTGCCGCGCTTGCGTTCGCGTTGACGTCGTGCGCTGATGGGAGAGTTGGCCCATGGGAGTCGCCCGAGAGGTTCCGGGAGCGTGGCCACTGCTGGGTCACGCATTGCCGCTGGTCCGGCGGCCTCTGTCGTTCGTGACAGCATTGGCCCGATCCGGCGACGTTGTGCGCATACGGCTCGGGCCACTGCCCGTGTACGCCGTGACCGATCCGGCGCTGGTACACCGCGTCCTGGTCAGCGAGGCCCCGAACTTCAAGCGTGGGCGCTTTCACGAGCGGGCCACGAGGGTGTTCGGCCAGGGGCTGTTGGCAACTTCCGGCACGGTGCACGTGAGCAGACGCCGAACTGTGCAGCCGGCCTTTCACCGGGCACGCATCGACGCGTACACGAAGGCCATGTCGGATGCCGCAGTCCGCATCAGCGAGTCCTGGCATCCGGGCCAGGTAGTGGCGGTCGACCATGTGATGAACGACCTGTCACTGGCCATGCTGGCGAGCACTCTGTTCCCCTCCGAGTTCGGTGTGCGTGCTGCGGCCGAGCTGCAGCACGCGGTGCCCCTGATCACCCGTGCGGCAGTGGTACGCGCCGTGCTTCCGGCCGCCTGGGCCAAGCTGCCCACCCGGGGGAACCGTCGCTTGGAAACAGCGCTTGCTGGACTGGATGCCGCTGTCGCCGAGGCCATCGCCGAATGCAGGAGCACCGGCCGGGACCAGGGCGACCTCCTCTCGATGCTGCTGGCGGTTCAGGACGCGGAAGGGCGCGGGCTGACGGACCGCGAGATCCAGGACCAGGTCATGAACTTCGCGGTGGCCGGGGTGGAGACGACCGGAGCCACGCTCGCGTGGGTGTTCCACGAGCTGGGGCGCAACCCCGAAGTGGAGCAGCGTCTACATGCCGAGGTCGACGGCGCTCTGGCCGGACGAGCACCGGGCCATGAGGACCTGACGACACTGGAGTTGACGGGCAGAGTGATCCTTGAGGCGCTGCGGCTGTACGCGGCGTGCTACATAACTCGGCGCACCCAAGGCCCGGTCGAACTCGGAGGAACCCGGGTGCCCGCCGGCGCGGAGGTTCTCTTCAGCCCCTACGCGTTGCACCGCGATCCGCGCTGGTTCCCCGACCCGGAACGGTTCGACCCAGACCGCTGGCTTCCCGAGCGGGCCGCGCAGATACCGAGAGGCGCGTACCTTCCGTTCGGATCGGGTGGGCACCAGTGCATTGGCAATACGTTCGCGCTGGCCGAGATGACAGCGGCGCTGGCGGTGATCTGTCAGCGCTGGCGGCTTCGCCCCCTGCCCGGCGCCGAGGTACGTCCGGTGGCCAGGGCCACGGTTCATCCGAGTCAGCTGCCCATGACCGCTGAATCCCGCACCGGAGGCTGAGGGGCGGCCGAGGCGTGCCGCCGCGATCAGGTGGATTTTCGGATGGTCCGTTGGATGATGGCGTCCACGAGCCGGGGCGTGTGGCGGCGGGCCCGCCACAGTGTGGTGGCGCCGCGTCCGGGGAACGCGTAGTGGCGCCCTCGGGCCAGCGCGCGTTCGAGGTCGTCCAGAACGACTCTGGGGTGACTGCCCCGAGCGCTGCCGACCAGGTGCGGGTTCTCATTCCGCATACGCTCGACCATGGGAGTTTCCACCACGGCGGGGCAAACGCAGACCACACGGACGCCCGATCCCCGGGTTTCGGAAGCGAGGACCTCGCTGAAGGCGATGATGGCGGCCTTGGATGCACTGTAGGCACCCGACTCGTTGACGAAGACCCATCCCCCGATCGAGGCGATCAGGGCGATCTCGCCCCGCCCGCGTTCAACCATCGCCGGGACGGTGGCCCGTGCCACGTTGACCGTGCCGAAGTAGTTGACGTCCATCACCCGGTGGATGTCGCCGAGCGGCTGGTCGAGGAGGCGGCCGGCGACCTCGATGCCTGCGCAGTGCACCACACGGTCCAGCGGGCCGAGGTGCTGCTGTGCCTGCCCGGCCGCGGAGGTGACGGCACCGAGGTCGGTGACGTCGCAAGGGATTGTGGTGATGCGCGGTGAAGCCGTTGCTGTCTCGCGGAGCCCCGCTTCGTCGATGTCCAGCGCCACGACGCTCGTTCCCCGGGCTGCGAGGGTCTGTGCAACGTAGCGACCGATGCCGCTGGCCGCGCCGGTCACCAGGGCGGTGGACGGCCCGACGCGCGGGGCCCGTCCTGGCACGGCTCGGTCCGCGCGGTGGCTTTCATGTGCTGGGTTCACCGCGTTCATCTCCCTGGGACGAGGATCCGGCGGAGGATGCCGGGGCGGGCCAGTTGGCGGGGTGAGGCTGTCAGGCCGATCAGCTGGACCACCGCGGTCGCGACGGCCGGGTCCCGGGCAGCTGCGGCCATGGTCCTGCGGAAGCAGGCGCCGAGTACGTGTGACGCTCTGTTTCCCTGGTTGATGCTGTAATCCCCGCAGGCTGCCACCCGCCATGACTGGCGAGTCGTACGGTGGGCCGCCTGGAAGAATCGGGGGGCGAGCGGGCCGCCCCGGCCGAGGCAGTCATCGAGCTCGATGGCCTGAGCCACCGCCATCGCCATCCCGCTGCCGTAGACCGGGTTGATCGAGCAGATCGCGTCGCCGATTACCAGAAGGCCAGTGGGAAAGCGGCGCAGTCGCTGGTAGTGGCGGCGGATACCGCTCGGGAAGCGGTGCACGGAGACGGGGTCGATGGCTTCCGCTCCGCGCAGGTGGCGCATCACGTCGGCGGGGGCGATCTCGGCGGCCGCCGCCAGGAGTTCATCCGCGTCCCGGGGCGGCCGCCGACCGGAGTAGCTCTGCAGTGAGAGCACCCAGGTACCCGCCTCCTGGGCGACGAAGGTCATGCCCAGCGGCTGCTGTTGGGTGGCTCCGATCACCACGGCCCGGTCGGTACCGAGGACGTCCGGGGGCAGGGAGAAGTGCCGGCTGGCGTAGCTGACGTCTGCCGGTATGCCCTGCTCCGGGGCCTGCTCGTAGCCGAGCTGTGCCAGCCAGGCGCCACTCCTGGCTCCCCGGCCGGTCGCGTCCACCACCAAGTCGGCCGCCAGCTCCCGGCCGGCTGCGTCAGCCTGTCCGGAGTGCACCCGCACCCCGCGCACCCCGCTCCGCCCCGAGTGGTTGCGGTCAGCCAGCAAGGCCGAGGCATGGGTGCCCTCCAGCAGCGTGACTGCCGGATCGTGCAGGACACGTGCTCGGATCCGCTCCTCCAGGAACGGGCGCGAGGCCAGCAGGATGTCGAGCCCGGCGTCGTTCTGTCGTAACCGATGGCCGTGGAAGGTCACCCGGACCTGGCTGCCCGCCTCGGCGGCCACGGCCCCGTCGGCCAGGCATTGGCTCAGCAGCCCGGGAAAGAGCGCGTCGAGCTGCTGTATGCCTCTGAGAGCCAGCAGGCTCACGTGCGGTCCCTGCGGGACGCCGCGGCGGGCCACGCCAGGGCGGAGCTCGCTGATCCGATCGCGTTCGACCACCGTCACCCGCGGGAAGTGGCCGGCCAGTACGGCGGCGGTGCACAGTCCGGCCATCCCCCCGCCCACGACAACGGCGTGAGTGCGGCCCGTCATGCGGCCTTCCGGCCGGCGAGGTAGTCCCTGGCCAGGATGATGCCCTCGTCCAGTGAGGCAGAGAAATCCTCGAAGTAGCCGATCGTTCCGTCGGGCAGCCTCGTGGGGACCCGAACATGCGATGCCTGGGCTGCACGGGGGATCAAGTGCATGGGCCAGCTGCCCTGGATCGAGCGCCGGACGAGTCGCACGGCGGCCTCCGAGAAGGGGGCCTTGAAGTCGGCCCAGATGACGGCGTGCTGCCCCTGGCGACGGGCGTCGTTGCGCAGGGTCGCCACCTTCCTGGGGACGGACAGGTAGTCCGGTGCGGTGATGCTTCCGTGATGGACGCCCACGACCTGGCTGCTGCCCTTGCCCGTGGGGTCGAGCGGGGCGAGCAGGTCGTTGACCGCAGGCATGAACGTGTAGCAGAAGAGGTTGTCGTACCGGTAGCGCCAGCGCGGCAGCCGGTGGTCGCTGACGGGCGTTCCGTCGGCAACGCGGCGCTGCCCGAGAAACGCGAATCCCAGATGGGGGTGTGCCGGGTCGAACGCCTGGAACACTGCGAAGACCGATTCACCAGGGTTCCGCAGGGCCGCCCCGAACTCCGCCTCCAGGCACCAGACGTCGGCCGCGCCTCCGGTGACGGGGGCGTAGCCATCGCAGTCGGGGACCACGTAGTGCCGGGCGGGCACACCCTGCGCCGTGAGGGCGGCGGCCGCACCGGAGAACGCCTTGCCCAGGATCTCGGTCGCCTCGTCGTTCCAGTGGGTGCTCATCGGGCTCACTCCCGTCGGTCCGGCCTGCTGAGGGCGACCGCGTAGTCGCCCATCTGATCGTCGAACGTCTTGCGGTAGAGCTCTTGGTGAAAGCGGACGAAGCACAGGGCCGGGGCGCCGACGAGGGGAGAACCGGTCCGGGCCCGTAGTTCGGCGGCGCCCCTCGTCAAGGAGTCGACAGTGCGGCGGTAGAGGGTGGTGACACGGTCGAGGCGGTCTTCGAAGTGAGCGAGACCCTCCTGCCCCGGGAGGTGGCGGATTCCGTCGAGGCATACGTTGAACTCGCCGAAGCCGACGTCTTTCTTCAACCGTGTCAGCAGCGCACCCTCAGCGGCCTGCGCCTGCCACAGGACCTGCGCCAAGTCGCCCGCAGGCGAGGCGACCGCTGCGGCGCGCAGCCGGGCGACCAGCTGGCGCCGGTCCTGCGGGGCCTGCTCCAGCAGCCGCGTCCCCACGTCGTTGACCAGTCGTACGAGCAGGGCCGCATCGGTCAGGAGCCGCTGAACGCTTCCGTCGTCGAGCACGTGGGCGTAGGCGGGCAGGGGGCGCACGACTTCATTGATCAGCCCGGTGTAGTAGGCGATCGTGGAGACGACCATGATGCTGTCGGTCCCGATTCCGAGCAGGGCCTCCAGATCCGTGGGGCGCTCGATGAGCAGTCGCTGCACGGCCGTGTACCGGCGCGCGAGCCCGGTGATGAAAAGGTCCCAGGTCGCCAGGGAGCGTACGACGTCCGCCATGGCGAGCCCGGAGGTGATGTTCGCCAGCAGACACGGGGCCACCGAGAACTCCAGTCCAGCCGGGTCCTCGCCGGGATGCTCCCGCCCGAAGGCCGCGGCGAGGGCTCGGTGCTCGGCCTCGTTGTTACTGCTGCGGAATGCGGAAATCCGGCGGGCCGGGTTCTCCCACCCGGCGAACGCGGCCCGTGCGGGCCGGGAGTCCATCGCGCGAAGGCTCTCGGCAGCAGCCGGATTGAACAACCGCAGCACCTCCTCGCGCTCCTGCCCGGCCGGCACGGCTGCGGTCACTCCTGGGGCAGCCAGTCCGATGGCCAGGTTGTCCGAGACGACCTCGTAGATCTGGTGCACGCTCATGAACGTGCCGTGCACGCTCAGCGCGTCCGCCTCGTCCTGGTCGAGGGGCATGCGGTCCAGGAGGGCGCCGGTCATGCTCACCAGTTCCTCCAGAGCGATCAGCCGGAGCCAACGACGCGACAGCGAGGGGTGATCCAGCAGCCATCCGCAGTAGCGACGATAGGGGCCTTCCGGCAGCAGGGCCAGACTGTCCCTGTATGCCCGGACGGTGCCCCGGAAGCGGAGGGCGCTCCGATCGGTCTCACCCTGGGCGGCGTTCATTCGGCTCTCGCCGTAACCGATTCGGCGAGCTGCCGCAGCATGTCCGCCGCCGGCAACGAGAACGGCGCCGCATCCAGAGCGCGCGCCGCCTGCCCGCTCCGGACGCTGATCATTTCCTCGACCGATTCAAGGGCTCCGGTGGCGACGATTATCTTCCGTATTCGGCCGGCCCCCTCCTCGTCGAGCCCGGGGTCACCGACCAGGACTCGGAGATCGGCCAACTGGCGGGGTTCCGCACGCTGCACGGCGAGAGCCATCAGGCTGGTGTTCTTGCCGTCCCTCAGATCGTCGATCACCGGCTTCCCCGTCCTGGCCGGGTCGCCGAACACGCCGAGCACGTCGTCGCGGAGCTGGAACGCCTCGCCCAGCGGCACGGAAAAGGCCGTGCATGCCCGGAGGAGCCCTTCGTCCGCATCCGCCAGCGTCGCGCCAATGTGCAGGGGGCGCTCGCAGGTGTACTTCGCCGTCTTGTAACGGGCGATCGTGAGCGCACGCTCCAGATCGCCGGACAATCGTCCCGTTCCAGTGACGTCGAGGTACTGACCGGCCATCACCTCCGTACGCATCGTGTCCACCAGCGCCAGCACGGCTGCCAGCCGCTGGGGAGTAAGCCCCGCGGTGTGCACCAGCTCGTCCGACCACGCCAGAGCGAGGTCGCCGATGAGGACCGCCGCCCCCACGCCCATCTGCTCAGCCCTGCCCTCGCGCAGACCTTCGGCGTGCCGGGCAGCCAGGACACGGTGGAGGGCCGGCGCCCCCCGGCGGGTCGCCGAGGCATCCATGACGTCGTCGTGGATCAGCGCGAACGCGTGGAACATCTCCAACGACGCCGCCACTCCCAGCACAGGCCCGGGCGCAGGTCCAGACCTGCCTGCGGCGTACCAGCCCAGCAGACAGAACAACGGCCGCACGCGCTTCCCGCCGGAGAGGACAAAGCGTCCCAGCACTTCCGTGGCCTCCTCAGGGAGCACGGCAGCTCCGTCCAGGTCGCCACGCTTGTCGTAGAAGAAACCGGCCAGGCGATCGTCGACCGCCTGCCGGAGCCCCCTGATCTCCAACCCCGGCCCGTCCAGCACTTCTACGCTCACCACGCCCCCTGTGTAGCCGTGCCGTGAGGTCGGAGACCGTCCAGCGCAGAAACGATTCAGCATGTCCTGTCCGGAGCTCGGCCTCCGGCCCCGGGCAGTAGGCATACGCCCTGCAACCAAGCCGGGAGCAGTGCGCATAACGGAAGGTAGCCAGACCACACCGATCAGCGATACACGCATCTCGGCCAGGTGAATCGCAGGGCACGGCGCAAAGCCCACCGCCGACCTTGGGGCATCCCGGCTGAGGGAGCCGCCGCAACGCCATCAACGCAACGACGAGGTCCGCGTAATCAAGATCCGAACCATTCCCGGACCACCCACCCCGGCGCCGCAGGGCTCAGCCAAACATCACTGCTGGGCAGCAGGGGTGTAGCGCGTGTATCAGCAAGAGACGAAGAGCTGCTGGTACGTCTGCGAAGCTGGATCAAGACGCCACCCTTGGCGCGCAGACAAGGGGAAAGCGCAGGTCACAGGGGCGCATGGGCCGTGGTGATCGCGGGTGGTCGCACGAGACTGGAGGTGTCGACCTTTCCTCCGCCTCCTGGAGGCGATCCCCATGCGTACCACCGGCGACCGCGGCCGCATCTACCGCAGGTGTGGCTGCCGGGACACATTGCGTCACCAACTCGGAGCGCACTGCCCCCACCTGCTCGCTGACGGTGACCACGGGACGTGGACCTTCGCGGTCGACGTCCCGGCACCACGCCACCGCCGGACGACGGTCCGCCGTGGCGGCTTCGGCAGCCACGACGCGGCCGAAGAGGCGCTGCGGAGGTTCCTGGAGGGCGAGGCCGGCGGGTTCAACGCCGACCCGAACCAGAGCGTCGACGCCTACCTGAGTACGTGGCTGGCCGCCAAGGCGCTCGTGCTCAAGCCGACCACCATGGCGCGTTATCGGGACTACGTTCACAACGATCTCGTCCCGGCCTTCGGCACCCTGAAGCTGGACGAGCTCGGGCACCGCCACATCGCGGCCTTCGTCACCGGCGAGCTCGCGGCCGGCCGCGGCCAGACCACCCTCTACCGATGCCTTGCCACCCTCTCCAGCGCCCTGGGCGACGCCTTCCGCCAACACCGCCTCCCCCGCAACCCCGCCAGCCCACCCGTCCTTCACCGTCCGCCGTCGCCGGAGCGGCGGATCTGGAGCGCGGACGAGGCCGTCCGCTTCCTCCAGCACTGCCATCGGGTAGACCCGGAGATGGCCGACCTGTTCGAGTTCCTCATCGGCACCGGCCTGCGCAAGGGAGAGGCCTTGGGGCTGCACTGGGACGACGTGCACCTGCGCGAACGGGTTCTGTACGTACGCTGCACCCTCTCCGCAATCGACAACAACCACCTCGTCATCACCAGCCCGAAGACCCGTACCAGCAGGAACTGGGTCGCCATCTCGCCCCGCGTCGCCACCGCACTCCAACACCGATCCCAATCAAGGGCCTACTCCCGCACCGATCCAGGCGACCCGTTCTCCGGACTCGTCTTCTGCAGACCCGACGGCCGGCCGCTGCGCCCACACACCGTCCTCGACCGGCTCCGGCAACTCTCCAAAGAGGCTGGTGTACGGCGGGTGACCGTTCACGACCTGAGGCACCTGGCCGCCACGATCACCATCACCGCCGGCGTCCCCCTCACGGTGGTCTCCAAGACGCTGCGGCACTCCACCCTCTCGACCACCGCGAACATCTACAGCCACCTCACCCAACAGGCCGCCCGCGAAGCCGTCGACACCATCGACCACACCCTCACCCGGGCCCAGAAGCGAGACGCCCGACGGGCCTGGCTGGAACGGCTGCGACCACCACGCGACCACATCCAGCTCCTCCGCGAAGCCCTCAACTGGCTCCGCGCCTCCGCCCCGACCGGCTTCCACCCCACCGCCAACCAACCCCAAAGCGGACGTGCGACCACACCGCGACCACCAGGACTCCGGGCATGGAAAAGGCCGTCCTCTCAAATACGAGAGAACGGCCTCCGACCTGCACAAAGCAAAGTCGGGACGACAGGATTTGAACCTGCGACCCCTTGACCCCCAGTCAAGTGCGCTACCAAGCTGCGCCACGTCCCGATGCCCGTTGACCTGGGGTTTCCCCTGGTTGAACGCGCAGGAGAACGATACCGCACTTCCGGCAGTGGTCGCGCGCACCTTTCCTCTCCGCGGCGGAGTGAGGGCGGAGTGAGGGGTGTTGACCTCAAGTGCGCTTGAGGTTGCACGATCGGTGCATGACGCCGACAGCACCCGTGGATGCCCGCTTCCGCTACGAAGGCCTGGGGGCCCTCATGGCCCTCATGGCCCTCATGACCGGGGCCGAGAAGCACGGCCCCGCCGCCACCTCCACGCTCGACGCGCTGTGGGTGCTCTACGACCGGGTCCTTCGGGTCGGGCCCGGCAGCGCCGGGGATCCGGGGCGGGACCGGTTCCTGCTGTCCAAGGGGCACGGGCCGATGGCCTACTACGCCGTCCTCGCGGCCAAGGGGTTCTTCCCCGTCGACTGGCTCGGCGGGTTCGGCGCGTACGACTCGCCCCTCGGGCACCACCCGGACCGCACCCTGATCCCCGGCGTGGAGATCGGCAGCGGCTCCCTCGGGCACGGGCTGCCGCTCGCCGTCGGGAGCGCGCTCGGACTGCGGGCCCAGGGGCTCACCGACCCGGCCGTGTGGGTACTGATCGGGGACGCCGAGCTGGACGAGGGAAGCAACCACGAGGCGATCGCGTACGCCGGCCCGGCCGGTCTGGAGCGTTTGCACACGATCGTGATCGACAACGACTCCGCGACCCACGGCTGGCGGGGCGGCATCGCCTCCCGTTTCGAGGCGGCCGGCTGGTCGGCGGTCACCGTGGACGGGCGGGACCACGCGGCGCTGCACACGGCGTACACCACACCTCATCCGGGCCGACCGCACGTCGTGGTCGCACGGGTCGAGAAGAAGCACTAGCGAGCTCCGAGGGGGAGACATGGACACCATGCGCGAACGGTTCATTTCGGTCACATCGCGTGCGCTCGACGAGGATCCCCGGCTGGCCCTCGTGCTGGCCGAGATCACCATGGACGGCTTCCGGCCCGCCCAGGGCCGCCATCCGGACCGGGTGATCAACGTCGGCATCCGCGAGCAGCTGCTGGTCGGCGTGGGCGGCGGCCTGGCCCTCACCGGCCTGCGCCCGGTGGTGCACACCTTCGCCAGCTTCCTCGTGGAGCGGCCCTTCGAGCAGGTCAAGCTCGACTTCGGGCACCAGGGCACGGGCGGGGTGCTCGTCAGCGCGAGCGCGAGCTACGACTGGCCGGCCGGCGGGTTCACCCACATGGCGCCGGGCGACGTGGCCCTGCTGGACACCCTGGACGGCTGGACCGTGCACGTCCCTGGCCACCCGGACGAGGCCGAGGCGCTGCTGCGCCACGCCTACGCCGCCGGGGACGACAAGGTCTACGTACGGCTCTCCGCGCAGTCGAACAGGGCGGCCCGCCCCGTCACCGGACCGGGCTTCCAGACCGTACGGGAGGGGCGTGCGGGCGTCGTCGTCGCCGTCGGGCCCCTGCTCGACAACGTCCTCGCCGCGACCGGGGGCATGGATGTGAGCGTGCTGTACGCACCGACCGTACGGCCCTTCGACGACGCGGCACTGCGCGCAGCCGTCGGCCAGGGCCCGGCCGACGTGGTGCTGGTCGAGCCGTACCTCGCCGGTACCTCCACGGCTGCCGCGAACCAGGCACTCGAAGCGGTCCCGCACCGGGTGCTCGGCCTCGGGGTCGGCCGCGCCGAGCTGCGCCGCTACGGCACGATCGACGAGCACACGGCGGCGCACGGACTCGACCCGGCCGCACTGCGCGCACGGATCGCCGCCTTCATTTCGCGGTGAGCGACCCCGTCACTCCGCGGTGACCGGCCCCTTCGGCCCGGGACGGTCCAGTTCCGGATGGGCCGCCACCAGGCGCTTGGGGGCCACCTGGCGCCACGAGTCGGTCAGGATCGAGCGCAGCTCCGCCGCGTCCTGAACCGCCCCGAGCCGGACCCGTAGCCACGCGTAGTTGTCGTCGTGGCCGGGCCGTATGAAGAACTTCTCCGGCTCCGCCGCGATCAGCTCGGCCCGGTCCTCCTGGGGGCACTTCACCCCTATCGAGGTGTCGTCGTCGGCGAGCGCCGCGAAGATCTTCCCGCTCTTGCCGCTCTTGCCGCTCTTGCCGTTCGCTCCGCCGCCCACCCTGAAGGTCGGCATGCCCCAGGCCAGCTTCTCGCTGCTGTCCGGGAGCGACAGCGCGATCTTCCGGACGTCCTCCGCCGTCGTGGCCATCCCCCGACTCCTCTCCGGACACGGATGGTGCCTCGTCTCCGACCGTAGCCCCGGGCACTGACATTCACCCGCGGGCCGCGCGGTCCTCCCGTTCGTGCAGCAGCTCGACCAGCTCCGCCGCCAGCGCCTTCACCTTCCCGAGCCCCGCCAGGCCCCACCGCCTCGGCACCACGTCCACCGCGCACACCGTCCCCAGCACGATCCCGCGCCGGTCGGTCAGCGGCGCGCCCGCGTAGGAGCGCACCCCGCTCTCGTCCACGACGGCGTTGCCCGCGAAGCGCGCGAAGTCCCGTACGTCCTCCAGCACCAGCGCGCGCCGCCGTACCACCACGTGCGGGCAGTACCCGTGGTCCCGGGGCAGCGCCCGCGCCGGATAGCCGCTGGCCGGGGCCTCGGCCGCGTGGTGCAGGCCGGCGAAGAACTGGCGTTCCTCGCTGATGAAGTTGATGCCCGTGTACGGCGCCGCGAGCTCGTCGGCGACCCGCCGCGCGAACGCGTCCAGCTCACCGTCCGCCCGCTCCCCCAGCCCCAGTTCACGCAGTCTCAGCACGCGCGCGGGTGCCTCCCGGTCCACCGGTGTGAGCAGCAGGTGTCCGGTCGATTCGTAGTAGGTCATGCTGTCTCCCCCACGTCGTCGGGTACGTCGTACGCGTCCGGTGCGACGCGTCGAGCAAGTGGTGGACCAGGGCTGCCAGCACCCCCGTCGCGGAGCTCGGCAGGCGTGCGTCGCAGCGCACGACGGGCACGTCCGGGCCGAGCCCCATGGCGTCGCGCACCTCGCCGGCGGTGTAGCCGTGCCCGCCGTCGAACTCGTTGACGGCGACGACGAAGCCGATCCCCCGCCGCTCGAAGAAGTCCACGGCGGGGAAGCAGTCGGCGAGGCGGCGCGTGTCGGCGAGCACCACCGCCCCCAGCGCGCCCGCGCACAGCTCCTCCCAGAGGAACCAGAAGCGCTGCTGGCCGGGGGTGCCGAAGAGGTAGAGCACGTGCCGCTCGTCCAGGGTGATCCGGCCGAAGTCCAGCGCCACGGTCGTGGTCGTCTTCGCCTCGACCCCGTCCAGCGGGTCGGCGGCTTCGCTCAGCCCGCTCAGCAGTTCCTCGGTGCTCAGCGGCTCGATCTCGCTGACCGCGCCCACGAAGGTGGTCTTGCCCGCCCCGAACCCGCCCGCGACCAGGATCTTCAAGGTCGCGGAGGATCCGCGGGAGGTCTGGTCAGAGTCGTTTGCGCAGGCCATCGAGCACCGCCCGGAGCAGGGACTGA
The DNA here is from genome assembly GCF_022808175.1 of Streptomyces sp. AP-93. GTDB lineage: Bacteria > Actinomycetota > Actinomycetes > Streptomycetales > Streptomycetaceae > Streptomyces. The sequence goes on along the minus strand of NZ_JALGBX010000019.1, from coordinate 176,429 downwards.
TCGTCGTCGGCGAAGGAGCCGCCGGTCGGGAAGCAGGGCGCCCGTACCGTCACGGCCCCGTGTTCCATCAGGTCGCCGAGGACGACCTTGACCACCACCGCGGGCAGCCTCAGGTGTCCCGCCACCTCGGCGACGGTGACCGCGGCCGAGCCCGCGCACAGCCGGAGCGCGAGGGCGTGCTCGGCGCCGAGCGGCGCACGCGGGCGCACTCCGGTCGCCGTCACCAGCGACAGCAGGTCGAGGGCGACGGACGGTCGCGTCCGCCCGCCGCTCGCGGTGTACGGCCGGATGACCCGGCCCGCCGAATCGTCCAGCCACGGCGCATCGCGCGGTCCCCCCGGTGCAGTTGCCCCCCTCGCACGGGCCCTCATCGCTCCGCGTCGGCGGCGGGCCGCCTCGGCGGGGCCGCCAGGTACGGGCGGACGCTCTTGACCAGCATGGCCATCTCGTAGCCGAGCACGCCCGCGTCGGCCTCCCGGTCGGCCAGTACGGCCAGGCAGGTGCCGGATCCGGCCGCCGAGACGAAGACGAGGGCGGTGTCGAGCTCGACCACCACCTGCCGGACCTCGGCGCCCTCCGCGAACCGGGACCCGGCGCTGCGGCCCAGCGCGTACAGCCCGGAGGCGAGGGCCGCCAGGTGGTCGGCGCTGTCGGCGTCGAGTCCGTGCACGCAGGTGACGAGCCCGTCGGCGGTCAGCAGGACCGCGCTGCGCGTGTACGGCACCCGCTGGACCAGGCCGCTGAGCAGCCAGTCGAGGTCCGAGAGCCGCGTGGTCGTCGTACTGATCGTGGTCGCCACTTCGCCGCCCATGGGGGTGCGCTCCTTCGCTGTCGGGTGAAAGGCCGGGGTCACGTCTGGTGCTCCGACTGGGCGAGGCCGAAGCCCCGTTGGAAGGCGGCCATCAGGCCGGGATCGTGCACGGGCCGCTCCGCGCCCTCGGAGCCGCCCGGCCGGGGTACGGGGGCCTCGCGCAGCTGGGGCACGAGGTGTTCCTGGGCCCGCCTGCGGGGCAGCGGGGGGCGTTCTCCGCCGTCCCGGGCGGCGGGCACGGGCAGCGGTGGCGCGGGCGGCGCCTGCACGGCCGCCGGCGGCGCCGCGCCCGTGGAGGCCATCAGCGTGGCCGCCGCCGTCACCGCCGGATCCGCACCCGCCGGTTCCGCACCCGCCGGTTCCGCACCCGCGGGGCCCGTACGAGGCACCCTGCCCGGTGCGGCGGCGTCCCGGCCCGGCACCACCGGTGGGGCGCCGGAGGGCTCCGGCGCGGGCAGGGGCACCCGTACCGGCTCCAGCCGTGCCGCGCCCGTCCCCTCGCCGGTCCCCCAGGATGTGGCCCGGGAGCCGCCCAGGGCGTCGGCGGCGCTCGGCGCCTCGGCCCCCAGCAGCTCCTGGGGCAGGACCAGTACGGCGAGCACGCCACCGTAGATGTTCGACTTGAGCTCGACGGCGATCCCGTGCCTGCGGGCCAGTGCCGAGACGACGAACAGGCCGATCCGCCCGTCGGCCAGCAGCTGCCGGACGCTGATCTGGTCGGGGTCGCCGAGCAGGGCGTTCATCCGGTGCGCTTCCTCGGGCGGCATGCCGAGGCCCCGGTCCTCCACCTCGACCGCGATCCCGGCCGTGACCCGCTCCGCGCGCACCACGACGTCGGTGTCGGGGGCGGAGAACACGGTGGCGTTCTCGACGAGTTCGGCCAGCAGGTGCACGACGTCGGCGACGGCGTGGCCGCGTACGGAACCGCCCGCGGGGGGCACCACCTTGACCCGGGTGTACTGCTCGACCTCCGCGACCGAGGAGCGCAGTACCTCGCTCAGGTCGACGGGCCGGGTCCACTGACGGCGCGAGGCGGCTCCGCCGAGCACCGCGAGGTTCTCCGCGTGGCGCCGGATCCGGGTGGCGAGGTGGTCGACGTGGAAGAGCTCCTTGAGCAGGTCCGGGTCCTCGACCGTGTCCTCCAGGTCGTCCAGCAGCGAGATCTCGCGGTGCACGAGGGACTGGAGGCGGCGCGCGAGGTTGACGAAGACCTCGACCTTGCGGTCGCTGTCGGAGGGCGCGACGGGGCCGCCGAGGCGCACCAGGGTCGCGTGGGCCTGTTCGCGGGCGCCGCGCAGTTCCTGGGAGAGCAGCCAGAACTCGTCGATTCCCGCGGTCTCGGCGCCGAAGGACGGCGCGGCTGGCCCGCCGCGCACCGGGCGCGCGGGCAGCTCGCCGCGCTCCAGCCGGTCGGCGGTGGTGTGCAGCTCCTGGCGGCCCCGGACGCTGGAGCGGCGCAGCGCCTCGCAGCGGTCGCGCACGGTCTTGGCCGCGCGCTGGGCCCCGAGCAGGGCGGCTGCGAGCGCGCCGGCGAAGAGGAGGGCGCAACCGCTGAGGACCGGCCACAGCCGGGGGTCGCGGGCGCCCGCGCCCCCGCCGAGCTGGAGCGCGAAGATCACCGCGGCGGCGCCGCTGAGCCCGGCGGCGAGCGTGGGCAGCAGGGCGGCGCGGATCAGCTGGGGCCGTATCTGCCGGCCGGGACCGGTGACGGCATGTCTCGACGGGGAGTGGCGGGCGGCGCGGAGTCCGGACATCGTCGTCCTCGGTATGTGGGGCCCGGCCCCCGGGCTTCCCGGGATCCGGTGTTGATCACCGGATACCCACGCTAGACCGCACGCTCGGCCCCAGGACGGCCAGTTGGGGAACTTCGCCCCGGTGCTTCCCGCTCCCGATGGAGCGCTCGCACGACAGCCCGAATGCGCCGGGAGCGCGCACTCCCCGGCGCCCCGCGGGCACGCGCCGTCTCCCGGAGCCCTCGCCCGCCCCTCATCCCTCTCCTGCCCCACCGAGTGTGGCCCGACTACCGGAGAGTCACTTACTCAGTCGCGGCAGATGCAGCCTAAATCAACGAATTACCTGTGTAGATGCGATGCCAGAGGACTGCTAGAGTCCGCATGCGCCGCTCACGAAAGAGCGGCGGAATGGCCGGTTCGTACCCCTGGCCTGCCCCTGAGCGGCGTACATCCGCGAGGCAGGCAGCCGTTGTGATGCCGTGACAGCTCCGCACCGACGACGCCCGTGCGCACCGGCTTAGCCAATCGCCTATCAGATGGGGACATCCACATGACCGCAGGACGTCTGCGCCGCTTCGCCACGGGCAGGGCGCTGCTCCTGGGCGCCGTACTGGCCCTGGCCGTACCGGGAACCTCCTACGCCAACACGGTGGGCGTGACCGTGAAGACGCCCGGGGCCACCAGCGGGCCCTCCGCCTCCAGCTCCGAGATATCCACCCACGCGGACTGTTCGAGCGGCCTGATCTCCGGCGGCGGGATCAACCAGGCCCTCGGCACCGGGGCGGTGAACGGCAACCACGTCAACGGCACCTCGCCCAGCTCCGACGGCAGCACCGAGTACCTCGGCTCCACCGGGGTCGTCGGAACCGACGTGACGCACTGGCTCGGCATCGGCGGAAGCGGGGGCCAGGTGAACGCCGGCTTCTCCAGCACCCCCTACGCGATGTGCTTCACCAGCAACCTGATCAACCACACCCAGGTCGTTATGAACAAGGTCAGCGCGCCCACCACCGGCTCGACGGTGGGCCTCGTCACGGCGACCTGCCCGGCCAACACCCGCCTGCTCGGCGGCGGGGCGCGCACCACCCCCGGCAACACCGGCTCCTTCAAGCCGATCGCCAGCTTCCCCACCTTCAACAACTCCGCCCACAGCTACGGCGCGAAGGCCGCGGCCGACGGGGAGACCAACCCCGACTCCTGGTCCGCCGTCGGGTGGGACAACAACAACAACGCCGCCAACCAGACCTTCGCCTACGCGATCTGCAGCGGGAACGGCATCAACGTCAGCGGTGTCAACGTGAAGGTCCGCTTCAGCGAGGTGAGCGGCCCGACCACCGGCAGCACGGGCCTGAAGGCCACGGTCACCTGCGGTGGCGGGGACGGGAAGCTGGTCAGCGGGGGCGCCGCCATCAGCGGGGGCAACGTCACCACCACCAACTTCACCGGACCGGCCTCGGGCGGCGACCACCTCAACGGCAGCTACCCCAGCGACTCCAGCGCCAATCCCGTGAGTGACGGGGCCACCACGGCGGCGTCCTGGACGGCCTTCACCCACACCGGTGGAGCGTCCTCACCGAACACCAAGACCGACGTCTGGGCGCTCTGTGCCGACGACGGCGTCTGAGTCACCGGCGCCACCACCCGTTCCACCCGCACAACGCCGCATCCGAACGACGACCGCTCTCATGCCACGTCCGCCGCGCGTTGACACCAGAAAGACAGACAACCGATGAACAAGAAGTCCCTGCGCCGTTCCACCCTGGCGAAGGCGCTGATCCCCGGCGCCCTGATCGCCCTGGCGGTCCCGGAAATCGCCTACGCCGACGTCGCGGGCGTCACCGTGACGGTCCCCGAAGCCACCATGGGCCCCGCGACCACCTTCACCGGTGTCTCGTCCCGCGCCGAATGCGCCGACGGACTCGTCTCCGGCGGCGGGGTCAACCAGACGATCGGCACCGAAAGCACGCGCAACGGCAACCACGTGCTGGGCATGGCTCCCAGCCCCGACGGCCTCACCGAGTACACCGAGTCGCCCGGGGTGGTCGGCACCGATGTCAGGCACTGGCTCGCGTTCGGCGGCAGCGGGGGGAACGCCAGCCCCGCCTTCTCCACCACTGCGTACGCGGTCTGCCTCTCCACCCCGCGGATCAGGCACACCCAGGTCGTCATGAACCAGAAGGCCGGGCCCACCGCCCCGCAATCGTCCGAGGTAGTCGTGGCGAGCTGTCCTGCCGGCACGATGCTGCTCGGCGGCGGTGTGCGGAACACTCCCGCCAGCGTCGGCAGCCTCAAGCCGATCGGCAGCTTCCCCACCTTCAACGACGCCGCGCACGACTTCGGCCGGAAGCCCGCTGCCGAAGGTGAGGTCAACCCCGACTCCTGGACCGCGGTCGGGGGGATCGGCGGCGGACACGGCAACAACAACAACACGACGTTCGCCTACGCGATCTGCACCGGTGACCGCGTCAACGTCAGCGGCATGACCACCAAGGTCCGCTTCCGCGAGGTGACCGGCCCGACGGGACCCGGTACCGGCCAGACGGCGACCGTCGGCTGCGCCGACGACAACGGACAGGACCGGCGCGGGCGCGGCCGTCACGGAGAACAGGGTGACAAGAGCCTCCTGATCAGCGGCGGTGCCGCCGCCAGCGGAGGCAACGTGACGACGAAGGGCTTCACCAAGGCCGGCTCGGGCGGAACCCACTTGAACGGAAGCTTCCCCAGCGACTCCGACGGCAACCCGGTCGGCAACGGATCCACCACGGCCGCGTCCTGGACGGCCAACATCCACGCCGGGGGATCGCCCTCTCCGGACACCTACACCGACGTCTGGGCGCTGTGCCTGGACGTGCGCGGCCACAAGCGGTAGCTCCCACGGCGACGCCCCCGGCACCAGCACGGAGCGGGACCTCCTCACCCAGGCGGTCCCGCTCCCTCACGTTCCGGGCCTACGAGCCCACCGCCTCCGGCTCCTCGCGGGTCACGGCCGCCGGCCGCACGGCCGCGACGGGGCGGACTGCCGTGACCGGCGGGGGCGAGCCCGCGGCCACGAAGGGCCGCCACCACGGCGCGCTCGGCGCGTCGGGCGCACCCGGCTCGAAGGGCTGCCCCGGGACCGGCAGGGCGATCGCCGCCCCGGCCCCCGCCGCGGCGGTCACCGTGCCTTCCCCGGGCTCGTCCCACGGGTGCGGGGCCAGGTTGAAGGTGCCCCAGTGGATCGGCAGCATCGTCCCGTGCGGGACGCCGCCCTGGAGGTCGAGGTGGGCGCGTACGCCCTCCTCGGGCGTCATGTGGATGTCCTGCCAGAACTCCGAGTACGCCCCGATCTGGATCATCGTGGCGTCGAAGGGCCCGTGCGCCGCGCCGATCTCCTTGAAGCCGGGGAAGTAGCCGGTGTCCCCGCTGTGGTAGATCCGGTGCTCGTCGCCCTCGACGACCCAGGACGCCCACAGGGTGAACTGCTGGTTGCGCAGGCCGCGGCCGCAGAAGTGCTGGGCCGGGGTGGCGGTGAGCGAGAGTCCGGCGACCTTGGTGGTCTCGTTCCAGTCGAGCTCGCGCAGCCGGTCGGCCGGGACTCCCCAGCGCTCCAGGTGCGCGCCCACGCCCAGCGGGACGGCGAAGACCGTGTCCGTACCGGCCAGGGCCTTGATGGTCGGCAGGTCGAGGTGGTCGTAGTGGTCGTGCGAGATCACCACCACGTCCACCTCGCCGAGCGAGGCCAGCGGTACGGGCACCGGGTGCAGGCGCTTGGGCCCGGCGAAGGGGAAGGGGGAGCACCGCTCGCCCCAGACCGGGTCGAAGAGGACCCGGCGCCCGTCGATCTCGGCGAGCACGCTGGAGTGGCCCATCCAGGTCAGCCGCAGGCCGCTGACCGGCGGCTTCGACAGCTCCGCGAGGGTCGTCGGGTAGACCGGGATGGGCGCGCCGGGGCTACGCCGGAGTCGCTGCTCCTTGTGGAAGTAGATCTTGGCGAACTCCGCCATGGACCCGGAGGGTCTGGTACGGGTCCCGGCCGGGTTCTGGAACACTCCGTCGGCGAAGTTCGGCGAACGCCGGATCCGCTCCAGCCGGGCACCGGACGGGTCCGCGCCGAAGGCTTCGGGCCGCAGTGCACGCAGCCGTGGACGCAAGGGACGGGAGCCGGTCAAGGCGCCTCCAGTGTGGGGGTGCGGGCAGGGCGTTCTCATGATTACCACCATCCCAACGCGTGACACTCCCCAAGGATTCCGCTACGCACCTGCGAACGCGCCCGGCTCCCTCCCCGCCCTCCCCCACACTGTCCCTACAGCGGCAGCAGATCCGGCCGCTTCGCCTCCACGTGGTCCCCGGACGACTCCCCGCGCAGCCGCCGGCCGATCCACGGCACCAGGTGCTCGCGCGCCCAGTGGATGTTGTCGCGGGTGGTGTCCACCGATCCGCGCGGGCGCATCGGCGGCCAGGGCTGGTCCGGGTCGGCCGGCGTGTCGAGGCCGAGCACCTGGGCGGCGCGCAGGGCGACCCGGGTGTGCCCCTCGGGCGAGAGGTGCAGCCGGTCGTCGTCCCAGGCCCGCCGGTCCTGTACGGACTTCAGCGACCAGAGGTCGAGTACGGGGCACTCGTACCGGTCGGCGATCGACCGGACGTGCGCGCTGAACGTCGCGATCTTGCCCCGCATGTGCTTCAGGACCGGCACGTCGCGCGTGTCGAAGCCGGTGGTGATCACGACCAGGCCGACGGATCCGGCGAGGTCGCGCACGGCCGCCTCGTACCGCTGCGCCACGTCGTCCGGATCGCTGCCGGGCCGGATGATGTCGTTGCCGCCCGCACAGAAGGTCACCAGGTCCGGTGCGAGCTCCTTGGCCCGGGGGACCTGCTCGGCCACGATCTGGTCCAGCAGCCGGCCCCGTACGGCCAGGTTCGCGTAGCGGAAGCCGCCGGAACCGGCGTACTCGCCGGAGTCACTGGAGTCGCCGGAGTCGCCGGAGTCGCCGGATTCCTCGTGCCCCTCCTCGCGCCGGTCGGCCAGGAGGACGGCCAGCCGGTCCGCCCAGCCGAGGAAGGTGTCCCCCGGTCCCGGGTCCCCCACGCCCTCGGTGAAGCTGTCCCCGAGCGCCGCGTACGAGCCAATGGTCTTGGTCTTGGATGTCGTCGTCGCTGCCACGGGAGCCCATACTTCACCGCGGATCATGACCTACGCGACCGTAGCCAGGGCCTTACGGACCGTGATCTTCACCACCCTCCCGGGGGGAATAGGACAGGAGGGGCGGGAGCTCTTCACATGACCCGTCACACCGACGATTTGCGCGGCATGCACAGGGCGGCATGCACAGGGAGAAAGCAGTCGGGAGGCCGTAACGGCTTCCGCGAGGCAGGCTGGTCCCATGGGGTCACATCCTCGCCCGCCCGCTCGGCCAGGACCGTTCCATCGAACGGGAGTGGGCGGTCACGGCGCGCTCCTGTTCACACTGGCCCAGTGTGCGCCCTTCGCGATCGCGCTGGGCGTGCTGGGCATCGAGCTCTCGCCCGCACACGATCTGGTCACCGGTCCCGTCCTGACCACGACGCCGGCGCTGGCCGCGCTGACGATGGGCCCCGTGGGCACGCTGTCCGCGGCAGCCCTCGCCGCGAGTGTGAACGCGACCTCCGCGACCTACAACCAGTCGTGGGGAACCCAGACCCAGCTGATCATCGGCAACTTCTTGGGGATCATCGTGGTGTCCGTGGCCAGTGTCACCCTGAGTAAGGCCGTCCGCGCGCGCCGGCAGAGCGAACTCGACCAGGTCCGCCGGATCGCAGTGGCGGCTCAGGAGGTCGTCCTGCGACCCGTCCCCGAGCTCCTGGGCCCGGTGCGGGCAGCCAGCATGTGCCTCGCGGCCGGGACAGGCGCACTGGTGGGCGGAGATCTGTACGAGGCCGTACAGACGCGCTACGGCGTCCGGCTGATCGTGGGGGACGTCCGGGGGAAAGGGCTGTCCGCCATACGCGCGGTCGCGGTGGCATTGGGCGCGTTCCGGGAGGCTGTGCACTACGAGGACGAACTGCAGGAGGTCATGAACCATTGCGCGGCCGCGCTGCGGCGAGAAGCCGCCGTACCGGGCACCTACTCGCAGGCAGAACTTCCCGAAGTCCTCCTGGAGGGATTCACCACCGCGCTCATCGCCCAGGTGCCGGACGAACAGGTGGTGGACCTGGTCAACCGCGGCCATCCGCCTCCTCTGGCCCTGCACCAGGGCAAAGTTCAGGCCCTGCTGCCCGCCTCGCCCATGCCGCCGCTCGGTCTCGAAGACCTCGTCAACGGCCCTCCCGCCACACCCGAGAGCTACCCGTTCCTGCCCGGCGACCGGCTGCTGCTCTACACCGACGGCGTCATCGAAGCCCGCAACCGCGCCAACGACTTCTTCCCTCTGGCGCAGGCCATGGAGCAGATACCCGCGGACACTTCCCCACAGGAGTTCCTGGACGAGCTGCACGAGGCACTGATCCGCCATACCGAGGGCCTCTTGACGGACGACGTGGCGATGATCCTCATCGATCGACGACGTCCATCGTCGATCACCTGACCTTCAACTTCGCGCTTGTGCTTCGATCAAGAACCGGTGATCGTGCGCGGTGAATCCGCCCGTGATCCTGATGTGCTGATCGAGTTGACGCAGAGCGCGTTCGTGCTCGGACGCCTCGAATCCGGGGAACTGCCAGGGGATGGCCCGCAGTTGGAAGATCACTGCTCCGATGTCCCGGAAGGTGTAGGGGCTCATCTCCTCTCGCGCCGTGGTCACGTGAAGACCGGCGCCTTCCAGCGCCTGTACGGCGACGGCCAGGGTCCAGCTGTCGGAATCGACCGGTGAGGAGATCCCGAGGGTTTCGTTCAGCTCCAGCTGGTTGCGGCTGCCCACCTGCTGAGTGAGGAGCCGACCGCCCGGCGCGAGTGCGGCGCGGATGCCTGCCGCATCCAGCAATCCGTGCCGGTTGAAGATCAGGTCGAAGTGTCCGGGGGGCAGGTTCGAGCCCGCCGCCCGGTGGACCTCCACTCCCAGCGGGGAGAGGCGCTGCCGGGCCAGTGGGAGGTTGGGCGCCCAGTTTTCGGTGGCCACGGTACGCGGCGGCAACGGAGCGAGCGAGGACAGGAGTTCACCACCGCCGGTGTCGATGTCCAGGAGGCTTCGAGCACGCGGGAGCAGGGCACGGGCGTGCTGCCCGTAATCCCAGGAAGGGCCCTCACCGTCCGCCCGACCCTTCAGCCAACTGAAGTCCCAGCCCGTCATGCTGGCCTGCCGGGCTTCCTTGACGCGCGTCTCGAAGTCGTTGGGCACGCCGGCTCCACGCCCACCGGGGGCGCGTACGGATTCTCGGCTCACGGTTGCCTTTCTGCCGGGTCCAGGAGGAACGGCTGCCGGAAGTCCACGCCTCGGCGCCGGTGGTCCGCGACGAACCGCACGGCCCCGTCGCCGCCGCGCCGGAGGAGGCCGGCCGTGGGGGCGGGGAAGTGCGTGCCGATGACGAGCGTTCCGGTGTCCGCGTACCGTGTGACGAATGCCCGTCGGGTCGCCGCGGCCACCGTGGCGTCGGCGTCGGCGAGGCTGGGTACGTCGGGTTCGATGAACTGCACGGGGTGGTGTACCAGGTCGCCGGTGATCACCGCGCGTTCCTCCCCGGATTCCACCACGCCGGCGACCTGACCGGGGGTGTGCCCGGGAGCGGCTTCCAGGCGCACGCCGTCGCACACCTGATGGTCGGTTGCGACGAGGTCGACGAGACCCTCGCCGATGAGCGGCCACATCGTGTCCTCGAGACCGACGCCGGTTTCGCCGGACGCACCGAGATCACGAAGGAGCCGTCCGCCCTGCTGTAATCGGGACCGGGCCACGGATACCTCTTCAGGAGCGCGGTGTCGTCCGTCCGCAAGGCCACCGTGGGGGAAACGGTCACTTCCGCCTCCAGCACCTTGCGAATCGTCGTCGTACCGATGCGCCACAGCGCCATTCGAGCCTCCGGTTCGATCGCTGATCGAACTATATTGACGCTCGCAAGAATTACGCAATAGATAGAGAGCCCTCGACGCTTGCGCGCCGCCGTCACCCCGTTGGCGCCCCCCTCTTCCCGTCCTTACCCCCGTCCCTCCACGGCGTGAGCACGTCGTGCGAGCAGTTAGGCGTGCTGTGACAAGTGAGACCCCGAGCCTTCCCCATGCCCACTTCGAACAGGCCGCGGACCGTGATCCACAGGCCCCCGCGACGGAACCCTCGGAGGGTGGCGTACAGGGCAGTGGCGTGCCCGGCGGGGAAGAGGAGTGATGGCGCCCTTCGAGCTGCCCTTCGAGTGGGCCGATGAGGAGGAGCATCTGGTCGGCCACCTCTCGAACCTCGTACGCCTGGACACCTCCAACCCTCCCGGGAACGAGATTGCGGTCGCCCGGTACCTCTCCCGGGAACTGCACCGCTGCGGGATCCGGCACACCGTGCTGGAGTCCGAGCCGGGGCGGGCCAACGTGGTCGCCCGGCTGCCGGGCTCGGGCGACGAGCCGCCGCTGATGCTGCTCGGGCACGCGGACGTGGTGGGCGCCCAGGCCGAGAACTGGAGCCGGCCCCCCTTCTCGGGTGAAGTGGCGGACGGCCGCGTCTGGGGCCGGGGCTCGCTGGACATGAAGGGGCAGATCGCAGCGAGCCTGCTCATCATGCAACTGCTGGCAGCGCACCGGGTGCCGCTGCGCCGTGACGTACTGATGATCGTCACGGCCGACGAGGAAGCGGGGAGCAGACTGGGGGCCTACTGGCTGTGGGAGCACCACCGGTCGCTCGTGGAGGCGGAGGTGGCGTTCAACGAGGGCGGCGGACAGCGCTTCCTCACACCCGGTGGCCCCGTCTACACGGTGCAGGTCGCGGAGAAGGGCAGCGCCAGGATGCGGATCACCGCGACTGGCGAAGGCGGCCACGCTTCCCTCCCCCGTCCTGATGCGGCGGTCTTCAGCCTGGCCGAAGCCCTGGTGCGGCTCCGGGACTTCGCGGCCCCGTCGATTCTGCAGCCCACCTCACGCCGGATGCTCCACACACTGGCGGAACTTCACCCGGGCGACGTGGGAGAGGGAATCCGACGCCTGGCGGAGGAGCCGACCTGGGAAGGCGCCCGCAGCCTGCCCATCGACCCCCTCCTGCGTGAGTTCGTCGTCGCCGGGCTGCACAACACGGCGACCCCGACCCTGCTGTCCGGCGGGCGGCGCCTGAACGTCGTACCGACCGAGGCATCCGTCGTCCTCGACGGGCGTCTGCTGCCCGGCGAACGCCCCGAGGAATGGGCAGCCCAGGTGCAGGAGGCGGTAGGCGGCGGAGTCGAAGTCAGCCTGCTCCAGGGGCGCGTGAGTGCTGGGGTGCATGACGATCCAGAACTCCTGGGCGTGCTGGACCTTGTGGTGGCGGGCCAGGAGGCCGGCGCGCGCGTCCTTCCGTACATCAACTCCGCTTCCACGGACGCCCGTGCGTTCCCTGAAACGAAGGTCATCGGATTCTTCCCGTCGGCGAGCGACACCGACATCATGCGGTTGATCCATGGAGTCGACGAGCATGCCCGGGTGAGCGACGTGGTGTTCGGCGGGAAATGCCTGCTCGACGCCGTCGTCAGACTCGCCACCTGAGCATGCGGCGCAGGAGGAGACCCTTCCGATCTCCGCGGCACGCCGCCGTGGGAGTGTGGAAGAAGAACAGCCACACCTGGTCAGCGGCCCAGAACCTGTTCGTGCACATGCTCAACTACCGCCGGTCCGGCTACGTCAACCGGTCGTACAATCTTCGTCCTGGAGACGTCCTGTTCTTCAGCTGAAAGAAGGACAACGGTGTGTACAACCACGCGGCGGTCGTGACCGGCAACAATCATCCGATCGTCGAGGTCGGCGCGCTTCGGCCGAGGTCTCGTTGAGGCCGGGACCGGCCTTGCGGGCCGTGGCCTTCTCCGCGATGGCAGTCGGCATGCTGACCGCCTGCTCCTCGGCCTACGATGCCGAAGACGTGGCGTATGCCGGTGACTACGGCAGCCACGTGCCGCTCGCCGTGGTCGGATACCCGTCCACGGGATCCTTGGGCATCACCCAGCAGGTGGTGTGGCGCATCGCCGACGGCAAGGTCGGCGAGCTGGCGTCGCTGGTGGCCGACAAGGAGGACAAGGGCGTCCCCGAGAAGACTGCCGAGAACTGGATCGCGGCATTCGGCAAGGGAGCCCGGGGCAAGGTGACCGCGGAGTTCTACGACGAGGGCTCGCTGCGACAGGAGGTCGTGCTCTATCTGCACGAGACCGGCCAGATCAAGCAGATCCAGGTCCGGGCCACCAGTGTGGACGGCAAGGACGTCTGGCGCGTGACCATGGATGAGCCTGCCGCCGAGGAGGCCACCGCCGTGCACCCGTGGGTCCCGAAGAAGCCCGGCGAACTCGGTTCGAAGACCGCACGGTGAGCTGATCCGGACCCGTCCTGGAACGGGGCCGGCTGGTCTACACCCGCCCGCAGTCCGTGACCGTCGTTTTCCACAGGTCAGAGCCTTTCTTCTGACCTGCGCGGGTGGGGCGGGTGGGACCGGGACCCCCCTCCGGTCCCGGCCCCACGGCTCAGACGAGCAGCCGGGTCTCGGCGGTCGGCAGTTTGCTCCACCAGTGGCCGTACCGCCGGTAGACCTCCGGTTCGCGGTCGGCCAGGAAGGCCGTCAGCGCCCGGGCCTCGTCGGCGAGCGCCTCCCAGACCTCCTCCCGGAGGGGATGGAAGGCGGTCGCCTCGATCCCGCCGCCGGCGCCGGCCGGGCGCCACACCCCCGCGACGTGGCCGTCGACCAGCAGGGTCGCCAGGGTGTCGCCGTTCATCCGCGCGACGAGCTTTCGGTACTGCGGCGGAACGACGCGGCTCCGGTCGGCGTACGCGAGCAGCACGCTGTCCCACATGGCCATCAGACGGGGCGGCGCCGGCGTGTCCTCCTGCGGACGCGGTGCGCCCTGGACGTCGAACAGCTCCTCGCCGTCCGGCCCCACCAGCCGGTCGAGCCTCCCGGCGAGCTCCAGCGCCCGCAGCGCCCGGCGGACCCTGGCCCGCTGGACCAGGGAGAACTGCGCCACGTCCGCCGCCGACGCCGGCCCGAACCCCTCCAGGTAGCGCAGGACCAGCGTCCGCAGGGATTCCTCCGCCGCCTCCGGGTCCGCCGGTACCGTGCGCGGCGGGCGCGGGGGCGATACGTACGACGGACGCTCCCCGAACGACCACGGCGCGGCGGTGGGCGCGTGCAGCAGCGGCGCGTACTGCCTCAGCCCCCACCACGCTCCGGGCTGCGGCGCCGCGCCCAGCCGGTGTCCGAGCCAGGCCTCGCACTCCGCCGTCGTACGGGGCCGGTCGGCGAAGTCCAGCAGCTCCGGCACCAGGACGTCGGCGTCCTCGGCCGTCAGCCCGGAGTCCGTGAAGCGGGTCCCGAGCCTTGCGGCCCGTACGGACGGCTGCACGGCCTCCCGGAAGGGCGGGTAGTCCTGCGCGTGAACGGCGTGCAGGGTCAGCCGCATCAAGGTCGACTTGACGACCTCGCGCCCCGTGAAGGCGGCGTCGAGGTCCGCCGGGTCGAAGCCGGAGAGCCGGTTCCACAGCGCGAGGTACGGCGAGGCCGCGTGCTGCGCCTGCAGGGCGACCACCCGGCGCACCGCGTCACCGACGCCCATCACCTCGCGCCGCAGCAGCAACTGCCGTGCGAGCGTGGAGCGGTTGAGCTCCCCTGAGCTGACCTTCATGCCACGACCGTCCCGTCCCCTGTCGAAACGGGCAGCCTAACCGGCACCTGCGACAGCGCCTCGGATTCAGATGCTGACGCCCTTCGACCGGAGGTAGGCCAGCGGGTCGATGTCCGAGCCGTACGAGGGCCCGGTGCGGATCTCGAAGTGCAGGTGCGGGCCGGTCGAGTTGCCCGTGGAACCGGAGAGGCCGATGGTCTGTCCGCCGGTGACGCTCTGGCCGGAGGAGACGGACAGCTGGGAGAGGTGCGCGTACTGGCTGTACCTGCCGTCGGCGTGCTGGATGACGACCTCGTTGCCGTACGCGCCGCTCCAGCCGGCGGAGACCACGGTTCCGGCGCCGACCGCCTTGACGGTGGTGCCGGTGCTCGCGGCGAAGTCGACACCGGTGTGGTAGCCGCTGGACCACATGGAGCCGGCGGTCTTGTACGCGGTGGAGGTGCCGCCACCGACCGGGGCGAAGAAGCCGGTCGACGTGGAGCCGCCCTGCTGCTGCTTGGCGGGCGCCTTGGCGGCGGGCGCCTTCGCGGCGGGCGCGGCGGCCTCGTCGGAGGAATCCGATGAACCGCCATAAGTGGAAGAACCAGAAGAAGCGGAAGAAGCAGAAGAAGCAGAAGAAGCGGACTTCTTGGCCGGCTTCCGCGTTTCGGTCGGCGCGGACTCGGCCGACGCGGCCGGAGCCGAGCCCTTCGCGCCGAGCGTGAGCTTGAGCCCCGGGTGGATCAGCGACGGGTCGGTGCCGACGGCCTCGAGGTTGTCCGCGTAGAGCTGCTCCCAGCCACCGGCGAGGTGCCGGCTCTCGGCGATCTTGGAGAGGTAGTCGCCCGGCACCACGGTGTAGACGGTGGGAGCGGCCTGCGCGGCGGCGGGCGCGGCCTGGAGCGCGGCCCCGGCCTGCAAAGCCACGGCCTGCGGAGCCATGGCCTGCGGAGCCTGGACCGGAGCGGCGGCCGGAGCGGCGGCCGGGACGCCCGCGGCATGGGCGCCGGTGGCGCCGAGCAGCGGAAGCGCGAGGGCCGCGCCACCGGTGCCCGCGACGGCGAACCCGCGGGATATCGAGCGGGACTTGGGACGGCGGTGCTTACCCGTTCCGGACATGTCGAATTCCTCTCCGACGCCTGCGAGGTGAGCTGTCGGGTTCGGACTGGAGATGTCCGGCCGCTCCTGTGCCGGTGAACAGCACATGTACGGCTTCACCCCGAGCTGTCCCGTTGTAAAGATCTCAACCGGAGATCCGGAACAGCGGCTTACCTGGTTCCCCCGCTCCTGCCACGCGCGTGAATAGTCGGGTGCGGTTTCCGGTCGGCGGCAGGATTAGGCGGTCCGTCCGGATCGATCGCGAACGTAATCGAGCCCGGCCGTACGGAACAAGTCATAAATTCCCCAACAGAATCTTGAAGATGACGGGCTGCCGGAATTCCGGTCACCCTCCGTCCATTCCCCACCTTCAACAACCGCCCCAGCAAGGCAATTCGCCATTCGCGATCAGCCACTCACCGTCACCGTATGATCTGGCTCACGGGGGCATGTCCGATCTCGCCTCTCGCTATGGCAAGTTGCCCGCAAGTGGCGTAATTCGGACACGCGCGACGACGACCGCACGGACGACACGGAGGAGCCCTGTGACCCAGCAGATACCCCAGAGCCCGCACACCGATCCGGCGGCGCCGGTGGCGCCGGCGCCGACCCTGACCGGAGTGCGCAACTTCCGCGACGTGGGCGGCTTGCCGACCGCGGACGGCCGAAGGGTCAAGTCGGGACGACTGTTCCGAAGCGGACATCTGGCGCATGCCACCGAAACCGACGCGGAGTTCCTCGCCTCGCTCGGTCTGCACACCGTCTTCGACTTCCGCAACGGCGCCGACCACGCGCTGGAGGGTGCGGACGTGGAGCTGCCCGGGGTGCTCAACGTCAACATTCCGCTGTCGGATCCGGCCGACGGCCGGGAGTTCTGGAAGATGGTCCGCGAAGGGGACCTGGCACAGCTCCGCGAGATCCTGGGCGAGGGCAAGGCCGCCGCGCGGATGTCCCGTTCGTACCGGACGATGATCCGGACCCGAACCGCCGAGCACAGCCGGGTGGTGCACGCGCTCGCCGAGGACAGCGTCCCGGCGCTCATGCACTGCGCCGCCGGGAAGGACCGGGCCGGCCTGTCGATCGCCGTCACCCTGCTCGCGCTGGGCGTCGGGCGGGAGGCGATCCTCGCGGACTACCTGGAGTCGAACGCCCCCCACAACCGCTACCGGGTCCGCCGTGGCAGCGACTCTCCCGAGGCCCGCGCCCCCGAGGTGATGGAGCTGCTCGCCCCGCTCTTCGACGCCCGCGCCCCGTATCTGACCACGGCCTTCGACGCCATCGACGAGGAGTGGGGCGGCGTGGAGCGTTACCTCGCCGAGGGCCTCGGGCTGACGCCCGAGACCCTCGACAGGCTCCGCGACCGGCTGCTGGACTGACGCCCCACGAGGTGGGCCGTCGCCCGCCGAGCCGCCGGCCCAGCGGTTGACTCAGCGGTTGGCGACGGCCTGCTTCACCAGCGTCCGGCCGAAGTCCCACATCAGCGCGCCGCCGCCGTGGGCCTCGTCCATGACCGCGCGGAAGGCGCCGACGAACCGGTCGACGTCCGCCTCGTCCACGATCAGCGGCGGGATCAGCTTGATCACTTCCAGGTGGTCGCCGGAGACCTGCGTGAGGATCCGGTGCTTCTGCAGCAGCGGCACCACGACCATCTGCGCGAACAGCCCCTTGCGCGCCGCCTGCAGCATGCTCCAGCGGCTCCGCAGACCCAGCGACGACGGCCGGCCGAACTCGATGCCGATCATCAGCCCGCGTCCCCGTACCTCGTGGAGCAGTTCGTACTCGTCCACGAGCGCGCCGAGCCGCCCGCGCAGCAGGTCGCCCATCGCGCGGGCATGGGCCACCACCTGCTCGTCCTCCATGACGGACAGGACCGCGAGCCCGGCCGCCATCGCCTGCGCGTTGGAGCCGAAGCTGGCGGAGTGGACGAGCACCCGGTCCATGGAGGAGAAGACCTTCTTGAAGATCCAGTCCTTGCCCAGGGTCGCTCCGACGGGCACGTAGCCGCCGGAGAGCGCCTTGGCCACGCAGACCAGGTCCGGTTCGACTCCGGCCTCGTGCTGGTAGGCGTAGAAGTCGCCGGTCCGTCCGAGGCCGGTCTGCACCTCGTCCGCGATCAGCAGCGCCCCCCGCCGGTGGAGCAGCTCCTGTGCGGCGAGCAGGAACCCGGGCGGGGCGGCGAGCACCCCCTTGCCCTGGATCGGCTCCACGACGAAGGCCGCCACGTCCCCCTTCTTCAGTTCCCGCTCCAGCGCGGCCAGGTCCCCGAGGGCGACCTTGGTGTCCGGCAGCAGCGGCGCGAAGCCGTCGCGGAAGCCGGCCTCGCCGTTGACCGAGAGCGAGCCCGTGGTGAGCCCGTGGAAGGCGTGGTCGCAGTAGAGGACCCTGGGCCGCCCGGTGGCGTACCGGGCGAACTTCAGGGCGGTCTCCACGGCCTCGGTGCCGCTGTTGCCGAAGAAGACCCGGTCCAGGTGCGGACTGTGCGAGAGCAGCTTCTCGGCCAGCAGCCCGGGCAGCGGCTGGCAGTCGAAACGGGTGAGGTCGGCGAGCTGGGCGTCCAGCACGTCGTGCAGGGCCTGTCTGACCACCGGGTGGTGGCGGCCCAGGCCCATCACCCCGAAGCCGGCCAGCATGTCGAGGTAGTCGTTGCCCTCGGCATCCCAGAAGTGGGCTCCCTCGGCCCGCTCGTAGACCTTGTCGAAGCCGATGGTGTGCAGCATCCGGGGCAGCTGGTGGTTGAGGTGGCGGGCGTGCAGTTCGTACCGCTCGCCACCCCGCTCGGCGAGCAGGGTGGCGAGGTCGAAGCCGGTCATGCCGACTTGTCCGGCCGGTTCCCGCCCACGGTCTCGCGGGCCGCCCGCAGCGACTCCTTCAGCGATCCCATGGTGGCCAGGACGGCCGTGGGCTCGTACCCGCAGTGCGCCATGCAGTTCGCGCAGCGCGGGTCCTTCCCGCGGCCGTACTTGCTCCAGTCGGTCTCCTCGATCAGTTCCCGGTACGAGGGCACGTACCCGTCGCTCATCAGATAGCAGGGGCGCTGCCAGCCGAAGAGCGAGTAATTCGGAATGGCCCAGGCGGTGCAGGGGAAATCGACTTTGCCTTCCAGGAAGTCCAGGAAGAGCGGGGAGTGGTTGAGCCGCCAGCGCCGCCGGTTGCCGCCCGCGAAGGCCTTCTTGAAGAGTTCGCGGGTCTGTTCGACGCCGAGGAAGTGCTCCTGGTCGGGGGCCTTTTCGTAGGCGTAGGCCGGCGAGATCATCATCTCGTCCACCTGGAGATCGTCATTGAGGTAGTTGAGGACCTCGATGATGGTCTGCGGGGTGTCGGTGTTGAAGAAGGTGGAGTTGGTCGTCACCCGGAATCCGCGCTTCTTCGCCTCCTTGATGGCCGCGACCGCTTCGTCGAAGACGCCTTCCTTCGCCACCGACTCGTCGTGGCGCTCGCGCAGACCGTCGATGTGCACGGCGAAGGCGAAGTACGGGGAGGGCGTGAACTTCTCGATCTTCTTGCGGAGCAGCATGGCGTTGGTGCAGAGGAAGACGTACTTCCGCTTCGCCACCAACTGGCGCACGATCTCGTCGATCTGCGGGTGCATCAAGGGCTCGCCGCCCGCGATGGACACCATCGGCGCGCCCGATTCCAGCACGGCGCCCACCGCCTGGGCCACGGGCATGCGCTGCTTGAGCACCCCGGCCGGGTGCTGGATCTTCCCGCACCCCTCGCAGGCCAGGTTGCAGGCGTAGAGCGGTTCCAGCTCGACGATCAGCGGGAACTTCTCACGCTTGCGGAGCTTCTGTTCGAGCAGGTACGTCCCGACCCTGATGGTCTGTCGCAGTGGCATGGCCATCTGGCTCACCTCCTGGGGAGCAGCAAAGAACGGTGCCATTCATAAAACGCGGGCAGTACGGCACGCAGTACGCGAAAGGCCGATATTCCCCCGCGAACGGTGCCGATGCGGACGAGCTCATGCTCCGGAGCGTCCACGATCACCCGGACGGCCGCAACCGGACGGTCCCTGGCCCCCGGGGCGCTCCCGTCCCGGGTCGCGGTCCAGAGGGTGGCGGCCGATTCCATGTCGACCCCGATGGCCCCGGTGGCGCGCAGCCTGGCGCGCTCCTGGCCCCGGACGACGTGGTCGGATCCGGTCAGTGCACCGAGGTGTACGGTCCGGCCGGGTACGGCCCGGGCCAGCGCCTCGGCGAGCAGGGCGGTACCGGCGCAGGCGACCGTGCCGCGCGGGTCCCGGGTCTCCTCGGCGACGATCAGGTCGCCGGGGCTCATGCCGGGCAGCAGCCCGGCGCAGAATCCGGTGGCGAGCACGGCGGCGCCGTGCAGCTCCGGTGCGGCCAGCTTCCGGCCGACGGCGCGCTCAGCCGCGCGCGGGCCCATGCCGGTGCGCAGCACCTCGTACCGCTCGGGCGCGCCCTGCTCCCGCCCGCCGCGGTACGAGGTGCTGCGCAGGGCGGTGCGTTCGATGCGCAGGGCGCAGGCGATCAGCAGCGGCGGCGGGGCGGCCGCGGTGGGGCCGCCGGCCATCAGGCCTCCCCGGGGAGCGGGGCGGCGTGCGGGAGGGCGGCGGGATCCGCGTACCGCCCGCCCGGGCCGAACGGTTCTCCGTACAGGTAGCGGCCGAGCGCGGTGAGCGGGAAGACCTGGCGGTACAGGTGGTAGTTGATGGAGAAGTCCCAGGGGAAGCCGGTACCGGTGAAGTACGGCTCGTCCCAGGTGCCGTCGGAGCGCTGGGTGGAGACGAGGTAGCCGATCCCCCGCTCCACGGACGGCGCGTCGCGCTCCCCGGCCGACAGCAGCGCCATCAGCGCCCACGCCGTCTGCGAGGCGGTCGAGGCGCCCTTCCCCGCCCAGGACGGGTCCTGGTAGGAGCGCTGGTCCTCGCCCCATCCCCCGTCTTCGTTCTGTACGGATTCCAGCCAGTGCACGGCCCGCCGGATGGCGGGGTGCGAGGGGGCGTAGCCGGCCGCGGTCAGGGCCGGGACCACGGAGCCGGTTCCGTAGACGTAGTTGGTGCCCCAGCGGCCGAACCAGCCGCCGTTCGGGTCCTGTTCGGCGAGGAGCCAGGCGATGCCGCGCCGGGTGCGCGCGTCGCCCGCCCGGCCCTCGACTGCGAGCATTTCCACCACGTGGGCGGTGACGTCGGCCGAGGGCGGGTCGATGACCTCGCCGAAGTCGCAGAAGGGCAGCTTGTTGGGGAAGGGGCTGGTGTTGTCGGCGTCGAAGGCTCCCCAGGCGCCGTTCTTCGACTGCATGCCGAGGTTCCAGGACACCCCCCGCGCGATGGCGCCTTCCACCCGCGCCGGGTCGGGATGCCTGACGCGGCGCAGGGCGAGGACGACCTCGGCGGTGTCGTCGATGTCGGGGTAGTTGTCGTTGTGGAACTCGAACGCCCAGCCGCCCGGGGCCAGTCCGGGGCGGCGCACGGCCCAGTCCCCGCTGCGCACGATCTCCTCGCCGAGCATCCAGTCGGCGGCCTTGATCAGGGCGGGGTGGTCGGGACGCAGTCCCGCGTCGGCCAGCGCGATGGCCGCCAGGCAGGTGTCCCAGACCGGGGACTGGCAGGCTTCGATCATGCGGGCGCCGTCCGAGCGCCAGACGGCGAAGCGGTCCAGTGACTCCAGTCCCGCGCGCATCACGGGGTGCCGCAGGTCGTAGCCGAGCAGGTGCAGGGCGATGACGGAGTACACGGCGGGCGGCTGGATGCCGCCCCAGCAGCCGTCGTTCTCCTGCCGTTCCACGATCCAGCGTCCGGCGCTGGCCATGGCCGCCGCGCGCAGCCGGCGCGGGGCGAACCGGCGGTAGACGTGCAGGGCCTTGTCCATCCGCTGGAAGGCGCCGTCCCAACTGGCCAGCGGTGCGAGCTTCTTGACGGGGTACGGAGTCCGTGCGTCGGTGTGCAGCTCGTCCAGGGCGAAGGGGGCCGGGCGGACCGGGCGCAGTGCGGAGACCACGGTGAGGGGGACGATCGTCTGCCGGGCCCAGCAGCCGAAGTCGTAGATGTTCAGCGGCACCCAGGACGGCAGGAAGAGCAGTTCGGGCGGGAGTTCGGGCAGGTGGTCCCAGCTCCACCAGCCGAACAGCGCCAGCCAGATGCGGGTGAAGACGCGGGCGCCCGCGACTCCCCCGTGGGCCCGGATCCACGCCGAGGCGCGGGCCATGTGCGGGGCGTCGGGTGCGTCTCCGGCGAGGCGCAGGGCCACGTAGGCCTCGATGGTGGCGGACAGGTCGCAGGGACCGCCGTGGAAGGTGGCCCAGGTGCCGTCGTCCTGCTGCTCTCCTCGGATGAACAGGGCCGCGGCCCGGGTGGTGGCCTCGTCGCGGATCCCGAGGAACTGGCGCAGCAGCAGGTCCTCGGCGTCCATGGTGACGTTGGTCTCCAGGTCACCCTTCCACCAGCCGGCCTCGTCCTGCCGCTCCAGCAGGTCCCGGACCGCCCGCTCGGTGGCCTCGCGGACCCCGCGCAGCCCGGCGGGGCCGGGGTCCGGGCCGGCTCCCGGGGCCGGGCCCGGCGGCCCGGCGCCGGGCCCGGGACCGGGTTCGTTCGGGTCGGCGCCGCAGGCATGGGCGCCGCCGTTGGTCGTCGCAGTCATGGCTTCCCCTTTGCGTGCAGTGTCCTCTGCTGTCATCCGCTGTACTGGGGGCCGCCGTCGGCCGGTACTACTGGCAGGCAGTACCGGCCGGCGACTCGCGATTCATATGCGCGTACGGGTGGCGATCACCTCTTGCGCACGACGACGAAGTCGGCGAGCGCCACGAGCTGGTCGCGCACGCGCTGGTCCATGTCCACGTCGTCGAGGGCCTTGATGGCGATCTCGTACTGGCGGCGCGCCTCGTCGGCGGTCCACCGGCGGCCGCCGGCCGCCTCGATGAGTGCGGCGCGGGCCGCGAACTCCTCCTCGGAGAAGTTCTCGAAGTCGTTGCTCTTGGCGTCGGCGGCGAGCAGTTCGGCGAGTTCCTCGCAGGCCGGTCCGCCGGCGGCGAGGGCGGCGACGACGGGCAGCGACTTCTTGCGCTGGCGCAGGTCGCTCCAGGTCTGCTTGCCGGTGGACTCCGGGTCGCCCCAGATGCCGAGGAGGTCGTCGACGGCCTGGAAGGCGAGGCCGAGGTGGTAGCCGTACTCCTCCAGCTTGTCGGCCGTACGGTCGTCCGCGCCGCCAAGCACGGCGCCGATGGAGACCGCGCAGGCGAGCAGGGCGCCGGTCTTGTTGCCCTCCATCTCCAGGCATTCCTCGACGGTGACGCTCTCGCGGTGCTCGTAGGAGATGTCCTGGGCCTGGCCGTCGATGAGCTTGCGGCTCGCGGTGGTCAGGCGGCGCGCCGCGCGGCCGGCCTCGACCGTGCCGAGCTCCAGGAGCACCTCGTTGGCCAGGGCGAACAGCGCGTCGCCGACCAGGATCGCGAGGGCGGGTCCGTGGACCTTCCACACCGTGTCGCGGTGGCGGCGCTGTTCGTCGCCGTCCATCAGGTCGTCGTGGAGCAGCGAGAAGTTGTGGACGAGCTCGACCGCGACGGCGCCGGGAATGCCGACCTCGGCGGCGGCGCCGGCGGCCTCCGCCGAGAGCAGGGCGAGGGCGGGGCGCACGGCCTTGCCGCCGTCGCCGTCCGCCGGGTTGCCGTTGGCGTCGATCCAGCCGAAGTGGTAGGCGGCGACGGTGTCCATGGGCGCGGCGAGCCGGTCCACGGCGGCGCGGAGCACGGGCGTCGAGAGCGTACGGCCTCGTTCGAGGAGGGCGAGCGTGTCCGCCTTCTCCCCGCCGGCCGGGCCCGCACTGGCGTCCGTGTTCTCGACGGCCGGATTCCCCGGGTTCACTGGCTCTCCTCTGGTTCCTGTACGTACTGCGGTGCTTGGTCCTGCGGTGGTACCGATGGCGCCGACGGTGCCGGTGGTGGTCATACCGCCTCCTGCAAGGGGTGTTCGCGGTGGCGGCCCAGCGGGACGAGCGCGGCATGGGCCGCGCTCAGTCCGCTGCGGACGGCGCTCTCCATGGTCGCGGGCCAACCCGTCGCGGTCCACGCACCGGCGAGGTACAGCCCCGGCGTGTCGGTCCGGGTTCCGGGCCGCAGCCGGCCGACGCCCGGGGTGGGGGCGAAGGTCGCGGTGCGCTCCCTGGTGACGAAGAAGTCGCGCACCTTGGCTCCGCGCGCGGCGGGCAGCAGCCGTTCGAGCTCGGGAAGGTACTTGTCGCGCAGGACGGAGACGGGTTCGTCGATGTCCTCGTGGGCGACCGACTGGGACAGCGCCAGGTACTGGCCGCCGTCGGGGAGTCCGGAGGAGTCGGTGCGGTCGAAGACCCACTGGACCGGGGATCCGAGGGCCGCGAAGAAGGGCTGCTTGAGTACCTTGCGGTCGTACACGACGTGCACGTTGAGGATCGGCGCGGTGCCGATGTCGAGCAGCTTGTCGGGGTCGGCGAGCGCTCCGGCGGGCAGCAGCCCGTGCGCCTCGCGCTGCGGGACGGCGAGGACGACGGTGCCGGCGTCGAACGAGCCGCCCTCGGTGGCCACCCGCCAACCGCCCTCCGGGGTACGGGAGATGTCCGTGACCCGGGTGCGCAGTTCGGTGCGCACCCCGGCGGCGTCCAGGGCCTTGCGGGCGAGGGTGTCGTGCAGGTCGCCGAGGGGTACGCGGGCCCAGCCGATGTCGGCCGCGCCGTTCTCGGAGAGCAGGCCGGTCTTGAAGACCATGGCGGCCAGGCCCAGCGAGGACTGCCCCGCGGTGGCGTTGAGGGTGGCGATGCCGACGAGGTCCCACAGCGCCTCGATGGTGCGCGGGGACTGGCCGTACCGGCCGAGCCAGGTCGCGAAGTCCACGCCGTCGAGCGCCGGGTCGGCGGGGTCGAGGCGGCGCAGCGCGAGGGCGGCGCGCCCGACGGACGCCCGCTCGGCGAGCGAGAGGTGCGGGTAGCGGGCCAGCGAGGCGGCCAGGTGCAGCGGTACGGGCAGGGCGCTGCGGCGCAGCCGGCCGAGCCGCGGGCCGCCGGGGTGGGCGACGTCGAGCACGGGTACGTCGAGCCGGTCCTGCAGGGGTGCCAGGTCAGCGCCCCCGACGCGGTCGAGGAACCACCGGTAGGCGGTGCAGCAGCGCAGGTAGACGTGCTGGCCGTTGTCGACGGTCAGCTCGCCGCGCTTGAAGGAGAACGCCAGGCCGCCGAGGCGGGGGCGGCCCTCCAGCAGGGTCACCCGCAGGCCCGCGTCGGCGAGTTCCAGCGCGGTGGTGACGCCGGCGAGCCCGCCGCCGACGACCACGGCGTGGTGCGCGGTCATGCGTCCTCCTCTGTCGCGTACGGGGGCCCTCCCACAGACGCCGCCGGGCGCCGCGGGGTTGCTCCCGTGCGCCCCTTCGCCGCGGCTCGCCGGCCCGCCGCCATCAGAGCCGCCTCTTGGTGCTCTGGCGCGCGATGGTCCGCGCGTCCAGGCCGGAGAGGCCGCGGACGGCCACGTACGCCTTCTCGTGCGGCGGCAGCGAGACCCGGCCGCGGAGCACCGCCTGCGGCTCGCGCTCGATGCGGTCGAGCAGGCGCCGGTAGATGCCGGCCATGGCCGCGACGCAGGCGCCGCTGCGCCGGTCGAGCAGGGGCAGCAGCCGGTAGCCCTCCACGAACAGGGCGCGGGCGCGCCGCACTTCGTGGTGGACGAGTCCGGTGAAGTCGGAGCCGTGGGGCATCCGCTCGCTGCGGAAGCCCTCCGAGCAGCCGAACTTGGCGAGGTCCTCGGCGGGCAGGTAGGTGCGGCCGTTGCCCGCGTCCTCGCGGACGTCCCGCAGGATGTTGGTGAGTTGCAGGGCGAGACCGAGGGTGTCGGCGTACTCGCCGGCCCGTGCCGCGTCGTGCGCGCCGGACCCGGCGGTGCCGAACACGCCGAGCGAGAGCCGGCCGATGGCGCCGGCCACGCAGCGGCAGTAGACCTTGAGGTCGTCCCAGGTCTCGTACGTCTCGCCGCGGACGTCCATGAGGACGCCGTCGATGAGTTCGTCGAGCCCTTCGAGCGGGATCGGGAAGCGGCGCGAGGCGTGCGCGAGGGCGACCGCGACGGGGTCGGTGTCGTCCTCGTCGATCTCCTCGGCGCGGATCCGGCCGAGGAGGGTGCGGGTCTCCTCCAGCCGGGTCAGTTTGACCTCGTGCGGCAGCGTGCCGTCGCCGATGTCGTCGACCCGCCGGGAGAAGGCGTACAGCGCGGACATCGCCTGCCGCTTGTCTGCGGGCAGCAGCCGGATGCCGTAGGCGAAGTTGCGCGCCTGCGAGCCGGTCACGGCCTCGCAGTAGCCGTAGGCCGCCGCAATCAGTGAAGACGTTGCGGCCGGTGCGGACATCGCTGTCGGCGCGTCCGGTGCGGACGCGTGTGTGGGGCCCTCCACGGTCGGGCTCACCCCTTTCTCGGCGCTGTGCGCAGGACGGCGGCCACCTCGCGGAGCAGGCCGCTCTTGGTGGCCTTGGGCGGGCCGGGAAGGACGTCGAAGCCGGCGGCGGTGACGGCTCGCAGGGCGGCGCGTCCCCCTCCCACGAAGCCCGCGAGCAGCAGCCGGAGCCTTCCGTGGACGCTGCCCACGAGCGGCGTGCCTTCGTCGAGGAGTTCCCGCGCCCGTTCGGTTTCGAAGGCGACGAGGGCGCGTACGGACGCCCCCGCGGACGGGGCCTTCAGGTCGGTCTCGGTGACGTGGAAGCGGCGCATGTCCTCGCCCGGGAGGTAGATCCGGTCCCGGGCGAGGTCTTCGGCGACGTCCTGGAGGTGTTCGGCGATCTGCAGGGCGGTGCAGACGGCGTCCGAGCGGCGGATCCGCTCGGGGGTGCTGGTGCCGGTGAGGTCGAGCACGAGCCGGCCCACGGGGTTGGCGGAGAGCTCGCAGTAGCCGAGCAGGTCGCCGTACGTCGCGTAGCGCGCGACCCGCTGGTCCTGGCGGTTGGCCTCGACGAGCCCGAGAAACGATTCGGGGGTGAGCCCGTGGGCGCGCACGACGGGCTGCAGGGCCAGCATCAGCGGATGGCGCGGGGGCCCGTCGGTGCCGCCGAAGACGCGCCCGAGGTCGGCTTCGAGGGCGTCGAGCATCGCGGGCCGGTCGTCCGCGGCGGCGGGGTCGAGACCGAGCAGCACGGCGTCGTGGCCGCCCGGGGCGAGGTCGCCGTCGCCGATGTCGTCGACCAGGCGGGCATATCCGTAGACCGCCATCAGGCCCTCGCGCCAGGCGCGGGGCAGGAAGGCGGGGGCGACGGGGAAGTTCTCGGAGCGCGCCTTGCCGAGGGTGGCGGCGCCCGGGTGGGCGGGGAAGGAGCCGGAAGCGTCGGGCAGCTCGTGCGGCCGGGGGCTGGTGCCGTGCCCCGGGGTCACCGCCCGCCGCCCGCGGCGGGGACGGCCGTCGTGCCTGGGGGCCGGAGAATTCCCGTAGCCATTGCCGTCACATCTCCCGTTCTACACTGCCAACCCAATACATCCTATTTCGGACACGCCGCCGCGCATTCCCCGGGGCGTCCTGGGCTATTCACCTCGGGGGAATCGCCCCCTCTTGCCCGCGATTGAGGCCTGGCCCAGCTTACGCTGTACAACGCCGCCGGGGCTCGACGGGTATTCGGTCCACCACACAATGTCGCCCGCACGCCACCGCGGGAAAAGGGGGGCCGCCGGGTGCGGCGGGCGCCCGTACGGCATGCGACGGCCCCCGCCGCCGGACGCGGTGGGGGCCGTCGGTGGAAAACCGTCAGCTGGTCGCCTTCTCGTATGCCGAGACGACTTCCTCGGTGGGGCCGTCCATCAGGAGTTCGCCCCGCTCCAGCCACAGCACCCGGTCACAGGTGTCGCGGATGGACTTGTTGTTGTGACTCACGAGGAAAACGGTTCCGGCCGTCTTGCGCAGTTCGCGGATGCGCGCCTCGGAACGCACCTGGAACTTCCGGTCACCGGTGGCCAGCGCCTCGTCGATCATCAGGACGTCGTGATCCTTCGCCGCGGCGATGGAGAAGCGCAGGCGCGCCGCCATGCCGGAGGAGTAGGTCCGCATCGGCAGGGAGATGAAGTCCCCCTTCTCGTTGATTCCCGAGAAGTCGACGATGTCCTGGTAGCGCTCCTGGATCTGCGCGCGGGTCATGCCCATCGCGAGACCGCCGAGCACCACGTTCCGCTCGCCGGTGAGGTCGTTCATCAGCGCCGCGTTGACGCCCAGCAGCGAGGGCTGGCCGTCGGTGTAGACCTTGCCGGACTCGCAGGGCAGCAGACCCGCGATGGCGCGCAGCAGGGTGGACTTGCCCGAGCCGTTGGAGCCGATGACACCGATGGCCTCGCCGCGGTACGCGGTGAAGGTGACCCCGCGTACGGCGTGGACCCGGCGGACGCCCGGTCCGTCGCCGCCCCGGCGCATTATCTTGCTGAGCGCCGCCGTGGCGCTGCCTTTGCCGGAGCTGCCGGTGTTGACCCGGTAGACGATGTGCACGTCGTCGGCGATGACGGTGGGGATGTGCCCCTGGTTGTTCTCAGCCACGGCCGTAACGCTCCTCAGCCTTCCAGAAGTACACGAATCCGCCGAGTCCGATCAGGACCGCCCAGCCGACGGCGAAGGCCCAGACGTGGGGCGGCAGGTTCTCCCGGCCGTACCCGTCGATGAGCGCGAAGCGGATCAGGTCCATGTAGATCGCGGCCGGGTTCCACTGCAGCACGTCCGCGATCCACGCGGGCTTGTCCTCGAGCATCGCCTTGATCGAGAACATGACGCCGGAGGCGTACATCCACGTCCGCGTGACGAACGGCATGAGCTGCGCGAGGTCGGGGGTCTTGGAACCCATCCGGGCGAAGATCAGGGCGAGGCCGGTGTTGAAGGCGAACTGGAGGACCAGCGCCGGGAGCACGAGCAGCCACGACAGGCTCGGGTAGTTGCCGAATCCGATCGCGACCACGAACACGACGATCATCGAGAACATCAGCTGCTGGAGCTGCTGCAGCGAGAAGGAGATCGGCAGCGAGGCGCGCGGGAAGTGCAGGGCGCGGACCAGGCCGATGTTGGCCGGGATCGCCCTGACGCCCGCCATCAGCGAGGACTGCGTGAAGGTGAAGACGAAGACGCCGATCACCAGGAAGGGGATGTAGTCCTCCTTGGCGATGCCCTTGCCGGCGTCCAGGATCAGCCCGAAGATCAGGTAGTAGACCAGCGCGTTCAGCAGGGGGGTCGCCACCTGCCAGATCTGGCCGAGCTTCGCCTGGCTGTACTGGGCCATCAGCTTGGCCCGGGAGAACGCGAGGATGAAGTGGCGCCGCTCCCAGAGCTGGCGCACGTACGGGACCAGGCCCGGCCGGGCCCCGCTGACGGACAGGCCGTACTTCCCGGCGAGCTCCGCGGGGCTCAGCCCGGCGTCTTCGGACGGCCGCTTGCTCGTGGCAAGGGTTCCGTCCTGGGTTGTGTCACTCACAAGATGAAACTTTCCGTCTTCATGATGCGGGAGAAGGTGGCATCGGGCCTGAGTCGATCGGTTCGTGATCGCGCCATGGTCTCAGACCCGGACGTGTCAGATGACAGGCGGTCTGCCCAGCCGGGTCAGCCGCCAGACCGTACGCCATTTCATGGGGCGCCGGGGGCCGCACGAGGTGGTCCAGCCCTCCTTGAAGCCGCCGAACCAGGCCTTGAGCGCGGGCCCCGAGGGCTTGCGCAGGAGCGTCAGCAGAAGCCACACGCCCACGTAGACCGGGACCAGCGGGGCGGGCAGGTTGCGGCGGGCCAGCCACACCCGGTTGCGGGCCACCATACGGTGGTAGACCGCGTGCCGGGAGGGGGCCGTGGCCGGGTGCAGGAGCACCATGTCCGCCCGGTAGTCGATCAGCCACCCGGCGTCGAGCGCCCGCCAGGCGAGATCGGTCTCCTCGTGCGCGTAGAAGAACTGCCCGGGAAGGTCTCCGACCTGTTCGAACACCTTCGTGCGGACGGCGTTGGCGCCGCCCAGGAAGGTGGTCACGCGCGAGGAGCGCATCGGGTCGGCGGCCCGCAGCCTCGGGACGTGCCTGCGCTGGGTCTCGCCGGTCTGCGGATCGGCGATCCGGAAGCTGACGATGCCCAGCTCGGGGTCCTCGGTGAACGCCTGCCGGCACAGCTCGGCGGTGTCGGTGCGCTCCAGCAGGCCGTCGTCGTCCAGGAAGAGCAGGACGTCCGCGTCGAAGCCGTCCGAGCCGCCGGCGCCCGCGCCCGCGGTGCGGAAGGCCTCGATGCCGACGTTGCGCCCGCCCGGGATGCCCAGGTTCTCGGGCAGCTCGACGGTGCGCACGCCCGCCGCCGGATCCGCCAGGCCGGTGAGCCGTACGCCCTGGCCCACGACGACCACCTCGACCGGGGCCCCGTCCTGCCGGGCCACCGAGTCGAGGAGCGCCTTGAGCTCGTCCGGGCGGTTGCCCATGGTGATGATGACGGCGCCCAGCCGCAGCGGCGCCGTCACTTGAGCCTGCTGGAGGCCAGGACCGACACCAGGTGCAGCACCGTCTGCAGCAGGGCGATGCCCGCGAGCACCGCGACGCCGAGGCGGGAGAAGTACAGGTCGCCGCGGACCTGGTCCAGGACGGCCAGCACCAGGATGAGCAGCGAGGCCTCGATGCCGAGGACCAGGCGGTGGAACTTGAGCGCGGCGGCGGCCCGGCGGGCGAGCGCCATGCCGGACGAGCGGGGGGTGGCCGCCGCGTCCTGGACCACGGGCTTGCCGGCCTGGTGGCGGGCGACGCCCACCAGGTCGGTCTCGGCCTTGATCAGGATCGCGCCGAGCGCCGCGAGGGTGCCCAGGAAGGCCCACAGCCAGTCGATGCGCCCGCTGCCCCACAGGTCGGAGGCGCGCAGGCCGAAGCCGACGAGCACCGCCGCGTCGCACAGGTACGCACCGACCCTGTCCAGGTAGACCCCGGACAGCGAGAACTGCTTCTTCCAGCGGGCGACCTCGCCGTCGACGCAGTCGAGCAGCAGGTACATCTGGACCGCGACCACGCCGAGGACGGCGCCCCAGACGCCCGGCACCAGCAGGGCCGGGGCGGCGAGGACTCCGGCGAGGGTCATCACGTAGGTCAGCTGGTTCGGCGTGACCTTGGTGGTGACCAGGAGGCGGGTGATGCGCAGGGAGATCTCGCGCATGTAGAGGCGCCCGCCCCAGTGCTCGCCGCTGACCCGGTCCTTGACGCCCGCCGGGTGAACGACGGGCCGGAGTTCAGCTACGGATGGTCTTGGCATAGTCGGCGTAAGCGTCCCTGATCTCGGCGGCGGACAGGTTGAGGTGCTCCAGGATCGTGAAGCGTCCCGGACGGGTCTGGGGGGCGTACTCGACCGCCGCGACGAACTCGTCCACGCTGAACCCGATCTCCTCGGGCAGCACGGGCAGCCCGTGACCGCGCAGCACCTGGACGAAGAGCTCGGACTTGTCCGTGTCCCCCCGCAGGTGCATGGCGAAGGCCGCGCCGATGCCGACCTGCTCCCCGTGGAGCGCGGAGCGTCCCGGGTAGAGCAGGTCGAAGGCGTGGCTGATCTCGTGGCAGGCGCCGGACGAGGGGCGGGTGTCCCCGCTGATCGCCATGGCGATGCCGGAGAGGACGAGCGCCTCGGCCAGCACGGTGAGGAACTCGTCGTCGCCGACCCCGCCGGGGTGGCGCAGTACGGACTCGCCCGCGGTACGGGCCATGGCGGCGGCCAGACCGTCGACGGGCTCGCCGTTGAGGCGGTGCGAGAGCTCCCAGTCGGCGATGGCCGAGATGTTGGAGATCGCGTCGCCGATGCCCGCGCGGACGAACCGCGCCGGGGCCTCGCGGATGACGTCGAGGTCGACGACCATCGCGATCGGCATGGGCACGCCGTAGGAGCCGCGGCCGTTGTCGTTGTCCAGGATGGACACCGGCGAGCAGATGCCGTCGTGCGAGAGGTTGGTGGCGACGGCCACCATGGCGAGCCCGACCCGCGCCGCGGCGTACTTCGCCACGTCGATGATCTTTCCGCCGCCCAGGCCCACGACGGCGTCGTAGCGGCGTCCCTTTATGTCGTCGGCGAGCTTGACCGCGGAGTCGATG
Organism: Streptomyces sp. AP-93; assembly: GCF_022808175.1. Lineage (GTDB taxonomy): Bacteria > Actinomycetota > Actinomycetes > Streptomycetales > Streptomycetaceae > Streptomyces. The sequence goes on along the minus strand of NZ_JALGBX010000019.1, from coordinate 145,076 downwards.
GTCCCGTCGACGACGGGGTACCAGTCGGCGTGCGGCAGCACGGGCTCCAGCTTGGCGCGGAGCACCGCGCCGGAGCCGCCGCTGATGGCGATCGCGAGCTTGCCGGACGCGGAGACGCGCTGGTCGGCCAGGAGGCCGGCCAGATCGTCCATCGCGCCGCGGCTGATGTCGACGACGACGGGCGAGGGGATGAGCCTCGTCAGTACTGGCATGCGATCGTCCGGCCCTTGGCGAGGTCGTCGTGGTTGTCGATCTCGACCCACTTGACATCACCGATGGGGGCCACGTCGATGGTGAAACCGTCGTTGACGAGCTGCTGGTAGCCGTCCTCGTAGTAGAGGTCGGGGTCGCGCTCGAAGGTGGTCTTCAGAGCCTCGGCCAGCGCCTCGGCGGCCTCCGGCTCGATGAGGGTGACGCCGATGTACTCGCCGGTCGCGGTGGCCGGGTCCATCAGCTTGGTGATGCGCCGGACACCCTTCTCGCCGTCGGTGATGACCTTCATCTCCTCGTCGGCCAGGTTCTTGACCGTGTCGAGGGCGAGGATGATCTTCTGCCCGTTGCCGCGGGCGGCGAGCAGCGTCTTCTCGACGGAGACGGGGTGGACGGTGTCGCCGTTGGCGAGGATCACACCCTGCCCCAGGACGTCACGGGCGCACCACAGGGAGTAGGCGTTGTTCCACTCCTCGGCCTTGTCGTTGTCGATCAGCGTGATCTTGACGCCGTACTTGGCCTCCAGCGCCTCGCGGCGCTCGTACACGGCTTCCTTGCGGTAGCCGACGACGATGGCGACCTCGGTCAGGCCGACCTCGGCGAAGTTGCCGAGCGTCAGGTCGAGGACCGTGATGCTCTCCTCGTCCCCTTCGGGTCCGACGGGCACGAGGGCCTTGGGCAGGGTGTCGGTGTAGGGACGCAGGCGGCGTCCGGCTCCGGCAGCGAGGACGAGGCCGATCATGCTGGTTCTCCTTCGTCATGTACGGCGGGTGCCCCGGAGGACACCCAGAAGCGGATGCTCTCCACGAGCACCACGAGTGCCACGAACACGGCGAGGGCCGTGACCGCGACGGGGAAGTCCACGGCGCGCGACGCCAGGACGGCGGCCATGACCGTGATCAACAAGATCCGGCCTTCGTGCCCGCCGATCGTCCGCACCAGCCAGTGCGGGGGCGCGCCGGTGCCACCGCGGATGCGGTAGACCGTGTCGTAGTGATGGTAGGCGACCGCCGCGACCAGTCCGAATGCCGCCGGGAGGGCCCCGGGGACGTCGGCCTTGACGGCGAGGGCGAGGACCGTCACGTACTCGGCGGCGCGGAACAACGGCGGAAGCAGCCAGTCGAGGGCGCCCTTGAGGGGCCGCGCGACCGCGCTGCCGCTCACGACGGCGTAGAGGAACCCGGCGAAGACAACTGTCCAGGAGCCGAAGGGCTCGATCCAGGCGGCAGCCACGATCAGGGCCGCACCCGCGGCTGCGAACAGCAGGGGAAGCCGCTGTGGGCGGGGCGTCAGGCGGATGATCAGCTCGGCGAGCGGGCCCGAGTCGGCGAGGTCGGCCAGCGCCTGCGCGGCCCGGTCGGTACGGGTCGCCTTGCGGGTCAGCGAGCGCAGGACCCGGCCGGCGGTGGTGTACAGCGCGCCGAAGGCGCAGCCGACGAGCAGGGCGTAGAAGACGATCCGGGGGGTCGTCACGGCGGTCAGCACCGCGATCATGGCCCAGCGCTCGCCGATCGGCAGGATGATCATGCGCCGGACCCAGACCGTCCAGCCCCGGCTGTCGAGTTTGTCGGACAGGGCCGCCGTGGGACTCGTGTTTGCCGTGGCGTCGTGGTTGGCCTCGTTGAAGGAGAAGTCCACCACGTGCCGGCAGGTCATCAAGATCATGGCGCCTAGGGCCAGGGCCCAGACGTCGTCGCCGTTGCGGGCCGCGCCGAGCGCGAGGCCCGCGTAGAAGGAGTACTCCTTCGCGCGGTCGAAGGTGGCGTCGAGCCAGGCGCCCATCGTCGAGTACTGGAGCGAGTAGCGGGCGAGCTGCCCGTCCGTGCAGTCCAGGACGAAGGAGACGAGGAGGAGCACGCCGGAGGCCACGTAGCCCCAGCGGTCGCCCGTGGCGGCGCAGCCGGCCGCGATCAGCGCGGTGACCAGCGAGGCGGTGGTGACCTGGTTGGGGGTCAGTCCGCGGCGCGCGCACCAGCGGGCGATGTAGCGCGAGTACGGGCTGATGAAGAAGGTGGTGAAGAACCCGTCGCGGGACTTCACGGCGGTGCGCAGCCGGACGGCCTCGTCGTCGACGGACGCGACGGCGGCGGCGGCCTCCCGGCGCTCGGCGGTCGTGGCGGGCACGGCGGCGACGAGGGTGCCCAGCTCGGGGCGGTGCACGGGGGTGCCGGCGGCCTCGACGACGGCGGCGAGCCGGTCGGGGGACGGGCCGTCGCCCGCGGGGGCGGACGCGTCGAGCGCGGCGGCCCGGTCCAGGGCCGCGCGGGCGCCGGACTGTACGGCGAGGGCCCCGGTGACGGCGCAGGCGTCGAACCGCGGGTCGGTCAGCGCGAGCCGCAGCGCGTGCACGTGCCCGACGAACTCCCCGTCCACGACGGCCACCCGCTGGTCCGCGGGTACGAGCGCCAGCGCGGCGGCGGTGTCCGACGGGGTGGCCGCGGGGCGGACCTCGAAGCCGAGGGAGCGCAGCTCGTCGGCGAGCGCTGATCCGGGCACCGGCAGGCCGGTAAGGATGACGGTCGGCAGACGAACTCACTCCTTGCACGCACACGGGTAACGATCGCCGGGTGGGCCGGCAGCACGTCGGCAGAGGCTATCGGATGAACGGAAGCAGGGGTTCACCGCCTGTTTACGCCCCGATAAGCCGAAAATCACGGGCCTGTCGACCCTGTGCCGATCATCATTGACGATCGGGAGGAGCGATCACAAACCGCTGTCGGCACCGCTGCTGTTAAGCTGGCCGCAGACGTGTACGAGTTCCGCCAAAGCGTCCTAATCGCCCGAATGTCACATGAGATGTGACGAAAGAAAGAAAGAGGTGGGGTTGATGACCGTCGCAGGCGTCGCCGCCCAGCGCAGCGCACTCCGGTTCATCCCCCTCTCCTTCCGGGCGTCCGGCCGGGTCTGATCACACCGATCACCCCCGTCGGCCGGAGCCCCCTTTCAAGGGTTCACGTTGACCGACCACACCGACAACACCGCTGACACCAGCAACTCCCACACCACCGATTTCGGCACGCAGAGCAGCCTCTTCTTCGAGGCGTTCTTCGCGCTGCACCGCGGCCTGCCCCGGCAGTCCCCCGGTTCCGAGGCGACCACCCGCCACCTGCTGTCCCTGTGCGGACCGCTGCCCGAGCGGCCGCGCGCCCTGGACCTGGGCTGCGGCCCCGGCCCCAGCGCCCTGCTGCTCGCCGCGGAAGCGGGCGGCCGCGGGGCCGACGTCATCGCCGTCGACCTCAATGACGGCTTCCTCGACGAGCTCCGTGCGGCCGCCGCGGCCCGCGGGCTCGCCGACCGCATCCGCGCCGTCAAGGCGGACATGGGCGACCTCCCCTGGCCGGACGGTTCCTTCGACCTCGTCTGGGCCGAGGGCTCCGCCTACAACATCGGCTTCGCCACCGCGCTCGCACGGTGGAAGCGACTGCTCGCCCCCGGCGGCACCCTGGTGCTGAGCGAGTGCGAATGGACCGTCGACGAACCCTCCGCCGGGGCCCGCGCCTTCTGGGACGTGCACTACCCGCTGCACACCACCGCCCAGAACCTGGCATCCGTGCAGGCCGCCGGCTACCAGGTGCTCGGCGTCCACCTCCAGCCCGACTCCGACTGGGCCGCCTACTACGGTCCGCTCGGCGAGCGGGTGGCCGGGGCGCCGGAGCCCGCCGGGCCCGAGGCCGCGGCCGCGCTGGGCTTCGTACGCGAGGAGATCGACGTACGGGAGCGGTACGGACACGAGTACGGGTACACCGCCTACGTCCTGCGGCCGGTCACGGCCGGGGACGGCGGCGCCTGGACCGTCCGCCCCGAGGCGGCCGGGGACGCGGCCGCCGTGCACGCGCTGAACTCGGCCGCCTTCGGGACCCCGGCCGAGGCCGACCTCGTGGACGCGCTGCGCGCGGACGCCGCCTGGCTGCCCGGCCTCTCCTACGTGGCCGAGGACCCGGACGGGTCGGTCGCGGCGCACGCCCTGTTGACCCGGTGCGAGGTGGACGGGGCGCGGGCGCTCGCGCTCGCCCCGGTGGCCGCCGCTCCCGCGCTCCAGCGCTCGGGCGCCGGCAGCGCGGTCGTACGGGCCCTGCTCGCGGCGGCCGCGGAGCGCGGGGAGAACCTCGTCCTCGTCCTCGGGCATCCCGAGTACTACCCGCGCTTCGGGTTCGTGCCGGCTTCGCGCTTCGGGATCAAGGCGCCCTTCGAGGTGCCCGACGAGGCCATGATGGCGCTGGTGCTCGACGATTCGGTGCCGGTTCCCGCGGGCACGATCAAGTACCCGTCCCCCTTCGGGGTTTGATGCGGGATCCGGCCCGCGGCCGGATGAACTGACCGATCGGCACGCTCCGCCCCCCGTCGCATATCACGCGGCGGGGGGCGGACATGCGCAGATCACCGAAGTGGGGGCAATCCCCATTTGTACGGCAGACTGAAAGCCGAAGTCCGAAGCGAAGGATGGGTATGCCGACCACACCAGCCACCGCCGCGAACAGTGCGACCACCGGCGCCGGCTCTCAAGAACCGATCATGCTCGAACTGGTCGACGAGTCCGGCAACACCATCGGTACGGCGGAGAAGCTCTCCGCCCATCAGGCGCCGGGTCAGTTGCACCGGGCGTTCTCGGTGTTCCTCTTCGACGAGCAGGGCCGGATGCTGCTCCAGCAGCGCGCCCTCGGGAAGTACCACTCCCCCGGCGTCTGGTCGAACACCTGCTGCGGTCACCCCTACCCCGGGGAGTCGCCGTTCGCGGCGGCGGCCCGGCGGACCCACGAGGAGCTGGGGCTGTCGCCCTCCCTGCTCGCGGAGGCGGGGACGGTGCGCTACAACCATCCGGACCCGGCGTCGGGGCTGGTGGAGCAGGAGTACAACCACCTGTTCGTGGGACTCGCGCAGCGGTCGGTGCGGCCGGATCCGGAGGAGATCGCGGACACCGCCTTCGTGACCGCGGAGGAACTCGCGAAGCGGCACGCCGAGGTCCCGTTCTCGGCCTGGTTCATGACCGTGCTGGACGCGGCCCGGCCCGCGATCCGCGAGCTGACGGGCGACGCGGCGGGCTGGTAGCAGCCGGCAGTCTCCGGCGGCCCCGGTCGGCAGTAGCCCCGCGGTCGGTAGCGGCCCCGGTCGGCAGTGGCCCCGCGCGGGCTCAGACCGCCGAGGTCGGGGTGGCGGCGGGTGACGCGAGGGTCGCGGTGAGCGGCAGGGCCGCCCAGATCACCTTGCCGCCCGTGGAGGTGTGCTCCACGTCGCAGACCCCGCCGGCCTCCAGCGTGATCTCCCGGACGAGGAGCAGACCCCGGCCGCCGGTCTGGCCGAAATCGGCCTCCAGCGCCTTGGGGCGGTACGGGTGGTTGTCCTCGACGGCCACCCGTACCCACTCCCGGCCGATGGCGACCTCCACCGCGACCTCCGGCGAGAGCAGGGCCGCGTGCCGGACCGAGTTCGTCACCAGTTCGGAGACGATCAGCAGCAGGGAGTAGACCAGGTCCCGGTCGGCCGGCACCTCCTGCCGGCCGAGCAGGTCACGGACCGCACGGCGGGCCTGCGGAACGGATTCTTCTACCGCGGGCGCCGTGAATCGCCACACTCCCTCGTACGCGAGGGGGGCGGCCGCGACCTCCGGCTCCTCCCCCTTGACTGGCGGGACGCTCCCGCTGACATCCATCTCCCGGCCCCCGTCTTCACGCTCGATCGTCTGCACACGTCAAGAGTGGAGACCGGACCGCTCCGGGCCCGACCACTGACCAGAAGTCAGCATCAATCGGACACTTTCTGACCGCTGGCGTATGACAGAGTCAGTTGTTCGACCGTTCCTGATCTTCTGGGGGACGGCTCTCGGCCGCCTCACGCGTCCCGGGCGCGGCGGCTCCCGCCCCTGCCGGCGTCACCGGGACCTCGTCGTCCCTGACCAAGCCCAGGATGCGGCGGGCTCCCATGCCCACGGCGATCAGGCTCAGGCCGTCGAACAGCAGCGCGAGGGAGAAGAACGCCCCGATCACGTACAGGCTGCTGCCGGGCCAGTTGGCGAGGATCAGGAGGCCCAGCAGGATGCCGAAGGCACCCTGGACCAGGGTCAGCCCGAGGTGCGCGCCGCGCACCACGACGGCGCCTGCCAGCCGGAACACCCCGCCGGTGAGGAACAGCAGCGCGGCGAACATGGTGAGCGCCTCCGCGCTCGCCTCCGGGCGGCGCAGCATCACGAAACCGGCCGCGATGTTGATCGCGGCGACGATGACCGCGAGCCAGAAGTAGTTGCTCTTGCGGGACTGGATCGCCTGGAGCAGGCCCACCACGCCGCCGAACAGCAGCAGCCAGCCGAAGAGGAACATCGTGGTCAGGGTGGCGACGCCGGTGTAGACGAGGCCCACCAGCCCGGCCACCACCAGGAGCGCCCCGAGCAGGGCCATCAGCGCGAAGCTGCGGCTGACCTTCTTCTTGTCGTCCTTCGTGTCCTGTGGACCCGTACGGTCCTTGCGGTCCGCACGCTCGGCACGGTCTGCGCCCATGGACGCGCCACCTCCTCGATGCCCCCGACGGACTCCTCGGACCACTCCTCGACTGCCTGCCGGTCCACCGAGCTGCCGGGTACCGGTCTCTTGATCATAGGTTTGACCGCCCGGGATAGCATCCGGCGCATGGACGCAGCCCTCCTCTCCTCCGTCGCCGACGGGGTCGCCACCGTCGTGATCTCGCACCCCGCCAAGCGCAACGCCATGACGGCCGCGATGTGGCGCGGGCTGCCGGAACTGCTGGCCGGGCACGCGGCGGATCCCGCCGTACGGGTGCTGGTCCTGACGGGGGCCGGCGAGACCTTCTGCGCGGGGGCCGACATCTCCTCGCTGACCGGGGACCAGGACCCGCAGGCCCTGGCCGTGGCGGCGGAGGAGGCGCTCGCCGCCTTCCCCAAGCCCACGCTCGCCGCGATCCGCGGGTTCTGCGTGGGCGGGGGCAGCCAGCTGGCCGCCGCCTGCGATCTGCGGTTCGCCGAGGAAGGCGCCTCCTTCGGGGTGACGCCGGCGAAGCTGGGCATCGTGTACCCGGCCTCGTCCACCCGGCGCCTCGCCTCCCTGGTGGGCCCGGCCGCAGCCAAGTACCTGCTCTTCTCCGCCGAGTTGATCGACGCGGAGCGGGCGCTGCGCACCGGACTGCTGGACGAGCTGCTGCCCGCGGGGCAACTAGCCAAGCGGGTCGCGGAGTTCACGCGGATCCTGGCCACACGCTCACAGCTCACGCAGAGTTCGGCGAAGGAATTCGCGGACGGCCGCACGGACCGGGACGCCTACTGGGCCGCGCAGGCCGCCGCGAGCGGCGACATCGCGGAGGGGGTCGCCGCGTTCCTGGGACGCCGCGCGCCCGCCTTCAGCTGGACTCCGCCGGCGGAGTGAGCGAGCGGAGCAGGGCGACGATCTCGGCAGGCGCCTTGTCGGGGGAGCCCGCGTCGTAGGGCGGCTGCGGGTCGTACTCGGTCATCAGCTGCACCGTCTGCGCGTACGCGTCTCCCGCGATGCGGCCGAGGAGCGTGAGCCCCATGTCGATGCCCGCGGACACTCCGGCGGCCGTCACGTACTTCCCGTCGAAGACCACCCGCTCCGAGGCGGGCTCCACCCCGAACGAAGGCAACCGGTCCAGGTACAGCCAGTGGCTGGTGGCCCGGCGCCCCTCGAGCAGGCCCGCGGCGGCGAGCAGGGTCGAGCCGCTGCAGACGGACGTGGTCCACGTGCTGGTGGCGTCGACGGTCCGCAGCCAGTCCAGTACCACGGGGTTCTTCATCTCCCGGTCCGTGACCCGCCCACCGGGCACGAGGACGATGTCCGGCCTCGTCACCTCGTCGAGCCCTTTGTCGGCGACGAGCGCGAGCGAGCTCTGGTCGGTCCGTACGGGCCCCGGCCGCTCGGCCACGAACACGGTCTCGGCGCCCTGGAGGCGGCCCAGGGTGTCGAAGGGCCCAATCGCGTCGAGGGCGGTGAATCCGTCGAAAAGCAGTACGGCGATCTGCATGGCTCCTCCGGAGCGGTGGTCGGGGTCCGGCGGTCGTGCGGCCGGGGCACGGTCGGGGGCGCGGTTCCTGGGGGCGAGGTCAAGAGGTCAGGGGTCAGGTCAGGGGTCAGGGGTCAGGGGTCAGGGGTCGGCCGCGGCGGGGTGCCGAAGCGGCGGCGGTATTCGGCCGGGGGCTGGCCCAGGGCCTTCACGAATGCGCGGCGCAGGGCTTCCGGGTTGCCGTAGCCGCAGGCCCGGGAGATCTGGGCGATGCCCTCGCCGCCCTCCTCCAGCAGCCGCCGCGCGTGCTCGACCCGGACCCGTTCCACGTACCGCCCCGGCGTGACCCCCGTCTCCGCCTGGAAGGACCGCGCGAAGTGCCGGGGCGACAGTGCCGCCCGCGTGGCGAGCGCCTCCACGCTCAGGTCCTCCTCCGGGTGCTCCGTGATCCAGTGCTGCACCTCCCGCAGCGGCTCCCGCCGCGCCGTCTGCGCCGCGAGTTGCGCGCTGAACTGCGCCTGGTTCCCGGGCCGGCGGAGGAAGACCACCAGGTGCCGCGCGACGGACAGCGCCAGCTCCCGCCCGTGGTCCTCCTCCACCAGCGCCAGCGCGAGGTCGATGCCCGCCGTGACCCCGGCCGAAGTGGACACCGGCCCGTCGCGGACGTAGACCGGGTCGGGTTCCACGGTGACGGCCGGGTAGTCCCGGGCCATCCGCTCGCACACGTACCAGTGGGTCGTCGCCCGCCGTCCGTCCAGCAGCCCGGCCTCGGCCAGCAGCAGGCTGCCGGTGCACACCGAGACCAGCCGCTCCACGGACCCGCCGTGCGCGCGGAGCCAGTCCGTGATCTCCGGCGCGAAGTCCCCCGTGTACCGGCCTCCCGGCACCAGCAGGGTGGTCCCGGCGCCCGGACGCTCGCTCTCCAGGTCCCCGTCCGGGACCAGCCGCAGCCCGCTGCTCGTACGGACCGGGGCGCCGCCAGGTGAGACGGTGCGGAGCGCGTACCGCGCGGGTCCGGGGTGACGGTGCGCGCCGGAGAACACCTCCATCGGCCCGGTGACATCCAGGCTCTGTACGCCGTCGTAGAGGACGACGATTACGTTTCGCGACGACATGGCCTCATCGTGTGACACCCGCGCGATGACCGCAATGACGTGTACCCCACCTATCCGGCCATGCGGGTCCCGGTGCGTGACGGCCCTGTGGGCGGCCCTGCGACTCGTCGGTGCGTGACCCCGCGGGCCGGCCGCCGCTCCGCCCCGGCCCCGGGACCCGGACGGGTGGGGCGCGGATAGGATCGGGGCATCATGACTGCAACCCTCGTCGCCAAGAAGCTCACCGCCGCGCACGGTGAGCGCACGCTCTTCGCCGATCTCGACCTCGTCGTCGCGCCCGGCGACGTCATCGGCCTCGTCGGCGTCAACGGCGCCGGGAAGTCCACCCTGCTGCGGATGCTCGCCGGGCTGGACGCCCCCGAGACCGGGGAGCTGCGCCTCTCCCCGCCCACGGCCGCCGTCGGGCACCTCCCCCAGGAGCCCGAGCGGCGCCCCGGCGAGTCCATCCGCGAGTTCCTGGCCCGGCGTACCGGGGTGGCCGCCGCGCAGGCGGAGCTGGACGCGGCGACGCAGGGCCTGGTCGACGGAGCCCCGGGCTCCGACGACGCGTACGGGGACGCCCTCGACCGGTGGCTGAACCTCGGCGGCGCCGACCTCGACGAGCGGGCCCAGGAGGTCGCCGACGACCTCGGGCTGTCCGTCGGCCTCGACCTGCCGATGACCGCGCTGTCCGGCGGGCAGGCCGCCCGCGCGGGACTGGCCTCGCTCCTGCTGTCCCGCTACGACGTCTTCCTGCTCGACGAGCCGACCAACGACCTCGACCTCGACGGTCTGGAGCGTCTGGAGCAGTTCGTGAAGGGGCTGCGCGCCGGCACCGTCGTGATCAGTCACGACCGCGAGTTCCTCACGCGCACCGTCACCAAGGTCCTCGAACTCGACCTGGCCCAGCAGCAGATCAACCTCTACGGCGGCGGCTACGACGCCTACCTGGAGGAGCGCGACCGGGCCCGCAACCACGCCCGCGAGGAGTTCGAGGAGTACGCGGGCAAGAAGTCCGCCCTCGAAGGCCGGGCGCAGATGCAGCGCAACTGGATGGACAAGGGCGTGCGCAACGCCCGCCGCAAGGCGAGCGACAACGACAAGATCGGCAAGAACCTGCGCGGCGAGTCGAGCGAGAAGCAGGCCGCCAAGGCCCGCCAGACGCAGCGCGCGATCGAGCGGCTCGACGTGGTCGACGAACCGCGCAAGGAGTGGGAGCTGCGCATGGAGATCGCGGCGGCCCCGCGCTCCGGCTCGGTGGTGGCCACCCTGCGCGAAGCGACGGTCCGGCGGGGGGACTTCTCCTTCGGACCGGCGAGCCTGCAGATCGACTGGGCGGACCGGGTCGCCATCACCGGCGCCAACGGGGCCGGCAAGTCCACCCTGCTGGCGGTCCTCCTGGGCCGGCTCGCACCGGACTCCGGCTCCGCCACCCTGGGTTCGGGCGTCCTGGTCGGCGAAGTGGACCAGGCCCGTGGTCTGTTCCTCGGCGACGAGTCGCTCCTCGAGGCCTTCTGCGCCGCCGTTCCCGACACCGAACCGGCCGAAGTCCGCACCCTGCTCGCCAAGTTCGGCCTGAAGGCGGTCCACGTGACCCGCCCGGCGGCCACCCTCTCCCCCGGCGAGCGCACCCGGGCGGCCCTGGCGCTGCTCCAGGGGCGCGGGGTGAACCTGCTGGTGCTGGACGAGCCGACGAACCACCTCGACCTGCCGGCGATCGAGCAGCTGGAGTCCGCCCTGGAGGCCTACGAGGGCACCCTGCTGCTGGTCACCCACGACCGCCGGATGCTCGACGCGGTCGAGGTGACCCGCCGGCTGCACGTCGCGGACGGCAAGGTCACCGAGCTCTGAGGCTCCGGCGCGTCATCGCCTAGGCTCTCCGGTATGGACGAACGGGGGGCCGGGACGCCCTGGCACGAGCTCGAAGGGGTGACGGCGGGGCAGGAGCGAGTTCCCGGCCTGCTGCGCGGACTGCTGATACCGGGGCTGCGGGGCTCCTCCTGGGCGCAGTTGGAGGAGCTGTTCGGCTGGCGCAGCGACGAGCCGCTGTTCGTGGAAATCGCCGGGCGGCTCTTCGAGCTGCTTCCGCAACTCGACCGGCACCGGCGGGCCCTGGTCCTCGGCCTGCTGGCCCGGCGCGCCGAAGGCATCGGCGAGCGCCGCGTCGGCGTGCACCGCCACACCTTCCTCGCCTTCGCGGCCCGTGCTCACCTCGTCGTGCCGCTGGTTTCGGACCGGTCGGCCGAGGTCCGGACCGGCGCGGCCTGGGTGCTGCGCGGGCTCCGGCAGGAGGATCCCGCGGCGCTGGATGCTCTGCGGCGGCAGGCCGCCGTGGAGCGCGACTCGACGGCGCTGGTCTCCCAACTGCTCGCGGTGGGAGTGCTGTCGGGACCGGGCGACCGGCCGGCGGCCGCGGAGTGGGCCCGGGCCTGGCTGGACCAGCGGGACCCCCTCGTACGGCTGGCCTCCGCGCGGGTGGTGCTGACCGCCGCGCCCGGAGGTGCGCAGGGCGCGGGCCGCCGCGTCGCCGGGGTCTTCGCCGAGATCGGTACCGGCCGGCTGCCGGAAGTGCCCTGGTCCGAGGGGTACAAGTCGGTGGACCGGTACGCGGTTCAGGTCGCGGCGCATCCGCGCGAGGGGGAAGCGCTGGTCGAGGGCCTGGCCCGGCACCGGGACCCGGCCCTGCGGGCCCAAGCCGTCCGGGCGGCCGGCCTCCAGCTCCGCTCCTGGCGCCGTCCGGCGGCGCACCTGTGGGAGACGGTGGCCGCCGGACTGGAGGACGAGCCCGAGGTCGCGGACGAAGCGCTGGTGGCACTCGCCGGGTGCGGGAGTGCGGCCGCCCCGTACGCGGACCGGATCGTCCGCGCGGTCGAGCGGCCCGTCGGCCCCGGTTGGCGGGGTTCGCACGCCGCGCTGGGGGCACTGGTCCGCTTCGAGGATCCGCGCGCGTTGCCCCTGTACCTCCGGCGGTTCGGGGACTCCCAGGACGTCGGGCCACTGCCCGTGCGCTGGGCACCGGAGCTGTTGCCGGTCTTCCGGGAGCGGCTCGCCATGGGGCCCGGTGCCCGCGGCACCGACGAGGTCCTGCGGATCCTCGCCCCATGGGGCCCGGCCGCGGCTCCCGCCGTGCCGGAGCTGGCCGACCTCCTGGACACCAGGTCCGCCCGGCCGGCCGCCGAAGCCCTGGGGCGGATCGGCCCGGCCGCCTCGGCCGCCGCCGGGGCGCTGGCCGCGCTCGCCCGGGGGGAGACCAGCCCGTGGCGGTTCGGCGTCGGCACCGAACGCTCGCCGAAGCCGTGGCAGGGCGCCCAGACCGCGGCCTGGGCGCACTGGCGGGTGACCGGCGACCCGGAACTGGCGCTGTGGGTCGGCGGAGCGGCGGCCCGGGCGGGACTCGGCCGCCCGGTGCTGCGCTACCTCGCCGACCTGGGTCCGCTCGCAGCCCCGTACGCCGACTCCGTGCGGGCCCTGCTCGACTGCCCCGGCGAGTGGATCAGGGTCGGCGCCGCCGAAGCCTGGTGGCGGATCACCGGTGATCCGGCCCCCGCCGTCGCAGCGCTGCTGCCGGAGCTGGCGCCGCTGGCCGAACACCGCGTCACGGAGCTGACGTTGCGGACCGTGCGCGCGCTGGGAGCGATCGGCCCGCCCGCGGCGGCCGCCCTGCCCGCACTGCGGGCGGTGGCGGCCGGGCCGCCGCGCCGGTACGGCGCGAGCTTGCTCATGGACGAGGAACTGCTCCGGGACGCGCGGGAGGCGGTGGACCGGATCGGCGGCCGCTGACCTGCCGGGCCCGGCTCCGTCCCGCGCGGGAGGGGACTACCCCGCGTCCGCCGGAGGGCGCCGCGTGCGGGCCATCTTCCGGGCCACGAAGCCGCGCGGGAGGTGGCGGGCGGCCAGCGCGTACGCCCGGTAGCGCCGGCCCGTGATGCTCACCGGCCGGCGCCGGGCCAGGTCCTTCAGCGCCCGGGCCACCACGTCGTGCGGCTCCAGCCACACCGCGTCGCGCAGGGCGGAGACGTCCATCCCGGCGCGCTCCTGGAACTCGGTGCGGGTGAATCCCGGCACCACCGCCAGCACGCGGACCCCGTACGGCTCCATGTCCACGCGCAGCGACTCGCTGAAGGCCGTGATCCAGGCCTTCGCCGCGCCGTAGGTCCCGGTCGGGAGCAGTCCGGCCACCGAGGAGACGTTGAGCACCGCGCCGCGGCGGCGCTCGCGCAGGCCCGGCAGCACCGCGTGGGTGAGCCGGAGCGGCACCTTCACCAGCAGGTCGAGCATCCGCTCCTCGTCCTCGACCGGGCTGTACGGGAACGGCGCGGGGAGTCCGAAGCCGGCGTTGTTGACCAGGATGTCGACGGGCCGGGCCCGGTCGGCGAGCCGCTCGGCGACGGCTCCGAGCCCGCCCGCGTCGAGCAGGTCGGCGGGCAACACCTCGCAGACGGTGCCGAATTCCCGGGCGAGGTCCGCGGCGACGGCTTCGAGGCGGCCCTTGTCCCGCGCGACGAGGACGAGGTCGCAGCCCTTGGCGGCGAACCCGCGGGCGAAGGCCGCGCCGAGTCCGGCGCTGGCCCCTGTGATCAGTACGGTGGTGGTCAAGAGACGTTCACTTCCTGGCAGTCGAGCGTGGTGGGGAGGTCACGGGGTGAAGCCCGCCGTGGCCGGTGAGGCGTAGGCCTGGGCCACGTCCACGAGGAAGCGGGCCTCGCCTTCCAGGTCTCCCCCCTCGGCCGAGGTCTGGAGGGCCGCGGGCAGCTCCAAGGCGTTCTCGTCGGACCGCTGTTGCGGGATCCCGGCCAGCTTCGCCTGCCGCGCCTCCTTCAGTACGCAGGCCAGCGCGGCCGCACTGGCCCGCTGTTCGGGTACTCCGCTGCCGGCCACGTGGCTGCGCGCGAGCTCCGGCACGCCCGGGGCGACGTACTCCCCCAGGATCAGGATGGCGTCGCGGGTCTCGATGACCTTGCGGTAGACGAGCAGGTTGCGCGGGACCGGCGGCCACAGCAGTTCCAGCACCCGGCCGGCGCGCGGCTTGTTGAGGGCGACGTGCGGGACGGCGTGGACCAGGTCGCGCCAGAGCGGCCACAGCCGCCAGGCCGTGGCGATGTCGGAGGCCGTGCGGCGGAAGCCGAACAGCGTCGGGACGAGGATCGCGGCGGCGCGGAGCAGCCCGTGCGCGTTCATCAGCAGCGGGTTCGCGGGCATCGCCCAGGTGAAACCGAACAGCGCCTTGAGCAGGTACACGAACCAGAACACCCCGGCGAGCGCGGTGCCCAGGCCGAACAGCAGCAGTCCGGCGGCGAGGCCCCGGCTCTCGGCGCGACGGCTGTAGCGCCAGCAGACCGACACGCAGATGGTGTTGGCGAGCAGGTGGGCGGAGATCAGCACCAGCCAGTACGCGAGGGAGGGCACCGGGTCGCCGGCGGGCGGGATGGTGTGCGTGCCGTGGTCGGGCGCGGCCGCGTCCAGGGCGACGAGGACGGTCAGCCAGAGGACCGTGCCGGCGCCGGAGGCGATCTGGAGCCGGCGGCCCCGGGTGGCGGCGGCCACGAAGTAGAGAACGGCGCCGGCCGAGAGGACGCCGATGAGGTTGCGCACCAGCCCGATGGTGTGCGCGTAGCCCGGGTCGCGGCCCATGGCGTAGGCGACGACGTCGGGGAGGTTCAGGGTCATCGCGGCCGCGGCGGTGGCGACGGCAAGCCACAGGCCCCGCTGGTGCGGGGCGCGCAGGGCGCCCGGCGCGCGGAGCAGGACGGCGATCCAGAGGCAGACGACGCTGGGGACGGCGAGCGCGTCGCCGAAGGCGATCAGATCAGAGGCCACGGTGGACCGGCCCCCGTCCGCGCCGCTCGTAGCCCATCGCGGACTCCAGCCGGGCGAGCGTGTCCCGGCCTCCGCCGGCGCCGTGGCCGAGGTGCGGGCCGCGGCTCCCCGTACGGATGCGGATCATGCTGGCGAGCATCTCCGCCTCACGCTCCTGACGGGTGGTGTAGTTGGTGCGCCCGAGCACGGTGGGCACGGATCCGTCCGCCCCGTCGGCGCCCGGGGAGTCCTCGACGGGGGCTTCCAGCGAGTGGTGCCCGAAGAGGATGTGGCCGATCTCGTGGAGCACGATGTGCTCCCGGTGCAGCGGGGTGGTCTGGGCCTCGTAGAAGACGTAGTCCACGTCGGCGGTGCCGACCCACAGTCCGCACACTCCGGACTCCGCGGCCTCCCTGGGCAGCGGGTGGAGCCGGATGGGGCGGCCCCGCTGCGCGGCTATCCGCTCGCACAGTCCCTCGAGCGAGAAGGGGTGCGTCAGCTCAAGACGGCCGAGAATCGCCTCGCACCGTTTGCGCAGACTGGATTGAGGGTGGCGCATATGTTCCCTCTTCGGACCCTTTCTCGGGCAACGATGATAGGCGTGCGGGGGCTGGGGCATGACGTCCTTAGCCTTCAAGGCGACCTCGGGAGTGCGGTCCTGAGGGGGAAACACGGAAGCCCGCTCGCCTGAAGACGAACGGGCGTTCCGTCATCCCTACAGATCATCCGGATGACTTGGCAAGGTATGTCCCCATGTCGGGTGGATATTCAGCCAATCCGGTACGCGCTGTCACGAGCGGCTAGCGCTTGCGGCCGCCCCGCTCGTCGGGGCCGCTGAGCCCCGCGCGGCGCAGGGCGTCGGCCATCGCGCTGTTGGCGGGGGCCGGCGCGCCGCCGCCCTGACCGCCCTGGCGCTGGCCGCCGCCCTGACCGCCCTGACCGCCTTGGCGGCGGCCCTTGCCGCCGTCGCGGGAGCCGCCCTGGCCGCCCTGGCCGCGCTCGCCGCCACCCTGACCGCCCTGGCTGCCCTGGCCGCCCTGGCTGCCCTCCGGGCCGCGCTGCTGCGGGGGCCGGCCGCCGCCGCGCCGTTCGCCCCGCTCCTCGCGCTGCCTCGGGGCGCCGCCGTCGGCGCCGCCCCGCTCCGCCTCGTCGTCCAGCCGCAGCGTCAGCGAGATCCGCTTGCGCGGGATGTCCACGTCCATGACCTTGACCCGGACGATGTCGCCCGGCTTCACCACGTCCCGCGGGTCCTTGACGAAGTTCTTCGACAGGGCCGAGACGTGCGCCAGCCCGTCCTGGTGGACGCCGATGTCGATGAAGGCGCCGAAGGCGGCCACATTGGTGACCGCTCCCTCCAGGATCATCCCGGGGGCCAGGTCGCCGATCTTCTCGACGCCCTCCTTGAAGGTCGCCGTCTTGAACGCGGGCCGCGGGTCCCGGCCCGGCTTCTCCAGCTCGCGCAGGATGTCCGTGACGGTCGGCAGGCCGAAGGCCTCGGTGACGAACTGCTCCGGCCTCAGCGAGCGCAGCACACCGGTGTTGCCGATCAGGGCGGCCACTTCGCTGCCCGCCGTCTTGCCCATGGTGCGGACCACCGGGTAGGCCTCGGGGTGCACGCTGGAGGAGTCCAGCGGGTCGTCCCCGCCGCGGATCCGCAGGAAGCCCGCGCACTGCTCGTACGCCTTCGGGCCGAGCCGGGCCACGTCCTTGAGCCCCTTGCGGTTGCGGAAGGGGCCGTTGGCGTCGCGGTGCGCCACGATGTTCTCGGCGAGTCCGCCGCTGATCCCCGACACGCGCGAAAGCAGCGGCGCGGAGGCGGTGTTGACGTCGACACCGACGCCGTTCACGCAGTCCTCGACCACGGCGTCGAGCGAGCGCGAGAGCTTCACCTCGGACAGGTCGTGCTGGTACTGGCCGACGCCGATCGACTTCGGGTCGATCTTCACCAGTTCGGCGAGCGGGTCCTGCAGGCGCCGGGCGATGGAGACCGCGCCGCGCAACGACACGTCCATGTCGGGGAGTTCCTGCGAGGCGAAGGCGGACGCCGAGTACACGGAGGCGCCGGCCTCCGAGACCATCACCTTGGTGAGCTTCAGCTCGGGGTGGCGGGTGATGAGGTCCGCGGCGAGCTTGTCGGTCTCCCGGGAGGCCGTGCCGTTGCCGATGGCGACGAGCTCGACCGCGTGCTCCTTGGCGAGGCGGGCCAGCTTGGCCAGCGCGTCGTCCCACTTGTTCGCGGGCACGTGCGGGTAGATCACCTCGGTGGCGACCACCTTGCCGGTGGCGTCCACGACGGCCACCTTGACGCCGGTGCGGAAGCCCGGGTCCAGCCCGAGGGTCGCGCGGGTGCCGGCGGGTGCGGCGAGCAGCAGGTCGCGCAGGTTGGACGCGAAGACCCGTACCGCCTCGTCCTCGGCGGCGGCGCGCAGCCGGGAGCGCAGGTCGATCCCGAGGTGCACCTGGATCTTCGTGCGCCAGGCCCAGCGGACCGTGTCGGCGAGCCACTTGTCGCCGGGGCGGCCGCGGTCGTTGATCCCGAAGCGGCGGGCGACCATGCCCTCGTACGTGGACGGGCCGGGCGTCTCGCTCGGCTCTTCCGGCTCCAGGGTGAGGTCGAGGACGTCCTCCTTCTCCCCGCGGAGCATGGCGAGCACGCGGTGCGAGGGGAGGGCGGTGAACGGCTCGGTGAAGTCGAAGTAGTCGGCGAACTTGGCGCCCGCCTCCTCCTTGCCCTCGCGGACCTTCGCGGCGAGCCGGCCGCGGCCCCACATGCGCTCGCGCAGTTCGCCGATGAGGTCGGCGTCCTCGCCGAACTTCTCGGTGAGGACGGCGCGGGCGCCCTCCAGGGCGGCGGCCGCGTCGGCCACGCCCTTGTCCGCGTCTACGAACGCGGCGGCGGCCACGGCCGGTTCCTGCGAGGGATCGGCCAGCAGCCCCTCGGCGAGCGGCGCGAGACCGGCCTCGCGGGCGATCTGCGCCTTGGTGCGGCGCTTGGTCTTGAAGGGGAGGTAGATGTCCTCCAGCCGGGCCTTGGTGTCGGCCGCGTTGATGCGGGCCTCCAGCTCGGCGTCGAGCTTGCCCTGCTCCCGTACGGAGTCGAGGATCGCCGCGCGCCGGTCCTCCAGCTCGCGCAGGTAGCGCAGGCGCTCCTCCAGGGTGCGCAGCTGGGCGTCGTCGAGCATCTCGGTCGCTTCCTTGCGGTAGCGCGCGATGAACGGCACGGTCGAGCCGCCGTCGAGCAGCTCGACGGCGGACTTGACCTGCCGCTCCCGTACGCCGAGCTCCTCGGCGATCCTGCCTTCGATGGACATCGTCACTGTGCGGTCCCGCCTGCCTTCGTACGTATGCGTGATGCTGGTGCGTGCTGCGTGCTGCGTGCTGCGTGCTGCGTGCTGCGTGCTGCGTCGGAAGGCTGCCAATTGTGGCAGGTGGCGGCGGCGGACGTCGGGAGCCGGGCCCGGTCCGGTCTCAGGCCTTGCCCATGAGGTCCGCGGGGAAGGCTCCGGCGACGAAGGCCTGGACGGTGAAACCGCCGCCTATCTCCGCGAGCCGGGCGACTGAGGCCGCGCCGAGGTGCTCGTACGGGGCCTCGTCCAGGCGGTCGGTCTCCGTCTCCAGCGCCTCGCGCAGCGCCGCGCCCTCGGGCGTGAGCTCGCCCGCGGCGTCGAGCAGGCCCCGCTCGCGCAGGCGGTCCGCGGCCGCGTCGAGGTCGGACTGGTCCCAGCCGCGGATGTACTTGACGTACTTCGGGGTCATGCCGTGGCCGCTGGCCGTGTGGCTGACCAGGGCCTCGAGCGGGTCCAGGCCGAGGGTGAGCAGGGCGACGAGGTGCCCGTCGCCGCGGTGCTCGCGCAGCAGGGTGGTGGCGTGCCACAGCTTGAGGTGCGGCTCCTCGGGTACGGGGAGGTCCGCGTGGGCCGAGTAGAGCGTACGGGCGTGCCGGGTGCAGGCCTCGGTCGCACGCATCGCCAGCCCGGCGGCCTCGGCCATCTGGGGAGAGGCGATGGTCTCCTCGCCGAGGAGCCGGCGCAGCGTGGTGTCCACGGCCCGCAGCCGGGCGGCGAGGACCTGCTCGGGGGTGGCGGTGTCCCAGACGGCGGGCAGGTGCCGGGCGACGAGGTCGTGGCGGTAGTTGTAGAAGGTGGCCGTCACCGTGCCCGCGCCGACCGCGCCCATGGCGGCGGAGCGGGAGGCGAGGTTGACGGCGTTGGGGTCGGTGATCCCGAGGGCGGCGAACTCCTTGCCGAGGTCGGGCGAGAAGTAGACGGTGGAGTGCAGCGGATTGATCGCCCCGTGCCAGCAGCGGCGGGCGGCGTGCGCCGGAAGTGTCATGGCGTGCAGGTTAACGACTGCTTGGTATGGAGAGAAGAGCGGGGCGCCGCACCGCCGGTGAACCGCTGGCGAGAGGGAACACCGCTACATGCCCGGCTCGTAGTAGCCGTCGGGCCCCTGCTGGGGCGTCCACCAGCTCATCAGCCCCCACGCCGCCAGACCGGTCGCCACCAGGGCGAGGACGATGCCCGCGCCGCGGCGCTGCCGGGCCACCGCGTACGCGGCCGCCGGGATCAGCACGCCGCCGATGAGGATCAGCGGCAGGTCGACGAACAGGACGGAGAGGTCCTGGTCCTCGCTCTCGAACCCGCCGTCGAGGGCGTAGGCCGACCTCGACGCCCAGATGATCCCGCCGGTCACCGCGCCCAGGCCGGCGAGGAGGGCGAGGACGGTCGGTACGGTCTCGGCTCTGTTCCGCATGGCGTGGATCCGCTCCTCGGTGGGCAGGGGCCGGAAGGCTACCCGGCCTGAGGCGCGGAAGCCCCCTCTCCGGCAAGGCCTTGTCGGAGAGGGGGCGTTCCGGCGCTACTTCAGTTCGGCTCCGGTCGCGACGACCACCCCGTAGAGCTCGGTGACCGTGGCGAGGGCCGCCTGGTGGATCTGCTGCGCCGCCAGGGCGCCGGCCGGGCTTTCCAGCGCCCGGGTTGCCGAGGCGTCGGCGACGACGGTCGGGGCGTAGCCGTGCAGGAAGGCGCCCTCGGTGGTGAAGAGGGTGCACATGTTGGTCATGAACCCGGCGATGATCAGGTTCTTGCGGCCGGTGGCCTCGATGATCTCGTGGAGATCGGTCCGGTGGAAGCCGTTCGGGACGGACTTGGTGACGACGGCCTCGCCGTCCCGGGGGGCGACCGAGGCGTGGAGGGTGCCCGGCTCGGTGTCGACGCCGTAGCCGCCGTCCCGGATGTGGACGACGGGGGTGCCGGCCTCGCGGGCCCGGGCCAGGAGCCGGGAGGCGGAGGCCAGCGCGGGTTCCCAGCCGTCGAGTTCCATGACGCCGCCGGTGTAGGTGTTCTGGTAGTCGACCAGGACCAGGACCGCGTCCTCGAAGGTCGCGGGGGTCTCGTCGAAGCCGTTGAGCTGACGCAGGGTGGTGGTAGCCATGGGAGTGCCGTTCTCACGAGGGTGGGGTGTGCGGCCGGCTTTGGGGCCACAACGGCAACGCTAGGACGCTGCGAACGCGCGGGCAATGACGGCCGACCCGCAGATCCGGACATCGATCGGCGCAGGCCAGGAGCGGTGCGCCAGGTGTTGCGGCCGCCCGGACCGGCGCGTTCCGCACGGGCGTTTTTCAGACGCGTGGCGATCGTGTGACAGCAGGGGCCATGGACATGACGCGGGGTACCGGCCGTGAATACGGTCGAACGGAAGCCACTCCCCTACCCCTTGGAGTTCAAGGTGCACCGCAAAGTCATCGCCCCGAGCGTGCTCGCCGCCTCCCTTCTGCTGGTGATCCCGGCGTCGGCGGCGAGTTCCGTTCCGGGCGCACCGGGTATCGGCGATCCCTACTACCCGGCCAGCGGAAACGGCGGGTACGAGGTCTCCCACTACGACCTGCGCCTCCGGTACCAGCCGAAGACCGACCTGCTGGAGGGCACCGCCACCCTGCTCACCACCGCGAAGCAGGACCTGTCCCGCTTCAACCTCGACTTCGGTCTGGACGTCAGCGAGATCCGGGTCAACGGCGTCACGGCGAAGTTCGCCAAGTCCGGCACCTCGGAGCTGGAGGTCACCCCGGCCTCCCCGCTCCAGCGGGGCCGGCAGTCGAGCGTGGTCGTCAAGTACGCGGGCAAGCCCTCGGAGTTCAAGGTCGACGGCTTCACCGCCTGGCAGCGCACCCCGGACGGCGGCGTCGCCGCGCAGGAGCCCCACGTGGCGGCCTGGTGGTTCCCGAGCAACGACCACCCGCTCGACAAGGCCACCTTCGACGTGTCGGTGAACGTGCCCGACGGCACCCAGGCCATCAGCAACGGCGTGCTGCAGTCACAGAGTTCGCGCCTGGGCTGGACCCGGTACAACTGGCGCTCGAACAAGCCGCAGGCCACGTACCTCGCCACGCTGGCCATCGGCAAGTTCGACATCACCACCGACAAGACGGCGAGCGGGCTGCCCGTCCTGAACGCCTACAGCCGGGACCTCGGCGACAACGCGGGCGCGGCGCGCGCCAGCGTGGAGCGGACTGGTGAGGTCGCGGAGTGGCTGGAGGGGGTCTTCGGTCCGTACCCCTTCAACGCGCTCGGCGGGTACGTGCCCAACGTGCCCAGCGGGTTCGCGCTGGAGACGCAGACCCGGCCGTTCTACAGCCCCCGGCAGTTCGCGAACGGCGCGAACGTGTCCGTGGTCGTGCACGAGCTGGCCCACCAGTGGTACGGGGACAGCGTGTCGGTCGACGGCTGGAAGGACATCTGGGTCAACGAGGGCTTCGCCCGTTACAGCCAGTGGCTGTGGTCGGAGAAGGAGGGCGAGGGCACCGCGCAGGAGCTCGCCGACTGGGCGTACGGGCTGCGGCCGGCCGAGGACCCGTTCTGGCAGGTCAAGCCGGGTGACCCGGGTCCGGAGAACCAGTTCCACGGAGCCGTCTACGACCGTGGGGCGATCGCCCTCCAGGCGCTGCGCAACCAGATCGGCGACGAGAAGTTCTTCCGGATCCTGAAGGGCTGGCCGACCGAGCGGGCCTACGGCAACGCCAAGGTCGGCGACTTCGTCCGCTACGCGGAGAAGGTCTCGGCCCAGCCGCTCGCGCAGCTCTTCGAGACCTGGCTGTACACCCCGGGCAAGCCGTCCGCCCCGGCCCTGAACCCGGTGTCGGCGGCCACCCTTCCGGGCGCCCGCACCCTCCGCTCTCCGGCCGCGAAGCCGGCGGCCGAGCCGAAGTCCTGGAAGAAGATCGCGGCAACCGACTCCGTGCACGACGCGCACTGACCCGGCGCCCTACGCGGCTGCGCGCCGGCGCCCCTCAGCGGGCGGCGGCGCGTACGCGCGCCCGGGCGGCCCGGGCGATCGGGAGGTAGCGCAGGCGCTCCGGCAGGAGGGGTACGAGGAGGCGTACGGCCGTGCTGAAGCGGCGCAGGCGGCGCTCCTGGGCGGGGGTCCACTCCAGGCCGATCGCGGCGCGTGCCTCGGGCGGCATGTAGCCGGCGGTGACGAAGGCCCGGAAGCGCAGGAAGGCGGTCCGCAGGACGGGCCAGGTCAGGCGCAGCAGGAGCCGGACCGGCAGCGGGCCTCCGGCGGGGCGGGGCAGGGGCGCGTCGGTGGCGAGGAGTTCCCGGGCGACCTTGGTGGGCTCGATCTCCTCGGCCAGCATCCGGTGGTAGTACGGCCAGTACTCCTCGATGCTCTGCGGCATGTCCCGGTCGTGCAGACCGAGGATGCGGCCCACCTGGAGCCACTCGCGGTACAGCTGACGCTCCTGGGCCGGGGTGAAGGGGCGCAGCAGGTAGCTCCCGGCGTACAGGTAGACCGGGAAGCCGGTGGCGTGCACCCAGGCGTAGCAGGCCGGGTCGAGGGAGTGGTAGCGGCGCCCCCGGGTGTCGGTGCCCTGGATCTCCTTGTGCAGGCGGCGCACCCGGCGCCCCTCGGCCGCGGCGTCCGCCCCGCCGTACACCCACAGCTGGACGGAGCGCAGGGAGCGCTCGCCGCGGCCCCAGGGGTCGGTGCGGAAGACGGAGTGCTCGTCGACCCCGGCGCCGATGGCGGGGTGGGCGACCTGCATGGTGAAGGCGGCGGGCAGCATGAGCAGCGCGCGGACGTCTCCGGCGATGGTCCAGAGCACTCCCCCGGGTGGCGGGGGCTCGGGGTCGATCCGGCCGCCGGAGGTGCGGCGCGGCGTGCTCTGCGCCCCGTCCGTCCCCTCCGCCCGTTCCGTCCCCCCACAGGGCGGCTCCGTCGTACTCATGCGTGGCCCCCAGGGTGCCGGAATTGCCGTTCTCCCAGTATGCAGGGGGTCCGGTGGCTTCCGCCGGAGCCTGTGGACGGTGCATCCTGCGGCCATGAACCTGTCCCCCTCGGCCTGGCTGCAGGACCTGGCCCCCTGGATGCTGGCCGGGACCGCCGTGACCCTGGCCCTGGTCTTCGCGGTGCTCTTCGCGCTGTTCGCGGCGGCGTACTTCCTCCTGCGGTTCCGGCGGCACCGGGAGAACGCCTCCGGCGCCCGCGACACCTCCAGTGCCTCGGAAGCAGGCGGTCTCGGCGGCTTCACCTGGACCTCGGCGCCGGACGAGGACCGGCGGGCCGGCTGAGGGACCGGCCCGGAGCGCCGAAGATGTACCCCCTGCGTCCAGAAAACCGTGTCAAAGGTGTTACCGCGAAGTAACCCTGGCTGCTTGGATGGCGGAGTCGATCTTCCCCCACAGGAACGAGGGAACCTCCATGCCCCAGACCCAGCCCCAGCCCCGCAGGGCCCGTACCGCCGCAGCGGCCGTCGCCGCGATCGCCGTCGGATCGCTCGCCCTGACGACGCTTCCGGCCGCCACCGCCGCCGAGAGCGCCGCCGCACCGCGGCTCAGCGTCCTGTCGTACAACGCGTTCCTGTTCAGCAAGAGCCTCTACCCGAACTGGGGCCAGGACCACCGGGCGGCCGAGATCCCCAAGGCCTCCTGGTACCGGGGCCACGACGTGGTCGTGCTCCAGGAGGCCTTCGACAACGCCGCCTCCGACGCGCTGAAGGCCAACTCGGCCGCGCAGTACCCGTACCAGACCCCCGTCGTCGGCCGCAGCAAGACCGGCTGGGACGCGACGGGCGGCGCCTACTCCTCCACCACCCCGGAGGACGGCGGCGTCACGATCGTCAGCAAGTGGCCGATCGTGCGCAAGGAGCAGGTGGTCTTCAAGGACGCCTGCGGCGCGGACTGGTGGTCCAACAAGGGCTTCGCCTACGTCGTGCTGAACGTGAACGGCGCCAAGGTCCACGTGGTCGGCACGCACGCCCAGTCCACCGACCCGGGCTGCGGCGCGGGCGAGGCGGCGGAGATGCGGGCCCGCCAGTTCCGGAACATCGACGCGTTCCTGGACGGCAAGAACATCCCGGCGAGCGAGCAGGTCATCGTGGCGGGCGACATGAACGTCGACTCGCACACCCCGGAGCTCGCCACCATGCTGGCCAATGCCGACCTGGCCGACTCCGACACCCGCACGGGCCACACGTACTCCTTCGACACCGCGCTGAACTCGATAGCGAAGTACCGCTACCCGACCGACCCGCGCGAGGACCTGGACTACGTGCTCTACCGCAAGGGCAACGCCCGCCCGGCGAACTGGGAGAACAACGTGGTCCTGGAGCAGTCGGCGCCCTGGACGGTCTCCAGCTGGGGCACCTCCTACACCTACGACAACCTCTCCGACCACTACCCCGTGATCGGCCGCTGACCCGCCGCCGCTGATCCGCCACGCCGAAAGGGGGGGTACCCGCCGCGATCCGGCGGGTACCCCCCCTTCCCCGGGCCTCAGCCGTCAGCCGGTCGCCTTCGACCGCTCCCACTCGCTCGCGTAGTCGTTGAAGATCGCCCGCAGGTGGTGGCCGACCTTCAGGTAGTCCAGGTCGTCCAGGTTGGCCAGGGAGACGCGCACCGACCACTGGGGGCCGTCGAAGCCGCCGCCGTTGAGGAGGACCACCGAGGTCTGCTCGGCGAGCCGGAACAGCGGGTCGACCGGCTCGTAGTTCTTCTCCAGGAAGTCTGCGAAGTCCTTGCCGTGGACCCGTTCCGCCTCGGCCAGCAGGTCGAGTTCGATGTAGTACCCGGCCCGCTTGTCGTCCTCGGAGATCTTCATCTGGGCGCCCTCCAGCAGCAGGTCGAGCCTGCGGTGGACGATCTGCCGGATGCGCTCCTTGTACGCCTGCCCCTCGTCCAGCATGTCGAAGAGCGAGAAGAGCACCATCATCGTCTGCTGCGGCAGCGAGAGGCCGGCCGTGTGGTTGAGGGCCACCGACCGGGAGTCCGCGACGAGCCGGTCGATGAAGCGGATCTTCTCCGGCTCCAGGCTGAGGGTGCCGTACCGCTTGGCCAGGCGGTCCTTCTGGTCCTGGGGGAAGCCCGCGACCATCTCGTCGATGACGTTGTCGTCGTGCAGCCCGATGACGCCGAGCCGCCAGCCGGTGCAGCCGTAGTGCTTGGAGTACGAGTACACGAGCAGGGTGTTGCGGGGCAGGTCGGCGGCGATCGAGCGGAAGCCGGGCACGAAGGTGCCGTACACGTCGTCCGTGACGATCAGCAGGTTCGGGTTGGTGGTGGCGACGATGTCCTTGATCTGGTTCGCCACCCGGTCGCTCAGCGCGAGCGAGGGCGGGTTCGACGGGTTGACCAGGCAGACGAGCTTCACGGAGGGGTCGGCCAGCTTGGCGACCTCCTCCTCGGGGTAGCGCCACTGGCGCACGCCGGTCTCGGCGAAGAGGCTCGCGGAGACGTTGACCACCTCGAACTCGAAGGTGTCGAGCTCGGGGATCTCGATGTACGGGGTGAAGACCGGGGTCATCAGGGCGATCTTGTCGCCCTTCTTCAGGATCCCGTTCTTCATCAGGGAGTCGAAGATGTAGCACATGGCGGCGGTGCCGCCCTCGGTCGCGAACAGCGACAGGTTGTTGCCCTCGGGCGGCTTCTTACCGAACATCTCGTCGGCGACGTAGCCGCGCACGATCTGCTCCGCGTGGGTCAGCATCCGGTCCGGAACCGGGTAGTTGTCGCCGGTGATGGAGTCGGTCAGCTCGTGGACGAAGGCGTCCTTGTCGAACGGCCAGCGCTCCAGGGCGTACTGGACGCAAGTCGACAGCATCTCCACGCCCGGCAGGTCCGGGTGGCGCCGGGCCCAGGACTCGAACCGGTCCCCGATGCCCTTCTTCTCCGGCATCCCGCCGAGGTTGTCGGCGGTCCACACCCGCCGGGACTCCTCCAGCGCGAAGTAGCCCAGCGCGTAGAAGGCCTCGCGCGGCCCGGTGGCGATCCAGTTCGGGTTGCCGCGGCCCGCGTTGAGCATGGCGCGGGCGGTGGTGTCCTTCTGGCCCGGCTTGTCGGCCTGGGCGGCCGTGGCGAGCTGGATGAACTTGTCCTTCAGCTCGAACGGGCTGAGCTGCGCGAAGGACTGGATCTCCTCGCGGCTGAAGGTGGTCTTCGGCACGGTGACTTCCTTTAGTTCGAGGGGGCTTTAGTTCGAGGGGCTTTGCGTCGAGGGGTCGCTCGGAGTGGTCGTTCAGTGGTTGAGGATGACGATGACGGCGCCCCAGATGGTCAGCAGCACGTTGCTGATCGCGTAGGGGATCGTGTAACCGAGCGTCGGCACCTGCGATTTGGACTGTTCGTTGACGGCGCCGATCGCTGCCGTCGTGGTCTGGCCGCCCGCCAGGACGCCCATCAGGATCGGGAAGCGGATCTTCTGGATGTGATGGCCGACGAAGAAGCCGACCAGCAGTGGGATCAGCGTGGCGATGGCACCGAAGAGCAGCAGCCCCCAGCCGGCGGTGGCCAGCCCGCTGGTGAAGCTGGGCCCGGCGTTGATGCCGACGACCGCGACGAAGAGGCAGAGCCCGAGGGTGTCCATGAACCACTGCGCGCCGGGCGGGACGTTGCCGTACGTCGGGTACTTGCCGCGGATCCAGCCGAAGACCAGGCCCATGATGAGCGCGCCGCCCGAGGTGGACAGCGAGATCGGGACCCCGCCCGCGGTGAGCGCCGGGATGCCCAGGCAGCCGCCGAGGAAGATGCCCAGGCCCACCCAGATCATGTCGGTGGCGAAGCTGGTGGGCACCGGCTTGCCGATGGCCTTGCCGGCCGGGTCGACCAGCCGCTTCGGGCCGGACAGGATCAGGGTGTCGCCGCGCTCCAGCTGGGTGGCGAGCCGGTAGGGGAACTCCGTTCCCGAGCGGAAGAGCTTGTCGACGTAGACCCCGACCATGAAGGGCTCGGCGCGCAGTTCCGCGATGGTCTTGCCGAGCTGCTCCTTCTCCGAGGCGACCACGTGCAGCGTCTCGGTCTGGTAGCCGAGGAGTTCGACGTCGTCGGTCTCGGGGCCGATGTGGGTGCGGGCGTCGAAGTCGACCAGGGATCCGCGCAGGGCGCTGACGGCGACGACGTCGCCTTCGAGCAGCGTGGTCTGCTGGGTGTGGTCGAGGATCTGCCCGTCCCGGCGGACCCTGGTGAGGTAGATGCGGTGGCCCAGCGCCTTCTGCTGGTTCTCGAAGTCGTCGATGGTCCGCCCGACGAGGTCGGGCCGCTGGATGGTGTAGGCCCGCAGGACGATCTCGTAGTAGCCCTCGTGCAGGTCCGGGTTGTCGCTGGGCGCGTCCATCTCCTTGGCGATCTGGGCGCTCTCGGCCGCCAGGTTGCGCCGGTAGAGCCGGGGCAGCACGTTGGCCAGGAGCATCGCGCAGAGGATGGTGCCGAGCGGGTAGGTGACCGCGTAGCCGACGGCGACGAGGTTCTCCTGCTCCTTGATCTGATCGGGCGAGAGGCCCGGCAGGTTCCCGATCGCGTCCTGGGCCACGCCGATGACGGCGGACTGGGTGAGCGCGCCGCCCAGCAGACCGGCGCTCAGCCCCGGCCCGTAGCCGAGCATGACGGCGAACCCCCACGAGACGAGCAGGCCCGTGACGCAGACGATGACCGCGTTGAGGACCTGCGGGAGGCCGTCCTTCTTCAGGCCGCGGAAGAACTGCGGGCCGACCTTGTAGCCGAGGGCGAAGAGGAACATGGTGAAGAAGAGGTTCTTCACGGTCCCGTCGATGGTGATCTTGAACTGGGCGCCGAAGACGAGTCCGACGATGAGGCAGCCGGTGACGGCGCCCAGCCCGATGGCCTTCCAGCGCAGCTTCCCGACCAGGAAGCCGAGCGCGACGGTGATGAAGACCAGGAGTTCGGGGTGTGGCTGGAAGACGTTCCTGTTCAGGAAATCGATCATGTGGGCGCCGTCCGGGTGAGGTGGGGGGCGTGAGGGGGGCCGGTGCCGTCAGGCGCCCAGGATCCCGACGAGGATCGGCCCGGTGAGTGGGAGCAGGAAGTTGGACAGCGCGTAGGTGATCGTGTAGCCGAGCATCGGCACCGAGCTCTGCGCCACCTGCGTGACCGAGGTGATGGCCGGGGTGGAGCACTGCTGGCCGGCGATGGCGCCGATCAGCAACGGCTTCTCGATCTTCAGGAGCTTGCGCCCGACGACCAGCGAGATCGTGGCCGGTACGAGGACCATGGCGATCCCGGCGAACGGCAGCAGGGCCCCGTACTCCTTGAGCAGCGGCCAGGCCTGCGGGCCCGACGTCAGACCGGTGCAGGCGATGAAGACCGCGAGCCCCATGTCCTTGATGGTGGTGGCGGCTTGCGGCGGGAAGGCGCCGAAGGTCTGCCGGCGGGAGCGGAACCAGCCGAAGAGCAGACCCGAGATGAGGCAGCCGCCGCCGGTGCCCAGCGAGAGCGGGACCCCGCCGAGGCGGACCACGAGCTGGCCGATGAGCGAGCCGAGCGCGATGCCGAGACCGAGGTAGATGAAGTCGGTGGCGTCGTTCTTGGCCACCGTGCCGATCTTGTCCACGATCCGGTTCAGGCCCGAGCGGGCGCCCACGAGGGTGACGACGTCGCCGCGCTGGACGACGGTGTCCGGGTTGGCGGGCAGGTGCTGCTCGCCGCGGAGCACGTCGGTCACGTACACGCCGCTGCGCCCGAACTCCGGGTGGGTGGCCCGGATCTCGTCCAGTGATTTGCCGGCGACCGACTTGTCGGTCATGGCGACCTGCCGGGTGGCCAGCGGGGTGTCCACCCCCGGGATGCCGGGGGTCTCCGGGCCGATGGCCCGGCCCGCCGCGATGGCCTCGGAGCGCCGGCCGACCACGAGGACGAGGTCGGAGAGCACGAGTTCGAGGTCCGGGGCGGGGATGAGGTCCTTGGAGCCGCGCCGGACGGCTTCCACGGTGACGCCGCCGGCGAAGGCCGCTTCCAGGTTCCCGACGGTGCGGCCGTCGGCGAGGGTGACCAGGTGCGTGCGCCCGACGAGGCCGGGCATGGCCTCCCGCTCGTCGCTCTCCAGGCCGCCGGAGCCGCCGCCGCGCATCTTCTCCCACAGCGCGCGCGAGGCGTCCGCCAGGTTGACGCGGAGCAGCATCGGCATGATCTGGCTGGTGTAGATGACGATGGTGACCAGGCCGAAGAGGTAGCAGACCGTGTACGCGGTGGCCACGTGGCCCTGGTACGTGGTGATCTGCTCCGCGGTCAGGTCGGGCAGCTTGCCGATCGCCTCGGTGGCGGTGCCGACCACGGCGGATTCGGTGGCCGCGCCGGCGAGGATGCCCGATGCGGTGCCGACGTCGAGGTCGAAGGCCTTGGCCAGCAGGTAGGCGAGGCCGAGCACGCTGACGAGCTCGATGAAGCAGAGCGCGAAGAAGCGCATGCTCTTGCGGTTGAGGTTGGCGAAGAACTGCGGTCCGGCCATGTAGCCGAGGGCGAAGATGAAGAGCGCGAAGAAGATCGTCTTCACGTCGGCGTCGATCTCGATCTTCGCCCAGGCGCCGAGCAGCAGCGACACGATCAGCGTGCCACAGATGCCGCCGAGGGTGATCGGGCCGACGCGTACCTTGCCGAGGAGGTAGCCGGCCGCGAGGCAGAGGAACAGGGCGAGTTCAGGGTGGTCTTGCAGCACACCCATGGGCGATCAGCCGCCCTTGCCGGGCGGCGTGGCGAATTCAGGGCATATGCACATTCCCTCACCCTTGCCCGGTGAGCGTCCATACGCTCACCGGGCAGGGCCGTTCGTGTGACGGACCTTCCTACGAAGCTTCGTGCGGCTCGGCCTGCGGCTCCTCGAGCGTCCCCTCGTGCGGCTCGGCCTGCGCCTCCTCGTGCGCCTCCTCGTGCGGCTGCGCGTACAGCCCCTCGATCAAGTCCGCGTATTTCTCCCGGATCACCCGGCGGCGCAGCTTCAGGGACGGGGTCAGCTCCCCCGACTCCGGACCCCACTCCTCGGTCAGCAGCCGGTAGCGCTTGATCTGCTCGGTGCGGTTCAGCCGGGCGTTGGCCGCTTCGACGGCCCGGTCGATCTCCTCCCGTACGGCCGGGTGCGCGGCGAGCTCCGCCGGCGTGGCGGCCTCGATGCCGTGGGCCTCGGCCCACGCCGGGGCGAGTTCGGGGTCCAGGACGAGGAGGGCGACGAGGTAGGAGTGGCCGTCTCCGTGCACCAGTGCCTGCCCGATCAGCGGGTGTTCCTTGACGGTGTTCTCCACCAGGGCGGGCGAGACGTTCTTCCCGTTCGAGGTGATGATCAGTTCCTTCTTGCGGTCGGTCAGCCAGAGGAACCCCTCCTCGTCGAGCCGCCCGATGTCCCCCGTCGGGAACCAGCCCGCCTCGTCGGAGGCGCTCTCCACCGAGCCGTCCGGGAGGAGGTACCCGCCGAAGACCGTCTCCCCGCGCGTGAAGATCTCCCCGTCTTCGGCGATCCGCAGCTCGAGCCCCTGGATCGGACGTCCTACGGAGCCCAGCCGGAAGCCGTCCGGGGTGTTGACCGTGCACACGCCGGAGGTCTCGGTGAGCCCCCACGCGTCCATGATCGTGATCCCCCAGCCCGCCCAGAAGCGCACCACGTCGATCGGCATCGGCGCGGTGGCACTGGCCGTCCAGACCAGGCGGTCCATCCCGGCCAGCGTCAGCAGCGGGTCCAGCACCCGCTCCTTGGCCCCGGCGTACGAGGCTTCGAGCCCGGCCGGGACCTCCTCGCCGCGCTCCCGGTGGCCCGCACGCTCCCGCGCCAGTTCGTTGGCGGCTTCGATGGCGCGGCGCTGCTCCTCGGGCAGCCGCCCGAGCACCGCCCGTACGGAGGCGGCCAGCTTCTCCCAGACCCGGGGCACGCCGAAGAACTGCACCGGGTGCAGCTCGCGCACCGCGGCCGACACGGCGGCCGGGTCGGCGCACAGCCGGACGTGCGCGGCCCGCAGGAGCGGGAGGTAGATGCCGAGGATCCGTTCGGCGATGTGCGCGAAGGGCAGGTAGCACAGGTGCTCGGCGTGCTCGGGCAGCTCGATGTGCCGGTCGAGGCGGACGGACTGGAGCACGATGTTGCGGTGGGTCAGGCGCACCCCCTTGGGGTCGCCGGTGGTGCCCGAGGTGTAGACGACGGTCAGCGGGTCCTCGGAGCGGGACTCCCGCCAGGCCTTCTCGAAGGCTTCGGAGCGGTGCAGCCGGGCGCCGCCGGCGTACACCGACCCGTACGTCGAGTGCGGGCCCGCTTCGGGGGCCTCGGCCACGACGAGCCGTTCCAGCGGGGTCCCGGGGTCAGCGAGCAGCGGCTCCCACCGGGCCAGCTCCCGGGCCCCCTCGACGACGGCGAGCCGGGCCCGGCTGTGGCGGGCTATGTGGGCGATCTGCTCGGGCGCGGAGGTCCCGTACACGGTGACGGGGACGGCGCCGAGGTGGACCAGGGCGAGGTCGCTGAGCCAGTGCTCGGGGCGGTTGCCCATCATCAGCAGGACGTGTTCGCCGCGTTCGACGCCCAGGGAGGCGTAACCGGCGGCGAGGACGGCCACCTTGCGGCGGACGTCCGACCAACTGAGGGTGGTCCAGGCCGTGCCGTCGGGGCCTTCGCGCCACGAGAGGGCGGGGAGGCTGCCGTGCTCGGCGGCGTTGCGCGCCAGCAGGGCGGGCAGGGTGAGCTCGTCGGGAGGTGCGGGAAGTCGCAGTTTCGTGGGCATGGGCAGCTCCTGGCCGTTTCACATCGTTGGTGCGACAGCAATACTGTTGAACACGAACGGTGGCGATGAGAACTGTGCCGTCCAGAGACGTGCTGATCAGAGAACGAGGCGGAGAGCCCATGACCACCCAAGCACCGGAGCCGGCGTCGCTGACCGTCGACCAACTGGCGGCCAGGGCGGGTGTGACCGTCCGCACCGTACGGTTCTACAGCACCCGCGGCCTTTTGCCCCCTCCCGTGATCGGACCCCGTCGCGTGGGCCGCTACGGCCCGGAGCACCTGTCCCGCCTCGCGCTCATCGAGGAGTTGCAGCACCAGGGCATGACCCTCTCCGCCATCGAGCGCTACCTCGACGCCCTGCCCGACGACCTGAGCGCGCACGACCTGGCCATCCACCGCGCACTGGTGGCGACCTGGGCCCCGGACGCCGCGCTGGACTCCTCGCGCGCGGAGCTGGAGAAGCGGGCCGGGCGGAGCCTGACGGAGACCGACATCCGGCGGCTGACGGCCATGAACGTGCTGACGCCGACCCCGGAGGGCTTCCGGGTGGACATGGGGCTGCTGCGGCTCGGGGTCGCGCTGCTCGACGTACCGATCGCCCACGAGACGATCCTGGTCGCGCGCGAGGTGCTGCTCGGGCACGCCCGGACGGCGGCGCACCAGCTGACCGCACTGTTCCGGGACGAGGTGTGGGGGCCGTTCACGGAGGGCGAGAGCGATCCGGAGCGGGTGGAGTCGATGAAGGCGCTGTCCGCGCACATGCAGCCGATGGTGGTGCAGGCCCTGGTGACCGCGTTCCAGCGCTCGCTGAAGGAGGAATTGCGGGCGGCCTTCGTGTCCGGCGAGACACCCGGCGAGACGCCCGGCGGGCCATAGCCGCAGTCCAGGGCCCTGCTTTGGCGGGGCGGGCCCGTGCTCAGTACGCTGGGAGGGAGTTTTTGCGCCCGCCGGCCCCCGATCTGAGCGGGTGAGCCCCAGCGGCCCCAGCGGCCCCAGCGGCCCCAGCGGCCCCAGCGCATTCTGCCGCTCGAAGTGGCGGCCACCCCTGCACGTCACGGGCAGGTGTTTCATGGACCTCAACACCATCGGCGAAGTCGTCCGCCAACCGTCCGACCGGCCGGGCGCAGACTGGCGCGAGGGCGATGCCTGGCTCGCGGGCGGGACGTGGCTGTTCTCCGCCGAGCAGCCGGACCTGCGCCGCCTGGTAGACCTGACAGCCCTGGGCTGGGATCCCCTCGTGCCGAGCGAACGGGGCCTCGAGATCGGCGCCACGTGCACGATCCGGGACCTCTACGCCTTCACACCGCCGGCCGACTGGATCGCCGGCCCCCTCATCGCGCGGAGCTGCGAAGCGTTCCTGTCCTCGTTCAAGGTCTGGAACGCGGCGACCGTCGGCGGAAACATCTGCATGTCCCTGCCGGCCGGCCCCATGATCACGCTGACGGTCGCGCTCGAAGCCGAGTACGAGCTGTGGGCCCCCGACGGTTCGGTGCGCGCCGTGGATGCGCTCGACTTCGTGACCGGGAACAACCGGAACGTCCTCGCTCCCGGGGAAATACTGCGGCGCATCCGCGTTCCGGCACGCGCCCTGCGGGGGCTCACCGCGCACCGCCTCTTCACGCTGACCCACCTCGGCCGTTCGACCGTCTTTCTCGTCGGCACGCGAACGCCGGGAACGAGCGGCCTCCTGCTCACCGTGACCGCCGGCACCACACGCCCGGTGCGCATCGCTTTCGAAACCATGCCCGATGCCCGCGCCCTGCAGCAGAGCATCAACGCCCTCCCTGCCGACGTCTGGTTCGCCGACCCCAACGGAACCCCGGACCACCGCCACCACCTGACCCTGCACTTCGCCGAAGAGATCCGCCACGACCTCATGGCTGGGGGCCCGGCATGACCTACACCGTGAACGGCAGGAGCTTTTCCGAGGAACCGGACCCCGGCCAGTGTCTGCGTACGTTCCTGCGCGCGCTCGGCCACTTCGGCGTCAAGAAGGGATGCGACGCCGGCGACTGCGGCGCGTGCACCGTGTGGCTGGACGGCACTGCGGTCCACAGCTGCATCACACCCGCCTTCCGCGCGGAAGGCCATGAGGTGACCACGATCGAGGGTCTCGGATCACCCGAGGACCTGCATCCCGTGCAGCGGCGTTTCCGGGACGCCCCGGGATTCCAGTGCGGTTTCTGCACCGCGGGGATGATCATGACCTCGGCGACGTTCACCGAGGCCCAGAAGGCGGACCTGCCACGGGCGTTGAAGGGCAATCTCTGCCGTTGCACCGGCTACCGGGCGATCGAGGACGCGGTGAAGGGCGTCGCCAGTGTGCAGAGCGCCGCGCCGGGACGGGCCGTCGGAACGAGCGTCGGCGCGCCGGCGGCCGACGACGTGGTGACCGGTCGCGCCGAGTTCACGATGGACACCCGCATGGAGGGCATGCTGCACCTCAAGGTGCTGCGCTCGCCCCACGCGCACGCCCGCATCCTCTCGATCGACAAGACCGCCGCGCTCGCGGTCCCCGGCGTGCACCGCGTCTACACCTGGGAGGACGTGCCGCGCAAGCGCTTCACCACGGCGATCCACACCGACCACCTCGTCGATCCGGACGACACCTACATCCTCGACCGCACGGTCCGCTTCGTCGGCCAGCGCGTCGTCGCGGTGCTCGCCGACACGGTCGGAGCGGCCGAGGAGGGCTGCCGGAAGGTGGCCGTGGAGTACGAGGTGCTGCCGGCGGTCTTCGACCCCGAGGAGGCCATGACGGACGGGGCGCCGCAACTGCACGGCTCGGAGGACCCGTTCGCCCGCGACTACGTCCACAACCTCCTGCTGGAGATCCACTCGCACATCGGTGATGTCGGCGCGGGCTTCGCCGCCGCCGACGTGATCCACGAGGGCACGTACTTCTCACCGCGCGTACAACACGCGCATCTGGAGACGCACGGCTCGATCGCCTGGATGGAGGACGGGCAGCTGAACGTCCGCACCAGTTCGCAGTCTCCGTCGATCGCGAAGGTCAAGCTGGCCTACCTGTTCGCGCTGCGCCCGGACCAGCTCCGCGTGTTCTGCAAACGTGTCGGCGGCGGTTTCGGCGGCAAGCAGGAGGTCATCTCGGAGGACCTGGCCGCGCTCGCCACCCTCGACACCGGGCGGCCCGTCTGCTTCGAGTACACGCGCGAGGAGGAGTTCACCACGGCTTCGCCCCGGCATCCCATGAAGCTGACGGTCAAGCTCGGCGCGAAGGCCGACGGCACGCTGACCGCCTTCCAGGTCCGCAACATGTCCAACACGGGCGCCTACGGCAACCACGGCGGCGAGACCCTGTACGCGGGCGGCGCCGCCGTAATGATCTACCGCTGCCCCAACAAGAAGTACGACGCCTTCTCCGTCTACACGAACACCGTTCCGAGCGGCGCCCTGCGCGGTTACGGAATGACCCAGCCGGCCTTCGCCGTGGAATCGGCGATGGACGAACTGGCCCTCGCGCTGCACATGGATCCGCTCGAACTGCGACGCCGCAACATCGTGCGCCCGGGCGAGCCGCTCGTAGCCCTCCACGACGGGCCCGACGATGTGGTGTTCACCGAGGACGGCCTCGGCAAGTGCATCGACCTCGTGGCCGGCGAGCTGGCCCGTACGGCCGACCAGCCTTCCCCCGGCCCCGGATGGCTCGTCGGGGTCGGCTTCGCCAGTTCCATGCACGAGACCGCGCCCCCGACCGAACACGTCTCCGAGGCCTGGCTCACGCTCGGCGACGACCTCGTGTACGAGCTGGCCGTCGGCACCGTCGAGTTCGGGGAGGGCACGTCGACCGCGCACGTCCAGATCGCGGCCAACCAGCTGGGTACGACGCCGTCGCGGATCCGCCTGGTGCAGTCCGACACCGACCGCACCGGATTCGACACCGGCGCCTTCGCGAGCGCCGGACTCTTCGTGGCCGGCAACGCGGTCCTCCGGGCGGCCAACGCGGTGCGGGACCGCATCCTGGACTTCGCCGCCTCCCACACGGGCGTGCACGTCGTGATGTGCTCGATGGACGACGACGACGTCGTCTGCGGGGACGAGCGCGTCTCGCTGGCCACCCTCGTCGCCACGGCCCGGGCGCGCGGCATCCGGTTCACGGCCGCCCGAAAGGCGTACGGCTCGCCCCGCAGCGTCACCTCCAATACGCAGGGCTTCCGCATCGCCGTCCACCCGGTGACGGGTGAGATCCGAATCCTGTACAGCGTCCAGGCGACCGACGCCGGTGTGCTCATCAACCCGGAACAGGTACGCGGACAGGTGGAAGGCGGTGTCGCCCAGGGCATCGGGTTCGCGCTGACCGAGAACTTCCAGGTCGACGCCGACGGGGTCATGGCCAACCCGAACCTCCGCAACTACCGCATCCCCACCTACGCCGACGTGCCCCGCACCGACGTGCTCCTGGTGGGCTCCTCGGACTCCGTCGGGGCCATGCGGTCGAAGGGGATGGCGGAGTGCTGCATCAACCCGGTGGCCCCCGCCCTGGCGAACGCGCTCCGCGACGCCACGGGCATCCGCTACCGCGCCCTGCCCCTCACCCCGGAACGGATCTACGGCCGCCTCGTGGAGAGCCGCTCGGCGCGGACGGGGACGCGGCGATGACGGCCAAAGGGCAGACGGACGCCGGGGCGACGGTCATCATCGGCCGGAAGGTCCGCCCCGGCATGGAGCGGGCGTACGAGAAATGGCAGGAGGAGGTCAACGCCGCCGCCGCCCGCTACGCCGGTCACCTCGGCGCCGAGGTGACCAAGCCGACCGCCCTGCAGCCCGACTGGGTGATCGTCTACCGGTTCGACTCGGTGGCCCATCTGCAGGCCTGGATGAACGGCGCGACCAGGCAGCGGCTCCTGGACGTCGGCGCGCACTACTTCGACGGTCCCGCCACCCAGCAGGTGATCAGCGGCGGCACGCAGCCGACGGACCCGCTCGTGACCGTGGTGGTGAGCCACCGCGTCCACCCGGACAACGTCGACGACTTCCTTGCGTGGCAGGAGCGCATAAGCCAGGAGGAGGGCAAGTTCGAAGGGTTTCGCGGCACGGAGATATTCCGCCCCGTCGAAGGCGTTCAGGACGAGTGGACCACCCTGTACCGCTATGACAACGCCGAGCACCTGGACGCCTGGCTGACGTCGGCGAAGCGGCGGGAGATGCTCGCCGAAGGGGAGAAGTTCGACGACTTCAGAATGCGCACGATCGACAACTCGTTCGGCAGTTGGTTCGCCTTCGAGGAGAACGGCAAGGAGGCGCCGCCGCCCTCGGAGACCAAGACCTCCATCGCGGTCTGGGTCGGGCTCTACCCGACCGTCGTGCTGCTGTCCCTCGCCCTGCATCCGCTGGGCATGCCGTTCTGGTTCGGACTGCTCGTGGGGAACCTGCTGTCGAGCTTCATCATGAGCTTCTTCACGATGCCCCACTATGTGAACCGGCTGCTCAGACGGTGGCTGCGGCCGCCGCCGAACGAATCGACCGCCAGGACCAACCTCGCCGGCGGCGGCATCGTCGCCGCGCTGACCGTGTTCTGGGTCGCCGTCTTCTACCTCGTGACGGAAGTGTTCTGGACACTGCCCTGACCGGGGGTAGGTTCGTGCCATGGCAGTCATCCACCACACCACGCTGCGCCCGACCAAACTGGAGCTCCTGGCCGACTGGCTCCCCTCCCGGCCCTGGTACCAGGGGGCGACGGGCACCGCCGCTCTCGCCAAGGCGGGCGGCTTCCGACTCGACGACCCCGAGGGCGAGGTCGGCATCGAGTTCATGGTGGTCACCGACGGCTCCGGGCACGTGCCAGTCTCCTACCAGGTCCCCCTCACCTACCGGGGCAGCCCGCTGGCGGGCGCCGAGGCCGGCCTGGTCGGCACCCTCGAACACGGGGTGCTGGGCAAGCGCTGGGTCTACGACGGCACCCACGACCCGGTCCTGGTCGAGCAGTTGCTGACGCTCCTCGCGGGCCGGACGGTCGCCCAGGCCCAGAGCGCGACCGCCACTCCCGACCCGACCGTCGAGGTCCGCTCGGAGGGGGCCGGAGTACCGGTCGGTCTGACGGGCCCCGGGGAGGTGGCCGACACCACCGAGGCCACCGTCGTCGCGGTGGGCCCGGCGGGGCAGGACCCGGCGCTGACCCTGACCGTGACCCGGGTGCTGCGCCCCGGGGCCGCCGCCGGGCAGGGCCTGCGCGGGCAGGTGCTGGCCGGCTGGCCCGCCCCGGACGGCGCCGGGGAGCGGGGAGCGTTCGCGTTCCTGAGCGACGCCGGCCCCCGACCGCAGGGCGCCCCGGACCCGCAGGTCGGCGGGCCCGGGACTCCGCGCTAGTCGGCGTACGTCTCTCCCCGCTCGGCCTTCGCCACCAGGGAGGCGGGCGGGGTGAAGCGCTCGCCGTACTTCTCGGCCAGCTCCCGGGCGCGGGCCACGAAGCCCGCCGGGCCGCCCTCGTAGCCGTTGATGTACTGGATCACGCCACCGGTCCAGGCCGGGAAGCCGATGCCCATGATGGAACCGATGTTGGCGTCGGCGTACGAGGTCAGCACCCCCTCGTCGAAGCAGCGGACGGTGTCCAGCGCCTCGGAGAAGAGCATCCGCTCCTTCATGTCTTCAAAAGGCACGGTGGCGGACGGGATCTCCCCGCCGGGCTGTGCGAAGTGCTCGCGCAGCCCCGGCCAGATCCCGGCGCGCTTGCCGTTCTCGTCGTACGCGTAGAACCCGCCGCCGCCGCTGCGCCCGGGGCGCCCGAACTCGTCGACCATCCGGTCGATGACGGTGTCGGCCGGGTGCTCCTGCCAGTCCCGGCCCTCGGCCTCGAAGGCCTTGCGGGTCTCGTTGCGGATCTTGCGGGGCAGCGTGAGGGTCAGCTCGTCCATCAGGGACAGCACCTTGGCCGGGTACCCGGCCTGGGCCGCGGCCTGCTCGATGGAGGCGGGCTCGATGCCCTCGCCGACCATGGCGACGCCCTCGTTGATGAACTGGCCGATGACCCGCGAGGTGAAGAACCCGCGCGAGTCGTTGACCACGATCGGGGTCTTGTTGATCTGCCGTACGAGGTCGAAGGCGCGGGCGACGGCCTCGTCGCCGGTGCGCTCGCCCTTGATGATCTCGACCAGCGGCATCTTGTCCACGGGCGAGAAGAAGTGCAGTCCGATGAAGTCGGCGGGCCGCGAAACCCCTTCCGCAAGGCCCGTGATGGGCAGCGTGGAGGTGTTGGAGCAGAGCAGCGCGTCAGGGGTGAGGAAGTCCTGGATCTCCTGGAACACCTTGTGCTTCAGGGCGGTGTCCTCGAAGACGGCCTCGATGACGGCGTCGCAGCCCGCGAGGTCGGCGGGCTCGGCGGTCGGGGTGATCCGGGCGAGCAGCTCGGCGCGCTTGGCCTCGGTCGTGCGGCCCCGGGCCAGGGCCTTGTCGAGCAGCTTCTCGGAGTACGCCTTGCCCTTGGCGGCGGCCTCGGGGGTGACGTCCTTCAGCACCACCTCGATGCCGGCGCGCGCGCAGGAGTAGGCGATGCCCGCGCCCATCATGCCGGCGCCGAGGACGGCCACCTTGGTCACCTTGCGGGGCGCCACGTCCTGCGGTCGGCTGCGGCCGGCGTTGACGGCCTGGAGGTCGAAGAAGAACGCCTGGATCATGTTCTTGGCGGTCTGTCCGGTGACCAGCTCGGTGAAGTAGCGGGCCTCGATGGTCAGGGCCGTCTCGAAGTCCACCTGGGCGCCTTCGACGGCGCAGGCCAGGATGTTGCGCGGGGCCGGGTACGGGGCCCCGTTCAGCTGCTTCTTCACGTTGGCCGGGAAGGCCGGGAGGTTGGCGGCGAACCGCGGGTTCGACGGGGTACCGCCCGGGATCTTGTAGCCGGGGACGTCCCAGGGCTGCTTCGACTCCGGGTTCGCGTCGATGAAGGCGTGCGCCTTGGCGAGCATCTCCTCGGGGGTGGCGGCCAGTTCGTGCACCAGGCCGTTGTCCAGCGCGCGCCGGGGGCTGTACTGGGTCCCCTGGAGCAGCACCTTCAGCAGCGCGTCGGCGATGCCCATGAGGCGGACGGTGCGGGTGACGCCGCCGCCGGCCGGGAGCAGGCCGAGGGTGACCTCGGGCAGACCGATCTTGGAGCCGGGCGCATCGAGGGCCACGCGGTGGTGGGAGGCCAGGCAGATCTCGTAACCGCCGCCGAGGGCCGTGCCGTTGATGGCGGCGACCACGGGCTTGCCGAGGGTCTCGATGCGGCGCAGCGAGGCCTTGATGGCGGTGCCCGTGTCGAAGGCCAGCTGCGCGTGCTCGGGGCGGAGCCGGATCATGTCCTTGAGGTCACCGCCCGCGAAGAAGGTCTTCTTGGCGGAGGTGAAGATGATGCCGCGGATGGAGTCCTTCTCGGCCTCGGCGCGCTCCGCGATCGCCGCGATCGAGTCCTTGAAGGCCTGGTTCATCGTGTTGGCGGACTGGTCGGGGTCGTCGAGGACCAGGGTGACGACGCCGGTCTCGTCCTGTTCCCAGCGGATCGTGGTGGACTCGCTCATGTTCGCAACTTCCGTGTCAGGGGTGGGATCAGGGATCAGTGATCAGGGGATCAGGACGGGTTTCAGAGCCGCTCGACGATGGTGGCGACGCCCATGCCGCCGCCGACGCAGAGGGTGACGAGGCCGTAGCGCTTGTCCTGGCGCTCCAGTTCGTCGACGACGGTGCCGAGGATCATCGCGCCGGTGGCGCCGAGCGGGTGGCCCAGCGCGATGGCGCCGCCGTTGACGTTGACCTTGTCCAGACAGACGCCCATGTCCTTGACGAAGCGGAGCACGACGCCGGCGAAGGCCTCGTTGATCTCGATCAGGTCGATGTCGTCGATGGTCAGGCCGGCCTTGGCGAGGGCCTTGCGGGTGGCCGGGGCGGGGCCGGTGAGCATGATGGTGGGCTCGGAGCCGGAGACGGCGGCCGAGACGATCCGGGCGCGGGGCGTGAGGCCGTTTCGCTCTCCCGCCTCGCGGGAGCCGATCGCGACGAGGGAGGCGCCGTCGACGATGCCGGAGGAGTTGCCCGCGTGGTGGACGTGGTCGATCTTCTCGACCCAGTGGTACTTCTGCAGCGCGACGGCGTCGAAGCCGCCGAGTTCGCCGATGTCCGCGAAGGAGGGCTTCAGCCGGGCGAGGGTGTCGGCGGTGGTGCCCGGGCGGACGAACTCGTCGTGGTCCAGGACGACCAGGCCGTTGCGGTCGGTGACCGGGACGACCGACTTGGCGAAGCGGCCGTCCTTGATGGCGGCGGCGGCGCGCTCCTGCGACAGGGCCGCGTACTCGTCCACGTCGCGCCGGGAGAATCCCTCGATCGTGGCGATCAGGTCGGCGCCGATGCCCTGCGGGACGAAGTTGACGTCCCAGTTGGTCATCGGGTCGTTGAACCAGGCGCCGCCGTCCGAAGCCATCGGGACGCGGGACATCGACTCGACGCCGCCCGCGAGGACCAGGTCCTCCCAGCCGGAGCGGACCTTGGCCGCGGCCATGTTGACGGCTTCCAGGCCGGAGGCGCAGAAGCGGTTCTCCTGCACGCCGGCCACGGTGTCCGGGAGTCCGGCCGCGATGGCCGCGATCCGGGCGATGTCGGATCCCTGGTCGCCGACCGGACCGACGACGCCGAGCACGATGTCGTCGATGGTGGCGGGGTCCAGGCCGGGGTTGCGCTCGCGCAGGGCGTGGATGAGGCCGACGACCAGGTCGATCGGCTTGGTGCCGTGCAGGGAACCGTTGGCCTTGCCGCGGCCGCGCGGCGTGCGGATCGCGTCGTATACGTACGCTTCGGTGCTCACTGGTCAAGCCTTTCGGGGGTGCGGAGGCAGGGGGAAGTCTGCGGGGGTCAGCCCAGCAGGGAACGACC
This sequence comes from Streptomyces sp. AP-93, assembly GCF_022808175.1. Classification (GTDB taxonomy): domain Bacteria; phylum Actinomycetota; class Actinomycetes; order Streptomycetales; family Streptomycetaceae; genus Streptomyces. The sequence goes on along the minus strand of NZ_JALGBX010000019.1, from coordinate 103,185 downwards.
GATGATCTCCTTCATGATCTCGGTCGTTCCGCCGTAGATGGTCTGGATGCGGCCGTCGGTGAAGGCCCGCGCGACCCGGTACTCGGTCATGTATCCGTATCCGCCGTGCAGTTGCAGGCAGCGGTCGGCAACCCGCTTCTGGAGTTCGGTGGCCCACCACTTCGCCATCGAGGCGTGGACGTGGTCCAGTTCCCCGTTGGAGTGGTCGGTGATGCAGCGGTCGAGGAAGGTACGGGTGACCGCGCACTCGGTGGCCATCTCCGCGATCTCGAAGCGGATGTGCTGGAGCTTGGAGAGCGGCCGCCCGAAGGCCTCGCGCTCCTTCACGTACTGCGTGGTGATCTCCAGCAGGTACTCGGCAGCGGCGATGCCGGCCATCGCGATGCCCATCCGCTCCTGCGCGAGATTGGTCATCAGATGGACGAAGGCGCCGTTCAGCTCGCCGAGCAGGTTCTCCTTGGGGACGCGCACGTCGTTGAAGAAGAGCTCGGCCGTGTCCTGCGCCTTCTGGCCGATCTTGTCGAGGTTGCGGCCGCGCTCGAAGCCCTCGGTGCCGCGCTCCACGACCAGCAGCGACATCCCGTGCGCCCCGCCCTCGGGGGTGGTCTTGGCGACCACGATCACCAGGTCGGCGAGGATGCCGTTGGAGATGAAGGTCTTGGAGCCGTTGAGCACCCAGTGGTCGCCCGCGTCCTCGGCGGTGGTCCGGATGCCCTGGAGGTCGGAACCCGCGCCCGGCTCGGTCATCGCGATGGCGGTGATGATCTCGCCGGAGCAGAAGCCGGGCAGCCAGCGGCGCTTCTGCTCCTCGGTGGCCAGGGAGGTCAGGTAGGGCCCGATGATGTCGTTGTGCAGGCCGATCGCGAGCCCGGCGGCGCCCGCCCGGGTGAACTCCTCGGCGATCACGGCCGCGTAGCGGAAGTCGGTGTTGCCGCCGCCCCCGTACTCCTCCGGGACGGCCAGGCCCAGCAGCCCCTGCCGGCCGGCGGCCCGCCAGGCCTCGCGGCTGACGATCCCGTCCTTCTCCCACTGCTCGTAGTGCGGCAGCACCTCCTTGGCGAGGAAGGTGCGGACGGTCTCGCGGAATGCCTCGTGGTCGGCGTCGAAGAGCTGGCGTTTCATTTCAAGGGCCCCCTAGAGCCGGTTCTTGACGGTTTCGACGAGCCGGGTCTGCGGCTCGGCCCGGCCGCCTCCAGCTCCGCCGCCGCGTCGGCGGCGCGGCGCGGGGCCGCGGAGTGGTCGAGCATCATCGAGAGTTCCATCAGGCGTCGGACTCCTTGCCGAGCAGCGCCGGTACGCCCCAGTCCGCCGCCACCGACTCCGTGTGCGCGCCCGGCAGCGCGGGCCCGCTCACGGCGGTGGCCGGGGTCGCGGAGAAGCGGGGCGCGGGGGCCGGCTGGGTGATCCCGGCGGCCTCGACGAAGGTGCCGCGGGCGGCCAGGTGCGGGTGGTGCGGGGCCTCGCGCAGCGAGAGCACGGGCGCCACGCAGGCGTCGGTCCCCTCGAAGACGGCCGTCCACTCCTCGCGGGTACGGGTCTTGAAGCGCGCGGCGACGGCCTCGCGGAGCTCGCCCCAGCGGGCCAGGTCCTTGCGGGCGGGGGCCTGGTCCTTGATGCCGAGGAGCTCCACGAAGGTGTCGTAGAACTGCTGCTCCAGCGCGCCGACCGCCATGTACCCGCCGTCGGAGGTCTCGTAGCTGCCGTAGAAGGGGCAGCCGCCGTCGAGCAGGTTGGCCCCGCGCCGGTCCTGCCAGCCGCCGGCCGCCATCATCCCGTGGATCATGGCGGTGAGGTGGGCGGTGCCGTCGACGATGGCCGCGTCGACGACCTGGCCGCTGCCGCCGGGGGTGCGGGCGTGCTGGAGGGCGGCGAGCACGCCGATGACGAGGTAGAGCGAGCCGCCCGCGTAGTCACCGACCAGGTTGGCGGGGACGGCCGGGGGTTCGCCCGGGTTGCCGATCATGCCGAGGGCGCCGGTGACGGCGATGTACGCGATGTCGTGCCCGGCGGTGTGGGCGAGCGGGCCGTCCTGGCCCCAGCCGGTCATCCGGCCGTAGACGAGCCGGGGATTGCGGGCGTGGCAGTCGGCGGGGCCCACGCCGAGCCGTTCGGCGACCCCGGGACGGAGGCCCTCGATGAGCACGTCGGCCCGCTCGACCAGGTCCAGCACGCGGGCCGGGCCGTCGGCGGACTTCAGGTCGACGAGGACGGAGCGCTTGTTCCGGTTGGTGATGTCGAAGGCCGGGTTCACGGCCAGCCCGCCGCCGCCGGGCCGGTCCACCCGCACCACGTCGGCCCCCAGGTCGGCGAGGAGCATGGCGGCGAACGGGCCCGGCCCGATGCCCGCCAGCTCGACGACGCGCACGCCCGCGAGCGGGCCCCCGCGCCTCCCGGGCACGCTCCCCGTCACGTTCCCTGTCACTGCCATCGAGCCCCCAGCATCCGGTGGCACCACTGCCGCCACTGTGTGACACAACTGATGTAACACCAGTGATGCTAGGAACCTGTTCCACTCAGCACAAGAGCAAGCGCTTAGCCGGTTGGCCCGTTTCCCCGTGCGTCGAGCTCCTTGAGGTCCCGCTTCAGCGCCACGGTCCGGTAGCTCTCCTCCACCCATTCGCACAGCACCTCGGCGGAGGGCGCCCCCTTCTCCCCCAGCGGCACGGAGACCCAGCCGGCCTTCCCCAGCCCGTATCCGGTCGGCTCCGCACCGGGCGCGGTCATGGCGTGACCGTGCAGCGCCTCGTCCTTGAGCTTCACGGAGATCCCGGGCGACGGGCCGTCGGTGTTCCCGAGGAAGACGAAGATCTTCTTGTTGACCTTCACGACACAGTCCTCAGGACCCCAGGGAAACTCCTCCCGCGCCTGCGGCAGCCCCAGGGCGAACTCCCGGACCGCCTCCCACGTGCGCACCCCAGCCTTCACGCGAACCTCCACTCGTCGCGGGCCGCACCCGCGCGCGGACCGTCCCTCCCCACGCTAGGCCGTCCCCTGCGGATCCCGCCCGGCCCGCGCCGGTGGCGGGCCGGGGGGAGTGCCGGGGGGAGGGCCGGGACCGGGGTGCCGTTCGCCGAAGGGATGACACCCGCTAGCCTCAGCCACCACCGACACCGTCTGGGAGGCTCCCGATGAACGCAGCTGTCCGGCACGAACCGCGCACCGCGGAACGGGAGTACGACCTCGTGCTCTTCGGCGCGACCGGGTTCGTGGGGGCGCTGACCGCCGAGTACCTCGCGGCGCACGCCCCCGCGGACTGCCGCTGGGCCCTGGCCGGACGCGACCTCGCGAAGCTGGAGCGGCTGCGCGAACGGCTGACCGCCCTCGACCCGCGCTGCGCGGACCTGCCGCTGCTGCAAGCGGACGCCCAGGACGCCGCGGCGACGCGCGAACTGGCCGCCTCCACCCGGGTGCTGGCCACCACCGTGGGGCCGTACGTCTGGTACGGGGCCCCGCTGGTGGCGGCCTGCGCCGCGGCGGGCACCGACTACCTGGACCTGACCGGCGAGCCGGAGTTCGTGGACCGGATGTACGTCGAGCACGACGCGCGGGCCCGCGAGAGCGGCGCCCGGATCGTGCACGCCTGCGGCTTCGACTCCATCCCGGCCGACCTCGGGGCGTACTTCACGGTCCAGCAGCTGCCGGCCGGGGTCCCGCTGACCGTGGACGCGTTCCTGCGCTCCAACGCCCTGTTCTCGGGAGGCACCTTCACCACGGTGCTCACCGCACTGGGCCGCGGACCGCAGAACCTGGCCGCCGCCCGCGCGCGCCGGATGCACGAGCCCCGGCTGCTGGGCCGGCGGGTACGGGTCCCCGTGGGCGCACCGCGCTTCAGCCGGGAGACCGGCACCTGGGCCCTGCCGCTGCCCGTCCTGGACGTCCAGGTCGTGGCCCGTTCGGCGGCGGCGCTGGAGCGGTACGGCCCGGACTTCCGCTACCGCCACTACGCCTCCGTACGGCACCTGCCCGTCGCGGTGGGCGGTACGGCGGCGGTCGGCGGGGTGGCCGCCCTCGCGCAGATCCCGCCGGTGCGCCAGTGGCTCGCGGACCGCTGGGAGCCGGGCCGGGGCCCGGACGCGGAGCGGCGGGCGCGCAGCTGGTTCAGCGTGCGGTTCGTGGGCGAGGGCGGCGGCCGCCGGGTCTTCACCGAGGTCTCGGGCGGCGACCCGGGGTACGGGGAGACCGCGAAGATGTTCGCGGAGTCCGCGCTCTGCCTCGCCTACGACGCCCTGCCCGAGCTCTCCGGCCAGCTGACCACCGCCGTGGCGATGGGCGACGCCCTGCTGGACCGGCTCCGGAAGGCGGGCATCCGCTTCCGGGTGGCGGCCTCCGACTGAGGCGTCTCCCGGGTGGCCGCCTGCGCCTGAGGCGTCGCACGGACGGCCCGGGGCGGCCCTACGCGGTGGCTTCGCGCAGGGCCCGCCGGCACAGGGAGTCGGCGTGCCGGGTGGTCTCCGGGATCCGGAAGCGGGGGCTCAACGCCAGGGCGTGCGCGCAGGCGTTGTCCAGGGAGACCCGGTGGCCCACCGATACGTACACGGGCTTGATCCCGTCCTGCGTGCGCAGCGCCCGGCCGACGACCTCGCCGTCGGGTGCGCGGAGCGGGGAGAGGTCCCCGCGCCGGGCGCCCGGTTCCTCGTAGGTGAAGGTGAAGGGGTTCTTCGCGACCCCGATGGCGGGCAGCCCGGTGACCACCCCGAGGTGGCAGGCGAGCCCGAAGCGGCGCGGGTGGGCCAGCCCGTAGCCGTCGCAGACGACCAGAGCGGGCGTGACCGTCAGTGACTCCAGCGCGGCGAGCACGGTCGGCAGTTCACGGAAGGCGAGCAGGCCGGGTACGTAGGGGAAGCTGACGCGGCCGACGGAGGTGGCCTCCTCGACGACCTTCAGGGTGGCGGCGTCGAGCACGACGGCCGCGGCGGCCACGAGGTCGCGCTCGTCGTCGTAGGCCACGTCCACACCTGCGATCAGCCCTTCGCCGGGCGGGGGTCCGGTTTCGGCCAGGACGACCCGGTCGCGCAGTTCGTCCTGTATCGCCTTGGCCTCGGCCTCGTCGGCGGGGCTCTTCGCACTCGTCATCGTGGTGCGAGAGTAGCCTGGCGATCATGTTCGTCATGGAGCTCACCTACACCGCGCCCGTCGAAGCCGTCGAAGAGGAGATGGACGCGCACATCGCCTGGCTGGACGGCTACTACGCCGCCGGCATCTTCCTCGCCTCGGGCCGCAAGGTCCCGCGCGACGGGGGCGTGATCCTGGCCGGCGGGATCTCCCGCGCGGAGATCGAGAAGATCGCGGCCGAGGACCCCTTCACGATGGCGGGCGTCTGCGCCTACCGGATCACCGAGTTCATCGCGACGAAGACGTCCGCGGACCTGGCGACGGTACGGGAGAACCCGGCGGTGTAGCGGGGTGCGGACGGGTCGCCGGCGGGTGGTCTGCAGCGCGCTTTGGGCCTGTGGAGTGAGCGGGAACCGGCCGTACTGCGAGCGCTCCGGGGCCTGCGGACGGGTCCCGGATGCCCGCGCCACCCGTCACCCTGTGCGATCACACAGGCGTGTTCAGGCCATTCGGTGACACAGCTCACTCCAGGTCGCGTGCACGGATTCGCCGAATCGCGCGTCTATCCCGTTGCCGGGCCCCCACCCCGCGGTCCGGCACGAGATCCGCCGCAAGGGAGCGAGCCTTGATCACTGTCATCGAGCAGGCCGTGCAGGCCCGACTGGTCGCCACCGCGCCGAAGGTCGACACCGTACCGGTCACGTTCTGCTACGACCGGTCGGATCCCTTCGCCGTCCGGATGGCCTTCCCCGCTCCCGCGACGCTGGAGGGCGTCGAGGTCTCGTGGACCTTCTCCCGCGAGCTGCTGGAGTCCGGGCTGCGCCGCCCCTCCGGCTGCGGGGACGTGCGCGTGCGCCCGTACGACGCCGACCGGACCACCGTGGAGTTCCACGCCCCCGAGGGGGTCGCGATCGTGCTGATGGTGACGGCGGAGCTGCACCGCTTCCTGGAGCGGGCCTCCACGATCGTGCCGCCCGGCCTGGAGCACCTGTACCTCGACATGGACCAGAGCCTCGCCGACCTGATGCGCGGCTCCTGCTGACCCGCGTAATTCGTTTGCCGGCGGCTCAGGCCGCCCCGTAGCTTCGTAGACGCCCCATCGCCGTCGAAACGGAGCAGGACGTTGTTCCTCTGAGGTCCGAGACACCGACCACCGCCCTCACCCGCGGTCCCCTGTGTCTCCCCCGCGTTGCACTCACCACTCACGCAACCTGGAGGCCTCCATGAGTCCTGCTCCCACCTTCATCACCTGCTCCGACCTGTCCTTCGACTGGCCCGACGGAACGCCCGTCTTCGAGGGGTTCCAGTTGACCGTCGGCCCCGGGCGTACCGGCCTGATCGGGCGCAACGGCTGCGGGAAGTCCACCCTGCTGAAGCTCATCTCAGGGGAACTGAACCCGAGCGGCGGCCAGTTGGCCGTGTCCGGCACCGTCGGCCAGCTTCCGCAGACCGTCACCTTCGACACCGCCCTACGGGTCGACGAGGCGCTCGGCGTCCACACCGCCCGGGCCGCCCTGCAGGCCATCGAGGCGGGCGAGGCGACCGAGGCGAACTTCGCGGCGGTCGGCGACGACTGGGACGTGGAGGAGCGGGCCCTCACCACGCTCGACCAGCTCGGGCTTGGCCGGATCGGCCTGGACCGCACCACCGGCGAACTGTCGGGCGGGGAGTGCGTGTTGCTCCGGCTGGCGGCTCTGCTGCTGAGCCGCCCGGACGTCCTGCTGCTTGACGAGCCCACCAACAACCTCGACCTGCGGGCCCGGCGCCGGCTGTACGCGGCCGTCGAATCCTGGTCCGGGGTGATGCTCCTGGTCAGCCACGACCGGGAGCTGCTGGACCGGGTCGATCAGATCGCCGACCTGCGCGAAGGCGAAATCCGCTGGTACGGCGGCAACTTCACGGACTACGAGGAGATGCTGGCGGCCGAGCAGGAGGCGGCCGAGCGGATGGTCCGGGTCGCGGAGGGCGACGTACAGCGCCAGAAGCGCGAGCTGGCGCAGGCGCACGCCAAACTGGCCCGGCGCAAGCGGTACGGCCAGAAGATGTTCGACAGCAAGCGCGAGCCGAAGATCGTCATGGGCGCCCGCAAGCGTGCGGCGCAGGAGTCGGCGGGCAAGCACCGCATCATGCACACCGAGAAGCTGGCGGAGGCCGAGGAACGCCTCGACCAGGCGGAGCTGGCGGTACGCGACGACGCCGAGATCCGGATCAAGCTGCCCGCCACCCAGGTCCCGCCGGGCCGCCGCGTGTTCACCCTGAGCGGGTTGCACCCGGTCCACGGCGGCGCGATCCCGGGCGAGTGGGAGCTGCGCGGTCCGGAGCGGATCGCGCTGGTGGGGGCCAACGGCTCGGGCAAGACCACCCTGCTGCGCACGATCGCGGGGGAACTTGCCCCGCTGTCGGGCGAGTCGGTGACCCATGTCCCGGCCCGGTTCCTGCCGCAGCGGCTCGACGTGCTGGACGACGAGCGCTCGGTCGTGGAGAACGTGGCGCGGTTCGCCCCGCACGCGACGAACAACCTGATCCGGGCGCGGCTCGCGCACTTCCTGTTCCGGGGTGCGCGGGCGGACCGGCCCGCCGGCACGCTGTCGGGCGGCGAGCGGTTCCGGGCGACGCTGGCGGCGCTGCTGCTCGCGGAGCCGGCCCCGCAGCTGCTCATGCTGGACGAGCCGACGAACAACCTGGACCTGGGAAGCGTACGGCAGTTGACCGACGCCCTGGATTCCTACGAAGGGGCGCTCGTGGTGGCGAGCCATGACGTGCCGTTCCTGGAATCGATCGGCGTCACGCGGTGGCTGCTGCTCGACGACGGGCTGCGACCGACGACGGCCGAGGAGGTCCACCGGTCGCTGTGGACGGGTGACGGGCACGGGTGACGCGCACGGGTGAGGGGCACGGTCACGCGTGAGGGGCACGGGCGACGTGCACGGGCGATCTGAACGGGCGATCTGAACGGGCGGCCCGAACTGGCGGCCCGAACGGGCAGCCCGAACGGAGGGGCGTGCGCTAACGCGGCATGGGCACTAACGCCCAGGACTTGGTGCCCCCCATCGGGGTGAGTACCGGGGTGAGCCCCCAGTCCCCGCCGCAGGACTCCACCACCGACGCGAGCAGCCACATCCCGCGGCTGCGCCGGCGCCGGCACTCCTCGCTCGCCTCGGGCGAGGAGTGCGCCGGGTGCTGGTCGAAGACGACGATCCGCAGCGCGTCGAACTGCCAGCGGACTTTGAGCACCATCTCCTTGTCGGGCGTGAACCGGTAGGCACAGGCCACGAGTTCGGAGGCGGCGAGCGCCGCGGTGTCGCACAGGTCGGCCAGTCCGTGCCGGTCGAGCAGGGACCGCAGGGCGCCACGGGCGCTGCCCGCACAGTGGGCTCCGCCCGGCAGGCCTATGGAGTAGCTCAGTTTCTCCGCCCCTGGCGGGGCCTGCCGGAACTCGTGGACCGACCGCAGGCCACGGAGAGTGCCCGTCATCGTGCTGCTCCAAGGTTCTGAGGTACTGAATGCGTGGACGGCCGTGTGGTCATACAAGAGCTGGAGGTCGCCCCGTGTGAGACTTGCGCTACCGACCGTAGCGCAACGTGGTGCACAGTGCTACTACTTGTACGACCACTTGATGTTTTCTCATGGCATTTCCGGACTCACGAGGGCGCTCCCGCATGCCCCCGACCGGAGGAGAGGGGACCCGTGCCACCGAGGAGTACGCCGACTGCGCGCCAGCAGCGCCTGGGCTCCGAGCTGCGCAAACTCCGCGAGCAGTCGGGCATGTCGGTGCAGCAGGCGGCGGCGCTCATGGGCGTGGACCGCACCCGGATCCCCAACATCGAATCCGGCCGGATCGCGATCGGCGCCGAGCGTGTCCGCACCCTCGCCTTCAACTACGACTGCCCCGACACGGGGCTGGTCGACCTGCTCGCCTCGATGGCCCAGGAGCGCGACAAGGGGTGGTGGGAGCAGCACCGGGGAATGCTGCCGCCCGCACTCCTGGACATCTGCGAACTGGAGCACCACTCCGTCGCGTTGCACACCGCCGTGACCACGCACATACCGGGGCTGCTGCAGACCGAAGCCCACGCGCGAGCCGTCTTCGACACCGCCGACCCGCCCCTGCCCGAACCCGACCTGCAGGCGCGGCTCGCCCTGCGGATGCACCGCCAGCAGGTGTTCGCGCGCGAGGCACCGCCGTTGTACGAGGCGGTCGTGCACGAGGCGGCGCTGCGCATGCAGTTCGGCGGCCCGAAGGTGGCACGCGCGCAGCTCGAGCACATATTGGAGCAGTCGGAGCGGGCGCGCACGACCGTGCGCGTGATTCCGTTCACCGCCGGCGGGTTCCCCGGCGCCGGCCAGTCCTTCACGTACGCGGCCGCCACGATCAGCGAGCTGGACACCGTGCAGCTGGACAGTTCGCACGGCTCGATGTTGCTGGATTCGCAGATGAAGCTGCTCCGCTACCGGGGCCTGCTGGAGCGGCTGCGCTCCCTGGCGCTGCCGGCCCGCGACTCCCGCGATTTCATCCGCGCCATCGCACAGACCCTCTGACCGGGCCGACCGGCCGACCGGCTGACTGACCACAGAGACGGATCCGACGAGGAGACGAGAGAACGACATGGGCACGACGACCACGACCGCGACCACACCGGCGACCCCGTCGGCGACGGCCGGCATCGCCTGGGACGAGGCATTCTGCAGCGAGGGGGCGAACTGTTTCCGCTTCGGGCGGGACGCCGAGGGGAAGGCGTACATCGGAACCACCGAGTCCGCCGCCTACGTCACCGACTCGATCGACGCGCTCCGTGCGCTGATCTCGGCCGTCAAGGCGGGAGCCGCGGACCACCTATTGGCGTGACTTTGGTCCCTTCAAGCCACGCCACGCCCCCTTCAAACTGCACAGATAGCGGGATGTAACTGGACAGACCCATCCCTGGGGCTTGGCTGGTCTTGATGTCGCGCTTAACCTACGACTCCGTAGGCTACGGAACCGTAGGTAATTCGCTTTGCACTCAGGAGTACCCGTGACGATCACCTCTCCCCACCTCGGCAGCTCGGAGGCGTGGACGGACGCCAAGCTGCTGTTCGCGCTGGAAGAGGTGGTCGAGAAGGAACTCAACCGCCATCTGACGGTCACCAAGGACTGGATGCCCCACGAGTACGTCCCGTGGAGCGACGGCCGGAACTTCCCCGGTTTCTTCGAGGACGGCGAAGCCTGGGACCCGGAGCAGTCCAAGGTCACCGAGATCGGCAAGATCGCGCTCGTCGTGAACCTGCTGACGGAGGACAACCTCCCCAGCTACCACCACGAGATCGCCTCCCTTTTCGGCCGCAACGGCGCCTGGGGCACCTGGGTGCACCGCTGGACCGCCGAGGAGGGCCGCCACGGCATCGTGATGCGCGACTACCTGCTGGCCTCGCGCGCCGTGGACCCGGACAAGCTCGAGGCATTCCGGATGCAGCACATGTCGGAGGGGTTCGAATCCGACAACCGCCACTCGATGCTGCACTCCGTGGCGTACGTGGCCTTCCAGGAGCTCGCGACCCGCATCTCGCACCGCAACACCGGCCACCAGTCCGGTGACCCGGTCTGCGACCGCATGCTGGCCCGCATCGCGCAGGACGAGAACCTGCACATGATCTTCTACCGCAACCTGCTGGGCGCGGCCTTCGAGATCGCCCCGGACCTGACGATGCAGGCCGTACGGGACGTCGTGGTCGACTTCCGGATGCCGGGACACGGCATGCCCGGCTTCGAGCGCATGGCCGCGCAGATGGCGATCGGCGGGGTCTACAACCTGCGGATCCACCACGACGACGTGCTGAGCCCCGTGATCCGCTTCCTGAAGATCATGGACATCGACGGTCTCGGCCCGGACGGGCAGAAGGCCCAGGAGGAGCTCGGTCTCTTCATGAACGGCCTGGACTCCGAGGCCCGCAAGTTCGACGAGCGGCTGGCCGCCCGCGCGGCGCGCATCGCGGCCCGCAAGGCCTGATCCGGCCCTGCGCCACGACCTGACCTGATTCCGCTCGCTCGGGCGGGTGACGACGATTGCCCTGGCAGAGCCCCGCTCTGCCAGGGTTTCGCGTCATGACCGCCATGACGCCGCTCCAGGTCGAGATCGACCAGCTGACCCGCCTCACCAACGCCCTGGACACCTCGCTGACCGCCCTGCGCGAGGCCCGGCGGGAGCTGGACCACGTACGGGCCGACCAGCTGGGCACGGCGGACCTCGACGCGGCGTGCGACGGCTTCCAGGAAAGATGGGGCCACGGCACCAAGGAGCTCGCCGGGCGGATCAAGGCCGTACGCGAAGGCGTGCGCCGTAGCGCCGCCGGGTACGCGGAGCTCGACGAGGCCATCCGTGCGGCCTTCCGGCAGGCGGCGCCCGCCCGTGGCTGACTCCCCGGCCGCCGATTTCTCCGCGCTCGGCTTCGACCCGGCCCCGGGGAGCCCGCTCGCGGTCCTGGCCCTGGCCAAGAAGCTCCGCTCCTCGGCAGACCGCCTCGCGGAGACCTCCCGCGTCGTCGACGCCCTGGTCTCCCACAGCTCCGCCTGGCAGGGCGAGGCCGCCACCGCCTTCCGCGCCTCGCTGTCGCGGGAGCTCCCCCGCCACCTGCGCGCGGCCCACACCTCGCTGGCGGAGGCCGCGCGCCGACTGGCCGGCTGGCACGACACCCTGGCCGCCCACCGCGCCCTGGCCTCCCGATACGCCTCCCAGGCCGCCGCGGCCACCACCGACGCGGCCCTCACCGATGCCCGCCGGATGGCCGGTGAGCTGGCCTCGGAGCACTCTGCGGCGGCCCGCCGGGTGGCGGACACGCTGACCGCGACGGCCGAGCGGCTGGCGCCGAAGGAGCCCGGGGTGCTGGAGTCGGTCTGGAACAAGATCGTCGACAATCCGGCGGACGCCCTCTCGAACGCGGCGGCCATTCTGGGAGCCGCCGGTGCGGCCGTCGCCCTCTTCTTCCCGCCGGCCGGGATGGCGGTCATGCTGGTCGCCGGCGGGCTCTCGCTGGCCGCCCTGACCGCGCACCTCGCGGACCCCGGCTTCCGCAAGCCGCTGGCCGACGGTTTCACCCGGGGCAAGTTCGACGCCGCGTTCTGGAAGAACGGCGTGACGCTGCTCGGCGACGGCCTCGGCGCCGTCCCGGGCGTGGCCGCCGTCGCCTCGGGCGCGAGGGCCGGTACGGTCGCCGCCCGCGCGGCCATGGCGGTCCCGGAGGCGGGCGCCCTGGCGGGCGTCTCACCGGGCGCGGGGGCGTTCGCCCGCACGACATGGAACACGGCGGACGAACTGCGCAAGGTGGAGAGCCCGCTCGCCTCCTGGGCCCTGCGGTCGTCGACCCCCGAGGTCAGGGAGCGGGTGGGGGTGGCGGTGGCCGGCACCGGAGCGGCCACGGCCGCCGCCGACTACACCGGCGACGACGAGGCCGTGGACCGCGGCTCCACGGCGGTGGACGGCGCCCGTGTCGCGGTGGAGGACGGTCCGTCCACGGTCGCGAGGTCGGCCCGTCTCTGGACGCTGGTGCAGCCGTGACGAACCACCCCGTCCCACCGGTCTGGTTCCGGCTGCCGCCCGGGTTCCACGACATCGGCCCCGAGGACCGGGACGCCCTGGAGGAGGTCGCCGAAGCCCTGGGGGATCTGGGCGACAGCAGCGGCGACGGCGAGGGCGACAGTGCGGGTGCGGGTGGGGGGGCCGGCGCCGGAGCCGGAGCCGGTGCCGGCGCGGGGTCACAGCTCGGCCGGCTGATGGACTGCCTCGACGAACTCGCCGGTCAGCCCGGACTGCACCTGGTCCACACCTCGGTCGGCCTCCACCCCGAGGGTCCGCAGACCGTGTCCACCTCGCTGTTCTCCCTCGCCGTCCGGCGCACCGAGGACGCCGGGGCCGGGGCCGGCGTGGCGCGGATGGCCCTGGCGCTGGCCCGGTCCGCCTTCGGGAGCGGCTCGACGCGCCGGTTCCTCGACCTGGCCTCGGGCCTCCCGTGCGCCCTGGTCTCCGGGCTCCTCCCCGTCCCCGTCCCCGGCACCGGACCGGGGCTGTTCCTGGCCAGGGCCGTCACGGCGCATCCCGACGGACGCCACCTGCTGCTGCTCGACCTCACCAGCGCGGCCACCGGGCACGCCGACGCCTACACCGCCATCCTGGAGGCGGTCGCGCACACGATCGCCTTCACCGATCCCCGGCCCCGGCCGCCCGGGCCGCCGCCGAATGGCACCGGGACCTCGCGGATCCTGGAGGTGCTGGGGTGACGTCGCCGCCCTGACCTGACCGCCCGGGAAGGTCGCCGGGCGGTCAGGTCAGGTCAAGTCAGGGGCGCCGGCGCAGGGCCTGGCGTTCGGCTTCGGACAGGCCGCCCCAGACGCCGAAGCGTTCGTCATTGGCCATGGCGTAGTCCAGGCAGGGCTTGCGGCCCTCGCAGGCCCCGCACAGCCGCTTCGCGTCGCGCAGTGAGGAGCCGGGCTCCGGGAAGAAGAAGCCCGGGCCCGTCTGGGCGCAGAGGGCGAGCTCGTACCAGGCCGGGACGGCGGTGACGGTATCGGTATCGGTATCGGTATCGGTGGTGTTCATCGACATGCCGCAGAGCCTGTCCGGGGGCGATGGACGTCCGATCAACGCCTGATCAACAGCCCGGAGTGAACGACCGTGCGTGCGATGATTTCGGTACCATGGCGGCATGGCAGACGGACGCGTGGAGCGCGGGAACCAGACGCGGCGGACGGTCCTGGAGCGGACGATGAGCATCGCCTCGGTGGACGGCCTGGAAGGGCTGTCCCTGGGAAAGATCGCCACGGATCTGGGGCTGAGCAAGAGCGGCGTGTTCGCCCTCTTCGGTTCCAAGGAGGAGCTGCAGCTCGCCACCGTGCAGGCCGCCCGGTCCGTCTTCGTCGAGCAGGTCGTACGGCCCGTACGGAACGAGCCCGCCGGGCTCGCCAAGGTGTGGCGGCTGTGCGAGAGCTGGCTCGACTACTCCGGCCGCCGTGTCTTCCCCGGCGGCTGCTTCTTCTACTCCGCCTCCGCCGAGTTCGATTCGCGTCCGGGGCCCGTCCACGACGAGATCGCCGGGATCCGCGGCGACTGGACGCGGTACATCGAGCGGCTGCTCGACGAGGCCCGGCTGACGGGCGGGTTCCGCGAGCCGGCCGGCGTCGAGGACGTGGAGCAGCTCGCCTTCGAGATCATGGCGATGATGGAGCTGGCCAACGCGCACTCCGTGCTGCACGAGGACACCACGGCCTACGACCGGGCCGCGCGGGGCATCCTCGCCCGGCTGCGCGCGGCGACGGCCGCCCCGGAGGAACTCCCGGAGCGGCCGCCCGTACTCGCGTTTCCGGCCGCCGGCTTCTCCGCCGACGACGCCCCGGCCGTCAGCCTTCCGGCCGCGCCGGCTTCGCCCGACCGCTGAGCCGCATCGAGCCGCCCGCGACCGCCGCGCCCAGCGCGGTGACCGCGGTCAGCAGGAAGACTCCGCGCCAGTGGTCCCCCGGCCCGGACCCGGTGAGCAGGGCCGCCGTGCCGGCGACGCCGAGCGCGCCGCCGAGCTGGCGGGCCGTCATCAGCAGGCCGGTACCGGCCGCGAAGCGCTGCGGCGGGAGGCCGGCCGAGGCCGTCGTGGACAGCGCGGTCACCACGACCCCGATGCCGAGGCCGCCGAGGAGGCCTGCGGGCAGGAAGATCTGGGCGTACGAGGTGGATTGCCCGACCCAGCCCCACAGCAGCAGGGCGTTGGCGGCGAAGAGCAGCGATCCGACGGTGACGGCGGCCCCTTGGAGGCGGGCGGGGACCCGGCGGCCGACGAAGAGGGCACCGGCCATCGCGAGGACGGCGCCCGGTGTGACGCCGAAGCCCGCTTGCAGGACCGAGTAGTTCCAGCGCTCGATGAGGTAGGACGGCCCGGTCAGCAGCCACGCGTACATGGCGGCGCCGAAGAGCAGGGCTCCGATGTTGGCGCGGGCGAACAGCGGGTCGCGCCACAGGTCCCGGTCGACGGCCGGGGCGGGATGGCTGCGCGAGCGGCGCAGCGCGAGGGTGCCCGCCAGGGCGCCGCCGATGACCAGGGCGAGCACCTTCGGGTCGGTCCAGCCCCACTCCGTGCCCTGGGAGAGCCCGGCCACCACTCCTGCGATGCCGAGGGCGAGGGCCGTCGTACCGACGGGGTCGGGGAGCCGGCGTCCGGTGCGGGGCTCCCGGGGGATGACGCGGGCGGCGGCCCAGCAGACGGCCAGGCCGAGCGGGACGTTGATGAGGAAGATCGCACGCCAGTCCCACCACTCGACGAGCAGTCCGCCGATGCTCGGGCCGACGGCGGCGGCCAGTCCGCCCGCCGCCGACCATGCGCCGAGGGCGGAGGCCCGGCGGGCGGGCGGGGTGTGGGCGAGTACGAGGCCCAGCGCGGCGGGGATCATCCCGGCGGCGGCCGCTCCCTGGAGGGCGCGGGCCAGGATGAGCAGCTCGGCGGTGGGGGCAGCGCTGGCGGCGAGCGAGGTCAGGGTGAAGGCGAGGGTCGAGCCGAGGAACAGGGTCCGGCGGCCGAGGGTGTCCGCGAGCCGGCCGGCCGCGGCGAGCAGGGCGGCGAACAGTACGGCGTAGGCGCTGACGACCCAGGTCAGGCGGGCCAGCGACACCTCGGGGAAGGCCCGGCGCAGGTCGGGGAAGGCGACGTTCACGACGGTGGCGTCGAGGAAGGCGAGGAAGGTGACGGCACTGGCAAGTGCGAGCACCCGCCCGCCCCCGGGGCCGCCCTCGGCCCCTCGCCGCCCGGAATCGGGCGCGGTGCTCGGCTCGGGCACGATGACCGGCTCGGGATGGGTGGACGTCATCGGGTGGCTTCAGTGGTCTCGGCCGGGCTCGCCGCACGGGTCTGTGACGCGGTCGCGCTGAGGAACTCGACGGTGGTCGCGATGACGTGTGGGTCGAGGAGGATGCGGCGGTGGCCCAGTCCGCTCGTCTCGATCAGGCGGGCCCGCTCCCCGTAGGCCGCCGCGAGGGCGCGGGACTGGCCGGGGTCCGCGGTGTCATCGTCCGCGTCGTGCACGAGCAGGATCTGCGAGGGGATCTCCTCGGGGTGGCGCCGCGCGTCGAAGCGGGGCCAGATGTCGGGCTCGGACGGGAAGAGCCTGCGCTGGATGTGGCGCCGCATGGCGTCCTCGACGGCCTGGTTCACGCCCAGCATCGCGCGGAACCGCGCGGCGAGGAAGTCGAAGTCGGCGATGGCGCCGATGCCGACGATCCGGTCGGCCCGGATCCCGTCCCGCAGCGCGAAGAAGGTGGCCACCACCCCGAAGGAGTGGGCCAGGACGTCCGAGAACTCCCCGTACTGCGCGTGCAGTCGGCGGATGATCTCGCGCTGCCGGAGGATGGTGGTGGCCCGGCCGCCGGACGCGCCGTGACCGGGTGCGTCGAAGGAGACCACGGTCCGGCCCTCGGCCAGCAGCGCCTCGACGAACCCGGCGAAGCGCGAGGCGCGCGAGGTCCAGCCGTGCACGATGAGCACCGGCCGGTCGCCGTCGCCCCAGCGGTACGTGGTCACGGGTATCCCGTCCACGACGAGCCGGCCCGTCACGGCCCGGGCCATGACCTCCGCTTCGCCGGGCTTCACCTTCGGCCGGCCGAGCGGCCGCACGAACAGCGCGAACGCCACCCGCCCGACCGGTCCCGGGGCGACCCGGGCGGTGATGTTGAGGGTCGTGCTCAGGAGTGAAGCCATGGGGTGCATGCCCGGTTCTCCGGATCTCCTCAGAGTGGCCAGACGGTGCTGGCGGGTCAGGGTGACGGCAGGATATTAGCACGATCGTTCGTGTTGTTATGAAGTGATCGCGCGGGCAGGCTCCCGGGGGTAGCCCCACCCGGGGCGGGTGGGGCGCCGGATGTCCCCGGCCGCCCCGGATCCTGGTCCGGGTCAAGGGACTTCGACGAACGGGGACAGCACGATGACCGGTACAGGCGCAGGCAAACCTCCACCGCGGGCCGTCCGCCCACCGGGGCGATCGGTATCTGACAGCTCGACGGCTACGGCACCGTGCTCCGCGTGGAGTCCGGACGGCTCCAGGAGTACCAGGTCACCGGGATCAGCTGCCTGCCCGGCGCGAGCGCGCGGCGGGTTCCGGACAGCGGGAGCTCCACCGCCTTCCGCTACGCCACCGAGGACGGCGAGGTCCTCACCGTGCGCCCCGGATCGGTGCACGTCGAGGGCTCGGTCGGCGTCCGAGCGACCTGCCCCCTCGCCGCCCTGCCCGAGCGGTGCCGCGAGGCCTAGGAGCCCGGTCCCGCCGCGGACCCGGTCGCCACCTTCGAACTCGAGACACCGAAAGCGCGGGCGAGACCTTCACCCTGGCCCTCATGGAGCGCCCCGGCCGGCCGATGCGCATCGGCCGACCGACCCAGGGGGTCTTCTCCGACGTGCTCGGCCGCGCCCTCCCCAACGGCTGGAAGCTCGGCCTGCCCAACGAACAGTTCCTGACCCGCACCGGAAAGACCTTCGACGGTCCGGGCATCCCGGCCTACGTCACCACCCCGGTCTTCACGCAGGAGGAGTTCGACGCGCACCGCGACTCCGCCTTCACCGCCGCCCTGCGCCGCCTTCCCCGGGTTTAGCGCACCGTGACGTTGACGGAGTCCGTGGTGTTGTTGAAGCGGGTGGTGCCGCCGTCGGTGAAACGGACCTGCCAGTCACCGGAGCCGGTGGGGATGACCGACCTGCGGTAGTAGCCCGTCGAGCTGGTCGTCGACGAGCTGACCTCCTTCCAGGTGGTGGAACCCGTCGGCTTGAAGAAGTAGTGCACCTTCTGCCCCGTCAGCGGCTTGGCGGTGCCCTCCGGGGTCAGCGTGTACAGGGTGCCCTTCATCGTCAGCGGAGAGCCCTTGGGGAGGGTCCGGGGGAGCTTGCTCGGGGCGAACCAGGTGTGGAGCTTGGACGGCTTCAAGAGCTTGGTTCCGGCGCTCGGAGCGCGCGTCTTCGACCCCACGACGCTGAGCCGGTAGGCGTTGGCCGCGAACCTCGGGACGTCGGCCGTCACGGAGAAGGCCGTGCCGAACGCCCTGGACGCCGTCCGCACGGTCCACCACGTGCCGTCCGGCTGCAGGGCCTGGACGGCGATCGTCGCATCGGTCTTGATGGTGCTGTCGATCAGGAGCGCCTTGCCGGTGAACCGCAGCTTGCCGTCGGAGGTGGTGGTCAGCTTCTCCTCGGTCATCCGCGTGGTGTTGTTGACCTTGGCGATGGAGAGGGACCCTCTGGTGGAGGTCTCCAGCCACGGGCCGTAGGTCCAGACGTTCCAGGTGCCGGGCTGCTCCACCCTGGCCAGGACCCTGAAGCTGCCGTCGGCCCTGGTGGCACGCCCGCTGAGGTAGTTCGTGCAGCTCGCGGGGGCGACGCACTTCCCGTGGGTGTCGTGCCCCGCGCCGACCGGCTTGACCGTGCCGTCGTCGGCGAGGCGGGTCATCTTGCCCGGGAACCAGTTGTAGCCGTAGTCCAGGGTCAGGTCCTTGGTCGGCCCGGTCATCGTCACGAAGGCCTTCTGCGGCTTGATCTTGAGGGCCGCGTGCCCCTCTCTGTGGCTCAGGTCGTCGCCGAACTCAGCGGTCAGCTTCAGAATGCCCTCCGTGCCCGTGGCCGAGAAGGGGATGGAGTACCGGCCGTCGGCGTCGGTCTTCCCGGAGAAGGAGTTCGTCGAGTAGGTGGAGACCTTCACCTGCGTACCGGCCACCGGCACCCGGGCGCCGGTCTTCGGGTCCTTGGCCGTGACCCGGCCGGTGGCCACCGCACCCCGGCTGTCGAGGGTGAACTCCTGCTTGCTGGAAGCGATGTCGATGACGGCGTCCGGGCCGTAGAAGAACTTCCCGCTGCCGGACCGGCTGCCTTCCTGACCGGTGGCCGGGTCCTTCGCGTGCAGGTCCACCTCGTAGAAGCCCACCGCGTCCAGCACGATCGGGTCACTGTCCCAGTAGCTGTAATCGTCGTGCTCGGTGAACTTCTTGAACGTGGTGATGCTCTGCACGACCTCCGTGGTGCCGGCCCGGCGGACGTCGAGCCGCACCGGATCCATATTGGTGTCGTCGAGCGTCGCCTGGTACCGGTCGAAGCCCAGCACCTCGACGAAGGGCAGGGGCACCCCGACCGTCTCACCCGTGGTCCTCACGGTCGGCTTCTTGCCCGCCGGAGCAGGAGCAGGAGCCGGGGCCACCGCGGCAGCGGGCGCGTCCGAGGGCGCCGGCGCGGCCACGGCCCCCACCGCGCCGGACACCGTGAGGACCACCGTCGTACCGACCACCATCAGCAGGCTGCTGATTCTGCGCACAAATCCCCCATGTACATGCTTCGTTGTTTCGTTCAACGAATTCCGCATGCCATGACTCACCGGGCCGCCCGATGGTTGTACGCGGCCCCGGACGGCGCGTGGGCCGTCAGTCCTCGTGCTTCGCGCGGCTCGGCTGGACCCGCTTGGGCTCGCCCGGCATCTTCGGATAGTCCGGCGGGTACGGCATGTCGCCGAGGCCGTGGTCGTGTTCGTGACGGTCGGCCAGTTCCAGCGCGGCGTCCAGGGCGAAGGCGTGCTCGTCCATGTCCGCGTGCAGATCGCCCAGTTCCGCGAAGCGGGCCGGCATCGTCACGATGTCGAAGTCGCGCGGCTCCGCTTGGTCCAGCTCGTCCCAGCGCAGCGGCGCGGAGACCGGGGCGTGCGGGCGCGGACGGATGGAGTAGGCCGAGGCGATGGTGCGGTCGCGCGCCGTCTGGTTGTAGTCGACGAAGATCCGCTCGCCTCGCTCCTCCTTCCACCAGGCGGTGGTGACCTTACCCGGCATCCGGCGCTCCAGGTCCCGGCCGATCGCGATGGCGCACCGGCGGACCTCCGTGAAGGTCCAGCGCGGCGCGATCGGCACGAACACGTGCAGGCCCCGGCCGCCCGAGGTCTTGGGCCAGCCGCGCAGACCCAACTCCTCCAGCAGTCCGCGCAGTTCGTGGGCGACCGCGACCGCGTGGTGGTAGTCGGTGCCCGGCTGCGGGTCCAGGTCGATGCGCAGCTCGTCGGGACGGTCGGTGTCCTCCCGCCGGACCGGCCAGGGGTGGAAGGTGAGACAGCCCAGGTTGGCGGCCCACAGGACGGCGGCCGGCTCGGTCGGGCACATCTCGTCGGCGGTGCGGCCGCTCGGGAAGGCGATGTGGGCGGTGGGGATCCAGTCGGGCAGGTTCTTCGGGGCCCGCTTCTGGAAGAAGGACTCGCCCTCCACCCCGTCCGGGAACCGCTCCAGGGTCGTGGGCCGGTTGCGCAGGGCGCGGGTGATCCCGTCCGCGACCGCGAGGTAGTAGGCGGCCACGTCCCCCTTGGTGAGGCCGCGCTCGGGGAAGTACACCTTGTCCGGGCTGGACAGCCGGACGGCCCGGCCGCCCGCCTCCAGCTCGATCGCTTTGCCCGCTGCACCCATGTGCGCCACGGTAGGCGGACCCGCGCGGCCCCGCACACCGAGCGCGCCCGGGCGTACCACCCCAGAATCGGAGACATGGATCTGCCGGTCATGCCACCCGTGAAGCCGATGCTCGCCAAATCCGTGTCCACGATCCCACCGGGCATGCAGTACGAGGCCAAGTGGGACGGCTTCCGCGCGATCGTCCACCGCGACGGGGACGAGATCGAGCTCGGCAGTCGCACCGGCAAGAGCCTGACCAGGTATTTTCCCGAGCTGGTGGAGGCACTGAAGGCCAATCTGCCCGACCGCTGCGTGGTCGACGGGGAGATCGTCGTCATCCAGGGCGGGCGGCTCGATTTCGACCGGCTCAGCGAGCGGATCCATCCCGCCGCCTCCCGGGTGAAACTGCTCGCCGAGACGACCCCGGCCTCGTTCGTGGCCTTCGATCTGCTCGCGCTGGGCGACGAGTCCCTCCTCAACACACCGCTCGCAGACCGCCGCGCCGCCCTGACCCGCATGCTCTCCACCGCTCGGCCCCCCGTCCACCTCGCGCCCGCGACCACCGACCCCGTGCTCGCACGGGAGTGGTTCGAACGATTCGAAGGCGCCGGGCTCGACGGGGTCGTCGCCAAACCCCTCGATCTCCCCTACCGGCCCGATGCCCGCCTCATGTTCAAGATCAAGCACGAGCGTACGGCCGACGTCGTCATCGCGGGATTCCGTTTCCACAAGAGCGGTCCGATTGTCGGATCGCTGCTCCTGGGGCTGTACGACGCCCACGGCACGCTCCAGCACGTGGGCGTCTGCGCCGCCTTCCCGATGAAGCGCCGCGCCGAGCTGATCGACGAGCTGGCACCGCTCCGGATGCCCGACCCCGAGGGGCACCCGTGGGCCGCCTGGGCCGAGGAGTCCGCCCACGAGAGCGCCCGGCTGCCCGGGGCGCAGAGCCGCTGGACCGGAAAGAAGGACCTGTCCTGGGTACCGTTGCGCCCCGAGTGGGTCTGCGAGGTGGCCTACGACCACATGGAGGGCGACCGGTTCCGGCACACCGCGCAGTTCCGCCGCATGCGGCCGGACCGGGAACCGCGGAGCTGTACGTACGCCCAGCTGGAGGAGGTCGTCGGCTACGACCTCGCCGAGGTCCTGAGCACGAAGGCGACCTGAGGTCCGCCGCACGGCCGGGCTGGGGGATCCACCCGGCCCCGGCCGTCAGCGCGCGGTCAGTTGCTCCCCACTCCGCCCGGCTCGGGCCGCCGGTGTTCGGCGCGTAGTCGGGCCGTGCCGCCAGCCAGCGGGCCACCCGTGCCCGGACGTCCGGGTCGGTGTACGGCCGCTCCGGCGGGTCGGCCAGGTGCCGGACCCTGGCGCGCGCCCGCATCGCCTCCGGGTCCTCCAGCGCGCAGTCGAACAGCGCGGCCACCTCGCGGGCGGTCCCCGCGTGCCCGGCGCGGGCCCGGAACCGCTCCCCGATGGCCCCGTCCGCGACCACCTGGAAGTCGAACCACGGCTTGAGGGTGCGCACCGCCCACGCGTGGTGCTCGGCGGCGAACCCTACCGATCCCGGGTCCTGGTGCGCCGTACGGGCCACCCTGCGCGCGGCCCACAGGGTGAGCGAAGTGCCCTGCCCGAACGTCGGGTTGGTGTGGGTGAGGGCGTCTCCGACCGGGACGAACCCGCTCGCCACCGGCCCCCGCTCGTCGGCCGGGGCGCTCCAGCGGTTGTCCAGGCCTGCCGTGGCCAGTACCCCGGACAGCGGTTCGGCGCCCAGTCCCAGCCAGGCCGCACCGGGCGGGAAGGTCCGCGCGGCGGCCTCGAGCACCGCCGAATCGCGCAGCGCGGAACGCGTGGCGTCCCCGGTGTGCACGAACAGGGTCACGGCGAACAGCCGGTTGTCGGCCGGGAAGACCGCGCACCCGGCGAAGCTGCCGCCCGTCACCGCCCAGGGGCGCCGCGGCCCCTCCTCGCGGCCTTCGGGCAGCCGGTACCAGCGGCAGAAGTAGGCGAGGCCCGTGCGGTGCCGCTCCACGACGCCCGGGCGGCAGCCGATCGCCGCCAGCCACCGTTCGGAGCCGCCGCGCCGGCCGCCCGCGTCCACGACGAGGTCTCCCTCGTACGCCCCCGCCTCCGTGGTCACTCCAAGTCCTCCGTCACGGGCAGGCACTCGGCGAGCAGGTCGACGACGTCGCGCCAGGCTCGCTGCGCGTGCTGTGGGTGGTAGCCGACGCCGGGGACCGTGGGGTGGTCGACCGGCGGGTGGTGGAAGGCGTGCAAGGCTCCGCCATAGACCGCGAGGCGCCAGTCGACACCCGCGGCCTGCATCTCAGCGGTGAACGCGCTTCGTTGCGCGGGCGGCATGATCGGGTCTTCCGACCCGACCCCGGCCCACACCGGGCAGCGAATGCGCGCCGCCTCACCCGGTCGGCCCGTGGTCAGTGCGTTGACGGTCCCGATCGCGCGCAGGTCGACGCCATCGCGCCCGAGTTCCAGCCCGACGGCGCCCCCGGTGCCGTAGCCGACGGCGGCGATCCGGTCGGGTTCAGTCCTCGGTTCGGCGCGCAACACGTCGAGCGCCGCATGGCCGATCCCCCGCATCCGGTCGGGATCAGCGAGCAGTGGCATGCAACGGGCCAGCATCTCCTCGGGGTCACCCAAATAGCGCCCGCCGTGAAGGTCGAAGGCCAGCGCTACGTAACCCAACTCGGCGAGAGCGTCGGCCCTGCGGCGCTCGACGTCGCTGAGCCCCATGCCTTCTGGTCCGAGCAACACCGCGGGCCGGCGGTCGACACCGGCCGGGAGCGCGAGGTGCCCGATCATCGTCAAACCGTCGGCCGGATACTCGACCGGACGCGTCGTAATCGTCGTCATGAGACTGGACTGTAGTGATCGCCGAGCCCGGTCCGGCCGGTGTTCTGCCGCTGGCAGAACAGCGCGGGTATCCCTCTGAAATACGTCCCCACGGCAGCGCTGTCGGAATCATCCCGTTGCCCCTTTGGGGAGCATCTCGGTCACACCCGCATGACAGGCGGGTGTCCCTGAACTCGTCCGTGCAGAGCGCCCTGCCGTCCACCAACGCGCAGGTTCCGGCGACTGAGCGGCCAGAAATTCGCGAACCCGCCTGCTTTCCCCGGCGGCAAGGTCGACCCCGGGGAGGGCTTCGAACAGGCCGCCGCCCGCGAACTGGCCGAGGAAACCGCGCTGCGGGCCGCGCCCGAGGAGGTCCGGATCGTGTCGGTCCTGCTCGCCGCTACGCCCCGTCCGCGGCGGTGCTGCGCGCCTGGCGGCCCGACCTGGCGCCGCGCCTCCCCCACGTACCGTCGTACGACTATCTCGCGCCGGCGTCCGTACCCCCTCGGGCACGTACCCGTGGAACGGATCATCGGGACGGCGGCAGGTTGTCCCGATGGGAGGGGGCGGTCGGTGCGCGCTGGGGAGGCCACGAGCATGCCGGACGCGCCTTCCCCGGTCCCTCATGGACCACCGGGGCCGCGCCGGGATCAGCGCGGAGCAGCCGATCGCCCCCGAACGCGGGTCCCGGCCCTCCGGCCCGGTGCGCGGCGGCGGGACTCAGGTCACGGTCACCACCGTCGCCGCGGTGACCGCGGCCATCGCCAGCTGCATGTCGCGGATCGCGGCGCGGATGCTCTCGGCCTCCCAGTGCCCCTCGGATATCGCCGCCGTGCGCGCGGTGATCTCTTTGCGCGGGATCCCCGGGAAGGCCAGGCCGTGCAGGCCGGCCGCGTGGATCACCGCGACGAGGCTCGCGGTGCGCTCGTCCGGCTCCGCGCCCTTGGACACCGCGGAGGCGAGCCGCTCGCGCAGTTCGCGCTCGGCCGCCCCGTCGCTCTCCGGATAGCGGCGTACCGGGAACACCCCGAGGGCCTTGCGCCGCTCCTCCACGACCACCCCGCGCCCGACCAGCCACTCCACGACCGGGCCGACGGCCTTGGCCTGGTCCTTCGTCAGCCATTCGGACACCCGGCGCCTGGTCCGGCCGCGCATCCAGGCCCGTATCGACTCGATCCGGCCGTCGAGCAGTTCCTCCCCCGTGGGCGGGGCGTCCACCAGCTCCAGGTACTTGCCCGAGACCCGAACCCGCTCCGCGAGGACCAGTTCGAGCAGGAGCGCGCCCGCCACTGCCCAGTTGACCGACTGCCGCTGCTTGACCGACCCGGACTCGTCGTCCAGCGACAGCAGCATGACCTCTTCGGCCAGTGTGATCCGCATCCCGGCACCCCCGCACCCGTAGAACCCGTAGAACCTCTTTCACCACCAGACGTCCACGCCCGCCGGAAAGTTCCCCGTCCGCGCTACGGCCGCCCCGCCATCGCCCGCGGCGCGAAGTTCCCGTCGCCCAGGTCCTCCGCCAGCAGCCGCTTCGCGATCGCGTCCGCCGCGGCCCGCAGCTCCGCGCTGCGCGGACGGCCCCGGTCCTTCTCCAGTTGGTCGCCGAGCCACTGGGCCCACGCGGCCGAGATGACGCCCGCCTCCCGCTCCCCCGCCGGGGTCTGCGTGTAGAAGCCGTTCTGCCGCGTCATGTAGCCCTCCTCCACCATCCGTTCGAAGACCGGCAGCAGCACCTCCGGGGGCAGGTGCCGGCGCGAGGCGATGAGTCCCAGGCTCGCGTAGCCGACCGTGCGGGTCATCAGGTCCACCTGCATCACCGCCCACGCACCCGCCATGTCCAGCCGGGTGTCCGAGGAGTTCACGATCCCGCGGGCCGTCTCCGGCCCCATGCTCCGCACCAGCTTGCCGACCGCCAGTTCCAGCAGCTTCGCCGAGTCCCCGGAGGCCGTGGCGGGCGAGCCGAAGCCGTCGCCCATGTCCGTGGAGCCGGCCCGCGCGCTGTCGCGCAGCTTGACCTGCTTGAGGAACAGCGCGACGACGAATCCGACCACCGCCACCGGCACGGTCCACAGGAACACCGTGTGCAGGGTGTCCGCGTACGCGTTGATGACCGGCCCGGCCGCCGCCGGATCCATGCCGTGCACACCCTGCGGGCTCTGCGCCGCGACGCCCAGCTGCTGCGGGTCCTCTCCGGTGGCGCGCGCGGCCTCCTCCACCCCCTTCGCCAGCGCGGGCTTCAGGGTGTTGGCGTAGATCGTGCCGAAGACGGCGGTCCCGAAGGCGCTGCCGAGGGTACGGAAGAAGGTGACGCCCGAGGTCGCGGTGCCGAGGTCGGCGTAGTCCACGGTGTTCTGCACGGCGATGGTCAGCACCTGCATGCACAGGCCGATGCCGACGCCGAGGACGAACATGTAGAGGGATTCCAGCCAGGCGTTGGACTGCGGCCCCATCCGCGACAGCAGGTAGAGCCCGAGGCCCATCACGGCGCAGCCGACGATCGGGAAGATCCGGTAGTGCCCGGTCTTGCTCGTGACGTTGCCGCTGAAGACCGACGCGATCAGCAGGCCGATGACCAGCGGCAGCGTCCGTACTCCCGAGACGGTGGCCGAGTCGCCGTCCACGTACTGCAGGTACGTCGGCAGGAAGGTCATCGCGCCGAGCATCGCGAAGCCGACGACGAAGCTGAGGACGGAACAGACCGAGAAGACGGGGTTGCGGAAGAGCCGCATCGGCAGCATCGGCTGCGCGGCACGCATCTCCACCAGGCAGAACAGTGCCAGCGCCACGACGCCGCCCACGAAGAGCCCGACGATGAGGGGCGAGCTCCAGGCGTACTCGTTCCCGCCGAGGCTCGTGGCCAGGATCAGCGCGCTCGCGCCGGTCGCGACCATCGCAATGCCCAGGTAGTCGATGACCGGCTTGCCGACGGCGCGCACGGAGGGGATCGTCTTCGCGGCCGCCACCACGACCAGGATGGCGATCGGCACGTTGACGTAGAACGCCCAGCGCCAGGTCAGGTGGTCGGTGAAGAGTCCGCCGAGCAGCGGGCCGATCACCGTCGCGACGCCGAAGACGGCGCCGATCGCGCCCTGGTACTTGCCGCGCTCGCGCAGCGGGACCACATCGGCGATGAGGGCCATCGCGGTGACCATCAGCCCGCCGGCGCCGATGCCCTGGATGCCCCGCCACACGATGAGCAGGGTCATGTTGCTCGCGAGGCCGCACAGGAACGAACCGGTGATGAAGACGATGGCGGAGACCTGGAAGACCAGTTTCCGGCCGAAGAGGTCGCCGAACTTGCCGACGAGCACGGTCGCGACCGTCTCGGTGAGCAGGTACGCGGTCACCACCCAGGACATGTGGTCCCCGCCGCCGAGGTCCGCCACGATCGTGGGCAGCGCCGTGCCCACGATCGTCTGGTCCAGGGCCGCCAGCAGCACGCCGAGCATGATCGTGCCGAACACGATGTTGCGCGATCGCCGGTCGAGCACGGGCGGCGCCGCGGCGGATATGGCGGGAGCTGCACCTTCGGCTGTGGTCACACCTCGCACTCTCACAGCGCCCCCGCCCGGCCGCATGCGGCGTTAGCCCATCCGGGCCGGGCGCGGGAGCCTTCGGTGCAGGTGGCCCGGCCGGCCGCCCTCAGCGCAGGTAGGCCAGCCCCGGATGCTCCGCCGCGTACCCGGCCACCAGCCGCCGGGCCACCCCGACCGAGTCCACCAGCGGATGCAGCGCGAAGGCCTTGACGGCGTCCGCCCGCGATCCGCTCGCCGCCGCGGCGAGGACCTCGCGCTCGGCGGCCTTGACCGAGGTCACCAGGCCCACCGCGTGCAGCGGGAGCGGGTCGACGGCGACCGGGTGGGCCCCGTTGGCGTCGACCAGGCAGGGCACCTCGATGACGGCCCCGGCGTCGAGCACCGACAGGGTGCCGCGGTTGCGGACGTTCAGGATCAGGGTGGCGCGCTCGTCCCGGGCGATGGCGCGCATCAGGGCGAGGGCCACCTTCTCGTACCCGCCCGACTCCAGGTCGCTCTCCTCGCGGGCGCCGACGCCCGCGACCTCGCGGTTCTCGGCCATGTACGTCGCCTCGCGCTCGGCCCTGGTGCGGTCCCATGCGGCCAGCGCCGCCCCGGGCGCCTGATCCGGCCGCCCGGCCTCGGCGTAGAACCCCCGCTGCTGGTCGCGCAGGAACGCCCCGCGCGTCTGCTCGGCCTCCTGGTAGGCCCGTACCGTGTCGCGGTTGAAGTAGTAGTAGTGGAGGTACTCGTTCGGGATCGCCCCGAGCGAGCGCAGCCACTCGGCCCCGAACAGCCGGCCCTCCTCGAAGGATTCCAGCGCCTGCGCGTCGGCCAGGAGGCGCGGCAGTTCGTCGCGCCCGCCGATCCGCAGCCCGCGTACCCAGCCCAGGTGGTTGAGGCCGACGTAGTCGATCCAGGCGTCCTCGGGCCGGGCGCCGAGCAGCCGGGCGATCCGCCGCCCGAGCCCCACCGGCGAATCGCAGATGCCGATGACCCGGTCCCCGAGCTCCTCGGCCATGGCCTCCGTGACCACCCCGGCGGGATTGGTGAAGTTGATCACCCATGCATCGGGGGCGGTACGGGCCACCCTGCGCGCGATCTCACGGGCCACCGGCACCGTCCGCAGGCCGTACGCGATCCCGCCCGCGCCCACCGTCTCCTGGCCCAGCACTCCCTCGGCCAGGGCGATCCGCTCGTCGGCGGCCCGCCCCTGGAGCCCTCCGACGCGAATGGCCGAAAACACGAAGTCGGCGCCGCGCAGGGCCTCGTCGAGATCGGTGGTGGCCGTCACCGCGGGGGCGTCCGCGATCCCGGCGGCCTGGTCCGCGAGCACCCGCGCCATGGCGCGCAGCCGGCCGGAGTCCTCGTCGTACAGGGTCACGTGCGACACCCTGCCCTCGGCGTGATCGCCGAGCAGGGCTCCGTAGACGAGCGGTACCCGGAATCCGCCCCCGCCGAGGATCGTCAGCCGCACGCCCTTACCGCCTTTCGCAGTGCCACGTTTCGTGGCACCAGTCTCCCCCGCGGGATCAGTCGACCGGCGACGGCACGGCCCTCAGCCGCGGCAGCTGGTGCGGCTGAGCGCCCGGACCGCCCGGCAGCGGGCCCGTCGGCCGGCCCTGCGGCGTCGAGAGGACCAGCGTCATCCGGGTCAGCCCCATGCCGTCGAGCATCGGGCCGGATTCCGCCACCATCCGGCAGCGCACCAGGCCCCAGCCCGGGTCCGGGTGGCGCACGGTGCGCACGGCACCGTCCTGCTCGGCGGCCTCGGCCCCGTGGGTCGTCAGCCAGTGCGGGACTCCGTACCGGTAGGCGGCCTCCATGAACGGGTCACGGGCCACCTCCTGGCGGATGCTGCGCAGCCCCTCGTCGTCGGGGGCGGCGGCCAGCGCGGTCGCGAACCGGGCCAGCAGCGGTACGCACCAGGCCGGTTCGTGGTCCTCCAGCACGGCCGCGGCGTCCGGGTGGAACAGCACGAAGCGCAGGAAGTTGTCGTCCGGCAGCGCGGTCGGGTGCGGGCGCACCGACTGGAAGAGCCGGTCGAACGCCGAGTTGGTCAGGGCCACGTCCCAGCGGTGGTCCACGAGGAAACTCGGGTAGGGCACGGCCTCCATGAGGGCCGCGTAGTCACACAGGTAGTCGCGCTGCGCCGGATCGTCGGGCAGCCGGTTGTCCTCGGCCGCGCGCCAGGTGGGCGGCGGGTCCCGGTCGACCATGATCCGGAAGAGCCAGAAGCACTGCCGCTCGCTCATCTCCAGGGCCTCGGCCAGGGCTAGCAGCTTGCGGTCCGTCCACTCCTTGACCAGGCCGCGCTCCCAGTTCCCGTACGCGCGCACGCTGATGCGCAGACGCGCCGCCAGGTCCTCCTGGCTCAGCCCCAGTTCCTCCCGGCGCTGGCGCAAAATCTCCTTGCGTCGCTCCGACCGCACGGCGCCGCGTGCGGACTCCTCGCCCGCGAGGCGCTCCCCACCGATGTGGGCGAGCCCTTCGGACGGGCTCACCGCTGCGAGATGTGGCACCGAGAGCTCCCCCCCATCCTTATTACGGTCTGGATCTTCATTTCCGTGTGGCGATCCTGCTACCGACTTCATTCGAGTGTCAACTATTGTGGCAATTCCAGCCTCTGGGCAGCTCGATCGCGCCACAGATGTGGCACGTTCTAGCCGTACGGACAGAGACCGGATAGATTCCTGGAGCCGACCACGTGCCCGTACCCCGACCTCGCGCGATCTAGGAGAACCACTGGTGACAGACGGCTTCCCGGCTCCCGTCGCGGTGGCCAACACGCTCCTGGCAGCCACCGTCACGCGGGTCGCAGAACTCGCGGGCAAGCTGGGCCGCGACCTGAACCAGGTCTTCGACCTGCGCCGCCTCTCCGAGGCCTCCGGCGTACCCGCCGACGTGGTGCGGAGCCTGCTGGACGGCCGGCCCGCCGGTGAGCCCGATCTCCAGACCCGCTTCCTCCAGCGCCTCGACCTCCTGCGGCGCACCCGCGTCAAGCCCAACGGCCGCCGCTACACGCAGCAGGAGATCGCCGACGGCGCCGCCATGTCGCGCCAGCAGGCCGGGGCCCTGATCAACGGGGACAGACGGCCGACCATGGAACACTGTGACGCGATCCAGCGTTTCTTCGGGGTGCACGCCGGATTCCTCACCGCCCACGACGCAGACGCGCTCACGGACGCCCTCCAGCGCACCGAGCAACAGCTGCTTCAGGACTTCGCGGGCCGCGCACGGGAAACCGCACCCGCCCCGGCCGCTTCGGCGGGCGATCCGCTGGCAAGACTTCTCCAGAACCACGGCGTACGGGGCATCGCCTGGAGAGCCGCCCAACTGCCCAGCGACAAGCACCGGGACAAGGTGACCGAATGGCTGGACATGCTTCTCGAAAGCGTCAAACCGAACGAATCCTGACCCAGTCGAAAGCCTGGGTCTGATCCTTGAGTCCTGATCCGGATCCGCGCCGACGGGGAGAACGGTGAGCATAGGCAGAGAGCAGCGGCGGTTGTGCGGGGAGCTGGTGGCAGGCATCAACCTGACCGCGCCCGTGGAGCCCGTGGACCTCTACGCCGCCCTCTGCGAGGGCATGAGCAAGCACCGCGGCCGCCGGGTGGAGTTCCGGATGGCCTCGTTCCCGCCGGGAACGGCCAGCGGCCTGTGGCTCGACATGGCGGACCGCGATCTGGTGGTCATCGAGGAACGCACCGCACCCGACCACCAACTGGTGATCCTCGGGCACGAGTTGTGGCACATGAAGGCCGGTCACTGCAGCCACCACGTCGACGGCGCCGCCGTCGCCGCGCGGCTGCTGTCGGACGAGGCCGACATCGGCGAGACCGTGCGTCGCGTCGCCGCGCGCACCCGCGCCGACGTCCAGGAGGAAACCGAAGCGGAAACCTTCGGTTTACTGCTGGGCAGCAGGTGCAGGAACTGGCTCGCCGGATCGGCGAGCCACCGCGCACCGGCACAACGAGATCAACTGGCGGGCCGCATCGAGGCATCGCTCGGATACCGGGGGCACAGGAACGACCGTTGAACGGCGAGGACTACTACATACCGGCCGCGGCCCTGGCGATCGCACTCGCCTTCAAGCTGCCGGCCCTACGGCACAACTGGCGTGACCCGCTGCTGCGATCGGTCTGCGCCCTGCTCACCCTGGCCGGTGCGGTCTTCACCTTCGCCGCCCCGCCCACCATCGTGGCGGTCAACCGATGGACCGGCATCACCAACTTCTCGGCCCCGCTCGTCTACTGCCTCATGAGTGCCTTCAGTGCGTCCTGCCTGGTCCTGATCGTCAACTGGCGCGGCGGCCCGCCCGAGCAGACCCGGCGGATCTCACGCCGGTGGATCCTGGGCTACGGCACGGTCACCGTGACCCTGATGGTGCTCTTCCTCCTCGGAGACGCACCGGTCGAGCGCCTGCGCGACTTCGACACGTTCTACGCCAACACCCCGTACACGGGGCAGATGATCGGCCTCTACCTGCTCGCGCACAACGTGGCCGCCTTCGTCATGGTCGCCATGTGCTGGCGCTGGTCCCTCCAGGTGCGCGGCTGGCTCCGGACCGGCCTGATGATCATCGTCGTCGGCTACATCCTCAACCTCAGCTACGACGCGGCCAAGATGAGCGCCGTCATCGGCCGATGGGTGGGGCTGGGCTCCGAACTCGACGACCTGAGCACCTTCGTGGCCCCGCCGCTCGCCGCCCTCGGCGCGCTCGTCAGCGCGGTCGGCTTCGTCCTGCCGCTGCTCTGCCAGCGCCTCTCGGACAGCTGGCAGCACTGGTCCACGTACCGGCGGCTCGGCCCTCTGTGGCACGAGGTCCGGATCTCCGCGCCCGAGACCCCGGCCGGTGTCCAGATGTCCTGGTGGTCCGCCGCCGACATCCGCGTCATCCAGCGCGAGTCGGACATCCACGACGGCTTCCTGCACCTCGGACCGTACTTCGACCGCGGCTACCGGGACACGGCCCTGGCCCGGGCCTTCGCCGCCGGCGCCGACGAGGACACCGCGCGGGCCGTCGCCGACGCGGCCATGGTCGCCGCCGCCGTGCGGGCCCGCGCGGCCGACCCCGAGGGACGGGTCATCGGGGCCAGCGAGGAAGGGGCACCGCCGGCCACCGACGGGCCGCGCGACCTCGTACGGATCTCGCACGCCCTGCGGAACTCGCCGGTGGTGGCCGAATCCCGGCGGCAGGCGGCGCTGTCGGGGAGCTGAGCCCGGGGAGCTGAGCCCGGGCCGCTGATCAGCGCCCGGCGGCCAGGGGCAGGGACGGGAACAGGTCCTGGAACGGCGCCGCCGAGTCGATGCCGTCCCGCCCGAAGGGCGCGTCGAAGCTCCACACCATGAAGAGCAGGAACACGATCAGCGCGCTGAACAGCCCCGCGAGCAGCAGCTCCCGCCCCGAACGCCGGATCTGCAGGGTGAAGATCAGCCCGACGGTGACCAGCCCGCCCGCGACCAGCCCGAGCCAGACCACCCCCGGCAGCGTGGACTCGTCGCTCTGCGTCCGCTCGTGGCGGGCGTCGTCGGCGGCCGCGATGTGGTCCAGCAGCGGCTGGTAGGCCTGGGCCTGCAGTTCGTTGCCCGGGCTCTGGTGGGTGACGTCGCTGCGCAGTTTGCCCAGCAGTTCGCCGCCCTCCGGCGACACCGGCTCCCCGGAGGTCAGCCGCGGCCAGTCCACGCTGACGGTGTGGGACACGTACGCGTTGACCTCGCCGCGGATCCGGTCGCGGACGGCGGCCGGGTAGACGTCGGCCCGCTGGGTGACCTCGTACAGGGACTGGGCCTCGCGGCGCACACTGTCCTCGGCGGCGCCGCGCGCCTCCCAGACGCCCGCGATGGCCAGGCCGAGCACGATCGCGTAGACCACGCCGACCATCATCACCATGTACTCGAGGACGTCGGGGGTTTCGCTGGTGTCCTCGTCGTCAGCGACCCGGCGGTGCCGGATCGCGGTGAAGGCGAGGACGAGGGCGCAGACGAGCGCCATGGCGATGGCCAGGACCAGCCATTCGGACACGAGGGTTCTCCGTAGGTCGAAACGAGCGGACTGAGCGGACTGAAGGCGGGGGCGTGGCTAGCCGCGGCTCCTGGAACGGGGCCGCAGCGCGACGGCCGCGAGCACCGCCGGGGTCGTGACGACGACCATGAGCATCAGGGTGGACATGCCGTCCGGGCCGCGCCGCGCCAAGGCCGCGGAGTGGTACGGGCGCACGTGGAAGCGCCCCGCCGCCCCGGCCCCCGCTGCGACCCGGTGCGGAGCCACCGCTCCGCCCGGAGCCGCCTGCGTGACCCCGGGCGCCTGCGCCGCGGCCGCCCGCGGCTGCGCCACCGCGGGCCTTGCCTGCGCCGTCGGCCCGGGGACCGGCTCCGCCGCCGCGCCGGGCGGCGCGGGCGCGAGCGGCCCCACCCCCGGATGGCGCACCGTCGGCCCGGCCGGGCCGGGCAGCAGCACCCGGGCGGTCGGCCGTACGGCCGGGGCCGGAGCCGGAGCCGGCGTCGAGGGCGGCGCCGCGGGGGGCCGTGGCTGCGACCCGGCCGGAACGCACAGGTCGACCCGGGCGCCGCGCCCGTGGCCGTCTCCGGCGACCGCCACGTGACCGTGCAGCGGGCAGAGCGCCGCCACCAGGCCGGCCCCGGCGAAGTACTGCCAAGCGGTCACCGCGCGTTCTCCCGATTCCGCAGCAGGGATGAGGGCTATGCCTGAAGAAACGATCACGGCGGTGGTTCGATACGCGCCAGACAGGTCAAGATCGGCCCTCGGCACCGACTTCGAGGCACACCGGGTCCCGGCCGGACGCCCGCCCGGCCCGAACCCGACTCGAACCCGACCCGGACCCGGCCCACACCCGGCCCGGACCAGGCCCGCACCCGGCCCACACCCGACCCGGACCAGGCCCGGACCCGTGCCGACGGGCGGACCCGCGCGCGCCACCCCCTGCGCGCCGCCGCACGCCCCCACCCCCACACCGCCGCGGGCGGCGTTCACCCGCCCGGCCCACTCCGCCACGGCGCGGCCCGTTCCCCCCGCCGATGATCGGAGAACCCGATCCCGCAGCTCAGCGGGGTCGCCCCGGGGACCACAGGGACGGTGGCAGGTGGACGCGGACGGCTCGCAGACCCTCGAAGCGCAGGTCGACGCCCTGATGGACGGCCTCCGGGCCGATCTGGAACGGCTCGCGTCGATCCCCTCGGTCGCCTTCCCCGGATACCCGCCGGAGCCGGTCCTGGAGGCGCACGACCTGATCGTCTCCCTGCTGCGCGAGGCGGGCGTCCCCACCATCGAGCGCATCGACCTCCCCGACACCGCCCCGGTCATCTACGGCGAGATCCCGCCCCCGCACCCGGACGCCCCGACCGTCCTGCTCTACGGGCACTACGACGTCCAGCCCGCCGGCAACCCGACCCTGTGGCTCTCCCCGCCCTTCGAACCGACGCCCGTAGCCGGGGTCCCCGGCGCCCTGCGGGCGCGCGGGATCGCCGACGACAAGTCGAACGTGATCGCACACCTGGGCATGCTCCGGGTCTACGGCGGCCGCCCGCCCGTCGGGATCAAGCTGGTGATCGAGGGGCAGGAGGAGTACGGCAGCCCCTTCGACGACTACCCGCCCACCGATCCGGACCGGTTCGCCTGCGACGCGATGGTCATCGCCGACCTCGGCAACCTGCGGCCCGGCACCCCGACCCTGACCACCGGGCTGCGCGGGGCCTGCGAGGTCGTGGTGGAGGTGCGCACCCTCGCGCAGGCGCGGCACAGCGGGGAGTTCGGCGGAGCCGCCCCGGACGCCCTGCTGGTCCTGCTGCGGGCGCTGGCCACCCTGCACGACGAGCACGGAGACGTGGCGGTGCCCGGGCTTCGCCGCGATCCCTGGGAGGGAACGACCTACACCGAGGAGGAGTTCCGCAAGCTGGCCTCCGTCCGGGACGGGCTGCCGCTGATCGGCACCGGCTCGCTCGGCGAGCGGCTGTGGAGCGGGCCCGCCGTCACCGTCATCGGGCTCGACGCCCCGGACGTGGCGGGCGCCGCCTCCGCCGTGGTCCCGTACGCGCGGGCCAAGCTGAACCTGCGCTTCCACCCCCTCCAGGACGCGAAGGAGGCCCGGACCGCGCTCGTGAAGCACCTGCGCGCGCAGCGCCCCTTCGGGATCCCGCTCACCGTCACCCCGGGCGACACCGGCCCCGGCTTCGAGGCGCGGACGGGCGGGCCGGCGTACCGGGCGGCGCTGACCGCGCTCAAGGAGGCCTGGGGCACGCAGGCCTCGTACGTGGCCACGGGCGGCTCCATCCCGCTGGTGAACGGCCTCGCGCGGGCGGCTCCGGGGGCGGAGGTGCTGCTGTTCGGCGCTCAGGACAGCATGTGCAATCTGCACGCGCCGAACGAGCGGGTGCTGCTGTCGGAGGTGCGCAACACGGTGGTGGCGATGGCCGCCTTCGTCCGGGAGTACGCGGCGGACTTCGGCGCGGCCCGCTCCCCCGACGCCCCCCAGGACCCTTCCGGAGACGCCCGGTGACCACCGCGACCCCGCCGCCGGCCACCCCGCCGCCTCCGCCGGCCGCGCCGGCTCCCCCCGAGGGTCCGGCGCCCGCGCGGAAGTTCTCCTTCCCCAGCGCGCTGACCATCCTGGCCATCGTCACCGTCGCGATCTGGCTGCTGGCCTTCCTCGTCCCGGCCGGCGAGTACGACCGCAACGACAGCGGCTCCCCCGTCGCCGGCACCTACCACCGGGTCGAGGACACCCAGAGCTTCACCGATCGCCTGAACGACCTGTTCCTCTCCCCCGTCAACGGGCTCTACGGGCTCCAGGACCCCAAGTCCGGCCAGGTCGGGCCCACCTTCAGCGGTGACTTGTACGGCAGCGCGGGCGTGTTCCTCTTCGTGCTCGCCATCGGCGCCTTCATCACCGTCGTGTTCGCCACCGGGGCCCTCGACCGCGGCATCGCCCGCCTCGCCCACCGGTTGCGCGACCGCGGAGCGCTGCTGATCGCCGCCGTGATGGTGGTCTTCTCGATCCTGGGCACCGTGGAGGGCTTCGCCGAGGAGACTCTCGGGTTCTACGGCCTGCTGGTGCCGATGATGCTGGCCCTCGGCTACGACCGGCTGGTCGCGGTCGGTGCCAGCATCCTCGGCGCGGGCATCGGCGTGCTCTGCTCCACGGTGAACCCGTTCGCGACCGGTGTGGCCTCCTCGGCGGCCGGCATCTCGCTCGGCGACGGGATCGGGCTGCGCTTCCTCATGTGGATCGTGCTGACCACCGTGACCGTCCTCTACGTGATCCGGTACGCGCGCCGGGTCCAGAAGGACCCCGCCAAGTCGATCTGCGGGTTCCTGCCCGGGGACCGGGAGCAGAAGGCCACCGGCGCCGAGGAGGAGGAACCGGAGCTGACCCGGCTGCACAAGACCGTGCTGGTCCTGCTGGTCCTCGTCTTCGCCTTCATGATCTTCTCGGTGGTGCCCTGGTCGAGCGCGCTCACCGGCGACGCGGACGCGACCCCGTACGCCTGGGAACTGGACTGGTCCTTCGCCCAGTTGGCGGCGCTGTTCATCTGCGCCGCCGTGCTGATCGGCCTGGTCGCCCGGATGGGCGAGGCCAAGCTCAGCTCCACGATCATCCAGGGCGCCGCCGACTTCATCTCGCCCGCCCTGGTCATCATGCTGGCGCGCGGGGTCACGGTCATCATGAACAACTCGAAGATCACCGACACGGTGCTGCACTCCATCGAGGGCGTGGTGAAGGGGACTTCGTCCGGGATCTTCGCGATCATCGTCTTCCTCGTGAACCTCCCGCTCGCCTTCCTGATCCCCTCCACCTCCGGGCACGCCACGCTCACCATGCCGATCCTGGCCCCGCTCGCCGACTTCGCGGGCGTCTCCCGCGCGCTGATGGTGACGGCCTGGCAGTCGGCGAGCGGCTGGATGAACCTCTGGGTCCCCACCACCGCCGTCACCATCGGCGGTGTGGCACTGGCCAAGGTCGGCTATGACAAGTACCTGCGCTTCGTGTGGCCGTTGCTCGGCATCCTCTTCGTACTGATCTGCGGGTTCCTGGCCCTGGGCGCCGCGATGTGAGGGCGGACCGGGCCCCCGGTCAGGGTCCCGGCGCCCCCTGGCCGGAGGTACGCGTGAGGGGCGCGGCCCGCGTCAACGGGTCGCGCCCCTCACCGAATCACAACTACCGGCTCAGGCCTCCGGGTTGCCGCCGAAGCGCTCGCGGTACGACTCCAGGTCCTCTTCGGTGATCCGCGGGAAGAGCACCGGCGGAACCGTGAACGGGGTGCCCGCCGGCACCGCGTCGAGGGACGCGGCCTGCTCCGGGGTGACCCAGGTGGCCGTGTCGTCGGCGAGCTCGAACGCGGAGCGCATGGCGCGCGCCGAGGCCGGGATGAACGGCTCGGAGACCACCGAGTAGAGGTGGATGAGGTTCATCGCCGTGCGCAGGGTGAGCGCCGCGCCGTCCAGGTCGGTCTTGACCTCCGTCCAGGGGGCCTTCTCGTCGAGGTACGCGTTTCCGGCCGACCACAGGGCGCGCAGCGCGGCCGCGGCCTTGCGGTACTGGAGGGCATCCATGTGGCCCTCGTACTCGGCCAGCAGCTCGGCGATCTGCTCGCCCAGCTTGGCCTCGACCGCGCCGGCGGCGCTGCCCGCGGGGACCTCGTCGCCGAACTTCTTGCGGGAGAAGGTCAGTACGCGGTTCACGAAGTTGCCCAGCGTGCCGCCGAGGTCCTTGTTCACCGTGGCGGTGAAGTGCTCCCACGTGAAGGAGGAGTCGTCGGACTCGGGCGCGTTGGCGATGAGGAAGTAGCGCCAGAAGTCGGCCGGGAGGATCTCCAGCGCCTGGTCGGTGAAGACGCCGCGCTTCTGCGAGGTGGAGAACTTGCCGCCGTAGTACGTCAGCCAGTTGAAGGCCTTGACGTAGTCGACCTTCTTCCAGGGCTCGCGGGTGCCGAGCTCGGTGGCGGGGAACATCACCGTGTGGAACGGGACGTTGTCCTTGGCCATGAACTGGGTGTAGCGGACGTCTTCGGCCTCGTACCACCAGGACTTGTAGTCGCGGTTCGCCGGGTCGGCGTCCGACCACTCCTTGGTGGAGGCGATGTACTCGATCGGGGCGTCGAACCAGACGTAGAACACCTTGCCGTCGGCGGCCAGCTCGGGCCACGTGTCGGCCGGGACCGGGACGCCCCAGTCGAGGTCGCGCGTGATGGCGCGGTCGTGCAGGCCCTCGGTCAGCCACTTGCGGGCGATGGAGGACGCGAGCTGCGGCCACTCCTCCTCGTGCTCCGCGACCCAGGCTTCGACCTCGACCTGCAGCTTGGACTGGAGGAGGAAGAGGTGCTTGGTCTCGCGGACCTCCAGCTCGGTGGAGCCGGAGATGGCCGAGCGGGGCTCGATCAGGTCCGTGGGGTCCAGGACGCGGGTGCAGTTCTCGCACTGGTCGCCGCGGGCCTTGTCGTAGCCGCAGTGCGGACAGGTGCCCTCTACGTAGCGGTCCGGCAGGAAGCGGCCGTCGACCGGCGAGTAGACCTGCCGGATCGCCCGCTCCTCGATGAAGCCGTTCTTCTCCAGCTGACGCGCGAAGTGCTGGGTGATCTCGCGGTTCTCCGCGGAGGAGCTGCGGCCGAAGTAGTCGAAGGACAGCTCGAAGCCGTCGTAGACCGCCTTCTGGGCGTCGTGGGCCTGCGCGCAGAACTCGGCGACCGAGAGACCGGCCGCCTTCGCGGCGAGCTCGGCGGGGGTGCCGTGCTCGTCGGTGGCGCAGATGTAGAGGACGTCGTGGCCGCGCTGGCGGAGGTACCGGGAGTACACATCCGCCGGAAGCATCGACCCGACCATGTTGCCCAGGTGCTTGATCCCGTTGATGTAGGGAAGCGCGCTGGTGATCAGGTGTCGAGCCATCCTCGGATGCTCCATTTCATATATGCCGGTACGACGTGACGTGCGGTTCATCGTATCGAACCGCCGAAACGCCACGCCCCGCATTTCTTCGGGGTGGACTGGGGGTACAACGCGGAACTGAGCGGTGCAAAGCAAAAGCGAGGACTGTGACCACTCCGTCACGGCCCTCGCGCTGCGGCCATGGTACAGCGGGCCGGGCAGCCCCCGGACCGCCGTCCACGCCGGTGGGGACACCGTCCGTGGCGGCCGCGGACGGTGCTCCGCCGAGCGGCGCGGGCGCGGGGCGGGCCCGCGGTGCGCTGTCAGTCGCGGCCGCCCCGGGCGCCGTCGACGGCGGTGATCCGGACGCCGCTCGCGAGTCTGCCCGTCACGGCGGGCGCGGGGCCCTGCGGACCGGCGACGGGGACGGGGACGGTCAGGGTCCGGCCCGCGGCCTCCGCGCGGACCGCGCCGGCCGCCGTGATGCCCGCGACCTCCCGGCTGCCGGCCGCCAGCAGGTACCAGCGGCCCACCGGGGACCTCCACCGGGTGCCCGCGAGGAGGTGCTGTCCGAAGCGTCCGCACACGGCGGTCCCGCGGGCCCGCGCCACGTCCTGCGGGGGTCCGGCGGGCAGGCGCAGCTGGACCAGGACCGTCAGCGGGCTCGCCGTAGCGAACCACCCGGTCCCCGTCGAGCAGCAGCACGACCGCCCGCCCCGCGACGTTCCCCGCGTACAGGAGCTGCGGCGCGCGCAGCGGAGCGTCGGTCGCCGTCCCCGGTGCGGCCGTCACCGCCACCTCCCGGGGCCGGGCGGCCCAGGCCGCCCGCGCGCGGGCGAGCAGACCCCGGTCGGCGGTGCGGGCGCCGCGGGCGGGCCAGGCGGTGAAGTCGACGCGGGCGGTGTCCGCCCAGGCCTCGGCGGGAACGCGGACCAGCCGGGCCGGGTCCAGGGCCTGTCGTCACATTCCCGTCGTCGCCCGAAGGGCGGCCCCGCGGCGTCTGGTGCGTGCTCTCGGCGTGCCGGGCGGAAGTCCGCGTACTGGACGTACGTGGGCTTTCCCCCGGTGCGGCGAGAGCGCGTGCCAGGCGCCGCGGGGCAGACGGGAATGTGACGACAGGCCCTGGCGCCCCGGCGGCGGCCGGTCCGGCGAGCGGCGAAGCCTCGGGGCGGGGCGGCGACGCGTCGGCCGCGAGGATCCCGGCGGCCAGGGCCAGCGCGGCCGCGCGGCGGTCCAGCCTGCGCGGGTACGGCGGCGCCGGCGCAGCAGGCCGGTGGGGCGGGCACTGACCACGGCGGCATCGAACTCGGCGCGGTCCGGCCCCCGCAGGAGCGTTTCCCCAGCGGTGTTCCCACCTGCTTGCCCACCGGTGCTCCCGGCAGCGCCGCGGAAGCCGGCACCGCCCGCCGCCCCCGCCACGGGCCCGGGCCCGGCCCACGCTCCGCGGCCCGGCGGCGGAGCACCGCCGCGCAGCGCCCCCGGCTCCGTCGCGGACCGCGCCTCCCGCGCCCACGGCCCGGCGCCCGGGCCCGCTTCCGGGCGACCGGGGGCGCCGCCCTCCCAGTCCCGCCAAGCGGCCAGCGCCTCCCGCACGGCGTCCGCCGGGTCGGCCACCCCGGCCTGCCCGAGCAGCCGGGCCACCGCCTCCTCGGGCAGGCCGTCCATGCCGTGCAGGACGAAGGCGGCCCGGACCGGCCCCGGAGCCGCGCCCAGCGCCCGGGCGGGCTCGTCGGTCCCGCCCGCCGGGGGCCACAGCCGCAGCCCCCAGACGAAGGGCGGCGCCGGCGGCCATCCCAGCCCGGCCTCGGCGAGACGCGCCCGGCCGGTCGGAGCGAGGCTCGCGCGCAGGACCACAAACGAGTGAATCGTGGGATGGTCACACGCCGTGGCCTCCGGCGGGGAACGAAACGGGCGCACAGGAGAACGGCATATGCGTTTGCGCTGGTTGAGCGTGCGCGCGATCGACATCGATCACCACATGATCATCACCGAACGTAATCCTTCCAGCTTTCGTCTCTGCGCCCTCCGAGTGCGCCCGCGCTGATTTCCTTGCCCCGCACACGGGATGGGGTGGAGCGGTGAGCGATGGCAGCGGTCCGGAGGAGTCCGGTGGCGGGGCCGTGGGTCTGCCGAGCCGGCGACGGCGGCCGGCGCCCATGAGTCAGTGGGATTCGACGGCGCGCCTGTCGTACTGGGCCTTCCACGCCGACCGACGCCCGGCCTACATGCGGTTCGCGTACCTGCAGCTGGGGTCGGACGCGGCGGCCGAGGAGGCGGTCGACGCCGCCTTCGACTCGATCATGGGCGAATGGCTGCGGATGCTGCACATGGACCGGCTCGACGCCTACGCGTGGACCGTCCTCAAACAGCGGCTCATCGACCGCCAGTTCAGCCGCAGCCCCTGGCCGGAGCCGATGGACACCAGTGCCTTCGAGGCGGCGCTCAAGGAGGCCCACGCGGAAGCCGACCAGTACGAGGTGCTCACCGACACCATCCGCTTCTACTCCGCCGTCTCCCGGCTCGCCGAACGGCAGCGCGACGCCGTGCTGCTGCGGTACGGGCTCCAGTGCACCCCCGGCGAAGCCGCCGCGATCATGGGTGTGGACGAGGCAACGGTCCGCTCGCAGCTCGGCCAGGCGCAGCGGCGCCTCGCCCGGCTGCTCGACACGTCGGCCGAGTCATGAGCCGCAACGCGAGCCGGGGAACCCGTCGCGAGGACGGTGGACTCCCGCGGTCCCTGGAGCAGTTCCTGGCCCGGGCGAGCGTCCGCGACCGCTATCCGCACTACGACCTGGGCGCGGCGGAGGCCCGGCTGCTG
Organism: Streptomyces sp. AP-93; assembly: GCF_022808175.1. Classification (GTDB taxonomy): domain Bacteria; phylum Actinomycetota; class Actinomycetes; order Streptomycetales; family Streptomycetaceae; genus Streptomyces. Next base: position 61,677 of record NZ_JALGBX010000019.1, on the reverse strand, counting down.
CGGGGCGCCGACAGCGCGGCCCCGGCGCCGAAGCCGTCCTCCGCCCCGGCCCCCAGGCGCGGCGGAACCCACGCCCGGCGCCGCACGTTGGGCTGGAGCGACCCCTTGCGGGACCTCCCGCTGGACGCCGAGCGGGCCGGCCGCGACCTCAAGGCCGCCTGCCTGGCCTCCGTGTGCGGGGCGGGGGCCCGGGATCGGCTCGACGCCTTCGAGAGCGGCGGCCACGCCGACCTGCCCGGCGCCGTCGTCTTCGGCTGCCTGCTGCACCTGGCCGGACTGCGCGAAGGGGCCCGGTTCTGGTGGCAGTTCGCCGCCGGGTCCGGACGCAGCCGGACCACGCACGCCGCGTACTGCCTCTTCCTCGACCACTCGCGGCGCGGTGAGCACCATGACGCCCGGATCTGGGCCCGTGAGCTGGGCCGGCGCCGCTTCCGGCCGAGCGGGCGCCGGGACCTCCGCGAGGTACGGCTGTGCGCGCAGGCGGCCGTCCTGCGCTACGTCGACCAGCTCGACGACCCCGACCTGGGCCCGGTGCCGCTGCCCAGGCCCGGGGTGTCCCGGGCGCTGGACGCCTTCCGGCCGCCGGCCGCTCCGCCGCGGCCGCCGAGGCCGCCACGGCCGGGGGCGGGCCGGCTGGGCTCGGGACCGCTGCGCCACCCCGCGCTGACGGCGGCGGCCCGCGGGACCGTCGTCCAGCCCGGCGGGGGCGAGGCCCTGGCGGCGGCGCGGCGCGCCCTGGCCGTCGTACGGGTCCTGCAGCGGCGGCCGCTCGGCGTACGGTCCGGGCGGCTCGGGCGGGAGGCCGGTCTGGCCGACGCGGAGCTCGGGCCGCTGCTGTCGATGCTCTGCGAGGAGGAGTACGCGTACCGGTCCGGCGTCGGGGTTTACGCCCCCGGGCCGGCCCTCGACCGGCTCGCGGCCCCGGGCGGCCGGGGCCTGGCGGGCCAGTTGCAGCGCACGCTGGCCCTGGCGCGGGACAGCGCGGGCGCGGCCGTGTACCTGAGCCGGTACGCGGAGGGGGAGGTCCGGATCACCCAGATGGCGGACGGGCCCGGCGCCCCGCCGGTGCGGGAGTGGGTGGACTTCCGGGACGCGGCGCACGCCAGCGCGGTGGGCAAGTGCCTGCTGAGCCAGCTCGACCACGACGGCCGCGCCGACCACGTGGCCCGGCACCGGCCCGCCCGGCTCACCGAGCGGACCATCACCGACAGCCGGGCCCTGTTCAGCGCGCTCGACGCGGTGGCTCCGGGAGCCCCCGTCTTCGACCTGCGCGAGTACGCCCCCGGCGTGGTGTGCGCGGCGGTGCCCCTCGCGCTCGGAGACGCGGCGGGCAGCCTCGCGCTGTCGCTGCCCGGCGGGCACGCGCACCGGCTGGCCCGGGCCACCGAGGCGCTCCGGCTCAAGGCGGTTCCGGTGCTGCTGGCGCTGCTGCTGGCGGGGGCGATCCCGCCGGACGGCGCCGCCGCGACGGGCGGCGCGGACGGTACGGACGGTACGGACGCCATCGACGCCGCGTTCGCAGCCGACGGCCCGGGCGGGGCCGCCGGCCCGGCCGACGGGGCAGCCGGGCCGGAGCCCTCGCGGGGCCCGGCGGAGCCGGAGCCGCTGCCACTGCCCGTACCGGTCACGGCGGAGACCCTGCGCCAGCTGCGCAGCCTCTTCCGGACTCCGCTGACGCGGGCCACGGCAGGGGCGGACGGGCCGCATCTGGTCAGCGACAGCTCCTCGGAGGCGGCGTACCTCTTCGACGCCCCCGAGGGCGACGGGGCTCCGGGCCTGGCGCTCCCGCGCACCTTCGCCCCGCTGGTGCCCGGCAGCCTGCGGACGGCCGACGGGCTCGACGGGCTGGTGGTGCTGCGCACCTGACCGGAGCCGGCGGGAGGGGGAACGGGGTCAGGGGGTGACGGAGCCGGGCGCGCCGGGCACGAAGGTGGCCACGGCGGTGTCGAAGTGGCGCTTTGCTTCGGCGAGTTCACCCACGGGGGCGGAGACCCAGATGTCGTACATCCGGCCGTTCTGGTCCCAGCAGAGGTCGTAGGTGTGCCGGGCTCCCTCGGCCGGGGTGAAGCCGTTCCAGGTGAACTCCCACAGCGCGGCGGGAAGTTCGTGGTGGGTCGTGGCGACGACCGTGCCGGCGCGGTAGCCGGGGTTGGTGTCCGGGCCCTTGGCGTGGGCTTGCCTCATCACGCCGAGGGGGCCGCCGGGCACCGGCATCTTCACCCGGATCCCGATGCGGAAGGCCCCGTCCGGGGAGACGTAGAAGACCCGTTGGTCGTCGGTGGCCCGCTGGTACCCCTCGGGCACGGCGATGGCGAAGCCCTGCGGGTCGGCGAAGGTCCGGTACCCGGAGGGCGGCCCGCTGGGGGTCGAGGACGGGGTCGCGGACCGGGTCGCGGAGCCGCCGGGGGCCGCCGGCGCACTGCGCGATCCGTGCCCCTGGCCCTCCCCACCGAGCAGCGAGCGCAGCGGGTCGACGCCCACGACCACCCCGGCCGCCACCAGCACGGCGACGGCGGCCGCGATCAGCCCGGGGCGCAGGCCCGGCCGGACGGCGACGCGCTGCCGGGCCGTCGGGCGCGGAGCCGCGGCCGGGGCCGTCAGCCCCTCGGACGCGGGGGCGGTGGCGGGCACGGAGGTCGGCGTCCCGTCGGGGGGCGGGGGCACACGGTCGGCGGGCCCGGGCAGGCGCTCGGCCGGCACGAGGCTGCCGTCGCCCGGAGCGCGACCCCCATCGCCCGGCACGGGGCTGCCGCCGCCCGGCACGGGACTCCCATCGCCCGGCCCGGGGCTACCGTCGCCCGGCACGGGACTCCCATCGCCCGGCCCGGGACTCCCGCCACCCGGCACGGGACTCCGGCCGGCCAGATACGCCGACAGCAGCCGGTTCGCCTCGGCCGCCGCCATCCTCCGCTCCGGGTCGCGCTCCAGCAGGCCCCGGATGACCGGCAGGAGCGGCCCGGCCTGCGCGGGCGGGCGGATCTCCGCGGAGACGACCGCGTGCAGGACGCCGCCGAGCGAATCGCGGCGGAAGGGGGACTCCCCGGTCAGCGCGGTGCACATGAGCGTGCCGAGGGACCACAGGTCGGCGGCCGGCCCGGCCGCGGCTCCCTGGATCCGCTCGGGAGCCGTGTACTCGGGCGAGCCGACGAAGGCGCCCGTCTGGCTGATGGTGGTGGCCCCGGAGAAGCGGGCGATGCCGAAGTCGGTGAGCACCACCCGGCCGGTCCCCGACTCCATGAGGACGTTGGCCGGTTTGACGTCCCGGTGCAGCACGCCCCGGCCGTGCGCGGCGGTCAGGGCGCCGAGCAGGGCGAGTGCGGTCCTGGCGGTCTCGACCGGGGTGAGGGTCTTCCCGGCGGAGATCAGTTCGGCGAGCGAGCCGCCGTCGACCAGTTCCATGACGATGCAGGGGCGGCCGTCGTGTTCGACGACATCGTGAACCACGACGACATGGGGGTGCCGCACGTGTGCCACGGCACGCGCCTCGCGCAGCGCCCCCGCGGCCACACCGTCGCCGTCGCCCTCACCCGCGTGCAGTTCCTTGACGGCGACCGGACGCCCGAGGAGTTCGTCGGTGGCCCGCCAGACGGTTCCCATCCCGCCCCGGCCCAGCCGGCTTTCCAGGCGGTACCGCCCGGCCACCACGACACTGCCGCGCACCTCGTCCTGCGCCACCGCGCTCCCCCTCACCCGTTCCCCGAGCCATGATGCCGTAGCCCGCTCTCCCGGCGGCCCGGGCGCCGCGCACTCTAGAATCGCGTCGGGCGGCACCGGCACAGCTCTACGGGGGGCACACGTGGAACCCACAGCCATCGGGCTCAAGTTGGCGACGGCCGTGATCGGACCGCTCGTCAGGAAGTTCTTCGTCGCCGACGCCCCCGGGGCGGGGCTGGTCGACAAGCCGGTCCGGCTCTCCGGGTACGTCTCGTTCAAGGGCGAGAAGCGCACCCTCACCGAGTCCGACGTACGCACCCTGGCCGCCACTCTCGTCCAGCAGGCCCTGAGCACGGGCGAACGCCGGATCCCGGCGGACGAACACGAGGCCGTCACCGACGCCCTCGCCGCGACCCTGCACGCCCTCGGCGACCTCACGATCACGGACGTCGACGCCGTCCGCCTCGGCCCGGAAGCCTTCGCCCGCGAACTACGCCGCGCGGGCGACCACCCCGAGCGCCATCTCTCCGCCGACGCCACGCACTTCTACGAGGCCCTGCTCGGCGTCGCCGCCCTGCACATCCTGGAGTTCTTCACCCAGCGCAAGACCTTCACGGCCCATGCTCTGGTCAGTCAGACCCGGGCGGTCGACGAACTTACGCTGAAAACCAATGAGTTGATCCGGCGCACTCCGCTTCCCGACGCAGCGGACGCCGCGTTCGAGGCGACGTACCTCCCGTACGCGGCGAGGAAGCACTCCAAGCTCACCATCTACGGCATCGACCTGAGCAACTCGCCGACGCGCTGGCCGCTGGACGTGGCGTACCTGAGCCTGGAAGCGGCGCCGCTGGGACGCACGGAGATCTCCTGGGACGCCTACGAGACCGCGGACGATTTCCTCGCGGTGCACCGGACCCTGGAACCCCTGCCCGCGGATCAAGCACTGGCCCGCACCCCCCGCGTCCTCCTGCGGGGCGAAGCCGGCTCGGGCAAGACCACGCTCGTCCAGTGGCTGGCGGTCACCGCCGCGCAGCAGGACCGCCCGGACCGGCCCGAGTACCTCCGCGACCGGATCCCCTTCGTACTCCCCCTGCGCACGCTCACCCGCCACGGCGAACGCCTCCCCGCCCCCAAAGACTTCCTAGCCGCGATCGGCTGCCCCCTCACCGGCTCCCAGCCGACCGGTTGGGAGCACCGCGTGCTCACCGCTGGGCGGGGACTGATCCTCGTGGACGGCATCGACGAGGTCCCGGAACCAGAGCGGGATCGGACCCGCCGCTGGCTGCGGGACCTCATCGACACGTACGGCGACAACAACAACCGCTGGCTGGTCACCTCGCGCCCGTCGGCCGTCGGCCAGGACTGGCTCGCTGAAGAAGGGTTCGGCGAGCTGGCACTGTCCTCCATGCGGCCCGCCGACACCGCGACCTTCATCAAGCGCTGGCACGCGGCCGCCCACGACGGATCCGAGTCCGCAGCCGAACTCGACGCGTACGAGGCGCAGCTCCTCACCGCGGTCCGCACGAAGGCCGACCTCGGCAGGCTGGCCACCAACCCCCTGATGTGCGGCCTGATCTGCGCACTCCACCGAGACCGGCGGGGTTATCTCCCGCACGGCCGGAAGGACTTGTACGAGGCCGCGCTGTCGATGCTGATCAGCCGCCGCGACCGCGAGCGGGACATGAGCGTCCCCGACCTGCGGGAGGAGCCGCAGCTCGAACTCCTCCAGCGGCTCGCGTACTGGCTGATCAAGAACGGCCGTACGGAAATGGACCGCTCCCAGGCCGAGGACATCATCGGCCGGGCCCTCCCCGCCGTCCCGGAGGCGGCGGCACTGGGCGGGGCATCAGCCGTCTTCGAGCACTTCCTCCAGCGCAGTGGCCTGCTCCGCGAACCGGCCCCGGGAACAGTGGACTTCATACACCGCACCTTCCAGGACTTCCTGGGCGCGCGGGCGGCGGTGGAGGAGGGGGACTTCGGCCTGCTCGCCGCGCACGCCGCGGACGACCAGTGGGAGGACGTCATCCGCATGGCGGTCGCCCTGGCCCGTCCGCGCGAGCGGGTGGCCCTCTTCGAAGACATGCTGAGCCTCGGCGACGGCACCGAGGACCAGCGCGTCCGCTTCCGCGTCTACCTCCTCGCCGCGGCCTGCCTGGAGCACGCCACGACGCTGGATCCCGCCGTCCGCGAGGCGGTGGAGGAACGCACCGCCATGCTGATCCCGCCGCGCAACGAGGTCGACGCCCGCGCCTTGGGGGAACTCGGTCCACTGATCCTGGACCTCTTGCCCGGCCCGGACGGCGTGGACCACGTGGACGGGTACTACAGCGTCGTGGCGGCTTCCAGGGTCGCGTCCGATGCGGCCCTGCCCTTTCTGGCCGGTTACTGCGAACACCCCTCCCTCAAGGTGCGCAGTCAGCTCATGTGGGCCTGGTCACGCTTCGACAGCGCCCTGTACGCGGACGAGGTCATCGCACGGCTCGACCCGGACGAACTCGACTACACCATCACCTCCGACGAACAGCTGCGCCATCTGGAGCGCCTGGGGATCCGCGCGGACTCGCTGGACATCAGGAGCGGCGTGTCCGTGGAGGCGCTCGCGGCACACCTTTCCCGGCGCAAGATCACGAAGATCCAGCTGACGGGTCACCCGCTGACGGATCTGGGATTCCTGCGAGGCCAGTCGGAGCTCGTATCGTTCTCGGCTCTCAGCTGCCACGCACTCATGGACCTTTCCCCTCTCGGCGACCTCCCGGTCCGGCTCCTGGCCATCGAGAGCTCACCAAGCATGGACCTGAGCCCGCTGAATCGGCTGTCGGCACTTGCGCGCCTGTGGATCTACGGTGGCGTACCAGTGAACTGGGCTCCGGAATCTCTGCACCCAGACGCACCCCTTCTACGCCTGAGCCTGGAGGAGGGGGCCGTCTCGGGGCAGGGACTCAAGGGACTCTCCCGCTTCACCGGGCTGACCACCCTCACCTTCCTGTCGGACCGGGCCTCCGTCGAAGACTGGCAGGAGATGGCAGACCTTCCCGCTCTCCACACCCTGTCACTGGAAGCCGTCTCGCTGGAGGCCCTCCCCCGTGACATCGTCCTGGCACAGGTCGCTGATCTTGATCTCTACGACGACGACGGCGTATCCGCGGCACAGCAGGTGATCGACCAGCTGCCGCACGCGTTTCCCGGCCTCGCTTCCTGCGAGTACTCGGGTGCGCTCGCGTCAGGGGGCGATCTCGACATCTCCGCACTCGCGGACATGTCCACCTTGCACACTTTCCACATCGACATGCCCGCCGACCAGCTCCACGGCGTCGCTGCCCTGCCCTCCCGAATCAAGATCTCCCACACGCAGGGGAACTGACCAGACTTTCGGTCAATCCCGATCCGCCCAAGCGATCGCCCTCCCGGTAAGGTGTCGGACCGTGGCTGATCGTCGAACGGCAATCATGGAAGGCGCCGCGCGGGTCATCGCCCGGCGCGGCGTCCGCGGCCTGCGCGTGGAGGAGCTCGCCGCCGAGGCGGGCGTGTCCACGGCGTTGATCTACTACCACTTCAAGGACCGCGCGGGGATCCTCCGCGCCACCCTGGAGTTCATCAACGACCGCGCCGGCCGGTACACCACGGATCGGGATCCCACCGATCCGCCGCTCGATGCCCTGGGCGAGCTGGAGCAGACGCTCCTGCTGGAGTTCCAGGACGACCCCGCGGTACGGGAGAACAGCACGGCTTGGGGAGAGCTGCGTGCCAGCGCGGTGTTCGACCCCGACCTGCGCGAAGACCTCGCGGGCGCCACCCGCGTATGGATCCAGGAAGTGAGCGAGCTGCTCGGGCAGGTCCGCCCCATGGCCGCGGCCGCCGCCCTCTCCGGTGCCGCCGAGCGGCTGACCGCCCTGGTGGAGGGGCTGAGCTCGCGCTGGCTCAGCGGCAGCCTGCCCCTGGCGCACGCCCGTGAGCTGATGGTGTCCTCCATCGCCGCCGAGCTGGACCGCCTCGCCCGGACCGCCTGAGGCGCAGTCCTCGTAGGGCTCCCCCTACAGGCTCCCCGTCCCTCAGTGGGGATCACGCACGTCTCGCGCCTTGACTGAATTTTCAGTCAGTGACAGAGTTCTGGCCATGGCCGCTCCCGGCCCGCACCCCCACCTGATCCGGAGGCTCCTCGATGCCCGACTCCCCCGACGACAGCCGCTCCCTCCTCGGCCGGTTCTTCGGCTCCTCGCCCTCCCGCAGGATCGTCCTCGGGGCGGCCGGACTCGGAGCGGCCGGGGTCGCGCTCGGCACCGCGGCCGTCGCGGTCCCGGGGGCGGTCCGGGCCCCGAGCGCGGGGGTCCAGCGCTGGCGGGTGGACCTCGACGACGTTCCCCACGCCCGCACCTGGATGTCCTGGCCCTCGCGCTCGTCCATCTGGGGCGGCCGCGCGCTGACCGGGGTCCAGGAGGACATCGCGCTGATCGCGAAGACGATCGCGCGCTACGAGCCCGTCACCATGTGCGCGCCGGACGCGTACACGGCCGCCACCGCGCGCTCCTGGTGCGGCCCGGGCGTGACCGTGACCACCGCAATCGGCACCGACGACCTCTGGATGCGCGACATCGCACCGGTCTTCCGCCGGGACGGCCGCGGCGGGCTCGACGCGATCGGTCTGAACTTCAACGGCTGGGGCAACAAGCAGGCCCACTCCTACGACGCCCACGTCGCGGAGAGCATCGCCTACGAGCGCCATCTCCCCTTCAGCAAGACGGACTTCGTCGGCGAGGGCGGGTCGATCGAGACCGATGGCGACGGAACCGTGATGGCCACGGAGAGCAGCCTCGTCAACAAGAACCGCAACCGGGGCTGGAGCCGGGCCGAGGTCGAGGACGCCGTCCTGCACGCGTACGGCGCCGACAAGATGATCTGGGTGCCCGGCATCAAGGGCAAGGACATCACCGACGACCACATCGACGTGACCTCGCGCTTCATCCGCCCCGGTGTGGTCATGGTCCAGGTGCCGCCGGCGGGCCGCGACGACATCTGGGCGCGCGACGCCCGCGAGCAGTTCTCGATCCTCTCCGCGGCCACGGACGCCCGGGGCAGGCGGCTGACCGTCATCAAGGTCGACGGTCCCGACAAGGTGCGCTCGAAGAACCCCGAGTTCGTCGACTCGTACATGAACTTCCACGTGGTCAACGGGGCCGTCATCACTGCCCAGTTCGGGGACTCCGCGAAGGACGCGGCGGCGAAGCGGGCCCTGGCGGCCGCCTTCCCCGGCCGCACCGTGGTCCAGCTCAACGTCGACCGGCTGATGGACGGGGGCGGCGGCATCCACTGCTCCACGATGGCCGAACCGCGCCCGTAGACCGCCAGTACACCGGGGCGGCCCAGCCCCGCCCTTCACAGATGAGGCCGTATGCGACTGACACCCACCGAGCGGGACCGGCTGCTGATCTTCACGGCGGCGGAACTGGCCCGCGCCCGCCGCGCGCGCGGCGTGAAGCTCAACGTCCCCGAGGCCACCGCGCTGATCACCGACACGGTGTGCGAGGCGGCCCGGGACGGCCGCCGGCTGGCCGAGGCGATCGCGGCGGGCCGCCACGTACTCAGTGCCGAAGAGGTGCTGCCCGGCGTCCCCGACGTGGTCACCTCGATCCAGGTCGAGGCCGTCTTCGACGACGGTACGAGGCTCTGCGTCATCGACGACCCCTTCCGGCAGGAGGGTTCGCTCGGGGCCGACGCCCCGGGCGCCGGCCTGCCCGGGGACGGCGAGGGCTACGGGCCCACCACGCCGACGGTGCGGGTTGCCGTACGGAACACGTCGAGCGTGCCCATCAGCGTCACCTCGCACTTCCACTTCTTCGAGTCGAACCCGCGCCTCGCCTTCGACCGCGCCGCCGCCTACGGCACCCGGCTCGCCGTTCCGGCGGGCTCCTCGGTCCGCTTCGACGTCGGGGCCACCGTCGTGGTGGAGCTGCTCCCCATCGGCGGGGCGCGCGTCGCCATCGGTTTCGCCGGTCTCGTCGACGGCCCGCTGGACGCGCCCGGCGCGCGCGAGGCCGCCCTGGCCAAGGCCCGGGCCACGGGCTACCTCACCGCGTACGAGGAACAGGCCCCGCAACCCGAGCAGGACCACGACCACCAGCAGGGCCACGACCACCAGCAGGAACAGGAGCAGGCATGAGCGGCAGCGTCTTCGACTCCGCGGGCTGCCACGGCCGCCCGGGCGCCGCCCCGGCGGACAGCATCGACCCGCACGACTACATGGCCGTCCACGGCCCCCGGGCGGGTGACCGGATCCGGCTCGGCGACTCAGGGCTCATCGTCCGGGTGGAGTCCGACTCCCAGAAGCCCGGGGACGAGTTCCTGGCCGGTTTCGGCAAGACGGCCCGCGACGGACTGCACCTGAAGGCCGCCGCCGTCCGCGACACCTGCGACATCGTCATCAGCAACGCCCTGGTCATCGACGCCGTCCTCGGCATCCGCAAGACCAGCATCGGCATCCGCGAAGGGCGCATCCACGCCATAGGCCGGGCCGGCAACCCCGACACCCTCGACGGTGTCGACGTCGTGGTCGGCACGGGGACGACCATCGTCTCCGGCGAAGGCATGATCGTCACGGCCGGCGCCATCGACACCCATGTCCACCTGCTCTCCCCGCGGATCATGGAGGCTTCCCTGGCGTCCGGGGTCACCACGATCATCGGGCAGGAGTTCGGCCCGGTCTGGGCGGTCGGGGTCAACTCCCCGTGGGCGCTGAAGCACGCCTTCAACGCCTTCGACGCCTGGCCCGTCAACATCGGTTTCCTGGCCCGCGGTTCCTCCTCGGACCCGGCCCCCCTGATCGAGGCCCTCGCCGAGGGCGGCGCCTCGGGCTTCAAGGTCCACGAGGACATGGGCGCGCACACCCGCGCCCTGGACACCGCCCTGCGGGTCGCCGAGGAGCACGACGTACAAGTCGCCCTGCACACGGACGGGTTGAACGAGTGCCTGTCCGTCGAGGACACCTTGCGGGTGCTCGACGGCCGGACCATCCACGCCTTCCACATCGAGGGCTGCGGCGGCGGTCACGTCCCCAACGTCCTGAAGATGGCCGGCGTGGAGAACGTCATCGGCTCCTCGACGAACCCCACCCTGCCCTTCGGCCGGGACGCGCTGGGCGAACACTTCGGCATGATCGTCTCGGCTCACGACCTGAAGGTCGACCTGCCCGGCGACGCCGCCATGGCCCGCGACCGGATCCGCGCCGGCACGATGGGCGCCGAGGACCTCCTGCACGACCTGGGGGTCATCGGCATCACCTCTTCCGACGCGCAGGGCATGGGACGCGCGGGCGAGACCGTACGCCGCACCTTCGCCATGGCCGGGAAGATGAAGGCCGAGCTCGGCCCTCTGGACGGCGAGGGCTCCTACGGCACGGCGGAGAGCGGCGACGACAACGAGCGCGTGCTGCGCTACATGGCGAAGCTGACCATCAACCCGGCCATCGCCCACGGCCTCGCGCACGAGGTCGGCTCCATCGAGGTCGGCAAGCTCGCGGACCTGGTGATGTGGTGGCCGGAGTACTTCGGCGCCAAGCCGCAGCTGGTCCTGAAGGGCGGCTTCCCGGCGTACGGGGTCACCGGTGACCCCAACGCGTCGACCGACCGCTGCGAACCGCTGGTCCTGGGACCGCAGTTCGGCGCGTACGGGGCCACCGCGGCCGACATCTCCGTGGCGTTCGTCGCGGAAGCGGCCGTCCAGAACGGCGACATGATGCCCACCCGGCGCCGCCGGGTCGCGGTCCGCGGGACCCGGGGCATCGGGCCGAAGCACATGCTCCGCAACAGCCGTACCGGCAGCGTGGACGTCCATCCCGGCACGGGCCTGGTGTCCCTCGACGGGGAGCCGCTGGTCTCCGAGCCGGCCGACTCCATCTCGCTGGGCCGGCTCTACTTCCTCTGAGCCGGGCCCCTCGGATTCCCTCTGAGCCCGCCCCTCGGATTCCCTCTCTAGACCGCGTCCCCCGGGGCGGGCGTACGGAAGTCCAGCATGCAGAACACCTTGTCGTAGCGGCGTTCACCGACGGCGACGAAGCCGGGCAGCCGCCCGTACTCGGTGAAGCCCAGCGAGGCGTAGAGCCGCAGGGCCCGGGTGTTGTCGCCCCGCGCATCCAGCGTGAGGACCTCGATCCCGGCCCTGCGGGCGTCCTCGACGAGGGCGGCGGTCAGCGCCCGGCCGAGCCCGAGCCCGTGGGCCCCGGCGGCGACCGCGACCTTCTCCAGGTCCGCGTGCGGCCGGTGGGTCGGGCGGGCGTAGCGCTGCCAGTATCCGAGCCCGACGAGCCGGTCTCCGACGTAGGCGCCGCGCAGGGCCGCGTCCCCGGTCCGTACGGCGTCCACGACGCCGTCGAGCAGCTGCGCCACCTCGTGCGGCGCGGGCGGTTCGACCCAGCCCAGCGCGGCTCCCCCGGCCACCAGCTCGGCCAGGATCCGGTGCGCCGACGCGGCGAACCGGGCCGCCCGTTCCGGGTCGGACACCAGCTCCAGGGCGTCCACGATCACCGCTCCGGCGGCCGCGCCGCCCGTCTCCCGATCCATGATCGGAAGCCTAGACGGCCGCCGGTCCGTGACCGGAAGCCCGGACGGCCACCGGTCCATGACCCACCACGACTCAGGCGGACAGTTCCCCGTCGATCGCGTCGGCGAGGAGCCGGCGTGCGTGATCCAGGGGCAGCGAGCCGCTCAGCCACCGGACGCTGAGGCCTTCGAGGAGGGCCGTCAGGCGTTCGGCGGCGGCCGCGTGCTCGGGGGCCGTGCCGGTGGGGCGGGCCTGGGCGAGCAGGTAGGAGATCTCGTGGACCCAGCTGTGCGTGGCCTTGGCCACGTCCTCGCGCAGGTCGGGATCGAATACGGCGCTGGCTCTCAGCTCACCCCAGGCGGTGCTGTTCTCCCGCACCTCCGGGGTTTCCTGGAGTTCGAGGAGCAGGGTCCGCTTCAGCTCGTCGCGGGGGCTCTCCGGTTCGTCCGAGCCGTCCTCGCGTTCGGCCGTGTAGCGATCGGCGCGGTCGCTGATGAACTCCAGCGTGCGGCGCAGGATGCCGGCGCGGTCGGTGAAGTGGTAGTAGATCAGCGAGGTGGACACGCCCGCTTCGGCTGCTAGCTCCCCCACGCGGAGCCCGCGCACGCCGCGTCGCGCGATCACTCGCGTGGCGGCTCTGAGTATTTCCGTTCGACGGTCTGACACGAAGGGTCACTCTACCCGTCGACTCCGTCACCTGGGGCTTTTCCTGACCGTGACATCAGGAACCTGTTTCCGGCGGTAAAGCCGTGATCATGCCGATTCAGGGCCCCTTCCACAGCGCGTCCGATACGCGGTGTAACCGATTCCGCATCAGCTTGGCCAGAACCATTGACTGAATTTTCAGTTCGGTGGAGGATGCGGACACCCCTTGCGAACACTGACTGAATTTTCAAACAGGAGTGGATCATGACGACTTTCCGCATGCCGGCCGAGTGGACCGACCACGAGGGCTGCCTGATGGCGTGGCCGACCCGGCAGGAGCTGTGGGGCGACGTCTTCGACGAGGTCAAGGTCGAGTACGCCCATGTCGCCGCCGCGATCTCCGCCTTCGAGCCGGTCATCATGGTCGCGCTGCCCGGCAGCGGCGACGAGGCCCGCAGCCTGTGCGGTGAGGGCGTCGAGGTGATCGAGCTCCCGCTGGACGACTCCTGGTTCCGGGATTCCGGGCCGATCTTCGTGCTCGGGCAGGACGGCAGCCGGGCGGGCGTGGACTTCCGCTTCAACGCCTGGGGCGGCAAGCACTTCCCTTACGACACCGACGACAAGATCGCCGCGGCCCTGCTGGCGCACCTGAACGTGGACCGCGTCGACTCCCGGATGATCCTCGAAGGCGGCGCGATCACGGTCGACGGCGAGGGCACGCTGATCACGACCGAGCAGTGCCTGCTGCACCCGAACCGCAACCCGGACATGACCAAGGAGGAGATCGAGGCCGAGCTGATCGCCCGCCTCGGTGTCACCAAGGTGATCTGGCTCCCGTACGGCGGTCTGCTGGACACCGAGACCGACGGGCACGTGGACGGCGTCTGCGCCTTCGTCGCCCCCGCCACCGTCGTCGTCCAGCTCCCGAGCGACCCGGCCCACCCCGACTACGAGCGCATGCGCGTCAACCGCGCCGTCCTGGAGGGGTCCACGGACGCCGCCGGCCGCCCCTTCACGATCATCGACCTGCCGCAGAGCAACCTCGTCGAGGTCGACGGCAAGGAGACCGAGGTCGGCTACCTGAACTTCTACATCGCCAACGGCGGGGTCGTCGTCCCGATCGCCGGCACCTCCGAGGACGAGGGCGCGCTCGCCGTCATCGCGTCCGCGCTGCCCGGCCGCAAGGTCGTCGGAGTCCGCTCGCGCGTGATCGCGTACGGCGGTGGCGGCGTGCACTGCATCACCCAGCAGATCCCCGCGGCCCGGATCCCCGCGGCCGGCCGCACCGCCTGACCGGCTCGCCCCCTTCGCCGTGCCCGGGCCGGCGGCCCGCCCCGAGCCTCCCCCTCCTCGACCCGCTCGCCGCCTGCCCGTACCTCCCCGTCCCGCATGGAAGAGAGAGCACCGATGCCCAGATCCCTTCCCTGGTCCAGAGCCGCCAGGTCCTCCGGCAGCGCCTCCACCGGCCACGCCGCCGCCGGCGCCCCCGCCCCCGCTCGCGCCTCCGCCTCCGCCTCCCGCCGGTACGCGCTGCCCGTCGCCGCACTGGCCGCCCTCAGCCTGGTCACCGCCTGTTCCGGCCCGCCCAAGGGCGACGGGAAGGACGCGGCCTTCAAGCTGTCCGCCGGCACCCCCGCCGCCGCGGGTGAGCTCGACTCGTTCACCTGGGCCGTGTACGCGGAACCGCCGACGCTGGACTACATCTCGGCCTTCGACTACCCGGCGAACACGATCCTGTCGAACGTCTGCGAAAGCCTGATGCGGTGGACCCCGCAGCTCACCATGGCTCCGGGGCTGGCCGAGAAGGCCACCAACCCCAATGACCTGACCTGGGTCTACGACCTGCGCGCGGGCGTGCGCTTCCACGACGGCGGCGTGATGACCGCCGACGACGTGGTCTACAGCCTGGGCCGTCAGATGGACCCGGAGAACGGGGCCGCCTGGAACAGCAACTTCTCCAACGTCGAGGCCATCACCAAGACCGGACCGCTCCAGGTGACGGTCAAGCTGAAGCAGCCCGACTCGCAGTTCCCCCAGTACATGGCGACCGCCGCAGGCGTCGTGGCCTCCAAGGCCGGGGTGGAGAAGGCGGGCGAGGACTACGGCACCGCCGGCAGCCTGGACTGCACCGGCCCCTTCAAGCTGGGCACCTGGAACAAGGGCCAGTCGATCGAGCTCCAGCGCTTCGACGGCTACTGGGGCACCAAGGCCAAGTCCGCGAAGGCCGTCTTCACCTTCCTCACCGACCCCAACGCCCGTACGAACGCCCTGCTGACCGGCGGGGCCGACGGCGGTTACCTGATCCCCACCGAGAGCTACGACCGGCTGCGCGCGAGCGGCGCCGGCACCCTCTACTTCGGCGAGGGCCTGAGCACCGTCAACGTCAACGTGACGAGCATGAAGGGCGCGCTCGGCGACGTCCGCGTCCGCCGGGCCCTGTCCCTGGCCCTGGACCGCCGCGGCTTCGTCAAGGCGGGCCTGGGAGGCGCGGGCACCGTCACCAGCTCGCTCACCACCAAGGCGGTCTGGGCCGGCGCCCCCGCCGCCATCCGCGCGTCCGCCTTCGACACCCTGCCCTCCCCCGACCAGAACGTCGAGGCGGCCAAGCGGATGATCGAGGAGGCCGGCGCCACCGGCAAGACGCTGACCGTGGCCACCAGCTCGATCGGCCAGGACGTCTCGGTGCTGGCCACCGCGATCCAGGACGCCGGCACCAAGATCGGCCTGAAGATCCAGCTGAAGACCATCGCCCCCAACGCGTTCACCTCGCTGTTCACCGACCCCGCCGCGCGCGAGGGCATCGACATGTTCCCGGAGACGTACTACGACTCCATCACCGACCCGATGGACATGCTGAGCAACTTCCAGACCGGGGCCTACCAGAACTACGCCGGCTACAGCGACGAGTCCTACGACGCGCTGACCGACAAGGCCCGGTCCTCGTACGACCCGGCCAAGCGCTTCTCGGCCGCCGCCGAACTCCAGAAGAAGGCCTCCGACCAGGTCCTGTGGATCCCGGTCGCCGAGTGGCCGACCGCCGTCTTCCTGAACAAGCGGATCACCGGCGCCCCGACCACCATCTCCTACCTCTACTCCCCGTGGGCCGCCGGCGTCGGGGCGGCCGCGCGATGAGTTTCCTGCGCTTCGCCGTACGGCGGCTGACCGAAATGGCCGCCACCCTGCTCGGCGCCTCCTTCGTGATCTTCGGCGCGCTGTACCTGGCTCCGGGCAATCCGGCGAGCTTCCTCCTGGGCGGCCGCTCGGCCTCCCCGGAGGCACTGCAGGCGATCAACGAGCACTACCACCTGGACGACCCCTTCGCGGTGCGGTACCTGAGCTGGCTCGGCCAGGTGCTGCAAGGGGACTTCGGCCGCTCGATCACGTACCGCACCGACGTGTCGCGGCTCCTCGCGGACCGGCTGCCCAACACCCTGATGCTGATCTCGATGGCGCTCGTACTGGTCCTCGTGTTCGGGCTGCTCCTGGGCTGGATCGGCGCCGTCCGCGGCGGGGCCGCGGACTCCGCGATCCTGGTGACGACCACCGTCGCCATCGGCACCCCGTCGTTCGTCGCGGCGGTCCTGCTGCAGGGCCTGTTCGCGGTGAAGCTGGGCTGGTTCCCCACCGGCGGGGCCGGCGACGGGTTCGGGGGGATGCTCTGGCACCTGACCCTGCCCGCCGTCGCCCTGGCGCTCTACCTGATCGGCATGCTCGCCCGGGTCACCCGGGCCGCGATGCTCGAAGTCCTCGGCCAGGAGCACGTCACGGTCGCCCGCAGCCGGGGCGTCTGCGCGAGCCAGGTCATCCGGCGGCACGTCTTCCGCAACGCCCTGGGCACCGTGCTCACCACCGGCGGGCTCATCGTCTCCACCCTGCTGGTCTGCACCGTCCTGGTGGAGTCCGCATTCAGCGTGGGCGGCATCGGCCAGCTCCTCGAACTCTCCACCACCACCAAGGATTTCCCCACCGTGCAGGCCATCTCCCTCATCATGGTCGCGCTGTTCATGACGGTGAACCTCGTCGTCGACCTGCTCCATCCGCTGGTCGATCCCCGGGTCACCCTCGGCCCCGCGAAGAAGGCCTCGTGAGCTCCGTCCTGGTGCGCCGGCCGGGCCTCGCCCGGCTCCGGACCTCCCGCGCCCCCCTGTCCCTGTTCTGTACGGGCTTCGTCGCCCTCGTCGTCCTCGTCGCGCTGTTCGCCCCCTGGATCGCGCCCTACGATCCCAACGCGGTCGACCTGGCCAACGCCCTCGCGGGACCCTCCGCCGATCACCTCCTCGGCGTCGACGCCTCCGGGCGCGACACCTTCTCCCGGCTGGTGCTGGGCGCCCGTACCTCGCTCCTCGGCCCGCTCGGCGTGGTCACCTTCTCCACCGTGGCCGGCGTGGCGATCGGCACCGCCGCCGCCTGGCGGGGCGGCTGGCTCGACTCGGTGCTCTCCCGCAGCACCGAGCTGGTCTTCGCCTTCCCCGGCATGCTGCTGGCCATCCTGATCGTCTCGGTCTACGGCGAGGGCCTGCTCGCCCCCGTCATCGCCCTGGCCATCGCCTACCTGCCCTACGTCAGCCGGCTGACCCGCTCCCTCGTGCTCGCCGAGCGCGCCCGGCCGTACGTGGAGGCGTACCGCGTGCAAGGACACTCGGGGGCGCAGATCTGCCTGCGCCACGTGGTCCCCTCCGTCATGCCGGTCGTCCTCGCGCAGTCCGCGATCAACTTCGGCTACGCCCTGATCGACCTGGCCGGCCTCGCCTTCCTCGGGCTGGGCGTACCGGCCCTGACCCCCGACTGGGGCCGCATGGTCTTCGACGGCAACGCCGCCATCCAGGCGGGCTACCCACTCTCCGCGATCGTGCCGTGCGCGGCCATCGTGCTGACCGTGGTCGCCTTCAACGTCGTCGGCGAGGCCTGGGCCGACAAGGTAGCCAGGAGGTCCCGATGAAAACGCCGAGCACGCTGAACACCCTTGAGCTCGAGGGCCTGCGGCTGCACCTGCCGGGCGCCGTCCGGCCCGTCCTCGACGGCGTCGGGCTCACCGTCGGCCCCCGGGAGACCGTGGCCCTGGTCGGCGAGTCGGGCTCGGGCAAGAGCCTGACCTCGCGCAGCGTGCTGCGGCTGCTCCCCGAAGGGGCCCGTACGGAGGGCGAGGTGCGGGTGGCCGGGGACGACGTACTGACCATGACGTCCGGCCAGTTGCGGGTGCTGCGCACCAGCACGGCGGCCATGATCTTCCAGGACCCCCGGGCGGCGGTCAATCCGATGCGCCGCGTCGGCGACTTCCTCACCGAGAGCCTGCGGCTGAACGCCAAGGCGACCAAGGCGGTCGCCGAGGACCGGGCGGTGGCGATGCTGGAGGCCGTCGGCCTCACGGCGGGCGCGCTGCGCAAGTACCCCGGACAGCTGTCCGGAGGCATGCTGCAACGCGTCGTGATCGCGTCCGCGCTGATGGGCGATCCCGCCCTGATCCTCGCCGACGAACCCACCACGGCACTGGACGTCACCACGCAGGCCGAGGTGATCGGGCTCCTCGGCGATCTGCGCGAACGCTTCGGAACGGGGCTGCTGTTCGTCACCCACGACCTCGGCCTCGCCGCCGCGATCAGCGACCGGGTGTACGTGATGTACGCGGGCCGGATCGTGGAGACGGGCCCGGCCGGCGAGCTGTTCGCCCGGCCCCGGCACCCGTACACGGCCGCCCTGCTGAACTCCACCCCGCGCCTGGACTCGCCCCGCGGGCGGCTCTCCGCGATCGAGGGCCGGCCGCCGAGCCTGCGGGAGGAGCTGACCGGATGCCCCTTCGCCGCGCGCTGCGTGCTCGCGACCGAGGTGTGCACGCGCGAGGCGCCGGCCCTGCTCCCCGTCGTCGGGGAGCCGGCCCGGCTCGCCTCCTGCCACCACGGCGAGCTGATGGCCGAGCGGGAACGGGAGCAGGAGCAGGAACGGGCGGGGACGCAGCGGAAGGAACTCCACTCATGACAACCGCTACTGGCACGAGCGCCGACACCCCAACGGGCGCGCCCGGCACGGCGAAGACCGTCCTGGAGGTCCTGGGCCTGCACCGGACCTACGGGAGCGTCCGGGCCGTGGACGACGTGTCGTTCCGGCTGGCCGAGGGCGGCTCCCTGGGCATCGTCGGCGAGTCCGGCTCCGGCAAGACGACCACGGCCCGCATCGTGGTGGGTCTGGAGCACGCGGACGAGGGCCGGGTGCTGATCCACGGCCGCGACCGGGGCGAGCACGCGCGCGGCAAGGCGCGCCGCCTCGCACGGGCCCGTGAGATCCAGATGGTCTTCCAGGACCCCTTCTTGTCCCTAGACCCGCGCACCACCGTGGGCGCGGCCCTGCGGGAGACCCTCGCCCTGCACTTCCCC
Organism: Streptomyces sp. AP-93; assembly: GCF_022808175.1. Taxonomy (GTDB): domain Bacteria; phylum Actinomycetota; class Actinomycetes; order Streptomycetales; family Streptomycetaceae; genus Streptomyces. Next base: position 42,481 of record NZ_JALGBX010000019.1, on the reverse strand, counting down.
GGCACGGACCACGCGCACCGGATCACCGAACTGCTCGAGCAGGTCGGCCTCGGCTCCCGCGAGGCGGACGCGCTGCCCCGGCAGCTGTCGGGAGGACAGCGCCAGCGCGTCGCGATCGCCCGCGCGCTGGCGGTCGAGCCGGCCGTCCTCGTCCTCGACGAGGCGGTGGCCGCCCTGGACGTCTCGGTGCAGGCGCAGATCCTGAACCTGCTCTTCGACATCCGCGAACAGACCGGCATCGGCTACCTGTTCATCACCCATGACCTCGGCGTCGTGCGCTGCGTGACCGATGACGTGATCGTCATGCGGAGCGGCCGGATCGTCGAGTCGGGCCCGACGCAGCAGGTGCTCGCCGACCCCCAACACCCCTATACGCGCCTGCTCCTGGAATCCGTACCCCGCCCGGGGTGGGATCCCCGGAGCATCGCCGCCGCGCGCCGCGCGCTGTAGGGGGGCCGTGGGAGCGGCGGCTCCCACGGCCCGGCGGTTCGTCACACATCCGCGTACGACGAAACGGAGATCCGAGATGAACGAGCACGTCGCACGGAGACTCGACAGACGAGGGTTCCTGACGGCAGCGGGCGCCACCGCGGCCGGCGCCGCGCTGGCGGCCGTCGGCGGGCAGGCCTCCGCGGCCGTCCGTCCCTCGGCGGCGAACGCCGCCGCGGGCTTCGCCGTTCCGATCGACACCGTCCGCCACACCCGGACGTGGATGGCGTGGCCCGACAGCTCCGCCATCTGGGGCCGCGGGCTCGCGGGTGTGCAGGCGAACATCGCGCTCATCGCGAAGACCATCGCGAAGTACGAGCCGGTGGTCATGTGCGCCAACTCCGCGAGCGTGTCGAAGGCGAAGAGCGCCTGCGGTACGGCGGTCACGGTGATCGGCTCGATCCCGGTGGACGACTGCTGGATGCGCGACAGCGGCCCGGTGTTCCGTACCAACGGGGCGGGCGGTCTGGACGCGGTCGGCCTGAACTTCAACGGCTGGGGCAACCAGCAGACGCACGCCAGGGACTCCCTGGTCGCCGGCCGTGTCGCCGCCTACGCCGGAGTGCCGTTCAGCACCGCGGGGTTCACCGGCGAGGGCGGCGCGGTGGAGGCGGACGGCGCCGGCACGCTCATGGCCACCCGCAGCTCCCTCATCAACCCGGACCGCAATCCCAACAGGACCCAGGCCCAGCTGGAGGCCGCGATGTGCGCCGCCTTCGGCGCCTCGAAGGTCATCTGGTTCAAGGGTGTCCTCGGCCGGGACATCACCGACGACCACGTCGACGCCACGTCCCGGTTCCTCGCGGAGGGGGTGGGGATGGTGCAGATGCCGCTCGCGAGCGACACCGACGCCTGGTCGAACGACGCGCGCCGGCAGTACCAGATCCTGTCCACCAGCACGAACGCCCTGGGCCGCCCGATCGCGGTCACCAAGCTCCAGGGCCCCGACTACAACAGGATCCGCTCCACCAGCCCCGACTTCGTCGCCTCCTACGTCAACTACTACGTGTGCAACGGCGCCGTCATCTCCTCGCAGTTCGGCCACTCCACCGCGGACGCCGCGGCCAAGCTCACCCTCCAGCGGGCCTTCCCGGGCCGGGTCGTCGAGCAGCTCAACACCGACAGCCTCGGCGCGGGCGGCGGCATCCACTGCGTCACCCAGCAGCAGCCGGTCGCGTAACACTGTCGACGGGGGGGCCGGATCGTCCTACGGGGCGACGTCGTCCCAGGCCATCGCGCTCATCCGCCAGCCGCCGGGCGTCCGGACGTACTGGGTGGTCTTGTGGCCGGTGCCCTCGAACCACACTCCGTCGAGGTATCCGGACTTGCGGTACTCGCTGAACCGGTGCGCGACCGAACCGAAGACCTCGGTCCGCTCGGCGACCTCCCATTCGCGGAACTCCGTGAGCGTCCCGTCGGTGAGGATCTTCTCCCGGGGCTCGATGAAGCCGTCGAGGTCGTAGATCACGGGCTCGGCCCCGACGTTCTTGATGATCATCCCCTGGGGGATGAACACCTCGCGGACGGCGCCCAGATCCGGCCGCCCGCCTCCGGCATTGGTGAACGCCCCGAGGAAGATGCTCATCAACCGGTCCAGCTCGGCCTTGACTTCGGACACGCGTACCCTCCCGAGGGCGAAGATTCCCGGCCGATCTTCGCTTACCCCCGGCACCAGGGCAATGGCCCGGGCGGTCGCACCACGGGCCGGCGCCGCTCCCCCGACCGCGTGGCGGTCGGATCCCGGGCGCGAGGGCGCGTCCTACTGGCAGGCGCGGACACAGAATGCGCTGACCAGCGGACTCACAGCTCAGCTGAGGCGCCAGTTCCCAGATGGTTCAAGATCGCTTCCCACTCTGCTGCTCAGGGCCTCGCCATACCGGGCCTGGGGCGGATGGCATGCGAAAAGGCAGATGCCGTGCCTTGCGGCGAACGGCCTCGAACTGACCTGCTGCAACCATCGCCTTGAGGGAACGTCGCACCCCGGTCAGGGACGGGAGTGCAAACGCCTCCTGGACCTCCTTGGCGCGCCAGAGCCGGTGCGGCTCCTGGGCCATCAGGAGCAGGACGTTCCCAGCGTCCAGCTCCTCGGCGGATTCGTTGGGCGCGGGGTCCGACAGGGTCTCCTGCCGGGACTCTCGGATGGCAGGGTGTCCGAAAGGCTCGGCCGCTAGCTCTTGCCACAGCTCTGCGATCTGCTCAATCTCGCGAGCAGCTTCGAGGAGGGTGTCGTAGCGAAGTGCCGTGGCAGTGGCCCGGTCACGCCGACGGCTCCACTGCGCCTTCATAGATCCGAGGTCGGCTAGAAGAGGTGAGGTCGGTCCTTGATCTGAACTCGCAACGCGCCCGACGCTGGCGCCATCAGTCAGGTCATCCAAGGTAGCGGCTGCACAGTCCCTCGAATCGGTGACTCCGACCCGCGTTCACCACTGCCCACAATGGTCTCGCCTCCCCAGGCTGCGCCTTGCGGGGAGAATCGTGCGGAGGCTTCAAAGGTCCAACATCCCCGTCTGGCCGATGTTGGCCGGCGGGCATGCCCCTAGGCCGTTTCCTTCAGATCATCGGATCGTTGGTTGATGTATGTCGTTGACTGATGCCCAGTCGGCGCGCATAGAGCCGTTGCTGCCGGACCGCACGCCGAAGCGGGGCGGGCAGTGGAGGGACCACCGGCAGGTGATCGACGCGATCGCGTTCAAGTACCGCACCGGGACGCCGTGGATGGACCTGCCCGAGCACTTCGGGTCGTGGAAGGGCGCCCACAACCGGCTGCGAATGTGGGCCGCGGACGGGACGTGGGAGAAGGTGTTCACCGCCCTGCTCGCCCGGGCCGACGCCGAGGGCGACCTCGACTGGGTCGTCGCGGTCGACTCCACGATCGTCCGTGCCCACCAGCACGCCGCCGGGGCCCGTGAAAAGGGGCCCCGGCCGGCGAGCCGGCCGACCATGCCCTCGGGCGCTCCCGCGGCGGGCTGACCACGAAGATCCACCTCGCGACTGACGGCCGCTGCCGGCCCCTCGCCTTCGTTCTCACGCCGGGACAGGCCGGTGACGCGCCCGCATTCGAGCAGGTCATGGCCCGGTTACGGGTGCCCCGACGGACTGGCCGACCCAGGGTCACACCGGACGTGGTCCTGGCGGACAGGGCGTATTCGTCCCGGGCGATCCGCCGTCATCTGCGGCGGCGTGGGATCCGGGCGGTGATCCCGCAGCCCGCCGACCAGGCCGCCAACCGCAAACGGCTCGGAAGCCGCGGCGGACGTCCGCCGGCCTTCGACCGCGAGGCCTACAAGCAGCGCAACACCGTCGAACGCCGCATCAACAAGCTCAAGCAGTGGCGCGGCCCGGCCACCCGCTACGACAAGACCGCCACCATCTACCCCGCCGGCCTCCACCTCGCCGCCATCTTCATCTGGTCAGCGAGGTGATCCGAAAGAAACGGCCTAGAGGTCACCGCCGCCCAGGTCGGCTACTGGGCGGCCCGGGACGCCGACCAGGACACCACCGACGAACAGGCCGCCGCAGGCCTCGGCCTGAGCCCGCGCGCGGCCCGTACCCTGCTGGAGCGCTTCGGCCGCCTCACCCCCTACAGCTGAACCCCCGGCCCCGGCCGAACTGAATCCCGGCCCCGGCCGGAGCGCCCGTTACAGAGCAGCCGAGAGGCGGGCGGAGGCCGCCGTGGGCCTCGTCCGCTTCTGGGCTGAGGACAACGCGACCGCCCGGGAGTTCCCCGGGGCCGAATGGACTGTGGACGAAGAGGCACAGCTGTACGGAGTCGTCGCCGGCGAGGAGGACGCGCAGGCCTGGGCCGACTACCTCGGCATCGACCTCGCCCGCACCCGGGCGGGCACCCTCACCGGCCACCAGGTCTACACCCCCGAAGGCCCCTTCGGGCCCGCGGTCTTGGTGACCTTGACCAGCAGGTAGCACCCTCGCGTCCGCCAGGCCCCGCAGCTCCAGTCCGGCCCGTCCGCTCAGCGGCCTCGCGGCCCGGCCTCCGGGACCGGTGTCCGGCCCGACGTGGCCAGCCGCAGAGGGTGGGGTGGTCGGTGTCCGGCTGGGTCCTCTCTGGTGGGAGGCGGACCCCGGCTCGGGTGATTGTCGGTATGGAACCGGTGGTTGGCCCGGCCGGTCCCTTCGGTCCCTGAGGAAGGGCCGGGCTGGTTGTGGGAGCCGGGCCGCGGGGTAGTGCGCCCTGGCGCCCGGTTTCGTTGCCCCGTCTGCTGTCCGCGGCCGGTTCGGGGCCTGCCGGGCCGGTGTTCGGGGTGCGTGTGTCCTACCGGGCCCGAGTACGACACCGGGCCACCCTGGCTGAGCGGCAGTTGGAGATCTGCCATCTGGAGACCGCCTGCGCCACCTGGCACCAGGCGCTGGACGACTTCCCCATGGTGCAGTCGGGGCGTGCGGACGAGCGGGTCCGGGCCGTGTTCGGTCTGCTGCGTCCGCACCGGAAGAACGCCGCCGCCCGGGAGCTGTACGGGCGGGCGCGGACGGTCGCTTCGCAGCTTGAGTCCGCGTAAGGCACGAATCGGTGTGCGTTCCGGTCGGGTAACGATCGGTTCTGGCGGTTCAGGGGTGACATACGGCCCCGTAGAGTGCATACGTATCTATGTCTTGAACATGTTCAAGCGAACATCGTTCGTACGCCGGGTCGTCCGTACGGGGCTCTTGGGGAGGGGCTGCACCATGCGCAGGGGAGTGAAGACCGCCTTCGTCGGCGGCGTGTTCGTCCTGGTGGCGGGCGGGGTGGGGTTCGCGGGCTACGAGATGCTGGGCGGGGACTCGGACGGTGCGGGCCTCGGTGGCGCGGACGCCGCGCCGCTGAACGCGTCCGGGTCCGGGGAGGTTACGGCCGAGGAGGTCGAGCGGACATCGCGGGACTTCCTGGCGGCGTGGGCCCGCGGGGACGCGGACGCGGCGGGGACGCTGACCGACGACCCGGCGGCGGCCGCGGAGGCGCTGCGCGGCTTCCGGGAGACCGGGCATGTGGAGAACGCCGTGGTCACGCCGGGCGCGGCGAGCGGCGCCACGGTGCCGTACACGGTGAAGGCGACCATCAGTTTTGAGGGGCACGAGAAGGAGCTGGCGTACGCCTCGGAGCTGACCGTGGTGCGGGGCAAGAGCAGTGGGCGGGCGCTGGTGGACTGGCGGCCGGCGGTGCTGCACCCGAAGCTGATCGAGGGCGCGACCCTGCGGACCGGTGAGGCGAAGAGGGGCTCGATCCAGGCGCTGGACCGCGAGGGCCGGGAGCTGACCGCCGAGAAGTACCCGTCGCTGGCCCCCGTGCTGGACACCCTGCGTACCCGGTACGCGGACGGGGCCGCAGGCGAGCCCGGCGTCGAGACCTGGATCGAGCCGGCCGACGCCGACGCGCCGAACCGGACGCTGCTCACCCTCGCCAAGGGAAAGACGAAGAAGGTCCAGACGACGCTGGACGCCGACGTACAGGCCGCCGCCGAGCGGGCGGTGAAGAAGTACGACCGGGCCTCGGTGGTCGCCGTCCGGCCCAGCACCGGCGAGATCAGCGCGGTCGCCAACAGCCCGGCCGGCGGGTTCAACGTGGCGATGGAGGGGGCGCAGGCCCCCGGCTCCACGATGAAGGTCGTGACCGCGGCGATGATGCTGGAGCACGGCCTGGTCGGCGGACCGACCTCCCCGGTCGAGTGTCCGAAGGAGGTGACCTGGTCGGGCACGACCTTCCACAACAACAAGAACTTCTCCATCGCGAACGGCACCTTCCGGGACAGCTTCCGCCGCTCCTGCAACACCTTCTTCATGAAGGCGCTGGGCCCGCTGAACGCCAAGGGCGTGGAGGACACCGCCCTGAGCCAGACGGCCCGCAAGTACTTCGGCCTGGGCGGGGTGTGGTCCATCGGGATCGTCTCCACCGACGCCGGCATCCCGGTCTCGAAGGGCCCCGAGACGGCCGCCTCCTACATCGGCCAGGGCAAGGTCACCATGAACGCCCTCAGCGTCGCCTCCCTCTCGGCGACCGTGAAAAACGGCGCGTTCCGCCAGCCGGTGATCGTGCCCAGGGCGATGATCAAGGGCGAGCTGACCACCGCCCAGCCGCTGCCCGGGAACATGGCCGCCACCCTGCGCAGCGTGATGGGCGCCGCCGCGACCGACGGCACCGCCGCCAAGGCGATGTCCGCGGTCAGCGGCGACAAGGGAGCCAAGACCGGGTCGGCCGAGGTCGATGGGCAGAGCGACTCCAACAGCTGGTTCACCGGCTACGCGGACGACCTGGCCGCCGGCTCGGTCGTCCAGTCCGGCGGCTACGGCAGCGGGCCGGCGGGCGACGTCGTCGCGTCCGTGCTGAACGCACGGTAGGGCGGAGACGGTCCGGTCGGCAGCGCGGAGACGGCCGGACGGGCCGAGGCGCACGATACGGCGGCGGAGGCTGTCGACGCCGTGGCCAGTCTCGTACCAGTACGTCCACACGGGGCCGACCGAGGGGGACAGCCATAACCAAGGTCAGTGTCAACCTGGACGCGGAGCTGGTGGTGGAGGTGATGGTGCTCGCCGGCATCGGGTCTCCTCAGGACGCTGTCGAGGCGGTCGTCCGCGACTACATCGCCCGCGGCCATCGCACCGAGGCGCGGGCCGACTCGGCCGCGCGCAGCCCGCACGCGGCGGACGCGCCCCCGCCGGAGCCGCAGGGCTGAGCGCCGGCGGGCGGCCCGTGGGGACGTGGTTCGCGTGGCCGGGAGGGCTGACGTCAGCGTGCGGGATATGAGCGACATCGACCCCGTGAACGGAAACGGAACCCGGACTCGAACCGACGACGACGCAGGCGCCGCGCATCCGCGGTTCGCGGAGGCACTGGGGGCGCTGGGGCTGGCGGACGTGGGGGTGGTCCGGTTCCCGGACTCCACGCGTACCGCCGCGGAGGCGGCCGCGGCGGTGGGCTGCGACGTCTCCGAGATCGTCAAGTCCCTGGTGTTCGCGGTGGACGGCGAGCCGGTGCTGGTCCTCATGGACGGCTCCTCGCGGGTGGACACCGAGCGGGTGCGCCAAGAGCTCGGCGCCACCGCCGTGACCAGAGCTGACGCGGCGCTGGTACGGGAGGCCACCGGGTACGCCATCGGCGGCGTCTCGCCCTTCGGGCACCGCACGCGCACCCGGGTGCTGGCCGACCACGCGCTGCTCGCCCACCCGGTGGTGTGGGCCGCGGCCGGCACCCCGCACTCGGTGTTCCACCGACCTGGAGCGGGTCTGTCCATCAGATTCTCGGTGTCCATGCCCCCACCGACCCGGCCGCCCACGTACGGTTCACGGCCGACACCTGGCGGCGCCCCGCCCCGAAGCCGAGCCCACACCGGGGCCGCTTCCACATCGTCCGACAGGACAGCACCCACGAGACGCAGGCGGTCCTGATCCCCGGGGCCCGGTACAGGTTGGCGCTGTCCAACGACCGTGCGGCCCCGGCGTTACGTTGCGGCCGGCTCCGGCACTTCGAGAGCTTCGGCCACCCTGCGGGCCATCGCGGCCACCTGCGGCGGCAGATAGCTGTCCAGCGAGTCGACGTCCTCGCACAGCCGCGCCCTCAGCCCGTGCAGGCACGCCTCGGTGAACAGCTTCTGCGGGTCCTCCTGCGGGCCTGCGGACCGGAGCTCCTGCTGCCCAACCTGGAGGTAGCTCTGCAGCGTGTCGGCGGCCATGCCGGTGCGCTCGCAGTACGCGGCGATCAGCAGGGCCACCATGTTCATGGTGTCGGCCGCGTCCGTGGCCCGGCACAGCGTCATCCGCTTCCAGGTGTGTGCCTGGTCGGGCTCGGTGTACCGCAGCACCTCCTGGCAGTTCTGCACGCCCTCGGAAACCAGCTGGTGGATCGCCCGGCGCAGCGGCTCGGGCATCGGGGTGGAGTCCATGGCCGCACGGTAGGGGGAATGTGCGTGCCGGCACCGGAGTTGCGGCCTCTAGTCACCCGGACGGACCAGGCTCCATCGCGGCCGCGATCGGCGCTCTTGACGCCGGTAACTCAGCGCGGGACGGTCAGGTGGGCAACTAGGCCGTTTCCTTCCGATCATCGGATCGTTGGGTGATGTGTGTCGCTGACTGACGCCCAGTGGGCCCGCATCGAGCCCTTGCTTCCGGACCGGACGCCTCGGCGTGGAGGTCGGTGGCAGGATCACCGGCAGGTGATCGACGCGATTGCGTTCAAGTACCGCACCGGGACGCCGTGGATGGATCTGCCCGAGCGCTTCGGGTCGTGGAAGGGCGCCCACAACCGGCTGCGGATGTGGGCCGCGGACGGCACCTGGGAGAAGGTCTTCACCGCCCTGCTCGCCCAGGCCGACGCCGAAGGAGACCTCGACTGGGTCGTCGCGGTCGATGATCGACAAGACCACGTGGCGCGCACGTGTCAACACCCGCGCCGCCTTCCGCCTACGTCCCAAAGCCGCCCCCGATCACCGCGGCGCACGCCGGATGCTCTGCCCCGCCGCAGGCACCCACCCCACCGTCGCGTGCCCCATCAAGCGCCGCAGCCTTGGACGCGACGAACGCAGCCGCACCCGCCGCATCCGCAAAATCGCCGCGCAGTCCCTCCTCCTCGCCTTCCAGATCGCCCACGCCAACGAGCGCAAGACCGAAAGCTGGCTCGCCACCCTCCCACTCGACGGCCAACCCGCCCGCCGCCGCCCCTCCAACCGCCACGCGCTCAGGAACCCCCGGAACTGAACGCCTCAGGGATACCTCCCCGACAGCTGATCCACCCCACCCCCCACACCCCGCCTGACCAGGAAAAATAGATCTGGCCCCCTGCGACTCGCAGGGGGCCAGATCACGTTCACGCACAACAATAGGGCCGGTCAAAACGACATTCCGTCGCTTTGACCGGCCCTATTTGGTCGGTTGACCTCTGTGTCCGAGGGGGGACTTGAACCCCCACGCCCGATAAAGGGCACTAGCACCTCAAGCTAGCGCGTCTGCCATTCCGCCACCCGGACTAGGTGGTCGGCCCCGGTTTCCCGCGGCGACATGGACAACAATAGCAAAGGTTCGGCGGGGTTCCGACCAGGTATTTCACCCGGCCCGAGTCCGACGCGCCGCGCTGACCTGCGGGCATGTCCGGGCCGGGCGCGCGGGCCCGGTCGAGACGTCGCGTCTCGCGGCCTAGGGCGCGGCGTTGGCGCGCTCGCCCGCCACCAGGTCGTCCTTGTGCTGCCAGGCGTAGAAGGTGTCACCGTCCATGTAGCCGTAGTACGTGCCGCAGCTCAGGCTCGCCTTGCCCTGGGCGTCCTTCGGGAACCAGTCCGCCCGGAGCTGTATCGCCTTGGCCTGCGAGGCCGGTACCGCCTCGCAGCGGGCCGGGGGCTTGCCGCCCGGGAGGGTCGCCTTCAGCAGGCGCTCGCCGCCCGTGGTCTTCATCGAGTACGAGACCGACTTCGCGTCGTCCGCCAGCCAGCGCGGGACGGACGGGCGGTCGGCCTTCGCCTCGGCGCCCGTCGCGTAGGAGTTCGTCTGCTGGTGCCGGTTCGCGAGCCAGTCGTTCGCGGCCGGCACGGCGACCGCCGCGGCGATCCCGAGGGCGGCGACGACCCCGGCAGTGATCAGGACGACCCTTTTGCGCCTCATGTGGTGCGTGCTCCTCTTGCCATCGGTTTGTGTCGTTCCATCCTCCGGCGCGTCGCTCGTCGATCCATCAGCCCGACGGGCGGGATCGGCGTACCTCTCAGGTCGCACGGCGAAGCGCCGAGGACTCCCGGATGCTGATGGGTGCCGCCCTGCTGGGCATCGCCGCCTTCTCGGCGGGCGTGAAGAAGGGCATCGGGCACCTGGGCGACCAGCGGTGGTGCCCGTACTGGCGGCGGGCATGCGGATCGGCGCGGCCTGGGAACTGACCGCGCTGGTTCTGGTGCTCGTGGCCACGCCGACCGCGGAGGCCCGCGGCACCGTCCCCGTCGTGGGCCGGACCGCGGCCGGGCCCACGGCCGAACCCACGACGGGGACCGCCGCGGGCTCGGGCCCGGGTGTTACGGGCAGCTGATGACCTGGCCGGCGTAGGAGAGGTTGCCGCCGAAGCCGAAGAGGAGGACGGGCGCCCCGGAGGGGATCTCGCCGCGCTCGACCAGCTTGGACAGGGCCATCGGGATGGAGGCGGCCGAGGTGTTGCCGGAGTCGACCACATCGCGGGCGACGACGGCGTTGACGGCGCCGATCTTCGCGGCCAGCGGCTCGATGATCCGCAGGTTCGCCTGGTGGAGGACGACCGCGGCCAGGTCCTCGGGGGTGATCCCGGCCTTCTCGCAGACCTTGCGGGCGAGCGGGGGGAGCTGGCTGGTGGTCCAGCGGTAGACGGACTGGCCCTCCTGGGCGAAGACCGGCGGCGATCCCTCGATGCGGACCGCGTTGCCCATCGAGGGGACCGAACCCCACAGGACCGGGCCGATGCCGGGCTCCTCGCAGGCCTCGACCACGGCCGCGCCGGCGCCGTCACCGGTCAGGACACAGGTGGTGCGGTCGCTCCAGTCGGTGATCTCGGTCATCTTGTCGGCCCCGATGACCAGCGCCCGGGTGGCGGCGCCGGCCCGGATCGCGTGGTCGGCGGTGGCCAGGGCGTGGGTGAAGCCCGAGCAGACGACGTTGATGTCCATCACGGCGGGGCTGGAGCCCATCCCGAGCTTGGCCGCGACGCGGGCGGCCATGTTGGGGGAACGGTCGATCGCGGTGGAGGTGGCGACGAGGACGAGGTCGATGTCGTCCGGGGTCAGACCGGCGCTCGCGAGCGCCTTGCCCGCGGCCTGGTAGGCCAGCTCGTCGACCGGCTCGTCGGGTCCGGCCATGTGCCGGGTCTTGATCCCGACGCGGGAGCGGATCCACTCGTCGTTGGTGTCCACCATGGCGGCGAGGTCCTCGTTGGTGATCACCTTCGAGGGTTGGTAGTGCCCTAGCGCCACCACGCGTGAACCGGTCATGGGCGGGGTCCCCCCTTGTAAGGCAGTCAGGATTTACCAGCTTTGCCTGCTACTGATGGGTACAAGGGCGCGTGACCCGACAGGATTCAGTGCCCGGAATTTGGAGCTTCCCGAGGGTCCTCCAGCCGGGGAGGGGCCCGGAGCCGATCCTGGAGAATGGGTGTTCCAGGCGTACGGCAAGAACAGAACGGGTGGGCTGATCACATGGGACGGGTCACCGAACGCCGTCGCGTCGTCCGGATCCGGGGCGGCGTGGCGGGGGCCCGGGCGGACACGCTGGTCACCGAAGAGCCGCTGGAGATACGGCTGAACGGCAAGCCGCTGGCCATCACGATGCGCACCCCGGGTGACGACTTCGCGCTGGCCGTGGGCTTCCTGGCCAGCGAGGGAGTGCTCGCCTCGGCCTCGGACATCCGGGCCGTGACCTACTGCGAGGGCGCCGCCGAGGACGGAACGAACACCTACAACGTGGTGAACGTCCAGCTCGCCGCCGGAGTTCCGGTGCCGGACATCACGCTGGAGCGGAACGTCTACACCACCTCCTCGTGCGGCCTGTGCGGGAAGGCCAGCCTGGACGCGGTGCGGACCGCGACCCGGTTCCCGGGGCTCGCGGACGATCCCGTACGGGTGAGCGCGCGGGTCCTCGGGGAGCTGCCGGACCGGCTGCGCGCGGAGCAGAAGGTCTTCGAGCGCACGGGCGCCCTGCACGGCGCCGGGCTGTTCTCGGCGGGGGGCGAGCTGATCGACGTACGGGAGGACGTGGGCCGGCACAACGCGGTGGACAAGATCGTCGGGCGGGCGCTGCAAGCCGGGCGGCTGCCGCTGGCGGGCGCGGTGCTGCTGGTGTCGGGGCGGGCTTCCTTCGAGCTGGCGCAGAAGGCCGTGATGGCGGGCATCCCCGTGCTGGCGGCCGTATCCGCTCCGTCGTCGCTCGCGGTGGACCTGGCGCTGGAGTCGGGGCTGACGCTGGTCGGGTTCCTGCGGGGCGGGGACATGAACATCTACGCGGGCGAGGAACGGATCGACCTGACGGCGTGAGCCGCGGGTGCGGGCCTGCCCCGCGGGGCGGGGTCCGCGGGGCAGGGGTGGGGCGGTCACTCGCGACCCCGCCTCTGCCCCGCACCGGTCACTTGCCGGCCATGACCCCCGCACCGGTGTGCTCGGTGCCCGCCGGGGCCTCGATGGTCTGGCTGTACGCGTTCTCCTTCGACGCGGGCCGGACCTTCTCGGCGGCCACGTGCGGGGTGCCCGGCGGGGCCTCGATCGTCCGGCTGTACGAGGAGTCTCCGCTGCCGTCGGCGGTGCCGCCTCCGTTGTCCGCGGCGTGGGCGGCACCGCCGAGGGCGAGCGTGCCGAGCAGGGCGGCGGCGGAGACGGCGGCGATGCGCTTGTTGAGCTTCATGGGGGGGCTCCTTGTGGTTCGGGGTTGTTCGGCTGACACCCAGAACCTAGAAGAACCGGACATTTCCTCGCTCTAACGTCTTCCGCCCCCGCACCCCCGCCGTCCTTACGCCGACCCGATCAGCGCTTGCGGCGGCCGCGTCGGGAGGCGGGCTCGGCCGGCTTCGGATCCGGGGGGTCGATGCGGTGGAGATCGAGGGTGGCGGGGAGCGGGGCGGCCCCGGGGCCGCCCGCTTCGGCCCAGGCGATGACCTCGTCGGTGGCGGTGTCGTCCAGGGCCCAGCCGAACCAGACCGCGCGGGCGCCCCGGCGGCGGGCCTCCGTGGTGGGCTGGACCACGATGACGTTGGCCTGCGCGCAGGGGCCGAGGCAGTCGCTCGTACGGACGGCCAGCCGCCCGTCGGAGGCCGCCGCGGCCTCGAGCAGCCGGGCGAGCTGTCCCGCGTGGTCGGTGCCGGGGTTCTTGCGGGGGTCGCCGCAGCAGCAGCCCCGGCAGACCACCAGGGTGCAGGGGCGCGGGGCGTGGGCGGAGAGCGGGCGTATCCAGGTCACCGCCGCACGTTACCGGGCCTGCGGGACCGGGTGTTGGGGGGTGTGCGAGACCTCCGCCACATGCCCGGCGGCGAGTTCGGGCCGCTACGTGGCGTGCGTGGCCTGCGGGTTCGGCGTGGCGCGCGGGTCCTGCGGGTTCGGCGTGGCGTGCGGGTCCTGTGGAGCCTGCTGGTCCTGCGGGTTCTGTGGAGCCTGCTGCTCCTGCGGAGCCCGGGGGTCGCGCGCGCGGCGGCGGGCCAGTATCGCGCAGACCATCAGCTGCATCTGGTGGAAGAGCATCAGCGGCAGCACGGCGAGGCTCGCCTGGGCGCCGAACAGCACGCTGGCCATGGGGAGTCCGGCGGCCAGGCTCTTCTTCGACCCCGCGAACTGGATGGCGATCCGGTCCTCGCGGGTGAAGCCGAGGCGCTTGGCCCCGTACCAGGTGGCGGCCAGCATCACGGCGAGGATGACCGCCTCCACGGCCATCAGCCCGCCGAGTCGCGGCAGGCTGACCTGGCGCCAGATCCCGGCAACCATGCCCGCGCTGAAGGCGGTGTAGACGACGAGCAGGATCGAGCCGCGGTCGACGCGGCCGAGGACTGATCTGTTGCGGACGAGGAAGCCGCCGACCCAGGGGCGCAGGGCCTGGCCGAGGAGGAAGGGCAGGAGCAGCTGGAGGACGATCTTCAGCAGCGAGTCGGGAGAGAAGCCGCCCGCGCTGTTGCCGAGCAGGCCGGCGGCGAGGAGGGGCGTCAGGAAGATGCCGATGAGGCTGGAGAAGGAGCCCGCGCAGATCGCGGCGGGGACGTTGCCGCGGGCGATCGAGGTGAAGGCGATGGAGGACTGGATGGTGGAGGGCACCAGGCAGAGGAAGAGCAGGCCGCTGTAGAGGGGCGGCGTGAGGACGGTGGGGACCAGGGCGTGCGCGGCGAGGCCCAGGAGGGGGAAGAGGAGGAAGGTGGAGGCGAGCACGGTGAGGTGGAGCCGCCAGTGGCGCATGCCGTCGAGGGCTTCGCGGGTGGAGAGCCGGGCGCCGTAGAGGAAGAAGAGCAGGGCCACCGCCGCGGTGGAGGCGGCCTCGGCCACGGAGGCGGCCGCGCCGCGGGCGGGCAGCAGGGCGGCGAGGCCGACGGTGGCGAGCAGACCCGTGATGAACGGGTCCACGGGGAGCCGGGCGGGGAGGTGCGGGCGGCGCATGCGGATGCTCACTTGCTGAGGTCGGCGGGAGGGCGGGGCGGGCGGGCCGGCGGGGCCGGGCGGGGCGGGTGCGACGGTGTGGCGTGGTGCGGGTCAGAGCCCCTTTCATCTCATCTTCGGGGTACGACGGTGATCGGGAAACCCGTACACCGCTCTCACTGTCATCACGGAACGTGATGAGCGGGAGTAGGGTGGGCGGCGTGTACGACTCCGTTCAGCTGCGCACCTTCCTCACCGTCGCCCAGACCCTGAGCTTCACGCAGGCCGCCGCCCGGCTCGGCGTCCGCCAGTCCACCGTCAGCCAGCACGTGCGCCGGCTGGAGGAGGCCACGGGCCGGCCCCTCTTCCTGCGCGACACACACAGCGTGGAACTCACCGAGGACGGCGAGGCGCTGCTCGGTTTCGCCCGCTCGATCCTGGAGACGAACGAGCGCGCGGCGGCCTTCTTCGCGGGGACGCGGATCCGGGGCCGGCTGCGCTTCGGCGCCTCGGAGGACTTCGTGCTGACCCGGCTGCCGGAGATCCTGGAGGCCTTCCGACACGAGCACCCCGAGGTGGAGCTGGAGCTGTCCGTGGAGCTGTCGGGGACCCTGCACGAGCGGCTGGACGCGGGGCGGCTGGACCTCGTACTCGCCAAGCGGCGCGGGGACGGCGACGAGCGGGGCCGGCTGGTGTGGCGGGACCGGATGGTGTGGATCGGGGCGGAGGGGCTGCGGGTGGACCCGGACCGGCCGGTGCCGCTGATCGTCTTCCCGCCGCCGGGGATCACGCGGGCGCGGGCGCTGGACGTCTTGCAGGCGGACGGGCGGCCGTGGCGGATCGCCTGTACGAGCGGCAGCCTGAGCGGCCTGATCGCGGCGGCGCGGGCGGGGCTGGGCGTGATGGCCCATACGCGCGGACTGATCCCGCCGGGGCTGGTCCGGGTGGGCGGCCTGCCGGACCTCGGGACGGTGGAGTTCGCACTGCTGCGGGGTGCCCGCGGCTCCGCCGCGGCGGAGGCCCTGGCCGCGGCGATCCTGTCGGGCGCGGACCGGCTGACGCGCGCCGCGTAGGGGGCGGGGCCCGCACAGCCGGAGCCGAAGCCGAAGCAGAGCCCCCGGGGGGCCTCTCCGTGGTCACTGCCCGGGGCACGCCCAGGGCACGCCCCGGGCACGCCGCTGGGGAGGTCTTGTGGAGGTCTTCCTTCCCTGATCACCCTCGGGTAGGCGTGGGATAGCGTCGCCGCGCCGTACGGAGAGGAGCGGGCCTTGCACGAGATCACCGTCCCGCCGGTCGTCACGGGCTCACCCGTCGGCGGTCTGGCCGATGCCGTCTTCCTGCACGCGCGCGAGGACCCCGGCCGGGTCGTGCTCGGCCGCAAGTCGGGCGGGGTCTGGGGGGACGTGACCTCGGGCGAGCTGGCCTCCGAGGTGCTCGGGCTCGCCAAGGGGCTGCTGGCGCAGGGCATCCGCTTCGGGGACCGGGTCGCGATCATGTCCCGTACCCGGTACGAGTGGACGCTCTTCGACTTCGCCCTGTGGGCGATCGGCGCCCAGCCGGTGCCCGTCTATCCCTCGTCCTCCGCCGAGCAGGTGCACTGGATCCTCTACGACGCCGAGTGCACGGCCTGTGTGGTGGAGGACGAGGACCAGGCCATGACCGTCGGGTCGGTGATCGAGCGGCTGCCGATGCTGCGCCGGCTGTGGCAGCTGGACGCGGGCGCCGTGGACGGGCTCGTCGCGGACGGGCTCCAGGTCGCCGAGGACGTCGTGCACCGCCACCGGAGCGCCGTGACGCCCGACGCGACGGCCACCGTCATCTACACCTCGGGGACCACGGGCCGTCCCAAGGGCTGTGTGCTGACCCACGGCAATTTCATGTTCGAGGCCGACACGATGGTGACCCGGTGGGAGTCCGTCTTCCAGGCCGGGCCCGGCGAGCAGCCGTCCACCCTGCTGTTCCTGCCGCTCGCCCACGTCTTCGGGCGGATGGTGGAGGTGGCGGCCGTCCGCGCCCGGGTGAAGCTCGGGCACCAGCCGGTGCTGGCGGCGGCCGAGCTGCTGCCGGACCTCGCCGCGTTCCGGCCGACGTTCGTGCTCGGGGTGCCGTACGTCTTCGAGAAGGTCTTCGCCGCCGCCCGCCGCAAGGCCGAGACAGAGGGCCGGACGGGGCCCTTCGACCGGGCGGTGGAGACGGCCGTACGGTACGCGGAGGCGCGCGAGCAGAAGGCCTTCGGCGCCGGGCCCGGGCCCTCGGCGAAGCTGCGCATGGAGCACCAGCTCTTCGAGAAGCTGGTGTACGGGAAGGTCCGCGAGGCGCTGGGCGGCCGGGTGCGGTACGCCATGTCGGGCGGTTCCGCGATGTCGCGCCGGCTGGGGCTGTTCTTCGACGGCGCCGGGGTGACGGTCTTCGAGGGCTACGGGCTCACCGAGTCCTGCGCGGCGGCCACCGCGAACCCGCCCGGGGCCACCAAGTACGGCACCGTCGGGCGGCCGATCCCCGGCGGTACGGTGCACATCGCCGAGGACGGGGAGATCTGGCTGTACGGCGCCCACGTCTTCTCCGGGTACCTGAACGACCCGCAGGCCACGGAGGCCGTCCTGCGGGACGGCTGGCTGGCCACGGGGGACCTGGGGCGTCTCGACGCGGACGGGTACCTCACGATCACGGGGCGCAAGAAGGAGATCCTGGTGACCTCCAACGGCAAGAGCGTCGCCCCGGCCGCCCTGGAGGAGCGGGTCCGCTCGCACCCGCTCGTCTCCCAGTGCGTCCTGGTGGGCAACGACCGGCCGTACATCGCGGCCCTGCTCACCCTGGACATGGAGGGGGTCGCGCACTGGATGGCGATGCGCGGCCGCCCCCGGGTGCCGACGGCGGCGGAGCTGGTGCTCGACCCCGATCTGGCGGCGGAGGTCCGGCGGTCGGTGGTGGCGGCGAACACCCTGGTCTCCCAGGCCGAGTCGATCCGCACGTTCCGCATCCTGGGCGAGCAGTTCACCGAGGAGCGGGGGCTGCTGACGCCCTCGCTGAAGCTGAAGCGGCGGGCCATAGAGAAGGCCTATGCCAAGGAGGTGGCGGCCCTCTACCAGTCCTGACGGCCGCGCGGCGCGATCACCCCAACGTCCGAACCGTTACCTGACGGGGCGTCACTTTACTCGTCGTTGATATTGACGATGCGTCAGGTCACGCACAGAATTCGGGGATTCCGACCGGAGGGGATCCACACATGTTGCGACCGATCCGCACCCTGGCCGCCGCGGCGGCAGCGCTCGCGCTCGTCTCCGCCTGCAACTCCGCCTCCAACGGCGCCTCCACCGACAAGCCGGGAGTAGCCGGCGGCAACTCCCGCGGGGTGACCGCCGACTCGATCAAAGTCGGCGGCATCGTGTCGATGACCAGCGCCAGCGGCTACAGCAAGAAGGCCACCGACCTCGGGGCGAAGGCCCGCTACATGAGGGCCAACGCCGAGGGCGGGATCAACGGCCTCAAGATCGACTACATCGGCGCCGAGGACGACGGGCAGGACCCCGCCAAGAACCTGGCCGCGGCCCGCAAACTCGTCCAGCAGGACAAGGTCTTCGCGGTCTCCCCCATGAGCTCGGTCACCTTCACCGGCGCCGACTTCCTGGAGCAGGAGAAGGTACCCACCTTCGGCTGGGGCACGCTCCCCTCCTTCTGCGGGCCCAAGTACATCTACGGGTTCAACGGCTGCCTCGTCCCCACCCCCGGCGGCACCATCAACCAGACCTGGCCCGAGGGCATCGGCCAGATCCTCGGCGGCGCCGCGGGCAAGTCGGTCGCGATCATCGCCAACGACAGCGACGCCGGAAAGTTCGGCGTGCGCACCTTCCAGCAGGGCTTCACCAGCGCCGGGTTCAAGGTCTCCTACGCCAAGGCCTCGGTGCCCGGCACCGCCGTGCCGAGCGACTGGTCGGCGTACGTCAAGGAGATCCTCGAAAGCAACGGCGGCAAGGCCCCGGACGCGGTCGTCTCCGTCATGCAGACCCCCAACAACATCGGGCTGTTCACCTCGCTCAAGCGCAGCGGGTACAAGGGCCTGCTCTCCGACCCGACCGACTACGACCCGGGTCTGCTCGCCCAGGACGCCACCAAGCAGGCCCTCGACGGCGTGCACGTCCTGCTCCAGTTCGAGCCGTTCGAGTCGACGAGCCCGAAGATGGCCCAGTTCAAGGCCGACATCAAGGCCGCGTCGGGCGGGCTGGACGTGCCGCTCAACATGCACATGATGACCGGGTACATGTCGGCCGACCTGTTCGTGTCCATCGCGCAGAAGGCGGGCAAGGGCCTGACCGTCGAGTCCTTCCAGGCCGCCGCGCAGGGCTTCTCCGACACCGGCACCCTCGTCGGCAACCGCGCGGAGCCCAAGGGCCAGAAGGACAGCTTCGGCTGCGGGGCGCTCGTACAGCTGAAGAACGGCGCGTACGAGGTCTCCGTACCGTTCAAGTGCTACGAGCCCATCCCCTTCAAGTAGGGGTACGGGAAACGGAATGGGAGATCTGCTCGCCTTCGTACTGAGCGGTCTGGTGTCCGGCGCCCTGTACGCACTGCTGGCCACCGGGCTGGTGCTGTCGTACTCGGCGTCCGGGCTGTTCAACTTCGCGCACGGGGCCACCGCCTACCTGTCTGCGCTCACCTTCTACGAACTGCACTCCGGGCTCGGCTGGCCGGCCGTCCCGGCGGCGCTGCTGGTGGTCCTCGTCCTGGCCCCCGGGCTCGGGTGGGCGCTGGACCGGCTGATGTTCCGGCGGCTCGCGCAGGTCGGCGAGACGGCGCAGATCGTGGCCACCATCGGTCTGCTGGTGGCCCTGCCGGCGGCCGGGCTGTGGACGGTGGAGCTCCTGACCGACGCGGGGGCGCCGCTCAAGCCGGCGGAGAACCAGTTCGGGCTGCCGGGCGTGGGGCCGAGCCCCGCCACGTCCTGGCAGCTCACCGCCGACGTGGGCATCGACTCCGACCAGCTGATCACCTGGGTGGCCACGGCCCTGGTGGCGGTCGCCCTGTGGGTGCTGATGCGGCACACCCGGCTGGGGCTGCGGCTGCGGGCCGCCGTCGACAACCGCTCGCTCACCGAGCTGCGCGGGATCGACGCCGACCGGCTGTCCTCGGTGGCGTGGATGATCGCGTCGGGGCTGGCCGGGCTGGCGGGGGTCCTGGCGACGCCGCTGCTCGGGCTGTCCGCGCACGATTTCACGCTGTTCCTGTTCGTGTCGGCCACCGCGGCCGTGATCGGGCGGTTCGCCTCCGTACCGCTCGCCTTCGCGGGCGGGCTGGGGCTCGGGGTCCTGCAGAACCTGGTCGTCGGCTACGCGTCCTTCGCCGACTCCATCACCGGCTTCAGGACGGCCGTGCCCTTCCTGATCCTCTTCGGGGGGCTGCTGGTGCTCACCCGGCGGGCCCGGGCGGCCGGGACCGCCGCTGTGGACGTGGCCTCGCCGGACCATCTGGCCGGGGCCCCGTGGGTACGGCGCTGGGGGGTGTGGGCGGTGGGCGGTGTCCTGCTGGGCGCCTCCTTCTACACCGTGACCACCCCCTTCTGGAGCGGGCTCCTCGCCCAAGGGCTCGCGCTGGCCCTGGTGTTCATGTCCTTCACCGTGGTCACCGGGCTCGGCGCGATGGTGTCCCTGGCCCAGGGCACCTTCGTGACCGGGGCCGCGCTGGTGGCGGGACTGCTGATGAGCCGCGGGTGGCCGTTCATCGCGGCGCTGGCGGTCGGCACGTGCGTGGCCGCCGTCCTGGGAGCCCTGGTCGCCCTGCCCGCGCTACGGCTCGGCGGGCGCTCCCTGGCGCTGGCTACGCTGGCCCTGGCCTTCCTGGCGGACCAGGTGCTGTTCCAGATCCGGTGGCTGCGCAACGGGGACTCCGGCTGGTCGATCCCGCGCCCGGTCATCGGGCCGGTGGACCTCTCCGACGACCGGGCGCTGGGGGTGGCGCTGGTCCTCCTGGTCGCAGCGGTCGCCGCCGGGCTGAGCGCGCTGCGGGGCTCCCCCTCGGGCCGGGCGATCCTCGCTGTACGGTCGGCTCCCGCGGCCGCGATGGCCTCCGGGGTGTCCGTGCTGCGGACGAAGCTGCTGCTGTTCACGCTGTCGGCGGGGCTGGCCGGCTTCGGGGGCGTCATGTACGCCTCGTACAACACCCGCATCACCGCTACGGACTTCACGGCGATGACCGGGCTGGTGTGGCTGGCGGTGGTCGTCGCGGCGGGTGTGCGCAGGCCGCAGTACGCGGTGGTGGCGGGGCTGGTCTTCGCCGTCGCTCCGCGGATCATGGCGGACTACGTGACGGAGTCGGCGCACCTGCCGGTGATCCTGTTCGGGCTCGCGGGGTTGGCCTTGGCCAACGATCCCGACGGGTATTGCGCGGCGGTGCCGGTGCGGTTGGCCCGCCGCCGGGCCGGAGCCTCGGCCGTGCCCGCAGCGCGGGGCACCGGCAAGGCCGAGGCCATCGCCGTTCCCGCGGCCGGGGCCGGGGCCGAGGCCATCGCCGTTCCCGCGGCCGGGGCCGGGGCCGAGCCCGGGGCCGGAGCCGGAGCCGTTCCCGCGGCCCGGGCTGGTGGCGGAGCCGGGGTGGGCCCTGCGGGGCTGTCCCCCACCCCGCCCCTTCCCGAAACCGGGCTCCGCCCGGACCCTTCGGGGGCTCCGCCCCCGGACCCCCGCTCCTCAAACGCCGGAGGGGCTGATCTGGTCGCCGGGGGCTGGGGCAGCGCCCCAGTTTCGGGAAGGGGTGGGGTGGGGGAACAGCCGCCCGCAGGGCAAACACCCGCAGCCGGGCTCACCCCGGCGCCACCGGCGGAGCCGCCCGCGCTGGAGCTGCGCGGCGTCACCGCCGGGTACGACGGGGGGCTCGTGCTGCACGGCGTGGACCTCGTCGTGCGGCGCGGCGAGATCCTTGCCGTGCTCGGGCCCAACGGGGCCGGGAAGAGCACCGCCTGCCGGGTCGCGGCCGGAGCGCTGCCGGTGACCCGCGGAGCCGTACTCGTCGACGGGCGCGACGCCACTCGCGACGGCGCCGTGGGCCGGTCCCGGGCGGGGGTGCTGCTCGCACCCGAGGGCCGGGGCATCTTCCCCTCGCTCAGCATCGAGGAGAACCTCGCCCTCTACCTGAGGGACGCCGACGAACGGGACGCCGTCTACGACCGGTTCCCCCGGCTGCGCGAGCGGCGCACCGTCTCCGCCGGGTCGTTGTCCGGCGGTGAACAGCAAATGCTGGCCCTCGCACCGCTGTTGCAGCGCCCGCCCGGGGTGCTGATCGCGGACGAGCCCTCCCTGGGGCTCGCCCCGCGCGTGGTGGACGAGGTGTACGGGCTGCTCATGGAGCTCCGCGCCGCGGGGACCGCGCTGCTGCTGGTGGAGGAGAAGGCGGCCGAGATCCTCGGGATCGCCGACACCGTCGCCTACCTCGCGCAGGGCCGGGTCTCCTGGTGCGGCCCGCGCTCCGAGGTGGAGGCGGACCGGCTGACCGAGGCCTACCTGGGGATGGCGACATGACGACGGACCCCTATGTGCTGGAGGCCCGCGGCGTCAGTGTCCGCTTCGGCGGGGTCAAGGCGCTGACCGGTGTGGACCTGGGGATCCGGGCCGGCGAGGTGTGCGGGCTGATCGGGCCGAACGGGGCCGGGAAGACCACCCTGTTCGACGTGCTGTCCGGGATCCGGCGGCCCGACCAGGGCCGGATGCTGCTCGACGGGGTGGACGTCACCCGGCGCTCCCCCGTCTGGCGGGCCCGGCACGGGATGCGCCGGACCTTCCAGCGCCAGCAGTTGTTCGGTCAGCTCAGCGTGGCCGACAACGTCCTCGTCGCGCAGGAGTGGCGGGGCGGGGGCGGCGGTCTCGCCGCCGATCTGGTCGCCTCGCCCGCCCGGCGCCGCCGGGAGCGGGAGCGGCGGGAGCGGGCCGCGCAGGTGCTGGCCGACTGCGGCATCGGCGCGCTCGGGGACTCGTACGCCGGCGGTCTTCCGGTGGGGCGGGCCCGGATGGTCGAGCTGGCCCGCGCCGTGGCCGATCCGCCCCGGGTGCTGCTCCTGGACGAGCCCGCGTCGGGCATGTCCGCGCCCGAACGCGAGCAGCTCGCGGCGGTCGTGCGCCGGCTCGCCGGGGAGGAGGGCTGCGCGGTGCTGCTCGTCGAGCACAACGTGGCCTTCGTGATGGACCTCTGCACCCGGGTGGTCGTCCTGGACCTGGGCACCGTGCTCGCCGAGGGCACGGCCGCCGAGGTACGGGCCAACGCGCTGGTCCGGGAGGCCTACCTGGGGGCGTAGCGCCGGGTGCCCGTTCCCGCCGTACGGATTCACCCGTACGGCGGGAATAGGCCACGCCGGGGGCCGGTTGTCGCCGGTCGTACGGGCCTGCGCGCCGGCCTCCGTACGGCAGTCAGCGCGAGTCAGTACGAATCAGCACGAGTCAGCACCCGCACCAGCGACGACCAGAGGGAACGACCGACGTGAATCAGGTCCCCGGCATCAAGCTCAACAACGGCACGCTCATGCCCCAGCTCGGCTACGGCGTCTGGCAGGTTCCGGACGCCGAGGCGGAGCAGGCCGTCCGGACGGCTCTGGAGGCGGGCTACCGCAGCATCGACACCGCTGCCGTCTACGGCAACGAGGAGGGCACCGGCAAGGCCATCGCCTCCGCCGGGGTGCCGCGCGAGGAGCTCTTCGTCACCACCAAGCTGTGGAACGGGAAGTCCGAGACGTGGGGCCGGGACAACGTGCTGCGCGAGTTCGACGCCTCGCTCGCCAAGCTGGGCCTCGACGAGATCGACCTGTACCTGATCCACTGGCCGCGCCCGATGCGCGACGACTTCCTGACCATCTGGAAGACCTTCGAGGAGATCGCGCAGAGCGGCCGCGCCAAGGCAGTCGGCGTGTCCAACTTCCGCCCCGCCGACCTGGAGCGGCTCGGCGCCGAGAGCTCCCTGGTCCCGGCCGTGAACCAGATCGAGCTGCACCCGCTCCTCCCCCAGACCGAGCTGCGCGCCCTGCACGCGCGCCTGGGCATCGCCACCGAGGCCTGGTCCCCGCTCGGCCAGGGCAAGGAGCTGCTCACCCTGCCCGCCGTCACCGCGATCGCCGTCAAGCACGGCCGCTCGGCCGCGCAGGTGGTCCTGCGCTGGCACCTCCAGCTGGGCAACGTCGTGATCCCGAAGTCGGTCACCCCGGCGCGGATCAGGGAGAACCTGGACGTCTTCGGCTTCGCGCTGGACGCCGGGGACATCGCCGCGCTGGACGCGCTCGGCGCGGGTGGGGCGGGCCGCCGGATCGGTCCCGACCCGGCCGAGTTCGACTACTGAGCCCACCGATGACGGAGACGAAGGCGCCCGACGGCGTGTACCTGATCCGCAATGCCGGGAGCGGGCTGCTGCTCCAGGTCGAGAGCGGCAACCGGGTCTGCGTCGGGCCGGACGGCGAGCCGGCCGCGGCCCGGCGGTGGGAGATCACCCCGGTGCACAGCGGCGGCGGGATCTTCCACCTGGTCAGCGTCCACAACGGCAAGCGGCTCGATGTCGCGAACGCGTCGACCGAGAGCGGCACCCGGATCCAGGTGTGGAAGGCGAACGCCTTCGGGGCGCAGGAGTGGGTCGTGGAGGAGCACCTCGACGACCCCGGCGTGGTCTCGCTGATCGCCGCCATCAGCGGTCTGCCGCTGGAGGCGGACGCGGAGGGCCGGGCCCGGCAGTGCGAGGACACCGATTCCCCGGCGCAGTGGTGGCGCCTGGAGCCCGCCTGAGGCGGGGGCGGGGGCAAGGGGCAGCGGCCCGCCGCCCCTTGCCCCCGCCCCTTGCCCCGCCCGTCAGGCCCGTACGAAGCCGCGCAGCCGGTACGTCGGCTCCGCGCGCGGGGTGTCCGGTCCGGGCAGGAGTTCCAGCCGGCCGGCGAGCTCGCGCGGGGTGATGCCGCGCGGGTGGACCCGGGAGGCGTACCGCCCGGCGAGCAGCGCTTCGGCGGCCCCGCGCGGGGTGCGGCCCTGGCCGTGGCCGGTGAAGAGGGCTTCGCCGGCGGGGTACAGACCCACCGCGGCCGCGTGGCCGGTGACGGCCCGGGCGGAGTCGGCGGGGGTCGCGGTGAGGTGCTCGGCGAGCACCGCGTCGATGTCGCTGCCCACGTCGTGGGCGGCGTCCTTGTCGACGGTGGTGACGAACGTCCCGCCGGGCCGCAGCACCCGCCCGGCCTCGGCGATCACGGCGGCCACCAGGCCCGGTGAGCGCAGCAGGTGCAGCAGCCAGACCGCGCTCACCGCGTCGAGCGAACCCGAGCGGAACGGGAGCCGCGCCCCGGAGGCGAGGACCACCGGGACCCCCCGGGAGCGCGCCATGGCGGCCATCCCGTACGAGGCGTCCGCGCCGAGGAGGCGCAGCCCCGGGCGGGCGGCGGCGATGCGGGTGGTGACGATGCCCGTGCCGCAGCCGAGGTCGAGCAGGGTCACGGCGGCCGGCGGGAGCAGGCCGAGGACCGCCGCGGCGGCGGCCTCGGCGCGCGGGGCCCCGCCGCGGGTGGCGTCGTAGGCCTCCGCTTCGGCGTCGTAGTCGAGGAGCGGTCTCGGCGCGGGCACGGGCATCGGTGGAGCTTTCGGCATCAGGCGGCGCCGTGGGAGGGGGCCAGGGATTCGACACGCTCGGCGAGGGTGAAGTCGGCGTCGGTGACTGCGTCTCCGGCATCGTGCGTGTTCACGGAGAGGCGGACGGTGTTGTAGCCGAGGGTGAGGTCGGAGTGATGGTTCAACTCCTCCTGTACTGCGGCGATATGGCTGACCAGTGCGCTCGCCGCGAAGTGGCTGGCCAGCCGGTAGGTGCGGACGATCCGGTCGTCTTCGAAGGCCCAGCCGGGGAGTTCCCGCAGCCGGTCCTCGATCTCCTTCTGCGAAAGCGGCTCTCTCGACATCCGCAGACTCCTTCCCCGTACACGACGTATGTGACGTACGCGATGTGCGCGACGTACGCGATGTGCGCAACGTGCGCGACGTACGCGACTGCCCGATTGACCTGACGTGGAGTCAAGGTTCCCACAGCCCGGGCCGTAGGGAAGGTTTCGCGCCATAGTGCGTGCGGGTGCTTCCGTGCCTTCCGTGACCACCGCGCCACGCCTAAGCTCCTGCGCCGGACGTGACTGTTACCGCCGGTAATGCCGATGGGTGTCGCCGGGTACCGAGGGAGCATCATCGTGACGCGCACAGGGAAATCCAGGCGCACCTTCATCGCGGGGGCCGCCGCCACCGCGGGCGCCTTATCCGCCGCCGGGGGCCTGGCCGCCCCCGCTGCAGCGGCCACGGCCATGTCCACCACCGCGGCAGCGGACGCGCGCCGCGTGGCCGTCCTCGGCGGCGGGGTCGCCGGCCTCACCGCCGCGCACGAACTGGCCGAACGCGGCTACGCCGTCACCGTGTACGAGCGGCGGGCGCTCGGCGGCAAGGCCCGCAGCATGGACGTGCCCGGCAGCGCCCGGGGCGGCCGCCGGCCGCTCCCCGCCGAGCACGGCTTCCGCTTCATCCCCGGGATCTACCACAACCTGCCGGACACCATGCGGCGCATCCCCTTCCCCGGCAACGCGAACGGCGTCTGGGACAACCTGGTCGCCCCGCGCGAGATGATGTTCGCCCGGGCGGCCGGCCGCGAGGACCTGCGGGCGCCCATCCCCTGGCCGGAGCACTCCCCCGCCGAGCTGACCCCCGACGAGCTGCGCCGTGCCCTGACCGGCATCCTCCAGACGCTGGTCCGCCTCCCGCTCCACGAGACGGCGTACTTCGTCGACCGCGCCCTGGTCTTCCTCACCAGCTGCGACGAGCGGCGCGACGGGCAGTGGGAGCGCACCCCGTGGTGGGAGTTCACCCGGGCCGCGCGGATGTCGAGCGAGTACCAGCGGATCCTCGCCATCGGCGTCACCCGCAACATCGTGGCCACCAAGGCCGAGGAGGCATCGACCCGTACCGTCGGCACGCTCGGCGAGGCCTTCGTCTTCAACCTGCTGGGCCGCGGCGCCGACGGCCCGCCGGACCGGATCCTGAACCTGCCCACCAACGAGGCGTGGATCGACCCGTGGGAGGCCCATCTGCGCACGCTGGGCGTGGAGTTCAAGATCGGGTGGACGGTGCGCGAGGTCCGGTACGGAGACGGCCGGGTGAGCGGGGTCCTCATCGAGGACCCGGCCGGAGCCGTGCGGACCGTCACCGCCGACCACTACGTCAGCGCACTGCCCGTCGAACACGCCCGCCGCACCTGGAGCCCGGCGCTGCGCGCGGCCGACCCGATGCTCGGACGGTGCGACCTGCTGCAGACGGACTGGATGACCGGCATCCAGTTCTACCTCACCGAGCGCGCACCCCTCGTACACGGTCACCTCAACTGCATCGACTCCCCCTGGTCGTTGACGGCGATCCAGCAGGCCGAACACTGGCCGTCGCGGGACTTCCCCGCCGACTACGGGGACGGCGCGGCCGTGGACTGCCTGTCGGTGGACATCTCCGAGTGGGACAAGCCCGGGATCCTCTACGGGAAGACGGCCAAGCAGTGCACCCGCGAGGAGGTCGCCCGCGAGGTGTGGGCGCAGCTGAAGGCCTCGCTCAACGACACCGGGAAGACCCTGCTGTCGGACGGCAAGCTGCACTCGTGGTTCCTGGACCCGGGGGTGGACGGGATCGGCACCCCCCGTCCGACCAATGAGGACCAGCTGCTGATCCACCCGACCGGGACCCTCCACAACCGGCCGAGCGCGGGCACCCGGATCCCGAACTTCTTCCTCAGCGGGGACTACGTGTCCGTCGACATCGACCTGGCGACGATGGAGGGGGCCAACGCCTCGGCCCGCGCGGCCGTCAACTCCCTGCTGGACAAGGATGGTTCACAGGCCCCCCGGTGCACCGTCCGGCCGCTGTACCGGGCCCCCGAGGTGGAGTCCGCCAAGCGGCACGACCTGTGGCGCTACCGTCTCGGTCTGCGGAACGTCTTCGACGTGGGGTGAACGGGCTGCGATCTCCCGGCTGGGCTACCGTCGCGGTATGACGACTGCTGCGCCGTTGACGGTAGGCGCCCTGCTGCGCACCTGGCGGGAGCGGCGCGGGCTCAGCCAGTTGGAACTGGCGGGCCGCGCCGACTCCTCCTCCCGGCACATCAGCTTCGTGGAGACGGGCCGGTCCCGGCCGAGCGAGGAGATGGTGCTGCGCCTCGCCGACCACCTGGACGTCCCGGTACGGGACCGCAACGCCCTTCTGGTGGCGGCGGGTTACGCACCCAGGTACGCCCACACCCCGCTGGACGACCCCTCGATGGCCGTGCTGCGCGAGGGGCTGGAGCGGCTGCTGACCGGCTACGAACCGTATCCGGCGCTGGTGGTGGACGCCACGTACGACGTGGTGGCCGCCAACCGGGGCATCCTGATGCTGATGGAGGGACTGCCGGAGCACCTGCTGTCCGGCCCCCTCAACGCGATGCGGCTGACCCTGCACCCGGAGGGCCTCGCTCCGCGGATCCACAACTTCCGCGAGTGGCGCGGACACCTGCTGGCCCAGATGGAGCGGCAGATCGCACTGGCCCGTTCGGCGCCGCTGCGCGCGCTCTACGAGGAGGTAGCGGCCTATCCGGTGCCCCCGGGGGCGGAGGGCCCCGGCGAAAACGGGCCGGACGGGGCGGGCGGGGCGGACGGGATCGTCGCGTACCTCGCGCTCCCCCTGCGGATCGAGCACGACGGGCACCTGCTCTCCTTCGTGTCCTCCATCTCGACCTTCAACACCCCCATGGACGTGACGGTCGCCGAGCTGGCCATCGAGACCCTCCTGCCGGCCGACCCGGCGACGGTGAAGTACCTGCGGTCACTGTCGCCCTGAACCCGCGCGCAGCGCGAGCTGCTGGAGGACGGCGAAGGAGGCGACGGTGAGCGCCTGCGCCGGGATCCACACCGCCCCGGCGGTGGTGGGCGTGAACCAGACGACGAGGGCGACGAGGCTGAGCGCGGCCCAGGCGTAGTTGCCTTCGATGACGAGCCTGACGGGGAAGACCGGGGGCCGCCGGCGCGAGGCCAGCAGGCCGACGCCCGCCCCGTAGAGCACCAGGAACACCCCGAGCCCCAGCAGCAGCCCCTGCCCGACGCCGAGCAGCCGACCGAGGGGTGCGGAGAAGGCCACGTAGGCGAGCCCGTTGCCGGTGGTGACGACGGAGTCGAGGGCGAGGAACCGGCGCAGCGCGGTCTGGGGAACGGCGGTGCGGGCTACGGCGGTGAGCAGGGTTGCGGACATGGCGGATCAGCCTCCGTCGAGGGTCGAATGCGCTGGTGGAGTACGGATGCCCGGGCCCCGGAGCCGAGTGCGCGGCCCCGGAACCCGATGCCTCCACTGTGCCGCCCGAGCCCCTGCCGGGTCGATTACCTCCGAGGTCATGGGCGTACGGCCGCGGCCACGGCCGTACGGGAGTTCGCCGCGGGGCGCCGTCCCCACGTTTTTTGAGCTGGACGGAAAGAAAGGTTGGGGTCCGCCCTGTCCTGCCACGGAACCGGGGGTTAGGCTTCACGCAGAGCAACCAGTTTGAACCTTCTCTCTACTGACGGAGAAATACCCGGTGCGAGCCGCCGACCGACCCGACCTCCGTGTGGTCCGGGCCCGTGTCGTGGCACTCGCCGAGCGGTGCGGCCAGGACCCGGCGCACGTGCTCGCAGTGGAGCGGCTCAGCCGGCTGTCCGGGGTCGAACCGGCTCGAGTGCCCCGGATCCTGGACGGCACCGCCGACGAGCTGCCGCTGTGCGAGCGGGTGCACCGGCGTTTCCTGCGGCTGCGCGCCACCCGCCGCGACAAGCACGGCCGGGAGTGGTCGCTCGCCGCCATAGCCGAGGACTTCGACGCCCCCGGCGCCTCCCTCGGCCCGCTCAACGCGGGCACCGGACTGCCCCGGCTCGGCCACGCGGCGGGCGTGCAGCGGTTCTTCGGGGTGTACGCCGGCTTCCTGCTCGCCGACAGCAAGAGCGCGGTCGAACGCGCCCTGGCCACGGCCGGGTCCGGGCCCGGGGGCCGGCCGGAAGGCGCCGCGGACGACCTCGAGCGCCTCTCGTACCTCACCGGCATCACTCCGCAGGACATCCGGCTCACGCTCGACGGCAGACCGCCCCGGCTCCCGCTGAAGGAACAGGTGCGCCGCCGCTTCGAGCACCTGCGCCACACCCGGCCCCGGGAGGACGGGCAGGCCCACTCCCTCTCCGCCATCGCCGGCTCCTTCGACGCCTCGGGCCAGTCGCTGACCCGCCTCACCCAGGGCGAGGGGCTCCCCAACCTCGCGGCGGCCGCCGGGATCCAGCGCTTCTACGGGGTCGAGAGCGGCTTCCTGCTGGCCGACGACACCGAGGCGCTGGCCTGCGCCCTCGCCGGGATCGAGCGCGAGCTGGAATCCGCGGAGCGGCCCGCCGAGAACCCGATGCTCGCCGTGATGCGGGCGCACGACGTGCGCAGCATCGTGACCCGGGCGGGCCGGCTCTCCCCGGCCGGCTGGAAGTCGCTGGCGAACCACCTGGACGATCTGCTGGCGCGGGAAGGGCAATGGGGCCACCCGGCCGTCCCCCGCCCGCCGGGCGCCGCCGACGACATCGACCGCAGTGCCGAAGGGGGAACGCGATGAGGACGACACGAGCCATGCGCAAGCTCGGAAACGATCTGTTGGCGGCGGCGCGCCTGACTCCGAGCACGGACGCCCCCGGCATCATCGGGAGCCTGTGCGCCGCCTACGGGAGCGGCCGCGACCGGCCGGTGCAGTTCCGGTTCGCCGTCTTCCCGCCCGACACGGCCAGCGGGCTGTGGCTGGAGATGGAGGACCGCGACCTCCTCGTCATCGAGGAGCGCACCCGGCCCGAGCACCAACTCGTCATCGCCTGCCACGAGCTGTGGCACCTGGACGAGGGAACCTGCGACCAGCACGGCCAGGGCATGGCGGTGGCCGCCCGGCTGACCGGCCGG
This sequence comes from Streptomyces sp. AP-93, assembly GCF_022808175.1. Taxonomy (GTDB): domain Bacteria; phylum Actinomycetota; class Actinomycetes; order Streptomycetales; family Streptomycetaceae; genus Streptomyces. The sequence continues at coordinate 12,027 of NZ_JALGBX010000019.1, read as the reverse complement.
GGCGGCCGCCTGACGGAGCTGCTGCACTCCGAGGACGGGCTGAGCACCGTGCTGCGGCAGGCGGCCGCCCGGGCCGACCGCAGCGATCCCGCGGAGATCCGGGCGGAGACCTTCGGCCTGCACCTCGGAAAGATCCTCAAGACCTTCCTGCCGCCGCCCCGGGAAGAGCAGGTACCCGAGGCGATCGAGCGCATCAAGACCTCGTTCGGCTGTGGACGTTGAGCGGGCCCCGGCCCACGCCCCCGGCGGCTGACCACCGCCTTCCCGCCGACGCACCTACTCCGCCGATGCGCACGCGCACGGCCCTGACAGAGAGCACCACACGATGACCCAGTCTTCCCCGCCCCGCCACGCCGTCGTCATCGGGGGCAGCATGGCCGGCCTCCTGGCGGCCGCCGTCCTCGCCGAGCACGCGACGGTCACCATCATCGACGCCGACACCCTGCCGGAGCTCCCGGAGCCCCGGCGCGGACTGCCGCAGGCCCGCCACGTCCACGTCATGTGGTCGGGTGGCGCCCGCGCCATCGAGGACATCCTGCCGGGCATCATGGAGGACTGGACGGCAGCGGGCGCGATCCGCCGCAGCCTGCCCAGCGACCTGGTCACCAAGACCGCCCAGGGCTGGATCCCGCGCTACGGGGAGAAGCAGTTCAACGTCTCCTGCAGCCGCGACCTCCTCGACTCGGTGGTCCGCGCCCGGGTGATCGCCCTGGAAGGGGTCTCCACCCTCCAGCGCAGCCGGGTCCGCTCCCTGGAGGGCACCGCCGCCCGGGTCACCGGCGTCCGCGTCGACACCCCTGAGGAGGAGGGCCGGCTGATCACCGCCGACCTGGTGGTCGACGCGAGCGGCCGCGGCTCCCGGGCCCGCGCCTGGCTCCAGGCGCTCGGCGTGGACGGCATCCGGCAGGCGGAGGTCGACTCCGGCCTGGTCTACGCGACCAGGATCTTCGAGGCCCCCGCCGGAGCCCACGAGCTGGGCTTCCCCATCGTCAACGTGCAGTCCGACCCCCGGGTCGCGGTCCCCGGTCAGACCGCGACGATCGTCCCCATCGAGAACGGCCAGTGGCAGGCCACCCTCTCCGGGACCCGGGGCGGCCAGCCCACCGCCGACCCCGACGAGTTCATCCCGTTCGCCAAGGGCATCCGCGACCCGATCGTCGGCGAGCTCCTGGAGGGCAGGAAGCCGCTCACCGACGTCGCGGTCACCCAGGGCACCGCCAATCGCCGGATCTTCTTCGAGAAGGCCGACCTCCCCGGCGGCTTCTTCGCCGTCGGCGACTCGGTCGCCACCTTCAACCCGCTCTACGGCCAGGGCATGACGGTCGCGGCCAAGGGCCTGCTGGCCGTCCGCGCCCTGCTGCGCGCCAAGAGCCTGGCCCACCCCCCCATCGGCATGGAGGCGCAGCGCGCCCTCGCGCCGCAGGTGGCCACCGCCTGGGAACTCGCCACCTCCCAGGACATCCTGTACCCGGGCGCCACCGGTATGGAGCCGCGCGCCGGCGCCGGCCTGCTCAATTCCTACGTCTCCCGGCTGATGACCGGTGCCACCACCAAGGAGGAGCTGACCGCCGCCTTCCTGGAGGTCATCACCATGAGCAGCCCGCCCACCCACTGGGTCAAGCCGTCGGTGGTCTGGCAGGTCCTGCGCGCCTCGGAGCGGGGCGCGCTCCAGGCCCCGCCGCTGACCGCCGCCGAGCGCGCCGTCGCGGGGCTCGACCAAGAGGCCGACCCCGTCGAAGCCCGCTAGGCGCCCGATGGCGGACGGGCTCATCCTCTACGTTCCGGGGTTCGTGATCGTCCTGGCACTGGTCATCAAGGCTCCGACGCTGCGCCGTGGCTGGGACCAGCCGCTGATGCGTGCCGTGTGCACGCTGCTCGTCGTCGGTTCCCTCGCCATGTTCCTGTCCGGTCCGCCGACGATCGCCGCGGTCAACCGTCTCACCGGCGTCGTCAACTTCTCCGCCCCCCTGGTCTACAGCACGCTCACCGCGTTCTCCGCGTCGTGCATCGTGCTGATCCTGCACTGGGGCGGCGGCCCGACCCCGGGGGTCCGCCGGGCCACCCGGATCACGGTGATCGCGTACGGCGCCGTCGTCGTGACGATCGTCTTCCTGTTCGCGAAGGGGGACGCCCCGGTCGAGCGGCTGCGCGACCTGGACACGTACTACGCCAACACCCCGTGGATGCGCGAGATGATCGCCCTCTACCTGGCCGCGCACACCGTCGGCAGCACGGCGCTGACCCTGCTGTGCTGGAAGTGGCTGCGTCGTGTGGACCCGGCGCTGCGAGCGCTGCGCACCGGGCTGGCGCTGCTCATGTCCGGCATGGTGATGGACGTGGGCTATCTCGTCGCGAAGTGGGCGGCGGTCGGCGCCTGCTGGTCCGGCCGGAACTGGGACGGCCTGTCCACCCACCTGGCGCCGCCGCTCGCCTCCGCGGCGGCGTTGCTCGTCGGAACCGGGTTCATCGTGCCCCTGGTCGGCGGATCGGCGGCCTGGCGGGAGCTCAGCCAGTACCGCCGGCTGCGTCCGCTGTGGAAGGCCCTGCACGGATTCGCCGCATCCAGTGTGACGACGGTGCCGCTGACGTGGTGGTCCCCCGTCGGGATCCGGCTGATCCACCGCGAATCGGTGATCGATGACGGGCTGCTGGCGCTCGCCTCCTGGTTCGACCCCGCCGTGCGGAGCGAGGCCTACGAGGCCGCGCTGGCCCAGGGCCGGTGCGAGCGGGGCGCCGCCCTGGTGGCGGACGCGGCCGTACTCGCGGCCGCGTGCCGGCGGCGGGCCGCCGCCGGCCGGGTGGAACCAGGCCCCGGGGCCGGTCCCGCCGAGCCCTGCCGCCTCGGCGGCCAGCCGCTGACGGAGCTGGCCCGGGAGTTCCACACCTCGCCCATCGTGGCGGAAGCCCGCCGCCGGGCCACGGCCCTCGTCTGAGACCGGACGCCGGGACGAGCGGGAGGAGCGGGAGGAGACGGTCGGGCCGCCACGTCAGGCCGACACGTCAGGCCGCCACCGCCACCGTCTCGCGAGCGGCGGCCGCCTCGCCCGTCAGGACCTTGAGCCGCTTGGTGAAGAAGACCATCACCGCACCCGCCGCGATCACCATGGCGCCCTGCCACAGGAAGTTCCAGCTCTGGCCGATGACCGCGTCGAGCCGGGGCAGCTGCGCGCCGATCGCGTCTCCGGTGGCGGCGGCGAGGAACCAGACGCCCATCATCTGGTTGGTGAAGGCCCGCGGGGCGAGCTTCGTGGTGACCGAGAGGCCCACCGGGCTCAGGCACATCTCGCCCATCACCTGGATCACGTACACGCCCACCAGCCACATCAGCGAGACCTTGACCCCGCTGGAGGCGATGGCCGCGGCGCCCGACATGACCACGAACGAGGCGCCGGTCAGCAGCAGCGCCAGGCCGAACTTGAAGGGGGTGCTCATGTGCTTGCCCCGGCGCACCCAGAAGGCGGCGAAGACGGGGGCCAGGATGATCACGAACAGCGAGGGCAGCGACTGGGTCCAGCTCGCCGGGATGTGCCAGCCGAGCAGGGACAGGTCGGTCTTCTGGGCGGCGAACAGGTTCAGCTCGTTGCCCATCTGGTCGTAGACCAGCCAGAACAGCGTGGCGGCCAGGAAGAGCCAGACGTAGGCCCGCAGCCGGGTCTTCTCGACGCGGTCGATCTTGGGGCTGCGGTACATCGAGAGCAGCACGCCCGCGGGGACCACCACGGCGACCACCGTCAGCACGAAGGTGATGTTGTCGATGCTCAGCGCGTGCGAGGCGGCCAGCAGGGTGATCAGTACGGCGGTGAAGACCAGGCCGTACGAGGAGGACTTGCGCACCTTGGCCCGCTCGGCGGGGGTGAGCCGGACCACGGGCTCCGCGCGCAGCTGCTCCGACAGGCGGCGGCCGCCGAGGACGTACTGGACCAGGCCGAGGGCCATGCCGACGGCGGCGGCGCCGAAGCCGAGGTGCCAGTTGACCTCCTCGCCGAGGTAGCCGACGACGAGCGGGGCGATGACGGCGCCGAGGTTGATGCCCATGTAGAAGATCGAGTACCCGGCGTCGCGCCGCTGGTCGTCGTCGGCGGCGTACAGCCGGCCGACCAGCGCGGAGATGTTCGGCTTGAGCAGGCCGGTGCCGATGACGATGAGGACCAGGCCGGGCCAGACGAAGACCGGGTTCGGGACGGCCATCAGGACGTGGCCGGCCATGATGACCACACCGCCCCACAGGACGGCCCGCCGGGCGCCGAGGAACCGGTCGGCGATCCAGCCGCCGGGCAGCGCCAGCAGCGAGATCATGGCCATGTAAACGCCTTCCACGGCCTCCGCGGTGCCCTCGTGGAGGCCCATGCCCCCCTGGCCCCGGGAGGCGGCGAGGAAGTGCACGAGGATGGCGACCATGCCGTAGAGGCTGAAGCGCTCCCACAGCTCGGCGAGGACGAGGGTGGCGAGCCCGCGCGGGTGGCGCTTCCCGCCCGCCGCCGACGCGTCCGGTGCTGCGTCCAACGCCGGGGGCTCCTGCATATCCATCGAAGGCTTCACATATTCAGTGGAGCCCTCCCGCGCCGGCCCCGGATCGTCCTTTCGGCCCGTTACCGGGGGAAACGGAACGCCCCGGACCGAAGGGCCCGGGGCGTTCGTCGTACGGGATCGGTGCCGGCGCGGGTCAGAGGTCCGCGAGGGCCAGGCCGGCCTGCGCGGCGGCGGCCTGGACGGTCTGCTCCAGCAGCACGGCGATGGTCATCGGGCCGACGCCGCCCGGTACCGGGGTGATCAGCGAGGCGCGGGCGGCGGCCGACTCGAAGTGGACGTCGCCGACGTTGCCCTCGTTGTAGCCGGCGTCCAGGACCACGGCGCCCGGCTTGATGTCCTCGCCGCGGATGAACTCGGCCTTGCCGACGGCGGCGACCAGGACGTCCGCCTGGCGGACGATGGACGGCAGGTCCACGGTGCGGGAGTGGCAGTAGGTGACGGTGGCGTTCTGCTCCAGCAGCAGCATCCCGGCGGGCTTGCCCAGGATCGCGCTGCGGCCGACGACCACGGTGTGCTTGCCGGTCAGGTCCACGTCGTAGGCCTCCAGCAGGCGCATGATGCCGCCGGGGGTGCAGGAGACGAAGCCCGGCAGTCCGAAGCCCATGGCGGCGAAGGAGTGCATGGTGACCCCGTCGACGTCCTTGCCCGGGGCGATCGCCTCAAAGGCGGCGCGCTCGTCGATGTGGTGCGGGACGGGGTGCTGGAGCAGGATGCCGCTGATCTCCGGGTCCTCGGAGAGCGCGGTCAGGGTGGCGACGAGCTCCTCGGTGGTCGCCCTGGCCGGCAGCTCCACGTGGCGGGAGGTGATCCCGGCCTTGGCGCAGCGGTTCTGCTTCATGCGGACGTAGGTGACGGAAGCAGGGTCCTCGCCGACGAGCACGGTCGCCAGACAGGGCGCGGTGCCGGTGCGCTCGGTGATCTTCGCGGCGTACTCGGCGGTCCGCTCCGAGATGCGGCGGGCGAGGGCGGTGCCGTCCATCAGCACGGCGGTCCGCTCCGGCTGGTCGCCGGGGGCTCCGGGGGCGGCCTGGGCGGCGGGGACGGCCGGGGTGGCGGAAACGGTCGGTGCAGTCGTCTGAGTTGTCATCGGGGCTCCTGAGCGTCGCTGCGGGATCGCGGTTCGCCCAGGCGCGCGGCAGTCGGCGTACGGGACACGGGAGTACGCCGGGCCGCTCCCCGGTGGTGATCCACCCGAACGCCAGTCACGGCCCGCCGCCCAGTGTAGGCGAACGCCGGGGAGGCCCGGCGTGGGCCCCGGCCCCGCAATCCGGTGGATGACCGGGGCCGGACCTGGGACGATCGAGACATGACGCGCACTTTCGACCATCTCGTCGCGGAAGCGGAGTCCGTCTCCGTGGACGGCTGGGACTTCTCCTGGCTCGACGGCCGCGCCACCGAACAACGCCCCTCCTGGGGCTACCAGGGCCTCCTGGCGCGACGCCTGGCGCAGGCCGGCTCCGCCCTGGACATCCAGACCGGCGGCGGGGAGGTGCTCGCCGGAGCCGGGCCCCTGCCCCGGCTGACGGTGGCCACCGAGTCGTGGCCGCCGAACGTCGACAGGGCGACAAGGCTCCTGAACCCGCTCGGCGCGGTGGTGGTCGTGGACTCCGACGAGCCGCCGCTGCCGTTCGGCGACGAGTCCTTCGAGTTCGTCGCCAGCCGGCATCCGGTCACGATCTGGTGGGAGGAGATCGCGCGGGTGCTGAAGCCCGGTGGCACGTACCTCTCCCAGCAGGTCGGCCCGGCGAGCGTTTTCGAGCTCGTGGAGTACTTCCTGGGACCGCAGCCGCAGGAGGTCCGGCGGGCCCGGCACCCCGACGACGCGGTCGCCGAGGCCACGAAGGCGGGGCTGGAGGTGGTCGATCTGCGCTCCGAGCGACTGCGGACGGAGTTCCACGACATCGGAGCCGTGATCTACTTTCTACGGAAGGTGATCTGGATGGTGCCGGGCTTCACGGTCGGGCAGCATCGGGACCGGTTGCGCGAGCTGCACGAACAGATCGAGCACGAAGGCCCGTTCGTCGCACACACCGCCCGTTTTCTCATCGAGGCCCGCAAAACGGGCTGACAAAACGGGCGGACGCGACCACCCGCGACCGGTTCCCCGGTCACAGCGTGGCGCAGGTCACTCAATTCAGCGCGTAACGAATCTACTCGGGCATGCGATGAACCGACAGGTGTCCTCGTGCGGCCCGGAATACAGACCCCCCTCGGGTCTGTTTCCCGAGTTCGCGCGATGATGTCCCGCCACCCCTTATCTGTTCGCAACGAGAGGCTCCTTGTGTCGCTCAGCCCGTCCCGTACGTTCCCCACGGAGATCGCCGAATCCGAGGCCCTGGTCGCGCTTGTCGAGCGTGGCCGCGAGCAGGGTCACATCAACGGTGATGACGTGCGCCAGGCCTTCGAGGCCGGCCGCATCCCGGTGGACCAGTGGAAGCGGGTCCTGCGCAGCCTGAACCAGGTCCTGGACGAGGAGGGTGTCGCGCTGCACGTCAGCGCCGCACCCGCCACGAAGGCTGCCGCCAAGAAGCCGCGCAAGGCGGCCGCCGCCCCGGCGCGCGTCGCCAAGAAGGCCGCCGCCCCGCCGCGCCTCATCGGTGCGCGCAAGACGGCTGCCACCACCCCCGCCGCGGCGATATCCGACCCGTCGGCCTCCGGCACCGAGGAGGAGGTGGCGGCCGAGGCCGCCGCCGCGCCGAAGAAGCGGACGGTCAAGAAGACCGCCGTGAAGAAGACCGCCGTGAAGAAGACGGCCGCCACGAAGAAGACCGCCAAGGACGGCGACGAGGGCGACGCCCCCGTGGCCGAGGGCGAGGACTGGGCGGCCGAGGACCTGGACGAGGGCGACGAGAAGGAGACGCCCAAGACGGGCGGCAGCGCCGGCTTCGTCCTGTCCGACGACGACGAGGACGACGCCCCGGCCCAGACCGTCATGGTCGCCGGCGCCACCGCCGACCCCGTCAAGGACTACCTCAAGCTCATCGGCAAGGTGCCGCTGCTCAACGCCGAGCAGGAGGTGGAGCTCGCCAAGCGCATCGAGGCCGGCCTCTTCTCCGAGTACAAGCTCGAAGAGGAGGAGGACCACAAGCCCGCGTTCAAGCGCGAGCTGGAGATCCTCGTCGAGGACGGCCGCCGGGCCAAGAACCACCTGCTGGAGGCCAACCTCCGCCTCGTGGTCTCCCTCGCCAAGCGCTACACCGGCCGCGGCATGCTCTTCCTGGACCTGATCCAGGAGGGCAACGTCGGTCTGATCCGCGCCGTGGAGAAGTTCGACTACACCAAGGGCTTCAAGTTCTCCACGTACGCGACCTGGTGGATCCGGCAGGCGATCACGCGTGCCATGGCCGACCAGTCGCGCACCATCCGCATCCCCGTCCACATGGTCGAGATCATCAACAAGCTGGCCCGCGTCCAGCGCCAGATGCTCCAGGACCTCGGCCGGGAGCCCACTCCGGAGGAGCTGGGCAAGGAACTCGACATGACCCCCGAGAAGGTCATCGAGGTCCAGAAGTACGGCCGCGAGCCGATCTCCCTGCACACCCCGCTGGGTGAGGAGGGCGACAGCGAGTTCGGTGACCTCATCGAGGACTCCGAGGCGGTCGTGCCGGCCGACGCGGTCTCCTTCACCTTCCTCCAGGAGCAGCTCCAGTCCATCCTGGGCACGCTCTCGGAGCGCGAGGCGGGCGTGGTCTCCATGCGCTACGGCCTCAACGACGGCCAGCCGAAGACCCTCGACGAGATCGGCCGCGTGTACGGGGTCACCCGTGAGCGCATCCGCCAGATCGAGTCGAAGACCATGTCGAAGCTCCGCCACCCGTCGCGCTCGCAGGTGCTGCGCGACTACCTCGACTAAACCGTCAGGTCAGTCGGAAGACCGGCCCTCGGGGCGTGAACGGCAGGGAGGCACCCTGCGGGATCAGATAGGCGTGCTCGCGCCGGATCCGCAGGGTGTCGCACCCGCCGTCCGTGATCACGAGGACCGGGGCGCCGGGCGGGAAGTCCTCCGCCCGGTGCAGCAGGTCGATGCCCGGTTGCAGGACCGTGCCGCCCCGGCCGCGCACCCGCACCCTCCCGGCGATCTCGGTCGGTGGCAGATAGCCCGCGTCGTGCGGCGCCGCGTCGCAGAACACGACGCGGGCCGCCGGTACGTCGCGGGCTTCCGCGTACGAGGCGATGGCGCCGAGCGCCTTGCCGAGCAGGGCGGCGTTCATCGACCCCGAGGTGTCCAGCACCACCCCGAAGGTGCAGCGGGCCACCTCCTCGGGCGGGAAGTGCCGGCCCGCGCGCGGGATGTCCGGGGTGGAGGCCTGGCGGCGGGCCGGGCGGGCGTAGGACCGTACGGCGACGGGCCGCGGCACGTACGCGTCGAACCAGCGGGCGAGCGCCGCGTCCCAGGGCACGGGAGGGTGAGCCAGCGCCCGGATCTCCTGGATCAGCCCGGCGGGCAGCAGGCCGCGTTCCCCGTACGCGTGCAGGTCGAAGCCCTGGACGAGGCCGCGCCGGTAGAAGTCGTCCAGGTCCGTGTACGGGCAGCTCGCCGGGTGGGGCAGCGGCTCGCCCAGGATGTCCCCGCGGCCCTTGCCGCGCAGGGTGGCGAGGCGGCGCATGCGGCGCAGGTCGGTGGTGATCCGGTCGTAGACCTCCTCGACGGAGAGGTCACCCAGCGCCGGGTCGTAGAGCAGTCCCTCGGGCATCTCGCCGACGTCCATCTCCACGAGCCAGCCGTTGACCACGTAGTCGGCGGCCACGTTGTGCAGGTACGGGTCGCGGGCGCCGCGGCGCTCCCCGTGGCGCAGGGCGGCGTGCAGCATCTCGTGGGCCAGGATGAACCGCCATTCCCCGTCGGCGAAGCTGCGCAGCGGGTTGATGTAGATCTCCCCGGCGCTCGCGCTGACGGCGGCGATGTCGATGCCCTGGGCACGGGCCAGTTCGGCGTCGGCGACGATCCTCAGGCCCGCGGCGAGGCCGCCGAGCAGCGGGTAGGAGGAGACGAACCAGTTCAGGGCCCGGTCCCACGGGTGGAGCCGCACGTGCTCCCCGGTGACCCGGTCGCGGCGACCGCCGGCCACGTCCATGGCCGCCGAGACGCTGCGGGTCAGGGCGTGCGCGAAGGCGGTCTCCCAGTCGGGGACGGCGGTGGTCCACGCCCGCCAGGGCACCAGGACCTGGTCGGGGTGTTCCCCGGCGGTGCCGCAGTGCTCGTGGGTGGCGGGGACGCCGTCGCGGCGCCAGCGGGCGGCGAGCAGGTCCTCGTCGCCGCCGGGGTGTTCGGCGGGCAGGTGGTCCGGGATCCAGCCCGGCGCGAAGCTCGCCAGGAAGCGGTTGACGACGGCGCAGCGGGCGGCCAGGTCGAAGCGGTCCGGCTGGGGCCGGTGCTCGTCCTTGGCCGCGGGGACGTGTCCGAAGCCGAGGTGGAGCAGGGCATGGGAGAGGGTCCAGGCCCATGCCTCGGGCGTGGCGCGCCGGGTGGGGTGGACGTGGACGGTGCCGTTCGAGTCCACGGCGGCCAGTCCCCCGGCGGGGGTGTCCGCGCACTTGGCCTGGCGGCAGATGCCGGCGGAGACGGCGGCGAGGGCGGGGTTCCGCTTGACCAGGGCGAGGCCCTCGGCGAAGGCCTGGTCGGCCGGGTCGGGCTTGGCGTTGCCGCTCTTCTTGCGGGCGGTGCGGGTGGTGCGGGCGGTGCGGGTCACCGGCGGGCCTCGACCAGGCGCGGCATGTCGCGGGCCGCCTCGACGAGGAACCAGGCGGGCAGCACGGGCAGGCCGTCGGCGTCGTCGGCGATGACGGTCTGGGCGACCTCGACGGAGATCTCGGCGAGCTGGACGAGGAGGGACTTGGCCCGGTACGCGGTCTGCCGGACGGCGGGCGAGACGTGTTCGCGCCGTTCGGGCAGCTCCTTGACCAGTCGGCCCCGGAAGGCGTCGGCCAGGTAGTAGAGCAGGTCGCGGTCGGCGAGGCGGGTGGGCCAGTTCGCGTCGCCCTTCATGATCGCCTCGATGCCGAAGGAGTGGCGGACGATCTTCGCGTAGCCGCAGAAGGAGACGGCATGCGCCGGGGTGAGGGTGCCGTGCGCGATCACCTTGAGGGTCGTCTCGTCCAGCCCGGCGCCGAAGGAGTGCAGGGCGTCCGAGAGCATGTGCCAGGAGCGCGGCGTGGAGAAGGGCTCCTCCGTCTTGGGCGGCTGCGACCACAGGTGGTCGGGCCGGTCGGTGAGGTAGTCGGTGACCCACGGGTGGACACCGTGCTCGCCGGCCCAGACCAGCCAGTCCCCGGCGGAGGCGTTCAGGTGGACGTGGGTGAGCCGGTTGACGAGCGCGGAGGCGATGGGGCGGGCCAGGGCGTTGTCGGTGGCCCGGTTGCCCGCGCCGATGACGATGGAGCCCGCGGGCAGCTCGTAGGAGCCGATCCGCCGGTCGAGGATCAGGGAGTAGAAGGCCTTCTGCACGTCCGGGCTCGCGGCGTTGAGCTCGTCGAGGAACAGGCAGTACGGCTCGTCGCGGGCGATGGCCTCGGGCGGGCAGAACACGGAACGCCCGTCACGGATCTGCGGTACCCCGATCAGGTCCTCGGGCGCGAGCTGCGTACCGAGCAGGCTCACGCACTCCAGTCCCAGCGAGTCGGCGAACTTCCGCACGAGCGAGGACTTGCCGATGCCGGGCGCCCCCCAGAGGAACACGGGCCGCACGGTGGCGAGCCCGAGGAGCAGTTCGGGAAGCTGGGCGGGGGTGACGGTGACGGCAGCCTGCACGGGTGGGGATGTCCTTAGGGAGTACGGGTCCGGGTACGGATACGCGGTGCGCGGTGCGCCCAGTGTGGGCGCACCGCATGTCCCGGAGCATCCGGTTTTTCCCGGGGCGTCCCCGCGGAACTCAGGCCGCGGAGTGCTCCAGCAGGTGCTTGAGCTTCTCCTCGCTCCGCGGCATCTCCTTGCGGATCATGGGCTTGACCGCGAGCGGGACGAGCGCCCTGCCCAGGCCGTGGCCCTCGAAGTCCACGGCGATGGTCACGCGCGAGCGGGTGCCGCCGTCGAGGGGTTCGATGCGGCCCCGCACGTCCGGCCGGACCGGCCCGTCGACGCCGTGGAAGTGCCAGCTCCTCGGCGGATCCATTTCCACGACCTCCATGGTCGTGGGGATCGCACGACGGCCGATCTGCCGGGTGACAAGAACTTTCGAACCGACGTGGACGGGAAGATCGCCGATCGGCACGGCCGACACGGCACTGTCCTGCCACTCCGGCAGGTGCGTGGGGTCCGTGATGTACGAGTAGACGTCCTCGGGACTGCGGTCTATGTCGATGCTGTTGCTGATCGCGGACATGGCGACCCCTTGGAGCCCCCCTGATGGACTCTGCTTCCAACGTACGCCCGGGGCAGGCGGCCGCGCGATGCCTCCGGACGGGGGCGGATCCGCGTGGTGTCCTAGATGAATGAGTCCAAGGGGTGTCGTTGCGGTCAGTGATCGTAGGCGGTTAGTGACCGCTTGACTGGTTGATCGG
>NZ_JALGBX010000018.1 GCF_022808175.1 Streptomyces sp. AP-93 | reverse complement strand
ATGGAACAGCCGCTGAACGCACACCGCTCCGGCACCATCGTCGGCCTCGCCGCCGAAGTCGGCGCATCGCTCACCTCCGGCGCGGTGATCTGCGAGATCAAGAACTGATTCCTTCCGTTCCTTATCTTCCCTCCTTCTTTTCCCTCCTTCTCTTTGTTCACCATTCAGGAGCCTAACCATGCGTGTCTCGATAAATCCAGCAATGTGTTGCGCTGCGGGCCAGTGCGTATTGATTGCCCCCGATGTCTTCGACCAGGCCGACGACGGCACTGTCGTGGTGCTGCTCTCCGAGCCGCCCGCTGACCGTGAGGGGGCGGTCCGCGAGGCGGAGGCCGTGTGCCCCGGCATGGCCATCCAGGTGGAGGGATGAGCTCCACACCCACTATCGCCGTCGTCGGCGCCTCGGCGGCCGGTATCGCCGTCGTCGAGTCCCTGCATCGCTCCGGCTACGACGGCTCGCTGACCCTGATCGGGGACGAGTCCCGGCTCCCGTACGAACGGCCGCCTCTCTCGAAGCGGGTGCTCATCGGTGACCAGTCCCCCGAGTCCACGACGATCCGCGACGCGGGCCGCCTGGAGCAGCGGCCCGGCCTCGACCTTCGGCTCGGCATACGGGCCACGGCCCTGGACGTCGCGGACCGCCGACTGACCTTGGAAACCGGCGAAGAGCTGGACTGCGCCGCCGTCGTCATCGCGACCGGTGTCCGTCCGCGCCGGATCCCGGGTGCGGCCGGCACCTCCGGCGTCCATGTGCTGCGTACCGTCGACGATGCGACCGCCCTGCGCAAGGACCTGCTGGCCGGCGGCGACGTGGTCGTCGTGGGCGGCGGAGTCCTGGGCACCGAAGTGGCCGCCGCCGCCCGCACGCTGGGTCTGCGCGTCACCCTCGCCACGATGGACGAACAGCCGCTGGCCCCCGTCCTGGGCGCCTCCGTCGGCAGGATGATCGCCGACGAACACAGGCGCCGCGGCATCCACGTACGCCTCCGACGGACCGTGGCCGGACTGCTGACGGCGTACGGCCGGGTGACGGGGGTACAGCTGGACGGCGGTGAGGTGATCCCCGCCGACGTCGTGGTCGTTGCCGTGGGATCGGTGCCAGCGACGGGGTGGCTGGCCGGCAGCGGGCTCGACCTCGCCGACGGAGTCGGCTGCGACAGCTTCTGCGTGGCGGCGCCCTACGTGTACGCGGCGGGCGACGTGGCCCGTTGGTGGCATCCTCGCTACGAACGTGCCCTGCGTATCGAACACCGCATGAACGCCTCCGAGCAAGGCATGGTGGTGGCCCGCAACATCCTGGCCAAGCTGATCGGTTCGGGCACGCCGCCCGAAGCGTACGAGCCCGTGCCGTACTTCTGGTCCGATCAGTACGGCTGGCGCATCCAGGCGTACGGGGTGACCTCGGGCAGTCGGCGGATGGAGGTAGTCCGCGCCGAGCCCAGCGCGGCGGCCGATGAACCGCCGAGGGTTGTCGCCCTCTACGGGGACGAGAAGCGTGTGCTCGGCGCCGTGGGCATCGACCTGCGCCCGCCCGCGCTGCGGTCGCTGCGGGCCGCGGTAGCCGGGCTGGTTCCGTGGGACGAGGGGCTCGACGCCGCGCGGGCCGCGAGCGACGGTAATTGGTAGGGGTTCCCCCCATTCATTGTCTGGGGTATGCGATAGGGGCCTTGTGTCACTAGCGTGCATAAGCGACCCGGGATCACGGGCCGCGTACGTAAAGAGGCAGAAGGAATCCTTACCACCATGAACTCTGGAAACCCCGGTGACAGCCGGAGTTCCACGTCCGAATTCCTGGAGAGTTTCGACGCGGGACGGCTGCTGTGGTCCACCCTCGGCGAATTCCCCAAGCAGGACCCGGAGAACCGGAGCGTCGGCGACCGGATCGTCCAGGAGGTCGGCGAGTTCCTGGCGTCGACGCTCGACCCAGAGGAAGTCGACCGTACCGGCCGGCTCCCCGACGGCTTCATCGCCGCCCTGCAAGAGCGCGGCCTTCTCCGGCTTCGGGCGGAGCCGGAACTCGGCGGTCTCGGGCTCTCGGAGTACAACGCCTTTCGGGTCATCGAGTGCGCGGCCGCCTGGTCGGTGCCCGCCGGTCAGATCCTCGGCATCCAGGCCGGGGTCGGAGCCGGGGCGATGATCCCGGCGATGCCCGAGGGAGAGCTGCGGGACTTCGTCCGGCGCCGGATCGCCGAGGGAATGATCTCCGGGTTCGGCGACACCGACGAGTCCGGCCAGAACAACGCCTTCCCTTCGATGACTGCCACCCTCACCGAGGACGGCTCCGCGTATCTGCTGCGCGGCCGCAAACTCTTCACCGGCCACGGGACGGTCGCCGACCTGCTCGGCGTCTCGGCCACTCTGACCGAGGCCGGTCGGCGGCGCGTGGGAGCCTTCTTCGTCGACACCCGGGACGCTCCCGGCTTCCAGGTCTCCGCCACTCTGGATTACCTGGGCAGCCGCGGACTGCCGAATGGCGAGCTTGTCTTCGACGACGTACGGGTGCCCCGGGAGCATGCGCTCCTGGACAGCACCGGCGACCAGCTGCCCCCGCTGGTAGGGCTGCTGGCGCTGACCGGCCGGGTGTACTTCACCGGGGCCCCGGCGCTGGCCATCGCCCGCAACTGCCTCATCTGGTCACGTGAGTTCCTGGCACGGCGTGCGATCGACGGCCGCGAGCTCGCCTCGTACGACTCTGTGCAGCGGATCGTCGCCACCACCGTCGCCGACGTGTACGCGATGGACAGCGTGGCACGGTGGAGCCTGACCGGACGGGGCCCTCAGGACCGGCTGTTCGAGCGGTTCGTGGCCAAGAACGTCCTGACGACGACCGCCTGGCGCGTCGTCGACCGCACGATGTCGCTGCTGGCCGCCGAGGGTTTCGAGACGGTGGACAGCAAGGCGCGGCGCGGCGGTCCGGTGATTCCCCTGGAGCGGGCGTTCCGCGACGCGCGCGGGCTACGGGTGGCCGGGAACATCGACTTCCGGCTCGATGAGCAGGCCGGACAGCTGCTGCTGAAGCGTCATTACGCCGGCCAGGCCAAAGACTGCACACCGGACGGCGAGCTGACGCCCGAGGCCGATCCTCGGTTGTCGCGGTCCAACCAGGAGCATCTGAAGCACCTCGGCCGGACTCTGGTCGAACTGGGCCGTCTGTGTGCCTCGTTGACACAGGCCTGCCCCGATCCCGAGGAGCTTTTCAGCCGGCAGCACACGGTGCTGGCGATCGGCCGGATCGCAACCGAGCTGTTCACCGTCTGCGCCGTGCTCTCCCGGGCTGCGGATACGGCGGGCACCGATGCCGGGGTGAGCCAGGACATCGCCGACGTGCACAGCACGCAAGCCTGGCACCGGATCGCCACCCACTGGCGTGAGCTGCACGCCTTCTCCGAGCCGGACTACACGAAGGTCAGCGACAGCTGGCTGGCCGGGACGGCTTCCGTCGACCTGAACAGCCATTGAGGAATGCGAGGAATCAATGAGCGAACTGCCTGACGTTCTGGGTGGTTTCGACCTGACTGACCAGTCGCTGTACGCGGCGGGCGTGCCGTACGACGTGTTCGCGCGGCTGCGCCGGGAGGCCCCGGTGTTCTTCCATCCGCCGGGCACCACCGCGGACGGCGAGGGCTTCTGGGTGCTCACTCGGCACGCCGACATCGTGGCGGCCGGCGCTGACACGGCCTATTCGGCCCAGGGCGGCGGCAACCGGGCCGGCGGCGGTTCCCATCTGGAAGACCTTCCCTTCGGCGTCCACGCCGGAGTGCTGTTCGCCATGATGGACAACCCGCGCCACGAGCTGATCAAACGGCTCCTGACGCCCGCGGTGACCGGTCGCGTGGCGGCGCGGCTGGAGGGCGAGCTGCGCGGCATCGCGGCAGAGCTCGTCGACGCGGCCCTCGCGCACGGTGGTGAGACCGACTTCATGAGCGAGGTCTCGGAGCCGTTCGCCCTCCGGGCCATCGCGCTGATGCTGGGCGTTCCGCGCGAGGACTGGGACCAGCTCACCCAGTGGGGCCGGGGGGTTCTGGGCTTCGTGAACCGCCGTACCGGAAGGGTCGACGAATTCTCCACTACGACGTTCCACGCCATGCAGGCCTATTTCAAGGAGCTGTTGGACTCCAAGAAGGGACTGCCAGGCGACGACCTCGGCGCGATCCTCGCGAACGGGGACGTCGACACCAGCGGTGGTGAGGGTGCGCTGTCGCCGTACGAGCGCGAGGCCAACCTGACTCTGCTGCTGATCACCGGGTTCGAGCAGCCTCGCAATGTGATAGCCGCCGCGGTCCAGGCGTTCGCCGACCACCCGGAACAGTGGAAGGCCCTGCGCGACGACCGTTCGCTGCTCCCGACGGCGCTGGAGGAGGCGCTGCGCTGGAATCCGCCGAACCCATACAACCGGCGGACCGCGACCCGTGACATCGAACTGCGTGGGTCGCTGATCAAGGCGGGTGACAAGGTCACCTTCTGGTGGCCTGCCGCAAACCGCGACGAGGACGTCTTCCCCGAGGCCGACGTGTTCGACATCCGCCGGAACTCGAACCCCCACCTTTCGTTCGGCACCGGCACCCACTTCTGCATGGGCGACGAAGTCGGCCGACTGGAGATCAGGCTGGTCCTGGAAGCGCTGCTGGACCGGGTCGAGGAGATCCGCACGGCCGCACCGGTCGTGTACGCGCCGAACAACAAGCACACCGTGATTCTGGACATGCCAGTCGGGCTTGTCCGCGCCGCCGGCTGACCATCCGGGTGCCGGAGGCCCGTTTTCACGGTGATTTCCGCAGTCAATTTTCGAGACAGGACTCATCACATGACAGAGACCCACGCCCTCCCGCCGTCCGAGGCACCCGAGGTGCTTCCGTACGACCCGTTCGATCCCGCGTTCCACGCGGATCCGTACAAGGTCTACGAGAAGCTGCGGTCGGAGCAGGGCCAGGTCATACGGACGGCCGCCGGTGTGGCCGTCCTGGGCTACAAGGAGATCTCCGACCTGATGCGCGACCCGCGCTTCGGGCGGGGCGACGGCGCCGGTGTGCAGGACACCCTGATCCCCACCGACGAGGGGCTTGCCCGCGCCTTCATGTTCATGGACCCGCCGGACCACACCCGGATCCGGTCCCTGGTGAACAAGGTGTTCACGCCACGGACAGTGGAGCGGGTGCGACCGCAGGCCGAGAAGTTCGCCGCCGATCTGCTCGCCAAGCTGCGGGCCGAGCACGGATCAGGCGAGGTCGACCTCGCGGCGCAGTACTTCCGCCCGCTGGGCGCGTACGTGCTGAACGTCCTCGTCGGCGTCCCCGAGAAGTACCTGGAGCGCTCCATCGGGTTCGCGAACGACGCCGGCCGGGGCCTGGACCCGGAGTACACGCTGAGCCCGGCGGAGCTCGCGACCCGCATGGAGGCCCGCGAGGGCTTCGTGGAGATCTCGATCGAGCTGATCGAGACGCGCCGCAAGAAGCCGGTCGACGACCTGATGAGCGAGCTGGTCGCGGTCGAGCAGGACGGCGAAAAGCTCAGCGAGACCGAGCTGCTGACCACGGCCGCCAACATCTTCCTGGCGGGCTTCAGCGCCCCGCAGGCGATGATGGGCCTGAGCACGCTGGGGCTCCTGCGCCACCGCGAGCAGCTGGACTGGTTCCGGGCCAACCCGGACAAGGTCGCCAACTCCGTCGAGGAGCTCATGCGTTACGACTCCGCGGTGCAGTTGGCCAACCGTACGGTCCTGGAGTCCGCGGACATCGCGGGTGTGCCGGTCGAGCCGGGTGACGAGGTGTTCCTGCTGCTCGGCGCCGCCAACCGGGACGAGAGTTTCTACCCGAACGCGGCCACGCTGGACCTGACGCGTGTACCCAGCCGCAACCTGGTCTTCGGACACGGCATCCACTTCTGCGTGGCCGCGCCGATCGCCCGGCTGCTCACCCAGGTCGGGCTCAACGCGCTGACCGCGTACGACGTGGAGCTGGTGACCGAGACGCCGCGGACGAACGGAGCCCTCGCGATCCGCAGCCTCGCGGAGCTTCCGGTGACGCTGGGGGAGGTCAAGTGAGCCAGGACGTCCTTGCGCTCGCCGAGCGCTACCTGACTCTGTGGAACGAGCCGGACGACCTGCGCCGTCGCGTGCTGGCCGAGGAGGTCTTCACCGCGGACGGCGAATACACCGACCCAAACACAGCGGCCCGGGGCGCCGAGGCCATCACGGCCTACATCAACACTGAGCGAAAGAAGTTCGGCGACCTGGTCTTCACGATCGGGCAGCTGATCAGCGCGCACCACGGCGTCGCCCTCTTCACCTGGGAGCTGGGCCCCGCCGGTGCGGGTGCACCCGTCGCCACGGGGTACGACACCGTGTTCGTCGACGGCGGTCGGCTCCGCCAGGTGTACGGCTTCTTCGCCTGAGCCACGGCTCAAGGCCTGCCGGTGCCGCGCGGGCACCGGCAGGCCAAAGCAGGCTGGTCATCCGTCAGTCGACGGCCGGTTCGGGGGCCACGAGCCCGAGCGACTGGATCAGGTCGAGCATGTCGGCCTCGTAGAGCTTCTCCGGGTCGAGGACCTGGTGACGCAGGTGGCCGTAGACCTCCAACGCGAGGAGTCCGTGCATCCGGCTCCATACCCGCAGGCACAGCGCCACAGCGGCCGGCGGCAGCTCGGGGAAGGACTCCCGCGCCATCGCGACCAAGCCCGGCTGGAAGTCGGACCATGCGTAGTCGCAGCCCTTCCGTGACGCCGCAGCCTGTGGCCAGGCGGCAGCGACCAGCCCCAGCAGAGCGGCGCACAGCCGGTGTTCGGCTTCCTGCGCGGCACCCTCCTCCGGCGCCTCGTACCCGGGTACGGGGTCGCCGTAGATCAGCCGGAACTCGTCGGGGTGGGCGATGGCCCACTTCCGGTAGGCGTGCGCGTGGGCGAGCACCTTCTCCCGGGCGCCGCCCTCGGGCGCCGTCCTGTGTGATGCCTCCAGCACATTGGCCAGCGAGTCGTACACGTCGGCGGTCAGCGCGGTGATCAGGTCGTCGCGGCTTCCGAAGTAGCTGTAGATGGCGCCTGCCGTCATGCCCATCTCACGGGCGATGGCCCGCAGTGAGATGGAGGCCGGGCCACCGGCCGCCATGTGCTTCAACGCAATCGTCTTGATCTCGGACGTGGCCTCTGCCCTCAGTCGGGCCCGTCGGCTGTGCGTCGCATCTCCCATGTTGACAGCGTAACAGGGTTCAGGCACAGTACTCCGTGCCAAGACTGAACACCGTGCAGTAAACCTTCACCGTTCACCTCCTCTCTCCTCTCTCCGCTTACTACGCAAGAAGGAAGCCAAGTCGTGGTTGATACCGCCTCCGGAACCCAGCGGCGGACCGGGCTGATGCTCGCTCTCCTGGCGTTCGCCCAGTTCATCGTTGCCGTCGACTACAACATCGTGTTCGTCGCGCTTCCTGAGATGGGCAGCGCGCTCGGCTTCACCACCCAGTCCCTGCAGTGGGTGGTCAGCGCGTACGCCGTGGCCTTCGGCGGGTTCCTGCTCTTCGGCGGCCGAGCGGTCGACCGCCTCGGCGCCCGCCGCCTGTTCATCCTCGGCCTCACGATCTTCGGCCTCTCCTGCCTCCTCGGAGGCTTCGCCGAGAGCCCGGCCCTGCTGATCACGGCCCGCGCCATCCAGGGCTTCGGTGCTGCGCTACTCACGCCCGCCACCCTCACCCTCATCCACACCCGCTTCGCCGAGGGTGCCCCGCGGAACAAGGCCCTCGCGCTCTGGGGCGCCTGTGGCAGCGGCGGCCTGGCGGCCGGCGCGCTGCTGGGCGGTGTGCTCACCGACGCCTGGGGCTGGGAGTGGGTCCTGTTCATCCTCGTCCCGCTGGCGCTGCTCGCCGCGGTTCTCTCCCCCGGCATCCTCGCCGCCGACGAGCGTCCCGCCGGTGACCAGGGCGGCTTCGACGCCTTCGGCGCCATCCTCGCCACCGTCGGCTCCTCGCTGCTCGTCCTCGGCCTCGTGAGCGGTCCGGAGGCCGGCTGGGGCTCCCTGCGCGGCGCCGGCTCGATCGTCGCTGGTGTCGTGATCCTGGCGATCTTCACCCTCGTCGAGAACAAGACCAAGAACCCGCTCGTCCCCATGCGGTTGTTCGGCAACCGCAGTCTGGTCACCGCGATCCTGATCATCCTGGTGTTCCAGAGCGCCCTCGGCGGCGCTTACTACATCTTCACCAACTACGTTCAGGGCGTGCTCGGGTACGACGCCCTCCAGGCCGGTCTCGCCTTCATCCCGCTGACGATCATTTCCATGGCCGCCTCGCTGAAGCTGGCCGGGGCGCTGCTCGGCAAGTGGGGCCCGAAGGGCACCCTGTTCTTCGGCATGGCCGTCAACGGTGTCGGCATGATCGTGCTGGCCGTCGCGATGTCGACCAACGCCTCCTTCTGGGCCCTGGTTCCCGGCCTGATCGTCTGGGGCATCGGCGGCGGTGTCACCTTCCCGGCGATGTTCGCCTGCGCCGCCTCGGGTGTCGCCCCGCAGGAGGCCGGTATCGCCTCGGCCCTCGCCAGCACCTCGCAGCAGATCGGTGGCGCCGCCGGCCTCGCGCTGCTCGTCGCCGTGGCCACCGCGGGTCTGGCCGGCGACGCCGGTGCCGCCCCGGCCGTGGCGGATGTCGCGGACGGCCTGCGCACCGCGATGTGGATCGGCGGCGCCGCCTCGGTCATCGGCGGTCTGCTGGCCTTCACCCTGAAGTCCCCGGGCGCCTCCCCGGCGCCCGCGCCGGTCGCCGAGGGCGCCGACGGGCGGGTCGACGAGGTCCGCATCAACGGCTGACCCGACTCCGCCCCCTCATACGGTTCATGACCGGTGTTACCCCCGGCACCGGTCATGAACCCGTTCCGTTACCCAACCCCGGACTCCCGCACCACCCATCCGACTTGGTGAACTCATGTCCCAGCGCACTCCCCTCGACGACTCCTGGCTCCGCCGCTTCGCCCCTGCTGCGCAGCAGAGCACCGTGCGGCTCGTCTGCTTTCCGCACGCGGGCGGCTCCGCGGGCTGGTTCCGCCCCCTCACCCAAGCTCTGACGCCGCGCGTCGAAGGCCTCGCGGTCCAGTACCCAGGGCGTCAGGACCGGCGCCGGGAGCGACTCGTCGACAGTGTCCAGGAGCTCGCGGACGCCGCCTTCGCCGCCCTGCGCCGCGAACTGGAACCACCGTTCGCCTTCTTCGGCCACAGCCTGGGCGCCGTCGTCGCCTTCGAGGTGGCCCGCAGGTTCGAGCAGTTGACCCCGGCCGGTCCGGTCCGGCTGTTCGCCTCCGCGCGCCGCGCACCCTCCGTCGTACGCGACGAGACGGTCCACCTACGCGACGATGCCGGCCTGATCCACGAGATGATCCGGCTGGGCGGCACCGAGGAGGGCGTCCTCGACGATTCGGAGATCCGGCAGATGGTGCTGCCCGTCGTACGTGCTGACTACCGAGCGATCGAGACCTACCGGGCTGCCCCCGGGGCGCGGATCACCTGCCCCGTGTCGGTTCTCGTCGGCGACCGCGACCCGGTCACGCCGGTCGCGGACGCCGCCGCTTGGGGGGCGCACACCACCAAGGGCACCGACCTCCACGTCTTCGCCGGCGGCCACTTCTACCTCGAACCAAAGATCACCGAGGTGGCCGCCGCGATCGACGCGGCACTGTGAGCACCGCGAGGGGCGCTCTTCTGGCCATCAGCGATCTGCACATCGCCCACGCCGAGAACCGCAAGCTGGTTCAGGAGATGCGGCCGGGCTCCGACGAGGACTGGCTCCTGGTCGCCGGCGACGTCAGCGAGACGTACTCCGATGTCGAATGGGCCCTCACCCTGCTGCGGGACCGCTTCCACACCGTCGTGTGGGCTCCTGGCAACCACGAGCTGTGGACTCCTCCGGACGATCCGGTCCGCTCCCGGGGTGAGCGGCGCTACCGCGAGCTCGTGGACCTGTGCCGGGGGCTGGGCGTCCACACCCCCGAGGACCCGTATCCGGTGTGGGACCAAGACGGCCGGCGCCTGGTCGTCGCGCCGCTCTTCGTTCTCTACGACTACTCGTTCCGCCCAGCCGGTACGACCACCACGGCGGCCGCGCTCGCGCAGGCCGAGGAGGTGGGCGTGGTGTGCACGGACGAGTTCCTGTTGCACCCCGACCCGTACCCCAGCCGCGCGGCTTGGTGCCACGCCCGCGTCGCGTACACCGAGGCCCGGCTGGCCGCCCTGGACGGGACGCCCACCGTGTTGGTGAACCACTATCCGCTCGTCCGCGAACCGACCCGGATCCTGCGCTACCCGGAGTTCGCCCTGTGGTGCGGCACCGACCGCACCGCCGACTGGCACACCCGTTTCCACGCCGAGGCCGTCGTCTACGGCCATCTGCACATCCCCCGCACCCTTCATGTCGACGGCGTGCCGTTCCAGGAGGTGTCGCTCGGCTACCCGAGGGAGTGGCGCGCTCGCTCCGGGCCGCCGACGACACCGCGGCCCGTTCTGACCCGCCGCACGAACACGACGAGAGCACTGTGATCGAGATGCTGCTGCCGTCGGCGGTCGCCACCGCCGAGGCGTACGGCGACCCCCCGGCCGCCGTCCTGCTACCCGAGGAACACGCGGTCGTGGCGCACTCGGTGGCCTCCCGCCGCCGCGAGTTCTCGACCGTACGCCACTGCGCCAGGCAGGCGCTGAGCGAGCTCGGCGTCGGCAGCCCCTGGCCGGTCCTGCCGGGGCCGGGCGGTGCGCCGGTATGGCCCGACGGAGTGGTGGGCAGCATGACCCACACCGCCGGGTTCCGAGCCGCGGCCGTGGCGCGGTCCGCGGACATCCTGGCCCTCGGGATCGACGCGGAGCCGCACGAGCCCCTGGACCCCGATGTCCGCACGGCCGTGACCCTGCCTCAGGAGCGCGAGATGCTGGCCGCGCTGGCAGCCGCGCACCCCGGCACCGCCTGGGACCGGATCCTGTTCAGTGCCAAGGAGAGTGTCTACAAGGCGTGGTACCCGGTGGCCGGACGGATGCTCGAGTTCGAGGACGCGCTCGTGGACATCGACCCGCGCCGGGCGCGGTTCCGCGCCCGTCTGCTGGTGCCGGACCCACCGGTGTCGGGGGTCCGGCTCCAGTCACTGAGCGGCATGTGGTGTGCGGACGCCGGACTGGTGGCGACCGCTGTGGCGGTAGTGAACTCGCCGGACGAGGGGCGGACTCGAATCAGCAGGCCGGGCGGGCCTCGTCGGACCGCCGGGCCCCCCGAATGGCCTCCGCGAGATCCGTACGCCGCTTGATACCGAGCTTGCGGTAGATGCGGGTGAGATGCTGCTCCACCGTGCTCACGGTCACGAACAACTGGTTGGCGATCTGCCGGTTGCTGTGGCTCCCGATGGCGAGGTCCACCACCCGCAGTTCCGCCTCGCTGAGCGTGCTCAGCCGACCCGCCCGCCTGGGCGACAGCTCGGTGGGGAGGATCCCCTCGTCAGCGCTTGTCGCCGTGACAGGCACGGTGCGCGCCGGGACTCTTGCCCCGGACTCCTCCGCCATCAGCCGGGCCCGGCGCAGCATCAGGCGGCCTTTGCTGTACTGGCCCTGCTCCTGCAGAGCCCAGCCCAGGTCGTACAGGACAAGGGAGAGTTCGAGCGGGGCATCACAGTTCTCCAGTTGGTCGGCGGCTTTGCCCAGCAGCCGGAGCACCTCACCTCCACTGCTGCACGCGGCCAGCACCCGTAGCGCGCCGGCCATCACCCGGGGATGCCGAGTGCCGCACATGCGCAGCTCCTCAGCCGCCAGGACACGCGCCCGGTCGAGGGCACCTAGCCGCACGTAGGCCAGGGCGGCGCTGGAACGCCAGGGCACGGCCGCCGGATTGTCCGCGCCGTGGCGCGCGGCGATCTCCCCCACGGCGAGGAAGTCATCGAGTGCGGCGGCCGCTTGGCCGTTCTCCAGCGACCTGTGACCCCGCGCCCTGAGGAGCCGCATGCCGAGCGGCGTCTCGAACGTGGCGGCGGGCAGTACGGACAGCGCCTCGTCGAGCGCCTCGGACTCATTTCCGGTGAGCGCGTTCGCGTGCAGGGCGGTGCTGAGCGGCATGGCGAGCGCGATGCCCCAGTTCCGGGCCGGCAGCAGCGCCAAGGCCTCGTGCACCTCCTGCTCGGCGAGCTGCGGCTGGCCTTTCCGCAGCAGGATCTCCGCTCCTACACTGCGAAAGAACGCCTCCCACACAGGGGCGGACTGCCGCTGTGCCTCGGCAGTGAACTTCTCGACCCACTCGTGGGCCTCGCGCAGCCGTTCCGCGTAGATGAGAGTCTGCAGGGGCACCAGCAGCGCGGTAAAGGTGTCCTCGGAAAGCGGGTAGGTCCGCAGGACGTCCTGCGCCTCGCTGACGGCGGCCGCGTTGGGGCCGGACCCCATGTTGGCCCGCAGCATCGCGGCCGCCCTACGTTTCGCGCCGAGTTCGGGCGCCACTCCGAGAGCCCACGCGCTCGGCTCATCGTCATCGGGTCCGCCGGCGGCCCAGCCGGGGTACATGGCGTGCAGCCAGAGCTTGGAAGCACCCAGGTGGGACGTGGTCAGGGCGTCCTCGGCCGCCAACGGCTCCAGGGCCTCGCGGGCGATGAGTTCCGCGGCCTCGTCGGGGCGCCCGAACCACAGGAACGCATCGATGGCGGCAGACACCCGGGTGCCCGACAGCAGTCCCGCCATGGAGTCGTCGGTGAGGGAGGGCAAGCGGCGGTAGGCGGCGTACGGGTTGGAGCGCCAGGTCGCACGGACGAGCATGGCCATGCCGGCCGCCCGGCGGCGATCGTCGGCGTCGTACTCGTGCGCGAGACGCAGGCAGTCCAGTGCGAACTGGCCTTCGCCGTCCGCCAAAGCCTGCTCGGCCGCCTCGTGCAGCACGGGGATCGCGCACTGGCTGTCCAACCGATCTGCGGCGACCAGATGCCGGGCGACGGTAGCGACCGAAGATCCGTTCTTGAACAGCTCGTTGGCGGTGTGCGTCTGCGCCGCGCTGCGCTCCTCGGCGCTCATGCCTCCGAGGAGCGCGGCAGATGCCTGGGAATGGCGCAGCAGACCGTTCGAGAGGAGTCCGGTCTCGCGCATCAGGTCCAGGGCCTGGGCGGCGTTGTCCGTGTCGAGTCCGGCGAGCCTGGCCAGGACGGGAAGGGACGGAGCCTCGTCCAGCATGGCGAGTCGGCGGGCAACTTGACGGACTTCGGGTTCGTAGCGGTAGACACAGCTGATGAGGGCCTGACTGAAGCCGTCGGCGACGCGGAAGACGGGGATGCGCGGGGGCACCGGGTTCCGGTTGTCCTCTATGAGTCCGCGCAGCAGCATCGGATTGCCGCCGCTGACGTCGTAGGCGTCGTCGGCCAGGGTCCGGGCCACGATGGGGCCAAGGTGTTCGGCCATCATGTCCTCAACGCCCTGCCGTGAGAGCAGGGGGAGCCTGAAGTGGCGGGCGATCGGCTCGGCTGGGAGTTCCGCCTGGGAGAGAGTGGCGGGCCATCGGGCGTGCAGGGACTCGTTCAATACGACGAGCAGGCGAGCGGAACGCAGCCGCCGGACGACGAAGGAGAGGCATCGCAGGGAGTCCACGTCGGCGTACTGGGCGTCGTCTATGCCGATGACCAGCGGGCCGGGGGCCCTCTCGACGATGTCCAGCAGGGTCATGCACATACCGTGGAAGGTCCCGGGCGCGACATCGGGTGTACTGCCGTCAACGACGCTTCGGGACACCGGCGCCGACTGGGCTTCGTATACCCATGACGCGGCGCGGGACCTGAGGTCGGGGCCGATGTCGGCCCCATGGAGCAGGTGAGCCAGCAGTCCGAAAGGGACGGCCCGTTCCGCGCGGGACGCGGTCGCCAACAGCACGTCCGCGCCGGAGGCGGCCGCGTGAGCGGAGAAGGCGTTCAGTAACTCCGTCTTCCCGCAGCCGACCGGACCGCTGACGATCCCTACCCGGCTGCCGTCGTCCACTGCCTCCTTGAAGAGCGCCTGGAGCGAAGCAAATTGTCTGAGGCTCTCGGAGAGCGTCGGAGTGCTGACGCGTTGGCCAGGTATGCCGCTCTCGGCTGTGATGGCATGGGTCGACCCGCTAGTCATTTGCTCCCCCTGCAATTGCGAGTGCTACACCGGGGTGACTGTCGGGCCACCCTTCGTATCAACTGGCGTCCGAGTAACGGGGTTACCTCATCACACACCAGTCGACACGGACCTGGCGACGCTAACCCTGGGCACTTGTTCGAGTCAACTGATGTTGGATGTATCCACCATCGGCCCTCACACCAGTGTGAGGATAAGATGCATCCCGAACGATGGAGGCGCGGCGATGACCGACCTGGAGAGTGGGCCCGTGAACGGCCTGGCCCACAAGCTGAACCACCTGTTCACCAGCACGGTCCCTGCCGGCCGCAGCCCTTACACGACCGAGGAAGTCGCGCGCGCGATCACCTCTGCCGGTGTTCCCATTTCCGGCAGTTACATCTGGTTGCTCCGCAAGGGACAGCGGGACAACCCCACCTTGCGGCACGTGGAGGGGCTGGCCAAGTTCTTCGGCGTCCCACCCGCATACTTCTTCGACAACCGGGTCACTGACACCGTCAACACCGAGCTGGCCCTCCTCACGGCCCTCCGGGATGCGCAGGTGCAGCGAGTCGCACTGCGGACCGCCGGCCTGTCGGAGAAGAGCCTCAGATCCATCAACGAAGTTATCGAGCGCGTCCGCGAACTCGAAGGGCTCCCTGGAGATCCGCCAGAAACGGGTCGCTAGCGGAAGATTTCCTGTCCCACTTCTTGACATGTGACGTACTGTCTCATTCGAACCTGTACGAGCACAGAGCGCTGTGTTCAGATGGCCTTCATGGCGATCACACAGGGGGGCCCATGAGGAACACCAACACAGCACGCGCTGTCGACGTTTCGTGATCGTTGTGCGTTGGCGATTGAAACCCCCTGCCCGCGTCCCGAACAAACTGGGCGAACGCTGCGAAGAGCGAGTACACAGCCTCGGCCTACCTCTCAATCAGAGTCTGACCATCGGGGAACTCTGCGAACACATCGGTGGTCTGCGGCAGCGGCCGATGCGTGTGGCCTCCCTCACGCTTCCGCCTGCCAGTCCGCACGGCCTGTGGGTCTCCACCGAAGCCAACGACTACATCTTCGTCGAAGAGCGCCTCGTCCCCGTGCACCAGCAACAGGTGATCCTCCACGAAATCGGCCATGTCCTGTGCGACCACGAGGCATCGCCCGTCATGTCGGCGGAGGCCTCCCAGCTCCTGCTCCCCTCGCTCGACCCGAGTCTGGTACGTCGTGTCATGGGGCGCGAACACGCCCAGTCCGAAGCGGAGATCGAGGCCGAGATGGTCGGGTCGCTGATCGGTCAGCGCATCAGCACCTGGGGGGTACAGCGCACGTGGGCGGTGCCACCTGAAGCCCGGGAGATAGTCGAGCGGCTGACGGCCCTGGAGTCCCCTACCCATGAAAGAGACGATGAATAGCCTTCTGTACCCGCTCTGTTCGGCCGTCGCGCTCCTGGCGCTCATCTACAAGTCGCGGGTACTGAGAACCGAACGCTCCGTCACACAGGCTGCCCTCGTGGCCAATTTCTTCCTTCTCTTCGTCATCTTCACCGTGTCCACACCGTCGGTGTGGGTGGCGACAAGTGAACTCGTAGGGATCGCCAATTTCTCCGGACTCCTGACCCAGAGCTGCGTCGTCATCATGACCGCATGTCAGCAGCTCGTGCTTCTCCACCTCACATACGGTCCGGAAGCCGCGCGGCGCAAAGCGATACCCCGCATCCTGGCCCTGGGGCTGGTGCTGATCACCATGGCGGTGCTGTTCACCGGTGCGACGGCCCACGGCGAAGCACCGAACGATTTCGCAGTCACACGCGCCCAGTACACGCCTGCCTACCTCGCCGTCTACCTCGCGGCCTTCACGGCGAACCAGGTGGAGATCGGCGTGATGGGATGGCGGTACTCCAGGATCGCCCCCTCTGCCTGGCTGCGCCGCGGACTGCGGATGGTGGCCTTCACCCTGCCGTTCGCGCTTGTCTACACGGGGTGCCGAACCGCCGACATCGTCGCGGCGCAGTTCGGCGAGACCGGACACCCGTGGGAGCCGGCCGCACAGCTCGGCGTGGGCATCGCCGTCATCGTCCAGACCGTGGGGTGGATCCTGCCGGACTGGGGCCCGCACCTCACCTCCGCAGGAGACCAGCTGAGGTACCGGCGGGCCTACCGCGTACTGACCCCCCTCCACCGAAGCGTCACCGAGGAGGTGCCGGAACCGGTCATCCCGGTCAGTCCGGCCCTGCATCTACGCGCCCGGCTGTACCGCATGATGATCGAAATCCGCGATGCCCAATGGGCCCTGCGCACCTGGATGGATCCTGAAGTCGCCCGAATCGCCGGCGTGGAGGCCGAACGGGTCGGCCTGTGCGGCGAAGAACTCGCGGCCGTCGTGGAAGCCGCTCAGCTCCGGGGCGCGATCGAGGCAAAGCGCCGCAACCGCCCGCCTGAGCGGCCACCAGAGACACCTGTGGCCACGGCCCCGGGTGACCTTGCCGCCGAACTCGCCTTCCAGCAAAGACTGGCCCGGGCCATGACCTCACCCATCGCCATACGATCCGCCCGCTACGCCACCGCCTCCAACACAGCGCACAAGGAAACCGCATGAGCCAGAGCATCGCAGCGGAAGCCCTCCCCCAGCCGTTCGGAGGCGGCTTTCAGACCGATCCCCATGCGGTCTACTCACAGCTGCGCGAGCAAGGGTCCGTGCACCGTATCGCACTGCCCGACGGCTCGCCCGTGTGGCTGGTGACCCGTGAAGTCGACGTGCGGCAAGGCCTTGCCGACCCCCGGCTCTCCGTGAACAAAAGGCACTCCGGGACCGGCTTCAAAGGCTTCTCCCTGCCCCCTGCCCTGGACGCAAACCTTCTCAACATCGACGCGGACGACCACCTGCGGCTACGTCGCCTCGTCTCTCAGGGGTTCACCGCCCGGCATGTCGAAGGCATGCGTGGCCATATCCAGGGTGCTGTCGACGCCCTTATCGACCGGCTCGTGGAGCGCGTCGACTCCGAAGGCCGTGCCGACGTGGTGGCGGAGTTCGCCAAGCCCCTCCCCCTGAAGGTCATCGGGGATCTTCTCGCGGTTCCGGAAGCCGACCAGCAACGGTTTTCCGGATGGGTCTCCGGCATGCTGGCGCCCACCACACGCGATGGGCTGGTGGAGGCGATCGAACGCATCCACCGGTTCCTCATCGACCTTGTGGCCCAGCGACGCGCCGCCCCGGGCGACGACATCCTGTCGAGCCTGATCTCCGCGCGCGACGCGGAGGACCGGCTCACCGAGGACGAACTCGTCTCTCTCACTTTCCTCATCCTCATGGCCGGCAGCGAGAACGTCCAGCACCTCATCAGCAACGGTCTGCTCACGCTCATCACACACCCCGATCAGCTGGCTGCCCTGCGTGCTCGTCCGGACCTGCTTCCGGAGGCCGTCGAGGAACTGCTCCGGTACGCCAACCCCAACCACACGGCCATCCGCCGCTTCGCCACCGAGACGGTTGAGATCGGCGGGGTCCGGATTCCCTCTGGCGACACGGTGCTCTTCGCACTGGCCGCCGCCCATCGAGATCCGGCTCGGTACTCCGCGCCGGATCGGTTCGACATCGGGCGAGCAGACAAGGGCCACCTCGCGCTCGGGCACGGACTCCACTACTGCCTCGGCGCGCCCCTCGCCCGCATGCAGATCACCCTCGCCCTCGGCGCACTGCTCTCACGACTTCCCCTCATCCGGCTCGCGCAACCCGCCGAGGAGCTTCCGTGGACCGCGACCTTCAGGTTCCATGCCCTTCAAGAGCTCCCGATCAGCACAGATGAGACAGCTTCCTGATCCTTTGGCCGGCCTCCGTTCAGATCCCTGCCAAGCACGGAGATGAGACCGACAAGCCGCCTCCCGGACCAGCTTGTACACCTGGTACGGAAGGCGGCTTTCCGTTACTGACGCCCCATCAGCAGCTGCGTCGGGCGTGCACCGAACGAGCGTCACGTGCATCAGATCAGCGTCAAGACGGCGGCCATGGCTGCGGCTGGGGAGTTGCCGGCGGTCGAGGACGGCCCGGACCAGTCAGAGGCGACGGCAGGACCGAAAACGATCCGCCTGGGCAAGACCTACGGCCGCACGCCACAACAAGGGCCATGCGCAGGCCGAGCTGGAGCACCTCACCCGCCTGTGCATCGAGGACCCGAACTCGCCCACCGGGTCATCAGCGGCGAGTGAGCCCGACCAGGCCCGAACCGGGCAGCACCAGCTCACGTCTACTGTCCGCCGTCAGCGTCAGGTGGGGCCACGCCCGCCGGAGCTCCGTCAACGGTGTCCGGATCCAAGACATCGGCGGGAGTCCACTCGTGCTCCAGGATCGAGTAGGTGATCGAGTCTCGCCAGGCTCCGTGAACGAAGACGTGATCGCGGATCCGCCCGTCCTCGGTCATGCCCGCTCGCAGGAGGGTGCGCGCGCGGATGCCTCGCTGAGTGGCGCGCGCGCCGCCCAGATGCGGTACCGACCCAGGGCCTTGAAGCCGAGCGCGCACAGCAGGTGGACGGTCTCCGTACCGAGGCCCTTGCCCCACTGTGCCGGGTTCAAGGCGAAGCCGATGGTGGCCGCCTGCTGCGGTTCGGTCGCCAAGCGCGCGTAGCCGATCAGCCGGTGTTCACCGAGCGGGTGATGGCAAGGCAGTACTCGGTTCGCGGGGTGTCCTTCGCGGAGGCGATGGACCTGTCCGTGATCGCCTGGACCTGGTCGCGGGTACGGGGCTCGAAGCTGAGGTGCCGGGTCGCCTCGGGGTCGCCGTAAGTGGCCAGGATGGCAGCGGTGTCCTCGGGCTCGACTTCGCGTAGCGCCAGGCGGGGCCGGCCAGGCTGACCGGGGTCATGCCTTCGGAGCCTACCTGCGGGGTCACCGGGCGAGGACCGACGTCGCGAACGCTAGTATATGGACATGATTTCCATTACCGATAAGTGATGGCCCAGAGAGAGGCAGGAATCACCCATGTCCGCACACTGCCAACTGACCGGCGCCAAGCCCGGGTTCGGCAACAGCATCTCCCACTCGCACCGGCGCACGTCACGCCGCTTCGACCCGAACATCCAGAACAAGCGCTACTGGCTGCCCAGCGAGGGCCGCAATGTCCGCCTGACCCTGAGCACCAAGGGGATCAAGACGGTCGACGTCATCGGCATCGAGGCCGCCGTGGCCCGGATCAGGGCGCGAGGAGTGAAGGTCTGATGGCGAAGAAGAGCAAGATCGCCCAGAACGAGAAGCGCAAGGACGTCGTCGAGCGGTACGCCGCGCGGCGGGCCGCATTGAAGGAGATCATCCGGCGCCCTTCGTCCACCGAAGACGAGCGCCGGGGCGCACTGGCGGAACTGCGCCGGCAGCCGCGTAACGCCAGCGCCACCCGCGTGCGCAATCGCGACAGCGTCGACGGCCGCCCCCGCGGCTACTTGCGCAAGTTCGGACTCTCCCGCGTACGCGCCCGGCAGCAGGCACACGCCGGCTTCCTTCCCGGCGTGACCAAGTCCTCCTGGTAGCCCCACCCCCCGGATGACGCTCCGCCGGCGACGTACCCCGTCATGAGATCCGGTGGGGTACGTCGGCCTGCGCGGACGCCGGTTCAGCTGCCGTTCAAGCTGCGGCCGCCGCGCAGTCGGCGCAGGTTCCGAAGACTTCCACGGTATGGGCGATGCCGACGAAGCCATGTGTGGCCGCGATCTCCGCAGCCCACTTCTCGACGGCCGGACCGTCGACCTCCACCGCCTTGCCGCACGAGCGGCAGACCAGATGGTGATGGTGATCGCCGCTGGAACAGCGCCGGTAGACGGCCTCGCCGTCGCCGGTACGGAGCACGTCGACTTCACCCGCGTCCGCCAGGTGCTGGAGGGTGCGGTAGACGGTCGTCAGACCCACGGAGTCGCCGCGACGCTTGAGCACATCGTGCAGCTGCTGCGCACTCCGGAACCCGTCGACGTCGTCGAGCGCCGCCACTACGGCGGCCCGCTGCCGGGTCGACCGCTGCCGGACTGGCGTACCACTCGTCTCGCCAGGCACAGGCGCCACAGTCGCCACCGCTTCCTCCTCCTTGGGCACGCAGGCTCGTTGCGTCAGGCCACGGACCCTACGGACCCTACGCCCCCACCCTTACAAACCATGACAGATGCCACGGCAATTCCCCTGGCTCAGCGATCGGGAAGAGGAGGCCTCGCGAGGTCCGCCGCGTGCGCGAGTTCGGTCCTGCCGGGGGCCGAACCGACGCCGTTGACGACCGCAGCGTACTCCCAACCCGCGGCACGTCCCGCCCCCCTCTCACGCTCACTGCGCGGCCGGAAGCGCCGCGCCGCCGCCCCAGTGCGGCAAGGACGACCGCTTCATCCTCAGGTTGCCCGACCCTCCGCCGTTGAAAACGATTCCCATAACTGATTGAGTGGGCGCGGTCGCGCGCGACGCCCCCGCGGCGCCAAGGGGGGCTCCAACGGGCGTCGCGCGCGGCTGCGTTGAGCCAGAGGTCCCGCCTGCGCACGCCAGCCACAGAGACCCCGCCCCCCAGCCGCTCCCCGTTGGCGACACCCCCGCCTCCCCCGCACGGGAGGCCGCGCCCCCGCAACGCCGCACGCCGGCCTGCTGATCCTGGGACGACTACTACGGCGACCCTCCGACGGCAATTGAAGATCCACTCGCTTCGGCGGCCCTAGATTGAAAATGGTCGTCATTTTCATGTAGCTTTCCCGTCGAACGCTCTCGACACCTCAGGAGATCCCGATGGCCGTCCCCAAACGGAAGATGTCCCGCAGCAACACCCGCCACCGCCGGGCCCAGTGGAAGGCCACGACACCGCAGCTCGTCCCGATCACGGTCGACGGCTCCGTGTACCAGGTCCCCCAGCGCCTGGCGAAGGCCTACGAGCGCGGCCTCCTGCGCCCCGAAGGCTGAGCCGGATGACTGGCACGAAGCCTGCCGCGCTGCCCGTCACCGTCCTGTCCGGCTTCCTCGGGGCCGGCAAGACCACGCTGCTCAACCACGTGCTCGGCAACCGCGAGGGCCTGCGGGTCGCGGTCATCGTCAACGACATGAGCGAGGTCAACATCGACGCCGCCCTCGTGCGCGGCGGAGAGGCGGCACTGTCGCGCACCGAGGAGCGGCTGGTCGAGATGACCAACGGGTGCATCTGCTGCACCCTGCGCGACGACCTACTGGAGGAAGTCGACCGGCTGGCCCGCGAGGGGCGCTTCGACTACCTGCTCATCGAGTCCAGCGGGATTTCCGAGCCGATGCCCGTGGCAGCCACGTTCGCGTTCCCGCGCGACGACGGGGCCACCCTGGGCGACGTCGCCCGCCTCGACACCATGGTCACCGTCGTGGACGCGGCGAACTTCCTGCCGGAGCTCGCCGGCGGCGACGAGCTCACCGCCCGCGGGCTCGACCAGTACGAGGACGACGAGCGCACCGTCAGCGATCTCCTCATGGACCAGATCGAGTTCGCGGACGTCATCGTCCTCAACAAGCTCGATCTGGTCGGGCCGACTGATGTCGCCCGGCTTCGCGCGACGCTCTCGCGACTCAACCCGGAGGCGAGGATCGTTCCCGCCGTCCGCGGGCAGGTGGCTCTTGAGCAGGTGCTGGGCACGGGCCTGTTCGATGTCGAGCGGGCCCAGCAGGCCCCGGGCTGGGTCAAGGAGCTGAACGGCGACCACGTCCCGGAGACCGAGGAGTACGGAATCTCCTCGCTCGTGTTCCGCTCCGACCTGCCGTTCCACCCCGGCCGGCTGTGGACCTTCGTCACCAAGGGGCTCGACAGCGGGACGTTCGGGCAGATCCTGCGCTCCAAGGGCTTCTTCTGGCTGGCCAGCCGCCCCCGCGTGACCGGCCTCTGGTCTCAGGCCGGCGCCGTCGCCCGCTTCGAGCCCTCGGGCGCCCGCGGGCCGGACACCGCTCAGGGCCAGGAGCTCGTGTTCATCGGCACGGGCCTGCGCGCCGACTCACTGCGGGCGGCGCTCGAAGCCTGCCTGCTCTCCCCGGGCGAGGCCGTGCCCGCCGTGGACGACTTCCCGGACTGGGAGACGTACGGAATCGACGACGTCTGCGCGCACGAATCCGCCGCCGCCCCTCAAGCGGCCTGAAACTCCGGGCCGGACGGTGGTCGCAGCCACGGCACCGTCCGGCCCGGCCCGGCCTTCCATGCACACATCATTCGCGGGTTCACGCTCCCCCCAGGAGAGGAGTCGGAGTCATTATTGAAAATGATTCCCATTCCCGTATACTGTCGCCATGGCACGCAACGAAGTACGTCCGATCATCAAGCTCCGCTCCACCGCCGGCACTGGTTACACGTACGTCACCCGCAAGAACCGGCGTAACGACCCGGACCGGATGGTGTTGCGCAAGTTCGACCCGGTCCTCCGCCGGCACGTCGACTTCCGCGAAGAGCGCTGAGCAAGCCCCTCCTTCACAGAGAGCGACCCCATGAAGCCTGGAATCCACCCCGCCTACGGACCCGTCGTCTTCCGCGACAAGGCCGCCGACTTCGCGTTCCTCACGCGCTCGACCGCCTCCAGTGACAAGACGGTCGAGTGGGAGGACGGCAACACCTATCCCGTCATCGACGTCGAGATCTCCTCGCAGAGCCACCCCTTCTACACCGGCACCGCGCGCGTCCTGGACACCGCCGGCCGCGTCGAGCGCTTCGAGCGCCGCTACGGAGGGCCCAAGTGACCCTCCCCGTCGTGATCGTCGGCGGCATGCACGCCGACGCACGCAAGGAGACCGTCGAGCACCTGCTGCGCGCCGTGCCGGGGAGCATCGCCCTGCACCACGACCTGTCCTCCGCTGCCGGCGGTACGGTGCTCCGCACGCTGCGCGATTCCGGGGGCGCGATCTCCGCCGACGAGACGTCGCTGGTCAACGACTGTGCATGCTGCGCATTGTGCGAGGACCTCGTTCCCGAGCTGGAGCGACTGGCCGCCGGCGGGCTGACCCGCCTGGCCGTGGTGGAACTCTGGGACTCGGTCGAGCCCAAGGCGATGGCCGAGGTCGTGGCCGCCCACGCCGGTGACGTCATGGAACTCACCAATGTGATCACCGCCGTTGACCCCGCGCTCGTACTGCCCTGTCTCGCCAACGGGGACGACCTCAGCGAGGCCGGACTCGCCGCGGCGACCACCGACCAGCGGACCGTCGGGGACACCTGGGCCCGTCAGCTCGAATACGCGCCGGTCCTCGCGATCGCCGACAGCGAGGAGGCCGACGACGAGGACCGCGCCCTGCTCGCCCAGCTGCACCCGACCGCCCGCCAGGCGCCCACCGGCTCCAGTGAACTGACCCGCCTGGCGTTCGCCGGCTTCGATGTGGAGAGCGCCGCGGCCGCCCAGCACCCCGCCTGCGCGCTCCTCCCCCAGGAAGCCGACGAAGCCGGAGTCGCCACGCTCGTCTGGCAGCGCCGCCGGCCCTTCCACCCCGAGCGGCTCTACGAGGCCTTGGAGGACCTGACCTGCGCCGCTGCCCGCAGCCGCGGCCGGTTCTGGCTCGCCGACCGGCCCGACACCCTCTTGGCGTGGGACGCGGCGGGTGGCGCGCTGTGCGTGGAGAGCGCCGGCCCCTGGCTGGCCTCGCTCCCCGACGCCGCCTGGGACCTGGTCCCCGCCATGCGCCGGGCCGCGGCCTCCCTCGACTGGGACCCCGAACACGGCGACTGCTGCCAGCACCTCGTCTTCACCTCACCGGGCCTCGACCGCGAC
Organism: Streptomyces sp. AP-93; assembly: GCF_022808175.1. Lineage (GTDB taxonomy): Bacteria > Actinomycetota > Actinomycetes > Streptomycetales > Streptomycetaceae > Streptomyces. Next base: position 187,846 of record NZ_JALGBX010000018.1, on the reverse strand, counting down.
GGGCTCGAACAGCTCCTGGACTCCTGCCTCCTCACCGAAGCCGAGTACACAGCCGGGCGAGAGGGCTGGAAGCAACTCCCCGCCGCCTTCGGTCCGTTGCTCGACCCGGTCTCCTGACCGACCGCCCCCTTCACGCCCCACACCCCTGAGGAACACCGATGGCCCGCCGCCCCTCCCCGAGCAAGCCCCTGAAGTCCCGCCCCAATCCTCTGGACACGGCAGGAATCACGTACGTCGACTACAAGGACACCGACCTGCTCCGCAAGTTCATCTCCGACCGGGGCAAGATCCGCAGCCGCCGCGTCACCCGCGTCACCGCCCAGCAGCAGCGCCGGCTCGCCCTGGCCATCAAGAACGCCCGCGAGATGGCCCTGCTCCCGTACGCGGGCCGATAGGGGCCCTACGGCTCGGGCTCGCCATCGGCTCGCCCTGCCGGATCCCGGTGGGCCACACGGCGCTCCTCCAGCGGGGCCCGCCGCAGGACGTCGTCACCCACGCGGGGCAGGTGTGGGGTGTGGTTGACCAGGCGGGCCGAGTTCCCGACCACGGCGATGCTGCTCGTGTTGTGCAGCAGGGCCGCGAGGACGGGATTCATGGAACCGCCGGCGCCCGCGACCAGGCCGACGAGATTGACCCCTATCGCGAGCCCGTAGTTCTGCCGTACGACGCGCAGGGTATGGCGGCTCAGTTCCACGACCGCCGCGACCTGGCGCAGGTCGTTGCCCGCCAGGGCGATGTCGGCGGTTTCCAGGGCCACATGGGAGGAGTGCTCGCCCATGGTGATGCCGACGTCGGCGAGGGCCAGGGCCGGGGCGTCGTTGGTGCCGTCGCCCACCATGGCGACGGTGTGGCCTTCGGCCTGGAGATCGCGGATGAGTTGGAGTTTGGCCTCGGGGAGCGCGTGGGCGTGGACTTCGGTGATCCCGAGGGTGTCGGCGACGACCTGGGCGGTCTCCGGGGCGTCGCCGGTGAGCAGAATCAGGCGGGAGACCCCGAGGTCGCGCAGCTGCTGAACGACGGTTTCCGCGCCGGCCCGTACGGCGTCGGAGACGCCGAGCATGCCGATGAGGTCCTCGTCGTGGGCGAGGCAGATGACGGTCTCGCCGCCGGCGCGCAACCGGTCCGTCCAGTTGCGGGCGTCTTCGGTGAGGTCGACTCCGTGCTGGCGCAGGAGGGCGGGGCTGCCGACGAGGAGGCGGGTTCCGTCGAGTTCGGCGCGCATGCCCATGCCGAGGACGACCTCGCACGCTTGGTGGATCGGCACGTGGAGGTGCTGCTCTTCGGTGCGCGCGACGATGGCCTGGGCGAGCGGGTGACGTGCGTGCAGTTCGCCGGAGGCCGCCAGGCTCAGCACCTCGTCGGCGGTGACCGTCTCGCTGAGGGTCACCACGCTCGTGACCAGGGGCTTGCCGAAGGTGAGGGTGCCGGTCTTGTCGAAGACGACCGCGGTGACCCGGCCGATGCCCTCCAGGTGGGTGCCGCCCTTGATGAGGGTGCCTCGGCGGGCACCGTTGCCGATGGCCGCGCTGATCGCGGTCGGGGTGGCCAGCCCGGCCGCGCACGGGCAGGCGATGAGCAGCATGGTCATCGCGCGCCGGGCGTCACGGGTGACGACGTAGGTGAGCGCGGCCAGGCCGAAGGAGACCGGGACGAAGCGCTGGGTGAAGCGGGTGGCCACGGTCTGGATCGGAGCCCGGTCCGACTGGGCCTCCTCGACCCGGCTGATGATCCGGCCGACCGTGGTGTCCCGGCCGACGAAGTCCGCGCGGATGGTGAGCGAGCCGGAGGTGACGATGGTGCCGGCGTACACGTGGGCGCCTTCCCTGGCGTAGACGGGCAGCGCCTCGCCGGTGACGGCCGCCTGGTCCACCAGGGCCTCGCCGGTGAGCACGTGCCCGTCGACGGGGATGCGGTGGTATTCGTACACGGCGACGGTGTCGCCCGGCTCCACGGTCTCCAGGTCGACCTCGAGCTCGACGCCTTCGCGTACCAGCCAGACCCGCTCGTCACCGATGGTGAGCAGTTCTTCGATGGCGCGGCGGGTACGGCGCAAGGTGAGGGTCTGGAGGAACTCGCCGATGTTCAGCAGCCACAGGACGGTGAGGGCCACCACGTTCTCGCGGAGCACGAGGGAGATCACGGTCGCCGCCGTGACCAGGGTGTCCGTACCGGGGCTGCTGCGGCCGCGCAGCGTGCGCAGTGCGCCCCGGAAGAAGGGCAGGCCGGTGAAGATGGTGACGACGCCGAGCAGCCCGGAGGATCCGAAGGTGATCCGGGGCCGGCCCAGCAGGCGCCGCAGTGCCACGAAGGCCAGGACCGCTCCGCCGACCACCAGCCGGGCCACTTCTCCGGTGGAGGTGTCGGGCAGGGACCGGGAGGGCTTGGCCGCCACCACGGCGGCGGGCGGGGCCTCCTCAAGGGCGTCGACGAGCTGCTCGACGTTCAAGTGGTCGGGGGCCACCCAGATCACGACGCTGCCGGTACGCGGGAAGATCCGCAGCGCGCGGAAGCCGCTGATGCCGGTCAGCCGGTCGTCGACGAGGCCCGCGCAGCCGGGCCGTGCTCTCAGCCAGGGCACTGACAGGCGGATGCGCCCCGCAGCAACCGAGCAGACCAGGACGGTCGACATGATCAGTGCTCGTGTCCGTGATCGTCGTGATTGACGTTGACCGCGGACGGCGGGGGTACCTCTTCGCCGAGCGTGGTGCGGGCCTCGGCGAGCATGTCACCGGCCTTGAGCCGTGCCTCCTCGGCTGCCGAGGCCAGCCAGCGGCTCGCGACGATGCCGCCCGCGAGGCCGCCGACGAGCGCCTTGCGCGCAGCAGGCTTGGCGGCGGGGAGGTTCTTGATGATCAAGCCGCCCACCACGCCGGATACCGCGTAATGGGCCAGCTTGCCGGCTGTCGCACCGGCTATCGCGAGGGGGTGCATGAACAGCTCCTTCCGTACGCACCGAGCAGGTACGACGGACCTCCCTCTCAGTGTGAACCCGCCGAGCCCACCGGGTCGAGCCGAGCCCGGGCCACAGCCCCCCTGGGCGCCGCGCCGCCCGCCGGCCAGTCGGCACCCCAGGTAGATGAGGAACGAGATGGTCGTGACGTACGGGCTGATCGGGACGGTGCTCCCGAGGGCGAGCAGGATGCCCCCTTCCATCGCCACGAGCGCGAAGGCGACGCTCAGCACCGGCAGCAGCACCGGGGAGGCCGTGAGCCGGGCGGCGGCGGCCGCCGGGGTGACGAGCAGTGCGAGGTCGGCACGGGCCCCGGCCGGGGGCACCAGACGAGGGTCAGCGCGATGGTGACCCCGACAAGCGGGCCCAGACCACGGGCTGAAGAGACGCGCATGGCGTCCTCCCTGCCGGAGGGAAACCGAAACGGTCATCACTTCCACTATCTCCCCGTTTGACCCAGCCCTCTACTTACCGACCAGGCACCGCGCCCTCAGCATTCCGGCGCGTGGCCTGTCAGCGCCGTCCGCGAGGCGGACAACAGCTCCTTGGTGATCGCCTGCCGCGGCAGCTCGATCAGCTGACGAGCCGGGCCGGCCTCGACGATGCGCCCTGCGTCCAGGACCGCGATGCGGTCCGCGAAGGCTCCGGCGGCCGCGAGGTCGTGGGTGATGAACACCAGGCTGAGTTCGCGGTGTTCCCTGAGCCGGGCGAGGGCGTCGAGGATCGTGGTCCGCGTCTTCGAGTCGAGGCCGGAGGTGATCTCGTCGCAGATCAGGACGCTTGGCCCGGCCAGCAGGGCCCGGGCCAGCGCCGCCCGTTGGAGTTCGCCGCCGGAGAGCTCGCCGGGGCGGCGCCCGGCAAGCTTCTCGCTCAGGCCGAACTCGCCGAGGGTGCTCACGGCTGTACGGCGCGCTTCCGCCGGGGTGGCGCCCTGGAGCCGTACGGCACTGCGGGCGACCTGGTCGAGGACCGGCCGGTGTTCGTCGAAGGCGGCCTTCACGTCCTGGAACACGTACTGCACGGCGGCCAGTTCGGAGCGATTGCGGGAACGCAGGCTGCGCGGCAACGGCATCCCGTCGAGCAGGACCGTGCCCTCGTACGCCCGGTGCAGCCCGGCCAGGCAGCGTCCCAGGGTGGTCTTGCCGCTGCCTGAACGGCCGACGAGCGCCAGGCACTCCCCTGCCGCGACCGAGACTCCGATGTCGCTCAGCACCTCGGACACCCCGCGCGTGGTGCGGTGCCGTGCGGTCAGATTCCGCGTCTCCACACGCATCGGACCGCGTGGGCGGGGCTCTCGCGCAGCGCGCAACTCCTCCCGTGCGAGACCTTCCAGGACCGACGACGCGGGTCCGCGGTCCACGACCCGCCCGTCCCGCATCACCACGACCTCGTCGGCCAGCTCCCGTACGACGTCCAGGTCGTGGCTGAGGAGGACGACGGCGATGCCCTGTGCGGCCACGGCCGCCAGTTCCGCGACGATGCCCTGTTTGGTGAGGGCGTCCTGCCCGGTGGTGGGTTCGTCGGCGACGATGACCCGGGCGCCCAGCAGCAACGCCTGGGCCAGCACGACCCGCTGCTGCTGTCCGCCGGAAAGCTGGTGGGGAAAGCGCCGCAGCACGGCCCCTGGATCCGGGAGCTGCGCGAGCCGCAGGGCCTCGTCGACACGGCGCCTGCGTTCGAGCCGGTCTCCTCCCCGGCGGGCGGCGATGTCGGCGAGGAGCGCGCCCACCCGACGGGCGGGGTTGAGGACCGACGCCGGGTGCTGGGGGATGTATCCGACCGGGCCCGCGGGTGTGTGGACCTCGCCGCCGACGACGGCGCCGGCCGGGTATTCGCCGAGGAGGGCGAGCCCGGTGGTGGTCTTGCCGCTGCCGGACGGGCCGATGACGGCGGTGATCCTGCCGGCGTGGGCGGCGAGGCTCACACCGTCCACGATCGCCCGTCCGCCGATGGCGACTCGCAGGTCCCGTACCTCTGAGACAAGGGTCATCGCGTCGCTCCCTTCCGGGGAGTGTGCCGTTGGAGGGCGGCGTCGAACAGGAGGTTGGTGCCCATCGAGAGGGCCGCGATGAGTAGCGCGGGCACGACCACGGCCCAGGGCTGGAGGAAGAGGCCGGTGCGGTTGCGGTCGACCATGACCGCCCAGTCGGCGGCGTCCGGCTGGACGCCCACGCCGAGGAAGGCGGCGGTCGCGACCAGGTAGAGGGCTCCGGTGAGCCGGATCCCGGCGTCGGCGGCGAGGGTGCGGCGCATGCAGCGGGCCACGTAGCCGATGGCCGTGCGCCACCAGGACTCGCCCTGCATGCGCAGCGCTTCCACGGCGGGCCGGGAAGAGATCTCGACGGCCGCCGCGTGCACGACGCGGGCGGCGTCGGGTACGGCGGCCAGCCCGACCAGGATGGTCAGTCCGGCGGGTCCCGGGGTGAGGGTGGCCGCGACGAGCAGGACCAGGAGGAGGGAGGGGACCGCGATGACCACATCAAGGGGCCGCATCAGCGCCTCCTCCAGCCAGGTGCGGCGGGTCAGGGCCGCGGTGAGGCCGAGGGGGACGGCGACGAGGTAGGCGAGGGCGGTGGCGGCGAGCGCCACGAGCACGACGGAGCGGCCGCCGAGGAGCACCTGGTGCCAGACGTCGCGTCCGCTGAAGTCGGTGCCGAGCCAGTGCCCTTCGAGGGAGGCGAAGGAGACCGAGCGGGGGCCGGCCGGGCCCGCCACGAAGGGCCCGGCCAGCGCGAGGAGGACGGGAAGGACGATCAGCCCGAGTGCGAAGAGGGACCGTGCCGGCTTCTGCTTCATGCCGCCGCCTCGGACCGGGGCGCGAAGCGGCGGGCTGCCAGGTCGGCGGCGAGGTTGACCAGGACCGTGACGATTCCGAAGACGACGGCCATGCCCTGGACGACCGGGAGGTCACGGGCCGCGACAGCCTCGATGAGCACGGTGCCGAGGCCGGGGATCACGAAGAGTGCCTCCACGACGATCACTCCGCTGAGGAGCCAGTCGCAGGTACGGGCCAGTTGCTGAGTGGCGGGGGCGAGTGCGTTGGGCAGGGCGTGGGTCCAGGTGATGCGGGCGCCGGAGACCCCGTAGCGGCGGGCCTGGGCGACGTACGGCGAGGCCATCGCGTCGATCATCCCGGCGCGCACGAGGCGGCTGATGGTGCAGACGGGCCGCGACAGCAGGACGACGACGGGCAGGACCAGGACGGCGGGCTCGGTGAACGGGTCGGCTCCGACGGCCGTGGGCGGCAGCCAGGCCAGCCACAGTCCGAAGAGCGTGGCGAGCAAGATCCCGATGGCGAATTCCGGTACGGCGTGCACGGCGAGGGTCAGCGCGCTGACGGTGCGGTCGAGCGGCCCGCCCTCGCGGCGGGCGGCCAGGACCCCGAGCCCGACCGAGAGGGGGACGAGCAGGGCGAGGGTGGCGCCGGCGAGGAGGAGGGTGGGGCCGAGTCCGGCGGCCAGGTAGCCGGTGACGGGCCGTCCGCTGACCAGTGAGGTGCCGAGGTCGCCGTGCAGGAGGCCGACGGCCCAGTCCACGAAGCGTTCGGGGGCGGGCCGGTCCAGGCCCATCGTCTCGCGGATGAGGGCGATGCGGGCCGGATCGGGCTGGTCACCGGCGAGGGCGACCGCCGCGTCACCGGGCAGCGCCTCGGTGAGAGTGAAGATGAACAGGACGACGGCCGCCGTCTGCCCCAGACCGAGGAGCAGGCGGCGGCCGATCCATGACAGGTGCGGTGTCACGCGATCCAGATCTTGTCGAAGCGGGCCCAGTCGAGGGTGTTGGCGGGTGCCGTCTTGGACACCCCGTGCACCTTGGGTGCGGTGGCGATGATCCAGTCGGCGAAGCCCCAGATCAGGAAGCCGCCCTCGTCGTGCAGCCGGCGCTGCATCCGCTCGTAGAGGGCGCCGCGCTGCGTGACGTCGCGCGTGGACTGGGCCTGCTGGTACAGGTCGTCGAAGTCCTTGTGCTGCCACTTGGTGGCGTTGGTGGTGGAGCCGGTGAGCAGCCGCTGCGAGATGTGGGACTCGATCGGCATGGCGCCCGAGCGGTAGGAGGCGAAGGTGCCGGCGTTCAGGATGTCCTTCCAGTACGTGTCCTTGCTGCCGACCTTGACCTCGACGGTGACTCCGGCCTTCGCCGCCTGCTCCTTGAAGATTCCGGCGGCCTCGACGAAGCCGGTGGCGGCGGGGGCGGTGTCGAGGGTGACCTTGAGGCCCTCGGCACCGGCTTCCTTGAGCAGGGCGCGGGCCTTGTCGAGGTCCTGGGCGCGCTGCGGGAGGCCGGCGGGGTAGTACTGGTAGCCCTTGCCGAAGAGGTCGTTGCCGATCTCGCCTGCGCCGGAGAGAGCGCCGTCGACGAGTTCCTTGCGGTCGGCGATGAGGAAGAAGGCCTGGCGGACCCGAGGGTCGTTGAAGGGCGGGCGGTCGGTCTTCATGACGAAGCCCTGCATCGCGCTGCCAGGGAGGCGGACGATGTCGATCTTGCCCTTGCCCTCGTGGGCGCGGGCGGTGGCCGGGTTCAGTTCGTGGGCGTACTCGACCTGACCGCCGAGCAGGGCGCTGACGCGTGCCGACTCCTCGCCGGCGACGACGAATTCGAGCTCGTCCAGGTGGGGGGCGCCCTCCCAGTAGGCGTCGTTGCGCTTGACGACGAGGGAACTGCCCGGCTTGAAGGAGACGAAGCTGAACGGGCCGGAGCCGATGGGGTTGGCGAAGGCGGTGGCGTCCTTGGGGACGATGTAGGCGCCGAACGCGGCGAGGACGTTGGGGAATTCGGCGTACGGGCGCTTGAGCTTGAACTCGACGGTGGAGGCGTCCACCGCCCGGCTCGCGTCGAGGTCGATCGGCTCCAGGGAGGCCTTGGCGCGGAAGGTGCCCTTGGGGTCGGCGATCCTGCGGTAGCTGTACAGGACGTCCTCGGCGGTGACGGGCTTGCCGTCGTGGAAGGCGGCCTTGCGCAGGGTGATCTTCCAGGTGTCGAGAGCGTCGTTGGGCTCCCAGAGCTCGGCGAGCCGGGGGACCGCGGAGAGGTCGGCGCCGAAGTCGGCGAGCTTGTCGAACAGGGCCTTGGCGCGGGCGGCGTCGACGAACAGGTTGGCGGCGTGCGGGTCCAGGGTCTCGCTGGCTCCGCCACCGGCGAAGGCGGCGCGCAGCCGGCCGCCCTGCTTGGGGGCTCCCTCGGCGGCGTTCTTGGCGTCCGGGGTGGTGTCGCCGGAACCGCAGGCTGCGGTGAAGGCGAGGGCGGTGGCGCCCGTGGCGATCAGGAAGCCTCTGCGGGCGAGGCTGGAGCGGGCGTCGTTCATGGGGTGGTGTCTCCGTTGCTGGGGTGGGGCTTGAGCCGGGCGATGAGGTGGAGGCGGTCGGAACTCGTGGTCCCGTGCGGGGCCTCGCCTTCGCTCCACGGCGGTTCGGTGCGGGGGCCGGGTCCGTCGTGCAGCGCGAGGACCTCGAACCCTGCGGTGGCGAGGAAGTGCCGGAGTTCCTGCGGGAAGAGGAGCCTCCAGGCGGAGCGCTGCTCTTCCCGCGGACAGCCGTCGTCGGCGGTCCAGATTCTCCGGCGGCGCAGGAGTTGCGCGCCGTGATCGATCCACAGGGTGGTGTGGGAGGTGTAGGTGGTGCCGCGCCATGCGAAGGAGGCGGTGCGCGGGCCGTCGAGGAGTTCGGTGTTGCCGAGGAAGAAGGCCCCGTTGCGCATCTCCGCGACGAGGAGTCCGCCCGGGGTGAGGTGGGCGCGGCAGCGGGCGAGGAAGGCGGCGAGGTCCTCGTTGGTGTGGCAGTAGAGCAAGGCGCTGTCCAGGCAGACGATCGCGTCGAAGGTCGCTCCGAGGTCGAAGTCGCGCATGTCGGCCAGGCGGTACTCAGGGCCCGGGTGGTGCGTGCCCGCGTGCGCCAGCATGGCCTGCGAGGTGTCGATGCCGGTGACCTCTCGCCCGGCCCGGTGGTGCAGCCAGGCGGCGTCCCGGCCCGTGCCGCACCCGACATCGAGGACGCGGGGGCCGGCGCCGTGGCGGGTCAGCACCTCCTCGGTCCAGCGGGCGGCGAGCCGTTCGGGGTCGGGGAAGCGTTCCTCGTAGAGCTCGGGGTGGTCGGTGAGCAGGTTGCTGCTTGTCGTCACTGTCATCGCGTCTCGCTTCGGGGCCGGTCGGGGAGAGCGGGGGCCGTCGGATCGTGTGCCTGCCCTACGGGCAGCACGCCTCGGCGCTGGAGGTGTGCGACGCCCGCTGCGGATGCCAGGCCCAGGGCGAGGCAGCAGCCGTAGGGCAGCCAGGTCAGGCCGGTCTGGCCGGCGGTGTCCATGGACCAGCCGATGGCCGCGCTGCCGGCGGCGGCCGCGACCCCGGAGACCGCGTAGAAGAGGCCGTAGAACGTGCCGGTCAGGCTGTCGCGGCCGAAGGCCGGTATCAGCTCCATCACGAACGGCGAGGCGATCATCACCCCGAGGTGCAGCAGCAAGGCCCCGGCGAGCACGGGCAGCAGACGCAGGGGGTGCGCGGTGGCGGCGCCCGCGACGAGCATCGGGGGCAGAAATCCCAGGCCCATGACGCCCAGGCCGGTGGCGATCCAACGGCCCCTGCTCCCCCGGGCCTTCAGGGCGCGGGTGATGCGCAGCTGGAACAGCAGGTTGGCGACGGTCCCGGCGAGGAACAGCAGGCCGACCGAGCCGCCCCAGCCGGAGGCGTCGGTCGCCGCACGGGGCAGCAGCAGGTAGAGCTGGTTCTCCAGGCCGTACATCCCGACCATGGCGAGGGAGAAGAGCAGGAACCGGCGGTTGCCGGCCACCTCTCGCCAGTCGGCGAGGACACCCGACTCGGGAGCCGGTACCTCACGCGCCGGGAGCACCAGGAACTGCGCGAGCGTGAGTACGGCGAATACGCCGGCCGCGGTGACGGCGGCTGCCCGGAAGTCCACGAGCAGCAGCAGGGTCCCCAGCAGCGGGCCGAGCAGCGCCCCGGTCGTGGCGAACACGTTGAACAGCGCGAACGCCTCCGCCTTGCGCTCGCCGGCCTCCTGGGCGACGTACGTCCGCACGGCGGGGTTGAAGAGGGCCCCCGCGAGCCCGCTGAGTATGGAAGCGGCGATGAGCAGCGGCAGGCTGTCGCCGAGGGCGAACAAGCCGAATCCCACCGTGCGCAGCCCGCAGCCCGTGACGATCACGCCGCGGGCGCCGAGCCGGTCGGCGGCCGAGCCGCCGATCAGGAACAGGCCCTGCTGGCTGAGGTTGCGCAGGCCGAGGACGATGCCGACGACGGCGGCCGACAGCCCCAGGTCGTCGGTGAGGTGGGTGGCGAGGTACGGGATGAGCAGGTAGAAGCCGGTGTTGACGCCGAGCTGGTTGACCAGGAGGAGTCGTACGGCGAGCGGGAAGCCCCGCACGGATCTGAGGATCTTCACCGGACGACCGCCATGTGGGTGCGTCTGACGCCGAGTCCGGCCCGGTCGGCAGCACGTACGGTGCCGTCCGTGCCCCCGATGCCGGTCCACGGGTCGTCGGCGAGCAGCAGGTGCCCGTCGAGGTCCACCCAGCGGGCCCGGTCGGCGAGGTGCACGGCGGGGGCGATGCCGAGCGAGCTGGCGGTGAGGCAGCCGAGCATGAGGTCGGTGCCGGTGCCGCGCAGGGCTTCGTGGATGCGCAGCGCGGCCCGTACTCCGCCGCACTTGGCGAGCTTGACGTTGACGCCGTGGACCAGTCCGGCGAGCGCCACGGCATCCTCGTACGAGACGGCGTCCTCGTCGGCGATGACGGGGATCGGTGATTCCTTGGCCACGCGGGCGAGCGCGTCGGGGCTGCCCGGCGCGATGGGCTGTTCCACGGCGGTGACCCCGAGGTCGGCGAAGCGTGGCAGCAGGTCGATCGCCTGGCGTTCGGTCCACGCCCCGTTGGGGTCGAGCAGCAGGCTCGCCTCGGGGGCTCCGGTGCGTACGGCCTCCACGCGCGCGAGGTCTTCGGCCGGATCGGGGGATCCCGCCTTGACCTTGAGGGCGGTGAAGCCGCTCACGGCGAGCCGGGCCGCCTGCGCTGCGGCCGGTACGGGGGCGGTGATGCCGATCGTACGAGTGGTCTGCGCGGCCGGTGCGGTGGGCGTACCCAGCAGCTGGTGGGCGGGCCGGCCGGACCGCTTGCCGACCAGGTCGAGCAGGGCCGCCTCCAGCCCGGCCAGCACACCGGCCGGCAGCTTCGGCAGGCCGGGCAGCGAGGCGGCCACGTGTTCGTCCCACGCGGTCTCGGGGTCAGGCAGGCGTTCCACCGCGGCCCGCGCCGTGGTGAGGTACCGGACGATGCGGGAGGTGGGCAGGCCGAGGTACTCGCTGCTGACGACCTCGCCCCAGCCGGTCATGCCGCCGTGCTCGATCGCGACCCAGACCGCGTCGCGTCGGGCCATCACCGAGCGGGAGATGCGCAGCGGCTCGGCCAGTTCCAGCTCGGTGGTGTGCCAGGTGAGTCTCATGCGGCATCTCCCCGCGTCGGTGCGGGCAGGTGGTGCGGCCGGGTGGCCGCGCGCGGGTCGAGGACGGTGCGGCAGCGGGTCCAGCCGATCGCCTCGGTCGCGCGCGGGTGTGCGATCTCCAGGGGGCGCAGGGCCAGTTCAGCCCGGTCGAGGCCGTGGGCGTGGCAGAAGTCGTCGTCGTAGACGGTGCCGAGGTAGCGGTGCGGCCCGTCGGGGAAGACCGTCGCGACGACCGCGCCCGCTTCCACGCGGGCGGCCCAGGCGGAGACGAGGGCGACGGCGCCCGTGCTCCAGCCGCCGCTGACGAAGCTGGTACGGGCGAGCCTGCGGCAGGCGTCGACCGCTTCGGCGGGGCCCACCCAGTGGACCTCGTCGAAGGCGTGGTGGGCGACGTTGCGCGGGTGGATGCTGCTGCCGAGTCCGCGCATGAGGCGGGGGCGGGCGGGCTGGCCGAAGATCGCGGAGCCGATGGAGTCGACGCCGATCACCTTCAGCCGCGGCCAGCGGCGGCGCAGCGGGCCGATGAGCCCGGCGCTGTGGCCGCCGGTTCCGACGCTGCACACCAGGACGTCCAAGTGATCGAGCTGTCCGCAGAGTTCGGCGGCCATGGAGAGGTATCCGGCCGCGTTGTCGGGGTTGTTGTACTGGTCGGGCCAGTAGGCGTCCGGGATCCGTTCCAGTACCTCGCGGAGCCGGGCGATCCGGGCCGCCTGCCAGCCACCCTCGGCGGCGGGCCGGTCCACGAGCTCCAGCTGTGCACCGTACGCACGGAGCAACTGCCGCATGGACGGTTCGAGTTCGCGGTCACCGATGAGGACGACCGGGTGACCGAGGGCCTGCCCGGCGAAGGCGAGCCCGATCCCGAGGGTTCCGGAGGTGGATTCGACCACGGTGGCGCCCGGGCGCAGTTCGCCGCGCTGCCGGGCACCGCGCAGCATGGACACGGCGGACCGCGCCTTCATCCCGCCGGCGCCGAGGCATTCGAGTTTGGCCCAGAAGCCCGGGTGGGCGTAGGGCAGTTCCGTACGGATCCGCGCGAGCGGGGTGCGGCCGACCAGGGTCAGCAGCTCGGGGTTCGTGCTGTGGGCCGGCAGGCGGTCCAGCGGGGGTGCGACGGTCACCGGGTGCCTCCGTAGCGGTGGATGACCCCGGGGCCGCCGTCGAGCCAGAAGAAGGGGTAGGGCTCCGCGGACACGGCGCTGACCCCGGAGCCCAGGAAGCGCGGGAGGATCGCACTGCCGGTCTGCGCGAACATGACCAGGGGCTTCCCGGTGGCGGCGACGTGGTCGAGCAGGGGCTGGAAGGTGCCGTTCCCGAGGGTCATGCCGGAGGCGAGCACGGCGTCGCAGTGCCCCAACTCCGCGAAAGCGTCGGCCCGTACCTGCTCGCCCCACTCGGTGGTGCCGCCCTTGAGGTCGCAGGGCACGTATCCCAGGCCGCGCGCACGCAGCTGTTCCAGCAGGGAGTTGACCACACCGATGACGAGGATCCGGCGGATCCCGGCCTCGGGCAGCAGATCCACCACGGCGCGAGCGCGGGCTCTGGACCGGTGCAGGGAGCTGCCCGCCGGCAGGGCGTACGGGCGGGCGCCGTGGTCGGGGGTGTGAGGGCGTACGTGGCTCAGGTACGCGTCGAGCGCGGCGACCCGCACGGGAAGCATCGGGTGATCGAGGAGCTCGGCCACCGAGGCGCCGACACAGTCATCGAGTGCCGCGGCGGGCAGGGCGCCCGGCTCCACCGCGCAGGATCCGACGGCCGCGTCCAGGCGCAGACTGAGCACCTCGTTGCGGTAACCACTGCTGCGGCCGGCGTGGCGGACCGCCTGGGCGGTGGTGAAGGCGAGCGCGATGCGTTCCCGGGCGGGATCGGAGCCGTACGCCCCCGCGCGGACGGCCTCGACGAGCTGGTCGACGGTGCGTACGGCGAGCTCGGACAGGGTGGGTGCGGTCATGCGGGCACCGCCGAAGGCAGCTCGGCACCCTGCTCTTCAAAAGTGGGACGCAGGTGAGCCAAGAGCCGTTCGGCGCTTTCCCGCGCCCCACCGCCCTGGGTGTCGGCGGTCATGATGTGGCCGAGGTACTCGTTGTTGCTGGTCGCGGCCCGTACGGCGCGGCCGGGCTCGGCGAGGGTGAGCTCCAGGACCCCGGACTGCGCACGGACGTCGTCGGCGCCCTCGATACCGGCGAGGGTGCCGGTGGTGTGGGGAAGCAGGAAGGCGATGGCGGCGCTGTGCACGCCGGTCGCGCGCGCTGTCAGATCCGGCTTACGGCCGAGGGCGACGTCCACGCAGGCGGCTGCCAGGTCGATGCCCGTGACGTGGCGGACCAGCTCGGTGATCCGGTTGCCGGCGGGGCGCGGGTTGACCTCGACCACCTTGGGACCTTCGGGCGTCAGTTTGATCTCGGTGTGACACACGATGTGGTCCAGGCCCAGGGCCTTGATCGCAGCGACAGCCGTGTCGACCGCTTCCCGCTCCGACTGCGGTGCGATTCCCGCGGGGAACATGTGACCGGTCTCGATGAAGGCGGGTGCCCCGCCGATGCTCTTGTCCGTGACACCGACCACGCCCGTGACGCCGCCGAATGAGACGGTCTCGACACTGACCTCCGGGCCGGTCAGGAGCTCCTCCAGAAGCACGACGGGCATCCGGTCCTGTCCGCGCGCGTTGACCGGGAACTCGGCCAGCGCCCGGCAGGCCGCCTCCAGTTCCCGCTCGTCGCGGACCTCCCGTACGAGCATTCCGGCGCACAGGTCCACGGGCTTGACCACCAGCGGATAGCCGATCTCCCGGGCGGCGGCCGCGGCCTGCGCCGTGTCCGCGCACAGCGCGAAACGGGGGCCCGGCACGCCGGCCTCCGCCAGCACCCGGCGGGTCAGGTCCTTGCGGCAGGCGGCCTCGACGGCCTGGACGGCCGGGCCGGGCAGGTCCAGCCGGTCCGCGATCCGGGCAACGGCCGGCAGGTAGTAGTCGCAGGAGGAGACGACCCCGTCGAAGGCAAGCACCGCGTGCAGCCGTTCCAGGTGGGGCAGCAGCTCATCCATGTCGTTCGTGTCCGCGGTGATGATGTTGCGCGCCGCCAGCAGCGGATGCGGGCCCTCCGATCCGGCGCCGCGCAGGTAGTGGTGCAGGTCCCGGGTGACGAAGGTGAACTCGTGCCCGCCTTCCCCGATCGCCCTGGGCAGCAGCCTGCTCATCGACCCCACCCAGCTCTCGACAACCAGCAGATGTGCCAAGGGACTTCCTCTCAAGATGCCGCCACGACCAGTGGGCATACCTGCGAAGCGGACCGCCTGACGGGAGGCGTCCGCATCGAACCGAGGAGGAAGCTACCTGAAATCGTTTTCATTTCCAATAGGACGGATTTCCGGTAGCCTGCCGCTCACGAGACCGGAGTGCCGGAAGGGAGCCACCGAGCCATGAGAGACCTGACGCAGGGGCAAGAGATCGGCCCGTACGTGGTGCGGCACGCCAGGCCCGAGGACGTGGCCGGCGCGCGGAGCGTCATGCTCGACACGTTCTACCGGGAGTTCGACTACGGGTACGTACCCCAGTGGCACGACGACGTCGTCGACATCGACAGCACCTACCTCACGCACCCGCGCCACACCCTCGTCGTGGCGGTCCTGGGCTCGGAGGTGGTCGGCACCACCGCGCTGAACTCCCGGGGCCCCGCACACCCCCCGCACCCCCGATGGCTCACCGAGCGCTACCCCTCGGGGCGCACGGCGCAGCTCCTACGGGTGTACGTACGCCCGGACCACCGCCGACACGGTCTGGCCCATTCCATGGTCAGGACAGCCTGCGAGTTCGCGGCAGGCGTCCCCGGCTACGACGCCGTCTACCTGCACACGAACGTCGACATCCCCGGCGCGGAAGCCTTCTGGCGCAGCATGGCCGACGAGGTCTGCGACGCCCGCACAACCGGCGAACACGGCGGCTACGGGACCGTCCACTTCGAGATCCCGCTCCCCGTCCCGGCCACCACCGGCCGACGCGGCGACTAGGCGAAGCCGGCGAGCTGGGCCTCTGTCCGCCCCCGACCTGGCGACCACCCAGTGCCTGCACGACACCGGCTCCGGCAACGTGGACGGCCCTCCTTCACGGGGTTGATGCGGACGGATCCTTCATTCGCCGCCCGGCTTGGACTCCATGGCCCGCTCGGCTTCCCCGGAACGCTTCTCCATCTCGTCCGGCGGAACGTCCTCGATGTGCGTGGCGATGCTCCAGCGATGTCCGAACGGGTCCTCGAACTGGCCGGTGCGGTCGCCGTAGAACTCGTCCCTGATCGGCCGCAGCTCGGTGGCACCCCGGGCAAGGGCCTTGGCGAAGACCGCGTCGACGTCCTCGACGTACACGTGCAGGGTGACGGGCGTGCCGCCCACCGACTTCGGTGAGCGGAAGCCGATGTCGGGGTACTCGTCCGCGAGCATGATGACCGAGCTTCCGAGCTCCAGCTCGGCGTGGCCGATCTTGCCTCCGGATCCCGCCATCCTCATCCGCTCCCGTGCGCCGAGCACGGAGGCATAGAAGTCGATCGCGGCCGCGGCACCGTCGATACAGAGGTACGGAGTGACGCGCGGATATCCCTCGGGAACGGGCTGGACGCTCACCGGCCACCTGCCTTTGCGGACCGTGGCGGCCACGCCGACCGCCATCTGCGACCAGAGATATCCCGAAGGTGACGCACACGTGCCGGCGGCGCGCGGCGGCCGGGCACCGGATGCCCCAAAAGGGCTGCGGGCCCGGCGGGACGGTCGGCGCGCTCACCTACCGCCCCACGCGCCACTGCACGCGGCGGCCAACGAGGTCCCTCCACCCCACCGTCGGCGCCGCAGGCGCGTACCCGCGAGGTGGAACCCACGCACGGTCTCGGCGGCGCGCGGAAGTCAGCCGCCGTCGCACCTGCCACCTCGCACCCCACTCGCAGACGGACCGATCAGCCGAGGACACCTTTCCGCACACCGGTCTCCTCGTGCGCCTCCCGGACAGCAGCAGCCTCGCGCGACTCCCCCGGCTCCACCTTGCCGGCAGGGAACTGCCATGACAGGTCCCCCTCCGCGATGCGACGCCGCACCAACAGCAACCGCCCGTTGTCCACCACAACAGCGGCGGCAACAGGCCGCTCAGACTCATCGGCCACAGAGACCACAGCCTCCTCATCCAACCTGGACTCGGCGATACGCAGGGACGTCCGTGATCGCCAGGTCGCACCCTTCCCTTTCCTACGTCGCGTAGCTATCCCTACCGCCGGGATCACGGTCCCAGCCAGCGGCGATCCGCCGCCAGAAGCCGCCTCCGCTGGGGGGAATCTGGGGGGAATGAGGCCTCGCTGGGGGGGCGGCTGGGGGGAATCGGCTGCATATCAAGGGCAGCAGGGTGAAAGGCTCGGAAAGCTCTCGCATCACTTACGAATCGACTCAGAAGCGGCCACGGGGAGCCCCTGGGGAGAAACGGATGAGCGCCGGTCACTCCGCGGGTTCACTGCCGGATCCCTGGCGGGCCTGCTCGTAGCGGACGTCCTGCAGCTGGCGCTCACGACGCTGAACGAGACCAGGGCAGTGCAGTCCTCACGCCAACTGGCGGGCGCTGCGAGAGTAGTTGCTCAACCGGAAACGCTTGCTTCGACCCGGCCGGGATCTCGCCAGGCTCCGTCCCCATGCGGCGGGCCTGCCCGATGGTGAGCACCCACGCGAGTACGGCGTTCAGCAGCATCAGGGGCCGGCCGGGCGCCAGATCGCGCCGGGGCAGAAGGACCCCCGGTGGGTCGGCGCAGGCGGGGCCAGGCGGACGTGCGGTGGGGCGTACGTATCTCCGGGGATGCCGTGTCCGGAGAACAGCTCCCGCTCAGCTCTCCATCCCGCGCCGGCCTCCGCCGCGGCGCTCGTGATTTCCTACAACCGTTGCCCGGATGGGCAGTTGGATCGGCCACTCTTCCGGGAGCGGCACCCACAAGCCGGCGAATGCCGACTACGATCACGGCGTGATGACAGCCTGGTCGCGTTCCGGCGGCACGCCGACCCTCTCGCAGGTGCGTCGGCTGGTCATCGCCGGGCTGGCTGCCTTTCTCCTCCTGCCCCTGTTGGGCGTGTGCTGCTCGCTGCCGGGACACCATGGTGGAGCCGCCGCGCCGATCGCCTCAGCCTCCCTCGCACATGCGGCGGGCCCGGCAGCAGGGACTGCTGCGGACTGCTCCGACGGCGAAGGCCACTCCACAGATGAGGGTGGGCGCCGCTCGACGAGCGGACCGTCGCGTGCCGCGGACAAGCCCGTCCTCACCGACGCGCTGGACGGGGGGCAGGCTTCCCAGCCCCTCGGGCGTACGCGACTGGCCGAGCAGTTGAAGCGATCCCCTGCCGCGCCCTGCGAACATCTCAGATCACGCATCGTCCTTCAGGTGTAGGCGTCGGAGCTTTCCGACGACACCCCACGCGTTGCGGGATTCACGGACTTGCCCACCGGACGGCGATATGTTCAGCCGTCTCGGCTCCTGGCGTCCAGATCTCCCTGGCCCCGCGCGCACCCGCCCGCGTCACTTTCTCCGTCCGTCGGCCGAGGAAGCGACTGCCGCACGGAGGACTTGTGCTCCCCTTTCCACCGCCACGCCTTGATCGCCGGCTTCCGTCCTGGCCCGGCATCCTGCTTGCCTGCGCGCTGAGCGTGCTGCTCCTGGCCGCCGTCCACTGCTCGTCCTACCTCGTCAACGACGGTCACCAACACCTCTCCCTGTCCGAGCCGGCCACGTCGGGCGGACACGAAGAGCTCCCACACGATCCCCAGTCACCGGACCGTCCTCAGCACGAGCACGGTTCCGCCTGCGTCTCGCCCTGCCTGACCACTTGGGCCTCAAGCGCGGTGCAGCGCCCGGTCGATACGACCGCAGTCCTTGTTTCGCTCGAGCCCGGCGCGGTGCACCCCACACCGGTGACGGCGGTGCTGTCAGACCCCGGCAGATCGCCCATAGCCCGCACAGGTCGCTCCACGTTGGCCGACGTCTGCCGGTGGCAGATCTAGACCACTCGTCCCGTCCCGCAGCCGCGCGCGGCTGCCGCACGCCGTCCTCCGGGGCCGGAACCCCTGTTCCTGATGCCCTCCGACCACGGCGTGCCCTCCGAACGAGTAGTCGAATCCACCGCGAACGAAGGCACAGCCATGCATTCTTCGACCACCGACACGTCAGCCACAGGCCGCACGGCCTTGTCAGAACTGGTGGGCAACACCCCCCTGTTGCGCATCTCCGAACCCCTCACCCCGGCGGGACGCGGCTTCTGGGCGAAGCTGGAGGGCTTCAACCCCGGCGGCATCAAGGACCGTCCCGGCCTGCACATGGTCGAACGGGCCCGTGCCCGCGGCGACCTGAAGCCGGGCGCGAGGATCATCGAGTCCACCAGCGGAACCCTGGGCCTGGGCCTCGCTCTGGCGGGCATGGTCTACGGGCACCCGATCACGCTGGTCACCGATCCGGGCCTTGAGCCGTCCATGACCCGGCTGCTGGTCGCGTACGGCGCCCAGGTCAACATGGTCTCCGAGCCGCACCCCACCGGCGGCTGGCAGCAGGCCCGCCGCGACCGCGTGCAGCAACTCATGGACCAGCACCCGGGCTCCTGGTGCCCGGACCAGTACAACAACCCCGACAACACCACCGCCTACACCCCGCTCGCCCTCGAACTGGCCACCGAACTACGGCACATCGACGTTCTGGTGTGCAGCGTCGGCACCGGCGGCCACTCCGCCGGCATCTCCCGGGTGCTGCGACAGCTCTACCCGGATCTGACGCTGGTGGGAGTGGACACCATCGGCTCCACCATCTTCGGACAGCCCGCCCGGCCGAGGCTCATGCGCGGGCTGGGGTCGAGCATCTACCCCCGCAACGTCGCCTACGACAGCTTCAGCGAAGTGCACTGGGTCTCCCCCGCCGAAGCCGTGTGGACCTGCCGCCAACTGGCCGGATCCCATTACGCCACCGGCGGATGGAGCGTCGGAGCAGTCGCGCTGGTCGCCGGCTGGCTCGCCCGGTCGCTTCCCGAGGAGGCACGGATCGCGGCCGTCTTTCCGGACGGCCCGCAGCGCTACCTCGGCACCGTCTATGACGACGGCTACTGCGCCGCCCACGGTCTGCTCGACTCCCCGCCCGCCCCGGAACCGGACCTGATCGGCCGCCTGGACGAGAAGGAGGTCACCCGCTGGACCCGCTGCACCACCGTCGTCGACCCGCTCACCCTCGCCGGTGGCGGCAGGAGCGACACCTCCGGCGCACCTGAGGCCCGGGAGGCCCTGTGAGGGACACGATCAAGCAGGTCCGCTCGTACGACAGCAGCGTCCAGCTCCTGATGTTCAATCAGTTCACCATCAACCTGGGCTTCTACATGCTGATGCCCTACCTGGCCACACACCTGGCCGGGCCGCTGGGCCTCGCGGGCTGGCTCGTCGGGCTGATCCTCGGCCTACGGAACTTCAGCCAGCAGGGCATGTTCCTCATCGGCGGGACCCTGGGCGACCGGCTCGGCTACAAGCCGATGATCATCGCGGGACTCGTGCTGCGCATCATCGGATTCGCGACGCTCGGCCTGGCGGAGTCGGTTCCCGCGCTACTGGCCGCGTCGGCGGCCACCGGCCTGGCAGGGGCCCTGTTCAACCCGGCCACCCGGGCCTACCTGGCGGCAGACGCGGGTGAGCGCCGCGTCGAGGCGTTCGCTCTGTTCAACGTCTTCTACCAAGCGGGCATCCTGCTCGGTCCGCTGGTCGGCATGGTGCTGACCAACGTGGACTTCAGCGTCACCTGCCTGGTGGCGGCCGGTATCTTCGCGGTCCTGAGCATCGTCCAGATCCGGGCCCTGCCCGCCCGTCGCGCCGCCTACGCCGACACGGCGGAGGGGGAGCGTGAGGGAATCCTGCGGCAGTGGCGGGGGATGTTCTCGAACCGTCCGTTCCTGCTGTTCTCCCTGGCCATGATCGGCTCGTACGTCATGACCTTCCAGGTCTACCTGGCCCTCCCCCTGGAGGTCAGGCGCCTGGGCGGTGACGGGTCGTTCGCCGCCGCCGCGGTGGCGGCCCTGTTCGCCGTCTCCGGGCTGAGCACGATCGCCTTCCAGACCAGGGTCACCGCCTGGTGCAGCGCCCGGATGAAACCGGGCAGTGCGCTCACCTGGGGCCTGCTGACGATGGGAGCGGCTTTCGTCCCGCTCCTCGCGGCCTCGGCGGTGCCGGTGCCGGACAGCGGGGTGGGTCTGTGGCTCCTGGCCGCGCTGCCGTCGGCCGTGGCGGCGCTGCTCCTCGCGGTGGGAACGATGATCGCCTATCCCTTCGAGATGGACACCATCGTCCGCCTCTCCGGCAACCGTCTCGTGGCCACGCACTACGGCCTCTACAACACCATCTGCGGAATCGGCATCACGGTCGGCAACCTGGGGATGGGCATGGCGCTGGACGCGGCCCATGAAGCGCGAGTGCCTGCGCTGCCCTGGCTGGCGCTTGTCCTGCTCGGCCTTGCCTGCGCGACGGCGCTCCACAGGTTGCACCGCACCGGCAGGCTGTCACCCGGGCCGGCAGAGGGGGAACGCAGGCCAGTGGCCGCCTGACCGACGCCGCGCCGTACGCGCGCGGGGCGGCGGCCACTGCCGCCTCTCCCTGCCCCGCTCGGTGAGGCTGCCGCAGCGACTCGGGACACGCACGGGAATGCGCGGGCCGGCCGAACACCGCCGGCCCGCGCAGTCCTGCTGTCCACGGACAGTGCTCGTCGAGGAGTCCACCGCCCGCCCCTCGCCCGGAGCCAGGCGCTGCTCAGACGCCGCTGATGGCGGTGACGGCGCCATCGGCGACGGCTCCGGTCAGCAGGGCGTGATCGGCCGCGGTCCGGTCGGCGTAGCGGAGGGCGAAGTCGGCGACGGCGCGGTCGAAGGTGTCGGAACCGCCCAGGTATCCCGCGATCGCAATACGGTCACCGGAGCGGGCATGGGCGCGCGCCAGCGCCCTGCCGCACAGCCCGGCGTACTGGCCGAGGAGGACCCGGGACATGGTCGCGACATCGGCCGATCCCTTCATGTCGCGCAGCTGCCGACCGTAGAAGTGGCGCCCCTCGGGGCCGCTCATCCAGCCGAGGAAGATGTCGCCGGTGGCCTGCAGAAGCCTCTGGCCCGACACGACCCGGTGACCGTGGTGATCATGACCGTCGGCCGGGAGGTGGCCTTGCAGGACGGACGGACCGGCCTCCTTGATCTGCAGGAAGAGCGGGTCGTCATCGTCGCGTCCGGCGAGCAGCACGATGTAGCAGCGGGTCCCCACGCTCCCGACACCGACGACCTTCCGTGCCGCGTCGACGAATCGGTACCGGTCCAGCAGGAGGCGGCGCTCCTCGGGAAGTGTGGTGCGGTACTCGCTGAAGACCGTGCCCACGGCCTGTGACTCGGCTCCGGCCAGCGGTTCCAGCAGGGGCGGATCGTGGACGATCCGCCGGCCGCCGTCGCGGACCTCGGTCAGCTTCTCCAGAGCACGAAGGCTGGTGCGGCCGCGGGCGCGCGCCAGCCCGGCCTCGACCCGGCCCCGCAGCTTGGGCTTGCGGATGAGGGGCAGCAGATCGGCGGTGTCGATCCGGTGGTACCAGACCTCCAGTTCGCCCTGCCCGGCGAGCTCCCTGATGGTCTGCCGGTAGGACCGGGCCGCCGAAAGGGCCGATCCTCTGGCCCAGTCGTCGCCGTGACCGTTCTGGCGGGCGGCCACCGAGACACTCGCGGCGAGCCGTTTGACGTCCCACTCGAAGGGGCCGGGCAGCGTCTCGTCGAAATCATTGAGGTCGAAGAGCAGGGACCGCTCGGGCGAGGCGAACATGCCGAAGTTCAAGAGGTGCGCGTCCCCGCACAGCTGGACGGTCAGGCCCGTGTCCGGCTGGGCGGCCAGGTCGGCCGCCATGACCGCGGCCGCGCCCCGCAGGAACGCGAACGGCGAAGCCGCCATTCGGCCGTAGCGGATCGGCAGCAGCTCCCGTACCCGGTCGGCCGCCTGCCGCTCCAGCACACCGACGGGATCGGGCCGGTCGGTCGACGCGGTCCACCGTCCGTGCGAAGCACGGCTGACGTTCTTGCGGACGGCCCGCCCGCGTCGGGACCGCTCACCCGGACTGGTCATGATCCGCTCCTTCTCGCCGGTCCCCCTCATCCTGAGCGCACCGCGCCTGAAGCGCATGTCACTGCCCGCGCACCCGTCTGCGCGGGACCTGGGTAACGAAAGCGGGTGGCACGGCATCTGCCGTGCCACCCGCTTTCGGTCACAGCACTAGCGAGCGAAGTATCCGAAGGCAACACCATTGGCCGGCAGGCCGCCCGAGCCGGGCTTGTACGTGGTCACGGGAGCGACCTTGCCGCCCTGGGTGACGTTGGACATCGGCAGCGCGTAGAGCGCACCGGCCGCGTTCGGCCCGAACGGCATCCCCACGTACAGCTTGGTCGCGGTGAAGTGGATGTTCTTGCCGAGCTGCTGGTTGGCCCCGGGCGTCCCGGGGATCCCGTCGCCGTCGCCCGCCTCGATCCAGCGGTCGTTCGGTCCGGCCGAGCCGGCCATGGAGAACGTGTGGATCGCGCCCGCCTTGGTCACGGTTCCGAGTGCCTCGCCTGGCGTGCCGACCGCGAGCCGCATGGAGGCCACGGTGCTGACCGAGCCCGGGGCGGTGTTGACGGCGGCCAACGTCTCGCCCATGCGGTCACCGGTCTCGGAGGTGCCGGAGACGTCGTCTTCCGCGGTGCCCTGCTTCAGCTCGCGCAGATAGCTCCAGCTTCCGTCCGCCTTGATCCGGATCAGCACCACGCGGCCCGCGTTGAGCCGGTTCTCGGTGCCCACGACCACACCCTCACCGGGCGAACCGATCGCGAGGATCGATTCGGTCGGGGCCGGGGAGCCCGTGGCCCGGAACGGTGCGACGGCCACCGCGTGGCCGAACTGGTCGCCCGCCTCGGCGTCACCGGAGATGGCGGCGCTGTCCTGGTCGAGACCGGCCAGCGGGGCCGGGCGGCCGTCGGCGTCGTACGCATTGGCGTCGAAGATGGCGACACCGCCCGCCTTCGCCTTGGTGCCGAGCGCCTCGTTGGGGGAGGCGATGGCGATGTAGTTGGCGTCCGCGGTCAGGGCGAAGCCGAAGTTGTCGCCCGCCTCGGGGTCACCGGGGACGCCCGGCTTCTCCTGGCTGATCGTCAGGCTCGTGTTGCCGTACACGTAGAAGGCGGTACCCGCGCCGGTGAGCGTGCCGATGGCCTCGCCGGGCGAGCCGATCAGCAGGTACGGCCGGCCGGCGTCGTTGACGGCCGCCGCGAGCGACTGCCCCATCCGGTCGTTGGCCTCGGCCGTCGACGCGGCGATCGCGCCGGTGCCCGCGCCCTGCTCGAAGGTCGTGGACTTGAGGGTGCCCGCGCCCAGGCCGCCCGCGGAGCCGTACAGGATGTCGACCTTGCCCGCGTTCGTGGCCGTGCCGATGGCCTCGCTCGGGGTTCCGGCCACCAGGTCGGTGAAGCCGTCCTTGTTCCAGTCGATGGTGGCGAGGGTCTCGCCGAAGTAGTCGTCCTTCTCGGAGCCGCCCGACACCCAGTCCAGGTCCTGACTGAGCTCTGCGGTGCCCTTGCCCGCGCCGTACACGACGCGGATCAGGCCGGCATTGGCGTTCGTACCGACGGTGGCCTGGGTGTCGGAGATCGCGATGTCCTCGGCGCCGTCACCGTTGAAGTCGCTCATGCCGGCCGGCTTGGGCGTGTTGCCGCCGCCGCCCAGCGCCGCGCCGAGGTCGATCCGGGACGTGGTGGCACCCGTGTAGATGACGGGGCGGCCGCTGTTCTTCAGCAAGGCCGTGAGGTCCGCGACGCTCTTGGCCGGGTAGGCCTGCTTGAGCACGGCAAAGGCGCCGGCCACGTGCGGGGTGGCCATCGAAGTGCCGTTCTTCGGGGCGTAGTTGCCGCCGGGCACCGAGGAGACGATGCTCGTCCCCGGGGCGAAGAGGTCGAGCAGCGGGCCCCGGTTGGTGAAGGTGGACAGCTCGTCGTCGTCGGTGGTGGAGCCGACCGTGACGGCGGAGGAGATACAGCCGGGGACGCTCACCGCGTCGGCGTAGCCGTTGTTGCCGGCCGCGATCACGGTGGCGACACCGGCCGCGAGCAGGTTGTCGACGGCCGCCTTCCGCGGGTCGGCGTCACAGGCGGCCGTGTAGTGGCCGCCGCCCAGGCTCAGGTTCGCCGCGATGACCGGCGTCCCCGCCTGCTTGATCTTCAACACCTGCTCCAGACCGGCCAGTTGGGCACTGGGGAAGCTGGCGACACACGGCACTTCGCCGGCACAGGAATCGGCCGTGTTGAACTGCGAGAAGACCTGGATCGCGATGATGTCGGCGCCGGGGGCGACACCCGTCTTCGGCGCCCCGGTGGCGCCCGTGCCCTTGCCCGCCGCAATGCCGGCCACATGGGTCCCGTGGTCGCAGGCGGTCAGGGTCGCGCACGGCCCGGAGTCGGTGTCGGCGGAGCCGGGACCCTCCTGCTCGGCGGCACCGTTGGGGCAGAGGCTGGTGGCGCCCAGATCCGGATCGATCGGCGAGAAACAGGCCTCGGCCTTGACCCGGCCCTTCAGGAACGGGTGCTGGGTGGCGACACCCGTATCCAGAACGGCGATCGCGGTGCCCGCACCGGTCTTTCCCGCCGCGGCCGCCGCGTCACCGCCGATGAGCGGGACGCTCTCGTCCAGCGACGCCGGCTCCGGCTTGTCCTCGGTGACGGCGATCACGCCCGGCTGGGCGGCGAGCCGGTCCAGGCCCGCCCTGTCCACCTTGAGCGTGACCACCGGCAGCGACTCGAAGTCCTGCTTCGTCACACCCGCGGCGGCCGCCTCGGGGAGGTCCGTACGGCTCTTGGTGAGAACGTTGACGCGGATGGTGCCGGCGTCGGCGGCCCGCGCGTACAACGGCGGGTCGACGACCCCGCTCGGGACCGCGGCCTTGACGGCGTCGGGGACGCTCGTCGGCGCGGCGGCCCGGGCCGGTATCGCACCGAGGGCCGTGGTCATCGCGACGGCGACGACCGTGGCCCAGATCTTCTT
Source organism: Streptomyces sp. AP-93 (assembly GCF_022808175.1). Lineage (GTDB taxonomy): Bacteria > Actinomycetota > Actinomycetes > Streptomycetales > Streptomycetaceae > Streptomyces. Next base: position 162,391 of record NZ_JALGBX010000018.1, on the reverse strand, counting down.
CTTCATGGTGCCTCGGGGAGCAGGGGGCCTGGCGTGGCCCGTGGACGGGCGGGCATGGCCGGACCCGTGGAGATGGGGGGAGAGTGCGACGGAGAAGAGGTGGGGTGAGGAAGAGGTGGGTGCCGACCGGGCCGGGTGGCGCTGCTGGGGCGCCACCCGGCCCGGTCGCCTCACCGGGGCATGAACCATGAACCTCAGGAGGTCGTGCGGAGGAACATCAGGAGTCCTCGCCCGTCATCAAGTGGCGTTCGCGCCGTTCTTGGCCCGCCCGAAGACCGTCACCGCGCCGTAGTACGTGTTGGCGAGGGAGCGGCAGGTGCTCTTCCAGAAGTAGGCGGGGCAGGTCTTGCTGTAGAGCGTGTCGTAGAACACGGCGTCCACGGCGAAGCCCTTGTTGCGCGACAGGTAGTACTTGTAGCCCTTGTACGAGTTGCCGATCAGGCCGTAGCCGTAGTCGTGCATGTCGCAGGACGGGATGAAGTTGTAGCCGAGCGGCTTGTCGGGCGCGGTGGTGCAGTGGTCGTGGTTGATGCCCCGGACCCAGTAGCCGGTCGGGGTCTTCTTCCACTGGGGCGAACGCCACCCGTAGTGGGCCACCTTGGCGGTGCAGCCGGTCTTCCAGTAGTACATCCAGTGCCGCGCCCAGCTGCACTTCGACGGGTACGACGTCGGGTCGGTGATCTCGCCGCCGGGGAAGTCCGAGGCGGGCGGCGGGGTGGTGACGCCGGTGCTGCCGTCCGGGGCGTCACCCTCGACGGGCAGGCCCGGGGCCGGGACGGCCTCGCCGTCGAGGGTGGCGGTCGGGGCCGCGGAGTTGGCCGCGAAGCTCAGGTCCCAACTGCCGCTGCTGGGCGAGCTGATGTCGGAGAGGCGCCGGGTCGCGTCGTAGGCGTAGGTGGCCTGCGGCTCGGCGGCTTCGCTCGGGTTGGTCACGGTGCGCAGCAGGCCTGAGGAGTCGTAGGCGTACCGGGCGAGGGTCTGCGTGGTGGCGCCCTCGGTGACGGTGATCTGCTTGACGCGGCCCGTGTAGTCACCGAACGAGGTGCCGGCCGCGGTGGTCGAGGCCGCGTAGGTGACCGCGGTGGACGTCGCGAGCCGCTCGCCCGCGGCGGGGTTCGAGATCTTGAACACGCGGCCCTGGGCGTCGTACTGCACCGTGGTGGCGTAGACGTTGTTGCCGACGCTGGTGACCCGCCACCTGTCGGTACCGGTCGCGGACTGCTGCCACTTGTAGGTGGGCTTGAGGTCCGTGGCCGGGATCGGGTTGCCGGCCGCGTCGGTGAACGCGTCGTCGCCCGAGGCGACCGCCGAGAGGTCCACGCCGAGCACCTCGACGATGGTCGTCACCAGGGTTCCAGTGGCGTCGTTCCACTTGGAGGTCGCCGTGACCTGGGACCCGTCGGTGGTCGCGTACTTCTTCACGCCACCCCCGTCCGGGTAGTCGATGCTCGACTTCAGCGCGTACGTGATCTTCTCGTCGACCCCGAGGTCGGTGACGACGACGCTGTCGCCCTTCTGCTCCAGCTTCCGGTTGAGCTGGCCGCCGACGAACTCGGCTTCCCAACTGGGGCCGAAGACACCCATCTCGGGGCGCGTGGTGGGCGCGGACTCGGGCTTGGCGAGTCCGCCGTCAGGCTGCGCGGCGACGGTGTGGCGGCGACCTATGAGGGCCGCGTCCACGTCGTTCTCGGTGACCTGGAAAGTCTTGTCCTCGGTCGAGTACTGACCGGGGCCGATCGTGGACAACGTGCCCTGGGCCAGCGGCTGGTCAGGTATCTCGGCCGCCACGGACTGCGGCTGCTGGGCGGATGCGACCGCCACGGACTGCTGCGGCAGAAGCAGCGTCAGTGACAGCGCGGCAATGGCAGGAAGCGCGATTTTACGCACGAGTCCCCCGTCGAGGTCGTTCTTGGCTGGTGATCGCTGCGGACAGTAGACGCCTGAAGATCACCTCCACAAGGCACTCCTGACGCGGACACAGCAGCCCCGCGCTTGCTCCCGTGAAGATTCCGCTACCGCCGCCGAATGCCCGAACACAACTGAGTACCGGTACTCATGTGGCGCTCGGTCCGCCGCTCCAGACTGTGCGCATGACGGAAACCCCGGCCCTGATCACGGTCACCGCGCGGCCCGCGAGCCCCCTGCGCCAAGAGGTCGGGAGGCTCCGCTCAGCGAAGCCGAAAGGACCCTTTCCAGGGCGCGCCCAGCACCCCGAAGGGACGTTCCCGATAGCGAATAAAAAGATCCACACCTCGACCGCGAGCGACTCCAGCCGCCTACCCGACACTTACACCGGAAGGGATCCCATCGACTCCCAATCCCCATAAACCGGACATAATCAGCCCCAATACTCCCTCTCCGAGAGGCTTCGAATGGTGCGCACCTCTCACTCCCACCACCCGAACCGATCACCCCTCTTGTTGCGTCAGCAATTCCGGAGCCGTTCGGGGCAGTCGGCGAAAGCCATGGGGCTCGGCGGTGCGCAACTTCCTCGGGCTTCGTCGAGGTGGGTGGGAGCGATCACGCGAAGCAGGGCGGGGCCGTCGTCGACGATCAGCCAGGCCGCGTTGAGGCCGAGTTGGCGGGCGGTGGCGAGCCCTGCGATCGAGTACACCGCCCCGCCGTCCCCGGAGACGGCGAGCACCGGGCGGTCCGGGGCGGCGACCGCTGCCCCGAGCGCCTCGTGGAAGCCGCAGCCGAGGCCGCCGGCGCCCCGGGCGGGATGGAGTTGTGCAGGGCAGCCAGGGCGAGGCGGGCGTCGGAGCAACGTCTGCGCGGAGGCGGCCGACAGCGGCGGGCCACCTCACAGATTCACCCAGAAGCGGCCGTGGGGAGTCCTTGGGGAGAACAGATGCGGGTGATCTCCTCGCTCAGTCCCTACCAAATCCCTGACCAGGCGCCTCGCATCCCGCGGGACGATCTCCAAGGCAAGGCATGGCAGACCGGGCAGCGCCTGCTCACGTCTCCAGTCCGCTGTCGGCGTCAGGTGGGGCCACGTCCGCGGGAGCTCCGTCGGCGGTGTCCCGCTCCAGGACGTCTCTCGGGGTCCACTCGTGCTCCAGGATCGAGTAGGTGATCGAGTCTCGCCAGGCTCCGTGAACGAAGACGTGATCGCGGATCCGCCCGTCCTCGGTCATGCCCGCTCGCAGGAGGGTGCGCGCGGATGCCTCGTTGAGTGGCGAACGCGCAGCCCAAATGCGGTGCAGGCCCAGGCCCTTGAAGCCGAGCGTGCACAGCAGGTGCACCGTCTCCGTGCCGAGGCCCTTGCCCCACTGCGCCGGGTTCAATGCAAAGCCGATCGTGGCCGCCTGCTGCGGTTCGGTAGCCAGACGCGCGTAGCCGATCAGTCGGCGTTCGCCGAGCGGGGTGATGGCAAGGCAGTACTCAATTCGCGGAGTGTCCTTCGCGGAGGCGATGGACCGGTCCGTGATCGCCTGGACCTGGTCGCGGGTACGGGGCTCGAAGCTGAGGTGCCGGGTCGCCTCGGGGTCACCGTAGATGGCCAGGATGGCAGCGGTGTCCTCGGGCTCGACTTCGCGTAACGCCAGGCGGAGGCCCGCCAGGTTGACTGGGGTCATGCCTTCGGAGCCTACCTGCGGGCCACCGGAGGAGGACCGATGTCGGGGTGGCCATAACTCAGCGAGGTGAGCGGTGGGCATGCCTTCGCGACAGGTACCGTCGAGGATCTCCTGCTTCCTGCGCTCCAGGCGCTCGGTACGCCGTACAAGGCTCCTGTGGATCGCCTCGGGGCTGGAGGCCAGGCGTCGCTGCAGAACGGTGAGCGCGAAACCGACGGTGTTCTTGCGTGTGCCACCGATGCGGCCGGCACGGTTCATCCCCTCGCGGACGTAGTGGGTGACGTCCTCGTAGAGGTCGCACTCAAGTGCCGTGAGTTCGTAGGGGACGGTCTCCGCCGAAACCGCCGACAGCGCCCCGGAGGCATTCGACATCACGGACGCCGAGCTGGCGCGGGAGATCGTGGCGGCCGAGCGCGAGCGGCTGCTCGCGGGCGGCTGCTCGCGGGCGGCTGACGGACCCGGGCTCCCGCGGTGCGTCCTGGTGTGCGACACGAGGCGGGCGGGCGGCCCGGAGGAACTCTTCGCGCGTACGCCACACACGTAGGCTGCCCGTACTGGCCCATTCGTCACGAAAGGGAGTGAACGTGTCCTCTCGCCTGAATCCGTACATCAGCTTCGCCGGTGAAGCGAAGCAAGCCATGGAGTTCTACAAGGAGGTGTTCGGCGGCGATCTGGCCGTCCACACCTACGGCGAATTCGGCTCCGAGGCGCCCTCCGGATACTCGGACAAGATCATGCACGGCATGCTCGAGACCACCGGGGGATTCACGCTGATGGGCGCCGACAATCCGCCCGGAACGGAACACACACCCGGGAACAACATCGCTGTGAGCCTGAGCGGCGACGACATGGACGAGCTGCGAGGTTATTGGAGCAAGCTGTCCGATGGCGGCACGGTGTCCGTCCCCCTGGAGAAGCAGATGTGGGGCGACGTCTTCGGCATGTGTACGGACAAGTTCGGTATCACGTGGATGGTCAACGTCAGCGAACAGCAGAGCTGAATCCGGCGGCCTCAGGGTCCGGGGGCGCACGTCTCTCAGTCGGCGAAGCGCCGGCGGGTCCGGCTGAAGCCTTGACCTCTGCCTTCATGGTGTCCGTAGGGACTTCACCGCTCCCGGCTCGTGAGCAGCAGCCCCCGGGTCCAGGCGATCAGCTGTCGCACGATGGCGGTGGCATGTGCGCTGCGGCGCCGGGAGAACGGCAGTACCAGCAGTGCGGGCACGCAGGCGAGCGTCACGATGACGACGGGCACGAGCGCGAGCCCGACGATGAGCACCCGAGCGGCCCATCCGGCGCCGGCGACGGCAGAGGTCCATACGGCGGTGGCCATGGGCGGAGTCCTTCCAGGAGCGGCTGATTGACGACCCCAGCCTGGGGAGGGCCGGATAGGCTGCGACAGCCGCAAGGCTTGCCAGTACGGGTGCAAGGCACGGGGAGGCCGAGATGCCGGAGATGGCCCGCTCAGCTGCGAGTTCGTCCGCGACCGAGCGGGGCGATACGCCGGAGGTTGCGGCCCTCGGCAAGACGTTGACAGACCTGTTCAAGACCCTGGGCATCTCACAGGAGGCGTACGCGGTCCGCGTTTCCCTGGACCCCGGCACCGTCTCCCGCTTCCTGCGCGGACGCCGGCTCGCCACCAAGGACTTCATCGGCCGCCTCATCCGCGAGGCGGAGCACAAGCTCGGCAGCCCTCTCAAGGAGGAGGTCAGGGCCGAGATCCACCGGCAACGCCTGACGGCCCTGCGGGCCACCGATCCCGCCGGGTACGAACTGGAAAGCCTCCGCCAGGAGATGATGCGCTCCCAGCGCACGATCGCCCGCCTGACCCGTCAGGAGGAGGCGCTGCACGACCTGTTGGCGAAGCGCGAGTCCGAGGTCCTGTCCGTGAGGGGTGAACTCGACTCCCTCCAACGCGACTGGTCGGCGGACCTGACCGCCGCCACCCGCCGCGAGGTCGAGCTCCGCATCGCGCTCGACGACCACGCCTCCGTCCGCGACGCCCTCCTGGCCGAGATCACGAAGCTCCGCACCGATCTGGCCGACACCTCCGCCCTGCGGGCCGATGCGGAGACCCGGTGCCGGGGCTTGGAGGACCGGGTACTGGCCATGGAAGAGGAACTGGCCGGGCTCCACCGGGACGGTGGCGGGCCGATCGGGGTGCTGCTGGCGCGCCTTGACGGTTTCCGGTCCGGCGGTGACGTACGCACGCTGGGCCGCGAGCTGGCCGACGTGGCCTGGGAACGTCCGGCCGCGGAGATCGTGGTGGTGCTGCAATGGCTCGGGGACGCGGGTGAGCGTTCCAGGGGGGAGTCCTTGCTCCGGGACGTCGCGCAGTCCCGGCCCATCGGCGTGGTCACGGAGATCGGTGACGTGATGCCGCAGGGGCCGTTCCACGCCGCCTTCAGGTCCCATCTCGTCCGGTGCGCCGCCCGGTTCCGGTCCGTGCCCGAGCTGGCCGTGCTGCACCGCCACTGGCACGGCGGGACGTGGCCCGCGGCGGACGACGTCCTGGTGTGCCTCGTACAGACGGACCGACCTGCCGTCGAGGTGCTGGAGGTGATCTCGCTCCTGGCCGACGAAGACGCGTCCGTCCTGCCGAGCCTGTCGACGGCCGCAGCTGCCTACCGGCTTCCCGATCGCCTCGTCGCTGTCCTGGCGGAGCTCGCGCACCGCGGTGACGAGCGCCTCGTCCGTGCCCCGTTGGGACACCTGATGAGGAACGTCCACGCAGCGGGCCTGGGGCAGTCCTTCGGCGCCGACCTGATGACGCTCCCCCAGGACCGGCGGCGCGCACTGCTGGAACACATGGCCGCGGCACCGATGAGGACCCTGCTGGACTTCCTCGACACCCTCAACTCTTCGCCCAGGACGGCCCAAGCGGCCGCGGAGCTGCTGAACCGGATCGAGGCGACGGGCCGCGGCGCCGACGTGCGTTCGTACCAGGGGAAACGCGCCCGGGCGTACCCGCACCACGAACGGGAGGATGCGGCGGACGGCAGGTGACTCCCCATGAGTTGGCGCACGGGCCAGGAGAAGCCGCACGGTCGCGGCGGGCGAAAGAGCGAAATCACGCCGCCAGGCCGAGAATCGATCACGAGCCAATGCCGGGCGCCGCAACCTGCCGGTGAGGCCCTGCCCGCCCAGGGGTTCGGTTGGCGGTGCATCGTCGGACAGATGTGAGAGATCGCCCCTCCTCTCGTGAAGAACTGCTTAACGAATCGGTTGCGAGAGGGGCGGCCGCCGACGGAAGCAGAGGGCTGAAAGGCCAAGTCAACCCGCCCCTGTGGCAGCCTGGTTGGGGAGATACCGTGCAGTAGCGGGCGTCCGAGAGGGCGAAGATCCGGTGATAGCATCCCGGCATCTGTGATCTTGTTCCATTTCGGCGCAGATGCTGATTTGGATCGGCGGCATGCTCTCCGCATAACAGCAGGTGAACCGTGCCGATCAGCTGTGTTGCGGGGCCTCGCGAGGTGTATCTGCAGCCGTCCGCATGGCACGCGCCGGGAAAGGTTTCCATGAATCGAGACGCACTTGTGTGGTGCCTGGTTGCGGTGGCGGCGATAGCCGTTGCCGCGGTCGCGGCACTGGTCGCCCGCAACAGAGCACTGGGGGCGAAGAAAGAGCACACCGAGGCCGAGCTGAGGCACCAACTGCTCACGGCGGACAGCTACCTGCACGCGTCGCACGCCGAGCTGCAGCGGTTCCGCAGCGAGCAGGACGCCACCCTCCGCGATGCCAAGGAAGCGGCCGAGGAGAACACCAAGGCCGTCCTCAAGGGGGCCGCCAGCCTCCTGCAGAGCCTCGCGGCCGAGCAGACGACGCTTCTGGACGGCATCCAGCGCAAGTACGGCGGACACACCGTCCTGAGCGACCTGTTGGACGTGAACCACGCCAACGCCCAGATGGCGCGCAAGGCTCAGGGCATCGCCGTCATGTGCGGTGCGCCGCTCGGCCGTCGCAACCGGCCCGCCAGCGTCTACGACGTGGTGCGCAGTGCCCAGGGCCAGATCCGCAACTTCCACCGGGTCGCCATCATGCAGCAGACCAGTCTCGCCCTGAAGGCGTCCGCGGTCGCGCCCGTCGCCCTCGCCGTGGCGGAGCTGCTCGACAACGCGGCCAGCTTCTCGCAGCACGACGCGCCGATCGAGGTGACGTTCCAGCGCGTCCAGAACAACCTGTGCATCGTCATCGACGACGCCGGCGTCAGCATGAACGACGAAGAGCGGCAGCGGGCGACCGCGCTGCTCTCCGGGGAGGTCGCCCCCCGCCTGTCGCAGCTCGGGACCCAGCCGAAGTTCGGCTTCCCGGTCATCGGCCTGATCGCGCGCCAGCACGGTTTCAAGGTCGATGTCACCGGAGTCTCCCGTTACGGCGGCGTCCGGGCCGTCGTCCTCTTGCCCGAGGAGCTGTGGACCATGGAGGAGATACCGCCCGTCCAGGAGGCTCCGGTCAGCGAGATCCGGCGCGTCACCGAGAGCAGGCCCCCGCAGACCACGGCGACGCAGACCACGGCGACGCAGAGCGTGACGCCGCAGAGCACGACGTCGCGCACCATGCACGGTCTGCCCAAGCGCGGCGCACGCCAGGTGCCCATCGCGAGCGTCCCCGATCCGGACGCCACCGCGCCGGCGCCGCGGACCCCGGGGGAAACGGGCCGCGCCTCCGGGCGCAGCCTGGGCGCCTTCCAGCGCGGCACTCTCTCCGGCCGCAATCTTGACGCCACCTCGTTCGAAGGGCCCGAAGAGGCATGACCTCAGACCTCTCGTGGATGCTCGAGGACATCGTGCACAACGTGCCCCGTGCGCGGCACGCCGTCCTGCTCTCCGCTGACGGCCTTCCTCGCGGCGCGACCGAAGGCCTGGCCGAGAAGGACGTACGCACCATCTCCGCGGCCATGGCCGGGATGCAGTCGCTCAGCCGGGCGACGGCCCACTTCGCCGGGCCGGAGGAGGACCGGCAGTGGAACCAGACCATCATCGAGTTCTCGCACGGCTGGAGCTTCCTGATCGGGGCGGGGCAGGGCTCCTACCTCGCCGCCGCGGCCGCGCCCGATGTGGACATGCAGCAGATCTCCTTCCGCATGCACCGCCTCGTCGCCCGGCTGGGCAACAACCTCACCTCGCCGCCGCGGGTGAGCACCGAGGACGCCGGAGGTCCGCGCGGGAGCGCACCGCGGCAGCAGAGCGCCGGTGACGCGGGATTCGTCCTCGGCGAGCTCGACCGGGTGATGTCGGAGGTCAAGGGCGCCCGCCACGCCGTACTGCTGGGGTCGGACGGCCTTCCCCGCGGGGCGACCGCCGGGCTGAGCCGCGACCTCGCGGACACGATCTCCGCGGCCATGACGGGCATCCACGCCTACAGCCGGGTCACCTCCCAGTTCGCGGGGGCCGCCGAGGACGCGCAGTGGCGTCAGACGGTCATCGAATTCCAGCACGGCTGGATCTTCCTGATGGCGGCCGGCCCCGATGCCTTCCTCGCCGCCGCCGCCGAACACGACTGCGACATAGAGCAGTTCACGACGCGTCTGCACGAGGTGGTTCCCCGACTGACCGCGACGGCGACGGCGACGGCGACGGCGACGGCGACAACAGGGAAGGGGACGGGCCGTGCCTGATGGGTTCGAACAGGACGAAGAGCTGGAACTGACCTCTCCATTAGTCCCGCTCTTCGTGATCACCAACGGACGAGCGCTGCCCCCGGAGCACGAGTACGAGCACACGACGCTCGTGACGGCGGCGGTGGACAACGGACAGGTCGCGGCGCGCACGCTGTCGCCGGAAGCGGGGCAGGTCATGGACCTGGTCGCGAAGGGCTTCCTGTCCGTGGCCGAGGTGGCAGGGCACACGCACCTGCCCCTGGGCATCGTCCGCATCCTGCTGGCGCAGTTGGAGGATGACGGTCTCATCCTCGCGAGGACACCGATACCGCGCGCCGAACGTGTCGACAGAGAACTGGTCAGCGCCGTGCTCGAGGGCCTGAAGAATCGATTCGGAGCGTAACGCGTGTACCTGGATCCAGATGTCTCCCACGCGGTGAAGATCCTCATCGTGGGGCATTTCGGGGTCGGCAAGACCACCTGCATCGGCAGTCTCTCGGAGATCGAGCCCCTGCGGACCGAGGAGGAGATCACCGAAGCCAGCGTGGGCTTCGATGACCTGTCGGGCACGCCCGACAAGACGACCACCACCGTCGCCATGGACTTCGGCCGGCTCACCCTGAGCGACACCCTGGTGCTCTACCTCTTCGGTACGCCCGGCCAGGAGCGCTTCAAGGAGATGTGGGAGGAGCTCTCGCGGGGCGCATTGGGCGCGCTGGTGCTCGTCGACCCGGAGCGGCTGCACGAGTCGTTCCCCGTCCTGGACCTCGTCGAGCGTTTCGGCCTGACGTACGCCATCGCGGTGAACCACTTCGAGGGCACCACGCACTACCCGCTCGACGAGGTCCACGAGGCCCTGAACCTCACCGCCGAGACCCCTGTCGTGGAGTGCGACGTACGGGACCAGAACTCCTCCGCGCGGGCCCTCATCACCCTCGTGAAACACCTCATGTCCCAACTCGGCTAGGAGCGCCGGAATGCAACAGCCACGTGACCCGCAGGAGATACCCCCCGGGTGCCCCGCGCACGGGAACGTCCAGATGTTCGGCCCCCCGTTCGGGGCCGACCCCGACAGCCACTACGCAGAGCTGCGTCAGTACGGTCCCAGTGCACCCGTGGACATCGCCCCCGACGTCCAGGTCGAGCTCGTCACGAGCTACGACGCCGCTCTGTACGTCCTGCAGAACCCCGCCTCCTTCGTGCGCGACTCCCGCCGCTGGAATGCCCTGGGCGAAGGCCGCGTACCGGCCGACAGCCCGGCACTGCCCATGATGGGGTACCGCCCCAACGCGCTCTTCAGCGACGGCGCGGCACATGCCCGGCTGCGGCGCGCCGTCACCGACAGTCTCGCCACGGTCAACGAGCACCAGCTCATCAGGCAGACGCAGCAGTCCGCCAACTACCTGATCAGCCAGTTCAGTACCGACATCCGCGGCCAGGCGGAGCTGATGGCCGAGTACGCCCAGCCGCTGCCCCTGCTGGTCTTCAGCGACCTGTTCGGCTGCCCGCCCGAGATCGGCGACCGCGTGATCGCCGGCATCAGCGGCATCTTCGAGGGAACACCCGGCGCCGACGAGGTGCTCGGCGGGGCGCTCACCGAGCTGATCGCCCTCAAGCGCCGGCGCCCGACCGACGACCTGACGACGCGTCTGATGGAGCACTCGGCCCAACTGAGCGACGAGGAGGTGCTGCACCAGCTGGTCACCCTGCTCTCCGGCGGCACCGCGCCGCTGGCCGCGGCCATCGGCACCAGCAGCGCCCTGTACCTCGGCGAGGAATGGCAGGGCGGCCTGCCGGTCGAGGACGCGGTCTCCCAGACGCTCTGGAACTACGCGCCGATCGCCAACTACGCGGCGCACTACCCGACTCACGACGTGGAGCTCGGCGGCAGGCTGATCCGCGCCAACGACCCGGTGCTCGTCTCGTTCGCCGCGGCCAACACCGACCCGAAGCTGACGGAGCACCGCGAACAGCTCAGCGCCAAGGCGCACTTGGCGTTCGGAGCGGGCCCGCACGCCTGCCCCGCCAAGGACCCGGCCTTTATGATGGCCGTGACCGCCGTCGAGACGCTGCTCAACCAGCTTCACGACGTCGAGCTGCGGGTCCCCTTCAAGTCGCTCACCTGGGCGCCGAGTCCGTGGAGCCGCTCGCTGGTCACCCTCCCGATCCGTTTCACCCCGAGGACCGTTCACCATGCGGCCGTGCCTGGCGGACCGGCCGGATCGAACGCGGGCTGGGCGCCTCAGCAGCAGACGGCCGCCGCCTCCCCCGCCGACACCGGCCCCTCGCGTACGAACACCGGTGCCGCACCGCAGCCCAAGGGCGGCCTGTTCAGCCGCTTCCTGGCCTGGACCAGGGGCGAGTAGGAGCTAAGAGGAGGATGTGATTCTAGTAACATCCTGAGTACTCAGTGGTAGCGGATGCCCTAATGATCATGCGGGTATGCATGGCGGCTGGTTCTCAGAAAGGAGCCGCCATATGGGCGTTGCCACGATCCCGACGTACGACCGCCGGGCGTCCGCCTCCCTCTTCTCCCGTCTACGGACGGCCAGAGGGCAGGCCGACCCCTTCCCCATCTACGACGAACTCCTCGCGCGGGGCGAGGTGGTGCCCGCGCCCTGGGGCGGTTTCGCCATAACGGGCTTCGCCGCCTGCGACCAGATCCTGCGCAGCCGTCAATGGCTGGAGCCCGACCGGGCATGGCGGGAGCGACAGGGCGCCGGGACCCGCTGGAACGCGCCCTCCTCGCGCGAGATGGGCAACACGCTCGCCGCGCTCAACCCCCCGGACCACACCAGGGTTCGGCGGGCGGCGGGCACGTTCGACCGCGGCACCGTGGAACGCATCGGCCGCAACGTGAAGGGGACCGCGGATCTACTCCTCGACGCCTTCACGGAGCGAATACGCACCGGCGAGGCGGACTTCTCGCAGCTTGTCTGCGAGGAGCTGCCGGTGGCCACCATAGGAGACTGGCTCGGACTTCCGCAGGCCGACTGGCCGAGGCTCCGGGAATTGACACACGATCAGGTATTCACCCAGGAGCTGCTGCCGTCGGCCAGCCAACTGGCACTGTCCGACGCGGCCACGGCCGAACTCCGCACGTATTTCACGGACCTCGTGCGTGACCGGCGCTCCCGCCCCGGTGACGACCCCGTCAGCCGGTGGATCCAGGCGTGGGACGCGATCGAGCCCGACCGGGACAAGGCCGACGAAGCCGTCTACCACCTGGTGTTGTTCGTCCTGCTGGCCGCCCTGGAAACCACCGCGACCCTCCTCTCGACGATGGTGCTCCGGCTCGTCGAAAGCCCGGACCGCTGGGCCGTGGTCGCCGACAACCCGGACCTCGTGCCCGGGTTCGTGGAGGAGACCCTCCGCTACGACCCGCCCACCCACGTGATCAGCAGGGTCGCATCGCAGGACTCCGTGGTGGGCGGCTTCGAGATCCGCCGCGACGAGATGGTCCACCTCATGATCGGAGCGGCGCACAGGGACCCGTCCCGGCACCGCGACCCGGACCGGTTCGACCCCGAACGCGCCCCCGACCACCTCGCGTTCAGCGGCGGCATCCACTACTGCCTCGGCGCGCCGCTGGCCCGCGTCGAAGCCCAGACCCTTCTCCACCAACTGGTCCAGCGCCTCCCCCGCCTGACCCTCGTACGCCCCCCGTCGATGGCGCCCCGCGTGGCGTTCCGGCGACTCCTGAACCTGGACGTAGCACTCGCATGACCGACTCCACCCCCGTCCCCACCCTCATTTCCTCCCCCTCCCCCTCCCCCTCCCCCTCCCCCGTCCCCGCGCACGTCCCCGCGTACGTCCGGACCGCTCCCAAGGCGATACGCACCGACCAGGACGGCCCCGTCCTGCACGTCCGCCTCAACCCCTGGGGGCAGGACGACACGTTGGACACCACGGTCCTCGACGATCTCATCACCCTGCTCGACGAGCTCCACGAGAGACCCGACGTCCGGATCCTGACGCTGTCGTCACTGGGTTCGGACTTCTGCCTGGGCGCCGACCGCGGCGAGTACCAGGAGGCCTTGGCCGCCGATCCGTCCGGCGTGGGCCTGCGGCGCATCGCCGACAAGGCACACCGCCTGTGCCAGGCCCTGGAGAACACCCACGCGGTCACCATCGCCCGGCTGCACGGGCGGGTCATCGGCGCGGGCCTCGCCCTCGCCTCCTTCTGCGATCTGCGCGCCGGCGCCGACACCAGTCGCTTTCGCATGCCGGAGGTCGGCATAGGGCTGCCGCCCGCCTGGGGCGGGGCCATGGGACGCCTGGTCTCCGAGGCCGGCACCTCCAGGATTCGCGAACTCCTGCTCACCTGCGACGTCTTCGACGCCGACACGGCCCACCGGATCGGTCTGCTCCACAAGACCGCCCCGCTCGACCAGTTGGACAAGGTGGTCGATTCCTGGATCGGGCCCCTCGCCCGGCGCTCCCCCGAAGCGCTCGTCCTGACCAAACGGATGATGGCCGGCTACGCACGGGCAGACAGGACGGCGGACGTCTCCCTGCTCGACTCCCACCTCCTGGCAGCCACCCTCCACCAGCACACACGCGGCTGATCGGGGAGGGACGGACCCCGGTATCACCGGGGCCCGCCCCCTCCGTCGCCTTCGTCGGTGTCAGCCGCCCGTGGCCACCGTAGCCGGGCTGTCGTGAGCCGGGTGGGGCGTGATCCGTTCGAGGATCTCCGCGTAGCGGGACCGCTTGTCGGGGCGGGCGTGGACGGTGACGTGTCTGAGTGCCGGGATCGCCGACGTGCCCATGGCGACGAGTCCGTCGGCCGCAGCCCTGCGGACGACGGGGTGCGGGTGCTCCAGCAATCCCGTCAGCGCGGGGATCGCGGGGACCCAGGTCGCGTGGCAGAGGGTACGGATGGCCGCGCGCACCAGGTCCGGCTGGGGGTCGTCCAGCAGGATCGCCGTGTGGTGCAGGTGGGTCTGCCGGTCGAGCATGGCCCGCGAGGTGCGGTGGGCGTGCAGGCGGACCTTGGGCTTGGGGTGACGCAGCAACTCGCCGATCAGGTCCCGTAGGCCGGGGTCCTGGTCGGGGTCCGGGCCGGTGTGTCCCTCGGACAGTCGCGTGAGCGCGTGGCGTATCCACACCGGGTCGCCGGTCCGTGCCAGATCCAACAGTTCCTGGCGGGACCGGGGTTGTGACGCCCCCGCCGACGCGGCCGGGCCACGGTCGCGGGGTGCTGCCAGCGCGGCGGCATCCTGCCGTACGGTGCCAGGGCGGCGCAGCGGACCGTCTACGAGGAGCAGGCTGTCCGCGAGGGCGTCGCGTCCTTCGGCGCGCAGCCGGCGGCAGGTCTCCGTGAGCGCGGGGGTGCGCAGCAGGGGACGCCCGCCGAGCAGGTCGAGGAACCCCCAGGCGCCGGCGCCGAGGCGGTCGCCGAGGCACTGCGCCAGTACGTCGGCGGGGACCCGGCGCAACGCCTGCCCGGCTGCGGAGCTGCCGGCCGGCGGGTCGTGCTCCCACCATTCCAGCAGCAGCGGGACCAGCGGTTCCAGGTCCCACGGGTCGAGTCGGCTCGCCGTGAGGGCGACCCTGTCGTGCAGGATGCCGTCCGCGCGGAGTTCCCTCTCGTCGACGGCGCTCAGTGCGCGGGCCAGGTCGACGCCGACGGGTACGTCGACGCGGCCTCGCAGGAATGCCCGGAGCACGGGAAGCCTGCACTCCAGCTCGGGCCATTCCAGGAGTGCGTGGGCCGCGGTGTGCCGGCGGTCCTGAGCAGGTGCGCGCAGCATGGCCAGCAGGCGGTCCCGCAGTGCGGTCGACCGGGGCTGGTCGAGGTCGTCGATGTGCACGGTCCTCGGTCGCGCCGCCGGCGCGCGGGCGGTTTCGGTGAGCGTCCAGGGTGGTGCGTCGAGGGGCTGGACGTCCGTCATCCAGTCGATGAGGGCGGCGCGGACCTCGGCGCCGGCCCTGGTGTAGACATCGATCAGCGCGGTCAGGCGGTCCCGGGAGGCCGGGACGGTGCCTCCGTCCTCCCGGCGAAGGCGGTCGCGTCGGCGGAATCCCTCCAGGGTGCCCGGTGTGCGCACCGCGGCATCCAGCGCGGCCCGCCACGCCTCGGCTTCGGCGTCGGACTCGGACTCGGACTCGGGGGTAGCCGACGCAGTGGACGACCCGATGGATGACCCGATGGCCTCAGGCGACCGCGGGGCGGCGAAGGCGGCCCGCAGGGCGGCCGTCTCGGCCTGCCGGGGGCTGGTGCCCAGCCGGGCCGAGGCCAGTGCCTGGTCGAGGTCGGCGCGGACCAGTACCGTGCCGAGGCCGCGGAGCAGTGTCAGGGTGGACGGGCTGTCCGCCGGGGCGCCGGGCAGTGCGCGTACCGCCTCGGCGACGGCCTGCTTCGTGACCGCGGGCAGGGTCGGCGCGACCGCTTCGAGTACCGCCATGAGCGCGTGCCGGTCTTCCGCGCAGGCTCCGGCGAGCCCGTCGAGGAGGACCCCGGTGGACCGGGCGAAGGCCGCCACTTCCCCGGGTGTCCACGGTGCGGGGCAGATCCGGAGCGTGAGCCGCAGGACGCGGGCCCGCCCGGCGGGTTCTTCGGCGGCGGCCAGCCGCAGCCAGTCCGGCAGCAGGGGCCGAAGCACCCACAGCCGGGTGGGACGCGGCAGTTCGTGCCGGGCGGCGAGACGCAGGGCGACGGATGGGTGCCAGCCCTGCGCCTCCAGCGAGCCGACGTCGAGGTCCGCTCCGGCGGGCACGGTGATCCCGTGCCGGGCCATGGCCGTCGACAGGTCCTCGACCGTCCCGGAAGCGAGTCCGACGCGACCGGTCGCCACCAGGGCGAGCAGGGTCGGCGCGACCCGTGATGCCTGGTCGTCCAGGGCGAGGACCGAGCGCGCGGCCAGCGTGCGGTCGAGGCCGCCCAGCAGGAGTTCGCGGGCGCGGCCGTCATCGGTGTGTTCGGCGGCGGCGAGGACGGTCGCCGGGTACGCGTCGCCGAGGATGGCGCGCAGCGCCTCGATGAGCGTGCCGCGCAGACCCGGATTGTCGTGACGCCCGAGCCGGAAGAGCAGTGCCGGTACCGCCGTGGGCGTGCCCGCGCCGACCAGGACCGCGGCGGCGGTCTTCTTGATGTTCATGTTCGGATGGGCGAGACATGCGGCGATCGCGGTGGAGGCCCAGCGGGCCCGCGCGTGGCCGAGGGCGAGCAACGCCTGCCGGACGGTCTGGACGTCCTGGGCGGCGGTCAGTGCGATCAGCGTCGCCGACAGCGCCTGCGCATCGTCCCCCGTGGCGTCCCGGGCGAGCAGCGCGATCACGTGCTTGCGCACGTGCCGGTCGCGGTGGCGCAGCAGGCGGTGCGCCCGCGCACGGGTGCCCGCGTAGGGGGCCCGGAGCAGGAGTTCGAGCAGGATCGTCTGCTCGCCGCTCGACAGTCCGGGCCGGTCCAGCAGGTCCAGCGCCGTGGTCGCGACGAGCGCGTGCCCCGCCTCCTGCCGGGTCTGCGCGTCGAGCAGGCAGGAGGGCCTGATCCGTCCCCGTTCGTGGAGCCGGCGGCCCAGACCGTGTACGGCGTCCAGGATCTCCTGGGGTACCACGGGCTCCCCGGCCGGCTGTCCGGCGTCGGGCCGCGGGGCGGGTCCACCCGGCTCCCGGGACGCCGCCAGCTCGGCCACGATGCGCAGGAGGAGGTCCGCGATGACCGGCAGGGTACCGGCGCTGCCGTGGGCGGCCAGTCGGCACAGGGCCGCCACGGGCTGGTCCGGGTCCAGATGGGAGCTCAGGAGGGCCAGTTCCCGCTCGTCCGGCCCACCGACGTCCGCCGCGATGCGCGCCGGCAGATCGGCGGGATCGAGCCGGACGAGGAGGGCACTGCGCTGTGACGGATCGTCGGTCAGGTGCCAGAGCACCTCAAGGGCCCGGTTCCGCACGGCGCGGAGGTGCGACGCGATCTCTCCCCCGCTCTCCTGAGCCTCCTGCGCTTCCTGCGCCTCCAGCCCGGCGAGACCGAGCCCTTCCCTCAACGTGGTCGTCGTCCGGTGCCCGCCGATGGCCTCCAGAGCGTCCAGGGCCGCTGCGGGCGCCGAGGGCAGGAGGGCGATCACCGCGTCCTCGGCATCCGCGTGGCGCACCGCGCGGATCGCGTCGAGGAACGGCCCCGGCACGGGAGCCGAGGGAAGGACCCGGGTGATCGCGTCCCCGATCGGAAGTTCCCCCGCCCCCTGTCCGGCCAGGGCGACCAGCAGCGTGAGCCGACGCGGCCAGCTCGGATCGTCGGCGGGTGCGTCCACCAGTACGCGGAGCATCTCCTGCCGGCAGGTGAACAGGATCGTCGCGACCTCGTGGGGCGCAATCGTGTGATCGGCCAGCGCCAGGCCGATGAGGGACGGGACGTGCGCCCCGTCCGGGAAGTGTCCGCGCCGGTGGAGCCCGCGCAGGCAGGTCACCGCCGGACCGCCGAACAGCAGCGGGTCGCGTGCGGCGATGGCCGTCAATGCGCCGATGTCCCCGCGGTCGGCCAGGTCACCGAGCCGTTCCATCGCGCGCCGGCGAAGACCCGGTGGCAGATCCGGGTCGCCGATGACCTGCCGCAGCAGGGCGTGGTGTCCGTGGTGGGCCGGGGCCGCGAGTGCGGCTTCGGCGGCCTGTGGCCGTGCGATCACCGAATCGGCGGCGAGGAAGGGCGACAGCCGCCCCGCGGGTAGTGGCTCCAACGCCGCCCAGGGCTCGGCGAGTTCCCCCAGTGCGGCGGCGACGACGGCCGCGCTGCCGGCGCCGAGCAGGCCGATCACGTGTGCGCGTACCAGTGCGGGAGCCAGCAGGCCGGCGTGCAGCCCCTGCCGGGCCAGCCGCAGCGCATCGGCCTGGAGCACCGGGTCGCCGCTGTCCACCAGCTCCTTCACGAGGTGTTCGGGCCGGTGCGCGGGGGTGACGGTCGTCTCCCGCACGGCCTGGTAGAGCAGTTCGCCCGGAGGCTCCTTCCGGAGCAGCGCCGGATCGTTCAGGAGCTCGGCGCGCAGCCAGGCGATCCGTACGCGTACCGGCAGCCCGGCCGTACGCCAGGACGGCCGGCGGGGCCCCGGGAGGTACGGCCCCAGTCGTTCGTGGAGCCGCGCCAGGACGAGCGCCTCCTCCGGCGCCGCCGGCACCGACACCGGCAGCAGCTCCGCGAGTTCGGCCGTCTCGTGCTCGTCGCCCGTCCGGCCCGAGGTGACGCGCTCGGCCAGGAGGACCAGCCCCAGGTACCGCACGCGGGAATCCTCGTGCCGGATGAGGAGTCCGAAGACGGCCGGCGGGCACAGCTGTGCGTCGAGCAGCGCTGCCAGCCGGCCGACGTCGGCTCGGCGTACCGCGTCGTGGAAGGACTTGTCTGCCGGCATCGTCATCGTCGGACTCTAACCGGGACGTTCCCGGCGCCACCAAGTGATTTCGTCCAGCCGGCGCGGGCAGGGTCAGATCCAGCCCCGACGGGCGGCGTCGACCAGGGCGGCGTCCAGCGCCTGGAGCTGGACGACTGAGACGGTCCGGGCCCTCGCGGTCCGGGCCCTCGCGGTCCGGGCCCGGGCGGCGCGATCTTGACAACTCCTCATGGGCATGACACGAGTGGGGGCTGCACCACGTCCACACCCGTCAGCGGCACCACACCCCGGAGGGGGCGATCAGGGCATGCCCAGGCCTGAGAGCGCGGAACACGACTACGACGTCGTCATCAGCGGAGCCAGCCTCGCCGGCAGTGCCGCGGCGATCCTGCTCGCCCGACGCGGCCTCCGCGTCGCACTGCTGGAACGCCACTCGGACCCCGGGGCGTACAAGGTGCTGTGCACCCATTCCCTTACGGCCAACGCCTATCCGGTGCTGCACGAGCTCGGCCTCGTCCCCGCCTTGGAGAAGGCCGGGGCCATGCGCAACACGGCGCGCTGGTACACCCGTTGGGGATGGATCGAGCCGAGGCCCGCTCCGGGAGGGCCCGAGCTGCCGTACGCGTACAACGTCCGCCGCAGCACGCTCGACCCGTTGATCAGGTCCCGTGCGGCGCAGACCCCCGGCGTCGAGCTGCTGCTCGGCCATCGCGTGACCGGGCTGGTCCGGGAAGCCGGACGGACCGTGGGGGTCCGCGCGTCGACCCCGGACGGGGAGCGCGAGATCCGGGCCCGCCTGGTGGTCGGCGCCGACGGCAAGGACTCGGCCGTGGCGGGGTTCGCCGGGATGCGCACGTGGAAGCACGAGAACACGCGCTTCGGCTACCTCGCCCACTACCGCAACCTCCCGCTGCCCGACGGGATCGGACACACCTGGTTCCTCGAACCCGACATGGCGTACGCGTTCCCGAACGACGACGGGGTGACGGTCCTCGCGGTGCTCCCGGACAAGAAGCGGCTCCCGGCCTTCCGGGAGGACCTGGAGGGCAGCTTCTCCGCGTTCGTCCGCGCCCTGCCCGGGGCGCCGCCCCTCGACTCCGCCGAGCGCATCTCGAAGATCATCGGCACGGTCGACTACCCGCTGCAGATCCGGAAGCCGACCTCACCGGGCGTAGCCCTCATCGGCGACGCCGCCCTCACCGGCGACCCCCTGTGGGGAGTCGGATGCGGGTGGGCCCTGCAGTCCGCGCAGTGGCTGGCCGAGGCGGTCGCCCCGGCCCTGGCCGGCCGGGGCAGCCTCGACAGATCCCTCGACAGATCCCTCGGACGGTACAAACGACGGCACCAGTGGCGACTTCGCGGTCACCAGCAGCTGGCCATCGACTTCGCCGAGGCCCGCCCGTTCAATCCCGTGGAGAAGCTGGTGTTCTCGGCGGCGGCCCGCGATGCGTCGATGGCGCGGCACATGCACCGGTTCGCGTCCCGCCTGATCGGCCCCGGGCGGTTCCTGAACCCCGTGGTGATGGCCAAGGCGGCGGTCGTCAACATCAGACATCGCGAGGTCTGATGCGCCCGACCGGATCAACCCGGCGGGCTTGCACCGCCGTTGCGGCCGGGTAGCAGGACACGGACCGTGAGCCCCCCGCCCGCGCGGGGCGTGGCCACGACCTCGCCGTGGTGCGTGGCGGTGATCGCCTGGACCACGGCGAGCCCCAGCCCGAACCCGCTGCCGCGCTCCCGGCCCTGGTGGAACGGCGCGAACAGGGCGGGAACCTCCTGCGGCGGCAGGACTGGGCCGGTGTTGGAGACCTCCAGGAACACCGTGCCGCCCGTGGCTCCGGTCGTGATCACGGCGGTGCCGTCGCGGTGGTTGTGGCGTACCGCGTTGGCCAGCAGGTTGAGCGCGACCTGCCGGAGCAGCGAGGGGTCCCCGTCCACCGGCGCGTGCGCCGCGTCGAGCGTGACCCGGACCCCGGCGCCAGAGGCCTCCTCGGCCAGCTCCCGCACCGCGGCCCGCGCGGCGTCCGCCAGATCCGTGGGACGCAGCGCCAGCGCGGCGGTCTCCGCGCGCGCCAGGGTCAGCAGCGCCGCGATCAGCCGCTCGATCCGCACGTTGGCGTCCAGCGCGCGGAGCACCGAGGGCCGCAGGTCGTCCGGGACCCGGCCCTGGGCCAAGGGGATCTCCAGCGCGGTGCGCAGGACGGTCAGCGGGGTGCGCAGCTCGTGCGAGGCGTGCGCGGTGAAGCTGCGCTGGGCCGTGAAGCTGCGGTCGAGCCGGTCGAGCATGGCGTCGAAGGTGTCGCCGAGTTCGCGGATCTCGTCGTACGGACCGTCGAGCGCGAGCCGCTCGTCCAGGCTGCTGCCGGTGCTGATCCGCCGGGCGGCCGCGGTCACCTGGTGCAGCCGGTGCAGGGAGCGGTGGCTCGCCCACCAGGCCAGCAGGGCTGCGAGCGCCGTGAAGACGGTGAGCAGCAGCACGGAGCGGGTCAGCAGGTCGCCCAGGATGGCGTTCTGGAAGTGGTCGAAGGCCCGGGCCGGGGTCGTGAGGACGGCGTCGGTGGGGCCCGGGGGCACCTCGACGGGCGCCGGGTCGGGGAGCGGCGGCTCCGGGGCTCCCGCGGCCTGTGTGATGAGGTCGCGGTTGGCCTCGATGAGCTGGCGCGAGCTGAGCCAGTTCAGCGCCAGCACCCCGCAGCCGAGTACCGCGAAGACGGCCGTGGTCACCAGGGTCAGCCGGCCGCGCAGCGGCAGGCGGCCGGGGCCGAAGCGGCTCACAGCCGGTATCCGTAGCCGGTGTCGTGCACGATGAGCGGCGGATCGCCGATCTTGCGGCGCAGCGCGTGCACGGTGACCCGTACGGCCGTGGTGGCCGGGTCGAGTCCCGTGTCCCACAGCCGCTCCCGCAGTTCCTCGGTGGAGACCGGGGCGCCGTCCGCGGCCAGCAGCAGTTCCAGGACGCCCAGTTCCTTCGGCGTCAGGTGCAGCGGGCGGCCGTCGCGTTCGGCGACCCGGCGCACCGTGTCGAGGCTGATGCCGCGCCGGCTGAGCACGACGTCGGCCCGGCCGGCCGCGGAGCGGCGGCCGAGCGCGCGCAGCCGGGCGACGAGTTCCAGGTAGGAGAAGGGTTTGGTCATGTAGTCGTCGGCGCCCTGGCCGAGGCCTTCGACCAGGTCGGACAGGGTGTCCGCAGCGGTGAGCATCAGGATCCGGGCGGGATGGCCCATCGCGACGAGCGCCCGGCACACGGCGTCGCCGCCCAGTCCGGGCAGGTCCCGGTCCAGGATCACCACGTCGTAGTCGGCCTCGCCGGTCCGCCGGAGCGCCTCCAGGCCGTCGTGGGCGAGGTCGCAGAGCATCCCCTCGTCGCGGAGCCCTTCGGCGAGCATCACGGCCAGTTCCCGCTCGTCCTCGACAATCAGCACCCGCATCGCGTCCCGCTCCGTTCGCCCGTGGCGCCGCTGTTCCACCCGAGCCGGCGCCGGGGACCAGCCTGCCCGCAGGCGGGTTAGCCGGTGGTTAGGCGCGCGATCACAGGTGGCTCACCGCGCGGCCCATAGAACTTGGGCGTTCATCAGGAACGCCCAGAGGAGTGTGGGACATGCGAAGCGCATCCGCGATACGCGGCCGGTCGGTACGAGGGCTCGGAGGGCTCGGAGGGCTCGGAGGGCTGCGAGGCCGGCACGGCGTGCGAGGTCTGCCCGGTCTGCAGGGCCCGCGCGGTCTACGAGGCGTGCGCGCGCTGCCCGCTGCGGCCGCCGCGGCGGTGGTGCTGGCGCTGGCCGGTTGCTCGGCCGGCGCCCCGGCGCCCGAGGTCGCCGGGGGCGAGGGCGGGGGGAAGGTGAAGCCGCAGGACGACAACGCGGTCCGCCGGGCCTGGGTGGACTGCATGCACAAGCAGGGGCAGACGAGCGTCGAGCAGGACAAGGACGGCAACATCGGCTTTCCGGCGGCGAGCACGGACTCGGGCCTGCCGTCCGGCTACGAGGCCGCGAGCCGGCTGTGCGACGAGAAGGTGCCCGGCATCCATCAGGTCCAGAAGGCCGACAACGCCAAGTTCGTGGAGATGGCCCGCAAGTGGGTCGA
Source organism: Streptomyces sp. AP-93 (assembly GCF_022808175.1). GTDB lineage: Bacteria > Actinomycetota > Actinomycetes > Streptomycetales > Streptomycetaceae > Streptomyces. Next base: position 139,811 of record NZ_JALGBX010000018.1, on the reverse strand, counting down.
CTGCGCGCGCAAGAACGGCTACTCCGACATGCCGGACCCCGATCCCAAGGAGGCCGTGGTCGTCGTCCCGCGCGCCGTGTTCGACGCGGCCAAGTGGGATGCCGCCTCGCGCGCCTGCGATGCGCAGTTCCCGCTGCCCGGCTACCGGATCGGTGAGTGAGCGTGACCCGCACGGTGGAACCCGTGAACCCCGTGAACCCCGTGAACCCCATGGAACCCGTGGAACCCCTTGAACCCGTGGTCCGCGGGAAGAAGCGCGGCAGGGTCCTCGTCCCGCTGCTGCTGGTCGCCGTGGTGGCCGGGACCGGGGCCGTCGCCGTCACCCGCCCGTGGGACCGCGGCACCGCGGGGACCGAGCGGGAGGGTGTGGAGTACGGCCTCGCCCCGGTGGAGCAGGGCTCGCTGTCCAGCAGCATCCAGCTCACCGGCTCGCTCGTGTACGACGCTCCCACCCCCGTCCTCCCGGCCGCCAAGGGCACCCTCACGGGGCTCCCCGCCGTGGGCGCCGTCGTCAAGGCCGGACAGAAGCTCTACGAGGTGGACGGACAGCCGGTGGTGCTGATGGTCGGCGACCGCCCGATGTGGCGCGACCTGGGCCCCGGTGTTCCGGCCGGCTCCGACGTGGAGCAGCTCGAACGCAACCTGATCCGGCTCGGCCACGCCAGGGGGCTCGGCCTGACCGCCGACCAGAAGTTCACCCCGGACACCGCCACCGCAGTGAAGCGCTGGCAGAAGTCCCTGGGCTTGAAGGAGACCGGCACGGTCCCCCTCGGCGGCATCACCATGCTGTCCCACGCGTCCGTACGCGTGCAGCAGGTCGGCGTGCAGCTCGGCGCGGCCCTGGGCGGTTCCTCCGTCATGACCGTCACCCGCGAGGATCTCGTGGTCACCGCACGGCCCGCCGAGAACCAGCTCTCCCGGTTCAAGCCGGACGGGCGCGTCCGCATCAAGCTGGCCGACGGCGCCGATGTCGAGGGCCGCATCCGTTCGCTGATCCGAGGCTCCGGCTCCGGCTCCGGCTCCGGCGGGGAGGACGGCTCCGGCGGGTCGGGAGGCGGCTCCGGGGAGGGCCCCGGTGGAGCCAGGACCACCGTGACGATCGTGCTCGACGGCCAGGAACAGGCGCAGCGGGCGGGGCAGTCCGCGGTGACCGTCACCGTGGTGGGCGACACCGCCGACCACGCGCTCATCGTTCCGGTCACCGCGCTGCTCGCCCTCGACGGCGGCGGCTACGGCGTACGGGTCTCCGACGGCCCCACTCCCCGGCTGGTCAGGGTCCGGCTCGGCCTGATCGCCGACGCCAAGGCACAGATCACCGGCGACGTCCGGCCCGGCGCGCAGGTGGTGATCCCGAAGTGACGCCTCCCCCTGCGGCGAACGCCGCCCCCGTCCTGGGGTTGTCCGCCCCCGTCCTGGAGTTGTCGGCCATCGTCAAGGAGTATCCGGGCACGCCCGCGCTGCGCATCCTGCACGGCATCGACCTCACCGTCGAAGCCGGTGAACTCCTCGCCGTCGTCGGGCCGTCCGGCTCCGGCAAGTCCACCCTCCTCGCGCTGCTCGGCTCGCTCGACCGGGCCACCTCGGGCCGGCTCCGCTTCGAGGGCCGCGATCTGGCCGGTCTCTCCGACCGGGAGCTCGCCGCGCTGCGGGCGCACCGGATCGGTTTCGTGTTCCAGCAGTTCTTCCTGCTGTCCGGACTCACCACCGTCGAGAACGTCGCGACGGGGCTGCTGTACGCCGGGGCGCCGGTCTCCGAGCGGCGCGCGCGAGCCGTCGAGACGCTGCGCTCCGTGGGCCTAGGGCACCGGCTGGAGCACCACCCCGACCAGCTCTCCGGCGGCGAGAAGCAGCGCGTGGCGATCGCCCGTGCGCTGATCGGCCGCCCGGCGCTGCTGCTCGCCGACGAGCCCACCGGAGCCCTGGACAGCGTGTCCGGCGCCGCCGTCGTCGATCTGCTGTGCACCCTGAACGCGAATGGCACCACGGTGGTGGTCATCACCCACGACCGTGCGCTGGCCTCCTCGTTCCCCCGGCGCGTCGGCATCCAGGACGGCCGCATCGAGTTCGACGAACGTCTCCCGGAGCCCGCTGGAGCCAACCGATGACAACCCACCGGGCGCAGGCCGACCTGGCCGACACCGAATCGACGCCACCTGACCCGCCGAAGGCCGGGCGCAGGAAGCGGCTGCGCCGCACCCGGCCGCGGCGCAGCCGGCTTCGCCCCATGGATCTGCTGCGCCTGGGAATGATCGGGCCCCGTACCCGCAAAATGCGTACCGCGCTGTCCGCGCTGGGCATCTCGCTGGGCATCGCCGCCGTGGTCGCGGTCACCGGCATCTCGAACTCCAACCAGCAGCACCTGCTGGCACGGCTGGACCAGCTCGGCTCCAACCTGATCACCGTGGCCCCCGGCAAGGGGCCCGACCAGCAGCCGGTGCCGCTCCCGCTCACCGCGGAGAAGATGCTCTCGGCCATCGCGCCCGTGCAGCGGACCACCGCCACCGGGGCCACCAAGGCCCAGGTGTACCGCAACGACCTGGTACCGGCGCAGCAGACCGGCAGCCTCACCGTGCTGGCCGCGCGCCTCAACCTCCTGGAGGTGCTGCGCGCCGAACTGCACAGCGGGCGGTGGCTGGACGCCGCGAGCGAGAACCTCCCGGTGACCGTGCTCGGCGGCCAGGCCGCTCAGCGCCTCGGCGTCACCGGACCGGGCGAGCGGGTGTGGCTGGGCGGACAGTGGTACCAGGTCCTCGGCATCCTCGCTCCGAACGAGCTCGCCCCCGAGCTGGGCACCGCGGCCCTGGTCGGCTGGCCCCAGGCGGTCGCCCACCTGGGGGCCGACGGGAGCGCGGCGACCGTCTACCTGCGGTCGCACTCCGCACGCGTGCCCCAGGTCCAGGCGGTGGCCGCGGCCAGCGCGAACCCCGGCAGCCCGACCATGGTCGCGGTGAGCCGGCCCTCCGATCTCCTCCTGGCCCGCACCGAGACGGAGAACAGCCTCACCGCACTCGTACTCGTCCTGGCCGGCGTGGCGTTGCTGGTGGGCGGCGTCGGGATCGCCAACACCATGGTGGTCGGCGTGATGGAACGCCGGGGCGAGATCGGGCTGCGCCGCGCCCTGGGTGCCCGGGGCGGCCAGATCTCGGCGCAGTTCCTGCTGGAGGCCGTGCTGATGGGCTTCATCGGCGGGATGGGCGGACTGGTCCTCGGCAGCCTGACCGTGTACGGCTACGCGCTGGTCCAGGGCTGGCCGGCGGCCATCCCCCTCTACACCCTGGTCGCCGGCCCCTCGGTCTCCGTGGTGGTGGCCGCGCTCGCCGGGCTCTATCCCGCACTGAGGGCCGCCCGGGCCTCCCCCACGGACGCCTTGCGCTCGGCGTGACGCCCACGGATCCGCGCAGGTCGGGGAGCTCTTTCACGCTACGAGTGCGCAGGTCCGGGATAGGGTGCCGCCGACGGACGTACACGGGTGGGCGGGGCGGGACATGACACTGCGGGACGGGGATCCGCGGGCGATCGGCGGGTATGTCCTGATCGCCCGGCTGGGTTCCGGCGGGATGGGGACGGTGTACTCGGGGCGGGCCGCTTCGGGGCGGCTCGTCGCGGTGAAGCTGGTGCACCAGCAGTTCGCCGACGACCCGGAGTTCCGGACCCGGTTCCGGCAGGAGGTGGCGGCCGCCCGGCGGGTGAGCGGGGCCTTCACCGCCGCGGTGGTGGACGCCGACCCGGACGCGGAGCGGCCCTGGATGGCCACCCAACTGGTGCCGGGGCGGACCCTGGGCGCGCGGGTGAAGGCGGACGGGCCGCTGCGCGGGAGCGCGCTGCGCGTGCTCGCGCTGGGACTGGTGGAGGCGCTGCGCGAGCTGCACACCACGGGGGTGATCCACCGCGATCTGAAGCCGGACAACGTCATGCTGACGGACGACGGGCCGCGGGTCATCGACTTCGGGATCTCGCGGGCGACGGGGCAGCAGACGCTGACCTCGACCGGGCAGATCCTGGGGACGCCGCCGTACATGTCGCCGGAGCAGTTGTCGGCTCCGGCGCGGGTGCGGGCCTCGTCGGACGTGTTCTCGCTGGGGTCGGTGCTGGTGTTCGCCGCGACCGGGCGGGGGCCCTTCGAGGCGGAGTCGCACTACATGACGGCCTACCGCGTGGTGTCGGAGGCGCCGGACATCGCGGGTCTGGCCGATTCGCTACGGGGCGTGGTCGGGGTGTGCCTGGCCAAGGAGGCGGCCGCCCGGCCCGGCCCGGACGAGCTGTTGGAGGCGCTGGCGCGGATCCCGGCGGCCGACTGGGAGAACCCGGTCGGCGAGGACGGGGAGCCGGGCGGGGAGGCCCGTAAGCCCCTCGGGGCCGGGACCTGGACCGGCTCGCGGGCCGGCGCGGAAACGGATCCGGCGGCCGGTGCTGGTACTGGCGCCGGAGCCGGAGCCGCTGCCGGCGCTGCCGGCGCTGCCGGCGCAGACGGCGCAGACGGCGCAGACGGCGCAGACGGCACCGACGCAGACGGCACCGGCGGCCCGGCGGGATCTCCCACCGGGCCCGGGGAAGGAGCCGAGGACACCGGCGGGCCGCTCACCCGGCGCTCCGGGCCGCCGACCGGCCCCGCCGGAGACGTGGCGGCGGCCGTGCGGCCCCGGCGGCTGCGCAGGCCCCGCAGCTCCCGCAGCCCCCTCATCCCCCTCAGCCCCCGCAGGCGTTCCCTCCTCGCCGGCGCGCTCGTGGCTTCGCTGCTGGCCGGCGGCGGGGTTTACCTGCGGCTCTCCCCCCTGGACGGCGGTTCCCGGGACAACGCGAAGGCCCCCGAGTCGTCCGCCGGGCCCTCCGGGACGCCCGGCCCCTCGGGCAGCCCCGGCGGGGCCACGACTGCGCCCTCCCGGCCGGCGGTCACCGGGAGCCTCGCGCCGTACGTGGCCACCGAGGGCGGCAGCCCGGGTGGCAGCCGTGCCTACGCGGACACGCCCGCCCGGCGTCCCGCCGGGTGGCGGGCCTGGAACGGCGGCGACCGCATGGGGTCCTGCGCGTACGCGGAGTCCTCACTGGTGTGCACCTCGCCCCGCCCCGGCAAGGAGCTGCCGGGCGACGCGATCAGCCGGTTCGACGCGGCGACCGGCGAACTGCTGTGGGGGCAGATGCTGGAAGGCGCCGCGGACGGGCAGGCCCCGGTCGTGGCCCCGGGAGCGGTCGCCGGAACCCGCACGGTGATCGCGCTCGACAGCAGGGGGTTCTCCGCGCTGGACCTCGCCGAGGGCACCCCCCGGTGGGAGTTCCCCACCAAGGAGAAGCTGCGGCGGCCGGTGCTGGACGCGGACGGCGGCCGGGTGTTCGCGGTCTCCGCGTCCGGCACGGTCACCGCGCTGGAGACCCGGTACGGGAAGGTCCTGTGGCAGCAGGAGGTGTCCGGGTCGGACGACGGCTATCCGGCGCTGCGCGTCGACGGGGACCGGGTGTACGTACAAGGGCGGGCCCAGAACGCCGACATGGGGTTCGAGAGCTTCGTGACCGCCCTCGACGGGGCCACGGGGAAGAAGCTGCCGTTCGGGACTCCCCAGGACGGCACCCGCTTCACGATGCCCGGGACCTGCGAGACGCGCGGACTGACGCTGGGACGGGACGAGAGCGGGGCGACCGTCTTCCTGTGCAACAAGGAGAACGGGGCCGGGGTGCTGCGCGGTGAGCCGGCGCGGCGGCGGAGCGCGGACCTCCCGTACGCCGGCACCACGCTGTCCGGACCGGCGGTGGTCGGGGACAAGGTGTACCTGATGGCGACCGCGGCGGGCGGCGAGCCGGGGTTCATGGAGCTCAACCAGGAGTCCGGCGGCGCCGTGTGGCGGATTCCGCTCGCGCAGGAGTGCACCGACCCGGAGCGACCGGAGGCCGCGAACGCGGTGGTGGTGACGGGCGGGCTGGCGTACGTACGGTGCCGGACCTCGGGCGTGGTCATCGACCTGGTCTCCCGCAAACAGACCGGCCGGTTCCCGGTCCCGGGCGGCGTCCGCCCCGGAGCCGACGACCCGTTCGGTTTCCTGGTGGTGGGCGGAATCGTCTTCACCCCCACCACCAAGGGGTGGTCGTCCGTCCAACCCTCCCCGGTCTAGGACCTGTTCCGCGGCGGCCCACGGCGGATTCCGCCCCGCACCGAACCGAACCGAACCATCGCCGCCTAGCGCGCCACGCGGTAACGGAGGTAGACGACCTTCGAGCTGAAAGTGCGAGTCTCGACGAGTTCGAGGTCCACCCGGCGCTCGCGCCGGGGAAAGAACGGAATGCCACCGCCGACCAGCACCGGGTAGACCATGGCCCGGTACTCGTCGATCAGACCCGACGCGGCCGCCTCGGCGGCGAGCGTCGCGCCGCCGATCGCGATGTCGCCCTCCCCCGGCTCGGCTCGCAACCGCTCGATCTCCTCCGCCAGGCTTCCGGAGGCCAGGCGTGCATTGCCCTGCACCGCCGACAGCGTGGTGGAGAACACCACCTTCGGGAGCGGCTTCCAGAGCGCGGTCCACTCGCGCATCGAGTCGTCGAGTGCTGGATCCTGGTCGGCGGTCTCCCAGTACAGCATCGTCTCGTACAGCCGTCGTCCCAACAGGTGGACGCCGACGTCTCGAATCTCGTCGATCCAGAAGCGGAAGACCTCCTCGACGGGCTCCGTCCAGTCGAAGTCACCGTCCGGCCCGACGATGTAGCCGTCGAGCGATACGCCCATCGAATAGGTCACGCTGCGCATCAGAAGTCCTCCTCGGTAACGGGTTCGACAGTACGACCGCCGGACTCCGCAGGACTCGTCGCGACTCGCGAAATCCCTCAGATCCCACCCCCCGGAAGCCGGTGTCGGGGGCGCCGGCAGGACGCCGAGTGGTCGGGATGAGCGCGGCCGGTCACCGTTGACGTATGACCGCACCCTCCCGGACCAGCTCCGCGCTCCCCACCGTGACCGGCTCCCGGGGCTCGCGGGTGCGGCAGCTCGGCCCGAACTGGTACGCGAGCGTGATGTGGCCAACGCCGGCGTGGCCCTCCCCTGGCGCATCCCGGGCCTGCGTACGGCCTGCACGGTGGTCTGGGCCCTGTCCGCGGTGATGCTGGCGGTGCTGCTCATCACCCGCACGGTCCATTGGGCCCGCCACGGCGACCAGGCGCGCGCCCATCTGCTCGATCCGGCGGTGGCGCCGTTCTACGGCTGCCTCTCCATGGCCCTGCTGGCGGTGGGAGCGGGCACGCTGCTGGTCGGGAAGGACTGGATCGGCCTGGGCGCGGCCGTCGCCGTGGACGCGGTGCTCTACGCGGCCGGCACGGCCGTCGGGCTGCTGGTGGCCGCCGCCATCCCCTATCTGATGGCGCTGCGGCACGAGCTGAAGCCGGGCAGCGCCTCGCCGGTGTGGATCCTGCCCGTGGTCGCGCCCATGGTCGCCGCCGCGCTCGGACCGCTGCTGCTCCCGCACCTGCCGGCCGGCCAGTGGCGACAGGCCCTCCTGCTCGGCTGCTACGCGATGTTCGGCATGAGCCTGCTGGCGACGCTGTGCCTGCTGCCCATCATCTTCGCGCGGCTGCTGGCGGGCCCGCGGCTGCCGCTCGCCCTGACGCCCACGCTCTTCCTGGTGCTCGGCCCGCTGGGGCAGTCCACGACGGCGGCGAACAACTTCGCCGATGCCGCGCCGCAGGTGCTCCGGGACCCCTACTCCGAGGGTTTCAGGATGCTCGCGGTGCTCTACGGGGTGCCGACGATGGGTTTCGCCCTGCTCTGGTTCGCGCTGGCGGGCGCGGTGGTGCTGCGGGCCCGGCGCCGCGGCATGGGGTTCTCGATGACCTGGTGGGCCCTCACCTTCCCCGTCGGCACCTGCGTCACCGGCGCGGAGGGGCTCGCACGGCACACCGGGCTGACCGCCTGCGCCTGGCTCGCGGGCGGGCTCTACGTGTTCCTCGTGCTGGCCTGGCTCACGGCCGGGATCCAGACGCTGCGCGGACTGTTCGCCGGGACCCTCGCCCCGGCCTCGTAAGGGGCCGGCCCCTCAGGATCCACACGTGCCGATTCCCCGGCCGGGCCAGGTGGCCGGCCGGGGAAGGAATGCCCCGGCCTCAGAAGAGGTCGGTGAAGAACCGGTAGCCGGTGGGGTCTCCGGGCATCTGCCAGTGGAAGCCCTGCAGGAAGAAGCAGGCGATGAGGTTGCTGACGGCGAAGAGGGCCAGGACGGCCAGGGTGAGGGTGGCGGCGCGGCGAAGGGCGGGCGAGCCGGCTGCGGCGTCCAGGGGTGCGGCCTGATCGGCCAGGACGAGGTTGACGCCGGCGGCGAGGGCGGCCAGGAAGAAGGTGATGGCGGCCCAGGTGTACAGGTGCAGGCCGAAGAGGGCGCCGGCGTACCCGGGGTCTCCGGGGGCGATGTGCATCAGCACCTGTGCGCCGGAGACGGTCCCGCCGACGAGGGCCGAGACGATGGCGACGCCCCAGCCGGAGGCGAACTCCCGGGTGGTGACGGGGCCCTTGCGGGAGCGGGCGATGATCATGGCGGGCCCGATGGCGCTGAGCAGCATGAACATCCGCTGCAGGAGGCACATGGGGCAGGGGTACTCCCACAGCCCGAACTGGAAGACGTAGGCGCCGCCGATGGTGGCGCACATCCCCAGCACGTAGACGTGGGCGAACCAGAGGCCGAGGCGCTGGGTGAGCCCGGCGGTGGTGCGGGTCGCCGCGGGGCGGGCTCCGGGGGTGGTGGTTTCGGTGGTTTCGGTGGTTTCGGTGATGGACATGGCTGCTCCTCCTCAGAAGCTCAGGTTGAAGGCGCGGTCGAGGTGGGGGAGGAACGTGAGGAGCGTGACGCTCAGGGTTCCCGCCCACAGCAGGAGCCGTGTCCTGCCTGGCCAGTCGCGGACGACTGCCAGGACGCATACGGAGATCAGGAGGAAGAGGATGGTGTACATGGTGTCCCTGCTTCATCGGAGGCTTACGTGTTCATCCTCCGGCGGGGACTTCCGGCCCGGTAGCGGCAACGGATCAATGGATCCATAGAACGAATCTATGGCCATCCCTCATCTATGCCCCCGCGGCGAGCTGCCTGCGCGCCAGGGCGTACAGGTCCCGGGCCGGCCCGGTCGGACGCCGGCCGGTGGGCCAGACGGCGCGCAGCGAGCGGCCGAGTTCGAGACCGGTGACCGTCGGGGACCGCAGGGTGCCGGCGGCCAGTTCGTCGGCGACGGCGAGCGAGCTGAGGACGGCGGGGCCGCCGCCGCCGGCCACGGCGGTCTTGATGGCGGTGGTGGAGGCCAGTTCGAGCAGGGCGGAGGGCTTCCAGTCGGGCAGGTGGGCCGTGATCGCGCGCTCGAAGGCGGTGCGCGTACCGGATCCCGCCTCCCGCTGGATCAGGGAGGCGGCGGCGAGTTCGTCGAGCGTGATGGCGGTGCGCCGCGCCCAGGGGTGCGCCGGCGCCACCACGACGCGGAGCCGGTCCCTGGCCACGGCACGGCTCTCCAGCCCCTTCGGCGCGCGGGGGCTCTCGATGAAGCCCAGCTCGGCGCGGCCGTCCAGGACCGCCCGTGCCACGTCGGCGGAGTTGCCCGATTCGAGGGCGACGCTGGTGGCGGGATGCTGCGCACGCAGCCCGATGAGCCACTTGGGGACCAGGTACTCGGCGACCGTCTGGCTGGCCGCGACCTTCAGGTGGGAGCTGCGCCGTTCGCGCAGGGCGCCGATGCCGGCGTCCAGCTCGTGCGCCGCGTCGATCACGGTCCGGGCCCACTCGGCGATCAGCGCCCCGGCCGGGGTGGGCTTGGAGCCGAGCGAGGAGCGTTCCAGTACGGGCAGGCCGACGAGCTTCTCCAGGTAGCGGATGCGGGAGCTGGCCGAGGGCTGGCTGATGCCGTGCGCCTCGGCGGCCCGTCCCAGACTGCCGAGCTCGATGACGCTGAGCAGCAGGTCGAGGGCGGGGAGGTCGGGGACGCGGGGGGAGATGGGCATAGAGCCATTCTATGGATGCATCGATCCGGTGCCGCTACCGCGACGCGTGGCACCGGCCGATGGTGGACCCATGAGCACCAGGACCGCGCCTTCCACCCCTTCCACAGCCTCAGCCCCCTCCACACCCTCCACACCCTCCAAGCCCTCCGCACCCTCCACGCCCTCCGCCCCCTCGCAGCGCCGGCTGCTGCGAGACCTCGAACGCCCCCGCGACGCCTTCCGGCACCTGGGGCCGAACTGGTTCGCCTCGGTCATGGGAACCGGGATCGTCGCCAATGCGGCGGCCTCCCTGCCCCTGCGGTTCCCGGGGCTGCGCACCGCCGCCACGGTGGTGTGGGCGGGCGCGGCCCTGCTCCTGCTCGCGATGTGTGCCGCCTGGGCCGTGCACTGGGTGCGGCACCGCGGCAACGCCCGTGCCCACGGCGCCGATCCGGTGATGTCGCAGTTCTACGGCGCTCCCCCCATGGCCCTGATGACCGTCGGCGCCGGCACCCTGCTGCTGGGCAAGGACGTCATCGGCCCGGACGCTGCCGTCGCCGTCGACTGGGCGCTCTGGCTGACCGGCACCGCACTCGGCCTGCTGGCCGCCTTCGCCGTCCCCTACCGGATGATCACCCGGCACGCGGCGGCTCCCGACGCGGCCTTCGGCGGCTGGCTCATGCCCGTGGTTCCCCCCATGGTCTCCGCCGCGATGGGCGCCTTCCTCATCCCCCACACCGGATCCGGCCAACTGCGGCTGACCATGATCCTGGCCTGCCTCGCGATGTTCGGCATCAGCCTGATCGCCGCGCTCCTGATCATCACGATGATCTACTCCCGGCTGGTGCACCACCCCATGCCCGCCGCGGGCACCGTCCCCACCCTCTGGATCGTGCTCGGCCCCCTCGGCCAGTCGGTCACCGCCGCCGGGCTGCTCGCCAACGCCGCCCCCTCGGCCCTGCCCGCCCCCTACGCCCAGGGCCTCCAGGTGTTCGCGCTGATCTTCGGGGTGGTGACCTGGGGGTTCGCCATGCTGTGGCTGGCCGTCGCGGCCGCCGTCACCGTACGGACCGCACGCGTCGGCGGACTGCCCTTCAGCCTGACCTGGTGGGGGTTCACCTTCCCCGTGGGCACCTGCGTCACCGCCAGCACCGTCCTGGCCGCCCGTACCGGCGCCGACCTGTTCATCTGGGCCGCCGTCGCCCTGTACGCACTCCTGGTCACCGCCTGGGCCGTGGTGGGGATCCGTACCGCGCGCGGCGCCCTGCGCGGCACCCTCTTCCTCCCTCCCCGCGCCCCGGCCGTCACCGCCGCTCCCGCCCCCGCCCACCTCGCCGCGGTGCGGGCCGCCTCGTGAACCTCGCACTGGCACCGGAGACCATGGCCCGCTGGCAGTTCGGCATCACCACCGTCTACCACTTCCTCTTCGTCCCGCTCACGATCAGCCTGGCGGCCGTCACCGCGGGGCTGGAGACGGCCTGGGTGCGGACCGGCAAGGAGAAGTACCTTCACGCCACGAAGTTCTGGGGCAAGCTCTTCCTGATCAACATCGCGCTGGGCGTGGTGACCGGCATCGTCCAGGAGTTCCAGTTCGGCATGAACTGGTCCGACTACTCGCGGTTCGTCGGCGACGTCTTCGGGGCTCCGCTGGCCTTCGAGGCGCTCATCGCCTTCTTCCTGGAGTCCACCTTCATCGGCCTGTGGATCTTCGGCTGGGACAAGCTGCCGAAGAAGGTCCACTGTGCGTGCATCTGGATGGTCTCGACCGGCACCGTCCTCTCCTCGTACTTCATCCTCGCGGCCAACTCCTGGATGCAGCACCCCGTCGGCTACGCCGTGGACGGGGCCACGGGACGGGCCCGGCTCACCAACGTCCTCGCGGTACTGACCCAGCACACCACCCTCGTCCAGGCCTGGCACACCCTGTCCGCCTCCTTCCTGACCGGCGCCGCCTTCGTCGTCGGCATCGCCGCCTTCCACCTGCGGCGGGCCCGGCGCAGCCGGAGCGGGCCCGGCATGCGGACCGCGGTGATGCGTACGTCGCTGCGCCTGGGGCTCGTCCTCGCGGTCGTCGCGGGCACGGCCACCGCGCTGAGCGGCGACAGCCTCGGCCAGGTCATGTTCGAGCAGCAGCCGATGAAGATGGCGGCCGCCGAAGCCCTGTGGGACACCACGGCTCCCGCCCCCTTCTCCGTCTTCGCGGTCGGTGACGTGAGCCGCGGACGCAACGACGTCGCCATCGAGGTGCCCGGGGTCCTGTCCTTCCTCGCCCACCACGACTTCACCGGCTCCGTACCCGGCATCAACGACACCGCCCGCCAGGAGGCGGCCCGCTTCGGCGGAAGGCCCGAGGACTACGTCCCCGGCGTCTTCATGACCTTCTGGGGCTTCCGGCTGATGATCGGCTTCGGCATGGTCTCCTTCGCGGCCGGAGCGGCCGGCCTGTGGCTGACCCGTACGAGATGGCGGCTCGACCCGCGCCTGCGCACCGCCCCGGACGAAGTGCCCCGGCTGGCGCTCACCCGCCGCCGCGAGCTCGGCCCCCGGCTCACCAAGTGGGCCTGGCGGACCGGGACCCTGACCATGGGCTTCCCGCTGATCGCCAACTCCTTCGGCTGGATCTTCACCGAGATGGGCCGCCAGCCGTGGGCCGTCTACGGACTGCTGAAGACCAGGGACGCGGTCTCGCCCGGGGTCTCCACCACCTCGGCCGTCATCTCCCTGTCCGTCTTCACCCTGCTCTATGCCGCGCTCGCGATCGTCGAGGTCAGGCTCCTGGCCAGGTACGCGAAGGCAGGCCCGCAGACCGACGGGGCGACGGACCCCGCATCCGGCTCCACGTCCGACCCCGCGTCCGGCCCCACGCCCGGCGGCCTCGTATCCGGCCCCGCGTCCGACACCGCGTCCGGCGCCGCCCGGGCGTTCACCTACTGACCTCCGCCCACCGGCCTCCGCCTACTGGCCCACCACCCCGCGAGGACCACCCCGTGCAACTCCACGACCTCTGGTTCGTGCTCATCGCCTTCCTGTGGACCGGCTACTTCTTCCTGGAGGGCTTCGACTTCGGCATCGGCGTCCTCACCGGGCTCCTCGCCCGCGACCCCGAGGAACGCGGCGTGCTCCTCGCCACCATCGGGCCGGTCTGGGACGGCAACGAGGTCTGGATGCTGACCGCCGTGGGCGCGACCTTCGCCGCCTTCCCCGACTGGTACGCCACCTTCTGCAGCGGCTTCTACCTGCCCGTGCTCGCCGTCCTGGTGTGCCTGATCGTGCGCGGCGTCGCCCTGGAGTACCGGCACAAGCGCGAGGACGAGCGGTGGCGGCGCACCTGCGACCGCTGCGTGTTCTGGACCTCGCTGGTCTGCTCCGCCCTGTGGGGGCTGATCTTCGCCAACATGGTGCGGGGCGTGCCCATCGGCGCGGACAAGAACGTCACGGGCGGCCTCCTCGACCTCCTCCACCCGTACGCGCTGCTCGGCGCGTCGGCCACCCTGTGCCTCTTCACCCTGCACGGCGTCCTCTTCGCCGCGCTGAAGACGAAGGGAGTGGTACGGGACCGGGCCCGGGCCAAGGTCCGCCCCCTCGCGAACGTCACCACCGTGGTCGTCGGCACCTTCCTCTTCTGGACGCAGGTCCACAACGGCCGTCAGGTCTACGGGCTCATCGTCCTGGGCGTGGCCGTCCTGGCGCTCGTGGCCACCGTGGAACAGAGCGCGACGCACCACGACGGCCGGGCGTTCGCCCTGTCCGCGACGGCCGTCGCCGCCACCGTCGCCGTTCTCTTCCTCTCCCTCTTCCCCGATGTCATGCCCTCCTCCACCAACCCCGCCTGGAGCCTGACCGTCGCGGGCTCGGCCGCGAGTCCGTACGCGCTGAAGATCCTGACCTGGGTCGCCGCGTTCATGACCCCCGTCGTCCTCGCCTACCAGACGTGGACGTACTGGGTCTTCCGCAAGCGCGTCGGCTGACCCCGGCGGTCCGGGAACAGGTGCTCGGTTTGGCGGGTGCGGGGAATCTCAATACGATCCGGCGATGATCACTAGAAGATGGGTGAGGGCCAGTGCGTGCGGCCTGTTCGTCACCCTCGCTGTCGGGTTGTTCCCGTCAGGTGCCGCCGCCGGTGAGCCGGTGGCGAAGGAAGCGCCCAAGGTCGAGTTGGTGCTGGACGTCAGCGGCTCGATGCGCGCGCGGGACATCGACGGGCAGACGCGCATGTCCGCCGCGAAACAGGCGTTCAACGAGGTGCTGGACGCCGTACCCGACGAAGTGCAGCTCGGCATACGGACCTTGGGCGCCAACTACCCCGGCCCCGACAGGAACCTCGGCTGCAAGGACACCAAGCAGCTCTACCCCGTCGGCCCCCTGGACCGCACCGAGGCCAAGACGGCCGTGGCCACGCTGGCCCCCACCGGGTGGACGCCCATCGGACCGGCGCTGCTCGGAGCCGCCGAGGACCTGAAGGGCGGCGACGCCACCCGGCGGATCGTGCTCATCACCGACGGCGAGGACACCTGCGCCCCGCTCGACCCCTGCGAAGTGGCCCGGGACATCGCGGCCAAGGGGATCCACCTGGTCATCGACACGCTCGGGCTCGTTCCCGACGCCAAGACCCGCGACCAGCTGATCTGCATCGCCGAGGCCACCGGCGGCACTTACACCTCCGTGCAGCACACGGCCGAACTCTCGGGCAGAGTCCGGCAGTTGGTGGGCCGGGCAGCCACGCCGGTGGTCAATCCGGTGGCCACCGAGGGCGCGAAGCAGTGTGCGGGAGCACCGGAGTTGAAGCCCGGTCTCTACAGCGACCGCGAGACCTTCGGGGAGCACCGCTGGTACCGGGTCTCCGTGGCACCGGGCCAGGAACTGCGGGCCTCGGTCAGCATCGGCGCCGACCGCGCCGTGAACAACGACTACGGCGTGCTGCTGCGCGCGACGACGGCGAGCGGCCGGGAGATCGTACGCGGCCAGGAGGCCGGTGACGGGCGGACCGACCTGATCTCGTCCGGGCTGCGCTACCCCAAGGCCGGGGACGCCGACGACGAGGAGCCGGTCGAGACCGTGTGTCTCCAGGTCAGCAACTCCTTCTCGGCGCCCGCCTCGGTCAAGACCACCCCGGGCATGCCGGTCGAGCTGACCATCGACGTGGTGGACGGCCCCGACGGGGCCTCCGACGTGGCCTCCTTCGGCCTCGGACGCGGCTGGTGGCTGCTCGGCGCACTGGCGCTCACCGGCCTCCTCGCCGGACTGGTGTGGGGCTGGGTCTCCCGCTGGCGCATCGCGGTCTGGAGGACCAACTGATGAGTACTGCCGTCCTGCGACGTGAACGAAACGAGGGCCCCGCGCCCACCGGACGGCGCGCGCGACGCGCGCTGACCGCCGCCCTCCTCGTGGGCGGCGGCCTCCTCGGGGTGGCGGCCTCGCCGTCGCCGAGCCCGAGCGGCTCCGGGGAGGGTCCGACCGAGGCCGGTACGGCCTTCCGTACCGCCACCCCGCTCCAGTTGGGCCAGGAGGCCACGGCCGACGCCTCCACCGGCGACTACCTCTACTGGGTGCTCCCCCTGGACTCCGGCCGGCGCGCCACCGTGCGGGCCTCGGTCACCCTGCCCGCCGCGACCGGCCGACACTCCGCCTCCACGTGGCAGCTCGACGTGTACGACGGCCTGCGCCGCCGCCAGCCCTGCATGTACGGCACGCAGACCGCCGCGGCCGCCAAGGACGCCTCGACCGTCGACCTGTCCTGCACCCTGCGCCCGGTCCGCTCGGGCGCCGACCAGTGGGCCAACGACCCGCTGCCCGGGGCCTATTACGTCCGGCTCACGGTCACCGACCTCGCGCAGGAGGACCTCGGCCAGCCGGTACGGGCACGCCTGCGGGCCGAGGCCGAGGACGTCGGCGGCGCCTACGCCGCCGACAACGCCCTGGCCGTACCGCTCGTCCCCGGCGCCGGCACCGCGTCCGGCGTCGCACCGGCCGACGGCTGGTCGGGCACGTGGTGGTCGGACCGCTGGCTCTGGACGGCGGCCGGCGGTCTGCTCGCCGCCCTCGCGGGCATCGGCGGCTACCGCCTGACCCGCGGCGCGGGCCGCCCGGGACGGGTACCGCCCACCGCCTGACCCGGGGAGCACGCCCGGGTGCGGGACCGGCAGGCCCCGCACCCGGCCGATCCACCGGGGTCACGGTCCGGGCCGGGGGGTACCCCCCTCGGCGCCGGCCAGACGGAACGTCGCGGTGCCCGACTCCGGCAGGAGCGGCCGCCACGCGAGGGGAAGTGCGGCGGGAACGTCGAAGGTCACGTCTTCGAAAGCCCCGTAGTCCGCGAAGTCGGCCCCGGCGAAGGTCGCCATGTCCGCGAAGACCGCGTGCTTGAAGACCACCGAAGCCCCGAACACCGTCTGATCGAAGACGGTATGGCCCTCGAAACGGACCTCGTCGAACACCACGGGGTGTCCCCATAGGGTGTGGGCGAAGGAGGCCGTTCGGAGGAAGACCGCACGGGTCCACACGTCCCCGCCGAAGAAGACCGCGTGCGAGAAGTCGGCCAGCCCCCGGACCTTCACCCCGCTCATGCGCAGCTGGTTCGACAGATCCGCCCAGGTCAAGTCCAGGTCCTGGGCGAACAGTGCGTCCGTGAAGACCGCGAGGCCACCGAAGTCCGCCATGACGAACCGTGCGTCACGGTCGAAGGTGGTCCCTTCGAAGGTGGCCCCATGGCGGAACACGGTCCGCCCGAAGGACGCGGTCCCTTTGAAATGGGAGCCCATGAAACCCGCACCCTGGGTGAATCTGGCCCGGTCGAAGGAGACACGCCCCTCGAACTCGGCGCCCGACGTGCTCCAGGCGTCGACGAAGTCGGCGCGGTCGAAAGCCGCGTTCCCCATCCGGACGTGCCCGGTCAGCCTGTCCTGCAGGGCGATCAGCACGTCGCGGAGCAGACCACCGGTGAACGTGGTGCCCCGCAGGTCGATGTCATGGCCCGGCCGGAGCTCCCTCAGGTACGCGTCCCGTTCGGGGAGCGTCACATGGGCCAGGCAGCGCTCCCGGCCCGGCAGCCGGATCCCGATGCAGCCGGTCGGAGTCTGCGCCCTGGCCCTGTCACCGCAGTGCGCCCAGTCGAGTGCCGGGTCGTCGGCCCTCAGGTCGGCGCTGATCAGCACCCTGGCCAGCCCGACGGGACCGTTCTCGACGACCCACCCTGCCGGTCGTACGCGCTCCGGCCCGGTCCGCGGACCCATGACGTCCGGCAGGTCGCCCGGCCCCCCGGCCCTCGGCTCCGGGCCCAGCCGCCGGACCGTCAACATCTCGAACCCGTCCACATCACCAAGCGACTCGCCCGCCAGCAAGAGGATGCCGTCCCGAGTGTCCGACCGGTCCAGCCTCGCGGTGATCTCCGGGTGGCGGACCAGCCGCAGTGCCTCGTTCGGCCCCGGCCCGTCCGCCCTTTCCCCCTGCCCCGCGAACGGGCCCCTGGCCAGGGCCACCGCCAGACTGAGCCCATGCTCGCGGGAGCTCGCGCGCAGCCGGCCCAGGGCGTCGGGGAGTGCGGACAGCAGCAGCCCGGTCTTCCCGAGAGCTCCCGGATCCGCCACCACCATGACGCGCAGGCCGCCCTCGTGGGTTGCCACCGCCCCGCGCACCCCCGAGTCCGCCATCGCCTCCACGAGGAGCTCGTCGATCGCACGCCCCACCCATGTGTCCGAGCCCGAGAACACCCGGGGCAGTACCGCCAGGCAGATCGCGGACCGCTCGTTCAGCCCTCGCGCGTGCGTCGCCACGACCTCGCGGAACCCCGGCTGCTCCAGCAGCGTCTGGCCCGTGAGGAACACCATCCGGTCCCGCAGCACCGTGTGCACGATGCCCACCAGCAGGCCGTCCCGGGAGACCGGGGAGCCCACGTAGTGGGTCCAGGCCTCCGGCTCGGCGGAGAGCCGGACGAGCTCCCCGTTGCGCTCCCCCTCGTACGGGAGGACCCCGGCGGCCAGCGCCACCGCCTCGCTCTGATCGGTCGCACCGTCCACGACCAGGCGATCCCCCGGACCCGCGAACCCCTCCGCCCAGGCCGGCTCGGTCCAGTCCGCCGGGTCCACGAGGTCCGTGTCGGAGACGAACAGGAGCACTTGGGGCGCCGCTCCGTCTCCCCAGGCGCGCTGACAGAGCACCTCCTGCCCGTCGACCCGGACCCAGGCCGAGGTGTGCGGCGGCCCGGTCTGCGCATCGCCGACGACCGTCAGGACCAGCCGGGGCGACAGCAGCACGCCCACCGCCTGCGGCTCCCGCTGCGACTCGAGTCGGACCCGCACCACCCGGTCGGCCAGCCCCGACACCGGCCCGGCGGCGAGGGCGAACGGCATGGCCTCCGGCGCCAGTTCGCGCCGTCCCCCGCCCCGGGGCCCCCGGCGGATGGCCGTGAAGTCCCGGCCGGTGCCGCGTTTGTGGGACATGTACTCCCACACGCGCCGCCGCACCAGCTCCCGTACGGAGGCCACGTCACCGCGCAGCTGCGATCCGAGCAGGGCCTCCCGTACGCCCGGCAGGAACTCGAACTGGGCGGTGTCGGCGTCCTGTTCGCCGTCCCAGGGAGCGAGCAGCCCGCCCAGGGCCACTTCCGCGAGGTGGCCGTGCTCGGACTCCCGCAGCAGGGACCGGCGTACGAGGGTCATCACGGGCAGGGTGAGCGGTACGGCGGCCAGGTGGTCGGCGAGGCGCTGGGCCGTCGGCGAGGCGCTCGCGCGGAAGCGCTCCACCGCCTCCAGGGGGTCCGGGAAGAGCTTCGGAGCCCCGGGTGCCTCGTACGGGACACCGCGCGCGGGTTCCGCGTCGAGGCGCAGGCACGCGAGCCGCCGCCAGCGGCCGTCGCCGGACACCACCCGCACCAGCCGGGCCAGGCTCCCGGAGGCGATGCCGACGACCGGGACCACCGCCCCGCCGCCGCGGGCCCGCCGGGCGACCGGGACCCGCTGCCAGGAGCGGGTGGCCGCCGCGGGCCGGTCCGCGCGGACGGCGAAGGGGACCGGCTGGACCGCGCCGCGCGTCCAGAGCCGCTCGGGCAGGACGTTCAGTACGGCCACGGCGTTGTGCGTGGACCACTGCCGGAGCAGACCGCGCAGGGGGGCTTCGCGCCAGCCGCCGGCGACCGTGTCGGAGAGGACCAGGATCAGCCGCCGGGCCGCCGGGTCGACCAGCTCCAGGGGGTTGCGGGGCGGGCTGTCGCGATGGTGCGCGACCATGGGGGCGCCGCCGGGGCCGGTGCCCGTGAGCCGCCAGGTCCGTACGTCGCGGAAGACTCCGCTGCGGATGAGGACCCCGCGCACCTCCTCCACCAGATCGGACCAGAGCAGCATCGAGTGGTGGGAGTCGACGACCAGGGCCACGTCCAGCCAGCGGCTCTCGGCGGGGCGCAGGACCGGGGTGAGCACCATCCGCTCGATGCTGCGCTCGACGGTGAGCTGTTCGTCCAGCTCCTCGCCCGGGCCGCCGATGTTGCGGCGGCCGATCGGGCGCAGGGCGCGCATCAGGGCGAGCGGGTCGTCGAGGGTGGCGGCGCGCGGCAGCCGCACCGCCGTGCCCCGGCGCGCGGCCGGCGCGGGCGCGCCGCCGGGGGTGCCTCCCGCGGTCCGGCCGGCGGAGGGGTCCGCGGGGGCGTCGGGGGCGGGGGCGGGGGCGGGGGCGGCCGCGGGGAAGTACTGGACTCCCGGTTCGACGGCGCCGCCGCGCGTCTTGGGGGGTGACTCCGCTGCGATGGCGGCGGGTTCGGGGGCGGCGGCGGGGGGCGCTGCGGGAGGCTCCGGGCGGAGGGCGGCCGCGTCCACCCGGGTCGCGAGCCACAGGATGTCGGCGATCTCCTCCGCTCCGACTCCGGGGCGCGGGCCGTTGTCCTCGGCGCCTTCGGCCAGGGCGGCGAGGAGCCTCTCGATCACGCGGAGGGTCCGGTGAGGTGGTGCATGACGGTGGCGAGGAAGCGTTCGCGGTCGCCGGGGGCGGACCAGGCGCCGGCCAGCCGGAGCTGGATGGCGTTGAGGAGCTGGTCGGTGGCGAGGTCGCCGTCCTCGGCGCGTTCCAGGAAGCTCTGGACGAGATCTCGGTACTCGTCGCTGTTCTCGATGTCGACGCCGAGCCGGCCACGCACGATGCGGGCGAGTTTGTCGGGTCCCGGCGGGTCCAGGTGGAGCCGGACGCAGCGGCGCAGGAAGGCGGGCGGGAAATCGCGTTCGCCGTTGCTGGTGAGGACGACGATGGGGAAGTACCGGCACTGGACGCGGCCTTGGGAGATCCGGACGGCCGCGTCCGTGTCGTCGTCGGTGCCGATGGAGACGGTGGGGGCCTCCTTGACGAGCCGGGCGAGCTCGGGGATCACGAAGCCGCCGTCCTCGAAGACGGTGAGGAGGTCTCCGGGGAGGTCGATATCGCTCTTGTCGATCTCGTCCACGAGCAGGACGCGGGGGCGGTCCTGGGGCAGGAGGGCCGTACCGAGGGGGCCGAGGCGCAGGTAGCGGGCGATGGACGGTCCGCCGTCCGCGGGGGCCGGGGTCTGGGACTGGGACTGGGCGGGGGTCTGGGGGCGGGCAGCGGGCGGCTCGGCTCCGGGCGTGCGCAACTGCTCCAGCCCGGCTTCCTGGAGCCGGCCGATCGCGTCGTACAGGTACAGGCCGTCGCGCAGGACGGTGCGGCTGGTGACCGGCCAGTGCAGTACCGGTCCCAGGTCGAGGTCGGCTGCGATGCTGGAGGCGAGCGTGGACTTGCCGACCCCCGGCTTGCCGGTGATCAGCAGCGGCCGGCGCAGGTGCAGGGCAGTGTTGACCACGTCCTTCTCCAGCTCGTCGGGCACGTAGCCCTCGCCGCGCCGCCAGGTGCGCTCCCAGGCCTCCCCCGCGCAGCCGGGGGGCGTGTACCCCGGGTCGGGCACGCCCTTGAAGTCGCGCCAGGGCGGTGGCGGTCCGGCCTCCAGCCTGGCCCGGCGCTCGGCGGCCTCGCCGGTCCCTTGGTACAGCCACCAGTCCTTCACCACAGCCTCTGCCTCCATCGTCGGTGTCGCGGGCCGTCGCCGCGAACGGTCATCGGGATCGGTGCGGATGCGAATTCGGGGTCCTGCCCGGGCCCAGGGTCGGCGTCGGGCCCGGGGTCGGTCCCAAGCCCTGGGTCCGGCCCAAGCCCGGGATGGGGCCCAAGCCCGGGATGGGGCCCATGGTCCGGCCCCGGGGCCGGGATGGGGTCCGGGGTCCGGCGTCCGAGGTCCGGATGGGGTTCGGGATCGGCGGTGGCATCGGGAGCGGGTTCAAGCCAGGGACCGGAGGGTGAGGGTGTCGTCGGGATCGTCCCACAGGAGGACCAACCGGTCTCCCCCCGACGGCTGTCGGAGGTCGCCGCCGGGGGCGCCCGCGCCCGCGACGGCGGCCGCCCGGCGCACCGCGCGCACGCGGGCGGGCAGGGCGAGCACGTCGAGTGCGCCGGGGTCGGACGGCCGCCCGTCCTCGCCGGCCGGCGCCAGCAGATCGAGCAGGTCGCCCGCGGACCCGCCGGGACCGGCGCCCCCGGCACCCCCGGCGGCGTACGCGAAGCCGCCCCGAGCCGCGTGCGCCGGCCCCGGCTCCCCGGCCCGGTCTGAGCCCGCCGGAGCGGGGCCGCGGTGCCAGAGGGCCACCGGGACACCGCCCTCCAGGACCGCGTCCACCACCGCCGCCGTCCGCGCCCCCGCCCGCGTGTGCGCCAGTACGCACGCGGGCGCCGGTCCCGCACCCAGTTCCATGCCGAGCCCGTCGCCCGCGTCCGCGTCGGCCACCACCCGGACCGCCTCCGGGTGCCGGCCGCCCTGGGCCCACAGCCAGCGCCACTTGCCGCGCCATTCGGTGCCGGTGTACTCGCGCTCCTGCGGGCAGCGCACCACCACCTGGTAGAGCACGCCCAGGGCCCGGGTCCGCCCGCCCGGGCCGCGCGGGACCGGCCACTGGTCGAAGTCCAGGTCCAGCAGCTCGTACGGCACGTGGAACTCGATCCGCTCCACCGCGCCGGAGAGCCGCCCCGCATCCGCGTCGGCGCCCAACACCTTTGCCGTCGCCACGAGTTGCCGTACGAGTGCGTCCCGTACCGCGTCCAGCCGTACCGGCGCCCCCTCCGATTCCCAGATGTGCTCGGTCGTCTCCCGCCGCAGCCACATCCGGGCGAGGAACCCCTCCTCCCCGCCCGGCGGCGTCTCCAGCCGCACGTGCAGGGCCGTCCTGCGCGGCGGCGGGGGCGGGGGCGGCAGCGCGGGCAGGGCGAGGCGTTCGCGGGTGGCGTGCACCCAGTCGCGCAGCCGGGCCGACCACGGCCCGTCGCCGGGCGCGCCCTGTTCCGCGAGGAACCGTACGAAGGGCACCGGGAGCGGCATCCCGCCCGGTCCGCCGTGGCGTTCGTCGAGGTCCTGGACCACCTCCAGCAGGGTGTCGCCGGGCAGGCCGCCCCGGACGGGGGCCGCGCAGCCGGCCGCCTTGAACGCCCACAGGTACGCCTCGTGGGCGCAGCGCGGCAGGTCGCGGTCCTCGAAGAGTTCGCCGAGCCCGTCCCAGGCGACCTGGTCGAGGCGGCCCGTGCGCGGCGGCGCCATCCCGGGCAGATCGTCATCGAGGAAGGAGGAGGCGTCCCAGTCGCGGTCCACGACGAACTGCGGGAGCTGCCAGCCCTCGCCGCGTTCGCGCAGGCCCAGGAAGGTGCGGTGAATGGAGCGGGCGGTGTCGGCGAGACCGGAGACGGCCTCGCGCACCGGGCGTTCCCCGAGTTCGGCGAGGAGCTCCTCGGTGAAGCGGCCCGCGCCGCGCTCGGCGTCGTTCTTCGCGGCCTCGCCCTCGCGGGAGGCGTACAGCCGGAACTGGCGCCGCCCCGGGACGGTGGCGCCGCCGCCGTAGTCGCTGGTGCCGAAGTTCCACCGGACGTCGCGGGGTGCGTCGACCCGGCATGCGTCCACCAGGGCGGCCTGGTACCGGAAGAGCTCGCGCTTGACGAGGCTGGTGCGCCACCAGCGCAGCGCGGAGTCGAGGTTGAGGTGGCGGATCTGGCCGGGCCGGGCGTCCGTGGAAGGCAGCATCAGTTCACCGCGGCGCGGTTCCGTGTAGCCGTGCCCGGCCCAGAAGATCACCAGCAAATCGCCTTCACAGGCGGGGAGTTCGTCGAACAGCACCGACTTCACGTTCGCCTCGGTCGCCGGGCGGTGCGTGGTGCGCAGGGCCCGCAGAGCGGCGGAGGCCGACCAGTCGAGCGAGTCCGGGTCATCGAGCGGGGACAGCAACAGCCGTACGTGGCCCGGCGGCACCTCTCCCGGTCCGGTCAGCCAGCGGGCGAACCGCAGGGCGTCTCGGGCCGGGCCGCGCAGGTTCCAGTGGCGGCTGACCTCGTAGCTCTCGACCCCGGCGACGAGCGCGAAGGTGCGCGGCCCCAGGTCGGGGGGCAGCAGGTCGAGGGGGTTCACCCGATCTCCGCTTCGGCCACCGCCTGTTCGATGCGTGCGTAGAGGGAGTCCTGTTTCCAGTAGGCGCTGTGGCAGGCCGGGAAGGGCTGGCGGCTGCCGATCTCCTGGTCGCTGACGCGCGGGTCGCCGGGGAAGACGGGCTCGGCGAGGTAGGACAGCACGTCCTGGCGGTCGTAGACGTTGAGCCAGCGCGGGAAGGCGTACGGGAGCCTGGCGCCCGGCACGATCCCGGCCAGCGCGCCGAGTTCGTGGAGGAAGGGTGCCTGCGAGCCGACGGTGACGAGCAGTTCGACGCCGGGCACCGGCTCGCCTCGGGCGGCCGCCAGGGCGAGGAGGTCCACCAGGGCGATGCCGCCGAGGCTGTGTCCGATGAGGACGGTCGGCCCCGGCTCGGCGGTGATCCGCTCGTGCAGGAACGCGCGGAGGCCGGCGCCCCGGGCCTGGTAGCGCAGGATGTCGCCGAGGGCGGGGGTGGCCCCGACGGTGAGGGAGCCGCGCCAGGCGTTGAGCAGCGGTTGGGTGGTGACGCGCATCGCGAGCCGGCCGAGGACGGCGGCGGCGCGGGCGCCGGGGACCCGGGCGTCGCCGCCGAGGCGGGTGGTGATCAGCTCGACGAGGCGGTCGCGCTCGGCTCCGGTGCAGTCGGCCTCGGCTCCGGCCGAGGCGAGTGCGGCGGCGGTCACCGCGCGGGCCAGGACCTTGGCCAGCTCCCGGGCCTGCGTCTCGCCGGCGGCACGGGCCCCGGCGCGGGCGGCCTCGTCGGAACGGGAGACGGTCTTCAGGGCGGCGGGGAATCCGGCGGCGAGGCCGGTGCCGAGCAGTAACGCGGCCTGTTCGCCGCCCTCGGGGACCCCGGAGACCCCGGAGACTTCGGAGACCTCGGCGAGCAGTTCCAGTACGCGGTCGCCCGCGGACTGTACGCCGGGCATCGCGAAGCCGTCGTCATCGGAGGCGCCGTCCGGGTGGCCGTCCGGGTGGCCGTCGAGGTCGCGGTCGGCTCCGGTGTCCCAGCCGGCTTCCGCCAGTACCCGCAGCTCGCAGAGCGGGTCGGCGACCAGCAGCCCCCACTCGGCGGTCTCCTCGTCGTCCGGTCCCATGGCCGCGCCGGGGGCGCTCAGTCCGGGCACGGAACGGCCCTGGGCGCTCAGGGTGGCCCCGTACCGCTCCCCCCAGAAGCAGGAGTCGACGCTCGCCCCGGGGAACCGGGCGGTCAGCCGGTCCCGGACCAGGGCGAAGAGCAGGTCGTGCCGCTCGCGCCGCACCCCCGTGCCGTGCACAAACAGAAATCGCATCGCGGCTCCGCCCCCTCGCACAGTCGTCCCCGCTCGGCACGATAGCGCCGCGCGGCGAACGGGGCCCTTGGAACGTCGAGTTCGGATGGCCGGCGCAAACGCCCGGCCCCACCCGGGCACATGCCCGGCCGCGCCGGACGCCCACCCCTCCCACATCTATCAATCACCTGTCACATGTGAAATATTACTCGCGCTCCGGCCAACCCGGCCGACCGGAAACTCCAGAAAGGTCAGCTACGTTGCGCAGACTCGCTGCGGTGGGAGCGGCGATATCACTCGCCCTCCTCGCCGCCCCCGCGCTCGCCGCCACCGCATCCCCGGCCCCGCCCGCCACGCCGACGCCCGTCGGGCAGCAGCACGCCGAGCAGCAGCAGGCCGCCGCCCCGCCGCCCGCCCCCCTGGAGCTCCAGCGCCAGGCCCTGCGCCGCCAGGCCCTCGAAGAGGTGGCCGCCGGCCGTCCCGGCGGCCTGCGCGCCGAGGCCGACGGCACGCTGCCGCGCCTGGCCAAGGTCGGCAAGCGGTACGTCGAACTGGCCCGGGAGCGCAAGGACAAGGTCTTCGTGATCCTCGCCGAGTTCGGCGACCAGGTGGACAACACCACCGAGTTCGAGGGCAAGCCGCGCTTCGGCGGCACCCCGGGCCCGGCGCACAACACCATCGGCAAGCCGGCCGCGGACGACAACCACACCCTGTGGCGCAAGGACTTCGACCGGTCCTTCTACGAGAAGCAGTTCTTCTCCACCGACCCGCGGTCGGCCTCCCTGCGCGCCTACTACCGGCTCCAGTCCTCCGGCCGGTACGACATGGACGGCATGGTGACCGACTGGGTCAAACTACCCTGGAACGAAGCCCGTTACGGCACCGACAACTGCTCCGAGCCCGGCCAGTGCCGGACCAACTGGGACATGATCCGGGACGCCACCGACTCCTGGTACAAGTCCGAGCGGACGAAGGGCCGTACGCCCGAGCAGATCAAGGCGCAGCTCGCCGAGTACGACGTGTGGGACCGCTACGACGCCGACCACGACGGCAACTTCGACGAGCCGGACGGCTACCTCGACCACCTCGTCGTCGTCCACGCGGGCAAGGACCAGACCTGGGGCGGCGGGACGCAGGGCAAGGACGCCGTGTGGGCGCACCGCTGGTTCGCCTACTGGAACCAGGCCGGCAGCGCGGGCCCGGAGGGCAACAAGGCGGGCGGCACCCCGGTCGGCGACACGGGCATCTGGGCCGGGGACTACCTGACCGGCGGGGAGAACAGCGGCGCGGGCCTCTTCGCGCACGAGTTCGGGCACGATCTGGGCCTGCCGGACCTGTACAGCTCGGACGGGGACAACAGCGTCAACTTCTGGTCGCTGATGTCCTCGGCGTCCTACCTGGGCAAGGGCCGCAATTCCACGGGCGAGTTCCCGGGCGACCTCGACCCCTGGAGCAAGCTCCAGCTGGGCTGGCTCCAGTACACGGAGGCCGACGCGGGTCGCACGACACGGGCGACGCTCGGGGTGTCCGGCTACAACACCGAGGATCCGCAGGCCCTGTTGGTGCACCTGCCGCCGTCTTCGACCACCATCGACCTTGTCGACCCGTACGAGGGCGCCGGCCAGTGGTGGAGCGGTACGGGCGACTTCATGGACAACACGCTGTCGCGCACGGTCGACCTCTCGGGAATCGCGGCCGGCACGGCGGCCCGCCTGGACGCCCGGGTCTGGTACGACATCGAGCAGGACTTCGACTACCTGACGGTGGAGGCCTCCACGGACGGCGGGGCCGGCTGGACGGCGCTGCCGGGCACGGTGGAGGCCACGCCGATCGGGGCGAAGGGGATCTCCGGTACCTCGGCGGGCTGGACGCGGCTCTCGGTACCGCTGACCCAATTCTCCGGCACCTCAGTCCAGTTGAGGCTGCGCGTCACCTCGGACAGCAACACCCACGGCAAGGGCGTCACCTTCGACGACATCCGTGTCACCGCGGGCGCCGACGGCCGGGAGCTGCTGCGCGACGGGGCGGAGCAGGGCGCGAACGGCTGGACTGCGGTCAAGTGGTCGCGCACGCAGGGCCGTACGGGCAGCGAGCAGCACCCGCGCGCGTACCTCGTGGAGAACCGCCGCTACACCGGCTACGGCAGCCTGCTGAGGACGGGGCCGTACAACTTCGGCTTCACGGGCGACAAGGTCGAGTTCTACCCGTACCAGCAGGGCGTGCTGATCTGGCTCTGGGACACGGCGTACAGCGACAACACCACCAAGGCGCACCCCGGCGGCGGCATGCTGCTGCCCGTCGACTCGCGCCCCGAGCCGCTGACCCACGCGGACGGCACGCTGCTGAACGCGCGCGCCCAGACGTTCGACGCCCCCTTCTCCCTCGGGAAGAGCGACCGGATCGTCCTGCACAAGGCGGGCGTCCCCACCACGATCCCGGCCCGGAGCGGCGTACCGGTCTTCGACGACCGCCACGGGTCGTACTGGAACCCGGGGCTGCCGCAGCTCGGCGTCAAGGTGCCGGACACCGGGACCCGGCTCACGGTGGTGAAGGAGGCCGGGGGCGGGGCGCTGACGACGGTGCAGCTCAGCCCGTCGAAGTGACCTTCCCGGGCTGAAGCACGGGGGCCGGCGGGGGCAGGCGGGGCCGGCGGGGGCAGGCGGGGCCGGCGGGGACCGGGGTCAGTGGCGCACCAGACAGAAGGGGTGCCCGGCCGGATCGGCGTAGACCCGCCAGCCCTCGCCCGCCCGGTCCCCGTCGAGCAGGGTGGCACCGCAGGCCAGGACCTCCGCATGGGCCGCGTCCAGGTCCGCGACGGCGAAGTCCAGGTGCAGCTGCTGGGGCCGGGCCGGGTCCGGCCAGCGGGGCGGCCGGTGGTCCTCGGCGTACTGGAAGGCGAGGACCTGGCCGGCCGGAAGGTGCAGGGTCGCCCAGGTGGCGTCGGTCGCCCAGCGCCGGTCGGGACGGTTGACCTCACCGCCGGTCAGGCGCTGGTAGAACGCGGCCAGCGCCGCCGGGTCGGGACAGTCCAGCACCACGCACTGCATCTCGGCGATCACGGGCCGATCCTAGACTCGCCCTAGACGGTCCGGCGCGCGCCCCGCTGCGCCGGCGGACCGTGGTGGGCCGGGTAGGCGGTGGACTCCGGGCCGGCCGGGAGGTGCCGCTTGGACAGGACCCGGAGCATCGTGACGGGGTCGAGCAGGGTGCCCGGCGGGCTGGTCAGCGACAGCACGCCGAAGAAGCGGGCGGCGATCGCCGGGTCGGTGTTGGCTCCCGCCATCACCCGGGACATGTAGCGCTGCAGGATCCGGGTGGCCCGGTCCGGCGGCGGCCCCTCCGTCACCGGGTACCGCATGTCCTCGCTGGTGGCGATCTGCCAGGGCACGGCGGCCGCCGCGAGGGTCCGGCGCTGGATCCGGCGGGAGGCCGCCGCGATCCGCTCCGGGTCCAGGGTGCGGATCTCCTTGGCCAGGGCTTCCGCGGCGAGCGCGGCGACCGTCATGCCGTGCCCGTACACGGGGTTGAAACGGCAGGCCGCGTCGCCGAGGACCACGAACCCGGCCGGCCAGCGCTCCAGGCGCTCGTAGTGGCGCCATTCGTTCGCCGTGTTCCGGAAGGCGGTGGGCGAGGACAGCGGGACCGCGTCCCGGATGGCGTCGTACAGGGCCGGGCTGCGCAGGCTCCCGGCGAACGGGAGGAACTCCTCCTCCCGCACGGGCGGCGCGTGTTCGCCGTTTCCGACCAGGGTCACCAGCCAGCGGTTCCCGTCCAGCGGCATCAGCACTCCGCCGCGCGGAAGGTCCGGACGGCCCTGGACGTACAGGCCCTGCCAGCGCCGTCCCGGATCCTCCGGGATCTTGAAGTAGCGGCTGGAGTACCCGAGATGGGAGTCGTACCGGGTGACCTCCGGGGCCGGGTGACCGAGCGCGGCGAGCCAGGCGGGGGCCTTGGAGGTGCGGCCGGTCGCGTCGACGACGAGGCGTGCGGCCAGCCGCTCGCCGTCGCGCAGTTCCACACCCGTCACCGTGCGGCCGTCCGGCCCGGCGACCAGTCCGGCGGCCGCCCGGCCGGCCCGGATCCGCACGCGCGGATTGCGGAGCACTTCCCGGCGCACCGCCGAGTCGAGCAGTTCCCGGCTCGCGAGCAGGACCCTGGCCCCGGCCACCGGCCCGAACCAGTCGGCCGGGCTCAGCCAGAGGAAGTCGCGCGGCGAGTCGGCGAGGACGGCGCCCGCGGCCAGGAGCTTGCCGGTGATGCCCGGCAGCATCAGCTCGATCAGGTCCAGGCCCCGCGCCCACAGGACGTGCGTGTGCCGGGTCTGAGGTAGCCCCGGCCGGAACACCGGCTCGCCGTCGGGTAGTTCGTCCCGCTCGATCACCGTGACCCGGGAGAACCGCATCGCGAGCACCCGCGCCGCCAGCAGCCCGGCCATGCCCGCGCCGAGGACCACGGCATGGTCCCCGGCGTGCTCCTCGGCATGGTCCTCGGCATGCGGTCCGGTGGTGCGTGGGTGGTTGTCCGTCGTGTCGTCGTCCATGCCGCCGAGTGTGACGGCGGGCGGGGCTCCCAGGTCAGGGCCCGGACGGGGCGCCCGGAGGCTCGACGGGGGCGGACGGGCTCATACCGGGGCGCGCCCCCGTCCGGACCCCCGTCCGGACCTCCGCCCGGACCCCCGTCCGCACCTCCGCCCGGACCTCCGCCCGGATCAGGGGCAGAGGGCGGTCCAGGTGACCTTCACGTGCCCTCCGTCGTCCCCGCGGAACTCGCTGGTGCGGGTCCCCGGCTGATCGGTGTACGGATCCCAGGCCACCGTGCCCCGGGCGACCAGGTCGTCGGCCGAGGAGGCGTCGTAGTCCCAGAGGAAGACGCCGATCTCGAACGGGCCGGGCCCGTACGTGGTCCCCGAGCCGACGCGCTGGTAGAAGTACGGGTCGGGGTTGGTGCGGTTGCCCTGGTTGGGGAAGGTCGACGGGTCCGAGCCGGAGCGCGACCACACGGCGGTGCGCGCACCGTCACCGGTCCGGACCGCGATGTCGCCGTAGAGCGCGGGCCGGGTCGTGCCGTCGTCGAAGTAGGTCAGCTCCGCCTGGTCCACGCGCACCCGGCAGGCGGGGACGCCCTGCACCGGGGTCACGGTGTAGGTGACGGAGGCCTCGCCGCCGTCCACACCGGCCATCTTGGCGGTGAACCGGCCGAAGCCGAGCGCCGGGTCCCAGTGGACGCGGCCTGCGGCCATCACGTCGTCGTTGTTCCCGGCGCTGTAGTCGGCGTCGACGAGGTGGGCGGTGACGGTCGCCCGGCCGCTGAAGACCTGACTCCTGACGGAATCATCGAGCCCGAACCACGGGTCGTGGTCGGGGAAGGCGGTGGCGCCGGACCGGTCGCGGTGCCAGAGGGAGCGGGCGGTCCCGTCGGTGGTCAGGGTGAGCCCGTCGTAGAGCTCGGGTCCGCTCTCGCCGCTGGAGGTGAACCGCGCCGAGTCGACCGTGATCCGGAACGGACCGGCCTTCAGGTCGACTTGACTCACCGGGTCCTTGGAGAACTCGGCGACGATCTGCCGGCGGACCCACTCGTTGCCGAGCAGTCCGTAGTGCGAGGGGCAGCCGCTGTCGCCCACCGGCAGGACGTGGTTCACGGCTCCGGCCAGTGCGGTGGAGCGCGGGGCGCGGCTGTCGCCGGGTGGGATCTGCTGGTCGCAGGTGGAGCTGAAGGTGGTGTAGCGGGTGGCGCCCGGGGTTTCGTCGCCCGCGTTGAGGGAGGCCAGGAAGGGGCTGCCGGGGGTCATGTCGGCGAGCGAGGCCGCATGGATGTCGCAGAAGGTGGCGAAGGGGCCGCAGGGCGCGGCGTCCCCCGCCCCGTGGTTGGGTCCGCCGAGCGAAACCCAGGAGCGGACCCGGGAACTCCCGCCGTCCTTGAGGTACTTGCGCGTCAGCAGCGAGCCCATGCTGTGGGCGACCACATCGACGGGGCGGCTGCCGAACCGTTCGGTGAGGAAGGCGCCGAAGCGGGCGGCGTTGGAGTCGTTGGTGGCGGCCCAGTCGTAACCGAATTCGGCGAGGTCGCTGGATAGCCACCCCTGGGCGTGCAGGTGGTCCTCCAGCCCGTCGAGGGAGGCCGCGGTGTCCCCGAATCCGTGGACGAGGACGACCGGCGTACGCCGCTCCGCACGGGCGGCGGCCTCCGCCGCCTCCACGGCCCGAGCCGTCGGGGCGGTGAGCAGGGTGGCGACGAGCGCCGCGGCGAGGGCCGCGGCGAGGGCGACGAGCATCGGGAACAACAGGGGCACGGGCAGGGCGGATCTGCGCATGGCTCTCCCAGGGGAATGCGACGTGACGCAACTCGGACTCGAGCTCGGACTCGGCAGCCTGAAGTGACTGGCGAGTAGCAAGCTAGCCCCCGGGGATTCAGCGCGATAGGGACGTGTACGAGACTCCGGTGAGCTTTTCGGAGGCGCCCCAGAGCCGTTCGCCGGACTTGTCGTCCAGGGTCCATTTCGCCCGCCGGGAACGGACGGGAGCGCCGCGCCAGCCGAGCCGCGGCCCGATGAACTCGTCGGGCCCGACGCCGGGCGCCGTGGCCGCGAACAGGGTGGGCAGCGCGCCGGCGGCAGCGGACTGCGCGATGACGGTGGTGCCGATCTCATGTCCGACGGCGGTGGCGGCCGCGGCGAACCGCGAGGTGAGCGTGGCCCCCGCCTGCGGGGTCGCCCCGACGTGCAGGTTGGTGGCGGCGTAGCCGGGGTGGGCGGCGGCCGCGACGACCTCGGAACCGGCGGCCGCCAGGCGGCGGGCGAGCTCGTGGGTGAAGAGCAGGTTCGCGCTCTTGGAACGGCCGTACGCGATCCAACGCCGGTAGTCCCGCTCGCTGTTCAGGTCATCGTGCGCCACGTCCCCGAGGGCGTGGAAGCTGCTGGAGAGGTTCACGATCCGGGCTCCGGGCGGGGCGTCGAGGAGCCGGGGCAGCAACAGCCCGGTGAGGGCGAAGTGGCCGAGGTGGTTGACCCCGAACTGCGTCTCGAACCCGTCGGCGGTCCGGCCGTAGGGCAGCGCCATCACGCCGGCGTTGTTGACGAGCAGATCAAGAGCCCCGCTCCGCCGCCGCCCGTACGCGGCCGCGAACTCCCGCACGGAGGCCAGATCGGCGAGGTCCAGCTCCATGAACTCCACTTCCGCGCCGGGTACTTCACCCCGCAACGCGACCTCGGCGGCCCGCCCCCGCGCCGCGCTCCGGCAGGCCAGCACCACCGAGGCGCCGCGGCGTGCGAGCTCCCGGGCGGCGGCGTAGCCGATCCCGCTGTTGCCTCCGGTGACGACGGCGGCACGCCCGCTCTGGTCCGGCATCCGGGTGGCCTTCCAGCCCGCCATGGCAGCTCCTCCCGTCCCGGCGGCCCCCACGGCCCACCGGCCCCCGCACCCTACTCCCGGCGCCGCGCCCGTAACACGGCCCCTCAATCCGGGCCCGCGCTCGGGTGCGCGCCGCCGCTGCGCGGGGCGGATTTCCCCTACCCGCCCTTCGCCCGTTCCCCGGGGCTCCGCCCCGACCCCGCGCCTCAAACGCCGGCGAGGCTGAAATGGCGCTCCGCGCCATCCAGCCCGCACCGGCCACATCCAGCCCCTCCGGCGTTTGAGGAGCGGGGGTCCGGGGGCTGGCCCCCGGGAACGGCGCCGCACCCGGCAACGGGTCCGGGCGGAGCCCGGGGAACGGGCGAAGGGCGGGTAGGGGACCAGCCCCGCGCCAGGGGCCGGACCCGGCTCGGGGCCCGCCCGCCGGGGGCCCGGGGCGGGCCCAGTAGGCTGCGGGTCCACCCGCTTCCCGTACCCCGAGGTCCACCCAGTGAGCTCCGCACCGCCCCCCGTACCCGTGTCGGTCGTCGGCCTCGGCGCCGACGGCTGGGACGGGCTGACCGCCCCCGCCCGGGCCGCGCTGGCCGGGGCCGAGGTGCTGATCGGCGGGCCACGGCAGCTGGACCTGATCCCCCTCGGGGAATGCGGCGGCGCCCGGGTGGCGTGGCCCAGCCCGCTGCGCCCGGCCGTGCCGAAGCTGATGGCCGAGCACGCGGGCCGCCGCATCGCGGTGCTGGCCAGCGGCGACCCGATGTTCTACGGGATCGGCCGCGCGCTGTCCGAGGAGCTCGGCCCCGGCGCCCTGCACGTCCTGCCGCACCCCTCCTCCGTCTCCTACGCCTGCGCCCGCCTCGGCTGGCCGGTGGAGGACACCGAGGTGGTCACCGTGGTCGGCCGCCCGGTGGCCCGGCTCGCGGCCGCGCTGTACGAGGGCCGCCGGGTCCTGGTGCTGAGTGCCGGAGCACTGACCGCAAACGAGATCGCCGCTCTGCTTCGAGAGCGGGGCTTCGGCCCCAGCCGGATGCGCGTCCTGGAACAGCTCGGCTCCGAGCGCGAGGACACGTACGAGGGTCTCGCCCAGACCTGGCAGCACCCGCCCGGCGACCCCCTGAACGTGGTCGCCGTCGACTGCCGCCGCGACCCCCGCGCCGAAGCCCCCCGGCTCGGCGCGACCCCCGGCCTGCCCGACGCCGCCTACGAGCACGACGGCCAGCTCACCAAGCGCCACGTCCGCGCCGCCACCCTGTGCGCCCTCGCCCCCGCCCCCGGCGAACTGCTGTGGGACATCGGCGGCGGCTCCGGCTCCATCGGCATCGAGTGGATGCGCACGCACCCCTCCTGCCGGGCGGTGACCGTGGAGCGGGTGACGGAGCGGGCCGCGCGGATCACCCGTAACGCGGCCGCCCTCGGCGTGCCCGCCCTGCGCGTGGTCACCGGCTCCGCGCCCGACGCGCTCGCCGGGCTGCCCGCCCCCGACGCGGTGTTCATCGGCGGCGGCCTGACCGCGCCGGGCCTGCTCGACGCGGCCTGGGAGGCACTGGCCCCCGGCGGCCGGCTCGTGGTGAACACGGTCACCCTGGAGTCGGAGGCGGTCCTCACCGACCGCTACCGGCGCCACGGCGGCGAGCTGGTGAAACTGGCCGTCGCGCACGCCGTACCGGTCGGCGGTTTCACGGGCTGGCGCCAGGCGATGCCGGTCACCCAGTGGTCCGTTACGAAGCCCCATCCCGAACCCGAATTGGTGGATCAGACGATATGACCGTGTACTTCATCGGTGCGGGCCCCGGCGCCGCCGACCTGATCACGGTGCGCGGCGCCCGGACGCTGGCCGCCGCCCCCGTCTGCCTGTACGCGGGCAGCCTGGTCCCCCGCGAACTCCTCGCCGAATGCCCGCCGGACGCCCGCCTGATCGACACCGCACAGCTGAATCTGGACGAGATCATCGCCGAGTGCGTACGCGCCCACGCGGCCGGCCAGGACGTGGCCCGGCTCCACTCCGGCGACCCCTCCGTCTTCAGCGCCGTTGCGGAGCAGATGCGCCGGCTCGACGCGGCCGGCATCCCCTACGAGGTCGTCCCCGGCGTCCCCGCCTTCGCCGCGGCGGCCGCCGCGCTGAAGCGGGAGCTGACCGTCCCCACCGTCGGCCAGACCGTGATCCTGACCCGGATCTCCCAGCAGGCCACGCCGATGCCGCCCGGCGAGGACCTCGCCACGCTGGGCCGCAGCGGGGCGCTCCTGGTGCTGCACCTGGCCACCCGCTACGTGGACCGGGTCGTGGACGAACTCCTGCCGCACTACGGGGCCGAGTGCCCGGCGGCGGTGGTCGCGATGGCCAGCCGCCCCGACGAGCTGATCCTGCGCGGGACGCTGGCCGACATCGCCGCCCAGGTGAAGGAGGCCGGGCTGGTCCGCACGGCCGTCATCCTGGTGGGCCGCACCCTGGGCGCCGAGCAGTTCCGCGACAGTCACCTGTACTCCGCCGAGCGCGACCGGCATGTCTGCTGATCCGGCCGGCCCGGGTCCGCACGTCCTGATCCTCGGCGGCACCACGGAGGCGCGCCGCCTCGCGGAGGCCCTGGCCGCCGCCCCGGACTCTCCCCGGGTGACCACCTCGCTGGCCGGCCGGGTCGCGTCGCCGGTACTTCCGCCGGGCGAGACCCGGATCGGCGGCTTCGGCGGTCCCGACGGCCTGGCGGCCTGGATCTCGGCCCACGGGGTCACGCACCTGGTCGACGCCACGCACCCCTTCGCGGAGCGGATGAGCTTCAACGCGGCCGGGGCCGCGGCCCTTTCGGGCGTACCGCTCCTCGCGCTGCGCCGCCCCGGCTGGACCCCGGGCCCCGGCGACGACTGGCACTTCGCGGACTCCCTCACCGAGGCGGCCGCGCTGCTCCCCGCGCTCGGCACCCGCGCCTTCCTGACCACCGGCCGGATGGGCCTGCACAGCTTCGCGCACCTCACCGAGCCCTGGTTCCTGGTGCGTTCGGTGGACCCCCCGGACGCCCCGACCCCGCCTCGCCTCGAAGTCCTGCTGGCCCGCGGCCCGTTCACACTGGCCGACGAGCGAGAACTCCTCGCCGGGCACCGCATCGACCTCCTGGTGAGCAAGGACAGCGGCGGCTCCGCCACCGCCCCCAAACTTGACGCCGCCCGCGAGGCCGGCATCCCGGTCCTCCTGGTCCGCCGCCCGCCGGTACCGCGGGGCGTCCCGCAGACCGGCTCGGTGGACGAAGTCCGGACCTGGCTGTCCGGCTGAGAGCCGAGAGGTGAGAGCTGCGGGCTGCGGGCTGCGGGCTGCCGCCCGGATTCCGGGTCCGGCAGCGCCGAGCTCGCCACGCCGAGGGATCGCGGAGGATCGATTCGCCGTTCGGAGCCCTTCTAGGGTCGTGCCCGCACTGCCCGACCCGCCCCCACGGAAAGGGATCCACTCCCTCATGAAGCTCCGCACCACCGCTGCCGCTGGCCTGGCGGCCTTCGCCCTGGTCCTGTCGCTGCCCGGCTCGGCCCTCGCCGCCGAAGGCTATTTCCACTACAAGTACGTCGACGGATACGGGCAGGAGCAGCACGTCACCCTGCACGACCCGCACAGCGGCAAGTGCGTCAACCTCTACGCCGTCGCCGACGACGACGAGCAGCCCGGCTACGGCCCGCACAACGACACTGACTCCGCCGTGGTCGTCTACGCGGGTGCCAACTGCGAGGGCCCCGAGTGGAGGCTGCGGGCGCACGGAAACCCGGCGCGCGACGACCTCCTCGTCCGCTCCGTACGCTTCGAAGTCAAGACCGGCTAGCGCGCGGAGCCCCCTGAACCCGGTGAGCCCCGGGGCGGCCAACCGCCCCGGGGCTCACACCTGTTCGCCGCCCGGCAGGCGTCAACCGTACCGGCGCGGAGTCCACGTCACCCTCGACCCGTCGGGCCGCACGGTCACCTGGGTCTGCGAGGAGCCGATCAGCAGGATCGTCCGCATGTCCACCTCGGACGGCTCCAGTTCGGCCAGCGTGACGATCCGGACCGACTGCTCCGGCCCGCCCACGTCGCGCGCCACGACCACCGGGGTCTGCGGTGCGCGCAGCTCCAGGAGCAGTTCGCGGGCCTGGGCCACCTGCCAGTTCCGGCTGCGCGAGCCCGGGTTGTACAGGGCCAGTACGAGATCCGCCGCGGCGGCCGCGCGCAGTCGCTCCGCGATGACCTCCCAGGGCTTGAGCCGGTCCGAGAGGGAGATGGTGGCGTAGTCGTGGCCGAGCGGGGCTCCGGCCGCGGCGGCCGCCGCGTTGGCGGCCGTCACCCCGGGCAGCACCCGTACGGGCACGTCCTTGTACTCGGGCTGCCCCGCGACCTCCAGGACGGCGGTGGCCATGGCGAAGACCCCGGGGTCACCGCCGGAGACCACGGCCACCCGCTTGCCGCGCCGGGCGAGGTCGAGCGCGAACTCGGCTCGCTCCGACTCGACCTTGTTGTCGGAGCCGTGCCGGATCTGGCCCGGCTTGACCGGCACCCGGTCCAGGTACGTCGTGTAGCCGACCAGCACTTCGGCGTCGGCCAGCACCCGCCGGGTCTCGGCGGTGAGCCACAGCGGCCCGGCCGGTCCGGTGCCGACGACGGCGACCTCGCCGGGGCCGGACGGCACGCTGCCCGGGTTCCCGATCCGGCTGGGCACCACGGCGACGGCGAAGTAGGGGACGGATTCGGGGTCGGTGTCGGCCAGGACGCCGGTCCGCTCCCCCGCCATCGTGGCGCGCTCCACGTAGCGCGCCTCGGCGAGCCGGCCGCTGTTCTCCATGGCCCGCCGGATGGCGGGGAAGGTGCGGCCGAGCTTCATCACGACCGCCGAGTCGGTGGCGGCGAGGCGGGCCGTGAGCTCCTCCTCGGAGAGGGTGCCGGGCAGGATCGTCAGCACCTCCTCGCCCTCGACGAGCGGGGTGCCGAGCCGTGCGGCGGCGGCGCTCACCGAGGTCACCCCGGGGATCACCTCGGTC
Organism: Streptomyces sp. AP-93; assembly: GCF_022808175.1. GTDB lineage: Bacteria > Actinomycetota > Actinomycetes > Streptomycetales > Streptomycetaceae > Streptomyces. Next base: position 102,857 of record NZ_JALGBX010000018.1, on the reverse strand, counting down.
TCGTACCGGCCGGAGAGCCGCTTGTGCATGTGCATGTACGAGCTGTAGAAGAGCGGGTCGCCCTCCGCGAGCACGGCGACGGTGCGGCCGGCGTCCAGGTGGACGGCGAGCCGGGCGGCGGAGGCCTCGTAGAACTCCTCCATCGCACCCTGGTAGCCGCCGGGGTGGTCGGTGGTCTCGGTGGTGACCGGGTAGACCAGCGGCTCCTCGATGTGGTCGGTGCGCAGGTGCTTCGCGGCGATGGAGCGGGCGATCGAGCGGCCGTGGCGGGCGGAGTGGTACGCGACCACGTCGGCCTCCGCGATCACCTCGACGGCGCGCAGCGTCATCAGCGAGGGGTCGCCGGGCCCGAGCCCCACTCCGTAAAGCCGTCCGGTGCTCATTCGGCCACGCTCGCGATGGCGTTGACGGCGGCGGCGGCCATGGCGCTGCCTCCGCGCCGGCCCCGGACGATCAAGTGGTCGAGGGCGGAGGGGTGTTCGGCGAGGGCGTCCTTGGACTCGGCGGCGCCGATGAACCCGACGGGGACCCCGATGACCGCGGCGGGGCGCGGGGCGCCCTCCTCGATCATCTCCAGCAGCCGGAAGAGCGCGGTCGGCGCGTTCCCGACGGCGATCACCGATCCCTCCAACAGGCCCCGGTCCCGCCAGACTTCGAGGGCGGCGGCGCTGCGCGTCGTGCCCATCTTCGCGGCGAGCTCCGGCACGGCCGGGTCGGAGAGGGTGCAGATCACCTGGTTGTCGGCGGGCAGCCGCTTGCGGGTGACCCCGCTGGCGACCATCTGCACGTCGCACAGGATCGGCGCGCCGGCCTCCAGGGCGGCGCGCGCCCGCAGGACGACCTCGGGCGAGTAGCCCAGGTCCCGGGTCAGGTCGGTCATCCCGCAGGCGTGAATCATGCGCACCGCGACCTGGGCGACCGAGGCGGGCAGCCCGGAAAGGTCCGCCTCGGCGCGGATCGTGGCAAAGGACTGGCGGTAGATCTCGGCGCCGTCCTTCTCGTACTCGAACACGGTGTACTCGCTCATTTCTTCACTGCGTCTTCGGACACTCGGGGTTGGCTGCGCGCGTCGGCGACGGCCTGGGCAAGTTCGTGGGACGGCACCGGGCGACCGTCGAGGCGGTACCCGCCGGGGGTGGCGACGAGGTCGACCCAGGCGGCGCCGCGCGGATGCCCGCACCGGCGCTCGCACCCGGACCAGTGCACGGGCGCGCCGCCGGGCCCGGCCGGCGCCTCACCGTCCGCGACGCCCGCACCGTCCGCGTCCACGACGGCCCGCGCGTCGGCGCGTACGTCGGACAGCGCCTTGGCGCAGCCCGGCCGCCCGGTACATGCGGTGACGGACTCCCAGGGGCCGTCGGGTGCGACGGACAGGCCGGCGGCCACGAGCTGGGCGTAGCCGTCGACGGGCCGCCGGGTGCTCGCGCGGGGCAGGACGATGCTCCGCCAGGGGGTGATCCGCAGCTCGCCGTCGCCGCCATCGGCGCCGGTGCCGGTGCCGGTGCCGCCGTCGGCGCCGGTGCCTCCGTCGGCGTCCTCGGCTCCCTCGCCGCCGCCCGCGACGCGCACCAGGAGCCGCCACTGGTCCGCGGTGAGCCGGCCGAGCGGGGGCAGTACGCACAGCGGCGTGCGGTCACCGGTGCCGGCGCCCCACGGCTTGGGCGGCGGGGCGTACGGCCAGGCCACCTCGGGAACGAGGTCCGCCGCGATGCCGGCCGCCCCGAGCCGTGCCGCGAGCTCCGCGGCCTCCAGGGCGTGTACGGCGGGGAGTTCGGACACCCGCCAGGCGCGGGTGCCGGCGGCGTCCGCGGAGTCGAGGAAGTACTCGGCAGCGAGCAGCGCGGCCCGGGGCGCGTCGGGAGCATCCACCTCCACGGCGTCCGGGGCCGCGCCGAGCCGGACCAGTGCCCGGCCCCGCGGTCCGCCGAGCACGGTGACATCGGGGTCGAGCGCGGCGACGTCACCGCGCCCGTCGTCGATGGCGAACAGGAACCGTCCGGACAGGGCCGCCGCTCGGGTGCTCGCGCACAGCAGCCGGTCCAATTCCCCGACCCAGGGGGTCACATGGGGCCGCTCGGGGCTCAGGATCCCCGACAGCGGGGTCGCCACGATGTTCCGTACGCGCTCGTGGCCCGGCGCGGGCAGCAGTCCGGCCCCGTCCAGCAGCTCCGCCAGCCCCCCGCCGCAGCCTTCGGCGAGCCCGCGCAGTTGCACGTTCCCGCGCGAGGTGAGTTCCAGGTGGCCGTCCCCGAACCGGTCGGCGGCGAGCGCCAGTACCGAGGCCTGCCGGGCGGTCAGCAGACCCCCCGGGATCCGGACCCGCGCCAGGTACCCGTCGTCGGCGGCATGCAGGCGCAGCGCGCCGGGGCAGGCGTCGCCGCGATCCCGTATGACGGGTTCGTCCCGCGCTGTGGCGGAGGGGGGCGTGGGCATGGCGGCGAGCATACCCACGATTCTGCGCCCACCCCCTGTGTCGATCACCACCCCGAACCGGCCACCGTCCGGCCCCCCGGTCTCTCCCGGCCCCGCCGAATCCAGCCCCGCCGGCGTTTGAGGCGCGGGGCCCGGGGCAGAGCCCCGGCAGCGGCGCCGCACCCGACCACGCCCACGCCCACGCCCCCGGACCCGCCCCCGGACCCGCCCCAAGACCCCCACTCACCAGCCCCCTAAGATGAGTCCAAGGCGGCCAACAGGCCCGCCATCGCCGAGGACGGCGACATGGGAGGAAGCCCGGTGCGAATCCGGCGCGGTCCCGCCACTGTGAATCCGCGCGGCCCCGGCCGCACCGGATGAGTCAGGAACTCCCGCCGTCCTCACTGCCCGGGGCGCGGAAACCCCGAGGAAGGCCTGCCGCCGCATGATCCTGCTGCTGTCGACGTCCGACACCGATCTGCTCAGCGCCCGCGCAGCGAACGCCGGGGACGCTCCCGTCCCGTACCGGTTCGCCAACCCCTCCCGCCTTCCCCTCGACGACCTCCCCGGTCTCCTCGACGGCGTGACCCTGGTCGTCGTACGCCTCCTCGGCGGCCTGCGTGCCTGGCAGGACGGCCTCGACCTGCTCCTGGCCCCCGGCCAGACCCGCCCGGTGGTCGTCCTGACCGGCGAACAGGCCCCCGACGCCCAGCTGATGGAAGCCTCCACCGTCCCGATCGGCATCGCCGCCGAGGCGCACGGCTACCTCGCCCACGGCGGCCCGGCCAACCTGGACCAGCTCGCCCGCTTCCTCTCCGACACCGTGCTGCTGACCGGCCACGGTTTCGAGCCCCCGGCGGCCTCCCCCACGTGGGGCCCGCTGGAGCGCACCCCGCAGCGCACGGAGGGCCCCCGGATCGCGGTGCTCTACTACCGCGCGCACCAGATGAGCGGCAACACCGCCTTCGTGCACACCCTCTCCGAGGCGATCGAGGCCCACGGCGCCCAGGCGCTCCCCCTCTACGTCTCCTCCCTCCGCTCCCCGGAGCCGGAGCTGATCGAGCAGCTCGCGTCCGCCGACGCGATCGTCACCACGGTCCTCGCGGCCGGCGGCACCAAGCCCGCCACCGCCTCCGCCGGCGGTGACGACGAGTCCTGGGACGCCGGCGCCCTCGCCGCCCTCGGCGTGCCGATCCTGCAGGCCCTGTGCCTGACCGGCTCCCGGTCCGCCTGGGAGGCGAACGACGAGGGCCTGTCCCCCCTCGACGCCGCCACCCAGGTCGCCGTCCCGGAGTTCGACGGCCGCCTGATCACCGTCCCGTTCTCCTTCAAGGAGCTGGACGAGGACGGCCTGCCCGCCTATGTCGCCGACGCCGAGCGGGCCGCCCGCGTGGCCGGCATCGCCGTGCGCCACGCGCGCCTGCGCCACATCGAGCGCCGCGACAAGAAGATCGCCCTGGTCCTCTCCGCGTACCCCACCAAGCACTCCCGCATCGGCAACGCGGTCGGCCTGGACACCCCGGCCAGCGCCGTGGAGCTGCTGCGCACGCTCATCGCGGGCGGGTACGACTTCGGCCCCGTCGAGGACGTCCCGGGCCTGGTCTCCGGTGACGGCGACGAGCTGATCCGCGCGCTGATCGAGGCCGGCGGCCACGACCAGGACTGGCTCACCGAGGAGCAGCTCGCCCGCAACCCGGTCCGCATCCCGGCGGCCGACTACAAGCGCTGGTTCGCCGAGCTCCCGGCCGAGCTGCGCGAAAGCGTCGAGCGGCACTGGGGCGAGGCCCCGGGCAACATGTTCGTGGACCGCTCGGCCAACCCCGAGGGCGACATCGTGCTGGCGGCACTGCGCCGCGCCAACCTCCTCATCCTCATCCAGCCGCCGCGCGGCTTCGGCGAGAACCCGATCGCGATCTACCACGACCCGGACCTGCCGCCCTCGCACCACTACCTGGCCGCGTACCGCTGGATCCAGGCCCGCGCCGAGGACGGCGGTTTCGGCGCCGACGCGATGATCCACCTGGGCAAGCACGGCAACCTGGAGTGGCTGCCGGGCAAGAACGCCGGCCTGTCGGCGGCCTGCGCCCCCGACGCCGCGCTCGGCGACCTGCCCCTCATCTACCCGTTCCTGGTCAACGACCCGGGCGAGGGCACCCAGGCCAAGCGCCGCGTGCACGCCACGCTGGTCGACCACCTGGTGCCGCCGATGGCGCGTGCGGAGTCGTACGGCGACATCGCGCGCCTGGAGCAGCACCTCGACGAGTACGCCCAGATCTCCGCGATGGACCCGGCGAAGCTGCCGGCCATCCGCGCCCAGATCTGGACCCTGATCCAGGCCGCGAAGCTGGACCACGACCTGGGTCTGGAGCAGCGCCCCGACGACGACGGCTTCGACGACTTCCTCCTCCACGTCGACGGCTGGCTGTGCGAGATCAAGGACGCCCAGATCCGCGACGGCCTGCACGTCCTGGGCGGCGCCCCGACCGGCGACGCCCGCGTCAACCTGGTCCTCGCCATCCTGCGCGCCCGCCAGATCTGGGGCGGTACGACGGCCCTGCCGGGTCTGCGCGAGGCGCTCGGCCTCGACGAGTCCGCGGCCACCCGCACCACCGCCGACGAGGCGGAGGAGACGGCCCGCGCGCTGGTCCAGGCGATGGAGGACGCGAACTGGGCTCCGGAGGCGGTGGCTTCGGTCGCCGCCGGGCACTCGGCGGACGTGGCGGCCGTACTGGACTTCGCGGCCCGCGAGGTCGTCCCGCGGCTGGCAGGCACCACCGACGAGATCGCCCACGTGGTGAGCGCCCTGGACGGCGCCTTCGTCCCGGCGGGCCCCTCCGGCTCCCCGCTGCGCGGTCTGGTCAACGTGCTGCCGACCGGCCGCAACTTCTACTCGGTGGATCCGAAGGCCGTCCCCTCGCGCCTCGCGTGGGAGACCGGCCAGGCCCTGGCCGACTCCCTGCTGACCCGCTACCGCACGGACAACGGCGAATGGCCCGCCTCCGTCGGCCTGTCCCTGTGGGGCACGAGCGCGATGCGCACCTCGGGCGACGACGTGGCCGAGGCCATGGCGCTGCTCGGTGTCCGCCCAGTCTGGGACGAGGCCTCGCGCCGCGTCACCGGCCTGGAGCCGATCCCGCTCGCGGAGCTCGGCCGGCCGCGCATCGATGTGACCCTGCGCATCTCGGGCTTCTTCCGCGACGCGTTCCCGCACGTCATCGGCCTGCTGGACGACGCGGTACGGCTGGCGGCCTCGCTGGAGGAGCCCGCGGAGGACAACTTCGTACGGGCCCACGCGCAGGCGGACCTGGCCGTGCACGGGGACGAGCGGCGGGCCACCACCCGCATCTTCGGCTCGCGCCCCGGTACGTACGGCGCGGGCATCCTGCAGCTGATCGACTCCCGCGACTGGCGCACCGACGCCGACCTGGCGGAGGTCTACACGGTGTGGGGCGGGTACGCGTACGGCCGGGGCCTGGAAGGGCGCGCGGCGCGCGAGGAGATGGAGACCGCCTACAAGCGGATCACGGTCGCGGCGAAGAACACCGACACCCGTGAGCACGACATCGCCGACTCCGACGACTACTTCCAGTACCACGGCGGCATGGTGGCCACCGTCCGCGCCCTGCGCGGGACGGCCCCCGAGGCGTACATCGGGGACTCGACCCGGCCCGAGACGGTCAAGACGCGCACGCTGGTCGAGGAGACCTCCCGGGTCTTCCGTGCCCGCGTCGTGAACCCGAAGTGGATCGAGGCGATGCGCCGCCACGGTTACAAGGGAGCCTTCGAGCTCGCGGCCACGGTCGACTACCTCTTCGGCTACGACGCCACGACCGGGGTGGTGGCCGATTGGATGTACGACAAGCTGACCGAGACGTACGTCCTGGACCCGGAGAACCGCGCCTTCCTGGAGGAGGCCAACCCCTGGGCCCTGCACGGGATCGCGGAGCGGCTGCTGGAGGCCGAGTCCCGCGGGATGTGGGAGAAGCCGGACCCGCAGGTCCTGGAGGCGCTGCGCCAGGTGTACCTGGACACGGAGGGCAACCTCGAGGGCGAAAGCGACTAACCGGGCACCGGCTGGATCAGACTGAGCCGCATGTGCCACTACTGCGGCTGCCGCGAGATCCCCCTGATCAAGGAGTTCATCGCCGAGCACGAGGCGGTGACGAACGCCGCGGGCGACGCCCTGCGCGCCCTGGACGCGGGGGACCTCCCGAGGGCGCGTGTCCTGGTCGCGGAGATGACGGCCGTCCTGCTCGCCCACTGGAAGGGCGAGGAGGACGGCCTGTTCACCGTCATGGAGCAGGACCCGGAGTACGCCCCGTACATCGCGGCGCTGGTCGGGGAGCACCGCGAACTGGCGGCGTTCCTCGCCGGCGCCGACCTGGCGGACCCGGCGGACACGGCGGCGCTGCGCCGGGCGGTGGAGGAGCTCCACCACCACATCGCGAAAGAGGAGGACGGCCTCTTCCCCGCGTCCCTCACCGCCCTGACGGGCGACGACTGGGACCTGTCCATCAAGGCCTGGCGCGCGGCCCATCCCGACGGGGACCTGAGGCCCGCCGGGTAGCCGGGCACCCGGCGGCCGCGCCTACTTCGTGGTCTGGTTCAGCGCCACCAGCGCCTGGGCCCAGCGCGCGTACTTCAGCTGGCCGAAATCGGCGACGGTCTTCACCCCGAACGCTTCGAGGAGCAGCTCGCCGTCCTTGTCGGTGACTCCCTTGAGCGCGGCCACCGGCGCCGCGAGCACCTCCGCGAGCGGCTTGTCTGCCCACGCCTTGTCCAGCACCTTGTCGAGGTCGATCGCCATGAGTCTCTCTCTCCCGGAACTCGAAAGTATGAACTGATGGGGCAAACCTAGAACAATCGGACAAGCATGTCGGGGTGCGACACCAGCGCCTCGGGCGCGCCGGGCACCCTTCCGGCCAAGGGGCGGGCGTCCCCCCTCACCCTTACCGATTCCACGTATAATCCGCCCCGTTCACCCTGTACGTCGCGTCGGATATCGGAATCGAAAAGGCTGTGACCAAGAAATGAATTCACTGCGGGCGCTTCTCGACGGCGGGATTCCGCTGGTGGCCGTCAGCTTCGACGACAGCGAGACCGAGCCGCGCGCACACGCCGCGAAGAGCGCCGGCGTCGACGTGGCCGAACTGCGCGTCGACCGGTACGCGGCGACCGACACGGCCCACGTCCTGGCGCAGGTGGACGCGTTCAAGGCACTGCCCGTCCTGGCCACCATCCGGTCCGCCCACGAAGGCGGCGACTGGAAGGGCACCGAGGCGCAGCGCCTCGAACTGTTCCGCGCGCTCGCCCCTCAGGTCCAGGCCGTGGACATCGAACTCTCCTCCGGGGAAATCCTGTCCGAGGTGATCGAGGCCGCCCACCGGCACGACACGGTGGCGCTCGTCTCCTATCACAATTTCGAATTCACCCCGGCCACCGAGGAACTCCAGGCCGTCATCGACGACGCGAAGAGCGCCGGCGCCGATGTGGTGAAGGTGTCCACCATGGCCCGGTCCGAGGACGACGTCCGGCGGCTGGCCTCGCTGCTGCTGCGCGCCGGAGCCGAGGACACCCGGCTGATCGTCATCGCCATGGGCGGGGCCGGAGCGGTCTCGCGCGTCTTCTTCCCCGCCCTCGGCTCGCGGATCACGTACTCCTTCTTCGGCGCCAGCTCCGCCCCCGGCCAGCTCGACTTCCCCGAGACCTTCGGCCTGCTGCGCAAGTTCTACCCGGCGTTCGACGAGCGGAAGTCCGCCGGGGCCTGAGCCCCGGGCCGGAGAGGGGAACCCAGCCCCGGGCCGGGGAGGGGGACCCCCTTCCCGGCCGCCACGGCAGCCTCACTACCGGTCCCCGGCCCCATCCGCCACAGAACGACCCGCGCGTCACCTGATGAAGTGAACTCCCCCTTATCCCACCGGCAACACGGGTAGTGCCCTGCTGATCTCGTGAGGAACCAACGAGACAGTCAGATGAAAGGCCCACCCTGCCGTGACGCAGCCGTTTCAACTGCCGGATTTCTATGTGCCTTATCCGGCGCGACTGAACCCCCACCTGGAGGACGCCAGGGTCCACACCAAGAAGTGGGCCCGCGACTTCGGGATGCTGGAAGGTTCCGGCGTCTGGGAGGAGAGCGACCTCGACTCGCACGACTACGCCCTGCTCTGCTCCTACACCCACCCCGACTGCGGCAGCGAGGCGCTGTCCCTGGTCACCGACTGGTACGTGTGGGTGTTCTTCTTCGACGACCACTTCCTGGAGATGTTCAAGCGCTCCCAGGACCGTGCGGGCGCCAAGGCCTACCTCGACCGGCTCGGCGCCTTCATGCCGATGGACCTGGGCCCCTCCTTCGACGGGTTCCCCGAGGCCACCAACCCCGTCGAGGCAGGACTCGCCGACCTGTGGGCCCGTACCGTCCCGGCCATGTCGATGGACTGGCGGGAACGGTTCTCCCTGTCCACCAAGAACCTGCTCGACGAGTCGATGTGGGAACTCGCCAACATCAACATCGGACGGGTCTCCAACCCCCTCGAATACATCGAGATGCGCCGCAAGGTCGGCGGCGCCCCCTGGTCGGCCGGGCTCATCGAGTTCGTTTCCGCGGAGGTCCCGGCGCGCGTCGCGCACTCCCGCCCCCTCGGCGTGCTGCGCGACGCCTTCTCCGACGCCGTGCACATCAGGAACGACATCTTCTCCTACCAGCGCGAGGTCTCCGATGAGGGCGAACTCTCCAACGCCATCCTGGTGCTGGAGACCTTCCTCGGCTGCACCACCCAGGAGGCCGCCGAGGCCTCCAACGACCTCCTCACCTCCCGGCTCCAGCAGTTCGAGCAGACCGCCCTCGCCGAACTCCCCCAGCTCTTCGCCGACCACGCCATGAACCCGGCGGAGATCGCCGCCGTCCTCGCCTACGCCAAGGGGCTCCAGGACTGGCAGTCCGGCGGCCACGAGTGGCACATGGTCTCCAGCCGCTACATGAACAAGGAGGCCCGGGCCACCGCGCCGCTCACCCTGCCGTTCATGCCCACGGGCCTGGGCACCACCGCGCTCGACCTCCGCTCCATCCTCGCCCCCCGCGCCATGGAACTGCGCCGGCGCTCCTTCACCCACGCCCCCTTCGAGCGCACTGGCCCGTCCGTCGTCCCGGACATCTACATGCCGTTCCCGCTCACCCTCAGCCCCCACCACATCCGCGCGCGCGAGGAATCCATCGAGTGGTCCCGGGAGATGGGCCTCCTCCACCCACAGCCCGGCGACCCCGGCTCGACGATCTGGAACGAGGAGAAGCTGCGCGGCTACGACTTCGCGCTCTGCTCGGCCGGCATCGACCCCGACGCCACCCCCGAGGCCCTGACCCTCAACGCCCTCTGGCTGACCTGGGGTACGTACGCCGACGACTACTATCCGCTGGTCTTCGCGCAGGCCAAGAACCTGGCCGCCGCCAAGGCCGCCACGGCCCGGCTCATCGCCATGATCCCGGTGGACCACGCCGAACAGGCGACGCCGGCGATCGCGATGGAGCGCTCGCTGGGCGACCTGTGGGTGCGCACCAGCCGCGACATGGGCCCCGACATGCGCACGGAGTTCCGGGCCACGCTCGTGGGCATGCTGGAGAGCTGGCTGTGGGAGGTGGAGAACCAGATCCAGAACCGCATCCCGGACCCGGTGGACTACGCCGAGATGCGCCGCTACACCTTCGGCACCTACCTCACCACGTACCTGTGCCGACTCGGCCAGGCAGGCCGGGGCATCCCTCCCGAGATCTACGCCTCCGGCACCATCCGCTCCCTGGAGAACGCGGTCGCCGACGCCGCCTGCCTGATGAACGACATCTTCTCGTACCAAAAGGAGGTGGAAGTCGAGGGCGAGGTGCACAACTACGTGCTCGTGACCCGCAACTTCTTCGACATCGGCTACGCGGAGGCCCTGCACATCTGCCACTCGCTGATGACGCAGCGCACCGAGGAGTTCGAGCACATCATCGCCTCCCAACTGCCGCTGCTCTACGAGGACTGGAAGCTGGACGAGGGAGCCCGGGCGGGACTCGACAGCTATGTCGGCGAGTTGCAGGACTGGCTCGCCGGAATCCTCAACTGGCACCAGAAGGTGAAGCGTTACCGCGAGGAGGACCTTCACCGGCTGGGTGACGGGATCTCCACCGGCGTCCTGAGCCCCGGCTTCGGCATGTCGGCGGCCCGGATCTCCCTGCCCGCCCGCTGAGCTGCCGAGCCCTTCAGAACTCGTCCGCCGTATGCGGGAGCAGCGCGGTGCGCAGCCCCGCGTCCAGGGCCGCCGCCGCGCCGGACGTGTGCTCCACCACCAGTGCGGCCGCGACCAGTTCGACGGCCCGGGTCCCGCCGAGGTAGCAGGCCGCGAGCTCCCGTACGTCCAGGGACAGGTCCGGGGCCCGGCCCGGGGCGGGCTCGTACGCCGCCCCGTCCGGTCCGGCCTTCAGGAGGAACCGCCCCGCGTTCGCGGGCAGCCGTACGTCGGTCAGCTCCAGTACGAGTTCCACGGGCGCGGCCCACGCGCGCCCGGTCAGTGCCGCCGCCACGTCGACCAGCCGCAGCCACAGCGCCGGGAACACGGAGGTGACCCGGACCTGGTCCCGGTCGGCGGCGAAGTGCAGCAGCGGGTCGTCGGCCGGCCGGCCCCACGCGATGACCCGGCCGGTGAGGTCGAGGGAGGCCAGGCACTGCCACAGCGCGGCGGCGGCCTCCGGGGTGTCGGCCTCCAGCTCGTCGACCCGGACCAGGCCCGGGGTCCGTACGCCCCCGGAGTCCTCCCCCGGCTTCGTGCGGTAGAGGACGTAGCCCGCGATCGGCTCGCCCGGCTCCCCCAGGACGACGATCCGCGGCGGGCTGAGCTCCTCGTCCTCCTCGTCCTGCTCGGTGAGCCACTCCTCGGTCCAGCGCCGGTCGCTGCGGGTGGGCCGCCCGGCCCGGACCGCGCGGGCCGCCTCGTGGTACGGGCCGACGACGGCGACGGCGTCCTCGGGGTCCGCGGTGGCGACCAGCCGCAGCGGCCGCCGGTCCGGCTCGATGCGCAGGGCCAGCGGCCGGGTGGAGTCGATCTCGATGGTGGCGCCCTGGGTGGCGCCGCCGTAGCCGAAGCGCCCGTAGATGGCGGCCTCGGAGGCCCACAGTGCCGCGACGGGGCTGCCGGCCGCCCCCGCCCGCCGCAGCATCTCGTCCATCAGGGCGGTCAGCACGCCGCGCCGGCGGTGGGTGGGGGCGACGGAGACGAAGGTGAGCCCGGGACAGGACAGGTCCGCCCCTGGCACCGAGAGCCGGAACGCGTGCGCGGCCATGAAGCCGACGATCGCGTCGCCGTCGTAGGCCCCGATCCGCAGGCAGTGGCCGAGCAGTTCGCGGTGCCGCTCGCGCACCTCCTTCTCGGGGCGGTCGTGGAAGACCAGGTACGCGAGCTCCAGAGCACGGTCGATGTCGAACTCGGGCACCTCGCGGATCTCCACCATGATCCGGAGACTAATCGGTCATGGCGGACCAGTCACTTCATAAGGGGCGGATTCCCGCCACGGCCGGGTGCATTCCCGCCCCGGCCGGCTACGGGTCAGCGCGCCGCGGGCCCCGTCCAGCCTGCCGGGACGCGTCCGAGGCGGATCCGCTGCGGGTGGTCGCCGACGGGTACGGACACCCGCTTGGTGCCGGTCGCGAAGTCGATGGCCGTGACCTGGTCGGCGCCGCTCTCGGAGATCACGCAGCCGGAGCCGTCGCCGTCGACCGTGGCCCAGTACGGCTTGGCGGCGGGTACGAGCGGACCTTGCTCCAGGGTGGCCCGGTCCACGACGGTCACGTAGTCGTCCATGGTCCCCGCGACGCACAGCTTGGACCCGTCCGGGCTCATGGACATGCCGTGGTGCCGGGAGTCGTTGACCCACGTGGTGCGGTCGGTGCTGGTGGCGGGGTTCTCGGGGAGGGTCTTGATCCGGGTGATCCGGTCGGCGGCCACGTCGTACTCGACGAAGCCGTTGAAGAAGGAGACCTGGAAGTACAGCTGCGACTCGTCCGGGGCGAAGGACATGGGCCGTACCGCGTCGGACAGGTCGGAGCGCCCGAATGCGTCCAGGCGGGCCCGCATGTCGATCACCCGGACCGGGCGGAGGGTCTGCGCGTCGGCGACCGTGATCCTGCGGTCCCCCTTCGTCCAGTCCAGCCAGGGCGCGTCGAGGGCCGAGGTCACGTCACCGATGGAGCTGTTCCACAGGAAGCGGCCGCCCTGGGTGAAGGTGTTCTCGTGCGGCTTGTCGCCGGTGGCGAAGGAGCCGGCCTGCCGGCCGGTCGCGATGTCGAGGACGTGCACGGTGTTGGCGGTGGAGGCCGAGACCGCCACGCGGGTGCCGTCCGGGGAGACCGCCATGTGGTCGGCCCGGTAACCGGCCACGGGAAAGCGCCAGTTGACCCGGCCGGTGCGGACGTCGATGGAGACGACGTCCGCGAAGCTGGGGCGGGAGGCGACGACCGCGGAACCGTCCGGGGTGGTGTACATGTCGTCCACGAACTGGTCGTGGCCCTCGCCCGCGGTGGCCCGGACGCCCAGGAAGTAGGCGAGTTTCACCGGGTTGAGGTAGATCTCCCGGAGCCGCTCCTGCTTGTCCGGGATCATGTTGATCCGGCCCACCTTGGCCAGGTTCCCGGTGGAGGCGAGGACGTCGGCGGTGCCCTCCCAGTTGTTTCCCACGAACAGGACCTCGCGCGGGCCGGAGCCGGCGGCCCCGGTGCCCGCCGCGAATCCGGCGCCCACCGCGGGCGCGGGACCGGCCACGAGGGCGGCCAGCGCCAGCGCGGCCACGGCCGCCACGGCCGACAAGGCGCGATGGTTACTCGATCGACTGGCGAACATCCGGTCAACTCCGTTACGGGGAGACGCTGTTACCGGCCGGTAAGATAGGTGGAACAACGAAAGGGCGCAACCCCCACGGGGTTGCGCCCTTTCCGCACCGCGCCAGAAAGCTAGAGCTCGTCACCTCTTCAAGCGACGGAACCGATCCTGCTGATCACCGTGTTCGCGACGTCCGGGTGGATCGGGATGTGCGCGCCGGTCAGGGCCACGCCGGTGCCGCCGCGCCGGTTGGCGACGATCTCGGCGGCGATGGACAGCGCGGTCTCCTCCGGGGAACGGGCCCCGAGGTCCAGGCCGATCGGGGAGCGCAGCCGGGCCAGTTCGAGCTCGGTCACACCGACCTCGCGGAGCCGCTTGTTGCGGTCCTCGTGGGTGCGGCGGGAGCCCATGGCGCCGACGTAGGCGACGGGAAGTTTGAGGGCCAGTTCGAGGAGCGGGACATCGAACTTGGCGTCGTGCGTGAGGACGCAGAGGACCGTCCGGCCGTCGACCGTACCGGCGGAGGACTGCTCCTCAAGGTAGCGGTGCGGCCAGTCGACCACGATCTCGTCCGCTTCGGGGAAACGCTTCTTCGTGGCGAAGACGGGCCGGGCGTCGCACAGCGTCACCCGGTAGCCGAGGAACTTGCCGATCCGCACCAGGGCGGAGGCGAAGTCGATGGCCCCGAAGACGATCATCCGCGGCGGCGGGACGCTGGACTCGACGAGCACCTTGAGCGGCTCTCCGCAGAGGCGGCCGTCGGCGCCGATCTCCAGCACACCGGTCTTGCCGGCATCGAGCATGGCCCGCGCCTCGTCGGCGATGGCGCGGTCCAGCTCGGGGTGACCGCCGAACCCGCCCTCGTAGGAGCCTTCGCCCCGGACGAGTACGGCGCGGCCCATGAGCTCGGCCGGGCCCTCGGCGATCCGGGCGACCGCCGCCGCCTCCCCGCGGGCGGCGGCGGCCAGCGAGGCCGCGAACACCTCCCGTGCGGGAGAGCCCACGGGGACCGGGGTCACGAGGATGTCGATGATTCCGCCGCAGGTCAGACCGACGGCGAAGGCATCGTCATCGCTGTACCCGAAGCGCTCCTGGACGGTCTCGCCGTCCTCCAGCGCCTGCTGGCACAGCTCGTACACCGCACCCTCCACGCATCCACCGGAGACCGAACCGATGGCCGTGCCGTCACTGTCGACGGCGAGGGCCGCTCCGGGCTGCCTGGGTGCGCTCCCGCCGACCGCCACGACCGTGGCGACGGCGAAGTCACGTCCCTGCTCGACCCACCGGTTCAGTTCTTCGGCGATATCCAGCATGGGGGCCTCCTCGGAGGGGTTCAGATTCCAGTATCGGATACGTGGAGGGTGCGGCTTTTGGTACTGATCGGATCAGCCGGGGTCAGCTGACCCCGAGCCAGCCCTCGATCGGGTGGAGCGCGAAGAAGACCAGGAAGATTCCGGTCAGCGCCCACATGAAGGCACCGATCTCGCGCGCCTTGCCCTGAGCGACCTTGATGGCGACGAAGGAGATGACACCCGCGGCGACACCGGCGGTGATCGAGTAGGTGAAGGGCATGACCACGACGGTCAGGAAGACCGGGATCGCGGTCGAGCTGTCGGCCCAGTCCACGTGGCGGGCGTTCTGCATCATCATCGCGCCGATGACGACGAGGGCCGCGGAGGCGACCTCACCCGGGACGATCTGCGTGATCGGGGTGAAGAAGAGGCAAGCGGCGAAGAAGAGGCCGGTGACGACGGAGGCGAGGCCTGTGCGGGCACCCTCACCGACGCCGGTGGCGGACTCGACGAACACGGTCTGGCCGGAGCCACCCGCGACGCCACCGATGGCGCCACCGGCACCGTCGATGAACAGCGCCTTGGACAGGCCCGGCATGCGGCCCTTGTCGTCGGCGAGCTTGGCCTCGGTGCCGACGCCGATGATGGTGGCCATCGCGTCGAAGAAGCCGGCGAGCACCAGGGTGAAGACGATCATGCCGACCGTCATGTAGCCGACGTCGCCCCAGCCGCCGAAGGAGACGTCACCGAAGAGGGAGAAGTCCGGCGCCGAGACCGCGGAGCCGGTGAGCTCCGGGGCGCCGTTCTTCCAGGCCTTCGGGTCGATGTCCACGATGGCGTTGAGGATCGCGGCGAGGACCGTGCCGCCGACGATGCCGATCAGGATCGCGCCGGGGATCTTCCGCGCCTGGAGCATGAAGATGGCGATCAGGGTGACGGCGAAGAGCAGGACGGGCCAACCGGAGAGTTCACCGGTCGCACCGAGCTGGACGGGGGGCATGAACTCCCCGCCGTTGCCGACGAAGCCCGCCTTCACGAAGCCGATCAGGGCGACGAAGAGGCCGATGCCCATGGTGATGGCGTGCTTGAGCGCGAGGGGGATCGCGTTCATGATCATCTCGCGGAGGCCGGTGACGACCAGGAGACAGATCACGACGCCGTAGACCACGCACATGCCCATGGCCTGCGGCCAGGTCATCTGGGGGGCTACCTGCGAGGCCAGCACGCCGGACACGGAGAGACCGGCGGCGAGCGCGAGCGGGACCTTGCCGACGAAGCCCATGAGGAGCGTCGTGACGGCTGCGGCGAACGCCGTGGCGGTGATGATCGCCGAGGCGGCCATCGTGTCGCCCGCGACGTCCTTGCCCGAAAGGAGCAGGGGGTTCAGCAGGAGGATGTAGGCCATGGCCATGAAGGTCGTGATACCGCCACGAACCTCGTTGCCGACCTTGGATCCGCGCTTGCTGATGTGAAAGTACCGGTCGAGCCAAGACTGTCCAGCGGGAGTAGAAGAGCCGTCTCCGGCTCCCTCCGCACTGGTCTTGGGCTCCACAGAGGACTGGGTCATGGTGCCTAACTCCCAAGGTTCAAAGGGGCACCCGCATAAAGATTGGAGACACGGGATTTGGGAAAACGCGTTTGGCTGCACGACCCGGGGTGACGGCCCGAGGCGACGCACATTGTGCACTGCGTGTACTGCGGGTACTGCGAGGGTTCTGCGGTACGGCTGGTACTCCTGGTGTCACCTGGGGTAGGCGGTGCACCGGGGGGTACTACTGGGGGGTACTTCCGGTGAAACTGACCGCGAGCGGTGCGGTACTGATGACTCCGGACTTCTGTGCTCCGGGCGGTGCGACTGGAAGTGTGACGTTCCCGTGTCACACCGCCCGGAAATCTGGGGGGGGTCCGGGGGCCTCGCGGCCCCCGGACCACGCCGTCCTAGAGGGTGCCGGTGAGCAGTTCCGGACGGATCGGCGTCTTGTTGATCTCCAGACCGGTCGCCGCCCGGATCGCCGCGATGACGGCCGGGGTGGACGAGAGGGTCGGGGCCTCGCCCATACCGCGCAGGCCGTACGGGGCCTTCGGGTCGGCGAGCTCCAGGACGTCGACCGGGATGGTCGGGGTGTCGAGGATGGTGGGGATCAGGTAGTCCGTGAAGGAGGGGTTGCGCACCTTCGCGGTCTTCGGGTCCACGATGATCTCTTCCATGATCGCGACGCCCAGGCCCTGGGTGGTACCACCCTGGATCTGGCCGACCACGGAGAGCATGTTCAGCGCCTTGCCGACGTCCTGGGCGGTCGCCAGCTCGACGACCTTGACGAGGCCGAGCTCGGTGTCCACCTCGACGACCGCGCGGTGCGCGGCGAAGGTGTACTGGACGTGGCCGTTGCCCTGGCCGGTGACCAGGTCGAAGGGCTCGGTCGGGGCGTGACGGAACTCGAGCTCGATGTCGATCGCGTCCTCGCCCTCGAGGATGTCGGCGATGTCCGCGAGGACCTCTCCGCCATCGGTGACGACCTTGCCGCCTTCGAGGAGCAGCTCGGCGGTCGCCCACGCGGGGTGGTACGAGCCGTTCTTGCGCCGGCCGATCTCCAGGACCGCCTCGCGGACGGCCTCACAGGTGTTCTTCACCGCGCCACCGGTCATGTACGTCTGCCGCGAGGCGGACGTGGAACCGGCGGAGCCGACCTGGGTGTCGGCCGGGTGGATGGTCACCTGCGTGACACCCAGCTCGGTACGGGCGATCTGCGCGTGGACGGTGATACCGCCCTGGCCGACCTCCGCCATGGCCGTGTGGACCATCGCGACGGCCTCGCCGTTGATGACCTCGAGGGTCACGCGGGCGGTGGAGTAGTCGTCGAAGCCCTCGGAGAAGCCGACGTTCTTGATGCCGACCGCGTAGCCGACGCCGCGGACGACGCCTTCACCGTGGGTGGTGTTCGACAGACCACCGGGCAGCGCGCGGACGTCCGCGCTCTCGCCGGCGGACTCCCACTGGCGCTCCGGCGGCAGCGGACGGGCCTTGACCCGGCGCAGCAGCTCGGCGACGGGCGCCGGAGCGTCCACGACCTGGCCGGTGGGCATGATCGTGCCCTGCTCCATGGCGTTGAGCTGGCGGAACTCGACCGGGTCCATGCCCAGCTTCGCCGCGAGCTTGTCCATCTGGGCCTCGTAGGCGAAGCAGGCCTGGACGGCGCCGAAGCCGCGCATCGCGCCACAGGGCGGGTTGTTCGTGTAGAGCGCGATCGCCTCGATGTCCACGTCCTCCAGGACGTACGGACCGACCGAGAGGGAGGAGGCGTTGCCCACGACCGCCGGGGAAGCGGACGCGTACGCGCCGCCGTCCAGGACGATCTTGCACTTCATGTGCGTGAGCTTGCCGTCCTTGGTGGCGCCGTGCTCGTAGTACAGCTTCGCCGGGTGACGGTGCACGTGGCCGAAGAAGGACTCGAAGCGGTTGTAGACGATCTTGACCGGCTTCTGCGTGGCCAGGGCCAGCAGGCAGGCGTGGATCTGCATCGAGATGTCTTCACGGCCACCGAACGCGCCGCCGACGCCCGAGAGCGTCATGCGGACCTTCTCCGGCGGCAGGCCCAGGACCGGGGCGATCTGCTGGAGGTCCGAGTGCAGCCACTGGGTGGCGACGTAGAGCTCGACACCGCCGTCCTCGGACGGTACGGCCAGACCGGACTCCGGGCCGAGGAAGGCCTGGTCCTGCATGCCGAAGGTGTACTCGCCCTCGACGATGACGTCGGCGCGCTTGCGGGCCTCTTCCACGTTGCCGCGGATGATCGGCTGGCGGTGCACGATGTTCGGGTGCGGGACGTGACCGATGTGGTGGTCGTCGCGGCCCTCGTGGATCAGCGGCGCGCCCTCGGCGAGGGCGGAGGCCTCGTCCGTGACGAGCGGCAGCTCACGGTAGTCGATCTTGATCTTGGCGGCCGCGCGGCGGGCGGTCTCCGGGTGGTCGGCGGCCACGAGGGCGACCGGCTCACCGTGGTGACGGACCCGGCCGTGGGCGAGAACCGGGGTGTCCTGGATCTCGAGGCCGTAGTTCTTCATCTCGGCCGGCAGGTCGTCGTACGTCAGCACCGAGTAGACACCCGGCATCGCCAGGGCCTCGGAGATGTCGATCGAGACGATCTCGGCGTGGGCCACGGTGCTGCGGAGCGTCTGGCCCCACAGCATGTCCTCGTGCCACATGTCCGAGGAGTACGCGAACTCACCGGTCACCTTGAGGGTGCCGTCCGGGCGCAGCGTGGACTCGCCGATGCCGCCCTTGGTGTGCTTCTGCGTGACGTTGGTCGGCGTGCCCGCCGGGACCGTGCGCGTGTTCTGGGCCATGGTCAGACCGCCTCAGACTGACGGGCGGCCGCGAGGCGGACCGCGTCGAGGATCTTCTCGTAGCCCGTGCAGCGGCAGAGGTTGCCGGACAGGGACTCACGGATGTCCTGGTCGGACGGGGAGGGGTTCTCCTCCAGCAGCGCGTCCGCCTGGACCAGGAGG
Organism: Streptomyces sp. AP-93; assembly: GCF_022808175.1. Lineage (GTDB taxonomy): Bacteria > Actinomycetota > Actinomycetes > Streptomycetales > Streptomycetaceae > Streptomyces. Next base: position 83,805 of record NZ_JALGBX010000018.1, on the reverse strand, counting down.
CCCGGGGTGCAGAAACCGCACTGGACGGCGCCGGCGTCGATGAACGCCTGCTGGATGGTGGAGAGCTCGACGCCCTCACCGGTCTGCGAGTCGCCCGGCTTGGCCTGCCACTGCTTGGCCGCGTCCAGGGTGACGCCGCCCTTGCTGCCGCAGCCGCCGCCGGTGCCGCAGGCACCGCCGTGGCCGTGCTCGTCGCGCTGCTTGGCGAACTCCGCCAGGCCCTCGACGGTCACGACGTCGCGGCCCTCGACCTGACCGGCCGCGACCAGGCAGGAACAGACCGGCACGCCGTCGAGACGGACGGTGCAGGAACCGCACTCGCCCTGCTCACAGGCGTTCTTCGAACCGGGCAGGCCCAGGCGCTCGCGCAGGACGTAGAGAAGGGACTCGCCCTCCCAGACGTCGTCGGCTTCCTGCTGACGGCCGTTGACAGTGAAATTGACGCGCATGATTACGCAGCCCCTTCAAGCGAGCGGCCGTTGTTCGAACCGCGGTACTGCTCCCACGTCCAGACGAGCTGGCGGCGAGCCATGATGCCGACCGCGTGGCGGCGGTACTTCGCCGTGCCGCGGACGTCGTCGATCGGGTTGGCCGCGCCCGAGGCGAGGTCACCGAACTGCTTGGCGATCGACGGGGTGATGACGTTGCCGGACTCCCAGAAGCCGCCCTCTTCGAGCGCGGCGTTGAGGAACTCCTCGGCGGCCTTCGCCCGGATCGGGGTCGGCGCGGCCGAACCGATACCGGTACGGACCGTGCGGGTCTCGGGGTGCAGCGCCAGGCCGAACGCGCAGACGGCGATGACCATCGCGTTGCGGGAGCCGACCTTGGAGTACTGCTGGGGGCCGTCCGCCTTCTTGACGTGGACGGTCTTGATGAGCTCGTCGGCGGCCAGCGCGTTGCGCTTGACGCCGGTGTAGAACTCGTCGATCGGGATCAGGCGGGATCCGCGTACGGACTCCACCTCGACCTCGGCACCCGCCGCGAGCAGCGCGGGGTGGGAGTCGCCGGCCGGCGATGCGCAACCGAGGTTGCCGCCGACACCGCCGCGGTTACGGATCTGCGGGGACGCGACCGTGTGCGAGGCGAGCGCGAGTCCCGGAAGCTCCGTGCGGAGGTTCTCCATGATCTGCGTGTACGGGACGGAGGCGCCCAGACGTACCACGTCCTCGCCGACCTCCCACTCCCGCAGGAGACCGATGCGGTTCAGGTCCAGGAGGTACTCCGGCCGACGGTGGTCGAAGTTGATCTCGACCATCACATCGGTGCCACCCGCAATCGGCACAGCTGTGGGGAACTCGGCCTTAGCGGCGAGCGCCTCCTCCCAGCTGGCGGGGCGAAGGAAGTCCATGTGCGGCTCTCTTCTTCTTAATCGGGTCGTTCACTTCAAGCCAGGAGGCCGTTGGGCCCTCGACTGGTCGTTCACGTGCTGTTAACGCGGTGTGGACTCAGTACACCGGCCGCGTGTCCCCCGGGTGCAGTCACCGAAACCATGAAGGAGTTGGCTGGGGACCTCCCTCGTCTTGTAGATTCGTATGAAAGGCAGGATGCGACGACCTGCCCGATTTCCAACGGCAACATTCGAGACAGATCGGCGGCGACATCATGCGGCTGCGCGCACTGCTGGAAACCGAGGCGCTGGGGCTGCGGCTGCTGGGCGGCGAGGAAGAACTCGACCGGACGGTCCGCGGGGTCATGACGACCGACCTGAGGGATCCCAGCCGATACCTATCCGGAGGGGAGCTAGTCCTCACTGGCCTGGCATGGAGACGAAATTCAGCCGACTCCGAGCCGTTCGTACGAATCCTCGCGAGCGCCGGCGTGGCCGGGCTCGCGGCCGGCGAGGCCGAGCTGGGTGACATTCCCGACGACCTCGTCTCGGCGTGTCTGCGCAACCGTCTGCCGTTGTTCGCTGTAAACGAAGACGTTGCATTCGCCACCATCACCGAGTACGTGGTGCGGCAGGTGTCGGGAGAGCGTGCCGGCGACCTCGCGGCCGTCGTGGACCGCCATCGGCGGCTCATGACCTCCGGTCCCGCCGGTGGCGGACCCGATGTGGTGCTCGATCTGCTCACCACGGACCTCGATCTCCGGGCCTGGGTGCTCTCCCCCACCGGCCGGCAGATCGCCGGGGCGGGCGAGCCGCTGGCGCCGGGCATCTGCGCGGCACTGGCGAGCGAGCACCTCGCGGCGGTCCGGACGGGCCGCAGAGGACCGCACCGGATCTCCCTCCAGGGTATTACCTACTCCCTCTTCCCGATCAGGGGACACGGGCGCGGCGCCGCAGGTCCGGCGGCCCGCGACGTCCGCGAGAGCGTGCTCTCCGACTGGCTGCTGGCCGTCGAGGCCGACGCCGGCGACTGGCCGGCCGAGCGGCTCGACCTGCTCCAGGGCGTCACCCAGCTCATCGCGGTCGAGCGGGACCGCCGCGACGCGGCCCGTACGGTGCGCCGCCGCCTCGCCCAGGAAGTCCTGGAGCTGGTCCAGACGGGCGCTCCGCCCGCCGAGATCGCCGCCCGCCTGCGGGTGGCCGCGCCGGTCCTCCTGCCCGGCCTGGGCACCGCCCCGCACTGGCAGGTCGTCGTGGCCCGGGTGGACTGGGACGGCGGTGACATCGCGGGCGGCCCCGTAGCCCAGTCGCTGCTGGAGGAAATCCTCGTAGACCCCTCCGTCTCCGGTCCCGAACCCTCGGACCGGATCGCCGTCGCGCACGCCGGGGACGAGGCGATCGCCCTCGTACCGCTGCCCGCGCCCGCCGGGGAGCCCGGCGAGGAGAAGGGCCCCGACACCGCCCTGCACGCGGAAACGCTGCTCGCGTCCGTACGGGACCCCCTGGCGGCCGGACTCGCCGACGACGGCCGGCTCACCCTGGGCGTCAGCGCGGCCGTGTCCTCCGCCGAGGGGCTCCGCGGGGCCCTGGAAGAGGCCCGGCACGCCCGCCGGGTCGCGGCGGCCCGCCCGGGCCGGGTCTGCGCGGCCGGCCACCACGAGCTGGCCTCGCACGTCCTGTTGCTCCCCTTCGTCCCGGACGACGTCCGCCGCGCCTTCACGGCCCGGCTGCTGGACCCGCTGCGGGACTACGACCGCCGCCACCGGGCGGAGCTCATCCCCACCCTCGAGGCCTTCCTGGACTGCGACGGCTCGTGGACCCGCTGCGCGACCCGGCTGCACCTCCACGTCAACACGCTGAGGTACCGGGTCGGGCGAATCGAGCAGTTGACGGCGCGGGATCTTTCCCGGCTGGAGGACAAGCTCGACTTCTTCCTGGCACTGCGGATGAGCTGAGAAGATCCACCGCCTGACCGGCCGGGGGGCCGGTCGGGACCGACCGGGCTCCCGTCCGGGGCCGGTTGGGGGCGGCTGATGATCCGTCCGGACTTTGTGAAAGAGTTCACCCGACCCCTTGGCCGAACCTGCCGATCCGTGCTCTCATTTCGCCCCAGGGCTCAACGACGTGCTGCTTGGTTGCTTTGGGGAGGGCAATGTGGCGGATACCGCCATGTCCAGTGCCGGAACTATCGGGGGAGACGACCCCCTCCAGCGGGCGATATGGCGGCTGCGCTCGCGCGGCTGTTGGACCGACGCGGCGGCCCTGCTGACGCCGCACCTGCACGATGCCGGAGCCACCGTGCAGCGGACCGCACTGCTGGTCGAACGCTGCCTGTTCACCGGACAGGGCTGGGCCGAGGCGGAGGACGCGCTACGGGTCGCCGAAGCGGTCTCGCAGGACGACGACGACCGGGGCGCGGCCGCGTGCGAGCGCGGTCACCTGGCGTACGCGGCGACCGTACTGGGCGTGCGCGACCGGGCCGACGAGGCCCGCTCGGCGCTCGGCCGGGCCGCGGCGCTGCTGTCCCCGGGGTCGCGTACCCGGCCCCTGCTGGACTTCCGGCGGGGCCTGGTCGCCGAACACCTGGCGGACGCCCCGTCCTCGGCCCTGCCGGCGTACCGGCGGGCCCACGCGGGCGCCCTGGCCCACGGCGACACCCTCCTCCTGTCCTTCACCTGGCGGCACCTGGCGGCGCTGGCCCTGCGGGACGGGGAGGTCGCCGAGGCCCGCAAGGGCTTCGCGGAGTCCCTCCGCATCCGGGAGGACCTGGGCTTCCTGGTCGGCACGGCCCCGGCGCTGGCGGCCCTGGCCGAAGCCGAACCGGAGCCGGAGGCCACCCGCCTCCGCGCGGAGGCCCGCCGCCTCTTCCACCTCCTGGGCGGCATCCCCACCTGGCTGGCGGACCAACTCCACCCCCTGCCCGCAGTGCCTTCGTGACGCGCCGGGCCCTTTTTGACGCGCCGGTCCGGGTGCGGGTGGTTCTGCCCTCCGGGGCCGAGTTCCCCTACCCACCCTTCGCCCGTTCCCCGGGCTCCGCCCGGACCCGGTCCTCAAACGCCGGACGGGCTGAAGGCGGGCTCCGCCCCAGACCCCGGTCCTCAAACGCCGGACGGCTGAAAGAGCAACCCCGGCGGAGCTGAAAAGCCCACCCGCCGACGGGGCTGGAGGCGGCCGGGACGGGGCTGGAGCCGGCCGGGACGGGGACGGGGGCGGGGTGGGGTGTCGGCCTGGACGTAAAGCGTGATTTGTGGCGCAGGTACACCCCACGCCCTGTCGGAGTAGAGCCGAGGGCGCCTAAATCATGCAGTCCAGGCCGACACCCCACCCCGACCCCGGCACCGGCCCACCCCCGCAGCCCAACCCCACGACCCGCCACATACAGGCCGACGCCGGCCACAACCCAGCCCCGCCGGCGTTTGAGGCGCAGGGTCTGGGGCGGAGCCCCAGGGGCTCCGGCGCAGCAAAGGGTCAGGGGCCCGTGAAGTGGGCCCGGATCAGGGACTCCGCCTCCGGAAGCGCGCCCGAGGACAGCGCGGCCAGGACGCCCACATGCTGCGCCGCGTCCGCGACGAGGTCCGTCCGGCGGATGCGGCGCGGCCCCGGCAGGGGCCACTGGGAGCGGCGGTGGAGATCCTCCGCCACCACGAGGAGCTGGCCGTTGCCCGCCAGCGCGAGCACCGCGCGGTGGAACGCCCGGTCCGCGTCGGCGTACCGCGCCGCATCACCCTCGGCCGCCGCCTCCACGGTCTCCGCGGCCGCAGGCCCCAGCGCGGCCCAGGCCCCGGACGGCACCGTACGGGCCAGCCGCAGCATCACGGGGACTTCGAGCAGCGCCCTGACCTCGGCCAGCTCCGCCAGCTCCCCCGGGGTCCGGGTCAGGACCCGGAAGCCCCGGTTCGGGAGGCATTCGACGACCCCCTCCAGCGCCAGCTGCTGCATCGCCTCGCGCACGGGCGTCGCGGAGACCCCGAAGCGCTCCCCCAGGGCCGGGCCCGAGTAGATCTCCCCCGGGGCCAGCTCGCCCGCGACCAGCGCCGCGCGCAGGGCGTCGAGGATCTGCCCGCGCACGGAGTGGCGTACCACCTTGCGGTCCTGCTTGCCGTCCTGCTTGCGGTCCTGCTGTTCCGGTACCCGCGCTCGGTCCGTATCGCGCACTCGGCCCTCCCACGGGTTTCGACCTGCCCGAAGAATAGCCCGCCTTCCCACACCCGACGGAGATCAGGTAAGGTAAGGCTTACCTGTTAACGATCGCGTGATTCGGTGGTTCGCGCATGACCGTCATGACCGTCACGGCCGTCGCGCCCACCCAGGGCGGCGTCCGCTTCGTACACCCCGTACGCACCCCCGCCCCGGCCGGCTCTCCGGTGTCGGACGCCTACGCCCGGCTGACCGAGGCCTACGGCGGACTGCGCGTCACCGAGCTCGCCCCGCACGAACCCTCCCCTCGCGGTGTGGGGTGGGTCGGTGCGGACGAGCTCGCGGCGGGCGGCGAGGCCCTGGAGGCCTTCATCGCGTGGGACGAGGCGCAGATCCTCCGCGACTACGGGCGCCCGGGCCGGCCCGACGTGGTGGCGGGGTTCGGGCTGCACCGGTACGCATGGATGGCCTGTCTCCTGATCACGATCCCGTGGTTCCTGGACCGGCGCGTACCGCTCCTCCCCCCGGAGTCCGTGTCCTTCCACCGGACGCAGGGCCGGATGGCCGTCCGCGTCCACTCCTTCGCCTGCCTGCCGGACGACCCGGCGGCAGCGCTCCCCGGGGCCCGGGTCGTGCCCGACGAGGACGCGCTGCGTGCAGAGGTACGGGCTGCGGTGGCCCAGCACCTCGAACCGGTCATGGAGGGCTTCGGCCCGCGGATGCGGCGCGGGCGGCGGGCCCTGTGGGGCATGGTGACCGACGACGTGGTCGAGAGCCTCTGGTACGTGGGCAACCTGCTCGGCGAGGCCGAGGAGCAGCGGGCGATGCGCGAGCTGGACCGGCTCTTCCCCGGCGCGACCGCCCCGTACACCGGAGGCGCGGGCTTCCGCACCCTGGAGGCCCCGGACGGCCGGGAGCTGCCCACCCGTGACCGGGCGAGCTGCTGCTTCTTCTACACGATCCAGCCCGACGACACCTGCGTCACCTGCCCCCGCACCTGCGACGAGGACCGCGTCGCGCGCCTGACGGCCGACGGCTGAGAAAGCCGGTCCCGCCCGACGGCCCTACGGCCCGACGGCCCTACGGAGCCAGAGTCCGCAGTACGCAGAACTCGTTCCCCTCGGGGTCGGCCATGACCACCCAGCTCCGGTCCGGGCCCTGGCCCACGTCCGTCCTGGTGGCGCCGAGGCCGAGCAGCCTGGTCACCTCGTCCTCGGTACTGCGGTCGATCGGGCTGACGTCGAGGTGCAGCCGGTTCTTCACGTCTTTGCCCTCGGGCACCCGGACGAACACCAGGGTGGGCGGCATGTGACGGGCCCGGATGTCCTCGACGGTCGGCACCCAGGAGCCGATCTCGACCATGTCCTCGCGCCGGTCGATCACCTTGATGTCCAAAACCTCGCACCAGAAGGCCGCAAGCCGCTCCGGATCGTGGCAGTCGACGCTCAACTCGGTGAACCTGCTCGTCACGAACCTTCTCCAGGACAGTGCGGACCGGCACCACGCAGGGCGCCGACGGTCGGCCAGTGTTACCCACCCGGCCGTACGGCCGCCACCAAGTTTCCCCGCCGCCACCCCCACCGCCTCAACCCACCCGTCCGGCTGACGAAAATCGAACTCAACTCAACGCGCACGACCTGGAGTTCGATCCGCAACACCCTATCCGGCGGGCTCCGCCCCCCGTTGGCGTCCACTTGCCCCGAAACCCGCGTGTACGGCTCACCGGCTGCGCCACTATGGCGCCCGGAAAGCCGCACCGGCCACAAGCCGAACAGCTGCATACGCGAGGCAAGGGACAACCGCATGAGACTGACCGACATATCGCTGGACTGGCTGCTGCCCGGCAGCCTGCTGATCCTGGGCGTACTTGCGGCAGTGGCGGTACTGGCCCGGGGCAAGCGCGAGGGCGAGAAGGCCGGAGTGGCCGAGGACAGCTGGGAGCGCAGCGAGGAGCGGCGGCGGCGCAAGGAAGCCGTCTACGGGACCGCCTCCTACGTCCTGCTGTTCTGCTGCGCGGCGGTCGCCGCGGCGCTCTCCTTCCACGGGCTGGTCGGCTTCGGCCGGCAGAACCTCAACCTCACCGGAGGCTGGGAGTACCTGGTCCCCTTCGGTCTCGACGGCGCCGCCATGTTCTGCTCGGTGCTCGCCGTGCGCGAGGCCAGCCACGGCGACGCGGCCCTCGGCTCGCGCATGCTGGTCTGGCTGTTCGCCGGCGCCGCCGCCTGGTTCAACTGGGTGCACGCCCCGCGCGGCCTCGGCCACGACGGGGCTCCGCAGTTCTTCGCCGGCATGTCGCTCTCTGCGGCCGTGCTCTTCGACCGCGCGCTGAAGCAGACCCGCCGGGCCGCACTGCGCGAACAGGGCCTGATTCCACGGCCGTTGCCGCAGATCCGGATGGTCCGCTGGCTGCGGGCACCCCGGGAGACCTTCGGCGCGTGGTCGCTGATGCTGCTGGAGGGGGTCCGCACGCTCGACGAGGCCGTGGACGAGGTGCGCGAGGACAAGAAGGAGAAGGAGAACGACCGGCACCGCCGGCGGGAGCAACACCGCCTGGACCGGGCGCACATCAAGGCGCTCGGCCGGCAGAACCGGGCGTTCGGGCGCGTGGCCCGGGCCCGTCAGGTCGAGGTACCGGGGCTGGCCCCCGGAGCGGGCTCCGCGCCGGTCGGCGCGGAGCCGGCCATAGCGGAAACCGGACAGCTGCCCCTACGGCGCCGGCCCTCCCTGCAGGCGGTGAGCGGAAGCGACCCTCATGACCAGGCCGACATGGCCCTCGGCCCCCGGACGGTGGACCTCACCGCCGAGGACGACACGCAGACGCTTCCCCGACTCGACTCGCTGGAACGCAAACTGAAGGACCTGGAGCAGCAGTTCGGCTGAGGCGGAGGTGACGGGCACGGTCCCCCGTCCAGGATCCACCGCTTCGCGGGGCTCGCCGGTCATCACTCAGGCGGGCCCCGCCTCCTTCGCTCCGTCGAGCTCGAACCACACCACTTTGCCTCCGCCGAGCGCGAGCCCGAGCGCGTCCACGCCCCAGGCGTCGGCGAGCGACTGCACCAGCACCAGCCCCCTGCCGTGCGTACCGTCGTCGGCGGACGGTACGTGCGGCCGGGGCCGGCGGGCGGCATAGTCGCGGACCTCCACCCGTAGCCGGTCGGCGGCGAGCGTCGCGGAGACCTCGGCTCCCTGATCGGTGTGGACGAGGGCGTTGGTGACGAGCTCGGTGATCAGTAGCTCGGCCACCTCGGCGGCCTCCACTCGGCACCGGTGACGCATCAACTCCCGTAAGTCCCTGCGGACTTCCCCGACCGCTTTCAGATCGGCCCGCCGCACGCTCCGGGTGATCCCCGACGCGTCCACCGCCGCCCCGTCCTCGGCCGACGGTTCGCGCGGCACCGGCCGCCCTCTCCGCCACAGCTTTCCGGCCTTCGCCCCCACCCGCACGGCGATGTACCTCCCGTATGCCCCCTGCTCCGACGGCCCGCCGGTCGAACAGGCCTACGGGATGCATGCCCCCCGGGGGAATCCGCACGCATCCGGCCTCAAGGGCGCGGCACGTTACGGAGGTTGGATCGCGCCATCTGGATCATCCGGCCCACCCCTCCGTCCAGCACGATCTTGCTGGCCGAAAGTGCGAATCCGGTCACCATTTCAGCGCTGATCTTCGGCGGAATGGACAGGGCGTTGGGGTCTGTGACCACGTCCACCAGAGCGGGTCCCTTGTGCTTGAAAGCGTCCTTCAAAGCCGCTGTGAGCTGCTTGGGCTTCTCCACCCGGACCCCGTAGGCGCCCGCCGCGCGGGCGATCGCCGCGAAGTCGGGGTTCTTGTTCGTCGTTCCGTACGAAGGAAGGCCGGAAACCAGCATCTCCAACTCGACCATGCCGAGGGATGAGTTGTTGAAGAGGACCACTTTGACGGGGAGGTCGTACTGCACCAGGGTGAGGAAATCTCCCATCAGCATGGAGAAACCGCCGTCGCCCGACATCGACACCACTTGACGTCCGCGATCGGTGAACTGTGCGCCGATGGCCTGTGGAAGGGCGTTGGCCATGGAGCCGTGGCTGAAGGAGCCGATGATGCGGCGCTTTCCGTTCGGGGAAAGATAGCGCGCCGCCCATACGTTGCACATGCCCGTGTCCACGGTGAAGACGGCGTCCTCGTCGGCGAGTTCGTCGAGGACCGCGACCACGTACTCGGGGTGGATGGGCGTGCGCTTCTCCACCTTGCGCGTGTACGCCTTCACCACTCCTTCCAGGGCGTCGGCGTGCTTCTTCAGCATCCGGTCGAGGAACCGGCGGTCCGTCTTGGCCTTCACCCGGGTGTTCAGCGCGCGCAGGGTCTCGCGTACGTCGCCCCAGACCGCGAGGTCCAGCTTGGTGCGGCGGCCCAGGTGTTCGGGCCGGATGTCCACCTGGACGATCTTGACGTCGTCGGGGAGGAAGGCGTTGTACGGGAAGTCCGTGCCGAGCAGGATCAGCAGATCGCACTCGTGGGTGGCCTCGTAGGCCGCGCCGTAGCCGAGCAGCCCGCTCATGCCGACGTCGTACGGATTGTCGTACTGGGGCTACCTGCGTACCTCTACGCCGCCGGCCACCCCCCAGGAAGGTACGCACCTAGGAATTGTCGTACTGGATCCATTCCTTGCCGCGCAGGGCGTGCCCGATGGGGGCCTTGACCCGGCCGGCGAACTCCATGACCTCGGCGTGCGCGCCGGCGGTGCCGCTGCCGCAGAAGAGGGTGACCCGGTCGGCCTCGTCGATGAGCCGGACCAGCTTGTCGATCTCGCCGTCGCCGGGCCGTACGGTCGGCCGCGCGGTCACCAGCGCCTGCTCGGCGCTCTGCTCCGGTGCGGGCAGGGAGGCGATGTCCCCGGGCAGGGACACCACGCCGACGCCGCCGCGCCCGATGGCGTGCTGGATGGCGCTCTGCAGCACGCGGGGCATCTGGCGCGGGTTGGAGATCAGCTCGCTGTAGTGGCTGCACTCGGTGAACAGCCGGTCGGGGTGGGTCTCCTGGAAGTAGCCGAGGCCGATCTCGGAGGAGGGGATGTGGGAGGCCAGCGCGAGGACCGGGGCCATCGAGCGGTGGGCGTCGTAGAGCCCGTTGATCAGGTGGAGGTTGCCCGGGCCGCAGGAGCCCGCGCAGGCGGCGAGGGAGCCGGTGATCTGGGCCTCGGCGCCGGCCGCGAAGGCGGCGGTCTCCTCGTGGCGCACCTGGATCCACTCGATGCCGCCGGTGCGGCGGATCGCGTCGACGACGGGGTTGAGGCTGTCCCCGACGACTCCGTACATCCGGCGCACGCCGGCGCGCACGAGAATGTCGATGAACTGCTCCGCCACGTTCTGCTTGGCCATGGAGGGGGGCGCCCTTTCCGGTTCGGCTCTGCTTCGGCTCTGCCGCGTGCGCCTCCCATCCACGCATGATCCGCCGGGTTACGCCTCCCAGACCGCGGCGGCCGTCCGGTCGTCGGCGTAGCCCTTGAGGCGGAGCTGGGTGTCCGCGAGGAAGGCGGCGAGGCCCGGCGGGGCTGCGTCGGCCCAGCGGGCGGCGAGCTCCGCCGAGAGCGGCTCCTCCTCGCGCATCGGGTCCGCGAGGCCGCCGGAGCACAGGAGCAGGGTGTCGCCGGGGCGGGCCACGGAGGCCCTGAAGCGGAAGCCGGCGGGTCCGGCGGGCGCCGGAGCCGGGGTCGTCGGTGTCGCCGCGGCCTGCGCGGGCTCCTCCAGGTCCCGCCACTGTCCGTCCCGGAGCCGGAACAGGCCGCCCGCGCCCGCGCCGAAGCAGACCCGGGTGCGGCAGCCGGGGTCGACCGGCAGCAGCAGTCCGCGCAGCCCGGCCGTGTAGCCGTCCTCCGGGAGCCCCAGCTCGGCGGCGCGGGCGCGCAGCTGCCCGTAGCCGCGGTCGGTGAGCCGCTGGAGCCCCGAGCGCAGGGCTTCGCGCCGGCCGTCACGGATGTCCTGCGACAGCCGCTCCTGGCTCCGCCCGACGGCTCCCGCGACGGAGCGGCACACCTCGGCGGCGGCCTCGGCGGCTCCGGGCGCGGCCCGGTCCCCGCCGGCGAGCACGACCAGCACCAGCGCGTCGGGGCCGGTGCCGAAGCGGGCGGTGAGCAGGAAGTCCCGCCGGGCCTCGCCCCGGAACCGGGCCGAGTCCCCGCGCACGGAGGCGGCGCGCAGCGTGTAGCCGCCGTACTGGGCCCCCTCCAGCACGGTGTCGGGGGTCAGCGCGGCGAGCCCGGCCGGATCGGCGGTGGGCAGCGCGATGGGCTCCGCGGCGTAGGTGGGCGGCCGGTCCCCCAAATGCGCCACCACGGGCCGCGGCCCCCCGGAAACCCCGGCTCCCGAAGCCCCGGACCCCGACACCCCGGCTCCCGATAGCCCGGCTCCCGAAGCCCCGCCCCCGTGCCGGGCCCCTTCCCCGGCCTCCGGGACGGCTCCCGCGCCGACGCCCGGCAGGGCCCCGGTCCCGGCCCCTTGCCCGGCCCCGTGCCTTGCCTCCGGGACGGCTCCCGGGCCGGCATCGTTCCCTGCCGGGCCGCCCGGCGCGCCGGGCCGGGCCCCGTGACCGGAGCCCGACCCGAGGCCGGCGCCGGACCCGTCCCCGGGCGCGGCACCCCAGCCCGCCCCGGACCCCGGATGCGAGCCCAGGCCGAAGCCGGTGCCGAGGTCAGGACCTGAATCGAGCCCGGGCCCGAAGCCGGGTCCCGGAGCGGCTCCTGAGCCGTGACCGCGGCTGCCGCCGAACCCGGAATCGACCCCCAAGCCGGACCTAGCACCCGAGCCGAGACCAGGCCCCACACCAAGACCGGACCCGGGCACGCCACCAGCACCCGGCCCAGAGCCGGGACCGAACCCGGACCCGCGATCGGGACCGGAACCGGGGCCATAACTGGCGCCAGGCCCGGAATCGGCCCCCAAGCCGGAACTAGGGCCTGAGCCGAGACCAGGACCCGCACCAAGGCCGGACCCCGGGACTGGATCAGAACCCGGCCCGGAGCCGGGACCGAACCCGGAGCCGCGATCGGGACCGGAACCGGGGCCGGAACTGGCGCCGGGCCCAGAATCGGCCCCCAAGCCGGAACTGGGACCTGAGCCGAGACCAGGACCCGCATCAAGGCCGGACCCCGGGACGGGACCAGAACCCGGCTCAGAGCCAGACCCGGGAACTGGACCAGAGCCGGAGCCGGAATCGGCCCCCAGGCGGGAACTAGGACCTGAGCCGAGACCGCGACCCGCGCCTAGGCCGGACCCCGGGACGGGACCAGCACCCGGCCCGGAGCCGGGATCGGGACCGGAGGCGGGACCGGCAACGAAGCCGGTGTCAGAGCCGGGACCGGACCCGTGGCCGGAGATGGCGCCGGACCCGTGGCCGGGGATGGCTCCGGACCCGTGGCCGGGGATGGCTCCGGACCCGTGGCCGGGGATGGCTCCGGACCCGTGGCCAAGGCCGGGCCCGGGGCCGGACCTGAGGTCGGGACCGACCCCGGAGGCGGGACCGGGGTCAGAGGCCGGACCGGGGTCGGAGGCGGATGCGGGCCCAGGGCCGAAGCCGGCGTCATGCGCGGGGCCGGACCCGAAGCCCCCGCCGGGCCCGGAACCGGCGGCAGGGCCGGACCTGGGATCTGAGCCGGGGCCGGACCTGGGCCCGGGAGCCGGAGCAGAGCCAATGCCGGAAGCGGGAGTCGGCCCGGAGCCCGGGCCGGACCCGGAAGCGGGGCCCGGCGGTGGGTCGGTGTCCGGACCCGTCCACGGATCGCCGTCGCGGCCCGCACCAGGGGCCGGGCCGGACCCTGCCGGGGTGGCCGGTGTCGTGCCGGATCCCGCCGGGCCGGCCGGGCCCGGGTGCCCGGCTCCGGCGTACGCGCCGTCGGGGCCGCGCCCGGCCCCTGCCGGGTCCCGCTCCGGGGGCGCAGCCGCTGTGGGCGCCTCGTCCCGTAGGCCCCAGCTCCAGTCGGACGGTTCCCCCGACTCCTCGGCGGGCAGCGCGGGCGGGACGGCGACGCTCCCGAGCGCGTACCAGGTCTGGCCGCCCTCCCGGGGGTCACGGGGCGGCGGCAGCACCGAGCCGCCGTACGCCTCCCCCGCCTGGGCCTCCGGCTCCACCGCCGGCCCGGAAACCGCCGCGGGCGGCTCCGCTTCCGCCTCGGGCACCTGTCCGAAGGCCGGCGCATGCAGCCCCGCCCCAGGCCCGGACTCCGGCGCGGGCGCCCCGACCGCGGCCACCGGCCCAGACTCCGGCACCGGCACCGGCACCGGCAGCCCGAAACCCGCCACCGGGACCCCGACCTCCGCCGCGGGCGGCCCGGCCTCGGCCACCGGCCCGGCATCCGCCGCCGCCGGGCCCGACTCCGTCTCCGGACCCGGCGCGACCAGCGCCCCCGCCCCCGCCCCCGTCCCCGAGTCGTGTTCCGTCACCGGGGCCGGGTCCCTCCGGGGGTGGGGTACCGGGGTCGGGGCCACCAGGACCGCTGCCGAGCGGAAGCGGTGTTCCAGGGTGTCCCGGGGGTCGGGTTCCGGTCCCGCGTCGGGGTCTTCGTAGAGCTTCTGCCACCAGTCATCCGCGCCCGCGTCCCGCTGACTCATGGCCCTCATTGTCGGGCTCCGGCGTAGCCGAAATCCGGCGAACGCCGGAAAAAGGGCAGGGAAGCGCAGGGAAGGGCGGGGAAGGGCAGGGGAAAGGGGGGCCCATCGGACCGCCGTCCGATGGACCCCCCTGCTTCGTGTCGTACGACTCAGCGAATGTCGTACGCCCGCGCGACCATCTGGGTGACGGTGGCGCCGTTCTTGTCGGTCAGCTCGACCTTGAGCATGACCTGCTTGCCCGTGGCTCCGGCGTGGTCCACGGTCGCGGTCCACTGCCCGCCGCGCTCGGCGACTTTCGCCTCGGTCCAGCTGCCGCCCTCGTCGTACGAGTACGACAGCTTGGCCGACTTCAGCGCGCCCGGCGCGTAGCCCCCGTGCCCGCTGACCGAGAGGCCGATCTGCTGGCCGTTGGCCGCGGCCAGCGTCTTCAGGCCGTCCAGCGGGGCGGAGATCCGCGGGAAGACGATCGGCAGCGCCTGCGAGTACTGCGCCGCGTCGAGCTTCGAGCGGAAGGTCCAGGTGGTCTGGATCCCCGAGGAGCGCTGCCAGGTGCGGGCCGGCTGGCCGATCTTCTCCAGGTACTGGGTCAGTTCGTACGTGGCCTCGCCGGCCGGGACCTCGAAGGCCCCGAACGGGTAGCCGGTGTCGCCCAGCGACTCGCCGTCGCGCTTGAGCGAGACGTTGCCGAGGTCGCCGAAGCCGCCCTGCTGCGCGTAGTGGCCGGTGTCGCCCCACATGGCGGAGGCGAAGCCGATCCAGTTGCCCTGCCGCTCGGCCGCCAGCTGCTCCTTGCCCGCGGTGTCGCGCGGCGCCACCGGACCGATGACCCCGTCGTACCAGTTCTCGGCGCGCCGGGAGCCCGCCGTGTACGTGCGGTGCTGGTCGGTCATGAACTCGCCCCACGGGAAGCTGCTGGAGACCATGTGGTCCCAGGCGGTGTCCCCGGCGGAGTAGTACTCGGTGCGCTTGCCCGGTACCGCGACGGTGTCGATGGAGCCGAAGTACACGGCGTTGCCGAGCGGGCGGTAGGCCCCGGTCACGTCGATGAAGTCGGAGGCGACGCCCATCGACTGGTAGGCCGATTCGACGGCGCCGAGCTCGCGGTCGCGCACCCGGTAGGTGCGGTCGCCGTGGATCGAACCCTTCTCGATCTGGGCCAGGTTGTAGACGTACGGGCTCTTCGCGCTGCCCTTCCAGCTCAGCGTGACCGGCCCCTGGGCGAGCTTGGCCAGCAGGGCCTTGCCCTCGGCGGACTCGATGGACAGGGCCGGGAGCGAGCCGCCCGCGTAGCCGGTGAAGCCGGCCCAGCGGCCGGGGGCTTCGCGATAGGCGAGGAGGGCCTTGGCTCCGGCCGCCTTCGCGTCGGCAGCGACCCGGTAGAGCGAGGACTCCTCGACCTTGACCAGGACGATCGCGCCCTTGGCGGCGACGGCGGCGAGCTCCTCGGGGGTACCCGAGCCCGCGCCCACGAGCGGGGCGCTGCCGGTGCCGTCGAGGTTGTCGCTGCCGGTGGAGGCGGTGATCGGGTGCAGCACCGGGCCGCCGTTCGCCTTCAGCTCGGAGAGCAGCGGAGCGGCCGCCCGCCAGTAGCTGCCGAACTCGAAGTCGCCCTCCTTGGCATTGCCGTCGACCGAGGCGTAGTAGCCGCGGATGGTGCGGCCGCCCATGGCGGTGCCGGCGTGCTGCCATTCCGCGCCCCAGGTGCGGGAGAAGGCGAGGGTGGTGGCGCGCGCCTCGGTGGGCTTGTCGGTGGCGATGCTCAGCCTGGCCGCCTTGCGGGCGTCCAGCACGATCACCGTGTCCTTCTTGATCTCCGTCTGCGGACGGCCGAGGTAGGTGAGCGAGTCGTACATCGTCGCGTTCTCGCCGGCGTCGGGGGTGCCGACGAAGGCGGAGAGGAAGTACGAGCCCGGACGGACCCGGTAGACCTGGTCGGCGGCGCCCTCGTTGAAGCGGCGCTCACCGGTGGCGTCGTCGGTGCCGATCACGTCCAGGGAGGACGGGCCGGTGGCCGGCTTGCCCGCGCGGTCGAGGAGCTTGACGCGCAGCGTGACCGTCTGCGGCTCCACGTAGAGGGAGAAGGGGGTGGAGACGTGCACGCCCCTCGCCGTGGCGACGACGCGGCCGGTGACGTCTCCGTACTGGGAGCGCTCCAGCTTCGCGGCGGGGTCCAGGGCGAGCGGCACCTTGACGGTGGCGCCGGCCGGGACGGTCACGGTGCGCTTGTCCAGGCGGGCGACCTGGCTGCGGACGGCGGACCCGTCGTTGCCGGTGACCTTCTCGACGGAGAGGTTCAGCGTGACCGGCTTGGTCCCCGTGTTGGTGTACGGGACCGAGACCGCGGTGCGGTCGCTGCGGTCCTGCGGCCAGTTGAAGGTGCCGCCCTGGAGGGCGGGGGCGCCGGTGACGGTGGTCTCGACGGCGGCCTTGACGTCGAGCCGCCCGCCGCCGGTCTCCCGTACGTCGCCCGGGACCGCGGTGTTGGCGGAGCCGACCAGCGCGGCCTTGATCTGCTGCGGGGTCCAGTCGGGGTGGCGCTGCTTGACGATGGCGGCGGCGCCCGCGACGTGCGGGGTGGCCATCGAGGTACCGGACATGGACGTGTACGCGTACACCCCGCGGCCGCCCATGGCGGCGGCGGAGATCTGGACGCCGGGGGCGGCGATCTCGGGCTTGAGGGTGTGGTTCAGGCCCGCCGGGCCGCGGCTGGAGAAGGAGGCCGTCTTGTCGTCGCGGTCGACGGCGCCGACGGTCAGCACGCTGGGCGCGCAACCGGGCGAGGAGACCGTGTTGTTGCCGGGGCCGGAGTTGCCGGCGGCGATGACGAACAAGGTGTCGCTGCTCTGGGCCAGCGCCTCGGTGGCGGCGGCCATCGGGTCGTCACAGGAGAGCTGGGAGGGGTCTCCCAGGCTCATGGAGACCACGTCGGCCTTGCTGTCCACGGCCCACTGCATGCCCGCGATGATCCACGAGTCCAGGCCGTAGCCGTAGTCGTTGAGGACCTTGCCGCTGAGCAGCTGCGCGCCGGGGGCGACGCCCTTCTTCGCGCCGCCGCTCTCGGCGGCGGAGCCGCCGACGGTGGAGATGGTGTGGGTGCCGTGGCCCTGGCGGTCTTCGGCGGTGTCCGAGTCGGTGAAGTTCTTCGCCTCGGTCACCCGGCCCTTGAGGTCGGGGTGTCCGAGGTCGGTGCCGGTGTCGAGGACGGCGACCTTGGTGCCCGTGCCGTCGAGTCCGGCGGCCCACGCGGCGGTGGCTCCCACCTGCTTCGTGGAACGCTCCAGGTTCGCCTGGACCTTGCCGTCCAGCCACAGCTTCTTCAGCCGGGGGGCGGCGGCCGACCGTGCGTGGGGGTTGATGTTCGCCCCGGTGACGTCGGCCCAGAAGTCGGCGGCCTTCTCCTTGTCGGCGGCGAGCGCGACGCCGCCGATGGAGCCGAGGACCAGCGACTGTTCGGCGCCGGCCGGAACGGGCGGGGCGCTGCGCGCGAGGCCCGCGGAGGCCTCGTAGACCGCGATGAGCGGGAGCTTCTTGGCGTGGGCGTCGTCGTAGCCCTGCCGGATCAGGCCGGTGACGTTGAAGAGTTCCTCGTCGGCCTTGCCCGCGGCGAGCGCCTTGACCGCGCTCTCGGGGTAGACGTAGAGGTCCTTGCCCGCCTGGCGGGTCTGCACGATCGGCTGCGAGCCGTCCTCGCGGGGCATCGCCGTGGCGGCGGTGCGGCCGGCCGCGTCGGTGGACACCAGGATCCGGTCACCGGTGACCAGGGTCACCGTGACGGGCCCGGTGGGCTGCTGCGCGGCGGCCTCGCTCCCGGTGAGGGGCCTCTTCTCGGTGCCGGTCCCTGCTCCGGACGCTCCGTCGCTCGGCTGTGCCGTGGACGGGCCCACGGCCGTGACGGCCAGGACGGCCGCGACGGCCGCTCCCAGTGCCGTACGCGATATCGGGCGCATCGCTCTCCCCAGGTGAATTCCGGCCAACTACTGCATTGCACGGCGAAAATGCCGCGTAAATGGCTTCTGGCCAGCGGATGTTGGTGCTGCGGTGGCGCCACCTTGGCAGAGGGGCGCCGGGTGCGGCGATGATGTCGGCGGCGGGTTTGCGCCGTGGCCGCTTCCCGCCAGGAACGGCACTGAGAGGGTTGGGTGGACGGGTTGCTGAGTGCGATAGGTCTCGACGAAGGACAGGAGTCCGCTTACCGCGCGCTGGTCGCGCTGGGGGCGGCGGAGATACCGGACCTCGCGCACCGGCTGACGCTGCCGGTGCAGCAGACCGAACGGACCCTGCGCCACCTGGAGCGCCACGGGCTCGCCGCCCAGTCCTCCGCCCGGCCCGGCCGGTGGGTGGCGGCCCCGCCCGGGGTGGCCCTGGGCGCCCTGCTCACCCAGCAGCGGCACGAGCTGGAGCAGGCGGAGCTGGCGGCGGCGCTGCTGGCGGAGGAGTACCGGGCGGAGGCCGCCGAGCCGGCCGTGTACGACCTGGTGGAGGTGGTGACGGGTGCGAGCGCGGTGGCCCACCGCTTCCACCAGCTCCAGCTCGGCGCCGTGGAGGAGGTGTGCGCGCTGGTCAGCGGCCGGCCGCAGGTGGTGACGGGCACGGACAACGAGGCGGAGGAACGGGCGTCCGTACGGGGCGTCGCGTACCGCGTGGTCATCGAGCGGGAGGTACTCACCCTGCCGAGCGGGATCCGCGAGGCGTCCACGGCGCTGGCGCGCGGCGAGCACATCCGGGTGACGGCCGCGGTGCCGACCAAACTCGTCATCGCGGACCGGACGCTGGCGATGGTCCCGCTGACGGCGCGCGGCGCGGAGCCGGCGGCGCTGGTCGTGCACGCGTCGGGACTGCTGGAGTCCCTGATGGGCCTCTTCGAGGCGGTCTGGCGGGAGTCGCTCCCGCTGCGGCTGGGCTCCACCGGGGCGCCGGAGGAATCGGGCGGCGGACCCGACGTCACGGACCTGGAGATCCTCACCCTCCTCCTGGCGGGGATGACGGACGCGAGCGTGGCGAAGCACCTGGAACTGGGCCTGCGCACGGTCCAGCGACGGGTCAAGGGCCTGATGGAACTGGCGGGGGTCACGACCCGGCTCCAGCTCGGCTGGTACGCGTACGAACGGGGCTGGGTGGCCCGATAGCCCCGGGCCGGGCAGGCTGAGCAGATGGATCTGCCTCAGCTGCCCCAGTTGCTGCTGGTGGGGCTGGTGCTGGTGCTCGGATTGCTCGGGGTACTGGTCCCCGGCGCCCCCGGCACCCTCCTCGTCTGGGCCGGACTCCTGTGGTGGGCGCTGCACGAACGGTCGTCGGTGGCCTGGGGCCTGCTGGCGGGCGCGACGGCGCTGCTGCTGGTGGTGCAGGTGGTGAAGTGGCTGTTGCCCCCGCGGCGGCTCCGGGGGGTCGGCGTCACTCGCCCGATGGTGGTGTACGCGGGTGTGGGGGCGGTACTGGGCTTCGTGCTGCTCCCGGTCGTGGGCGCGGTCCCCGGCTTCGTGGGCGGCATCTACCTCTGCGAGCGGCGCCGCCTGGGCACCCACGGGGAAGCGTGGGCGTCGGTACGGGCGGTGATGCGGGCGGTGGGGACGAGCGTGCTGGTGGAACTGTTCGCGTGCCTGCTGGTGGTGGGGGCGTGGGTGGGGACGCTGCTGTGGTCGTAGCCGCGTAGCCGGGGGGGCGGGCGGGCCGTCCGCCGCGCCGGGTCCCCCACCCGCCCTTCGCCCGTTCGCCGGAGCACCGGAAGCCCGGAACCCCGGCACCCCGGAATCCCGGACGGGCGCGCCGGCGTGATGAGAGGTGCCCGCGGCGACTCGTCAGCAGCGGTAGCCGTGGGGAACCTGTAGGAGAGCGACGAAGATCCGCACCATGACCGCGGTGCCGACCGTGCCGCCCAGAAGGGCGACCGGGAGGTTCCGGCGTCCTACGTACCCGATGAGCACCCCCCACCACAGCGCCGCGATGCCTGAGAGCAGGGCTCCGTAGAAGATCAGCGCGAGCCCGTTGGCCGCGCCGTTGACTCCTACGCCGCACGTCCGCCAGGCTGCCGCCAGGAGTACCGACCCGAGCACGCCGGTCGCCAGACCCGCCACAGGAGCGACCACACAGCCCCACTGTGACCGCGTCACTTCCGGTTCCGGATCTGCGGGACGTTCTCCCCGTTGCGCTGCGCCTGCTCCATCGTGTCCATCGCGTCGTTGATTCCTTGGCGGAGCTGGTCTTCGGTCATGTCGTCGCCGTACTCCTGGAGTTGAGGCTTGTGGTCCCAGTCCTGCCCCGGGGCCACCTTGACACCCCACATCGCCAGGGCGGTCCACGGCCCGCACCGCCGGTGGGTGACTTCGCCCCGCGCAGCGGCACGCCCCCGCCCGGGGCCGGGCGGGGCCCAGTCCGGACGGGGGCGTGCCCGGCCCACGGCGGGGGCGGGAGGTGTCAGGCGTCAGGCCCGGCCGGTTCGCTTCGCGGAATAGTTCGCGCGGCCCTCCGCCGAGCGGAGCCTCCAGTCGCGCCTGATCTCCGCCCGGAGCCGCGCGTCGGTCTTCGCGACGATCCGCTGGTTCTCCCGCAGCAGCTTGCGGTAGCTCTCCAGCCGCCGCACCGCCAGCTCCCCGGAGTCCACCGCGGCCCGCACCCCGCACCCCGGCTCCGCCTCGTGCGCGCAGTCGTGGAAACGGCACCGCTCCGCGTACTCCTCGATCTCCGAGAAGACCTGCCCGACGCCCGCTTCCGCGTCGAAGAGCCCGACGCCCCGCAGCCCGGGGGTGTCGATGAGCACGCCGCCGCCCGGCAGCGCGAGCAGGTTGCGCGTCGTGGTGGTGTGGCGGCCCTTGCCGTCGACGTCACGCGCCGCCTGGACCTCCATCACTTCCTCCCCCAACAGCGCGTTGGCCAGCGTGGACTTGCCCGCGCCGGAGATCCCGAGGAGCACGCTCGTACCGTCCCCGACCACCGCGGCGAGCACGTCCGTGCCCTCCCCGGTCATCGAGGACACGGTGAGGACGGCGACCCCGGGGGCCGTCGCCTCCACGTCCTCGACGAGGTGTCCGAGGGTGACCGGGTCGGGGACCAGGTCCGCCTTGGTCAGGACCACGAGCGGCTGCGCCCCCGATTCCCAGGCGAGCGCGAGGAACCGCTCGATGCGGCCCAGGTCCAGTTCGACGGCCAGCGATACCGCGATGATCGCGTGGTCGACGTTCGCGGCGAGGATCTGCCCCTCGGACCGCTGGGAGGAGGTGGACCGTACGAAGGCGGTCCGGCGCGGCAGGTACGTCTTCACGTAGCGCGGATTGCCGTGCGCCTCCAGCACCGCCCAGTCGCCGGTGCAGATGACCCGGAGCGGGTCGTGCGGGGTGACGAAGGCGGTGTCGGCGCGGACGATGCCGTCCGCCGTCATGACGTCGCACTGGCCGCGGTCGACCCGTACGACCCGGCCGGGCAGCAGGCCCTGATCCGCGTACGGCGCGAACTCGGCCGCCCACGCCTCGTCCCAGCCGTAGGGGGCCAGGGCGTGCGGAAGCCCGGAGGGCTGCGGGGAGGACGAAGAGAGGGAGGAGAAGGAAGAGAGAGACAAGGGAAACCCTTCACAGGGTGGCCCCGGCGGTGCGCGCCGCTACCGGGCGCGAAAGAGGTGAGAGGTCAGCCGGAGACCACAGAAGTGACATTGATGGTCTTCTGAGTGCGGGCAACGCCCTGCGCCATGGCGACAGTCATCAATGAACTCACCTCCGGGTCTGCATACGTACTGACGAGCCGTCCCGCACTGATCGGCGGGAACGTCCCCACGGTAACAAGCGCCCTCGGGCGTGCGCCACTTCTTTTACGGGCTGCCTGAAGCCGGAAATCGAACTTACCGCCGGTCAGGGGGGACCGAGAGGATCGACGGGCAAGTCGGTTACAGAGATTAGGGTGTTCCGCATGGACAGCAGCGGAACCGCAGATTCTGAGACGATTTACGAGACGCACACCGCGCTCGCCGCGTCGCGGAACGCCTCGACGACCGATACGGCTACCGACACCCGGCGGCGGATCCTGCGCGTCTCCACGGAGTTGTTCGGAGTCCGCGGCTTCCACGAGACCTCGCTGCGGGAGATCGCCGAACAGGTGGGCGTCTCCAAGCCGGCGGTGCTCTACCACTTCCCCGGCAAGGCCGACATCCTGGGCGCCCTCGTCGAGCCGATGCTCCGCGATCTGGCGGCCGCCCTGGCCCGCGCCGCGGCAGCCGGCGGTTCCGGCGCGACCGAGGGGCCCGACGGGCCCAGCGCGTCCGGCACGTCAGGGACGTCCGGGACGCCCGACGCGCCCGACGCGTCCGGCACGCCCGGCCCCTCGGACCGGGTCCGGTGGGCCGCCATCGAGGGGGTGCTCGACGTCTGGCTGGACCACCGTCACCTGCTGCGCCTGAACCTCCAGGACATGGCACTGGCCACCCCCGGCCCGGCCTTCGCCCGCCTGCGCGACGCCATGCTCCGGGCCGGCTTCCTGGTCGCGGGGCCGAACCCCGGATTCGCGGAACGGGTGCGGGCCGCCCAGGCCGTCGCGATGCTCTCCGACCCGGTGGTGCTCTTCGCCGACGCCCCCGTCCCGGCCCTGCGCGAGGCCGTCCTGGACGGCGTACGGCGCCTGCTCGACGGGCCGCACGGCTCCGACGGGCCCGCTCGGCCCGTGCCGGGGGGACGGCGCGGGCGGCCCGCCGCCATGAGCCCGGCCATGATCGAGGCGGCCCGCCGGATGCACGCGGCGGGCAGCGGGGCCACCGCGATCGCCGCCGCCCTCGGGGTCTCCCGGGCCACGGTCTACCGGCACCTGCCCCAGGAGGAGCCCTCCGAGTGACCGGAGCGGACCGAACCGGACCGAACCGAACCGGAGCGGACCGGACCGGCCTGCCTCGCGGGCCCGGCCCCGCGCGGCAGGCCCGTGTCCGATGCGTTCAAGACCGGCCCGGCCCGGCGTGCCTACGGTGAGGTCATGACTCCCCGACTCGACATGATCGGCATCATCGTCTCCGACATGGCCGCATCGCTCGCCTTCTACCGCCGCCTCGGCATCGACGTACCCGCCGAGGCCGACTCCCAGCCGCACGTCGAAGCCGTCCTGCCGGGCGGGCAGCGGATCGGCTGGGACACGGAGGAGGTCATCCTCTCCTTCGACCCGTCCTGGACCCGTCCCACGAGCGACGGCCGGGTGGGGCTCGCGTTCCTGTGCGACTCCCCCGCCGAGGTGGACTCGCTGTACGCGGAGCTGACGGCGGCCGGGAACACGGGCCACCTGAAGCCCTGGGACGCCTTCTGGGGGCAGCGCTACGCCGTCGTCCTGGACCCGGACGGCTCCGGGATCTCGCTCTTCGCCGCCTCCGAAGCCGCCGGAGCCGACGCGCCGGCCCCAGCCCCCGGCCCCGCCGCGTAGGCCCCCGGCGTGGTCCCCGCCAGGGCGCGCACCTCGCGGGTGTAGTGGGCCTGGTCGGCGTATCCGGCCGCCGTGGCCACCGCCGCCGGCGGCAGCCCGCGCCGGGTCAGCGCGAGGGCCCGCTGGAGGCGCAGGATCCGCCCCAGGGTCCGGGGCCCGTAGCCGAAGGCGTCGAGGGAGCGCCGGTGCAGCTGCCGCTCCCCGAGGCCGACCGCCCCCGCCACGGCGGCCACGCCCTGCCCGGCGCGCAGCCGGGCCGTCACCTCCGCGACGAGGGGGTCCGGGGGGCCGCCGTCGGCCGTGCGGAGCCGGGCCAGCTCCTCCAGTCCCGCGCGGGGATCCCCGTACGCGGCCACGAGCGCGGTGAGGCGCCGTACCTCGGCGGCGGGCCACAGGTCGGCCAGCTCGACCCGCCGGTCGCGCAGGGCCCTGGCCGGTACGCCGAGCAGCGCGGGCGCCGTGCCGGGGGCCAGCCGGATCCCGGCGAAGCCCGAGCCCGGGACCTCTCCGGCGGGGTGCGCGGCGGTGTCGGGTCCGGCCACCAGGAGCCGGCCGTCCACCCACAGCAGGTCCATGCACCCGTCGGGCAGCACCAGGCCGGCGCCGGCCCCGCCGGCCCGCCAGAGCACCGCTCCGGCGACCGTCCGGGACGGGTGTTCCTCGTACCCGGAGCCGGAGCCGGAGCCGGAGCCGGGCACCGAGTCCGAGTCCGCGCGATCCGTCACGGACACCACGCTACGGCGGCGGTCAGTGCTTGCGCAGGCGGGAGTGGTAGTCCTCCGGGGGCAGGAACTTCGACCAGCGCTCCGGGAACTCCGAGGGCATGCCCCCGTCCTCCTCGCCCTCGTCGTCCTCCGACTCCCCCTCGGCCAGGGCCCGCCAGGCGGCCGCCCGGGCCACGAGCTGGGCTGCCTCCGCCTCGCGGACCCGCTCGTTCGCCTCGCGCGCCGCCGCGGTGGCCACCGAGGGCCAGACCCGGTCGATGGCGGCGTTGACGGCGGCCCCGACGAGGACGGCGAAGGCCGAGATGCCGATCCACAGCAGGATGGCCACGGGGGCGGCGAGCGATCCGTAGATGGTCGGGCCCTCCACCGTGTTGGTGAGGTAGATCCGCAGCAGGAACGAGCCGAGCACCCACATGGCGAGGGCGACCAGCGCGCCGGGCACGTCCTCGATCCAGGGCGAGCGGACCGGGACGGAGACGTGGTAGAGCGTGGTCAGGAAGGCGATGGAGAGCAGCGTGACCACGGGCCAGTACAGGACCGCGATCACCTCGGTGCTCCAGGGCACCAGGCGCACCACCGCGTCCGGGCCGACCACCATCAGCGGCAGCACGATGGCGCCGATCAGCAGGGCGGCGATGTAGAGGACGAAGGCGAGCAGCCGGGTCTTGACGATGCCGCGGTGTCCGTCGAGCCCGTACATGACGGTGATGGTGTCGATGAAGACGTTGACGGCGCGCGAGCCCGACCAGAGGGCGAAGGCGAATCCGAGGGAGATGAGGTCGGGGCGGCCCCGGCCGGTGACGTCGTCGAGCATCGGTTTGGCGATGTCGTTGACGCCCCGGTCGGAGAGCACGGTGCCGACCGCCCCCAGGATGTTCTCCTCGATGCTGGCGACGGTCGTACCGCCCGACCAGCCGTCCACGTAGCCGAGGAGGCCCAGCAGGCCCAGGAAGAGCGGGGGCAGCGAAAGCAGGGTGAAGAAGGCCGCTTCGGCGGCGAGTCCGAGGATCCGGTACTCGATGCACGAGTTCACGGTGTCTTTGAGCAGCAGCCACGCCATCTTGCGCTTGGAGACGTTGCGGTAGAGGGCGCGGGCCCGGTGGAGGCGTCCCGGAATCCGCTCGGGTGTTTCTTTCGCGTGCTGCACGTCCTTACGGTATCGGCATGGCAGCCACCACCCACACAGTCAGCAACCAGGCCCCGCCCCTCGTGGGCCACGACGTCTACGGCAGCGACCGGGCCCTGAGCGAGGGGGTCGAACGGCACCTCGCGGACGCCGCGCCCGAACTTGCCGCGGAGGTAAGGGAAGAGCTCACGGATCTCGGGCGCGCGGCCGGATCCCGGCAGGCGCAGGACTGGGGGACGCAGGCGAACGAGAACCCGCCGAAGCTGCGGACGCACGACCGGTACGGCAACCGGATCGACGAGGTGGAGTTCCACCCCTCGTGGCACCGGCTGCTCGGGCAGGCGGTGGGGAGCGGGCTCACCGACGCGTGGGGGCGGCCGGCGGGGCACCTGCGGCGGGCGGCCGGGTTCTTCGTGTGGTCGCAGGCGGAGGCCGGGCACGGCTGCCCGGTCTCGATGACGCACGCGGCGGTACCGGCGCTGCGGACCGATCCGGAGCTGGCGGCCGAATGGGAGCCGCGGCTGACCTCGCACGTGTACGAGGAGGGCCTGCGGCCGGCCGGGCAGAAGGCCGGGGTGCTCTTCGGGATGGGCATGACGGAGAAGCAGGGCGGCAGCGACGTCCGGGCGAACACGACGACGGCGGTGGCGCTGGACGCTTCGGGCGAGTACCTGCTGACGGGGCACAAGTGGTTCTGTTCGGCGCCGATGTGCGACGGGTTCCTGGTACTGGCGCAGGCGCCGGGCGGGCTGACCTGCTTCCTGGTGCCGCGGGTGCTGCCGGACGGGACGCGCAACGTCTTCGCGATCCAGCGGCTGAAGGACAAGCTGGGCAACCGGTCGAACGCCTCGAGCGAGGTGGAGTTCGACGGGACGTGGGCGCGGCGGGTGGGTGAGGAGGGCCGGGGGGTGCGGACCATCATCGAGATGGTCGCGGCGACGCGGCTGGACTGCGTGATCGGTTCGGCCTCGCTGATGCGGCAGGCGCTGACGCAGGCCGCTCACCACGCGGAGCACCGCTCTGCTTTCGGAGCACCGCTCATCGACCAGCCTCTGATGCGCAACGTGCTGGCCGACCTCGCCCTGGAGTCGGAGGCGGCCACCACCCTCACGCTCCGTCTCGCGGCCGCGTACGACGCCGTCCAGAGCACGGGCAACGAGCAGGAGCGGGCCTTCCTGCGCATCGCGGTGCCCGCCGCGAAGTACTGGGTGACCAAGCGCTGTACGCCGATGGTGGCGGAGGCACTGGAGTGTCTGGGCGGAAACGGCTACGTCGAGGAGTCCGGGATGCCCCGGCTGCTGCGCGAGTCCCCGCTGAACTCCATCTGGGAGGGATCGGGCAACGTCCAGGCCCTCGACGTGCTGCGCGCCCTGCAGCGCGAGCCGCAGGCGCTGAACGCCTTCCTCCAGGAGGTCGGCCTGGCGCGCGGCGCCGACCACCGGCTGGATTCGGCCATCAAGAACCTGCTGACCGAGCTCGCGGACCTGGAGGGCATCGAGGCGCGGGCCCGGCGGGTCGTGGAGCGGATGGCCTTGGTACTGCAGGGATCCCTGCTGGTGCGCTGGGCCCCGCCGGAGGTGGCCGACGCATTCTGCGCCTCGCGCCTGGGCGGTGACTGGGGTGCGGCCTTCGGCACGCTGCCGCACACTCTGGATCTGGGATCCGTGGTGGAACGGGCCCGGATCGCGGGCTAGCGGAGGGCCCCAACCCTCCGGAAGCCGGGCTGATGCGGAGGGCCCCAACCCTCCGAAAAGCACTGCGGCCGGGATCCGGGCCCGTTGACCTGGAACAGGGATGGCGCCGCGCCGACTCGGCACCACCCCTGATCCGAGAAGCCCCGAGGAAGGAGCTGTCACGTCGCTCGGCGACGTCCGTACAGTTTCGATCGGCCGACCGGGACTTGGCGAGAGTTGCAAGACGTTGCAACCTTTGACTCGGAACCGCCCTCCGGACGTACCGGTCCGCCCCTGGAAGGGGCGCGCACCGGACGGCCCACCGGGCGGGAGCCGTCGTACGTCTGTTCCGCACGGGGAGGTTCCGGTGGCCCACACCACAGGCAGCGCGGTCGATGCGGCACGCATCTCGGCCATGGACGCGCGGGAGGCCGCACGTCTGCTCAAGGGGGTACGGGCGGCCGCGCTGGCCGGGGACCGGCCGCCGGCCGCGCCGCGCCCGGAGATCGCCGAGTCCTGGCGCCGGATGATGGCGGGCGGGGTGCACCCGGACCGCGACAGCCGTTCGCGGATGCTGTCGCTCGCCGAGACCGAGGAGCGGCGCCAGACCTCTCCGCTACGGGACCTGCTGCCGGTCCTGCGCGAAGGGCTGCTGCCCTCGCTGGACGAGGCCCTGCACATCATGGTCGTCGCCGACGCCGACGGGCGGCTGCTGTGGCGGGAGGGCCACTCCTCGATCCTGCGCAACGCGGACCGGCTCGGCTTCGGGGTGGGCGCCCACTGGGACGAGGCGGTGGTCGGCACCAACGGGGTCGGCACCGCCCTGGTGGCCCGCAGACCGGTCCAGGTCTTCTCGGCGGAGCACTTCGTCTCCAGCCACCACGACTGGACCTGCGCCGGAGCCCCCGTGCGGGACCCCCGCGACGGCTCCCTGTTGGGGGTCCTCGACGTCAGCGGGCCGCTGGCCACCATGCACCCGGCGACCCTGGCCTGGGTGAGCTCGGTGGCCCGGCTCGCGGAGCGGGAGCTGCGCGTACGGCACCTGGAGTCGCTGGAACGGCTGCGGGCGGTGGCGGCCCCGCTGCTGGCCCGGGTGCCGGGGCGGGCGCTGGCCGTGGACGGCAACGGCTGGACGGCGGCCGTCACGGGGCTCGCACCCGTCGACCGGATCCCGCTGCCGAAGTCCTTCGGACCCGGCCGGGTGTGGGTGCCGCAGCTCGGCGACTGCCTGGTGGAGCCGCTGCCGGGCGGCTGGCTGGTGAACGTCACGGAGGCCCGTGCCGGCGCCGGGGCGGCCGCCCGCGTCGTCCTCGACCTCAGCCGGCCGGGCGCCTGGCGGGCCACCGTCTACGGGGCCGCGGGGAGCTGGTCGCAGGAACTGAGCCCGCGCCACGCGGAGCTGCTGTTCCTGCTGGCGGAGTCCCCCCGGGGACGCTCGGCGGCGGAACTCTCGCAGGAGCTGTTCGGGGACCCGACGCGCACGGTGACGGTCCGCGCGGAGATCTCCCGGGTGCGCCGCAACCTCGGCGGCGTGCTCGCCCACCGGCCGTACCGCTTCGCGCACGACGTGGAGGTGGAGCTGATCCGCCCCGGGAACCCGGCCGCGCTGCTCCCGCACTCCACGGCGCCCGCGGTGATCAGCGCCCGGCTGGGCCCGAACGGGACCGGCATGATTCCCTGACGTCCATGAGCACCATCACGCTGACCACCTGGTCCCTGGAAATGACCGCACCGTCCGACCTCGTCCCGGCGGCGGTCCCGGGCCCCGAGATCCGGATCGTCCGGTCGGAGGTCCCCTCCCCCGAGTTCAGCCGGTTCCTCTACGCCTCGGTGGGCGGTGACATCCACTGGACGGACCGGCTGGCGCTGACCCGCGCGCAGTGGATGGAGCAGCTGGGCCGTCCCGGCGTGGAGACGTGGGTGGCGTACGACCGGGGCACCCCCGCGGGGTACGTGGAACTCGACCCGCAGCCCGACGGTGTGGTGGAGATCATGTACTTCGGCCTCCTCCCCGACTTCCGGGGGCGCCGCATCGGCGGCCACCTGCTGACCGTGGGCATCGAGCGGGCCTGGTCCCTGGCCGAGCGCTGGCCGGAGCTGGACCCGACGCGGCGCGTCTGGCTGCACACGTGCAGCGAGGACGGGCCGACGGCGATGGCGAACTACCAGCGCCGCGGCTTCAAGGTCTTCAAGGAGGAGACGGAGGAGAAGGTCCCCGCCCCCACCCCGGGCCCCTGGCCGGGCGCGTAGCCGCGACCCGGCCTGGCCGCGCCTCAAACGCCGGCGGGGCTGGATATATCCAGCCCCGCCGGCGTTTGAGGCGGTCTTTCAGCCTCGCCGGCATTTGAGGCGGGAACGGCGGAAGGGCGGGTAGGGGACAAGAGCCCGCGCAGCGGAACAGGTGGGGCTCAGGGGGGCCCTGAGGTGACCCCCATCACGGGGATCTTGCGATGCGAGACGAGTTCGTCCGGATTGTGGACAGTAGTGGACTCCTCCAATCGCCCCATGCCACGCTTCCCCCCATGAACGGAGCTGGAATTGCCTTGGTGAGTCGGCGGCACGTCGACCTCGGCCGCATGTCCAGCGCCATCTGTCCGGCGCGCTGACGCACAGCACCGCCGTGACAGCGCCCCGCAGCGCTGACGCCGCGGACGCGATCACACCGCCCGCCGTCAGCTACCACCGCAGTCCCCTGTAGGCCGGTCGTCGCCCCAAAAAGGCGACGAAACAGCCACATCCGCTCCACGCGCGCCAGGGGTCACGCCGCCGCTCCCCCCTGCCCCTGCCTCGAGCCGCCGAAGAAGGACGTACCGCCATGGCCGCCACCCCCGATACGACCGCAGCCGCCGCACCCGCCGCCGCCGCGCGCCGCAAGACCGGCCGTCACCGCGGTGAGGGCCAGTGGGCCGTCGGACACCACACGCCCCTCAACGGCAACGAGCAGTTCAAGAAGGACGACGACGGTCTCAATGTGCGGGCGCGCATCGAGAACATCTACTCCAAGGCGGGCTTCGACTCGATCGACCCCAACGACCTGCGCGGCCGCATGCGCTGGTGGGGCCTCTACACCCAGCGCAAGCCCGGGATCGACGGCGGCAAGACCGCGATCCTGGAGCCGGAGGAGCTGGACGACAAGTACTTCATGCTGCGCGTCCGCATCGACGGCGGCCGGCTGACCACCGAGCAGCTGCGCGTCATCGGCGAGATCTCCGAGGAGTTCGCCCGCGGCACCGCCGACCTCACGGACCGGCAGAACGTGCAGTACCACTGGATCCGCATCGAGGACGTCCCGGAGATCTGGCGCCGTCTGGAGGCCGTCGGCCTCTCGACCACCGAGGCCTGCGGTGACACCCCCCGCGTGATCCTGGGCTCGCCCGTCGCCGGCATCGCGCTGGACGAGATCATCGACGGCACCCCCGCCATCGACGAGATCTACGCCCGCATCGTGGGCAACCCGGACTTCTCCAACCTGCCCCGCAAGTTCAAGTCCGCGATCTCCGGCTCGCCGCTGCTCGACGTGGCGCACGAGATCAACGACATCGCCTTCGTGGGCGTGAACCACCCCGAGCACGGCCCCGGCTTCGACGTCTGGGTCGGCGGCGGCCTCTCCACCAACCCGAAGCTGGGTGTGCGCCTGGGCACCTGGGTCTCGCTCGACGAGGTCCCGGACATCTACGAGGGCGTCATCTCGATCTTCCGCGACTACGGCTACCGCCGGCTGCGCACCCGCGCCCGCCTGAAGTTCCTCGTCGCCGACTGGGGCCCGGCCAAGTTCCGCCAGGTCCTGGAGGACGAGTACCTGAAGCGCAAGCTGACCGACGGCCCCGCGCCCGAGCAGCCCAGCGGCCAGTGGCGCGACCACGTCGGCGTGCACCAGCAGCAGGACGGCAACTTCTACGTCGGCTTCGCGCCGCGCGTGGGCCGTGTCGACGGTGCCACCCTGACGAAGATCGCCGCCGTCGCCGAGCAGCACGGTTCCGGCCGGCTGCGCACCACCGCCGAGCAGAAGATGATCGTGCTCGACATCGAGGCGGGCCAGGTCGACTCGGTCGTCGCGGCCCTAGAGGCGCTGGACCTGCGGGTCAACCCGTCCCCGTTCCGCCGCGGCACGATGGCCTGCACCGGCATCGAGTTCTGCAAGCTGGCCATCGTCGAGACGAAGGCGCGCGGCGCCTCGCTGATCGACGAACTGGAGCGCCGCCTGCCGGAGTTCGCCGAGCCGCTCACCATCAACATCAACGGCTGCCCGAACGCCTGCGCCCGTATCCAGGTGGCGGACATCGGTCTCAAGGGCCAGCTGGTCCTGGACGACGACGGCAACCAGGTCGAGGGCTACCAGGTCCACCTGGGCGGCGCACTCGGACTGGAGGCCGGATTCGGCCGCAAGGTCCGCGGTCTCAAGGTCACCTCGGCCGGTCTGCCGGACTACGTCGAGCGGGTCGTCTCGCGCTTCGAGGACCAGCGCGAGGACGGCGAGCGCTTCGCCGCCTGGGTCACCCGCGCCAAGGACGAGGATCTGTCGTGAGCGAGCGCGCCGCACCGTTCTACTGCCCGTACTGCGGCGACGAGGACCTGTTCCCGAACGAAACAGGCCACGGCGCCTGGGAATGCAGGGCCTGCAATCGAGCCTTCCAGCTGAAGTACCTCGGGCTGCTGGCCCGGGGTGTTCAGTCCAATGACGCTGGAGGGGACGAGATATGACCACGATTCAGGACGCCGGTCTCAAGGCCGCGGACCTCACGTCCGCAGACCTCGAGACTGCCGACCTCAAGGCGCTGGCCGAGCAGGCCGGCCGTGACCTCGAGGACGCCACCCCGCTGGAGATCCTCACCTGGGCGGCCGAGACCTTCGGCAAGAAGTTCGCCGTGACCTCCTCCATGGAGGACGCGGTCGTCGCCCACCTCGCCTCCCGCGCCTTCCCCGGCGTGGACGTGGTCTTCCTCGACACGGGCTACCACTTCGAGGAGACCATCGGCACCCGTGACGCGGTCGAGGCCGTGATGGACGTCAACGTCATCACGCTCACCCCGCGCCAGAGCGTCGCCGAGCAGGACGCCGAGTACGGCCCCAAGCTGCACGACCGCGACCCCGACCTGTGCTGCGCGCTGCGCAAGGTCAAGCCGCTCGAAGAGGGCCTGACCGCGTACGCCGCGTGGGCGACGGGCCTGCGCCGCGACGAGTCCCCGACCCGGGCGAACACCCCGGTGGTCGGCTGGGACGAGAAGCGGCAGAAGGTCAAGGTCTCGCCGATCGCCCGCTGGACCCAGGACGACGTGGACGCGTACGTCCTGGAGCACGGGGTGCTCACCAACCCGCTGCTGATGGACGGGTACACCTCCGTCGGCTGCGCCCCCTGCACCCGCCGGGTGGCGGAGGGCGAGGACGCCCGCGCCGGCCGCTGGGCCGGGCGCGGCAAGACCGAGTGCGGACTGCACGGCTGATGGCGACCACCAGCACGACGACCAGTGCGTCCGGCAGCGGGGCCACCGGCAAGACCGACGCACGTACAGAACCGACGGAGACGAACCAGATGAGCGTGAGCGACCAGGGCGCCACCGTGTGGCTGACCGGGCTGCCGAGCGCGGGCAAGACCACCATCGCCTACGCGCTGGCCGAGCGGCTGCGCGCCGAGGGCCACCGCGTGGAGGTCCTCGACGGCGACGAGATCCGCGAGTTCCTCTCCGCCGGTCTCGGTTTCAGCCGCGAGGACCGGCACACCAACGTGCAGCGGATCGGCTTCGTCGCCGAACTCCTCGCGTCCAACGGCGTGAAGGCTCTCGTCCCGGTGATCGCGCCGTTCGCGGACAGCCGTGAGGCCGTCCGCAAGCGGCACGCCGCCGAGGGCGCCTCGTACCTGGAGGTCCACGTGGCCACCCCCGTCGAGGTCTGCTCCGAGCGTGACGTGAAGGGCCTGTACGCCAAGCAGGCGGCGGGCGAGATCTCCGGTCTGACCGGGGTCGACGACCCGTACGAGGCGCCGGAGTCCCCGGACCTCCGTATCGAGTCGCACACGCAGTCCGTACAGGAGTCGGCTTCGGCCCTGCACGCGCTGCTCACCGAGAGGGGTCTGGCATGACCGCCACCGTCGCACACGTCCACGAAGGGACGGACGCGCCCTACGCGCTGTCGCACCTCGACGCCCTCGAGTCGGAGGCCGTGCACATCTTCCGCGAGGTGGCGGGCGAGTTCGAGAAGCCGGTGATCCTCTTCTCCGGCGGCAAGGACTCCATCGTCATGCTGCACCTGGCGCTCAAGGCGTTCGCGCCCGCGCCGGTGCCGTTCACCCTGCTCCACGTGGACACCGGCCACAACTTCCCCGAGGTCCTGGACTACCGCGACCGCGCGGTCGCCAAGCACGGCCTGCGCCTGCACGTGGCCTCGGTCCAGGAGTACATCGACGCCGGCAAGCTCCGCGAGCGCCCCGACGGGGTCCGCAACCCGCTGCAGACCGTCCCCCTCACGGAGGCGATCCAGCAGCTCAAGTTCGACGCCGTCTTCGGCGGCGGACGCCGCGACGAGGAGAAGGCCCGCGCCAAGGAGCGCGTCTTCTCCCTGCGCGACGAGTTCTCCCAGTGGGACCCGCGCCGCCAGCGCCCCGAGCTGTGGCAGCTCTACAACGGCCGCCACGCGCCGGGCGAGCACGTGCGCGTCTTCCCGCTCTCCAACTGGACCGAGCTGGACGTGTGGCAGTACATCGCCCGCGAGAAGATCGAACTGCCGGAGATCTACTTCGCCCACGAGCGCGAGGTCTTCAAGCGCAACGGCATGTGGCTGACGGCCGGCGAGTGGGGCGGCGCCAAGGGCGACGAGACCACCGAGACCCGTCTGATCCGCTACCGCACCGTCGGTGACATGTCCTGCACCGGTGCCGTCGACTCCGACGCCACCACGCTGGACGCCGTGATCACCGAAATCGCCGCCTCCCGGCTCACCGAGCGGGGCGCGACCCGCGCCGACGACAAGATGTCCGAGGCCGCGATGGAAGACCGCAAGCGCGAAGGGTACTTCTAACCATGACCTCCACCACCGATCAGTTCGCCGGCTTGGTCGACCCTTCCGTGACCACGCTGCTGCGCTTCGCGACCGCCGGTTCCGTCGACGACGGCAAGTCCACGCTCGTCGGGCGCCTCCTGCACGACTCCAAGTCGATCCTCACCGACCAGCTGGAGGCCGTCGAGGCCGTGTCCGCCCAGCGCGGTCAGGACACCCCCGACCTGGCGCTGCTCACCGACGGCCTGCGGGCCGAGCGCGAGCAGGGCATCACCATCGACGTCGCGTACCGCTACTTCGCCACGGCGCGGCGGCGGTTCATCCTCGCCGACACCCCGGGGCACGTGCAGTACACCCGGAACATGGTCACCGGCGCCTCCACCGCCGACCTGGCCGTGGTCCTGGTCGACGCCCGCAACGGCGTGATCGAGCAGACCCGCCGGCACGCCGCCGTCGCGGCCCTGCTGCGGGTGCCCCACGTGGTCCTGGCCGTCAACAAGATGGACCTGGTGGGCTACGAGGAGGCCGTCTTCGCATCGATCGCCGAGGAGTTCACCGCGTACGCCTCCGACCTGGGCGTCCCGGAGATCACCGCGATCCCGATCTCGGCCCTGGCCGGTGACAACGTGGTGGAGCCCTCCGCGCACATGGACTGGTACGGCGGCCCCACGGTGCTGGAGCACCTGGAGACCGTCCCGGTCAGCCACGACCTCACCGCCTGCCCGGCGCGTTTCCCGGTGCAGTACGTGATCCGTCCGCAGACCGCCGAGCACCCGGACTACCGGGGCTACGCGGGCCAGATCGCCTCCGGCGTGCTGCGCGTCGGCGAGGCCGTCACCGTCCTGCCGTCGGGCCGCACCTCGGTCATCGAGGGCATCGACGCGCTCGGCGAGAGCGTCGACATCGCGTGGGCCCCGCAGTCGGTGACCCTGCGCCTGCGGGACGACATCGACATCTCGCGCGGCGACCTGATCGCGCCGTCGTCGAGCTCCCCCGCCACCACGCAGGACGTCGTGGCGACGGTCTGCCACGTGGCGGACCAGCCCCTCGCCGTGGGCGCCCGGGTGCTGATCAAGCACACCACGCGCACGGTGAAGGCGATCGTCAAGGAGATCCCCTCGCGGCTGACCCTGGACGACCTGTCCCAGCACCCGAACCCCGGGCAGCTGGTGGCCAACGACATCGGCCGAGTCGTCGTCCGTACCGCCGAGCCGCTCGCGCTCGACTCGTACGCCGACTCGCGCCGCACCGGGTCCTTCCTGCTGATCGACCCGGCGGACGGCACGACACTGGCGGCCGGCATGGTCGGCGAATCCTTCGCCTCCACCGCCGAGACCACCGTTCAGGCTGATGAGGAAGGGTGGGACTTCTGATCATGCTTGCCGATATCTTCTCCACCTTCGCGAAGGAGGGCGGCCGCGTAGGCAGCGGCTCCCTCGGCAGCGGCACGGGAGGCGTGGGGCGATGTGCGTGATGACGTACGCGCACCGCATGCGCGCCCACACCCCCCACGAGCCGTACCTGCCCTCGCTCAGCAAACGAAGACGTGCGTCGTGACACGACGCTACGAGAGGAAGCCCTCCCGTGCCTGCCATCGGTACCTCCGCTAAGACCCTGCGCCGCAGCATCGTCGCCGCTGCCGCCCTCCCGCTCCTGATCGGCGCGCTCGCCTCGTGCGGCTACGGCTCCGAGGCCACGAAGGACGACGCTCCCGCGAAGGAGAACGTCGCCGCCGACGCCGGCAAGAAGCTGTCGGCCTCCGAGGTCCGCATCGGCTACTTCCCGAACCTGACGCACGCCACCGCGCTGGTCGGTCTCCAGGAAGGCCTGATCGCCAAGGAGCTCGGCGCCACCGCGATCAAGCCGCAGTCCTTCAACGCCGGCCCGTCCGAGATCGAAGCCCTCAACGGCGGCTCTCTCGACATCGGCTTCATCGGCCCCTCGCCGTCGATCAACGCCTACGTGAAGTCCAAGGGCAACAACCTGCGGATCATCTCCGGCTCCGCATCCGGCGGCGTCAAGCTGGTCGTGAACCCGGACAAGATCAAGACCCTGGACGACCTCAAGGGCAAGAAGATCGCCACCCCGCAGAAGGGGAACACGCAGGACGTCGCGTTCCTCAACTGGATCGCCGAGAAGGGCTGGAAGGTCGACCCGGAGTCCGGCAAGGGTGACGTCTCCGTCGTCCGCACGGACAACAAGGTCGCCCCGGACGCCTTCAAGTCGGGCTCGATCGACGGCGCCTGGGTGCCGGAGCCCACGGCCTCCAAGCTCGTCTCCGACGGCGCCGCCGTCCTCCTCGACGAGACGGCCCTGTGGCCCGACAAGAAGTTCGTGATCACGAACATCATCGTGTCGCAGAAGTTCCTCAAGGAGCACCCGGACGTCGTCGAGGCCGTGCTCAAGGGCACGGTGAAGACCAACGAGTGGATCAACGCCAACCCGGACAAGGCCAAGGCCTCCGCGAACGCGAAGCTCGCGGCGGAGGGCGGCAAGCCGCTCGACGCCAAGGTCATCGACCCGGCGTGGCCGAGCATCCTGATCACCGACGACCCGCTGGCGGCGACGCTGAAGACGCAGTCGGAGTGGGCGGTCAAGGCCAAGCTCATCGAGAAGCCCGACCTGAACGGCATCTACGACCTGACGCTCCTGAA
Source organism: Streptomyces sp. AP-93 (assembly GCF_022808175.1). Taxonomy (GTDB): domain Bacteria; phylum Actinomycetota; class Actinomycetes; order Streptomycetales; family Streptomycetaceae; genus Streptomyces. The sequence continues at coordinate 47,212 of NZ_JALGBX010000018.1, read as the reverse complement.
CAAGGTGCTCAAGGCGGCCGGCAAGCCCGAGGTCTCCGACGCCGGTCTCGGCGCCACCAAGTAGTCCGTCCAGCAGTCCGTCCAGCAATCCCTTCAGTACCCGTCCCGAATCCCAGGAGGTGACGACCATGGCCACCATGCTTGCCAAGGCTGCCGAGGGCACCGTAGCGGAGCAGACGCACGCCGCTCGGATCGAGCACGTTTCGAAGTCCTTCTCCGGCCCGGCCGGATCGCAGCTCGTCCTGGACGACATCAGCCTCGATGTCGCTCCCGGAGAGTTCGTCACCATCCTGGGTGCCTCGGGCTGTGGAAAGTCCACGCTCCTCAACCTGGTCGCCGGACTGGACAAGCCGTCCGCGGGGTCGATCGAGACCCCCGGCGGCCGTCCGGCCCTGATGTTCCAGGAGCACGCCCTCTTCCCGTGGCTCACCGCGGGCAAGAACATCGAACTCGCCCTGCGCCTGCGCGGGGTGGCCAAGGCCGACCGCAAGCCCGAGGCCGAGCGGCTGCTGGAGCTGGTCCGCCTCGGCGGCTCGTACGGCAAGCGGGTCCACGAGCTGTCCGGCGGCATGCGCCAGCGCGTGGCCCTGGCCCGGGCGCTCGCCCAGGACAGCCAGCTGCTGCTGATGGACGAGCCCTTCGCGGCGCTCGACGCCATCACCCGCGACGTGCTGCACGGCGAGCTCACCCGCATCTGGGAAGAGACGAACCTGTCCGTCCTGTTCGTCACGCACAACGTCCGCGAGGCCGTACGGCTCGCGCAGCGTGTGGTCCTGCTGTCCTCGCGCCCCGGCCGGGTCGCGAAGGAGTGGACCGTGGGCATCCCGCAGCCGCGCCGCATCGAGGACGCGGACGTCGCGGAACTGTCCCTCGAAATCACCGAACACCTGCGTGGGGAGATCCGCCGCCATGGCCAGCACTGACACCACTCCCGAGGCCCAGTCCAAGGCCAAGGCCGAGGACCTCGCCGGACTGGAGGCGGGCCTCGACGCGCTCGACGCCGTCCAGACCCACCGCACCCCGGTCCGCGAAGTCCTCGTCAAGAAGGTCCTGCCGCCGGTCATCGCCGTCGGCCTGGTCCTCCTCGTCTGGCAGATCCTCGTCGCCGCGAAGATCACCGACGAGACCAAGCTCCCCGCCCTGTCCTCCGTCTGGGACAGCCTGTCCGACATGTGGATGAAGGGCACCCTGCTCGAGGTCATCTGGACCAGCGTTTCGCGCGGTCTGCTCGGCTTCCTGCTGGCCCTGGCCATCGGCACCCCGCTCGGTCTGCTCGTCGCCCGGGTGAAGTTCGTCCGCGCCGCGATCGGCCCGATCCTGCAGGGGCTGCAGTCGCTGCCCTCGGTCGCCTGGGTGCCCCCGGCGGTGCTCTGGTTCGGGCTCAACGACGCGATGATGTACACCGTCATCCTGCTCGGCGCCGTCCCGTCGATCGCCAACGGCCTCGTCTCCGGCATCGACCAGATCCCGCCGCTGTTCCTGCGGGCCGGCCGCACCCTGGGCGCCACCGGCCTGCGCGGCGCCTGGCACGTGGTCATGCCGGCCGCGCTGCCCGGGTACCTGGCCGGCCTCAAGCAGGGCTGGGCCTTCTCCTGGCGCTCCCTGATGGCCGCCGAGATCATCGCCAGCTCCCCCGACCTGGGCCTGGGCCTCGGCCAGCTCCTCGAGAACGGCCGCAACAACATCGACCTGCCGGGCGTGTTCCTCGCGATCATCCTGATCCTGGTCGTCGGCATCGCGATCGACCTGCTGATCTTCAGCCCGGTCGAGCGGTGGGTGCTGCGCACCCGCGGCCTGCTGGTCAAGAGCTGATCACCGTGCCGGCGCACGTCACGCACTCGACGCAGGCTCCCGCCCTGCTGGTCATCGCCCACGGCAGCCGCGACCCGCGGCACGCGGCGACCGTGCACGCCCTCACCCGGCGGGTACGGGCGCTGCGGCCGGGGCTGCGCGTGGAGACCGCGTTCCTGGACTTCGACACCCCGACCGTCGACCAGGCGGTGGCCTCGCTCTACCTCTCGGGCGTACGCGAGATCGTGGCGCTCCCGCTCCTCCTGACGCGGGCGTTCCACGCGAAGTCCGACATCCCGGCGGTGCTCGCCGGAGCCACGTCCCACCTGCCGGACCTCTCGGTCCGGATCGCGGATGTGCTCGGCCCGTCGCCGCTGCTGCTGGCGACCCTGGAGCGCCGGCTGTGGGAAGCCGGCCTCACCCCGGCGGACCGCGCCACCACCGGTGTGGTGCTCGCGTCCGCCGGTTCCTCAGACCCGGAGGCGATCGCAGTGATCGCTGAAATCGCGCGGGAGTGGCGGCACACCGGTTGGTGCGCCGTGCGGCCTGCGTTCGCCTCCGCTGTTCTCCCCCGGACGGAGGACGCCGTACGGGCGCTGCGCGCAGAGGGCGTCCGCCGGATCGCGGTGGCCCCCTACGTCATCGCCCCCGGCCGGCTCCCCGACCGCATCGCGGCGGGCGCCGAAGCCGCGGGCGCCGACGTGATCTCCGGCGTCCTGGGCCCCTCCCCGGAACTGGCCCGGCTGCTGCTGCGCCGCTACGACGCGGCCGCCGCGACCCCGGCCCGCATCCCGGCCCTGGCGGCCTGACCCGCCGACTGCGGTCTGCCGCTGCGCGGGGCGGTGTCCCCTACCCGCCCTTCGCCCGTTCCCCGGGCTCTGCCCGGACCCGGTCCTCAAACGCCGGACGGGCTGGATTTGCCGCTGTGGGGCGAAATTCAGCCTCGCCGGCGTTTGAGGCGCGGGGTCTGGGGCGGAGCCCCAGGGGGTCCGGGGCGCAGCCCCGGGGAACGGGCGAAGGGCGGGTAGGGGATTTCGCCCCGCGCAGCGGCAAGGGTCGCTGCGGGGACTTCGCCCCGCGCAGCGGCTCAGGACCGCGCCGCGGCCTCGTCGGCCAGGGCCGTCAGGTCCTCGACGGACATCGCACCGGGCGGCAAGCCCTCCCGCGCGAAGATGTTCGCCGCGTGCCGCAGCGTGTCGTTGACCGGCGTGGCCACCCCGTGCAGCCGCCCCAACAGCACGACCTCCCCGTTGAGATAGTCCGCCTCCACCGACCCCGTCCCCCGCGCCAGGCTCTGCCAGGACGACCCGCCCCGCACCACCCCGGCCGGCGCCTCGACCTTGCCGTCGCGCGCCGCCGACTGCTCCGCGTCCGAAGCCCAGTCGACCCCCGCGGCGCCGAAGGCGGCCTTCGCCTCCCGTACGGCCCGCAGCAGCAGCGCCGCCTTCGCGGGCTCCGGCTCGGGGCCGGTCGTCGCCTGGATCGCGTTGCCCAGATTGCCCAGCAGCTTCGCGTACTTCCACCGCATCACGTCCTCGACGACCGGCGCCCCGAACCCGGCCTTCTCCAGGTCGGCCGCGATCCGCCGCACGGGCCCGTCGGCGCCCCCGGCGGCCTTCCCCAGGTGCAGGATCCCGGTCAGCGGCGCGCAGAGCGCGGAGACCGCCCCCGGCTCCAGGAAGGTCGCCGGCAGCCATACGCAGACCCCGTACACGCGCGCGAAGCGGCGCAGGGCGAGGCGTTCGCTCTCCACGCCGTTCTGCGCGCACAGCACCGGCAGCCGCTGCGCGGCCGTACCGCCGCCCGCGACCTCCGCGTCGGCCCACGCGTCGAGCGCGGCGAGCGCGTCCTGGGTCTTCACGGTCAGCAACAGCACGTCGCCGGGGCGCAGTTCACCCAGCTCGGCCGGCCCCGTGACGACGGGCAGCCGGTGGACCCGCTCCCCGTCCGCCGTGGTGAGCCGCAGCCCGTCGGCCCGCAGGGCCTCCGCATGAGGGCCGCGCGCGACGAGGACGACCTCACTGCCGGACTCCGCGAGACGTCCGCCGATGGTCGCGCCGATCGCTCCGGCGCCGATGATGATGTAACGCATGCCCACGAGCCTGGCACATCGGCGGGCCCGGGATACGGTCGGGCCATGTCTGTTGACGTGGATGAGACGTTCGCCCTCGGTGGGGACCTGCCCGTACGCCGCCTCGGACTCGGCACCGGCGGCCTGGTCGGCGCCGGCTACTGGGGCCCGCGCGCCGCCCGCCCCGCATCGGTCGCGCTGCTGCGCACCGCCGTCGCACGCGGGGTCACCCTGATCGACACCGCCGACAACTACGGCCCCCACCTGGCCGAGGAACTGGTCGCCGAGGCCCTCCACCCGTACGGGGAGCGGCTGGTGGTCTCCACCAAGGGCGGGGTGGTGCGCACCGGCCCCGGCCAGTGGCACGCGGCGGGCCGCCCGGAGGACCTGCGCGCCATGTGCGAGGCGAGCCTGCGCAGGCTCCGCCTGGACCGGATCGACCTCTACCAGCTGCACCGCTTCGACCCGGCCGTCCCGCCGGCGGAGCAGCTGGGCACGCTGGCCGAGCTCCGGGCGGAGGGCAAGATCCGCCACATCGGGCTGAACACGGTGACGGCGGACCAGCTCAGGGAGGCCCTGTCCCTGGTCCCGGTGGCCTCGGTCCAGAACCCGTACAACCTCCTGGACCGCTCCTCGGCGGAGCTCCTCGCGCTGTGCGAGGAGCGCGGCATCGCCTTCCTCCCCTACTACCCGCTGGGCAGCGGAGCCCTGACCCGGGAGAGCGCCGCCGCACTGACGGCGGTCGCCGCCGAACACGGCGCGTCCACCGGCCAGATCGCCCTGGCCTGGCTCCTCCAGCACTCCCCGGTGCTGTGCCCCACGCCCGGGACGGGTTCCCCGGACCACCTGGCGGAGAACCTGGACGCGTCGACGGTCCACCTGACCCCGCACGAGATGACCCTGCTGAACGGGCTGGCGGACTGAGCCGCTCTCACCAGTGGGCGGTGGCGTCCCAGGGCTCGAAGAGCGCGTACGCGACGGGGTCGTCGTCCTGGTCGAGCCCGAGGAGCCCCTCCGTCCCGAACCGGCCGCGCCGCCAGGCGAGCAGGGTGTCCACGAGCCCGTACGGCAGGACCGGCCCCTGTGGGGCGTGCCGGGGCCAGACGACGAGCGGCCAGGCTTCGGGGTCGGGACCCTCGGTGAGCCAGCCGAGCTTGTCGTTGTCGAGCGAGGTCGCGAAGGTGAGCAGGGAGCCGTGCTCCGGCCAGAGCGGGTACGGGTCCCGCGCCCGCCAACTGCCCCTGGCTCCCCGGTAGGCCTCGGCGTCCTGCTCCGCGTGGCGGCGGAATCCGCCGTCGCCGCGCAGCGGGGTGTGGAAGCGCAGCCAGTCGCCCCAGCAGCCGGCGCCGTACCGGTCCATGAGGGTCACGTACTCGGTGGGGAGGCGGGTGCCGAGTTCCCCGAAGAGCCGCTCCCAGGTGCCGTCGCCGAGGTACGGGGTCCGCGGGGGCGGCGTGAGCACCGTCAGGGCGGCCAGTCCGGTGCCGGAGTCCAGGGCGAAGTCCCGTCGCTCGCCGGTCAGTCGTGGAGCGGTGTGCGGGGGCGGGGTCCAGGGCAGGGGGTGTTCCGCGTCCCAGCGGCGCCCCAGGGTGGCGGGCAACGCGTTCAGCGGGCGGGTGCAGGCCTCCGTCAGGTACTCGGTGAGCGTGAGGTCGTAAGCCTCCCACCGGTCGCCGGAGCAGCGGTCGCACTGGCGCGGGCGCAGGACGACCACGGTCCACCGGTCGGGGTCCGGGGAGGCCGAGGTGTCCCAGAACAGCGTGTCGGACCGGTCGGTGCCCCAGGCCAGCAGCCCGCCGGGAGCCGGGTGGACGGCCGGGCGGGCCGGCTCCGCCAGGGTCCGGGCTTCGATGCGGGCTTCGCGGTGGGTCTCCCGGAGCCAGTCGCCGTAGTCGAAGCGGTCCCTGTCCTGTCCGTCCTCGGCCTGGTGGTACGGGGTCCGAACCGTGAGCCGTCCGCCGAACTGCGCCGTCCCCCAGGCTTCGGCCAGTCGTTTGTAGTCGGCGGGGAGCGGCAGCCCGAGCCACTCCTCCACCGCCGGCCAGTCCACGGGTACCGGTGCCGGTGGCGGGTGCTCGGCGTCCTCGGAGGTGAGGCCGGCGAGTTCGGCGAAGTCCATGCGTCAGTCTCGCGTGAGCTCCACCAGCTTGGCGACCGTGTTCCAGTTGCGGGTGGTCACGTCCAGGCCCTTGACCACCGCCGGCTTCGCGAGGGCCTCGCCGAGTTTGGAGCGGCCGAGGCCGTTCGGGGCGTAGAGGTAGATGACGCGGTCGCCCACTCGGTACTCCTCCGGGAGGTAGGCGGGGGCGTCGACCGAGGCGAAGCGGGACTCGGCGGGCTGCTCGGAGCAGAAGGTGGCGTGCAGCTGCTTGCCTTCGAGGTCGGCGGCCGGGAAGGGGCAGGCGTCGGCGACGGCGCGCAGGTAGGCGCCGTCGAGGACCAGGCAGGGGACCCGGAAGCCGAAGTGGGCTTCGATGGCCGCCTCCAGGTCGCGGGCGAGGGCGGCAGGGGCCTTGCCCGTCGTACTGGTGAAGACGGCGTTGCCGCTCTGGAGGTACGTCTGCGCGTCCTCGTGGCCGAGGCCGTCCAGGACCTGGCGCAGCTCGGCCATCGGGACCTTCTTGTTGCCGCCGACGTTGATGCCCCGGAGCAGCGCCGCGTACTTCGCCTTGGCCGGCTTGGTCGTCTTGGTCATGCCTGCACGATAGGGCGCGGGACGGGCGGAGTGCGCGTGGCGCAGGAGGAGCCAATTCGTTTGATGGCAGGGGCAGTCGGTAGGGTGCCAGGTCACGACCGCAACCGGTGGGACACGGGCTGGTCAGGGCTCTGCCGCAGTGTGTGGCATCTCCACCGCTGCCGCTGCGGCGCCTGCCCGCTCGCGTCCCGGGGCGGTCTTCACGGCCGGGCAGTCGGAACCCGGCCGCCGGGTCAGGAGGAATGCGTGGCACAGCTCATTGCCGAGGTCTCGAGGACGTTCAACGAGTTCCTGCTCTTGCCCAACCGAACCCGGACCGGCTGCTCGCCCGCCACGGTCGACCTGTCCACGCCCCTGGTCCGGCACCTCGCGGGCCGGCGGTCGGCGATCGAACTCGGCTCTCCGTTCACCTCCGCGATCATGCAAGCGGTGAGCACACCGGAACTCGCGATCGCGCTCGCGCGCAGCGGCGGACTGAGCTTCCTGCACCACAACCAGTCGGTCCAGGACCAGGCCGCAGCCGTCCGCCAGGTGAAGAACTTCAAGGCCGGCTTCGTCACGAGCGACACCAACGTCCGCCCGGACGACAGCCTGAGCCACCTGGTCGCCGTCATGCGGTGCACTGGTCACAGCACCGCCGCGGTCACCCACGACGGCACCCCCGTCGGCCGCCTGCTCGGCCTGGTGACCTCGCGCGACTTCCACCCCCAGCGCCACGACCTCGACGGACCGGTGAGCGGCCGGATGACCGCCCTCGCCGACCTGCCCCACGCCGGAGCCGACACCACGCTCTCCGAGGCCAACGCACGGCTGTGGGACCAGCGGCTGGACTGCCTCCCGGTGCTGGACGCCGAGGGCCGTCTGCAGCACCTGGTGTTCCGGTCCGACTACGCGGACAACAAGCGCTTCCCCAACCAGGCCGTGGACAGCGCCAAACGCCTGCGCGTGGGGGCGGGCATCAACACCCACGATTACCAGGAGCGTGTCCCCGCCCTGCTGGAGGCGGGCGCGGACGCCCTGTGCTTCGACTCCTCCGACGGCTACAGCGACTGGCAGGCGCAGGCCCTGGCCTGGGTGAAGAAGCACTACCCGGAGATCCCGACGGGCGGCGGAAACGTGGTCGACGGCGAAGCGTTCACCTTCCTCGCCGAGGCCGGCGCGGACTTCGTCAAGGTGGGCGTGGGCGGCGGTTCCATCTGCATCACCCGCGACCAGAAGGGCATCGGCCGCGGCCAGGCCAGCGCCGTGCTGGACGTCGCCGCCGCCCGCGACGCCTTCCGCGACCGCACCGGCGAGTACGTGCCGATCTGCTCCGACGGCGGACTGGTGCACGACTACCACGTGGCCCTGGCGCTGGCGATGGGAGCCGACTTCGTGATGATGGGACGCTACTTCGCCCGATTCGACCAGGCCGCCGGCGCCAAGCTCCCCACCCGGGACGGCTTCGTGAAGGAGTACTGGGGCGAAGGCTCGCACCGCGCCCGCAACTGGCAGCGCTACGGCCAGGGCGGCCAGGGCCTGATCTTCGAGGAAGGCGTGGACGGCTACGTCCCCTACGCCGGCGACCTCGGCGAAGGGCTCGCCCTGACCATCGCCAAACTCAAGACCACGATGGTGTCCTGCGGCTCGGCCACGCTCGCGGAATTCCAGTCCACCGCCCGGCTGACCCTGGTCTCCGACCAGAGCTTCCAGGAGAGCCACGCCAACGTCACCCTGCGGGACACCCCGGCGACGCTCGCCTGAGCTCACGCCGTCCGCGCCCCGGACAGTTCGGCCCCGGACAGTTCGGCCTCGATCAGGTCGGCCGCCTGCCGCGTGCCGCCTTCCGTCGCCATCTCGCGGCGGATCCGGTCCGCGCGGGCGGCCACCTCCGGGTCGGCGACCAGGGCGAGGACGGCTTCGCGCAGGGTCGCGGCGTCGGCCTCGGCCATCGGGACGTGCCGGGCGACACCGAGGGCGGCCAGCATGTCGGCGTTGCCGAACTGGTCGACGGCCTGCGGGACCGCGACCATCGGGGTGCCGGTGGCCAGCCCCTCCTGGCAGCCGCCCGTGCCCGCGTGGGTGATGAAGGCGTCGGCCTGGCGCAGGATGTCCAACTGGGGAACCCAGCGGTGGACTTCGACGTTGGCGGGGACCGCTCCGAGCTCGGCCTCGTCGGTGAACTTGCCGATCTGGAGCACCACGTGCCAGTCGGGCAGGTCGCCGAAGGCCTCCAGGCAGGCCCGGTAGAAGGCCGGCTGCTTGGTGAAGGTGGACCCGAAGGAGACCAGGAGGACCTTCTTCCCCTCGGCGGCCGCGGGGCGCGTCCAGGTGCCCTGGGTGGCGCTGCGGTCGCCCTGGCAGGCGCCGACGAAGGTGTACACGGCCTCGTCGACCCGGTCGGCGTGGGGCTGGAGGGCGCGCGGGATGAGTACGACGCTGCGGCGGGGGCGGCCGACGAAGCGGTCGCTGTCCTCGTCGATGCCGTTCTCGTCGAGCCAGGCGCGGAAGCGGTCGTAGTACGCCTTCCCGCGCTCGGACGCCCGCAGTTCGGCGGTCATCGGCTCGCCGACCTCCTCCTCGTAGCCGGTCCAGGCGACCAGGGTCGGGGAGAGGGAGACGGCGGGGACGTCCCAGCGGTGGGCGAGGACCCTCGCGGGGTAGGCGGTGATGTCGTGGAGGACGAGGTCGGGCTCGTCGCCCTCGAAGGCGGCCGCCAGCTGAGGCAGGGCCTGGACGGCGTCGGCGAGGAAGGGCTCGATGTTGTCGATGAGCTCGGTGCCCCACGCGTCGGGGTCCTCGTCGGTGGGGAGGGCGGAGTTCCAGATCACCGGGGTGGCGCCGGTCTCGGCGATCTTGTCGGCGTACGCGGCGGGGATGGCGTAGCTGACGCGGTGGCCACGGGCGACCAGTTCGCGGATCACTTCGATGCTCGGGTTCACGTGGCCGGCGGCGGCGATGGAGAACATGGCGATGTGGGCGGGCTTCGGTGTCGTGGTCATGAGGAAAAGATAACGAGACGAGACGTCTCGTGCAACCTGTAGGGGAGAACTGGGGAGAATTCTCGAGGACGGGCGGGACGGGCCGGATGCGAAACTTGTCCGGTCATGAGTACCCGGGTACGCCCCGGTGCCGCCCGGGGCACCCGGGGAAACGGACGGACTGCGGAGAACGGCATGGACGAGGCACGCGCCCGGGACGCCCTGACGGCGGCGGGCCTGGCACCGGCGGGGGCGGGCACCGGGGCGTCCGGGCCCCGGCTGCTGGCCCTCGGGGAGAACGCCGTCTTCGCGCTCGGCGACGGCCTCGTCGCCAAGGTCGGCCGGGAGGCGGCGCTGCTGCCGCGCGCCGAGCTGGAGCTCGCGGTGGCGGCCTGGCTCGCCGAGTGCGGGGTCCCCGCGGTCCGCGCGGCCGAGCCGGAGCCCCGGCTGGTCGACGGGCACCCGGTGACCTTGTGGCACCGGCTCCCCGACGCGGTCCGCCCGGCCGGCCCGGGCGACCTCGCGGCGCTGCTGCGGCAGATCCACGCCCTGCCCGCGCCCCCCTTCGCACTGCCCCCGCGCGATCTGCTGGGCGGGGTCGAGCGCTGGCTGCGGCTCGCGGGCGGGGCCGTCGATCCGGCGGACGCGGCGTACTTGCGGGCCCGCCGCGACGGGTACGCCGCCCAGGTCGCCGGCCTCACCCCGCACCTCGCGCCGGGCCCGATCCACGGCGACGCACTGCCCCGCAACGTCCACGTGGGCCCGGACGGGCCGGTGCTCGTCGACCTCGAGACGGTCTCCGCCGACCTGCGCGAGCACGACCTGGTGGTGATGGCCCTCTCCCGCGACCGGTACGGACTGCCCGGCGCGTCGTACGAGGAGTTCACGGCGGCGTACGGCTGGGACGTGCGCGACTGGGAGGGCTGCGCGGTCCTGCGCGGCGCCCGCGAGACGGCCAGCTGCGCCTGGGTCTCCCAGCACGCCCCGGCCAACCCGAAGGCCCTGGCCGAGTTCCGCCGCCGGGTGGCCTCCCTGCGCGAGGGCGACCCGGAAATCCGCTGGCACCCGTTCTAGGGGTGGCGTATCACTTCCCCCATATGAAACTGCCCCTCTCCATCCACTGGGCCCGGCTCGGCCCGTCCGAGTTCAAGGTGATCCGCCCGGCCCGGCCGCCGGCGCGTGCGTTCCTGTCCGCCGGCGCCGGCGGCTGGTACACGGACGCCCAGGTCGACCAGCAGGCCGCGCAGCTCGTCGCCGCGCTGTGGTCGCTCGCGGCCACGTCCCCCCGCTCACTGGTCCACGTACCGCTGCGGCGCACCGACCCCGACACCGGGCAGCCCGGCCTCGACCTGGTCCTCCTGCACCACTCGCTCCAGTTCGCCCCCTCGCGCTGGAAGGAGCTGCGGGCCCGGCTGGGCCCGGGCCGGCCGCAGACCGCGGACCTTCCCGGACCGACCTCCTGCGCCCCGGGGGTCGACCCCTGGCCGGAGCGGCGTCACCGGGAGAACCGGGACCGGTTCCACCAGCACGTCAACGCCGGGACGCTGTTCATGACGGGGAGCGCCAAACTCTTCGCCGACACCGCATGGCTCTTCGCCGACGTCGCCCACCAGGGCTCCGGCTACGTCTACGCCCACCCCGACCACCGGCACTACTGCGCGACGCTGGGCCACTACGACAACACCATCGGCGCCGGCAGCGGGATCCACATCGTCTACCGCGACCGGTGGCCGACCCCATGAGGGCCTCTCCCCCGGATCAGACCGCGCCGGAGACCGAACGGGCCTGCCATTCGCGGCCGATGCCGCGGATCAGCGCCGGATACACCCCCAGGTACCGGAAGGGCTTGATGCCCACCATGTAGACGGCGCCGAGCAGGCCGTTGGGCTTGACCAGGACGGCCATCTGACCGCGGTAGCCGCCGTTTCCGTCCGGGACCCAGCTGATGTGCATCACACCGTGCACGGTCCGGTTGGCCGTCTCCGCCGCCCACTCGTCGTGCGTCTGGTACAGGGAGCTGAACGGAACCGAGCCGAGGTCGGGCCCGCGGGGACCCTCGCGCAGGTCCGCCGGCAGCCGGTCGCGCAGCGTCGCCACCCGGCCCCCGATGCCGTCGGCGGGCTTGTCCCAGCCGAACAGGGCCCCGAGCTTCCAGCGGATCTCAAAGAGCGCGCGGCCCAGGAAGGAGGGGACGGGGTCTGCGCCGCTCGCGAACTGGCGCACGAGCCGTTCGAGGTCGTCCGGGCCGCCGGGCGTCGGCAGCTCCCACACGTCCTCGACGTGGAAGTCGCCGGCGATCTCGTGGATCCGCCAGGGGCGGTCGGTGTGCGCGGTTCTGGGGAGTCTCATGAGCAAGCCCCTATCTATACGATGCCGTATAGAAGAAGGTTAGCCGATCTATACGGCACCGTATAGATCAGGCTCGTGCAGGACGGAGAGACATCGTGGGCGCGACCCGCACGCCGCGGCGCAGCTGGATCGAAGAGGGCCTGCGGGCGCTCGCCGCCGGGGGCCCCGAGGCGGTCCGGATCGAGTCGCTCGCACAGTCGCTCGGCGTCACGAAGGGCGGCTTCTACGGGTACTTCGGCAATCGCGACACGCTGCTCGCCGAGATGCTCGACACCTGGGAGCGCGAGGCCGCCGAGGCCGTGATCGAACAGGTCGAGGGCGCAGGCGGAGACGCCAGGGCCAGGCTGAAGCGGCTGTTCGCGATCGTCTCGGTCGCCGACGGGCCGGCGCAGGGCGTGGCGGCCGAGCTCGCGATCCGCGACTGGGCCCGGCGCGACGAGTCCGTCGCGGAGCGGCTGCGGCGCGTGGACAACCGCCGCATGGACTACCTGCGTTCGCTGTTCGGCGCGTTCTGCCCCGACGGGGACGAGGTCGAGGTCCGCTGCATGATCCTCTACTCCATGCGGATCGGCGACCACTTCATCGCCGCCGACCACGGCGGCCGCAGCCGCGCCGAGGTCATGGAGCTGACCCGCGACTGGCTGCTGCGGTAGGGCCCCGCCCTCGTGCGTCAGATCCGGTACGGCACGACGGGCCAGGCCCGCTCGACTATCGCCTCGGGGTCCGAGGTCCGCCGCAGGTAGCTCTGCAGCGAGGCCGCCTGCTCGGCCGCCGCGCGGATCTGGAGCTCGTGCAGGTCCGCCAGGGCGACCGTCCCTATCGCCGCGTGCACGGCTCCCATCCGCCGCGCGGCGCGGGCCGCCGCCAGAGCGTCCGCGCCCGCGTCGTGCGCCGCTTCCAGGGTCACGCCGTAGTGCTCGCAGAGGGCCTGGAGGGTACGCCTGCCCTTGCGGTACCGGTCCGCGTGCTTGTCCAGCACCAGCGGGTCGATGACGGGCGGCGCGGAATTCACCGGCCAGCGCTCGCCGAGCGGACGGATCCCGTGGCGGCGGCACTCGCGGTCCAGCAGGGTCAGGTCGTACCGCGCGTTCATCACCACCAGCGGGGTCCCCGAGCTCAGCGCTTCCACGAGCGTCCGGGTGATCTCCTCGATCGCCGCGGCCGCCGCCATCCCCCGCGAGCGGGCGTGGTCCGTGGAGATGCCGTGGATGGCCGAGGCCTGCTCCGGGATGGGCACGCCCGGATCGACCAGCCACGTCCGCTCCCGCGCCACCTGCCCGTCCGGCCCGACCGCGACGACGGCCGCCGTCACGATCCGGTCGGACTCGATGTCGGTCCCCGTGGTCTCCAGATCGAAGGCCACCATCGGCCCGCCGTGCCAGTCCCCCATCCAGTCCCCCGCCCAGTCCCCCATCACGTGCCCCCCGTACCCGTCCCTTTACGTCAACGGCTTTCAGCCTGCCACGGGCCACTGACAGCCCTGGAGCCGGGGCGGCCGCCCCCGCTCACGACACGGGGCGGGAGTCCTGCCAGATCGACTCGAATTCCTCGCGGTACGTCGGGAACAGTCCGTGCTCCGCATCCCGTGCGGCCCGCCCGCCGCCCCGCAGGACCAGGACCGGTGCCTCCATGCCCCGGGCCCGGCGCAGGTACGACTGGACCACCGCGATGCCCGAGGAATCGCCCTCCACCAGGTACGCGGTGAAGCGCGGGGTCTCGTCGAAGACGTGGATCTCGAAGCGCGAGGGGTCGCGCAGGCCCGCCCGGACCCGTCGCACGTGCAGGATGTTCATCTCCACCGAGCGGCTCAGCTCGCCCTTGCGCAGGCCGAGCTCCCGTTCGCGCCGCTTGACCGCGCTGCTCGCCGGGTTCAGGAACAGCAGCCGCACCCGGCAGCCGGCCTCCGCGAGCCGTACGAGTCTTCGGCCCGAGAAGTTCTGGACCAGCAGGTTGAGCCCGATGCCGATGGCGTCGAGCCGCCGCGCGCCGCCGAAGAGGTCCTCGGCCGGGAGCTGGCGCTGCAGCCGCACCCGGTCCGGGTGGACGGAGATGACGTCCGCGTACCGGTCGCCGACCAGGTCCTCGACGGCGTCGATGGGCAGCCGGTCCGCCGCCGGCGAGCCCGCGCCGCCGCCCAGTACCTCCAGCAGCCGCGCCGACGCCCGCTCGGCCTGTTCCAGGACCGCCCGCGACAGGGCCCGGTTGCGCGAGACGACGTTGCGGGTGACCTCCAGCTCGTCCAGCGCCTGCTCGATCTCGCGCCGGTCGTCGAAGTACGGCTCGAAGCAGGGCCAGTGCTGGACCATCAGCTCGCGCAGCTGCGGCAGGGTGAGGAAGCTCAGCACGTTGTCGTCGGCGGAGTCCAGCAGGTAGCCCTTGCGCCGGCTGACCTCGCGTACGGCGACCGCGCGCTGCACCCACTCCTGGCCGGCGGGACCCGCGGCCGCCACCACCCAGTCGTCCCCGCCGTGCACCGGCTCGTAGACCGGCCGCAGGACCGCCCCGACCACGGACCGCAGCCGCTGCTCGATCAGGTTCAGCCAGATGTACGCACGGCCGGCGCGCTGGGCCCGGGTCCGGACCTCGCTCCAGGCGTCGGCGCCCCAGTCCAGTTCGGCACCGGCTCCCGCCTGCGCCTTCCCGGTCCCACCGGCCTCCGGCGGGGCCAGCGACACGGCCCCGGCGGGGATCCCGCCGGCCGCACCGCCCGCGGCGTCCGCCGGGCCGCCCTCGTGACCACCGTCACCAGGGGGCAGCTCCAGACCTCCCGAGCTCACCCGTGCACCGCCTCCTGCGTCTGGACGCCCGTCTCCAGTGATCACGGAAGGGTACTCCGCGCGTGCGGCACCCTGCAGCCCGATGCGCGGCCCTGCGGCCCGGCGCGGGCTCACGGTCCGTACCCGGCCCGCCCGTTGGCCCATTATCCGCTCTGCCGACGATCCGATCTCCCCATGGTCCGGCAACCCTCTTACCAGCTCTCCGGGTCACCCGGTAGCACCCTCCCAAGTCCCCGCGTGGAAGCCCTCTTTCGGGGAAGATCTGCCAGTGACGTGGTCCACGCCGGATCAGCCCTACGCAGAGGGACACCAGAGGGACAGAGGGGAAGAGTCGTTTCTATGCAGGTCTGGCCGGGACAGGCGTATCCGCTCGGCGCCACGTATGACGGCGCCGGCACCAATTTCGCGGTCTATTCGGAGGCCGCCCGACGCATCGAGCTGTGCCTGCTGCACGACGACGGTTCGGAGACCGCGATCGAACTGCGCGAGACCGACGCGTTCGTCCGGCACGCCTACCTGCCGGGCATCATGCCCGGCCAGCGCTACGGATTCCGGGTGCACGGCCCCTACGAGCCCGAGCGCGGCCGGCGCTGCAACGCGGCGAAGCTGCTCCTGGACCCGTACGCGCGGGCCGTCGCGGGGAGCGTCGACTGGGGCGAGGAGGTGTACGGCTACCACTTCGGCCGGCCCGACTCCCGCAACGATCTGGACTCCGCGCCCAAGAGCATGAGTTCGGTCGTGGTCAACCCGTACTTCGACTGGGCCAACGACCGGCCGCCGCGCCACGAATACCACCACACCGTGCTCTACGAGGCCCACGTGAAGGGCCTGACCATGCGTCACCCGGACCTCCCCGAGGAGCTGCGCGGCACGTACGGGGCCCTGGCGCACCCGGCGGTCATCGGGCACCTGACCAAGCTGGGGGTGACGGCGCTGGAGCTGATGCCGGTCCACCAGTTCGTCAACGACCACCGCCTCGTCGACGACGGGCTCAGCAACTACTGGGGCTACAACACCATCGGCTTCTTCGCCCCGCACAACGGCTACGCCTCGGGCGACCGCGGCCAGCAGGTGCTGGAGTTCAAGTCGGCCGTCCGGGCCCTGCACGAGGCCGGCATCGAGGTGATCCTCGACGTGGTCTACAACCACACCGCCGAGGGCAACCACCTGGGCCCGACGCTGTCCTTCCGGGGCCTGGACAACGCCTCGTACTACCGGCTGGCGGACGACCCCCGGCACTACATGGACACCACGGGCACCGGGAACTCGCTGCTGATGCGCTCCCCGCACGTGCTCCAGCTGATCATGGACTCGCTGCGCTACTGGGTCACCGAGATGCACGTGGACGGCTTCCGCTTCGACCTCGCGGCCACGCTGGCCCGCCAGTTCCACGAGGTGGACCGGCTGTCCTCGTTCTTCGACCTGGTCCAGCAGGATCCGGTGGTCAGCCAGGTCAAGCTGATCGCGGAGCCGTGGGACCTGGGCGAGGGCGGCTACCAGGTGGGCAACTTCCCGCCGCTGTGGACCGAGTGGAACGGAAAGTACCGGGACACCGTACGGGACTTGTGGCGCGGTCAGCCGCGCACGCTGGCGGAGTTCGCGGGCCGGCTGACGGGCTCCTCGGACCTCTACCAGGACGACGGCCGGCGGCCGCTGGCCTCGATCAACTTCACCACCTGCCACGACGGTTTCACCCTGAACGACCTTGTCTCGTACAACGAGAAGCACAACGAGGCCAACCGTGAGGGCAATCGGGACGGCGAGACCCACAACCGCTCCTGGAACTGCGGGGTGGAGGGGCCGACGGAGGATCCGGAGACCGGGGAGCTGCGCGAGCGCCAGATGCGCAACTTCATCGCCACGCTGATGCTTTCGCAGGGCGTGCCGATGATCAGCCACGGCGACGAGTTCGCCCGCACCCAGGGCGGCAACAACAACGCCTACTGCCAGGACAACGAGCTGTCGTGGGTGACCTGGCCGGAGCCCGGCAAACCGGCGCCCGCGCTGCTGGAGTTCACCCGGCGGATGGTGTGGCTGCGGCGGGAGCACCCGGTGTTCCGGCGGCGCCGGTTCTTCCACGGCCGGCCGGTGGAGGGGACGCACGACGAGCTCTCGGACATCGCCTGGTTCACCCCGCACGGCGAGGAGATGCGGGCCCGCGACTGGCAGGCCCAGCACGCGCGGGCGCTGGCGGTGTTCCTGAACGGGGAGGCCATCTCGGAGCCCGGCACCCGCGGGGAGCGGATCACCGACGACTCGTTCCTGCTGATGTTCAACGCGGGCGCCGAGGCACAGGACTTCACCGTCCCGGCCGGGCACGGAGCGCAGTGGCGCCTGGTCGTGGACACGGCGCGGCCGGAGGTCCTGGCACCCGGTACCGGGCCGCAGTATGCGGCCGGGGACCGGGTGACACTGACGGGACGGTGTCTGGTGGTGCTTCAGCGCCCGGCGTAGGCGGCCGCTTCAGCGCCCGGCGTAGGCGGCGCCTTCCAGGACGGCGTCCGGACGGGCGGCCGCGCCGGAGGCCACCGGGGCGTGCGTACGGGCCGCCGGCACCTTGGTGACGAGGGCCAGGACCAGGCACAGGGCGGCCGCGCCCACGGCCACCGCGAAGGCGGCCCAGGGTCCGTACCACTCGGCGAGCCGCCCGGAGACGGCGAGCGCGGCGGCCTGGCCGGCGACGAGCGAGCTGGCGGCGAAGGCCATCGACTCGGCGAGCCGGGACGGCTCCACCGCCCGCTCGGTGAGCGCGAAGGCGGTGATCAGGTGCGGTGCGTAGGCGGCTCCGAGCACGGTGACGACCACGTACAGCGGCCACAGGGTGTCCGTGAAGAGCAGCGGTACGGAGAGCACGAGCGCGGCGGCCGTGGCCACCCGCCAGCGCAGCCGCAGTCCGAAGCGGGCGGGCAGCGCGCCGAGCGAGAGCCCGACGGCGGCACTGACGACGCCCATGGCCGCGTACACGATGCCGGCCTGGCCGGGGACGCCCAACTGTGCGGTAAGGGCGGCGATTCCGGCCTGGCAGGCACCGAACATGGCGCCCTGGAGGGCGAGGGAGCCCCGCACCGCGATGACCACGCGCGGCGGGCGGACCCGGGAGCGCTCCTTCTCCCGGCGGACTCCGGCGGGCACTCCGGCCGTGACGGCGGCGGTCGGGTGCAGCGCGTAGAGGGTGCCGAAGACGGCGACGAGGGCGGCCGCGCCACCGAGGGCGATGGCCGGGTGCAGGGCGAGCGTGGCCAGACCCACGAGGGCGGGCCCGAAGACGAAGGAGACCTCGTCCAGGGTGCCTTCGAGGGAGTGGATGGCGCCCACGACGCTCTCGTCGGACTTGGCGCGGTGCGCCAGGGCCACGGAGCGGGTACGGGCGAGCGGTCCGATCAGCGGGACGGAGGCCCCGGTGACGAAGCCGATCGCGGCGAGCGGGACGGTGGCGAGCTCGGCGAGCGCCCCGGCCACCAGGGCGGCGGTCGCCACCGCGTTGACGGCGGCGGCCGTCAGGACGACGGTACGCTGCCCGTGGCGGTCGGCGAGCCGGCCCAGGACGGGTCCGAAGACGACCTGTCCGGCGGAGAGGGTGCCACCGACTATGCCCGCGGTGGCGAGGGAGCCACTGGTCTCGGCGACCAGGAGGACGCTGCCGAACTGCGACATCGCGACGGGCAGTCGGGCGAGGAAGGAAATGAGCGGGAGTAGGGGCCCGGTCAGGGCAATTACTTTTCGATAGGTGTTGACGGTTCCAAACACTTGAGCAACGTTAACCCGGCGCAGTCACCCGGATGCATTGGGTAATGGCACGGAATCCCGCATCCTGGGTACGTACGTTCTCATGAGCCTGCCCCCGCGCACCGGTCGCACGAGTCCTGAGTTCAACCGCCCGGAAACCGATGTACCACCGGCCGTCGCCCCGGCGTCGACCTACCGCCTCCAGCTGTGCCCCGAGTTCACCTTCGGCCACGCGCGGGCCGTCGTACCGTACCTCGCCTCGCTCGGAGTGTCGCACCTGCACCTGTCCCCCGTGCTGGAGGCGGTGCCCGGTTCGGCCCACGGGTACGACGTCACCGACCACACCCGGGTCCGGGTGGAGCTGGGCGGGGAGGAGGGGCTGCGGGCCCTGGCCGCCGAGGCGCGGGCGCACGGGCTCGCACTGGTGCTCGACATCGTGCCGAACCACATGGCGCTGCCGGCGCCGCTCGGCCTCAACCGGCCCTTGTGGGAGGTGGCCCGGGAGGGTCCCGGCTCGCCGTACGCGCGCTGGTTCGACATCGACTGGGAGGCGGGCGGGGGGCAGCTGCTGCTGCCCGTGCTCGCGGAGCCGCTGGATCCGGGATCCATCGAGGTCGGGGAGAGTCCCGGCGGGGCCGTGCTGCGGATCGGGAAGCTGGAGTTCCCCCTCCGCGAGGGCACGGCCGGGCTGGAGCCGGCGGCGCTGCTCGCCGCCCAGTGGTACCGGCCCGCGCACTGGCGGGAGGCCCGAACCGGCCTCAACTACCGCCGCTTCTTCACCATTTCGGAGCTGATCGGGGTCCGCGTCGAGGACCCGGAAGTCTTCGCCGTCACCCACGCCAAGGTACTGGAACTGGTCCGGGAGGGGGTCGCCGAGGGACTGCGGATCGACCACGTGGACGGCCTGGCGGACCCCGAGGGGTACCTGCGCCGGCTGCGGGACGCCGTCGGCGCGGACTGCTGGGTGGTGGTCGAGAAGATCCTCGCCCGCGAGGAGCGGCTGGCTCCCGCCTGGCCGGTGGCCGGGACCACCGGGTACGACGCGCTGTACCGGGTGGACGGGGTGCTGACCGACCCGGCCGGGGCCGCGCGGCTCGACGCCCGGTTCCGCGGGGCGACCGGGCAGCCCCACTGGGAGGTGACGGCCGCGGCGGGCGCCCGGGAGGTCCTGACACGGGACCTGGCCGCCGAGCTCGCCACCCTGGAGCGACTGGCGGGGCCGGAACTGGCCTCGGCCGTACGCGAGTTGCTCATCGCCTATCCCGTCTACCGGCCCTACCCCGGCGATCGGCTGCTCGCGCCCGAGGCCCTGGAGCGGGCCGCCGCGCGGGCCGGCGCGGGCCCGGTGGCCGGCGTACGCGACCTGCTGCTGCGGGACCCGGCCTTCGCGGCCCGCTTCGCCCAGACCTCGGCGGCCCTGCGCGCCAAGTCCCTCGAGGACAGGGCGTTCTACCGGTACGCCCCGCTGCTGTCGGCCACGGAGGTGGGCGGGGATCCGGGGGCTCCGGCGGTCACGGTGGCGCAGTTCCACGCGTACTGCGCCGAGCAGGCGCGGCTGTGGCCCCGCGCCGGGACCGTGCTGACCACGCACGACACGAAGCGCAGCGCGGACGTCCGGGCACGGATCTCGGCGCTGTCACAGGACCCGGATTCCGTACCGGAGCCCACCGGGGCCGATCCCCAACTCGCCTGGGTCGCCTGGCAGACGGCGTTCGGACTCGGGGGCGGCGGCAACGCCATGGTGCGCCGCGACCGCCTCTGGCAGGCCCTGTTGAAGGGCGTGCGCGAAGCCGCCCTGCACACCATGTGGACCGAGAGGAACCCCGCGTACGAGGCCACGGTCCCGGAGTACGTCCCGCGAGACGCACTCGAGCCGTCCGGGCCCCTGGCCGCCGCGGCCCGCGCCAACCTGCTCGGCGCGGCACTGCTGCACCTGGCCATGCCCGGGGTCCCGGAGGTGTACCAGGGCGCCGAGACGGAGTACCGGGCCTTGGTCGACCCGGACAACCGGCGGCCCGCCCGCTTCCCCCGGGAGGCCCTGGCCCGACTGGACGCGGGGGCCGCGCCGTCCGGCACGGCCGAGGAGAAGCTCGCCCTCACCGCCGCCCTGCTGCGGCTGCGGCGGAGCCGGCCCGGGCTGTTCGCCGGCTACGCGCCGCTGCTCGCCCGGGGCCCGGCGGCGGAGCACTGCGTGGCCTTCGCCCGCTCGGCCGGGCTGGTGGCGGTGGCCACCCGCCTGTCGCACGGACTGGCCGGGGCGGGCGGCTGGCGGGACACGGCCCTGCCCCTCCCGCCGGGGCGCTGGCGGCACCTGCCGCTCCTCGGGGCCGCGCCCGCAGCCTCGTACACAGGCGAGCTGCCGCTCGCGCAACTCCTCGGCGCCGCCACCCCGGTAGCCGTCCTCCTCCGGGAGGCCCCGGAGCGGGCATGACTCCCCGGGGCGGGCTTCCGCCGCCGCGGCGGCGGCACGGCAGGCCGCTGCGCGGAGCTACTCCCCGCCCCGCCCTTTCGCCGTTTCCTGGGGCTCCGCCCCAGACCCCGGTCCTCAAACGCCGGACGGGCTGGATTTCCAGCCCGTCCGGCCGCATCCAGCCTCGCCGGCGTTTGAGGCGCGGGTCCGGGCGGAGCCCGGGGAACGGGGGAAGGGCGGGTAGGGGACGGCTCCGCGCAGCGGCAGCGGCAGCGGCAGCGGCAGCGGCAGCGGCAGCGGCAGCGGCACAGTATGCGACGGCACGGCGGTTCCCGGCGCAGCGCGGGCCGCCGGCGCCGGGCGGCGCCCGGGCCGGGCTAAGACGGCTAGGGCAGGCTCGCGGCGGGAATGGGATCACTTGTGACCCTCATCCGTGACATGTGCTACCCCACCCCTCACGAACTGGCCCTGGCCGCCCGCGCCCTGGCCGATGAACACCCCGCCCTCGCCCGGCTCCGCCAGATCGGCGCGTCCCGGGCCGGGGAACCCCTGTGGCTGCTCTCCGTCGGGGCCGACGCCACCCACGCCGTGCTCGTCGTCGCCGGCGCCCACGCCAACGAGCCCGTCGGCGGGGCCACCGCCCTCGCGCTCGCCCGCCACCTGATCCGCGTACCCCCCGCAGGAGCGGCCTGGCACTTCCTGCTCTGCGCCGACCCCGACGGCGCGGCCCTGCACCGCACTCCCCGCCCGTACTCCCTGCTCGACTACCACCGGAACTTCTTCCGGCCGCCCGGCCCCGAACAGCCCGAGTGGGCGCCGTCTTTACTGCCCCCGGACCGTCTGCCGCCCGAGACCCTCGCCCTGACCCGGCTCATCGACGAGCTCCGGCCCGCCCTCCAGGTCTCCCTGCACGGCACCGATCTCGGCGGCTCCTGGGTGCAGCTGACCCGGGACATACCCGGCCTCGCGGAGCCCTTCGGCAAATCGGCCGCCGAGCTGCGCATTCCGGTCGAGACCAGCGCCTCCGACGCCTCGGGATGGCCCTCGCCGGGGGCGGGGATCTTCGTGATGCCCGAGCCCGGGACCACGGACGACGGGCCGTTCCACCCCGAGGACACCCGGCTCAGCACCTGGTACCACGCCCACCGCCACGCCGGCACCACCGCGATCGTCGAAGTCCCCATGTGGGCCTCGGACCTGGTCGACGACCCGGCCCCGCACCCCGACCCCCGCGCCGCCCTGCGCATCCTGGCCGGCCGGCTCACCGCCGACGCCGCGCAGGTGGCGGCCCTGAGGGGAGGCGCGGCCGACGGTACGGACCCGGCCGCCGCGGCCCTGCTGCGCGCCGTGGACTGGACGCTCGCGCTGATCCCCCGGATCACCGCCGAGTGGACGGGCCCCGGGGCTCCCGCCGAGGCGACGGCGGCGTACATCGGGAGCATCGACGCCTTCGGACGGCGGCTCTCGCTGCGCGCCGCGGCGATGCTGCTCCGGGTGCTGCGCGCCCAGGGGCAGCCGGCGGCGCCGGCCGTGGACCGGCTCGTGACGGGCTGGTGCGAGGAGTTCGCGGACCGCTTCCAGGCGCGCTGGGTCCCGGTGGCCACGCAGGTGGAGCACCAGTCGCGGGTCGTCCTGGCGGCCTACGACCGGCTCGTGGCGGCGGGCCGGTAGGCGGCGGCCGTCAGCGGGGGGGCAACCGGCGCGGGCTACTCCACCGGCAGGGCGTACCGGAGCTTCGGCTTGCCGGTGACCCCGAGCCGGTCGTAGAAGCGGATCGCGCCCTCGTTCCAGTCGGGCGTCTGCCACTCGACGTGGCCGAGGCCCAGCTCGCGCGCGAGCGCGGCCACCCCGTCCATCAGGGCGGCGCCGAGGCCGTGTCCGCGGGCCTCCTCGGCCAGGTAGAGGCAGTCCATGTGGAGATAGTGGCGGGCCTCCCAGAAGGAGAACTCGGCCGAGCAGGCGGCGTACCCGGCGACCTCGCCCCGCGGGGTCTCGGCCAGCAGCACCCACAGCCGGGCCCCGTCGGCGAACAGCTGCGCGCCGAGCCGGTCGGCGAGGGGGGCCGGGCGGGGCGCGGACCTCTCGTACACCATGTGCTCGCGCATGAGCTCGACCAGGCGGGGCAGGTCCTCGGGGCGCGCGGGCCGTACGACGGGGGCGGCAGACGTGTGTTCCATGATTGAATCCTCCCCTCCCTGAAGGGAGGGGATTCCTCACCCTCCAGGGCTGATCGGGGATTTCTAGCTCACGCTGCCAGGCGGGGCAGCGCCCCACCTGGTCTTCCACGATCAGCACCAGCCGGGTTGAGACCAGCCCGGACCAGCATCACGCGGGCGGAGTTCTTGTCCCTGGGGGACACGGCTCCGCACGCGGTGCAGGCGTAGGTTCGTTCTGAGAGAGGTAGTGCGTGCTTGGTTCTCGCTCCGCACTGCGCGCAGTCCATGGTGGTGTGCGCGGGGTGTACCAGGTACACGGTCCGTCCGTGCTTTCGGCCCATCTCGACCAGGGCCGTCTTGGTGGCTCCGATCGCCGCGTCGGCGGCCTTCTTGGCCATGGTGGACTTGGCAAGGAACTTCGGACGGAAGTCCTCCACCGCCAGAGCATCATGGTCGCGGACGACGGACTTGGCCCACTTGCGGCCGGTGTCCTGGCGCTGACGGGCGACCTTCTTGTGCAGCTTCGCCGTCAGCTTCTTCGCCGCCTGGTACCTCTTCGAGCCGGGCTTGCCCTTCGCCGGCTTACGGCGCGCCATCATCCGCTGACAGCGGGCGAGCCCAGCAGCCGCCTTCTTGCCGTGCTCGGCGTGCGGGAGGTCGTGGTCGTCGCTGGTGGTGGTCGCCGTCTCCCTCACACCCCAGTCGATCCCGATCACCGCACCCGTCTCCGGGAGCGGCTGGGCTTCGGTCGGGACGACGAACGAGCAGTACCAGTGCCCGAGACTGTCCTGATACACGCGCACGCTGGACGGGCCGGCGGGAAGGTTCCGCGACCACACCACCGTCAGGGCGATCCCGCCCGCCAGGTACAGGCGGCCGTCCTTCAAGCGGAATCCGCGCTGGGTGTAGTTGAGAGACGGCAGCGCTTCCCGCTTCTTCTTCCACTTCGGCATACCGGCCCGCTGCCGCACCGGCAACCGGTCCTTAATATCCTTCTGCGCCTTGGCCCGGGACTTCCCGAAATCCCGGATCAACTGCTGCTGCGGAACGCTGGAGCCCTCACGGAGCCAGGTGTTCGTCTTGCGGCCCTCGGTCAGCATCTTGTCGAGCTGCCCCGGACCACACGTCTGCTTGTCCACGCCCTCGGGCCGGCGCTTGTTCCACAGGTGCGTCTGCTTCGACTTCGCGCAGCACTCGTTCCAGATCCACCGGCATCGATCCCACTCCGCCATCAGGGTGGCGAGCGCGGTGGACGACACGCGGACGCGGAACGTCCACCGGGCATGCCCGGCATCCCCCACGATCGGTGTCGTCACCATCCCAACAACCTAGCCCCGCCCACTGACAACAACCGAAAGCACAGGTCAGACGAGATACGAACCGAACTCCGGCGCTCCGCGCCTCCGCCCCAAGGACCCATTGCTCCCCGGCCTGAAAGCCGGGGCCTCCGGGGAGAAACCCGGTGACATGCTCCGCACGGCCCGATCCCCCCGGCAACCGGGTCCCGGGGGCGGGCCTGCGACCGCTCCCCGCCCGCGCCCCGCACACCCGGGCCTCCGCCCGGATCCTCAGCCGCCCGACAGCCGGAAGCTCATCCGGCCGAAGCCGATCTGGTCCCCGTCCCGCACCACCGCCGAGCCCGTCACCCGGCGCCCGTTGACCGTGGTCCCGTTCGTGGAGCCGAGGTCCCGGACCACCCAGACCCCGTCCCGGATGCCCAGTTCCGCGTGGGCCCGCGACACGGTCTCGTGGCTCAGGCGCAGCCCGTTGCCCGGGTCGCGGCCGATCCGCAGCGGTCCGGCGCTCGGGTGCGGGAGGAGCAGCGTCGGCAGCTTCTCCACGGCCCAGGCCCGCCGTACGCCCACGGACACCGCCGAGACCCGCCCCACCCAGCCGAACAGCCGACGGGTCCACGGGCTCTCCGCGCCCTCCCGGCCCTCCAGGTCCGCGGTGAGCACGGCGAGGTCCTCGGAACGGCGGGCGACGAGGGCGAGTTCCATGCGGCGCAGGAAGGTGTCGTGCGACAGCTTGCCGACGGCGGCACCCTCCCTGAGCTGGCCCAGGGCGCGGTCGCGCTCGGCATCGGAGAGCCGCGGGGCGGGGAAGGCGGAGAACTCGAAACTCGACGTCACCAGGTGATTGTCGGCCTGTCGGGGGCAGAGTGTCCAGAACTCCCGCGCCCGGCCGGGGATGATGGCCCGGACACGCAGGTTGGGGTAGCGCCGCCAGACGAGGGGACCGTCCGTGCAGTTCGAGGTGTGGGCACCGCTGACAGACCGGGTAGCACTGCGGCTCGACGGGGCCGCGTACGCGATGGAGCGCGATCCGCAGCGCCCCGGCTGGTGGGTCGTGGAGGCCGGGGCGCGGGACGGATCCCACTACGGGTTCCAGCTGGGCGGCGGTCCCGAGGCCCTGCATCCCGGGGACGATCCGCGCGACCCGGTCCACCCCGGACAGCACGCGGAGCACCCGGAGCACGCGGAGCACCCGGACCACACCCGCCCCGTACGCCCCGATCCGCGCGGCCGGCGCCTGCCGGAGGGCCCCGACGGGCTCTCGGCCGTGGTCGACTTCGCCTCCCTCTCTCCCGCCGAGCCGGCGCCCTCCCCGCGGGTGCCGCTGCAGGACGCCGTCCTGTACGAGCTGCACGTCGGCACCTTCACCCCCGAGGGCACCTTCGACTCGGCCGCCGCCCGCCTCGGCCACCTCACCGCCCTCGGCGTCACCCACGTCGAGCTGATGCCGGTGTGCTCCTTCCCCGGGCGGCACGGCTGGGGGTACGACGGGGTCGCGCCCTGGGCGGTGCACGAGCCGTACGGGGGCCCGGCCGGGCTGATCCGGTTCGTGGAGGCCGCGCACACCGCCGGGCTCGGCGTGGTGCTCGACGTGGTCCACAACCACCTCGGCCCCTCCGGCAACCACCTCCCCGTCTTCGGCCCGTACTTCACCGAGACCCACCACACCCCCTGGGGCGCGGCGGTGAACCTGGACGCGCCCGGCTCCGACGAGGTGCGCGCGTACTTCCTGGGCAGCGCGCTGGCCTGGCTGCGCGACTACCGGATCGACGGGCTGCGGCTGGACGCGGTGCACGCCCTCGCCGACGACCGGGCGCTGACCTTCCTGGAGGAGCTGTCCGCGGCGGTGGACGAGCTGGCCGCCGAGACGGGACGGCCGCTGTTCCTGATCGCGGAGTCGGACCGCTGTGACCCCCGCACCACGAACCCGCGCGCCGCCGGGGGCCTGGGACTGCACGCGCAGTGGAACGACGACTTCCACCACGCCCTGCACTGTGCGCTCACCGGCGAGTCCCAGGCGTACTACGCGGACTTCGCGGAAGCCCCGCTCGGGGCCCTCGCCAAGACCATGACCCGGGCCTTCTTCCACGACGGGACCTGGTCCTCCTTCCGGGGCCGCCACCACGGCCGCGCGGTGGACCGCGGCCGCACCCCGGCGCACCGCTTCCTCGGCTACGCCCAGACCCACGACCAGATCGGCAACCGCGCGCTGGGCGACCGGCTCTCGGCCTCCCTGTCCCCCGGGCTGCTGGCGTGCGCGGCGACGGTGGCGCTGACCGGGCCGTTCGTGCCGATGCTGTTCATGGGCGAGGAGTGGGGCGCCGGCACGCCGTGGCAGTACTTCACCGACCATCCCGACGAGGAGCTCGCCGAGGCCGTACGGGCGGGCCGGCGGCGGGAGTTCGCGGAGCACGGCTGGAAGGCGGAGGAGATCCCCGACCCGCAGGACCCGGCCACCCGGGACCGCTCCTGCCTCGACTGGGCGGAGCCGGGCCGGGAGGCCCACGCCCGCCTGCTGGACTGGTACCGCACCCTGATCACGCTCCGCCGGACCCACTCCGACCTGCGCGATCCCGATCTGGCGGCGGTGCGGATCGCCCATGACGAGGAGCGCCGCTGGCTGACGTTCCGCCGGGGCGACGTCCGCGTGGTGGTGAACCTCTCCGGGGAGCCGGTCACCGTCGCGCTCGGCCGCAACGGGGTCCGGGTGCTGGCCGCCTGGCTCCCCGTCGAGCATCCGGACGCCGACGGGCGGGTCCACGTACCGGCCGAGTCGGCGGTGGTGCTGGGCCCCTGAGGCCCGTAAACCCGGTCGCGGGGGCCCGGGGCCGTCTGGTGGGATCGGCCCATGAAGATCGAATCTGCCGGAACGTCCGCGGCCGGGGGCGGACACGCCGCCACGTACGACCGGATCGGGGTGGGCTACCGGGAGGTCCGGCGGCCCGATCCCCGGCTGGCCGCGCTGATCGCGGAGGCGCTGGGGGACGCCCGGACCGTCGTCAACGTGGGCGCGGGCGCCGGTTCGTACGAGCCGCAGGATCGCGAGGTGACGGCCGTGGACCCGTCCCGCGTCATGCTCGACCAGCACCCGGGGACCCGCAAGGTCAGGGCCGGAGCGGATCAACTGCCCTTCGCCGACGGGGCGTTCGACGCCGCGATGGCGGTGATGACCGTCCACCACTGGCCGGACCCCGCGCGCGGTCTGGCGGAGCTGCGGCGGGTCTCCCGGCGCCAGGCCGTCTTCACCTGGGATCCGGAGCACGTGACGGAGCTGTGGCTCTTCGAGGAGTACCTGCCGGAGGTCGGGGCGCGGGAGCACGCCACCTTCACCCCGCTGTCCGTGGTGACCGGGGCGCTGGACGCGCACACCGTGCTGCCCTTCCCCGTCCCGCACGATTTCACCGACGGTTTCCGGGCCGCCTTCTGGCGCCGGCCCGAGTCCTACCTCGATCCGGTCGTACGGGCTGCCGGCTCCACCTTCGCGAGCCTGCCGGCCTCCGTCGTGGAGCCGGCGATCGCCCGGCTGCGCGAGGACCTGCGGTCGGGGGCGTGGCAGCGGCGCCACGCCGCCCTGCTGGAGCGGGAGAGCGTCGACTACGGCTACCGCCTGGTCCTCGCCGGGGCCTGAGCCCCGGCGAGGAGGCGGCGGAGGTCGCCTCGCGCTGCCGCGCCTACTCCACGACGGCCAGCTCCCGGGAGGCGTTGTTGAAGCTGCGGCAGCCGTTCTCGGTGACCGTGATGATGTCCTCGATGCGGACCCCGAACCGCCCCGGGAGGTAGATCCCCGGCTCCACGGAGAAGCACATGCCGGGGACGAGGACCTGCTCCTCCCCTTCCACCATGTACGGCGGCTCGTGCGTGGTGACGCCGATGCCGTGGCCCGTGCGGTGGATGAACTGCTCGCCGTATCCGAACTCCGTGATCACCGCGCGGGCCGCCCGGTCCACGTCCTGGCAGGCGGCCCCCGGCCGGGCCGCCGCCACGCCCGCCAACTGGGCCTCGCGGACGATGTCGTGGACGCGCTGCTCTTCCTCGGTGGGCTCGCCGACGTGGACGGTACGGGAGATGTCGGAGCCGTAGCCGTGCTTGAGGCCGCCGAAGTCGAGGACCACCATGTCCCCGTGCTCGATGACCCGGTCACCGGCCTCGTGGTGCGGGTTGGCGCCGTTCGGGCCGGAGCCGACGACGGTGAAGTCCACCTGGGAGTGGCCGTGCACGCGCAGCAGCGCGGCCAGGTCGGCGGCGAGGTCGCTCTCCCGGCGCCCGGCGAAGGGGACATGGAGGATCTGGGCGTACGCGGCGTCCGCCGCCTCGCCGGCCGCCGCGAGCCGGGCCAGCTCGCGCGCGTCCTTGACCGCGCGCAGCATCGGCAGCGCATCGGTCAGCGAGACGTACGAGGTCGTCGGCAACGCCCTCTGCAGTCCCAGCAGATGCAGCGCCCAGGCGTTGTCGCTGACCCCGAAGCGGCCGGCCGCGTCCAGCAGCGGGGAGGTCACGGCGTACGGGTTCTTCCCGTCGGCCCAGTCCCGCAGGGTCAGCGCGCCCGCGCCGGGGGACTTCGCCGCGTCGGGGGCTTCCAGCGCGGGGACGACGAGGACGGGGTCCTGCCCGGCGGCGAGGACGAGCAGGGTCATCCGCTCGGTGTCGACGGGCCGGTACCCGGTGAGGTGGGCCAGGTCGGGCCCGGGGGCGACCAGCAGGCCGGCCAGCCCCGCGTCGGCGGCGGCCTGCGCGGCGGCGGCCATCCGGGCGGCGTAGTCGGCGGCGGTGAAGGGATCGGAGTCATGGTCCATGACGGGATCCTCCCGCGCCCCGCCCCGGACGGCAGGGGGCCGCGCCGATCACCCCGCCCCCGCCCTGCCCGCTTCGCGGGTCTTGTCCCCTACCCGCCCTTCCGCCGTTCCCTGGGCTCCGCCCAGACCCGGTCCTCAAACGCCGGACGGGCTGAAGATTCAGCCTCGCCGGCGTTTGAGGCGCGGGGTCCGGGGGCCGGCCCCCGGCAACGGCGCCGCACGCGGCATCGGGTCCGGGGCGCAGCCCCGGGGAACGGGGGAAGGGCGGGTAGGGGACAGGCCCCGCAGGGCTTCGCGTCACGCCGGGGTCACCGCCCGCAGCGCCCACTCCAGCGGCCCCCGCCGCAGCTCCGTACCGCGCAGGAAGTGACCCCAGGCCAGGCACGCGATCACCGCGACCCCCGAGAACGCGGCCAGCACGCCCCACCCGCTCCAGCCCCGCAGGAACACCGCCAGCGCGAGCGCGTGCGCCACGTACACCGTCAGGGCCATCGCGCCGACGGCGGCGAGCGGCCGCAGCAGCCGCGTCGCCGCCCGTCCCGCGCCGTGGGCGGCCAGGGCGAGCAGGCCTATGAGGGCCGCCCCGACCCCGGAGTTGCCGAGGGTCTCCAGCGGGGTCTGGCTGTAGGGGCCGGCCACCAGCAGCCAGTCCCAGGAGGTGCTGGGAACGGCACCGAACTGCTCCGCCAGTACGGCCGCGACCGGGTCGGGCTCCGCCGCCGCCCAGGGGTGCTCCCGCGCGACGGCCTCCAGCAGCGGCCCGCGCCGGCCCCCGGGTCCCAGCGCGAGCCAGGAGGCGCCGTAGCCGGCGACGGCGGCCGCCGCCCCGTAGCCGGTCAGCAGCCGCAGCGACCGCCGGCTCCGCAGGTCGGCGAGGCGGCCCAGGGCCATGCCGGCCAGGATGTACGGGAAGTAGGTGAGCAGCGGGTACGCGCCCGAGAGCAGCAGCTCCCGCAGCATCCCCCCGGCCCCCGCCCAGCTCGCCAGGTCGGCGGGGACGGGTGTGGCACCGCGCCCGCCGGTGCGCAGCCCCAGGGCCGGGCCCAGGAGGTACGAGAGGACCGGGCCCAGCACCACCGAGGCGCCGGCGACGGCCGTCAGGGTGCGGGTGCGCAGCCGGGTGAAGGGTTCGGCGGCCAGGAAGTAGACGGCGTAGAAGGCCAGGATCACGAGGATGCCGGGCGAGAGCGCGGCGAGGCACAGGCCGAGCGCGGCGAGGATCGCGCAGCGGGTCAAGGTGGCCCGCAGGGGCGGGGGTCCGGCGGAGCGGGCGCGGGCGAGCGCGAGGGAGAACCCGGCGATGAGGGTGAAGACGGCGGGTGCCCGGCCGTCGGCGGCGACGAGCAGCCAGCCGGGCCCCTCGGGCGTGGGCGGCGGGCCGACGTGCACGGCGAACATGCCGAGGACGGCCATGCCGCGGGCGGCGTCCAGCCCGGTCAGTCGGTTTGGTCCCATACGGGTAGGGATGAGGATCCGGGCCGCGGGGTTGCCTGCGCCCCCGCCCGGAGCCGGGGCGGCGGCCGGGTCGGCGGGTCGCAGGGCCGGGTCGCCGGGTCGCAGGCCGGGTCGCCGGAAAAGCCGTCGCGGGAGCACCCCGCTGATCAGCTATGCTGTGCTTGCACATCGAACGGGTGGTCCGCCGCCCTTCGTGGTGGGTGTAGCTCAGTTGGTAGAGCACCTGGTTGTGGTCCAGGTGGCCGCGGGTTCAAGTCCCGTCACTCACCCTGTTGATCCCGTGGGGGTTACGAGTTTTCCTCGTAACCCCCACGGGTTTTTTCGTTCCCCTGCGGGAGCGGCGCGTCGCGGCCGGCCGGGCCCGCCTGCCCGGGCCCTGGCAGGATCACACGCATGACATGGGACATCGGGGGCGCTCCGGCGCTGCTCCTCGCCCTCCTCGTGGCGGCCGCGGTGTTCGGGACCACCGTGTGGCTGTGGCCCCGGCTCGCGGGGTCGGGGGTGCGGCCGGTGCTGGGGCGGGCCGGGCTCCAGCTCGCGATCACCCTCACAACCGGGTCGGCGCTGCTGCTCGCGGTGAACTCCTCGTACGGCTTCTACGGCTCCTGGCGCGACCTGCTGTCGCTGCGCCGCGAGGACCCGGCATCGGCGGGCTCCCAGGCTCCGGGGCGGGGGGCGCTGCTGGTGCGGGGGACCCACTCCTGGCGGCATGCGGGCTCCGACGACCCGGCGGTGATCGGCCGGATCGAGGTGGTGACTGTGCGCGGGGCCCGCAGCGGGCTGTCGGGGCAGGGGTACGTGTACCTGCCGCCGCAGTACGTGCACGCGTCGGCCGGGCGGCGGGCGGAGTTCCCGGTGGTGCTGGCGCTGAGCGGGTTCCCGAGTACGCCGGGGGTGCTGATCGACCGGCTGCGGTATCCGCAGCTGGCGCTGGAGGCGGTACGGGCGGGGCGGATGCGGCCGGCGGTGCTGATCCTGATGACGCCGACGGTGGCGCCGCCCAGAGACACGCAGTGCGTGGACGTGCCGGGCGGGCCGCAGGCGCAGACCTTCTTCGCCCGGGACCTGCGGGCGGCGGTCTCCTCGTCCTACGGCCTCACCCGCGATGCCCGGGGGTGGGGCGTGATGGGCAATTCGGTGGGCGGCTACTGCGCGCTGAAGCTGGCCCTGCGCACGCCGGACGCCTACCGGGCGGCGGCCGCGCTGTCGGCCCCGTACGCGACGACGCGGGACGCGGACACCGGTGACCTGTTCGGCGGCGACGCGGGCCGCCGGCAGGAGGACGACCTGCTGTGGCGGCTGCGGAACCTGCCGCAGCCACCGGTCTCCCTGCTGGTGGCGAGCAGCCGCAAGGGCGAGCACCAGTACCCGGCGACGCTGGAGTTCATCGACGCGGTACGGGCGCCCGCACGGGTGTCCTCGATCCTCCTGCCGAGCGGCGGGCACAACTACGAGACGTGGGCCCGCGAGGTGCCGTCGGCTCTGGAGTGGCTGGTGGGGCGTCTGAGCCCGCACTGAGGGACGGCACCCGGCCCCGCCCTACCCGCGCAGGAAGGCCTCCACCTCGGTGGCGAAGGCCACCGGGCTCTCGTGCGGCGGGTAGTGGCCCGCGCCGGGCAGGAGCCGGATGCGGCAGTTCGGGTACGAGACCTGCCAGGTGGCCCGCATGACGTCGGCGGTGAGCGCGAGGTCGTACTCGCCGACGAGGACCAGCACCGGGACGGTGCTGCCCTTCACGGCGGCGGACAGGTCGAGCGGCTGCCAGCTCGCGAGGTACCCGGCGAAGGCCTCCGGCAGGGACACGGCGAGCGAGTGCGCGACCATCCGCTCCAGCCAGTACGGGCTCGCGCGGCGGCCGGTGACGATGTCGAGGATGGCGCGGCGGTTCTCCGCGTTGCCGGCGGCCCCGTAGAAGAGCCCGTGGGTGGCGTCGTCCATCTCGTAGGGGCCGGCGGGGACCGGGTTGATGCCGATCAGCTTCTCGACGCGCTCGGGTGCGCGCACCAGGACCTGCTGCATGGCCTTGCCGCCCATGCTGTGGCCGAGGAGGGAGAAGGTGTCCCAGCCGAGCTCGTCGGCGAGCGCGAGGACGTCGTCGGCAATCTCGGGGAGCGCGTAGCGGCCGGGGACGTCCCTGCGGTCGCCGTAGCCCCGGTAGTCGAGGAAGGCGTACGAGAACTCCCCCGGGTCCAGGTAGTCCAGTACGGAGCCCCAGTTGGCGGACGTGCCGAACCAGTCGTGCAGCACGATGACGCGGACGGGGCCGGTACCGATCCTGCGGTGGGCGATGGCCATGCGTTCTCCCTCGGTGGCGGGGGCGGAAAGAATTGCCGCCGTAGGTTCTGCCCACCGCGCCTACCATCACACCGTGACGACCCGACCTTCCGTCCCCGTCGAACGCATCCGGGTCCGCGACGCGAAGAGCGCGGACGGCCACCCGTACCACCCGGCGCGGTACGAGATCACCGACCCGGCCGAGGTCGCGGAGGTCCTTGCCGTGCTGCCCGCCGAACGGGTACCCGAGCCGGGCTCCGGAGGGTTGGCGGAAGCCGACCCCGAGGTCGACTACTTCACGTGCATGTGCATGGAGCACGAACCCGACCCGTTCGACGCCACGGACGATCCCGCGATCCGGCACGTACCGTCCGACCGGCCGGGGCGGCTCGCACGGCTGCTCGACCCCGGCGCCCCGGACGGCATCCCGGCCCGGCACCGGGCCCGGTGGGTGGCCGCCGCGCCCGAGGTGCTGCGCGGCTACGACGGGGCCATGGCGCGGGGTGAGGACCCGCCGCGCCCGGCACGGATCCCGTTGGCCGCCGCCTTTTCCTGGCAGGGAGCCGTACGCGAGGACCCCACCAACGCGGCCTCGCTCCTGGCGGAACTGGCCCCTCCTCGGCTGCTCGTGGGTGCCTCCACGGAGGACCTGGCGTGGGCGGTACGGGAGACCGACCGCGGCGGGCTCGACGCGGCCGTGCGGTTCTTCGCGAGCGAGGAGTTCACCACCCGGCACCCCAAGCGGCGCCGCGTCCCGGACACGGCCCGGGACCTGCTGCTCCGGCACGCCCGCAGCCACCGTCCTCGCGACCTCCCGGTCCTGGAACGGCGGCTGCTGCGCATGCCGGACGACCGCGTCAGACGGTCTTGATCGCCGGGTCCGAGACTCCGGCCGCGCCCGTCTCCACGTGGCCGGCGAAGCGGCGCAGGAAGGTGGTGTCCGCGTCGGAGACGACCGTGACGTCGTACCAGCGGGCCGTGCCGGCCAGGGCCACGGTGTGCGCGACGGTGGCGGCCGCCGCGACGCGCACGACCTGGGCAGTGCCGCCGTAGGCGTTGGTGACGGTCAGGTTGACGGCCGCCGTGCCGTCGTTGGTCAGGGACAGCACCAGGTTGCCGGTGGACGCGGAGTGGCGGGCCGTGGCCTCGGGGCCGGCCTTCTTCGCCGGGCCCTTCCAGGTGCGCAGGAAGCCGTTCGGGCCCCAGACCGTGAGGTTGATCTGGTTGCCCGTGGAGGCGCTCGTGCTCCAGGTGTCCGACAGGGTCTTGCCCGCCTCGACCGTGTAGGGCCAGGGGCCGTCCGTACGGTTGCCCGAGGTGCTGTGGAAGTGGGCGCCGAGGGTCGGACCCGAGGAGAAGGTCAGGGTGAACTTGCCCGTGGAGACCGTGGCCTTGCCGTCCACGTACGGGGCGTAGCCCAGTGCGCGGGTCGGCTTGGAGCCCGCCTCCTGCTTGGGCAGGGTGCCCGTGGCCGGCGGGGTCGGGTTGTAGGACGAGTGACGGTTCTTGTCCGGCGGTACGTACGCGGCCGTTGACGGCAGGGCGGCGGGCGCGGCGTCGGCCCGGGTGAAGTCGAAGGCCGAGGTCAGGTCGCCGCAGACCGCGCGGCGCCACGGGGAGATGTTGGGCTCCTGCACGCCGAAGCGCTTCTCCATGAAGCGGATCACCGAGGTGTGGTCGAAGGTCTCGGAGCAGACGTAGCCGCCCTTGCTCCACGGGGAGACCACGATCATCGGGACGCGGGGGCCGAGGCCGTACGGGCCGGCCGCGTAGCCGGAGACGCCGCCGGTGTACAGGTCGCCGGTGACGCTCGCCGTGGACAGGCCCCAGGCGGAGGAGGCGGGCGGGTACGGCGGGACGACGTGGTCGAAGAAGCCGTCGTTCTCGTCGTAGGTGATGAACAGGGCCGTCTTCGCCCACACGGCCGGGTTCGCGGTCAGCGAGTCCAGGACCTGCGAGATGTACCAGGCGCCGAAGTTGGTCGGCCAGTTGGAGTGCTCGCTGAAGGCCTCGGGGGCGGCGATCCAGGAGACCTGCGGGAGGGTGCCGTTCACCACGTCCGCGCGCAGCTTGTCGAAGTAGCCGCCGCCCGCCTTGACGTTGGTGCCGGTGCGCGCCTTCTCGTACAGGGCGCTGCCGGGCTGGGCATTGCGGTAGGTGTTGAAGTAGAGCAGCGAGTTGTCGCCGTAGTTGCCGCGGAAGGCGTCGTTGATCCAGCCCCAGGATCCGGCGGCGTTCAGGCCGTCACCGATGTCCTGGTAGACCTTCCAGGAGACTCCGGCCGTCTCCAGGCGCTCGGGGTAGGTCTTCCAGCCGTAGCCGGCTTCCTGGTTGCCGAGGACCGGGCCGCCGCCCACTCCGTCGTTGCCCGTGTAACCCGTCCACATGTAGTAGCGGTTGGGGTCGGTGGCGCCGATGAAGGAGCAGTGATAGGCGTCGCAGACCGTGAAGGCGTCGGCGAGCGCGTAGTGGAACGGGATGTCGTTCCGGGTCATGTACGCCATGGTCGTGGCCGTCTTGGCCGGGACCCACTTGTCGTACTTGCCCTTGTTGTAGGCCTGCTGGCCGCCCGCCCAGTCGTGGTTCAGGCCCGTCAGGAACTGCATGCCCAGGTCGTTGATCTGCGGGTTGAAGGGCAGGATGTCCTTCGTGCCGTTGGACTGGTGGAAGACGGACTTGCCGTTGTCCTGGAGGACCGGCCTCGGGTCCCCGAAGCCCCGGACCCCCTTCATCGCACCGAAGTAGTGGTCGAAGGAACGGTTCTCCTGCATGAGGACCACGATGTGCTCGATGTCCTGGATCGTGCCGGTACTTCCCTCGGCCGAGATGGCAGCGGCCCGCGCGATGCTCTCGTTCAGCATCGTCATGGCGGCGGCGCCACCGGCGATCTGCAGGAACCGGCGCCGGTTGAATTCAGTCATGGAGGACGACCTCTGCGGGTGAGACGGGTGCGGGGGGTGTCGAGGGGCGCCCCAAGAACAGCGGTCCCGGGGTACCGGTCGGCGTTGCTTTCATGACAGTGGGCCGTACACCTGGAGAACGGAATACCTCGTCGGACGGTTCGTGCCCCACACACCACTTCCCTTCGCGGCCACGGTCGGCGTGCGGTGGACCCGCGGTCCCGCCTGCGGTCCCTGGTGCTCACCCGCCCGGCGGGCCGGATGAGCATCCGTACTCAGGACCGCGCCCCGCTCACGCGTCATGGTGAGGACATGCCGAATCAGCCATCCGTACCGCGCCCTCCCGGCCCGCCTCCGCCCGGCCCGCACGCGCCCGTGCGGCATGCGCCCGTGCGGCATGCGCCCGGCCCGCACGCGCCCGTGCGGCAGTCGCTGCCGCTGCCGCGGCAGCGGCTCCGGGCCCACGCCAAGGCCCGCCGCCGGGACCGGCGCGTCTACCTGCGCGCCCACCCGCTCCTGTTCGCACTGCTCGCCGCCACCCGCGGGCGGCCCGTGCGCCGGCTCGGCCGCGGCATCCTGCTCGTCCACGGCACGGCGGCCTACCGGGAGGCGCTGACCCGGCTGCCGCTGGACCGCACCGCGCCCGGCGCCGCCGAGTCGGCCGGGTTCAGACGGTCGCCGCGGTCCCGCCCGCCCTGACGATCAGCAGGTCGAGGAGCGCGAGCAGAGACGCGCGGACGTCCGTACGGGAGCGGGCGTCGAGCATGAGGACGGGCGTGTTCGCATCGCGCAGATGCAGGGCCGCCGCGATCTCCTCCGCGGTGTACGGCTGTTCGCCGTGGAAGCAGTTCGCGCCGACCACGAACGGCAGTCCGCGGCTCTCGAAGAAGTCCACGGCCGGGAAGCTGCGGTCGAGACGTCGCGTGTCGACCAGCACGATCGCCCCGAGCGCCCCGGCCAGCAGGTCGTCCCACATGAACCAGAAACGTTCCTGGCCCGGCGTGCCGAACAGGTAGAGGACGACTCCGGCGTCGGTGAGGGTGATCCGGCCGAAGTCCATGGCCACGGTGGTGACCGACTTGGACTCGATGCCGTCGAGGTCGTCGACGCCGACACCCGCGGCCGTCAGCCGCTCCTCCGTGCGCAGCGGCTCGATCTCGGAGATCGTCTCCACCAGGGTGGTCTTGCCGACTCCGAAACCACCGGCGACGAGGATCTTGACCGGGGCCGCTTCCCGGGGGGCGGGCACGTCGTATACGGGGAGGCTATATCCGGGCAAGGCTGTCCTTGATTCTCATGAGCAGGTCGACGTCGGTGGTCTCGGCTGCCGCCAGGGGTGGCCGGTGGTGGATCAGCCCGCGGTCGGCGAGTTCGCCGAGGAGCAGCGTCATCGGGGTGAGGCGCATGTGCATCCGCGCCGCCACCTCGGCGACCGCGCGACCGCCCGGCGCCGCGCACATGGCGAGGATCTCCTGCCACTCGGTGGGCAGCCCGGCGTGGGCGTCCGCGGCCACCGCCGCCGTGATCGTGGTGTCCATGGTGAGGACGGTGTGCGCAGCGGCCGTACGTCCGTCGGTGAGGGCGTACAGCCGCGTCCGGCGGCGTCTTGCGGGCTGGGGCTCGTCCTGCGGCATTACGCGGTCGGCACCTGGCCCCGCTCGGGGGTGCCCAGCCACTCGCCGAGCGCCTGGGCGGTCCGCACGGCCTCGCCGCCCAGCTCCCCGAGCCGCGCCTTGCGGGAGGTCACCACGATGAGGGTGCTGCCCTCGCCGCAGCCGACGATGCAGAGGTACCTGTCGTCCATCTCGACCAACTGGCGAATGACGCGGCCGCCGTCGACCTCCCGCGATATCGCCTTCATCGTGGCCGCGATGCCGGACGCGGCGGCCGCCATGCGGTCGGCCTGGGCCTCGTCCAGCAGGTAGGCGCTGAGCTTGATGCCGTCGTTGGACAGGAGCACCGCTCCCTGAATGCCGGCGATCCTGCTCAGGTTGTTGTCCAGGACGCTGTAGATGGCGTTGTTGGATGTCGCTGTGGTTGATGAAGCAGTCATGGCTGATCCCGTCGGAGCTCTTCTTCCACTGTCTGGGTCCCGTGTTCGTAGTCCGCCCAGGCGTCGGCAACCTCTTCGGGTGTCGCCGTGTCCGGCCGGACGGCTGTTTCCGGCGCACGGGGCGCGCGTAGTTGCTCGGCGATGTGGGTCTGCGGGACCCGTTCGGGGAGTACGGGCCGCGCGGGGGCGTCCGCCGGGGCCGGCCGGACCTCGGGCACGGGCGCCTTCGTACGGCGGCTCGGCAGCCCGGCGGCCGTGTGCAGGACCGGCTCGGGCACCCGTTCCTCGGGCACCTGTTCCTCGGTAAGGCGCGGCGCCGGGACGGCGGCGGACGGCTCCAGAGCCGCAGGCGTAGCCGCGGGCACAGGCGCGGGCACAGGCGCGGGCTCGGCCGCAGGCACGGACGCAGCCTCGCGTGGTGCTTGCGCCACGGTCGCCACCAGCAGTTCCCCGGGGAGGATCACCACGGCGGATGTCCCTCCGTACACCGAGCGGCGCAGGGTGACGGTCGCCCGGAGTTGGTCGGCGAGGTGGCCGACCACGAAGAGCCCGAGCCGGTGCGCGTTCTGTGCCAGAACGGAGTACGGCGGGGCCTGGTGCAGGCGTCCGTTCATCTCCTCGTACCGCTCGGGGGTCACCCGCGGCCCACGGTCCTCGATCTCGACCGACAGCCCGTCCGCGACCAGTTCGGCGCGGATGACCACCTTCGAGCGCGGCGGGGAGAACCGGGTGGCGTTGTCCAGCAACTCCGCGAGCAGGTGGCTGATCTGGCTGATCGCGCGCGGCTCCACGCTGGTCTCGTCCAGGGCCTGCCGCTCGATGCGCCGGAAGTCCTCGACCTCCGCGGCGGCTTCGCGCAGCACGTCGGCGATGCGCATGGGCTCGGTGTGCGGGTCGGGGACCTCGCCGCCCGCCAGGATGAGGAGGTTCTCGATCTGCCGTCGCATGCCCACCGTCAGCTGGTCGGCCCGCATCAACTGCGCCAGCAGCGCTTCGTCGTGGCCGAAGGTGTCCTGGAGCTCCTCGGTGAGGCTCAGCTGGCGGCTGACCAGGTTTCCGGTGCGCGAGGCGATGCCCGTGGCGAACAGACCGAACCCGTGGCGCTCGTCGGCGAGCTGCCTGTGCCCGTCGACGGATACCGCGACGGCCCGGGCGAACGCGTCGCTGATGCGCCCGACTTCGTCCCCGTCGCCGCGCACCGTCGGCAGGACCTCGACGTCTACGGACTGCCCGCGCTGGAGCCGGGCGACGACGTCGGGGAGGGTTTCCTCGGCGACGGTCACCGTGCGTTCGTGCAGGTCGTGCAGACGGCGCAGCACCGATCGCGTGGTGAACACGACGACGAACACGACGATCAGCAGCCCGCCTCCGCTTCCCCCTATGAGCCAGGCGACCTCGGTCTCCAGCTCCGCGGCCTTGTCCTCGCCGCGCGTGAGCACCTGCCGCGCCCGGTCGACGTTGAGCGTGGCCATCTGCACGGAGAAGTTCTCGTACGCGGACCGCCAGCCGCCGATCTCGGCGGGCAGCTTGATGCCGGATTCGACGTCCGTGTGCTGGGAGATGACCGCGTTCTCGATGCGGACCTTCGCCTGCCAGTCCGAGGAGGCGACGATCCTCTCGTAGAACCGCCGGTCGTCGCCGGGCAGATACGGCAGAACCCATGTGTCGTACAGGTGTCGGTGGGCTCCCACGGCACTGGTGAACTGCTCGAAGCCGGCGGAGTTCAGCTGCCTGGACGGCCCGGCCAGGGACAGGATCGTGTCCTCGCGCGCCAACATCTCGGTGGCCGTCAGCATGGACACCACGGGCCGGCTCGCCTGGACGATCTCGGCATCGTCCGCGTGGCTGAACCCCGTCTGGTATGCCTGGATGACCGCGCCGATCACCCCGTTGTAATAGGTGAGCGTGCCGTCGGCGCCGCCGGTACGGGCATCCGCGCGCTGGCGGTACGCGGCCAGGCCGTCGAGCCGCCGGTTCACTTCCCCGAAGGACCCGTCCGTACCGGCCGGCACCCGACGGAATTCGGCGGCAGCCGCGTCCGTGGCCTCCCGCCGGATCCGCAGCTCCTCCTCGGCCCCGGCGGTGCCCGCCCACAGCGCGGCAGTCTTCGTCCGCTCGGCCTGCATGTCGACCATGAGCGTGTACAGCGGTGCGCCGATCCGCTCGGCGTCCGCGACATCGGCCCGCAGATGCTCCGACTGCGTCAGCAACCGGTCGGCGGTCACCGCCACTTGGGCGCCCATCGCCACGGTGGGCAGCACTGCCAGCCAGATGAGCAGGGTGCGCAGGCGCACCCTGCGCCGTCGGCGGGCCGTCGACTGCCCTCGTACACCTGCGGGTTCTATGGGAGACATCGGACCTCGGGAACGGGGCAGCGGGGGCAGCCGGACGGCCGGACGGCCGGACCGGGCACGACCAGTCCTGCTGCGGCGGGATGCGAGGGGCCGATCATAACCAGCCACCACGAGAAAACATATAGGTGTCTTCCGCTCCCAAAGCGCGCTAAAGGCGGACGGATCGTCGCAGGTGAGAGACCTGATCGGGACCCAACCGCGACGCCCCCGACACAAAGGCGGGCCCTCCGGCCAGCATGTGGTCAAAAGGCCCGCCCGGGTCCCGAAGGTCAGCTCTCGTCGGAGGCCGGCGT
This sequence comes from Streptomyces sp. AP-93, assembly GCF_022808175.1. Lineage (GTDB taxonomy): Bacteria > Actinomycetota > Actinomycetes > Streptomycetales > Streptomycetaceae > Streptomyces. The sequence continues at coordinate 6,860 of NZ_JALGBX010000018.1, read as the reverse complement.
CAGGCGCAGGGAGATGCTGTTGATGCAGTAGCGCTGGTCCGTGGGGGTCGGGTAGCCCTCGCCCTCGAAGACGTGGCCCAGGTGGGAGCCGCACTTCGCGCACAGGACCTCGGTGCGGACCATGCCGTGGGCGACGTCCGCCTTCAGTTCGACCGCGTCGGAGGCCTTCGGGTCGTAGAAGGACGGCCATCCTTAGTTTGTGGATGCACACTAATGCATAGGGATGGTGACATGAGCGAGCGCGTAATCGGCGTCATCCGCCTCTCCGACAAGACAGACGCAACAACATCGCCCGAACGTCAACGAGCAAGCATCACAAGCGCGGCTGCCGCACGAGGTGCCGCAATCATTGGGTGGGCTGAGGACATCGACGTATCCGCGTCGCAGAAGTCGCCCTGGGAACGCCCAGAGCTGTCCAAGTGGCTCGCCCGCTCGGAGGAGTGGGACGCCCTCATGTTCTGGCGGCTCGACAGATTTGTACGAAGAGTCTCGGACTTCGCCGAGATGATCAAGTGGTGTCAGGCGCGCGACAAGAACTTGATCTCGGCAAGCGAGACGATTGACATCCGCTCCCCCATCGGCCGGGTGATCGCCTACATCGTGTCCGCCTTCGCCGAGATGGAAGCCGAAGCCATTCGCGAACGCGTCACAGGGTCACATGACTACCTTCGCAAGAATGGCCGGTGGGGTGGGGGGCTCGCTCCGTACGGCTACCGCGCCGACGCCATTCCAAACGGCAAGGGCATTCGGCTCGCAGAAGATCCCGACGCCGCAGAGATCGTGCGAGAGATCGCCAGGCGTGTGATCGCACGTGAGTCATACGTCTCCATCGCAGCCATCCTGAACGAGCGCTCCACACCTTCCCCGACGAATCAACGGAACATCAACGCCGGCCGTCCCGTCGACCCCAAGGTAGTGTGGAGCAGCAACAGCATCGCCTCGATCATCCAATCGGAGCGAATCCGCGGCCGGGTCGAGTTCAAGGGGGACGTCGTCCGTGACGACGAGGCGAACGTCGTGCTACGCGGACCTGAACTCGTGGACGGGGCCACCTGGCAGGCTCTGGAACGAGAATTCCAACGGCGTCGGCTTCCCGACCGGCGCCGCGCGGCATCGGCTCATCCACTCCTCGGCGTGGTCTTCTGTGGATCTTGCCAAGAGCGCATGTACCAAGGGTGGGCGACTGAGCGTGGGCGCCCCGACAGGCGGACATACGTTTGCCGCTCACGGATGCGCGGACGACGCTGCGAAAGGCCCACATCAGTATCTGCCGATGCCGTAGACGAGTACGCCAAGAACGAGTTTCTATCGAGAGTCGGTAGCTGGCCCGTCAAGATCGAAGTCATTGAAGAGGGCGAAGATCACCGCCCGGAGATCGAAGAGCTGGAACAAGCCCTGGATCGGCTTGAAACGGACCGGTACGAGCGCGGCCTGTTTGAAGGGGAAACAGGTGCACACCGATTCGAGCGCCGCCACAAAGCACTGTCAGCCAAATTGGACCGGTTGAACGCACTCCCCTACCGGGCACCCGCCAGCACATGGGTGGAGACGGGGCGAACATACGCGCAGGAATGGAACGCCGGCGACCTCATCGAGCAGCGACGCATGCTCGTGGATGCTGGCTGCCATATCAAGGTGAAGCCCTCTGGACGCGGGAAGCGCGATATCTGCGCCCGCTTGTCCTTTACCCTGGGGCGCCATACCGATACCTCGGTTGCTCCAGACGCTTCTCTGGAGGGCACCTTGTAATTCCGGTCATCGCTGGCACGACGGGGATCCCGGGCGACCCGGGATCCCCGGACCGCGTCGACCTGGCAGAATTTTGCGGCAGCCGTAGCGAGGCGCTGACACACCCGCCGGCGTCTCGCAAGCAGCCCATCAATTCGTTAATTGATTCCACAAATTCCCAGGACGTTGACACGAACCGAAACACACCCAACGCCGGACAGGCGGCCAGGCGGAAGTTCAGCGATACGCATGGATACGGCCCTCGTACGACTACAGCCTGAGCCCTGAGAGCTGCGATTGATGGTAGAACGTCGGCTCGCCCAACTGGAAATTGGACCCTAACACCGGGCAGGCGCATTTCCGCAGTAATCTCCTGGGGCCCACCGACCGTAATATCGACGGCGGTTGCTTCAGTAATCACCTGGAGATGGCCGTTACTGGGAGGGTCGGCCTCCGGCTGCCCACCAAGAAGCTCAGAGACCATGTGGGCGATTAGCGGACTTTGAGTAGTAACCCGCCAGTGTTCGACATAGGTCTGCTTTCGTCCCTGTACGACGCCCATGTGGAATCGCCCCACCAGGGCAGCCGTACCACCCCCGCACTCGGCACTACTCATGGGGTACCCAACCCTGCATTCTCTGAGCCGAATAATCGGGCTGTAGCCGTCCGGACTTGCCCTTGCCGGTCCGTCCAGTGAGACGGCGGGAGGATGACGTGCCCACGGGGGACCACGGATTCTTCGGCGTGGCTGACTTGCCAGAGTCGCGACCTCGCCCGCCACTGCTGGACAGCGGAGAGGCGCTCACGGCTGTCCTCCCGCTCCTGTGCCGTGCTGCCTCGCGTGGTGGTGAGCCGAGATGCCGTCGGGGAGGAGGATCCCCAGGGCACATGTGGCTTGCTGAGGGACGACGCCGTTACCAAGCAGGTGGAGTTGGGCGCCGCGAGAGAGCCCCGGCACGTCAGTCACGTGACCCTCAGGAAGTCCCATCATCCATTCGACGAAGGCGGGAGCGAGGCGTCGACGTTCGTCGACGGGTGCGGGGGCGGGCCGGGTGGCTCGCTCCCAGCGGCGGATTGCTGGCTCGAAGCGGCCCCCAGTTGGTGTGCTGGGAACAGCGAGCGTGGCCGCGGTGGAGGCCAGGGTGAGGCTTCCGTTGCCGTACCGCTGGTTCGGAGACCCCTTGGAGCCGTCGCTGGCTCTCGGCGTAGGGAGAAGCTCGATCTCGTCGGCCAGGGTGGGGCCGTGGCCTCCGGCCTTGCGCTTGTCGGGGTGCTGGGAACCGCCGTTGCTGCCCAGGTTCGACGTGGGTGTCTTCAACAGCGCCATGCTGTACGGCAGGTTGGGCTGGCCAGGCCACGAGGAAGACTCTCTCCCGCCGGTGCGGGGCTCCGCTCTCTGAAGCGCGTAGGCAGCGCCAAGCCGCGTCATACCCGCAGTCGGCCAGGTCGCCGAGTAGCACGCCCAGGGCACGCATGCGGAGTTGCCCGGGCATGCCTCCCAGATGCGTCTCCCCGAGTTCCATCGGGCGAGAAACCTGAGCCCCGGCAGGGGTGGAGAGCAGGCCGCGGACATTCTCGATCACCACCAGGCAGGGGTTGAGGGCGTCGATGGCTTGAATGATGTGCCGCCACAGGCCGGAGCGGGTGCCGGGCGCGAGTCCGGTGCGGGGGCCGGCGACTGACAGGTCCTGGCAGGGAAATCCGGCCGTGACGATGCAGACGGGCTCGGCCTGGCGCCAGTCAATGGCCCGTAGGTCGCCGAGGTTGGGGACATGGGGCCAGTGCCGGGCGAGTACGCGGGCCGCGCGGGGATCGGTCTCGGCGTGCCAGGCGATGTCGCCGCCGAGGGCGGCCTGGACGCCCAGGTCCAGGCCGCCGACGCCGGAGCAGAGTGATCCGATCCGCACCTCAGCCGCGGCCATGGCGATGTCCGGCCGTGCAGGTACGGGAGCGGAAGGCGTTGCCGCCTGCCGATTTGCGTGCGGCCCGAAGCGTGCAAACGGCGGTGCAGCTTCTGGTGGTGCGTCCGCCGTCCGTCCAGGTGTCGGGCCGGGTGAAGACGAGTACGTCCTCGTGCTGGACGACCGAGAGAGGGATGCCCTGGCGGCGGGCGTCTCGGACGTTCTTCATCTGGAAGAACGAGGGGCGGGAGATGAGCTGGCTGTCGCGGATACCGGCGAGGAGTGCGACGCACCGCTCGGTGGGGATGAGCCCTGCGGCCCGACCGGCGGCGAGGACCGCGGAGGGCAGGTCGATGAGTTCGCCGCGCTCGCGCCAGGGGCGGGTGGTGACGACGGCCGTACCGCCGGGACGCAGCATGATCCGGCACTGGGCGAGGATCTCGGTGAAGGCGGTAAGGAGCTGGCCGGTGGTGACGTGGGCGAGGTTGGCGGGGTCGTGGCTGTAGCGGTAGTCCTTCTTGACCACCCCGGCTTCGCCTGTCTCACGGGTGGAGCGGACCTGTCCGTGGACGCTGGGCCCGTACGGGGGCGAGGTGACCACGAGGTCCACGGTGCCGTGCAGGGCTGCGGGGATGAGCTCGGTGAGCTTGCGGGCATCTCCGCAGTGGACGGCGCCGGAGCCGGTTCCGCCTTCGTGGGCGGCGGAGGCGGCGTTGAGGCGGGCGAGGTTGGCCCACTTGGGTTCGTACTCGACGCCGAGGGCGCTGCGGTTCAGGTGGATGGCTTCGACGAGGGTGGTGCCGATGCCGCACATCGGGTCGAGGACCAGGTCGCCGGGCCTGGTGTAGGTGCGGATCGCGTGAGCGGCGATGCAGGGGAGCATTTTGGCGGGGTGGGCGGCGGAGCCGGGTACGTAGCGGCCCCTGCGCTGAGCGGGGGCGGAGGTGGGGGCGGTGTTCCACACCGAGATGGGAGCAGGCATGGGCGGTCTCCTCGCGGCGGTCAGGCGTGGTGGATCGCGGACAGGACGATCAGGTCGCTGTGCGCGACGCCGGGGCTAGCGTCGGTGGGCGGGGCGGGCACCAGGTGGTTGCCGGCGGGGTGGGCGTGGGCGATGACGATGTGCTGCAGGTAGCGGAAGCCGGCGGTGCGCGCGCAGGCGATGAGCGAGCCGAGCGGGTCGGTGAGGATTCCGGTGTCGCGGCGCTGACGGGTGGCCAGGAGGAGGAGTCCGTCGGGGGGAAGGATGCGGTGGGCGCGGTGGAAGAAGCCGGGCCAGCCGTCCTCCATGGCTCCGGGCATGTCGCTTCCGGCGACCGGGAGGTCACCGTGGAGTGCGGGGAGGGTGTCGGGGTGGAGTTCGGCGAGCAGGACCCGGGCCGTGCCGGTGGTACCGCCGGCATCGGTGTAGGTCGTGCAGCGGGCACGGGCGTCCATGCCGGGGGCAGCGTCCTGGAAGGAGATCTTCAGCAGGGCTGCGGACGTGCGGCCGGGGCGGCGGGTGTATTGGGCGCGGATGGTCTCGATCGCCCAGTCGGGCAGCACGCTGCCGGGGGCAGGGGCGGCGTCGGGCTCGTTGGGGGCGGGAAGCCAGATGGTGGTGGGCAGCGGGCGAGTGCGGGGAGTGGGAGCGGTAGCTCGACGTCGAGGCGAGGTGTTGGGCATCTGTGGGTGGGGCCCGGGCTTCTGGGATGACGGTCCGTCTGGTGCTGACGTGAGGTATAGGGACGCGGCCGGGCCGGATTGCCATCGCCGCTGAAGGCGTTCGATTCGGACGTGGTCGAAATGGGGGCAGACTGCCCACCCGGGGGATCCTCGGGCGATCCCGTTCCTTTTCGCAGGTCAGCCTGTCTGCGGCCCAGGGTCGAGCCACATGGGAGCCACTGCCGAGCCACTCCCGCCAGCTGCGCGGTGGGCGGAAGACTCGGACGGAAAATTCTTTGGGTGTAGCTGTTTGTAGCAACGTTCGCTGGTACCAGAGTTCCGAGTTCTTTTGGCTCCGACGCCCGTTCGACCGCCGGGCTGGTGATGGGTTGATGCACAGGCGCAACCTGCGAGAAGAGGCCGCCAGGGGCGAGGGTGACTGGTCGGCCACCGGTTCGAGAGTGGTACCAAAACTCCTCGGAACCGTGGTCCCCACGGAAGTGCTTACAGACAGGTGGAGGGGCCTTGACCCAAGGCCGGGTAGTTAACGTTTTCGCAGGTCACGCAAGGGGTGTTGGGGTCCATGCTGTGGCGGCGTAGAGGCCGGGGCCGAGTTTGTGGATGAGGCCGTCGGCGGCCCATCTGGAGAGCTGTCGATACATGGTTTCCATGGTGATGTCGCCGAAGTGGGAGGCGATGTCGCGGGGGCGCCAGAGGCGGGTGGGGTCCTTTTCGAGCAGGGTCAGGATCCGGTGACGGCGGCGGTCGGTGGGGGCGGTTTGCCGGTCGTCGCGGGAGGCGGCGGGGAGCTGGGGGCGGGATTCCGGAGGCTCGAGGATGTTGATGTCGAGTCCGGTGATGTTGCGGCTGGTGTCGGGCCTGCCGTCGTCGTGGCGGGTGCTGTAACGGGACATCGGTGACTTGACCTTGCGGGTACTGACCCGCTGGCGTCGGGGCGGGAGGAGACGGGCCAGGATCCGGTGCCCGATCAGTCCGAGGCGATTGGCGTCGGCGGGGTCGGTGATGACAGCGGCGGCCTGGACGACCTGGTCGCGGGCGGTCTGGAGGGCGACGGTGAAGCAGCAGCGGTCCGGATCGGTGCCCGGGAGTGACTCCGCAGCCTCGACCATCATGATGCGTAGGGCCTGGTAGAGGGCGAGAAGAGCCCACATCTCCTGCCTGACGCCGGCCGGGTCTTCCGAGCGCAGGACACGCCCGTTCATGATCGTGTGGCGGAGCGCGTAATACGCCGATTCGTGTTCCCATCGCTGGTGATAGAGGGCCGTGAGCGCGGCCGCTGGGTAGCGGCGGGCATCGGTCAGGGTGGTGGCCAGCCGGTAGGAGCCGGCGAAGAGGGTGCCGTCCGCGCAGGTCACGGTGATGGTCGCGTCGATGACACGGACTTTCTCGGTGCCGATCACCGACAGGTAGGAGCCGTCGCCAAGACGCGCCAGGACCGGGGTGCGGCGGTTGGCGCGGAGCCGTCCCAGCACTTGGGCGCCAGTCGCGTTCACGGCGGCGAGGAAGCTGTTGCCGTCGAAGCCCTTGTCCCACAGGACCAGCATGTCCGGCCGCAGCAGATGCAGC
>NZ_JALGBX010000017.1 GCF_022808175.1 Streptomyces sp. AP-93 | reverse complement strand
GACAGTCATGTCGGAATAAGACCGACCGTCCACTGCGTCCTCGCTGTGTAATTGCCTGCAAGCACCACAGCCGAAGCTGCGACCTCACAGGTCTTTTTCAAAGGAACCTCATCCACCGAAATGGACGGGGTATCAACTTTTTGGCGTTGATTTTTGGCACGCTGTTGAGTTCTCAAGGAACGGACGCTTCCTTTGTTCCTGTTTCCAGGCCCTCCGGGCGCTTCCTTCGTTTCCAACTCTACCAGATCATTTCCGCGCCCTGCTTCTCGAAAGTCGCAGTCGGCTTGGATTTGAATTCGGTGACCGTTGGGGGTCTTTGCCTTTCGGCGCTCCACCACATTAGCGCTTATCCCGTGTGGCTCATAATCGGCCGTTCGGAATCGAATTCGGACATGCCGAATAGGACCCCGCCAGGGGTAAGTCGTAGGTAGTGGGTTGGCCGCTCTGGAGGTCTGCTGATAGCAGTGCCCCGTTCAAGCGGCTCGGGCTACGTTAGGCGTCCGCCGACGCCGAGTCAAGTTGAGCGGCGGCGTGGCGCATGGGCTCGGTAGGGGCTCACCGTCGGGTCGTGGGTGATCCAGTAGCGGTACGGGTGGGCCGCGCCGTCGCCGCCCACTCCGGTGCGCGGGCCGCTGCTCAGCAGGTCCGGCGGCACGGGGTTGCCGGTCAGCAGGGACAAGGGGGAATCCGGGCCGGTACAGAGGTCCGTGCCGTCGAGGGAGCGGTCCACGGCCAGGGCGGTGGCCAGGCGGGCCGGGCCTTTGGCCAGTTCTCGGTCGGATCTGGCTGAAACCCGGCGTTTACGGGCCAGCTCCGCACCCACGGTGACCTCCCCCGCCCGCAGCAGGACACCGCTCGCGTGGCCCGGCGGGCCGCAGACCAGGTTGAGGCTGAACCACATGCCGTAGATGAAGTAGACGTACGCGTGTCCGGGTGGACCGAACATCGACGCGTTGCGCGCCGTCCGGCCGCGGTAGGCGTGGGAGCCCGGGTCGGCTTCCCCCTCGTACGCCTCCACCTCCGTGATGCGCAGTTCCATGGGGCCGTCCGGGGTGCGGCGGACCAGGGTGCGGCCGAGGAGGTCCGGGGCCACGGTGAGGACCGGGCGGTCGAAGAAGGACCGGGGCAGGGGCGTACGGTCGGGGCGCGCGCTCATCCAGTCGAGCGTAGTGGACTGCGTACTCCTGCAACCGGGGCCTAAGGTTCCGCGTTTGTAGAGGTATGCAGAGGTAGTGCCGCGCGTGGTCGCGCGGATCTTGTCGAGCAGAACATTTCGAGCACGTCGTATAGGGGAGTCAGAGCATGGGGTTCAGGAAGCTGTTCGCGAGCCTGGGTGCCGGTGGTGCTTCGGTCGACACGGTCATCACCGAGCCGAACGTCGTGCCGGGCGGGATCGTCCAGGGCGAGGTCCGGATCCAGGGCGGGTCCGTGGAGCAGCAGATCGAGGGGCTGTCCGTCGGGCTCCAGGCGCGGGTGGAGGTGGAGGGCAACGACCAGGAGTACAAGCAGGACGTCGTCTTCAGCAAGCAGCGTCTCGGTGGTGCCTTCCAGGTGCAGGCGGGCGCTCTGCACGTGGTCCCGTTCGGGCTGGAGATCCCCTGGGAGACGCCGATCACCCACTTCGGCGGGCGTCAGCTGCACGGGATGAACATCGGGGTCAGCACGGAGCTGGAGATCGCGCGCGCGGTGGACGCCGGCGACCTCGACGCGATCAACGTGCACCCGGTGCCGGCGCAGCAGGCGATCCTCGACGCCTTCACGCAGCTGGGCTTCTCCTTCCGCAGCGCGGACATGGAGCGCGGGCACATCCGCGGGACGCGGCAGACGCTGCCGTTCTACCAGGAGATCGAGTTCCTGCCGCCGTCGCAGTACCGGGGGCTGAACCAGGTCGAGCTGACCTTCGTCTCCGACGGGCGCGAGATGGACGTCGTCCTGGAGATGGACAAGAAGCCGGGTCTGTTCAGCGAGGGCAGCGACACCTTCCGGTGCTTCCAGGTGGGGCTGCAGTCCTACCAGGACACCGACTGGGCGGCCTACCTGAACCAGTGGATCTCGTCGGTGGGTTCGCAGCGCAACTGGCTCTGAGCGGATCTAGGCTCGGTGCCGGTACAGGTACCGGTCAGCGTCGACTCAACCCAGCAGGAGGTTCCGCAGTGGCCGAGCAGAGCAGGGCGCCGCTCCCCCACGATTTCCATCCCCCGGTGCACGAGTTCGCCGTGAGCAGTGCGGACCTGGAGCCCGGGGCCGATCTGGGGCCCGACCAGGTGCTGTCCGGTGGGAACGTGTCGCCGCACCTGCGGTGGGAGGGGTTCCCGGAGGGGACGAAGAGCTTCGCCGTGACCTGCTTCGACCCGGACGCGCCGACGGGGAGCGGGTTCTGGCACTGGGTGCTCTTCGATCTGCCGGTCTCGGTCACCGAGCTGCCGGCGGGGGCGGGCTCGGCCGCGTTCGAGGGGCTGCCCGCCGGGGCCGTGCACGTCCGCAACGATTACGGCACCCGGGAATTCGGCGGGGCGGCTCCCCCGGCCGGGGAGCGGCACCGTTACGTGTTCACCGTGTACGCGGTGGACAAGGAGAAGCTCGGTCCCGGCGCGGACGTGTCCCCGGCCGTCGTCGGCTTCAATCTGCGGTTCCACACGCTGGGGCGTGCGCAGCTCGTCGGTGAGTACGAGGCTCCCGCGGGCTGAGCGTTCCGCTCTTCGTTCTCCGAGCGTTTGCCCGGTCCTGGTCTAAAGACGGCCAGGACCGGGCATTTTTATTGCGTTGTCCCGCGTGGCGCGCGCGACCAGAGTGGTTGCGGGCCTCGCCGCCAGGGTGGTCGCGGGCCTGCACACGGGAGGTGGGCGAGATGCGGGACACGCTGGTGCTCAACGCGAGCTTCGAGCCGCTGTCGACGGTGACGATGAACCGGGCGGTGGTCCTGGTGCTCCAGGACAAGGCCGTGGTCGAACAGGCGCATCCCGAGTTCCGTGTGCGCGCGGCCACGATGGATCTTCCGTTGCCGCGGGTGATCAGACTCTGCAGGTACGTCCGGGTGCCCTTCCGGAGACATGCTCCCTGGTCACGGAGGGGGGTGTTGATCCGGGACCAACACCGGTGCGCGTACTGCGGGAAGCGCGCCACGACCGTGGACCACGTGCTTCCGCGGGCGCAGGGTGGTGGGGACACCTGGCTGAACACGGTGGCCTCCTGCTCCGAGGACAACCACCGTAAGGCGGCGCGGACTCCGGAGGAGGCGGGGATGCCCCTCCTGCGCAAGCCCTTCGTTCCCTCGCCGGCGGACGCCATGCTGCTCGCGCTGGGGGTGGGCGGGCGGGAGGCGCTGCCGGAGTGGCTGGAGCGTTCCGCCTAGGGTCGCGGGCACACCCGGGTCGGCAGCACGTAGGGCGAGCCCGTCCTTGCGGGTGGACGGATGCGCTGGGCGACGTACTTTTTCTACGTCGCTCAGCGGATCAGCAGCTGGACGATCGCGATGATCCCGACGGTCACGATGACGGCGCGCAGCACGGTGGGTGGCAGGCGGCGGCCGACCTTGGCGCCGATCTGGCCGCCGATGGTGGAGCCGACGGCGATGAGCAGGACGGCCGTCCAGTCGAACTCGGCGACGAAGAGGAAGAAGGCGGCCGCGATGCCGTTGACTATCGCGGCGACCACGTTCTTCACCGCGTTGATCCGCTGGAGGTCCTCGCGGAGCAGCAGGCCCATGAGGCCGAGGTAGAGCACGCCCTGGGCGGCGCCGAAGTAGCCCCCGTACGCGCTGGAGAGCAGCATGCCCGACAGCAGCAGTGGGCCGCCGTCGGGGTGGCCGGTGTCGCCTCCCGCGGCCTCCTGGCGCCGGCGCAGGGCGGCGGCGAGCCGGGGCTGGAAGACGACGAGGACGAGGGCCAGGCCGATCAGGACGGGCACGATCGTGTCGAAGGAGTCCGACGGCAGGGTGAGGAGCAGGACCGCGCCGGCGAGTCCGCCGACCAGGGAGACGGCGCCGAGCCGGATGATGCGGGCGCGCTGGCCCTGGAGCTCCTTGCGGTAGCCGATGGCTCCGCTGATGGAACCGGGCACGAGGCCGAGGGTGTTGGAGACGTTGGCCGTGACCGGCGGCAGGCCCGTGGCAAGCAGCACGGGGAAGGTGATCAGGGTGCCGGACCCGACGATGGTGTTGATGGTGCCGGCGCCGATCCCGGCGGCGAAGACCGCCAGGGATTCCCAGAGGGACATCGAGAAGGCAGACAAGGCCGTCCCCTTTGCGTGAGTGAGTCGCCTCCCCGCCCTGAAGGTCGAGGGGCCTCACTGATCATGCAGCAGGGGACGGGCCGTTCAGTCGATGGGGGGCTGTTCGCGGCGTTCCGCGGCGTTCTTGTCGCGGGCGGCGGGAATGCCGCCGCCGCTGCCTGCGTCCTTGCCGGCGTTCTGCGGGTTGAAGCCGGAGGCGGCGCCCATCGGGCCGAAGTTGCCCATCGCTCCGGAGAGGCCCTTGAGTGCGTCGCCGATCTCGCTCGGGACGATCCAGAGCTTGTTGGCGTCGCCTTCGGCGAGCTTCGGGAGCATCTGGAGGTACTGGTAGGCGAGCAGCTTCTGGTCGGCGTCGCCGGCGTGGATGGACTCGAAGACCGTACGGATGGCCTGCGCCTCGCCCTCGGCCCGCAGGGCCGCGGCCTTGGCGTCACCTTCGGCGCGCAGGATGGAGGACTGCTTCTCGCCCTCGGCGCGCAGGATCTCGGACTGGCGGACACCCTCGGCCTGGAGGATCGCGGCGCGCTTGTCGCGGTCGGCGCGCATCTGCTTCTCCATCGAGTCCTGGATGGAGGTCGGCGGCTCGATGGCCTTCAGCTCGACGCGGTTGACGCGGATGCCCCACTTGCCGGTGGCCTCGTCGAGGACCCCTCGCAGGGCCGCGTTGATCTCCTCGCGGGAGGTCAGGGTCCGCTCCAGGTCCATGCCGCCGATGATGTTGCGGAGCGTGGTGACGGTGAGCTGCTCGATGGCCTGGATGTAGCTGGCCACCTCGTACGTCGCGGCGCGGGCGTCGGTCACCTGGTAGTAGATGACCGTGTCGATGTTGACGACGAGGTTGTCCTGGGTGATGACGGGCTGCGGCGGGAAGGGGACGACCTGCTCGCGGAGGTCGATCCGGTTGCGGATCGAGTCGATGAACGGGACGACGATGTTGAGGCCCGCGTTGAGGGTGCGGGTGTAGCGGCCGAATCGCTCGACGATGGCGGCGCTGGCCTGCGGGATCACCTGGATCGTCTTGACCAGTGCGATGAAGACCAGAACCACCAGAATGATCAGAACGATGATGATCGGTTGCATGCGGTTCCCCGTGCCCTTCCGGCTGTCTGTGCTGCCCCGTTCAGCGGAGTCTCGCAGACCCCGGGGCCGCGGGTCGGCTGCTTGCCCACATGTGGCTCGCACACAGGTGAGTTGCTCACGTGCTGGTCCGTCATCCGTCACATGACGACGGCGGTCGCCCCGTCGATCTCCACCACGTCGACGGACTGGCCCGGTTCGAAGGTGATGTCCGCGTCCAGGGAGCGCGCCGACCAGATCTCGCCGGCGAGCTTGATCCTGCCCCCGCCGCCGGCGTCCACGCGTTCCAGGACCACGGCGCTGCGACCCCTCAACGCGTCGATTCCGCTGCGGTGTTGGGGTTTCTGGTTGCGGTGCCGGTTGGCGATCGGGCGGACGACCGCGATGAGCGCGACCGACACGACCACGAAGACCAGGACTTGGGCGACCACTCCCCCGCCGAGGGCCGCCGTCACGGCGGCCGCCACCGCTCCGGCGGCGAACATGCCGAACTCGGGCATCGCGGTCAGGACCAGGGGGATGCCCAGTCCGACCGCGCCGATGAGCCACCACACCCACGCGTCGATGTCCACATGGTCATGGTAGGTCGGGTGGGCGCGGTCCGGACAGGGTGCGGGAGGCCCGGCGGGAGTTGGACGGCAGGCCCCGGAGCGCGGACTACCGCAGGGGCAGGCCCTGGGCGGTCCAGCGGTCGCTCCCGTTGCGCTCGACGACGAGCGGCAGGCCGAAGCAGAGGGAGAGGTTGCGGGAGGTCAGTTCGAGGTCGATGGGGCCGGCCGCGACCACCTTGCCCTGACGGATCATCAGGACGTGGGTGAAGCCGGGGGCGATCTCCTCGACGTGGTGCGTGACCATGATCATCGACGGGGCGAGCGGATCGCGGGCGAGCCGGCCGAGGCGGCGTACGAGGTCCTCGCGGCCGCCGAGGTCGAGACCCGCGGCGGGCTCGTCGAGCAGCAGCAGCTCGGGGTCGGTCATCAGCGCGCGGGCGATCAGGGTGCGCTTGCGCTCGCCCTCGGAGAGCGTGCCGAACTTCCGGTCGAGGTAGGGCGTCATGCCGAGGCGGTCGAGGAAGGCGCGGGCGCGCTGCTCGTCGATCTCCTCGTACTCCTCCTGCCAGGTGGCCGTCATCCCGTACGCGGCGGTGAGGACGGTCTCCAGGACGGTCTGGCGCCTGGGCAGCTTGTCGGCCATCGCGATGCCGGCCATGCCGATGCGGGGCCGCAGCTCGAAGACGTCCACCGTGCCGAGGCTGCTGCCGAGGATGGTGGCGGAGCCCTTGGTGGGGAAGAGGTAGCTGGAGGCGAGGTTCAGCAGCGTGGTCTTGCCGGCGCCGTTGGGGCCGAGGATCACCCAGCGCTCCCCCTCCTTGACCGACCAGGAGACCTGGTCCACCAGAGCCCGGCCCTCGCGGACCACGGATACGTCCACCAGCTCCAGAACATCGCTCATGAGCGTGTTGTCTCCCCTTGCAGTCTTGGTTCGTCTGTGCGCCGCCCCGTCCGTGGGCGCAGCCCCAGGGGAAAACCTACGCCACTCGGGGAGGGGTCCGGGCGCGGGCCCGGGTCCAGGGGGCCGTCCGTAAAGTAGGGGGATGCTTTTCGAACCGCGTTCAGGGCGGCTGGCCGCCTGGGGGAACGCTCTGCTGGCCGGTCTCGTCTCGCCCGATGAGGCCGTGTTGTCGATCGTGGGCGAGGACTCCGTGCACCGGGTGGAGGGGCTGCCCGGGGAATCCGGCCCGGTGGGGCTCACCCTGGCGCTGGGCCGGCTGCGGGTGCTGGGGGTGACCGGGCTGCGGATCGCGCTCCCGGCGCCGGGGCATCCGCTGGGGCTGAGCGGGCCGGCGGAGTTCAACGCGAGGGCGCTGGACGCCGAGGAGGCGGTCGTCGCGGTGGGTGCGGCGGTCGGGCTGGTGCCGGAGGTGCACGAGGCCGGGCCCGCGGGTGATGTGCACGTGTCGGTGACCTGGCACTGCCTGCCCGTACGGGAGGCCCCGCCGGCGGACGTGCCGTCGCTCGGCGAGGCGGAACGGGAACTGGCGGAGGCGCTGCGCGAGGCCACGGTAGTGCTGACCCGGCTGGACGTGGCGGGATCCGGGCCGGTCGCGGAGGCGGCGCTGTCCGCGTACCGGGCACGGACGGAGGCCGGGCGGGAGGCGCTGGCGCCCGGGTACCCGGCGCGGGCGGTACGGGTCCTGTCGCTGGCCCAGCGGGTGGACCTGATGGTGTCGCTGGCGACCGAGCGGGGGCACGGGGCGGCGGTGGCCGCGTCGGAGATGGCCGCGCGGGCGGAGGCTTTGCGGCCGGTGGAGAGGGTCGCTCGGCGGGCGCTGGTCGCCGCGTACAACTCGGCCGTTGAGGAGCGGGAGCGGGGGCTTTAGCCCTGGTCGCCTGCGGCGGGGTCGGAGTCCGGTGCGGGGCCGCTGCGCTGGCGTCCCCGGCTGCGCCGGGCTTTCCGGGGCGCCGCCCCGGGCCCTGCGCCTCAAACGCCGGCGAGGCTGAGTTTGCCCGGCTGCGGATGCCTGCGGTGGCGGGTGGATTCGGGTGCGGCACCGTCGCGCGAGCGTCCCCGGCTGCGCCGGGCCTTCTGGGGCGCCGCCCCAGACCCCGCGCCTCAAACGCCGGCGAGGCTGGATTTGCCCGGCGGGGCGGAGTCCGCGGAGGAGGGCCGGTGCCGGTGAGTTTGCCCGCCGGCGCGAAGCCCACGGAGGAAGGCCGGTGCCGGTGAGTTTCCCGGCGGCGCGAAGCCCGCGGAGCGGGCCGGTGCCGCTGAGTTTGCCCGGCGGCGCGAAGCCCGCGGAGCGGGCCGGTGCTGTGGAGTTTGCCCGGCGGGGCGAAGCCCGCGGAGCGGGCCGGTGCCGCGTTGGGTATGGCTCGGTCCCGCTTCCCAGGGAGAGGGGGGAAGCGGGACCGGGTAACGGGGGCGCTACGCGGGCCCGGCTGCCACGCCGGTCGGAGGCCGGCGTGGCGGGGCGAAGCCTGCGGAGCAGTGCGAGCGCCGCGTCGGGAAAGGTGGCGAGCGCCGCGTCGGGAAAGGTGGCGAGCGCCGCGTCAAAAGGGGTGTGGGGTCAGTTGTTGACGCCCGTGTTGCCCCAGGCGCCGTTCAGCAGGCCGATCACGTTGACCGAGTTGCCCACCACGTTCGCGGGGATGTGGACGGGGAGCTGGAGCTGGTTCCCCGCGGCCACGCCGGGCGAGTTCAGGGCCTCGCCCTCCGCCGACGCACCACCGTGCGCCGACGAGACACCCGCGCCGGCGGCGAGGAGGCCGCCCGCGATCATGGTGACGGCAGTGGCCTTCTTGAAGTTCTTCACGTTCTCGTCCTCCAGTACGTCTGCCGCGGCCAGCCGCCGCGGCACGTGATGAAGAACGCTCATCCGACGAACCGGATGCGCCATGTGGGCTACATACACCCGACCGTATGAATCACTGCCCGTGTCGGTTACTGGGCGATGCCGTGTCTGACCGCCCACAGCGCCGCCTGGGTACGGTCCGCGACGTCCAGCTTCATCAGGATGTTCGAGACGTGCGTTTTGACCGTCTTCTCCGAGAGGACCAGCGCGCGGGCGATCTCCCGGTTCGAGCGCCCGTCCGCTATGTGGTGCAGCACCTCGCGCTCGCGGTCCGTCAGGTTGCCGCCGCGGCCGGATGACGGGGCGGGGCCTTCCTCGGCGAGCAGGGCCCCGGCGACCTCGGGCTGGAGGAGGACGTGGCCCGCGTGCACCGAGCGGATGGCGGCGGCGAGGGCGTCGGGGTCGATGTCCTTGTACACGTAGCCGGCCGCGCCCGCCCGCAGGGCGGGGACCACCGTGCGCTGCTCGGTGAAGCTGGTGACGATCAGCACGCGTGCCGGGTTCGCCAGGGTGCGCAGCCTGCGCAGTGCCTCGATGCCGTCGGTGCCCGGCATCTTGATGTCCATCAGGATGACGTCGGGGCGCAGTTCCTCGGCGCGGTCGATGCCCTCCTCGCCGTCGGAGGCCTCGCCGACCACCTCGATGTCGTCCTGGACCTCCAGGAAGGTGCGCAGACCCCGCCGGACCACCTGGTGGTCGTCCACGAGCAGTACTTTGATGCGGATGCCGCGGCCGCTACGGCCCGGTGTGTCAGGCACCGGGTACCTCCAGTTCGATCGTGGTGCCGGTGCCGGTTCCGGGCTCGGAGCGCACGGTGAGCTTGCCGCCGACGCCGGCGGCCCGGTCCCGCATGGAGACCAGGCCGAGGTGCCGGCCCGCCCGGCGGACGGTGGGAGGGGAGAAGCCGGTTCCGTCGTCGGTCACCCGGAGCACGGCTCCCCCGGTCTCCCGGCGGGTCAGGGTGACCTCGATCCGGTCGCCCTCCGAGTGGCGCAGGGCGTTGTGCAGGGCCTCCTGGGCCACGCGCAGGACGGCCTCCTCCTGGGCCGCGGGCAGGGCCCGTACGCCGTCGCAGGTGAAGGTGACGTGCGCGGCGTGGGCCCGGTCCAGGACACGGACCTGGCCCCGCAGGGTGGCGATCAGGCCGTCCTCGTCCAGGGCGGCGGGGCGGAGCTCGGTGACGGCCGCGCGCAGTTCGTCGGCGGCCTCGGCCGCGAGGGCGGCGACCTGCTGGAGCTCGTCCTTGGCGCGGGCCGGGTCCCGGTCGACCAGGGCGGCGGCGGCCTGCGCGGTCAGGCGGAGCGAGAAGAGCTTCTGGCTGACCGCGTCGTGCAGCTCGTGGGCCAGGCGGGAGCGCTCCTCCGCGATGGTCAGCTCGCGGCTGCGCTCGTAGAGGCGGGCGTTGGTGAGGGCGATCGCCGCGTGCTGGGCGAGGAGGGAGAGGAGCTCCTCGTCCTCGTCGGTGAAGCCCTGCCTGCCGTCGGGGCCGCTCCGCTTGTTCGCGAGGAAGAGGGCGCCGAGGGTCTCCTCTCCGTCCCGGATGGGCAGCCCGAGGAAGTCGGACATGTCGGGGTGGGCGGCGGGCCAGCCCTCGAAGCGCGGGTCCTCGCGTACGTCGGCCAGCCGCTCGGGGCCGTCCTGGTGGAGCATCGCGGCGAGGATGCCGTGCTGGCGGGGCAGCGGGCCGATCGCCCGCCACTGCTCCTCGCTGATGCCGTCCACGACGAACCGGGCGAAGCCGCCGTGGTCGTCCGGGACGCCCAGGGCCGCGTACTCGGCGTCGAGCAGCTCGCGGGCCGAGGCGACGATCGTGCGCAGCACGTCGCGGACCTCCAGCCGGCGGCTCATGGCGAGCAGGGCGGTGCTCACGGCGGCCAGGCCGCCGCCGCGGGGGCTTCGGGGTCCGGAGGGCATGGCCTCACGGTACTCGCGGCGGCGGGGCGGGCGGATCGGGCCGGGGGCGTAGGCCTCGCGCAGGTGGCGGCGTAGGTCTCGGTGCAGGTCTCGACGCAGGTCCCGGGCCCGGGGGTGCCCGGCGGCCGGTACAGGGGGCGGGGTCCGGCCGGGGTGGAGCGGGGAGGGCGCTCGAGGGGGTACGGAAGAAGGGACTGTATATAAGGGACATTCCGCCGGGTCTTGTGGCCCGGGCTCGCGCCGCGCAGGGGAGGGCCTACCGCGCGGGTACCGCCCAGCCGTAGCGAAGCTGTGCCTTTGGCATGACGTCGGGGACGTTCTCCTGCTACTCAAGGATGAGAACGGTCACTGAGCGGATTGCTGCCGCAACGGTTGGTGAGATTGATACGTGACCGATGTGAGCCCGCGCATAGGACGCACATCACTTACGAAGCTCCCTAGTGGACGGATAAGGGCGCTGTTAGGGCTGGCTCGCGGGCGCTGAGCCCCGAATTCCGGGCTCGGCCCCGGGCCCTGATCCACTAAGCGGGATCGTACGTCACACCTTTGCCACAGGATTTTGCCACCGCTAAGAATTGCTCTCGCCGCACAGCGCCGCGGATCCCGGATCCGGCAGGCGCTTTCCTGCGGCCCCCGCTATTCGAAGAGGTTGCTACGCATGTCCGAGACCAACACTCCCGGCCACAGTCGTCGTCTGACGAAGGCCCACAAGCTTTCCGTCGCCGGTGTAGCCACCCTGGGCGCCGCCGCCCTCGCCTTCTCCCTCGTCCCGGCCGGTGCCGGCGAGACGCAGACGGCCGTCGCCGCGGCCCCCGTCGCCTGGTCGAAGGTCGTCGACGGCGCGCAGACGCAGGCCGTGCAGCAGCACCTCACCGTTCAGCAGGTCGTCGCGGGCCAGCAGGCCAAGGTCGCGAAGGACGCCAAGGACGCGAAGGCCGCCAAGGAAACAGCCGCGAAGGCCAAGGCCGCGGCGGACGCGAAGAAGGACCGCGAGCAGAAGGCGGCCGCCAGCCGTTCCGCGAACCGCGCGCCGGTCTTCGCGAACAACCTGGACGGCTGGATCAAGGAAGCCCTCTTCATCATGAAGCGGGAGGGTATTCCGGGCACGTACGCCGGGATCCACAAGAACATCATGCGCGAGTCCAGCGGCAACCCGATGGCGATCAACAACTGGGACATCAACGCCCAGAACGGCATCCCCAGCAAGGGTCTGCTCCAGGTCATCGCCCCGACCTTCAAGGCGTACCACGTCAAGGGCACCAAGTTCGACCAGTACGACCCGGTCGCCAACATCGTCGCGGCCTGCAACTACGCGGCCGACCGCTACGGCTCCATGGACAACGTCAACAGCGCCTACTAGGCCTCTGGCGTCCTTCCCAGCCCCCCATGCGCCTCAGGGCGGCCCCGGTGTTCCGGAGCCGCCCTGAGGCGTTCGTGCGTGGTCCGCGTGCGTACGCGGCCCTGGTGCCTACTTGCCCGCGCGCATGACCTCGGGCTCGTGGCGGCGCAGCAGGCGCTGCACGGCGAAGCCGCACGCGACGCCGATGAGCAGCAGGATCGTGATGTTCAGGCCCCACTGGCCGGCCGTGGCGTCCCAGAGCGGGTCGGTGTTGGTCGGGTTCTCCGCGTCCCACGGCGGCATGAGCACGCCGAGGTTCAGCGTGGTGCCGGCCGCGGCGATGGCCCAGCGGGAGGGCATCAGCCAGGCGAACTGCTCCAGGCCCGGAGAGTCGTAGACCTGGAAGAGGATGCCGGTGAAGACGACCTGGACGATCGCGAACATGACGAGCAGCGGCATGGTCTTCTCGGCGGTCTTCACCAGCGAGGAGATCACCAGGCCGAACATCATGGAGGTGAAGCCGAGCGCGATGACCGACAGGCAGATCTCCACGGCCGGCGGCATCAGCAGGCCCTCGGCGGGCAGGTCGCGCGGGTAGAAGCCGATCGCGCAGATGATCACGCCCTGGATGGCCGTGATGAACCCGAGGACGATCACCTTCGACGCGAGGTACGCCGACCGGGACAGGCCGGTCGCGCGCTCGCGCTCGTAGATCACGCGTTCCTTGATCAGCTCGCGGACAGAGTTGGCCGCACCGGAGAAGCACATGCCGACCGCGAGGATCAGCATGATCGTGCCGGCGTCGCCGTTGAAGCGGGACGGCGCCACGGGCGGCGCGAGCCCGAACTTCGCGGGGATGACGACGGAGACCACGCCGAGGACCGCCGGGAGGATCAGCATCAGCCCGATGAAGCCCTTGTCGGACGCGATGACCGACATGTAGCGGCGCATCAGCGTCCAGAGCTGGGAACCCCAGCCCTGCGGCTTCGGCGGCCGGGTCTGCTGCACGGCGGGCTGCACCGACTGCGGGGCGACCGCGTCGATGTCGGCGGCGTAGAGCTGGTAGTGCTGCGAGCCCTTCCAGCGGCCGGCCCAGTCGTAGTCCCGGTAGCTCTCGAAGGCGGAGAACACGTCGGCCCAGGTGGTGTAGCCGAAGAAGTTCAGCGCCTCGTCCGGCGGGCCGAAGTACGCGACCGAGCCGCCCGGGGCCATGACCAGCAGCTTGTCGCAGATGGCCAGCTCGGCGACCGAGTGCGTGACGACGAGGACCGTGCGGCCGTCGTCGGCGAGGCCGCGCAGCAGCTGCATGACGTCGCGGTCCATGCCCGGGTCGAGGCCCGAGGTGGGCTCGTCCAGGAAGATCAGCGAGGGCTTGGTCAGCAGCTCCAGGGCCACGGACACGCGCTTGCGCTGGCCGCCCGAGAGCGAGGTGATCTTCTTGTCCTTGTGGATGTCGAGCTTGAGCTCGCGCAGCACCTCGTTGATGCGGGCGGCGCGCTCGGACTCGGCGGTGTCGCCCGGGAAGCGGAGCTTGGCCGCGTACTTCAGGGCGGTGCTGACCTTCAGCTCCTTGTGCAGGATGTCGTCCTGCGGGACCAGGCCGATGCGCTGGCGGAGCTCCGCGAACTGCTTGTACAGGTTGCGGTTGTCGTAGAGGACGTCGCCCTCGTTGGCCGGGCGGTAGCCGGTCAGCGCCTTGAGGAGCGTCGACTTGCCGGAGCCGGAGGGGCCGATGACGCCGATCAGCGACTTCTCCGGGACGCCGAAGGTGACGTCCTTGAGGATCTGCTTGCCGCCGTCGACCGTGACCGTGAGGTGGCGGGCCGAGAAGGAGACGTCACCGGTGTCGACGAACTCTTCGAGGCGGTCGCCGACGATCCGGAAGGTCGAGTGGCCGACGCCGACGATGTCGTTGGGGCCGAGCAGCGCGGTGCCCGACTTCGCCAGGGGCTGGCCGTTGACGTAGGTGCCGTTGTGGCTGCCGAGGTCGCGGATCTCGAAGCGGCCGCCCGGCATCGAGTGGAATTCCGCGTGGTGGCGGGAGACCTGGAGGTCGGAGACCACCAGCTCGTTCTCCAGCGCACGGCCGATGCGCATGACGTGGCCCAGCGCGAGCTGGTGGAACGTCGTCGGGCTGCGGTGGTCGCCGTAGCCGGGGGTACCGCCGCCGCCCGGCTGCTGCTGGTGCTGCTGGTGCTGCTGCTGCGGGAAGGGCTGCGCCTGGTGCGGCTGCTGGGCCTGCTGTTGCGGGAACGGCGGGGCCTGCTGGACCTGCTGTTCCCAGGGCTGCTGCGGTGCCTGCGGCTGAGGCTGCGCCTGCGGCTGCTGCGCGTACGCCTGGGCGGGCGCCTGCTGCGCCACGGCCGGCTGCGGCGCCGGGGCCGCCGCGGCGGCGCCCGCGACGGGATTCAGCCGCGGCCCGTCGGTGGCGTTGCCCAGGTGCACCGGCGTGCCGGGTACGAGCTCGGCCTGCTGGACCCTCGCCCCGCGCACGTAGGTGCCGTTGGTGCTGCCGTGGTCCTCGATTCCCCAACCTCGCCCGTTCCAGGCGATGGTGGCGTGGCGCCACGACACCCGGGCGTCATCGATCACCACGTCTCCCTGGGGGTCGCGCCCCAGCGAGTACGACCTGGACGGATCGAGCGTCCAGGTCCTTCCATTCAATTCCAGTACGAGTTCCGGCACTCCAGCCCCACTTAAGTCCCCCGAGATCCCCCATGACGTCAGGGAGTCTAGGGATGGCGAACATCCGGGGGAACTATTTCAGGCGCACGGCCACAAGGGGAATCCGGGCCACTCGGCGGCGTCCGGGGAGGCCGGCCCAGGGGGTGGAAAAGGGGCCGGAGGGGGTGTTTCCGGACGTCCCCTCCGCAAGGGCTCCGCAGCGGCACGCTGCGCGGGGCACCCGGCCCCCGCTCCGTCCGGGCGGGTGCGGCCGCGCCCGGAGGGTGCTCCCGCAGAGCTTCGGGGAGCTGCGGGCGTCCACCGCACGACCTTCACACGTCCGCCGCGTGGCCCCCGCACGTCCGTACGGAGCGAAACGGTTCCGCCAGGTGGGACGGGGCTCCGCGCGCGCAGGCCGGGGAGATACGGTGAAGGCACCATGAGCGCTTCGCAGACCTCCGACGTCCCCACCCTCCTCGTCAAGATCTTCGGCAAGGACCGTCCCGGGATCACCGCCGGGCTGTTCGACACCCTCGCCGCCTACTCCGTCGACGTCGTCGACATCGAGCAGGTCGTCACCCGAGGCCGCATCGTCCTGTGCGCCCTCGTCACCCACCCGACCGGCGGCACCGAGGGCGAGCTGCGGGCCACCGTCCACAGCTGGGCCGAGTCCCTCAAGCTGCAGGCCGAGATCCTCTCCGGCACCGGTGACAACCGGCCGCGCGGCAGTGGCCGTTCGCACGTCACCGTGCTCGGGCATCCGCTCACCGCCGAGTCCACGGCTGCCATCGCCGCGCGGATCACCGCGACCGGCGGCAACATCGACCGCATCTTCCGGCTCGCGAAGTATCCGGTGACGGCCGTGGAGTTCGCCGTCTCCGGCACCGCGACCGAGCCGCTGCGCACCGCGCTGGCCACCGCCGCCGCACAGATCGGCGTCGACGTGGCCGTGGTCTCGGCCGGGCTGCACCGGCGGGCCCAGCGCCTCGTCGTCATGGACGTGGACTCGACCCTGATCCAGGACGAGGTCATCGAGCTCTTCGCCGCGCACGCCGGCTGTGAGGCCGAGGTCGCCGAGGTGACCGAGCGGGCCATGCGCGGGGAGCTGGACTTCGAGCAGTCGCTGCACGCCCGGGTCGCGCTGCTGGCCGGGCTGGACGCCTCCGTGGTGGACAAGGTCCGCTCCGAGGTGCGCCTCACCCCGGGAGCCCGGACGCTGATCCGCACCCTCAAGCGGCTCGGGTACCAGGTGGGCGTGGTCTCCGGCGGGTTCACGCAGGTGACGGACGATCTGCGGGAGCGGCTCGGGCTGGACTTCGCCTCCGCCAACACCCTGGAGATCGTCGACGGCAAGCTGACGGGCAAGGTCACCGGCGAGATCGTGGACCGGGCGGGCAAGGCCCGGCTGCTGCGCCGCTTCGCCGCGGAGGCCGGCGTACCGCTGGCCCAGACCGTGGCCATCGGTGACGGCGCCAACGACCTGGACATGCTGAACGCGGCCGGGCTGGGCGTGGCCTTCTGCGCGAAGCCGGTGGTCCGCCAGGCCGCGCACACCGCGGTGAACGTGCCCTTCCTGGACGCCGTGCTGTACCTGCTCGGAATCACCCGCGAAGAGGTCGAAGCCGCAGACCTGGCCTGACGGCCTGACGGCCTGACGGACACGTTCTGCACCACGACGCCCCTACGACGGAGCGGGCCCCGGCACTGTGGAAGTGCCGGGGCCCGCTCCGTCGGCGTAGTCGGCGTAGTCGGCGTAGTCGGCGGGTCGTGCGCGTCAGCTGTGCGGGGTCCAGAAGTCCAGCAGGCTGCCCACGCCGTGCTCCACGGACTTCCACGAGCCGGTGAAGGAGACGACGGCGATCCCGGAGGTCGGGAAGCCGCTGCGGTTCATCCGGGCGAGCACGTCGCCCTGCGCGCTCCCGGAGAGGGCGTCGGCCAGCGCGTGCATGCCGGGGTTGTGGCCGATGACCAGGAGGTTCTTCACGTCGCCGGAGGTCTCGTTGACCAGGGCGATGAGCTCGCCCAGCGAGGCCTCGTAGAGCCGTTCCTCGTACGTGGTCTTCGGCCGGTGCGGCAGCTCCTGGACGGCCAGCTTCCAGGTCTCCCTGGTCCGGGCCGCGCTGGAGCAGAGGGCCAGGTCGAAGGTGATGCCGGTCTGGGCCAGTTTCTGGCCCGCGGCCGGGGCGTCGTGACGGCCGCGCTCCGCCAGGGGGCGGTCGTGGTCCGTGCCGTCCGACCATTCGGCCTTGGCGTGCCGGAGGAGGACGATCCTGCGGGGTGTGTCGGCGCTCATGACTCCCAGCTTCGCATGAATCGAGCCACGGGGCGCAGGGTGTTGAGGGCGTCATCACCCCCAGGTGTGGGGGTGTGGGGCGCGCCCCGGCGCACGGCGGCGCGGGTGGGCTCCTCGTGGCTGGCGCCTCGTCAGCCGACGGCGCTCAGCAGCCGTTCGGTGACGTGGACGAGGGTGGAGCCGTCGCCGGACGCGGCGTGGGCCTGGCCGGATCCGGCGAGGAGTATGAGCAGGAGACCGAAGGCGAGGGCGGGCAGGGCGAGCGCCCACCAGGGCAGCCGGGCGTGCGCCCCGGCGGCGCGGGGAGCGGACGGGCGGCCGGGGGCCAGGTGTGTGGGGGCCGACATGGCCGCCTCCGTGGGGTGGTCGGACGGGCTCGCTCTTGCTCTTCGAATCTAAGGATTCGAGCAGGCGGTTCCCATCCGGGACGCACCCCAGATCTCCCTGAGCCTGACCCCCTAGGGGTTGGGGGGTTAACCCCACCCCTTACGGCGAGGCGAGGGTGGCGACGACGGCGATGATCACGGTGACCAGCAGCATCGCGCCCAGCACGAGGCCGAGCTTGCGGTGGCCGTTCTGGGGGTTCGGTTCAAGTACGGGCGACATGCCGATCAGTCTCGCATGCCGCATTCGTCCTCGATCGTGCGGTCCCGGCCCGCCAGCATGCCGAGCACGATCTGCGGGACGAGCAGACCGGCCATCAGGGCGAGGGGCAGGTCCCAGCCGCCGCTGTGCTGGTAGAGGACGCCGACGACGAGCGGTCCGGGGATGGAGATGAGGTACCCGGTGCTCTGGGCGAAGGCGGAGAGCTTGACCACGCCCGCCGGGGACTCGGCGCGCAGTCCGATCAACGTGATGACGAGCGGGAAGGCGCAGTTGGAGACGCCGAGCATCAGGACCCAGGCCCAGGCCCCGGCGGCGGGGGCGAAGTAGAGCCCGAGGTAGCCGACGAGGCCGAAGAGGCCGAGGACCACCGCGATGGGGCCCTGGTTCTTCATCCGGCCCGCCAGGCCGGGGATGATGAAGGCGAGCGGGACGCCCATGACCATGGTGACGGCGAGCAGGACGCCCGCGGTGGAGGCGGAGACCCCGGCGTCGCGGAAGATCTGCGGGAGCCAGCCCATGGTGATGTACGCGCCCGTGGCCTGGAGTCCGAAGTAGCAGGCGAGGGCCCACGCGGTGCGGCTGCGCACGACGCTGGGCCCGGTGTCGGGCGCGGCGGCCGGTGCCGCGCCGGCCGCGGCCGCCGCCTTCTCCTTGCGGGCCGCCGCCGCGATGGCCAGCCAGTGCAGCACGGCCGCCACGGCGAGGAAGGCCCAGACCAGCAGGCCGGTGCGCCAGCTGCCGCCGAGGGCCCGGGTCATCGGGACCGTCGCCGCGGCCGCCAGCGAGGTGCCCGCGGCCAGGGCCATGGAGTAGAGCCCGGTCATGGCGGCGACCCTGTCGGGGAACCAGCGCTTGACGATCACCGGCAGCAACACGTTGGTCAGGGCTATGCCCGCCAGGGTCAGGGCGCTGGCCGCGAGGAACCCGGCGGCGTTGGTGGCGAAGGGCCGGATCAGCAGGCCCGCGGCGACGGCGGCCATGCCGGCGCAGACGACCGCGGCCGGGCCGAAGCGGCGGGAGAGCCGGGGCGCGGTGACGCCGAAGACGGCGAAGCAGAGGGCGGGCACGGAGGTGATGAGTCCGGCGACGGTGCCGCTCATGCCGAGGCCCTCGCGGGTCTCCTCGAACAGGGCGCCGAGGCTGGTGATGGCGGGCCGCAGGTTGAGGGCGGCCAGCACGATGCCGACGAGGAGCACGGGTCCGAGCCACGCCGGCTGCGGGGTGGCGGCGGGGGCGGGAAGGGACTGCGGGGATGCCGTGCGCGCGGCCCGGGGCCGGTTCAGGATCTGGACTTCTTCGTCGGACATTCCAGCATCATAGAATCATGGGATGATTGGTTGTCCACCCCGCAGCCGTATCGTTCCCGTCACCACCATCGCGCCCGCCCCGAGAGGAACCCCGACCGCATGCCGCTGACCTCGCCCCGACGATCCGCGCTCGTCGACCAGGTGATCGCCCAGCTCAGGAACCAGATCACCACCGGCGAATGGCCCGTGGGCGCCCGCATCCCCACGGAACCGGAGCTCGTGGAGCTGATGGGCGTCGCCCGCAACACCGTGCGGGAGGCCGTCCGGGCGCTCGCGCACAACGGCCTCCTCGACATCCGCCAGGGCTCGGGTACCTACGTCATCGCCACCAGCGAGCTGGCCGGGGTCATGCACCGCCGCTTCGCCGGCGCCGACCCCCGGCACATCGCGGAGCTGCGCTCGACGCTGGAGTCCTCGGCGGCCCGCCTCGCGGCGGAGCGGCGGACGGCGCGGGACCTCGTACAGCTGGACGCACTGCTGGCGCGGCGCGAGGAGGCGTGGTCGGCCGGGGACGCGGAGCCGTTCGTCGCGGCGGACGTGGCCCTGCACATGGCGGTGGTGGCGGCTTCGCACAACGACGTGCTCATCGAGCTGTACGCGGACCTCGGCGATCTGGTGGCCGACTGGCTGCGCACCGACGTGGGCACGGAGCTCGATCCCGCCTCACACCTGGACCACGCCCGGCTGATCGAGGCGATCCGGCGCGGGGACAGGGACGCGGCGGCCTCGGAGGCGGCCGGCTATCCGTTCGTCTGCCTGGCGAAGGAAGGGCGCTCCGCGGGGCTCACTGCCGCCGGTGGCTGACCCAGGCGGAGCGGACTTCCTTCCAGCAGCGGCCGGAGAGCTCCACCCGGCCGGCCGGGCCGACGGCCACGGCGGCGCCGTCCCCGTCCACGTCCCACCAGCGGTCGCACTCCACGTGCAGGCGGACCAGATCGGTCTGCGGGTAGCTGTTGTGGCAGAAGGCCACCACCTGCGAGCCGTTGATCTCGGTGTCGCAGTCGGCTCCGAAGAGCTCCCGGGCGGCGGGCCGCGCGGGCTGTACGGGCGGTTCGGCGGGGATCTGGGCCAGGTCGACCACGGCCGGGGCCTGGACGTCCGTGCCGGGCGCCGGGGCGGGCCCCTCCTCGTCCTGCGCGACGGCTCCGGGGAGCAGGAATCCGGTCAGGACCACCGAGGTGATCAGCAGGGATACCGCTCGGCTCCGCCTCGCGCGCACTCCCGTACCTCCTCCCCGCAGGAGCCGGGAAGATCCCGACGGGCCCAGTTTGCAGGCAAATGTCCCAATTTTCGACTTGGGAAGATCCGGCCCGAGGGCGGACATCTGATCGAGTCGCCCCGTACGGTCCCCACGACGCGCACGCAAACGGCGGCGGCCGCGCCTCCCGGAAGGGAAGACGCGGCCGCCGCCGTACGGATGGAACGGAGTCGGGACCGGGAAGGTCAGGCACCCATCGCGTGCAGGCCGCCGTCGACGTGGATGATCTCGCCGGTGGTCTTGGGGAACCAGTCCGACAGCAGGGCGACGACGCCCTTGGCGGCCGGCTCCGGGTCCGTCATGTCCCACTCCATAGGGGAGCGGTGGTTCCAGACGTCCGCCAGGTCGGAGAAGCCCGGGATGGACTTCGCAGCCATCGAACCGAGCGGACCGGCCGAGACCAGGTTGCAGCGGATCTTCTCCTTGCCCAGGTCACGGGCGAGGTAGCGGCTGGTGGCCTCCAGCGCGGCCTTGGCCGGGCCCATCCAGTCGTACTGCGGCCACGCGAACTGCGCGTCGAAGGTGAGGCCGACGACCGAGGCGCCCTCGTTCTCCGGGAAGAGCGGCTTGCAGGCCATGGTCAGCGACTTCAGCGAGAACGCCGAGACGTGCATGGCGGTGGCGACCGACTCGAACGGGGTGTTCAGGAAGTTGCCGCCGAGCGCGTCCTGCGGCGCGAAGCCGATGGAGTGGACGACGCCGTCGAGGCCGCCGAGCTCCGCGCGGACGAGCTCCTCCACGCGCGCCAGGTGCTCGTCGTTGGTGACGTCGAGCTCGATCACCTTGACGGGCTTGGGCAGCTTGCGGGCGATGCGCTCGGTCAGCGTCGGCCGCGGGAAGGCGGTGAGGATGACCTCGGCGCCCTGCTCCTGGGCCAGCTTGGCGACGTGGAAGGCGATGGAGGACTCCATCAGCACCCCGGAGACGAGGAGGCGCTTGCCGTCGAGAATTCCGCTCATGGTGATCAGTGACCCATGCCCAATCCGCCGTCAACGGGAATGACGGCACCAGTGATGTACGCGGCGTTGTCGGACGCCAGGAAGCTGACCGCGGCCGCGATCTCCTCGGGCTGCGCGTAGCGGCCCAGGGGCACCTGGCCGACGATGCCGGCCCGCTGCTCGTCCGTGAGCACCTTCGTCATGTCGGTGTCCACGAAGCCCGGGGCGACGACGTTGAAGGTGATGTTGCGGGAGCCCAGCTCACGGGCGAGGGAGCGGGCGAAGCCGACCAGCGCCGCCTTGGAGGCGGCGTAGTTGGCCTGGCCGGCCGAGCCGAGCAGGCCGACGACCGAGGAGATCAGGACGACGCGGCCTTTCTTGGCACGGAGCATGCCGCGGTTCGCGCGCTTGACGACCCGGAAGGTGCCGGTGAGGTTGGTGTCGACGACCGAGGCGAAATCGTCCTCGGACATCCGCATCAGCAGCGTGTCCTTGGTGATGCCCGCATTGGCCACGAGGACCTCGACCGCGCCGTGGGCGTCCTCGACCTGCTTGTACGCCAGGTCGACCTGGTCGGAGTCGGTGATGTCGCAGCGGACCGCCAGCACACCCAGGGCCGTGAGCTCGGCCGGGGGCTCGCCCGACCGGAACGTGATCGCGACCTTGTCCCCCGCTTCCGCGAAAGCTCGGGCGATGGCGAGGCCGATGCCCCGGTTACCTCCGGTGACGAGAACCGAGCGGCTCAACGGATCACCCTTTCGACTAGCGGTCTGAATACCAAAAACCTATAGGTCAACTCCCCCATCCGGAGAATCCGGCTCCGACAGGGCCTCGGTGCGGGCTCTGTCGAGTCCCTACAGAAAGATGTAGGCACGGCAAGCCCCGACGCGACATGATCGAGTCAGCTGCCCAGACCCCCGGGAGGACCTCCGTGCCCCATTCCATCGACGCGGCCTTCACCGCGCTGCCCTTGCGGGCGCTCGCCGACGCGGCGCTCGCGCGGGCCCGCGCGCTGGGCGCCGATCATGCCGATTTCCGCCTGGAACGGATCCGCAGCGCCTCCTGGCGGCTGCGCGACGCCAAGCCCTCCGGCGGGTCCGACACCACCGACCTCGGCTACGCGGTCCGCGTGGTGCACGGAGGCAGCTGGGGCTTCGCCTCCGGTGTGGACCTGACCATGGACGCCGCCGCCAAGGTGGCCTCGCAGGCCGTGGCCATGGCGAAGCTGTCCGCCCAGATCATCAAGGCGGCCGGATCGGACGAGCGGGTCGAGCTCGCCGACGAGCCGGTCCACGCCGACAAGACCTGGATCTCCGCCTACGACGTGAACCCCTTCGAGGTGCCGGACACGGAGAAGGCCGCGCTGCTCGCCGACTTCAGCGCGCGCCTCCTGGCGGCCGACGGGGTGGCCCACGTGGACGCCTCGCTGCTCGCGGTCCACGAGAACAAGTTCTACGCCGACACCGCGGGCACCTCCACCACCCAGCAGCGGGTGCGGATCCACCCGCAGCTCACCGCCGTCGCCGTGAACGCCGCCACCGGCGAGTTCGACTCGATGCGGACCATCGCCCCGCCGGCCGGACGGGGCTGGGAGTACCTGACCGGCACCGGCTGGGACTGGAACGCCGAGCTGGAGGCGATCCCCGGGCTGCTCGCCGAGAAGATGCGGGCGCCGAGCGTGCAGGCCGGGCGCTACGACCTGGTCGTGGACCCCTCGAACCTGTGGCTCACCATCCACGAGTCCATCGGCCACGCCACCGAGCTGGACCGGGCGCTGGGCTACGAGGCCGCGTACGCCGGGACCTCCTTCGCCACCTTCGACCAGCTGGGCAAGCTGGCGTACGGCTCCCCGATCATGAACGTGACGGGCGACCGGACCGCCGAGCACGGGCTGGCGACCATCGGGTACGACGACGAGGGCGTCGAGGCGCAGAGCTGGGACCTGGTCAAGGACGGCACCCTGGCCGGCTATCAGACGGACCGGCGGATCGCGAAGCTGACCGGCCTCGGCCGCTCCAACGGCTGCGCCTACGCCGACTCCCCCGGGCACGTGCCCGTCCAGCGCATGGCGAACGTCTCGCTCCAGCCGGATCCGGGCGGACTCTCCACCGAGGACCTGATCGGCGGGGTGGAACGCGGGATCTACGTGGTCGGCGACCGCTCCTGGTCCATCGACATGCAGCGCTACAACTTCCAGTTCACCGGGCAGCGCTTCTTCCGCATCGAGAACGGGAAGCTCGCCGGACAGCTCCGCGACGTCGCCTACCAGGCCACGACCACGGAGTTCTGGGGCTCGATGGAGAAGGTCGGCGGTCCGCAGACCTACGTCCTGGGCGGCGCCTTCAACTGCGGCAAGGCCCAGCCGGGCCAGGTCGCCGCGGTCTCGCACGGCTGCCCGTCCGCGCTGTTCCGCGACGTGAACATCCTGAACACCACGCAGGAGGCCGGACGATGACCTCGTCGAGTCGCACCACCAAGCCCCACGAGATCGTCGAGCGGGCGCTGGAGCTGTCCACCGCCGACGGCTGCGTCGTCATCGCCGACGAGGAGTCGAGCGCGAACCTGCGCTGGGCGGGCAACGCCCTGACCACCAACGGGGTCACCCGCGGCCGGACCCTCACGGTCATCGCCACCGTCGACGGCAAGGAGGGCACGGCCTCGGGGGTCGTCTCGCGCTCCGCCGTCACGGCAGCGGAGCTGGAGCCGCTGGTCCGGGCCGCCGAGGCGGCCGCCCGCGGCGCCGGACCGGCGGAGGACGCCCGGCCGCTGGTCACCGGCACCCCGTCCTCGCCGGACTTCGCCGACGCCCCGGCCGAGACCTCCTCGGCGGTGTTCGCGGACTTCGCCCCGGCCCTCGGCGAGGCCTTCGCCCGGGCCCGCGCGGGCGGCCGCGAGCTGTACGGCTTCGCCCACCACGAGCTGGTGTCCACGTACGTGGGCACCTCTACGGGGCTGCGCCTGCGCCACGACCAGCCCAAGGGCACCCTGGAGGTCAACGCCAAGTCCCCGGACCGCCAGCGCTCGGCCTGGGCCGGCCGCGCGACCCGGGACTTCAAGGACGTGGACCCGACCGCGCTGGACGCGGAGCTGGCCGTCCGGCTCGGCTGGGCGGAGCGGAAGATCGACCTTCCGGCCGGGCGGTACGAGACGCTGCTGCCCCCCACGGCGGTGGCCGACCTGGTGATCTACCAGATGTGGTCGGCGGCGGCCCGGGACGCGGTGGAGGGCCGGACCGTCTTCTCCAAGCCCGGCGGCGGCACCCGGCTCGGCGAGCGGCTCTCCACGCTGCCGCTGAACCTGCGCAGCGACCCGAACGCGCCGGGCCTGGAGTCCGCGCCGTTCGTGATCGCGCACAGCTCCGGCGACGACGCCTCCGTCTTCGACAACGGCCTGCCGGTCCCGGCAACCGAGTGGATCAAGGACGGCGAGCTGGCCCGGCTGACCACGACCCGGCACACCGCCGAGCTGACCGGCCTGCCGGTCTCCCCCTCGTTCGGGAACCTGATCCTGGACGCGGGCGGCGAGAAGTCCCTGGAGGAGATGGTGGCCGCCACCGAGCGCGGGCTGCTGCTGACCTGCCTCTGGTACATCCGCGAGGTGGACCCGGCGACGCTGCTGCTCACCGGGCTGACCCGCGACGGCGTCTACCTGGTGGAGGACGGCCAGGTCGTCGGCGAGGTCAACAACTTCCGGTTCAACGAGTCCCCCGTGGACCTGCTGTCGCGGGCCTCGGAGGCCGGCCGGACGGAGAAGACCCTGCCGCGCGAATGGGGCGACTGGTTCACCAGGGCCTCGATGCCGGCGCTGCGCATCCCGGACTTCAACATGAGCTCGGTCAGCCAGGGCGTCTGATCGGACCGCATCTGATCAACAAAGCGTGAGAGGTGCGGGGCTTCCCCGCCTAGACTGGCGGGGAACCCCCCAGCTCTCTGTTCCACCTCGTTCAAGGAGACCCAGAACCGTGACGGACATCGTCGACGAACTGAAGTGGCGCGGGCTCTTCGCCCAGTCCACCGACGAAGAAGCGCTGCGCAAGGCGTTCGCGGACGGTCCCGTCACGTTCTATTGCGGCTTCGACCCGACGGCGGCCTCGCTGCACGTGGGTCACCTGGTGCAGGTCCTCACCGTGCGCCGGCTCCAGCAGGCGGGCAACCGTCCGCTGGCGCTGGTCGGCGGGGCCACGGGTCAGATCGGCGACCCGCGCCCGACCGCCGAGCGCACCCTGAACGACCCGGAGACCATCGCGAACTGGGTGGCGCGCCTGCGCTCCCAGATCGAGCCGTTCCTGTCCTTCGAGGGCGAGAACGCGGCGGTCATGGTCAACAACCTGGACTGGACGGCGGGCATGTCCGCCATCGAGTTCCTCCGGGACATCGGCAAGCACTTCCGTGTCAACAAGATGCTGACGAAGGACTCGGTCGCCAAGCGGCTGGAGTCCGACCAGGGCATCAGCTACACGGAGTTCAGCTACCAGCTGCTCCAGGGCATGGACTTCCTGGAGCTGTACCGCCGGCACGGCTGCGTGCTCCAGCAGGGCGGGTCCGACCAGTGGGGCAACCTGACGGCCGGTCTCGACCTGATCCACCGGGTGGAGCCGGACGCGCACGTCCACGCCATCGCGACCCCGCTGATGGTCAAGGCCGACGGCACCAAGTTCGGCAAGTCCGAGAGCGGCGCCGTCTGGCTCGACCCGGAGATGACCACCCCGTACGCGTTCTACCAGTTCTGGCTGAACGTGGACGACCGGGACGTCTCCACCTACATGCGCATCCTGTCCTTCCAGACCCGTGAGGAGCTGGAAGCGCTGGAGGCGCAGACCGCCGAGCGGCCGCAGGCGCGTGCCGCCCAGCGGGCGCTGGCGGAGGAACTGACCACGCTGGTGCACGGCGCCGGCCAGTGCGCCGCCGTGATCGCGGCGTCCAAGGCGCTGTTCGGCCAGGGCGAGCTGGCGGACCTGGACGAGGCCACCCTGGCCGCGGCCCTGTCCGAGCTGCCGCACGCGAAGGTGGCCGAGCCGGGCCTGGTCGTCGACCTGCTGGCGGAGACCGGGCTGGTCGCCAGCAAGTCGGCCGCGCGCCGGACCGTGAAGGAGGGCGGTGCCTACGTGAACAACGTGAAGGTCGCCTCGGAGGACGCGGTCCCCGCCAAGGAGGACCTGCTGCACGGGCGCTGGCTGGTGCTGCGCCGCGGCAAGAAGAACCTGGCGGCGGTCGAGGTCACCGGCTAGGCGCCATCTCGGCAGCACACGACGCAGGGGCCGGTCCGGACACACTGTCCGGGCCGGCCCCTGTGTCGTGCTCGGCCGTGGATGGGCCGGAGCCCTCAGGTCGTCTGCTTCTTGCCGCCGCGCAAGGAGCCGTAGATCAGGTCACCGAGACCGACCACCACAACGGCTCCGGCAAGCTGCAGCAAGTGCCGGATCCAGTCGATGCCGCGTGTTTCGTTGACACCGATCCACGTGGCGACGGCGTTGCCCAGGACGGCGCCGATGATGCCGAAGACCGTGGTCAGCCAAAGGGGCTGGTGCTGCTTGCCCGGCAGGATCGCCCGGGCTATCAGTCCCAGTACAAAGCCGACGATGATCGCCCACAACCAACCCATGTCGAGCCTCCTCCTGGCGCGTTGTGCGCATGTGGGCCCAGTCTCGACCCGTCCGGCCTACTGCGCATTTCGGGCGGAGCCATTCGGGGGACACCCCCTCCGCCCGGCTCCGGGCGGTCGGCGTACCGTGGAGGCGTCCGGGCCGGGGAGTGTCCGGCGATCGATCGGGTGGTGGGTTGTGGAGCGGACGAAGCGGAACGGGTCCGAGGTCTTCCGGATCACGGGGGCGCGGATGAGCCTCGCCGAGGACGTACGGGGACGCCAGCGCCGGTACGTGATCTCGATGCTGATCAGAACCCTGTCGGTCGTCGCGACGATCGTCCTGTGGAACGTGCAGCGGCCCGTCGCCATCGTGACGCTCGTCGCGGGGGCGCTGCTGCCGTACATCGCGGTGGTCATCGCCAACGCGGGGCGCGAATCGACGCCGTCCCTGCCGTCCCACTTCATGCCGGAGCCCGTGCGCCCCGCCCTGGGTGACGGAAACCTCAAGAAAACCTCAGATCAATCATGAAGTTCCAGTGCACCGCACCGGGTCCTGCGTGACATACTGCCTACGCGCTCCGCATCCCCCGTCGGAGCGACGGACCGACGCCGGGCAGCTCCCCCCGTGGCTGCTCGGCGTCGCCATTCCGTCTTAGGGTTGAGCCGTGACTCCCCTAGACGCACCTCTGAACGACGCTTCCGGCGACGACGCGGCCCGCGACGACGCCCCGTCCGCCGACGCACCCACCTGTTCCGCCAAGGGCTGCCGCGAGGCGGCCGCCTGGGTCCTGGCGTGGAACAACCCGAAGCTGCACACGCCCGAGCGCCGCAAGACCTGGCTGGCGTGCGAGGAGCACCGCGAGCACCTGTCCCAGTTCCTGGGGGTCCGCGGTTTCCTCAAGGACGTCGTGAAGCTCGACGAGTGGGAAGCGCCCGAGGGCTCGCAGCGGCCGTAGCCACTGCGAGCCCTCGGGGTCGCTCTGTACCGTCGCCGACGGCGGAGGTCAGCCGCCGATCGCCGACATCGGGCGGTCGGGCTGCAGGAAGGTCGGGTCGTCGAGGCCGGACCCGGCCTTCTTGCCCCACATCGCCACCTTCCACAGGCGCGCGATCTCCTCGTCCGGGGCGCCCGAGCGCAGCGCGGCGCGCAGGTCGGACTCCTCGGTGGCGAAGAGGCACGTACGGATCTGGCCGTCGGCCGTGAGGCGCGTACGGTCGCAGGCGCCGCAGAACGGGCGGGTGACCGAGGCGATGACGCCGACGGTGGCCGTGCCGCCGTCGACGACCCAGCGCTCGGCCGGGGCGGAGCCGCGCTCCTCGGAGCCTTCCTCGGTGAGCGTGAAGCGGGTGCGCAGGGATTCCAGGATGTCACCGGCGGTGATCATGCCGTCGCGCTTCCAGCCGTGCTGGGCGTCGAGCGGCATCTGCTCGATGAAGCGGAGCTCGTACTCGTTCTCCACGGCCCAGGCCAGCAGGTCGGGGGCCTCGTCGTCGTTGAGTCCGGGCATCAGGACCGCGTTGACCTTGACGGGGGTGAGGCCGGCGTCGCGGGCGGCGGCCATGCCCTCGATGACGTCCTTGTGGCGGTCGCGCCGGGTCAGGGTCTTGAAGACCTCGGGGCGCAGCGTGTCCAGGGAAACGTTCACCCGGTTCAGGCCGGCGGCCTTGAGGGCCTGCGCGGTGCGCTTGAGGCCGATGCCGTTGGTGGTCAGCGACATCTTGGGGCGGGGCTCCAGGGCCGCGCACTGCTCGACGATCCCGACGAGGCCGGGGCGCAGCAGCGGCTCGCCGCCCGTGAAGCGGACTTCCTTGATGCCGAGCTGGGTGACCGCGATGCGGATCAGCCGGACGATCTCGTCGTCACTGAGCAGATCCGATTTGCCGAGCCACTGCAGACCCTCCTCGGGCATGCAGTACGTACAGCGCAGATTGCACCGGTCGGTGAGCGAGACACGCAGGTCAGTGGCCACGCGGCCGTAAGTGTCGAGAAGCACTGTGAGCCCCCTCCCCTGTCCGGTTTGTAGAGGTTTGCGCCGTAGCGGATGAGAGTACGAGCGCTACCGATGAGCCTACGCGAACCCCGTGACATGTAGGGGTGCCCGAATGAACGAGACGGGGCGTGGCCGTGTCGTAGGGAAATACGACACGGCCACGCTGGGTGTTCGGAGCAATCCGGTGAGGCGCAGGCCGTCAGTGCGCGCCGGTGCCGGTGAGCGACCGGACTTCGAGCTCGGCGAACTTCTGCGGGTCGGCCTTCTCCTTGGAGAGGACGGTTCCCAGCCACCCGAGCAGGAAGCCGAGCGGGATGGAGATGATGCCGGGGTTCTCCAGGGGGAACCAGTAGAAGTCGGCGCCCTTGAACATCGAGGTGGGCTTGCCCGAGACGACCGGGGAGAAGAGCACCAGGACGACCGAGGAGACCAGGCCGCCGTAGATGGACCACAGGGCGCCCTGGGTGGTGAAGCGCTTCCAGAAGAGGCTGTAGAGGATCGTCGGCAGGTTGGCGGAGGCGGCGACCGCGAAGGCGAGGGCGACGAGACCGGCCACGTTGAGGTCGCGGGCCAGGGCGCCGAGACCGATGGCCACGGCTCCGATGACCACGGTGGACCAGCGGGCCGCCCGTACCTCTTCCTTCTCGGTGGCCTTGCCCTTGCGGATCACGTTCACGTAGATGTCGTGGGCGAAGGACGAGGAGGAGGCCAGGGTCAGGCCCGCGACGACCGCGAGGATCGTGGCGAAGGCCACCGCCGAGATCACGGCGAGCAGGACGGCGCCGCCGGTGGAGCCCGGACCGCCGCCGATCTCCTGGGCGAGCAGCGGGGCCGCGGTGGTGCCGGCCTTGTTGGAGGCGATGATGTCGGCCCGCTCGAGCAGGGCCGCGGCGCCGAAGCCGAGGACGATCGTCATCAGGTAGAAGGCGCCGATGATGCCGATGGCCCAGTTGACGGACTTACGGGCGGCCTTGGCCGTGGGGACCGTGTAGAAGCGGATCAGGATGTGCGGCAGGCCGGCGGTGCCCAGGACCAGGGCGAGGCCCAGCGAGAGGAAGTCCAGCTTCGAGAGCGAGTCCTTGCCGTACTTCAGGCCGGGCTCCAGGAACTTCACGCCCTGCCCGCTGTTGTCGGCGGCCTTGCCCAGCAGGTCCGAGATGTTGAAGTTGAACTTCCACAGCACCAGGAAGGTGATCAGCAGCGTGCCCGCGATCAGCAGCACGGCCTTGATCATCTGCACCCAGGTGGTGCCCTTCATCCCGCCGATGGTGACGTAGAGGATCATCAGGATGCCGACCAGCGAGACGATCACGACCTTGCCGAAGTCGCTGGTGATGCCGAGGAGCAGCGAGACGAGCACGCCGGCGCCGGCCATCTGGGCGAGCAGGTAGAAGATCGAGACCACGATGGTGGAGGTGCCGGCGGCGGTCCGTACGGGGCGCTGGCGCATCCGGTACGCGAGCACGTCGCCCATCGTGTAGCGGCCGGAGTTGCGCAGCGGCTCGGCGACGAGGAGCAGCGCGACCAGCCAGGCGACGAGGAAGCCGATGGAGTAGAGGAAGCCGTCGTAGCCGAAGAGCGCGATGGCTCCGGCGATGCCGAGGAAGGACGCGGCGGACATGTAGTCGCCGGAGATGGCCAGGCCGTTCTGGAATCCGGTGAACTGGCGGCCGCCCGCATAGAAGTCGGCGGCGTCCTTGGTCTGGCGTCCGGCCCAGACCGTGATGGCCAGGGTGGCGACGACGAACAGCCCGAACAGGGTGATGATCAGCGGGCGGTGCTCGGAGGCGCCGGCGGCGGTGGTCGTACCCGCCGTGGCCGCCCCGGCGACCGCCACGTACAGCGGGGCGCTCATTCGCCCGCCTCCATCCTTGCCTTGATGGCCGAGGCCTTGGGGTCGAGCTGGGCGGCCGCGTGGCGCGAGTACAGCCAGGCGATGAGGAAGGTCGTCGCGAACTGGCCGAGGCCGAGGACGAGGGCCACGTTGATGTTGCCGAAGAGCTTCGTCCCCATGAAGCCGCCCGCGTAGTTGGAGAGCAGGACGTAGAGCAGGTACCAGGCGATGAACGCCACGGTGAGCGGGAAGGCGAAGGAGCGGTGGGCGCGGCGCAGTTCGGCGAACTCCTCGCTCTGCTGGACGCGTACGAACTCTTGGGGCCCGGGGGTCGCCGGGGCCGGCGGCGTTCCCGCACTGCCCGGGGGCGGCGCTGCTTCGGTGGTCACGGGGGACTCTCCTTGTGACGCGGGTGCGGTGGGGGTGACGGACAAAACAACCTCCGTGTGGGGGACGGTGGTGCCGATCCCCCTGTCAACGGCACGTCCGGCGCGTCGGGGTGGTTCAACACCTGTTTGTTTCTTCGGGAACTGATTCCTCGAACTAATGGCGCAGAGGGGAACGGAAACGCTAAGTTCGCCTGTCATGAACCCGTCCGTCGCGACCGCGCCCGGACGGCTTTTCAAAGATGATCTGGAGAACCCATGGCTCATCTGGGATCCGGCCGCCGGCGTGCCCTCGCCATACCGGTCGGCCTGGCGCTCACCGCCTCGCTCGCCTTCCTGCCCTCGGTCGCGGCCTCAGCCGCACCGCTGAGCGGCACGGCGGACGCGGCTACGACCTCTTCGGCCGAGATGACCGGCCCGAAGCTGTCGTACGTGGCGAACCTGAGGACCTATGCCACGGTGACGGCGGCGAAGAAGGCCATCGAGCGGGCCGGCGGAACGGTGGTGACGGCCTATGAGCAGATCGGGGTCGTCGTCGCGCACTCCCAGAACCCCGACTTCGCCAAGCAGCTGCGCGCCAACCGCGGCCTGTTCGACTCGGTCGGCGCCACCCGTACCGCCCCCCTCTCGCCGGTGCAGACCACCGAAGAGGGCGCGACGCAGCAGCTGAGCGCGGCGGACGCCGCCAAGGCCGCAGCGGCGGCCCAGGAGGGTCAGGAGCCGCTGGAGTCCAACCAGTGGGACCTGCGGACGATCAAGGCCGATCAGGCTCACAAGATCAACGATGGCAGCCAGAACGTCACTGTGGGCGTCATCGACACGGGTGTCGACGACACTCACCCCGACATCGCGCCGAACTTCTCCAAGGAGCAGTCGGCCAACTGTGTCGGCGGCGTCGCGGACACCAGTGAGGGCGCCTGGCGTCCGTACGCGGACGGCAGCGACCACGGCACGCACGTGGCGGGCACCATCGCGGCCCCGCGCAACGGCCTCGGCATCAGCGGTGTCGCGCCGGGCGTCAAGGTCGCGGGCATCAAGGTGAGCGAGCCCGGCACCAGCCTCTTCTACACCGAGGCGGTCGTCTGCGGCTTCATGTTCGCCGCCGAGAAGGGGATCGAGGTGACCAACAACAGCTACTACGTCGACCCCTGGCTCTACAACTGCAAGGCGGACGACGACCAGAAGGCGCTGGTGGAGGCCATCGGCCGGGCCACCAAGTACGCCGAGCGCAAGGGCACGCTGCACGTGGCCTCGGCCGGCAACTCGAACCACGACCTGGCCGGCGACTCGATCCTCGACGACACCAGCCCGAACGACACCACCCCGGTGCCGCGCACCATCGACCCGAGCGTCTGCTTCGACCTGCCCACCCAGCTCCCGGGCGTGGTCACCGTGTCGGCGACCGGTGACAAGGGCCTGCGCTCGTACTACTCCAGCTACGGCCTCGGAGTCGTGGACGTCGCCGCCCCCGGCGGCGACAAGTGGCAGGTCCCGGCCACCCCGGACGCCAACGGCCGCGTGCTGTCGACGGTCCTGGGCGGCGGCTACGGCTACAAGCAGGGCACCTCGATGGCCGCCCCGCACGTCGCCGGTGTCGCGGCGCTCCTCAAGAGCGCCCACCCGTACGCCTCGCCCGCGATGATCCAGGCGATGCTCAAGGGCCAGGCCACCAAGACGGACTGCCCGTCGCAGATATACGACAGGACGGGCGCGCTGATCGACGCCACCACCTGCGAGAGCGGCTGGGGCCAGACGGGCTACTACGGCTACGGCGTGGTCGACGCGCTGAAGGCCGTCAAGTAACCAGCTGAATCCGCTGAATCGCGGAAGGGCCGGGCGGGGAACATCCCGCCCGGCCCTTCTTTGCGTTGCTGCGTTCCTACGGTGTTGCGGCCCTACGGTGCTGCGTTCCCGCGGTGCTGCGGCCCTGCGGGCGCTGCGGTCAGGGCGTGATCATGACCTTCAGCGCGCTGCGGTCGTCCATCGCCCGGTAGCCGGCCGGGACCTCGTCCAGGGTGACGCCCCGGTCGAAGACCGGCGACGGGTCGATCGCACCGCTGAGCACGTCCGCGAGCAGCTCGGGGATGTACGCGCGGACCGGCGCGACCCCGCCGCGCAGGGTGAGGTTGCGGTCGAACATGACCCCGAGGTCGAGGCCGGTGCCGCTGCCGTGCGGGACGCCGACGTAGCCGATGGCCCCGCCGTCGCGGGCGATGTTCACGGCGGTGCGCATGGACTGTTCGGTGCCGACCGCCTCGATGACCGAGTGGGCGCCCTGGCCGCCGGTGAGCTCGCGCACGGCCGCCTCGGCGGCCTCGCCGCGCTCGGCGACCACGTCGGTGGCCCCGAAGAGCTTGGCGATGTCCGTACGGACGGCGTGCCGGCCCAGTGCGATGATCCGGTCGGCGCCCAGGCGCTTGGCCGCGAGGACCCCGCACAGGCCGACCGCGCCGTCGCCGACGACGGCGACCGTGGAGCCCTTGCGGACCCCCGCACCGAGCGCGGCGTGATGGCCGGTCCCCATGACGTCGGACAGCGCGAGCAGCGCGGTCAGCAGGTGGTCGTCGGATGCGGCGTCGGAGGGCAGCTTCACCAGCGTGCCGTCGGCGTGCGGGACCCGGACGGCCTCGCCCTGGCCGCCGTCGTGGCCGACCGAGCCCCAGAAGCCGCCGTGCTCGCAGGAGGTGTAGAGGCCCTCGGAGCAGTAGGCGCAGGTGCCGTCGGACCACATGAAGGGGGCGACGACGAGGTCTCCGGCGCGCAGGTCCGAGACGGCGGAGCCGGTCTCCTCGACGACGCCGAGGAACTCGTGGCCGATCCGCTGGCCCGGCTGGCGCTTGGCCTCGCCGCGGTAGGCCCAGAGGTCGCTGCCGCAGATGCAGGCACGCAGGACGCGGACGACGGCGTCCTCGGGGCGCTGGATCGCAGCGTCGGGCACCTCCTCCACGCGGATGTCGTGCGGGGCGTGGATGACGGTGGCGCGCATGGTGGTGCAGTCCTCCGGCTAGGAAGTGGTGGAGCCCTGTAGGGCCTCC
Organism: Streptomyces sp. AP-93; assembly: GCF_022808175.1. Lineage (GTDB taxonomy): Bacteria > Actinomycetota > Actinomycetes > Streptomycetales > Streptomycetaceae > Streptomyces. The sequence continues at coordinate 182,041 of NZ_JALGBX010000017.1, read as the reverse complement.
CTACCGTACGCCCGCTGCGCCGCGAGTGCTCCCGTGGCCAGCAGGTACTGGGCCGCCACGTAGGTGGCCATGACCCAGAAGTCCGGGCGGGGCAGTTGGGGCCACTCGGCGACCCCGGTGGCGATGAGCGTGTCGGAGAGCAGGAACAGCGCCCCGCCGAGCCCGGCCCGCCGCCCCAGGACGCTGGAGCGGTAGGCCATGGCGGTGAGCAGCAGGCTGTACCCGGCGACCGGGATCCGCAGTTCCGCGGGCAGGTCGCTCCAGAGCAGCGTGACGGTGGACAGCAGCGCGGCGGCGTACGCGGCCCCGAGCAGGGGGCCCGTCCGGCGGCGGCCGAAGAGGCTGTGCCTGCCGAAGAGGCTGTGCCTGCCGAAAAGCACGAGGTAGCAGACGTGCCCGGCGGCGAAGGAGCCCATGCCGATCAGGAAGGCGGGATCGGCGTCGAAGAGCAGGGCCAGGTCCCCGCCCCAGCCGAACAGCAGGGCCGCGATCAGCAGCCGGGGGGCGCCCAGGGTGACGACGTAGGCGACGAGCAGCGGCATCAGCAGCGGCTTGGCGATGAGGTGCCCGGTGTGCCAGCCCGCCAGCAGCGACCCGAGGTCCACGGCGGTGGCGACGGCGAAGGCGACGAGCAGCGCCCTGGTGGCGGGGCCGGAGCCCGGGGGGACGGCGGGGCGCACCCAGGCCGGTGTACGGGACCCCGCGCGCTCGGTGGATCCGGTGGCGCTCACGCGGCGTGCTCCGGGGCGGGCGACGGCGTCCCGGCCGGGGCGGGCTGGGCGGGCTGGGCGGGCTGGGCGGGCTGGGCGGGCTGCGATGCCTGCGATGCCTGTGCGGGCTGCCAGCCGGGGCCGCGGAACACGCGTCCGGCGCGCTCGCGCCAGGTGGTGGCCGCGCGCACGTCCCGGGCGATGGAGGCGTACTCGTGGGTGGCGACGCGCAGCGGGTTGTAGGTCTCGATGTTCTTGGTGAGGCCGAAGACGGGCTTGTCGGTCTCCCCGGCCCAGGAGCCGAACATCCGGTCCCAGACGATCAGGATGCCGCCGAAGTTCCGGTCCAGGTAGCCGCCTTGGGAGGCGTGGTGGACGCGGTGGTGGGAGGGGGAGTTGAAGACGTACTCGACCGGCCGGGGCAGCTTGTCGATGCGCTCGGTGTGGATCCAGAACTGGTAGACGAGGTTGACCGAGTAGCAGAAGGCGATGGCGGCCGGGTGCACGCCCAGCGCGATCATCGGGAGGTAGAACGGCCAGGAGGTGGCGCTGGTCCAGGGCTGGCGCAGGGCGGTGGTGAGGTTGAACTTGCGGCTGCTGTGGTGGACGACGTGGCAGGCCCACAGGATCCGGATGACGTGGTGGCCGCGGTGCTGCCAGTAGTAGAGGAAGTCCTGGGCGAGCAGCATCAGCGGGATCGTCCACCACAGGACGGGGACGCGGAGCGGGGTGAGCTCGTAGACCGCGGTGTAGATCGCGAGGATCGGGATCTTCCAGAGGAAGTCGAAGCCGAGGCTGCCGATCCCCATGCCGAGGCTGGTGACGGCGTCCTTGGTCTCGTACCCGGCGGCGTCCTCGTCGGGATGGATGCGGTAGCTCACGAGCTCTACGACGGTGAGCAGGACGAAGGCGGGTATGGACCACAGCACGACATCGGGCAGGTTCGGCATGTCCGCACCATAGAGGCGGGTTCGGGGGCTCGGCTAGGGGTTGTTACCGATCGGTATCCATCGGTGTTACCGACGGTTCACGAGATGCTTCCGGGTGAGTGCGTCCGGGACTGGGGGGAAGGCGTGGGGATGGGGTACGAACCGGGTTTTGAAGAGATCGCCTTGGAGGCGGCGGACGCCGCGGCGCGGGCGCTGGTCAGGGCCCGGCCGCCGGGGGCGCTCAGGCTCAGGCCGGTGAGGCAGGACGCCACCGACCGGCTGCGCCGCGCGCACAGGCTGGTCGCCCTGCTGACGAACGCGAGCGCGGGGCTGGACGAACCCGCCCGCTCCGCGGCGGTGTCCGCCGTCGGCCGGGCGTTCGCCGCGCTCGGCCCGAAGCAGACGGGGGTCCTCCTCATGGCCGCCTTCGGCCCGGAGCCCGTCCCCGTGCCCCCGCCGCCCGCGGAACTGGGCCCCGAGGCGGAGGCCGCCTACCGGGAACTGTTCGTGCTGTGCCTCGACGGCCGGCCGGCGGGAGACGGGGGCTCCCCCCAGGGCGACGGCCTTCGGGCCGCACCGGACGCGCAGGAGGCCGCGGCCATCGGGGAGCCGTACGCCGATCCCCGGGCCGCACCGGACACGGAGGCCGCCGCGGCCGCCGCGGCCTTCGATGCCGCCGCGGCCTTCGAGGAGCGGTACGCCCAGTACGTCGCCGAGGCCCAGGGGCGGGTCCAGCTGTTCGGCCTGACGCTCAGCCAGGCCCGCCAGGACTGGTCGCTGGACCGGGCCTACATCAGCCTCGCGGTCAGCGGCGGGGAGTTCCTCGAAGAGCCGGGACTGCAGAGCTCGGTGAAGGCCGAGGTGGCGCTGAACGCGACGGAGCGGGTGCTGCTGCGCGGCCCGGCCGGCTCGGGCAAGAGCACCCTCGTGAAATGGCTGGCCCTCAATGCCGCCCGGAACAGCTTCGGACCCCACCTGCCGGACTGGAACGGCCTCGTCCCCTTCGTCCTGCCGCTGCGCTCCTTCAACTCCCCCGCCGGACTGCCCCGGCCGCAGGACTGGCTCGGCGCGACCGGCGTCCCGCTGCCGCCTCCCGAGGGCTGGATCACCGGACTCCTCGCCTCCGGACGGGCGCTGGTGCTGATCGACGGAGTGGACGAGGTGCCTCCGCGACTGCGCGACAGGACCGGGTCCTGGCTGCGGGCCCTGCTCACCGAGTACCCGGCGGCCCGCTTCGTGGTCACCACCCGCCACTCGGCCGTACCCGAGGACTGGCTGACCGCCCACGGTTTCACCTCCCTCGCCCTGCTGCCGATGGACCGCGACGACGTCGGCGCCTTCATCACGCACTGGCACGACTCCGCCCGGGAGGAGGCGGACGGCGAGGGCGCGGGGCGGGAGCAGGAGCGGAAACTGCTCGACCGGTACGAGAAGGCGCTCCTGGAGGCCGTGGGATCGCGCCGGGACCTGGGCAGGCTGGCGACGAACCCGCTCATGTGCGCCCTGCTGTGCGCACTCAACCGGGACCGCAGGATGCATCTGCCGCGGGCCCGCAAGGAGCTCTACGACACGGCTCTGGACATGCTGCTGATCCGCCGCGACAGCGAACGGGACATCTCCGGGGTCGAGGGCGTCTACCTCAGCCGGGACGAGCAGACCCTGCTGCTCCAGCGCCTCGCGTACTGGCTGATCCGCAACGGACAGGTGGAGGCCTCCGCCGAGGAGGCGATCGGGATGATCTCCGAATCGCTCGACTCCATGCCCCAGGTCAGGGCGCAGGGCAGCGCGCAGACGGTGTTCCGGCACCTGCTGATCCGCAGCGGGCTGCTCCGCGAGCCGGTACCGGGCTCGGTCCTGTTCGTCCACCAGACCTTCCAGGACTACCTCGGCGCCAAGGCGGCGGTGGAGGCGCGGGACTTCGGCGTCCTGGTGCGCAACGCCCACGAGTACACCTGGGACAACGTGGTCCGGATGGCGGTGGGGCACGCCCGGCCCGACGAACGCTCCTACCTGCTACGGCAGTTGCTGGCGCGAGCCGATCAGTCGGAGCCCGAGCGCAGCCGGCTGGTGCTGCTCGCGGCCGCCTGCCTGGAGCACGCCCCGGAGCTGGATCCGGAGGTCCGGCGCGAGGTGACGGCCCGGACGGCGCTCCTGCTGCCCCCGCGCTCCCCCGGCCAGGCCGAGGAACTGGCCAAGGCGGGGGAACTGGTGCTGGAGCTGCTGCCGGAGCCCGCCGGGCTCGTCGAGGCCGAGGCGGCCGCGACGATCCGTACGGCGGCGCTCGTCGGCGGCGACCGGGCGCTCCAGGTGATCGCCGGCTTCCGGACGGACGACCGCTACGAGGCGGCCCGCGAACTCTCCGACGCCTGGGGGCGGTTCCCCGTGGACGTGTACGCGGACACGGTGCTCGCGGACGCCCCCATGAACACGGCCCACCTGCACGTGCGGACGCCCGGACAGTTACGGGCCCTGGACCGGCTCCGGCACGTCCGCCGGCTGCACGTCACCTGGGACGGCCCGGTCCCGCCGGAGATCGCGCGGCGGCGGGACCTGGAGTCCCTGACCCTGCACCGCAATCCGCGGCTGGCCGATCTGTCCCCGCTGGCCGGGCAGTCCTCGCTGCGCCACCTGGGCGTCCTGGACTGCCCGCAGGTCACCGGGATCGAGGTGGTGGGCGAACTCCGGGCGGACAGCCTCGCCTTCGGCTACCTGCGGGACGACCTCTCGCTCGCTCCGCTGGCGGGCGCGGCCGGTCTGCGCTCGCTGGTCATCGGTTTCGAGCCGGAGCAGCGGCGGATCGGGGACGTCCCGGCCGCTGACTCGCTGACCGCGCTGCACCTGTGGCAGGGCGCCCGCCGGATGACGCTCGACGGGATCGAGCGCTGGCCGCTGGTGGAGAGGCTGACGGTCGCCGGGAGCGGCCAGTACCGCCAGCTGGTGCGCTCGCTGCCGCTCAGGGGGCTGACCGCCCTGCAGATCCGGCACGCGGCGCCCATCTCGGCCGGAGCGCTCCTGCCGTACGAACGCCTCGGCCGGCTCGTGCTGATCCGGTGCGCGCTGGAGGGCACCCTGGAGGCGCTGCGCGATGTCCCGGCGCTGCGCCGGCTGGTGCTGAGCGAATGTCTGGGGACCGTGGACCTGTCGCCGCTCGCCCCCTTGGAGGAGCTGGTGATCGAGCTGCGCCCGGGCACGCACGTCACCGGGGCGGAGCTGATCCCGCCGGAGCGGCTCGTCCGCAGGGACTGAGCCGCTCGAGCGGGACCGGCGGGCCGGCGGACCCGCGGACCGGCGCGGCCGCCCGGAGCCGCCGGCCGCCGGGTCAGACGGCCGCGTGGCTACGGGGCGTCTCCGCGCTCCGCGTCACCAGACCCGGACCGAGCCCCCGCGGGCGAAGGCGGGGCTGGTGGCTCCCGCCGGGACCTCCGTCAGGGGCTGCGCGACCTCCGAGACGAGGGGGCCGTGCTTGGCGGCCACCGCGTCGAGGAGGGCGAGGTCGAAGCCGTACACCCGGGCGGCGTTGCCGCCGACCATGGCGGCGACCTCCTCGCGGGGCAGGCCCGCGTAGGCGATGCGCAGGCCTTCGCGGGAGTAGGGCGTCGTGCCCTCGTCGTGGGGGTAGTCGCTGCCCCACATGATCTTGTCGAGGCCGATCCGGTCCCGCAGCGGGACCTCGTGGGGGCGCATGAAGCTCGCTCCCACGAAGCAGTTGTCCCGCCAGACCTCGCCCGGCCCCTTGCCCATGGACTCCGCCAGCCCCGCCCCGAACTTGGCCTCGGCGGTGGCCGAGGCCGCGACCAGGCGGCCGTGGTAGTAGTCCAGCATCTCGATGACGCCCGGGATCCAGCCGGAGCCCTGCTCCGTGAGGACCAGTTTCAGCCCGGGGTTGCGGCGGAAGGCCCCGCCGAAGATGAGGTGCCACAGGGCCCGGTGGGAGAACCAGGTGGTCTCCACCATGAAGACGGCCCGCGCCGCCGGCTCGTCGCCCAGCGGCGGGGAGGCGGAGCCGCCGTGGTGGTTGACCGGGACGTCCAGCTCGTCGCAGACGGCCCAGATCGGGTCGTAGACCTGCGAGTAGAGCTCGGGAACGGTGGAGCCGGGCGGGACGCCGGGCAGCAGGATGCCGCCGGTCAAGCCCGCGTTGCGGGTGCGGCGGATCTCCGCGACTGCCGCGTCCACGTCGTTCAGGAGGATCTGGACCACGCCCGCCCGGCGGCCCGGCGCGTCCGCGCAGAAGTCCGCCAGCCACCGGTTGTGGGCCTGGAGCCCGGCCCAGCGCATCTCGTACTCGGCCGCCGTCGGGGGCTGTGCCATCAGCGAGGCCTTGGGGAAGAACGGCGGGATGGTGTTCGGGAAGAGCACCTCCGCGACGATCCCGTCGGCTTCGAGCTCGGCCAGGCGCCGAGCCGAGTTCCAGTTGCGGTCGGCCGTGTCCGCGAGGAGGTCCTCGTACGGGTTGACGTAGGTCGCGGCCCAGGCGTCGAACTCCTCGTGGTGGCGCTTCTCCAGGTACGGCTTGTAGTCCAGCAGGTCGGCGCCCGCGTGGCAGTCGGCCGAGATGACCGTGTAGCGGTCCGTCGCGTCCGTCGCGTCGGTCACGGGTTCACCCCCAGCACCGGGAAGTCGTTGTCGGTGAGCCAGTGCCGGCCCACGTCGCGCGAGCGCGCCCAGGAGGCTTCGACGGCCGCCTGGTCCTCGCCCTGTCCGAGCTCGGCCGGGGTGGGGCCGATGCGGCGGGCGATCGGCGCCAGCTTCTCGGTGTCGAAGCCGAAGACCTCCGCCGCGGTCAGGCCCAGCATCCGGCGGGTCTCCGCGACGGGGATGTCGTGGAAGGTGTTCTTCAGCCAGTTCCGGGTGTTCGGCCAGGTCCCCTCGGGGTGCGGGAAGTCCGAGCCCCACAGGATGTTGTCCACGCCGATCTCGTAGCGCTGGGCCAGCTCGCGCCGCTTGGTGTTGGTGGCGCAGATGAACACCTGCCGGTCCAGGTACTCGCTCGGCGGCCGCTTCAGCTCCTCGAACGGCGAGAGCTTCTTGCCGCCGTGCGCGCCGAGGTAGAGCCGGTCCATGAACCAGAGCTGGTTCGGCAGCCACCAGCAGCCCGATTCGGCGACGCCGAACTTGAGCCCCGGGTGCCGCTCGAAGACCCCGGACCAGAGCAGGAACCACAGCGGGCGGGCCGGCCACCAGGTGACCTCGGAGACGAAGATGCCCAGGTGGTCCCCGTACTCGTGGCGCGGCGAGGACCCCGAGTGGGTGACGATCGGCATCTGCGTCTCGGCCGCCGCCGCCCACACCGGGTCGTAACGGCGGTCGTGGTAGGGGGCCTTGTCCACCCACATGGCCGGGATCATCAGGGCGCCGAGCCCGGACGCCTTGGCGCGGTATATCTCGGCGACGACCTTGTCCGGATCGCCGGTGATGGGCAGCAGGGCGACCCCGCAGTGCCGCTCGGGGTTCTCGGAGACGAACTCGGCGAGCCACCGGTTGTGCGCCTGGGCGCCGGCCATGCCGAGCTCGGGGTCCTGGTCGCCGGAGAGGCCGAGGCCCACCCCGAAGGGGGCGGCGGTCTGGCTGTCCACGGCGTCGGCGTCGGGGAAGACGACTTCGGCGGCCACGCCGTCGCCGTCGAGTTCCTTCAGCCGCTGGGTGACGTCCCAGCCGCCCTTGAGGCCTTCCTCGTGGTCGTGGAACCACTTCTCGGCGAAGGCCTCGTTGCGCACGCCGAGCTTGGTTGCCTCGGCGCGGCGGGCGTCGCGTTCGCCGAGGAACTCGTCGAACTGCGGGTGGAAGGCGCTGTCCAGGTAGGGGCGGTACTGCTCGGTGGGCAGCCCCGCGTGGCAGTCGGAGGAGATGATCAGGTACGGGTCTTCGTACGCACTCACGATTGAGGCTCCTCAGTCGAGGATGAAGCTTTCCAGGTAGGCGGGGTTGGCGCGGTCGAGCATCGACTGCGACCGGGCGCGGATCTGCCGGTCGCTGTGCTCGCTGTCGGGCAGCATCCAGAAGCGGTCGGCGCGGATGCCGTCCACGACCTGGTCCGCGACGTCCTCGACCGGGGTGAAGTTCACCTCGTGGCCGGCCTGCTTCATGGCGGCCTCGTACTGGTCGAGGCTGCGGTACGGGGACTTGCGCGGGCGCTCCTTGGCGTACCGGTCGGGCCGGTTGCGGTGCGACTCCCACAGGCCGGTGCGCAGCATGTGCGGTCCGGGGAAGAGCACGGAGGCGCCGATGGCCGCGCCCTCGGCCTTGAGATGGGCGTAGAGCGACTCGGTCATGGTGACCACGGCCGCCTTGGTGACCGCGTAGACGGAGGCGGTGGGCAGCGGGGCGATGCCGCCGTCGCCGGAGGAGGTGTTGACGATGTGGCCGGGGCCGCCGGCCGCGATCATGCGGGGGACGAAGGCCTGGATGCCGTGGAAGACCCCCCAGACGTTGACGGAGAAGGCCCACTTCCAGTCGTTGGGCTCGTGCTCCCACATGCGGCCCTCGGCGCCGGAGCCGACGCCCGCGTTGTTGCAGAGGACGTGCACGGCGCCGAAGGTCTCGTACGCGGCGTCGGCCAGCGAGATCACGGAGTCGCGGTCGCTGACGTCGACGATCTTGGCGAGCACCTCGGCGCCGTCGGCGGCGAGTTCGTCCGCGGCCTTGCGCAGGGCGCCCTCCTCCACGTCGGCGAGGACCACCTTCAGCCCCTCGGCGGCGAAGCGGCGGGCCATGGCGAGGCCGATGCCACTGGCGGCTCCGGTGACCACGGCCACCTGTCCCGGTTCGAGTCGCATCAGACGCTCCCCTCGGGCGGTCCGTCGAGGATCTGCATCGGGTCGTCGTAGCGCTGGTGGATGTACGGGAGCAGGGCCTGGGCGCTGACCCGCTCGACGACCTTGCCCCGCTGGTCGGTGGTCTTCTCGCCGATGGTGAGCTCGACGAGGCGGCGTACGGGGAGGTCGGCGACGGGGTCGAACATCGACTCGCGGAGCACCACGTCGCCGGTGATGTGCTCCAGCTTGCGGACCTTCTCGTTGCGGGTGCAGTGCACCAGCACCGGATCGGCGTCGAAGCCCGAACCGTCCACCGCGGGGAGGAACTTGAAGTAGAAGTCGGTCTTCACGGTGGGCTCGGGCAGCGGCAGCGCGCGGTCCACCGCCCCGCGCACCTCGACGAAGGCGATCCCGTGCCGGGCGAGGGAGGCCCGGACGACCAGGCCCTCGCGCTCGACGGTGATCTCGCCGAGCTTCTTCGGCTCGCCGAAGACCTCGCGGCCTCCGATCAGGGCGCGCTCCATGCTCATCGGCATGACCAGCGGGTACCAGCCCTCGACCCCATCGTGCTGGGCGGCGACGGCCACCGAGCCGGCGCCGAGCGGGTAGCCGGGCAGGTCCACCTTGCTGATGTTGGCCCGCACCAGGGGCCGCTCCGTGGGCTTCAGCGGCGGCGGGAGGACCGCCGCCACCACGTCCGGGTCGGTCTCCCAGACGGCCACCACACCGGTGGACCAGATGTCGGGGAGCTTGGAACCTTTTTCGCGCGCGGCGGCGATCTCTGCCTCGGTGCGCGCTCCGTACCGTACGCGTGCCATCTATCGCACCATCCTTCGTCCAGGACTCAGTCGGTTCTGACGCAGTCGGTTCTGACGCAGCTGGTTCTGTAACACAGTTACACCGCCACCGATGAAGGGTAAAGACCCTTGCACGTAACCGATCTGACGGATCGACAGAAAGTTGGGACGGACGCCATGGCCAGAACCACGCTGACCCGCGCGGAGGTACTGGACGCCGCCGCGTCCCTGGTCAAGCAGCACGGCCCGGCCGCCCTGACCATGCGCAAGCTCGCCGCCGAGCTGGGCACCGCGGTGACCTCCATCTACTGGCACGTCGGCAACCGCGAATCACTGCTCGACGCCCTCGTGGAGCGGACCGTGGAGGAGGTGGGCGCCATCCGGCCGGCCGGCCGCACCCCCGGCGACCGCATCCTCTCGGTCGCCCGGATCCTGCGCCGCGAGCTGCGCGAGCGCCCGCACCTGATCGCGATGGTCCACGAGCGCGGCCTCACCGACCGGATGTTCCTGCCCGCCCAGCAGGCCCTGGTCCACGAAGTGCACGCGGCAGGTCTGCGCGGGACCCGGGCCGCGGACGCGGTGCGCGCGATCCAGTTCCAGATCATCGGCTTCGTACTGGTCGAGCGCAATCGCGAACGCTCCCCCGCCCAGTCCCCCGCCGAGAGCGAGCTCTGGGACCCGGCCGACGCCCCGCACGACCCGCCGCTGGCCCGCGCGCTGGCCCGGCCGGTGGATCCGGAGAGGCTGTTCCAACTGTCCCTGAGGGCCCTGGTGAAGGCCCTGCTGGCGCCGGCCCCGTAATTCCTTTGCGCCCCGCCACGGCGCCGTGATGGGATCCGTGAACACGGGGGCGGCTCCCCGGCGCGCATCCTTCTCACACTCCTACGACGACCCCGCGCGCCCACTCCCCGCCCCCGTTCTTCACGTTCACGGAGGGAAACACCCATAGCCACTGTCGAGTCCGTCCTGCTGCGCCGACTCCAGAGCTTCCACATCGGCGGGACACCCGCCCAGGCCGCCGCACCCGGCGGGCCCGCCCTGCGCAGACTCGAAGCCGAACTCCTGGGACGCGGCCACATCCTGGACCCGGAGCTCTACGCGGCCCTGGCCGCGCTGCCCACCGAGGAACTGGCCGCCGCACACAGCCGGCTCGTCGCCCTGGTCGACGACCTGCTCGGCTCCGACCGGAGCCACACCCCGCTCTTCCGCAGCTTCCCGGCGATACCGGTGGTCGCCCCGCGCGACACCGAACGCCTCTACGTGGACCGGGTCTTCGCCCACCTCCTCCAGCAGGCGGACCACCCCTGCGTGCTCTGCGGCGAGCAGCGCACCGTCTTCCCGGTCTCACCGTGCGCCCACCTCGTGTGCCGGCTGTGCTGGGACGGCGCCGACTACTCCGGCTGCCCGCTGTGCCACCGGCGGCTCGATCCCGCCGATCCGTTCCTGCGCCCCGTACGTGCCATCGGCGCGGCCAGGCCCGCACACCCCGGCCCGCTCCGGCTGCTGCGGCTCGGCACCGATCCGGCCGCCGATGCCACGCCGATCGTGGCGGCGCTGCTCGCCCGTGCGACCCCCCTGTCCCCGCAGGACCGCGTGGACCTGGTCACGCTGCTGCCGCTGACCCCGGCCGCCCGCGGCGAGCTCCCCGAGGAGATCCCCGTACGGGAGACCAAGGCGCTGGTGCTCGCCACGCTGCTCACCGATCGCGGCGCCGGTGACGTCGTACGGCCCTTGCTGTCCGAGTGGCTGACCACGGCCACGGACGTGCTGCGGCTGCTCGCCGTGGCCTCCGGAGGCAATCCCGGACTGCTGCCCCTTCCCGCGCGGTTCGTCTCCCTCGGCCGGCCGCTGCGACGGGAACTGCTCTCCCTGCTGGACGCGTTGCCGGTGCCCTTCCTCGTCGAGGACCTGCTGCGCCATCCCACCGCGTGGAAGCGGGCCGCCGAGACCCTGCACCCCTTCGAGCAGCACGCCCGCCACCCCCGGGCCGCACTCGCCTTCGCCGTCCTGCGCGGGACCCCGCTCGCCGGAGCCCTGGGCGCGGCCCTGCGGGACTCGGCTGCCGCGCATCCGGACGCCGTACGCGTGGAGGACGACCGGATCCGGCCGGCGTCCTGGGGCGGGCGCCTGGAGCGGGCCCTGGCCGACGGGACCCCCAGGGAGGCCGCCGCGCTGGCCGGGCAGCGGCCGGGCGAACTCGTCCGGCGCCTCGACCACCTGCTGCGTCTGCACACCGGCGAACGCCCCGTCCCGGAGCTCGTGCGGGCGCTGGAGCGCGGGCTGCCTTCCGTGGGGCCCGGCCCGCTACTCTCCGCCTTCGGGGCGCTGCGCGTGCGCGCCGAGGACCGGCTCGGTGCGCGCCGGGTGTTCTTCCCGCGGGGCGAGGTCACCCGCGCCCTTTCGGTGGCGGAGGACCGCCCGCCGCTGCCGGAGCCACTGGTCCGGGAGGTCGCCGGGATGCTGGAGGCCGAGGTGCTGCGCCGGTTCGCCCGGCCCGGGGAGGATCCGTACGAACTGGCGGTGCTCGACTCCGCGCTCGCGGACCTGGTCGTCCCCTTCGCGGAGCGGGATTCGGCCAGGACCCTGGTCGCGGTCCCCCGGGGCAGTACCCAGACCCTGCCCACGGGCGATGTCCTGCGGCTCTTCCTGCACTGGACGGAACCGGCGGGCAACCGCACCGACCTCGACCTGTCCGTCGCCTTCTTCGACGCGGACTGGCGGTTCACCGGACAGTGCGACTACACCCGGCTCCGGCACGGGCCGGAAGGCGCCGCCGTGCACTCCGGCGACCTCACCTCGGCGCCGGCGCCGGCCGGGGCCACCGAGTACGTGGACCTGGACCTGGTGAAACTCGCCGCGCACGGGGACGCGTACGCGGTGCCGCTGGTGTTCAGCTTCAACAACGTGCCGTTCGAGGAGCTGCCGGACGCCTTCGCCGGCTTCATGGCCCTGCCGGCGGACGCTCCGCGCGGCGCCTCGTACGATCCCCGGACCGTGCGCCAGCGTTTCGACCTGGCGGGCGAGTCCCGGGCCTACCTGCCGATGGTGGTGGACCTGAGTGCCCGGCGGGCCCTGTGGGCGGACGTCCACCTGCCCCCTTCGGGCTCCTTCCAGAGCGTCGGCGCCTCCGGCGGTGAACGGCTCGCCGCCGCCGCGGAGGACGTCTGCGCCCACTTCGGCTCCGGCACCCGCACCACCCTGTGGGACCTCTCCGTGTGGCGGGCGGCGGCCCGTACCCGGGAGGTGGCGGTGATCCGGCGGGCTCCTGAGAGTTCGGTCTCGGACGAGGTGTGGCTCTACCGGGCCGCGGACGGTGAGGATCCGGCCGCCTTCTCCGCCAGGATCCACGCCCTGGAGCCGCCCGAGGAGCGCCGGCCCCGCTTGGACGCCTACGCGGAGGCGGCCGAACTGGCTTCCGGGAAGCGCGCGTTCCTCGCACTGACCTGCGCGAGCGTGGCCCCCGAGGGCGGTTCGGGGACGGCCTACCGGCTCTTCCCCGGACCCGCCGAAGTACCCGGGTCCTTCGCCCGGGTGACGGCCGGGGACCTCGTGGCCGAGCTGAGCTGAGCCGAGCTGAAAGGCCGTAGGGCTTCGAGTGTCGGCGCGGGCCGATATCCTCTGTGACCATGCTCGCCGACCGTACGACCGCAGAGACGATGTGGCCGACCGCGTACCCACAGGGGTACGCGGTCGTCGACGTGGAGACCACCGGGCTCGCTCGCGACGACCGGATAATCTCCGCCGCCGTCTACCGGCTCGACGCTCAGGGCAACGTCGAGGACCACTGGTACACGCTGGTCAACCCGCTCCGGGACCCCGGGCCCGTGTGGATCCACGGTCTGACCAGCGACATGCTCCAGGACGCGCCGCTCTTCAAGGACATCGCCGAGGAGTTCGCCGGCCGGCTCGCCGACCGGGTGCTGGTCGCGCACAACGCGATCTTCGACTGGCAGATGATCGCCCGTGAATACGCGCGGGCCGAGGCGACCGCCCCGGTGCGTCAGCGGCTGTGCACCATCGCCCTGTCGAAGGAACTGAACCTCCCGCTGCCCAACCACAAGCTGGAGTCGCTCGCCGCGCACTTCGGCGTGGTCCAGCAGCGCGCCCACCACGCGCTCGACGACGCCCGGGTCCTCGCGGAGGCGTTCCGTCCGTCCCTGCACGCGGCCGCGCGGGACAACGTACGGCTGCCCCTGCTGGAATGCCGGCCGCTGACGGAGTGGTCGGACACCCCCGCCGCCCCGCGCGTCGGGTACCAGGCCTCGTACGGAGCAGGCGGCGGGAATGCCGGGTCCAGCTGGCGGGCCTCGCGCAAGCGGCCGCCGTGCCCGTACCCGAACCCGGGCCGGTGGGCGGACGGCACCCCGCTCAAGCAGGGCATGCGGATCGCGTTCTCCGGCGACACCTCGGTGGACCGGGAGCTGCTGGAGGACCGCGCCGTGGAGGCGGGCCTGCACATCGCGACGAGCCTGTCCCGGCTGACGAGCCTGCTCGTGACGAACGACCCGGACTCCTCGACGTCCAAGACGGTGAAGGCGAAGTCCTTCGGAACCCCCGTCGTCGACGAGGCGGCCTTCACCCAGCTGCTGCGGGACGTGGCTCCGGCGCGGGACTGACCGCGGGGATGTCCGGGGGGGACCTCCGGGGGCCGCCCGTTGGGCCGGCCGGGTGCACGCTCGGCGACTCACCCCGGTGGATCTTGTTCCGGCGGTCCGCCCTGCGCAGCATGCCGCGCATGGCACGTTGCGAAGTCTGCGGGAACGATTACGGCATGTCCTTCGAAGTCCACGCACAGGGTGCTGTGCACGTCTTCGACTGCTTCTCCTGCGCCATTCACCGCATGGCGCCCATCTGCGAGCACTGCCGGGTCCAGATCATCGGGCAGGGCGTCGAGGTCGAGGGACAGTGGTTCTGCGGAGGGCACTGCGCCCGCGCGGAGGGGAAGGTGGGCATCACCGACCGCGTCTGACTCCCGTCCCCCTCCCCACGGCCCGTTCCCTCTTCTCTCCTCTCCCCCTCCCCTCACCTCTCCGCCACGACCCCGGACGGCCACCCGGCCGCCGGGGTCCTCGCCGCTGGGGGTACCGTCGTGGGCGTGTACCGCTTTGTGCTGACCCGGCAGTGGGTGTGCCTCACCCTCATCGGCCTCGTCCTGATCCCCGCGATGATCAAGCTGGGCTTCTGGCAGTTCCACCGCCATGAGCACCGGGTCGCGCAGAACGAGCTGATCGAGACGAACCTGCGGGCGAAGCCGGTCCCCATGACCGAGGTCACCTCCCCCGGCCACGTGGTCCCGCGCGCCGACTACTGGCGTGCCGTGACCGCCACCGGCACGTACGACTCCGCGCACGAGGTCGTCGTGCGCATGCGCACCGACAGCGACGACAAGGTCGGCTTCCACGTCCTCACCCCGCTGGTCCTGGCCGACGGCCGGGCGGTGCTCGTCAACCGGGGATGGATCGCGGGCGGCGCCGACCCGCGCGCCTACCCGCCGGTGCCGGCCGCGCCCACCGGCGAGGTCACGGTCACGGGGCGGCTCAAGGCCGACGAGACCAGCGGCGGCAGCGGCATCAAGGACCGCAAGGGCCTGCCGGACCGCCAGGTGATGCTGATCAACAGCGCCCGGCAGGCGCAGTACCTGGGCAGGCCCGTCCTCGGTGGCTACCTGGAACTCACCGCGCCGGTACCGGCCGACGACAAGCCCGAGGTGGTCGCCGAGCCCGACCACGACTCGATCGGGGCGCACATGGCGTACGCCGTGCAGTGGTGGCTGTTCGCCTCCGCCGTGCCGGTGGGCTGGATCGTGCTCGTCCGGCGCGAGAAGCGCGACCGCGAGGCCGCGGCCGCCGACGGGAGCGCCGCATCCGAGCGGGAGCCGGTGGCGACCGCGTAGCGTGTCGGGCATGGATCTTGGACTGAAGGACCGTGTCTACGTCGTCACCGGCGCCACCCGGGGCCTCGGCTACGCTTCCGCCCGCGAACTGACCGCCGACGGCGCCAAGGTGGTGCTGACCGGCCGGGACGCGGGGCGCGCCGAGGCCGCGGCCAAGGCACTGGGCCCGAACGCGGTCGGTGTGGCCGCCGACAACTCCGACCCCGGGGCCGCCTCCCGGCTCGTCGCCGCGGCCCGCGAGCACTTCGGCCGCCTCGACGGCATCCTCATCAGCGTCGGTGGTCCCGCGCCCGGTTCGGCGGCGGACAACACCGACGATCAGTGGACGGCGGCCTTCGACTCGGTCTTCCTCGGCGCGGTCCGCCTCGCACGGGCGGCCGCCGCCGAGCTCTCCGACGGCGGGGTCATCGGCTTCGTCCTGTCGGGCTCCGTGCACGAGCCGATCCCTGGCCTCACCATCTCCAACGGCCTGCGCCCCGGCCTGGCCGGCTTCGCGAAGTCCCTCTCCGTGGAGCTGGGCCCGCGCGGCATCCGGGTGGTCGGCCTGCTGCCCGCCCGCATCGACACCGACCGGGTCCGCGAGCTCGACGCCCTGTACGGGGACGCGGACCTCGCCCGCACCCGCAACGAGGCGGGGATCCCGCTGCGGCGGTACGGCACCCCGGAGGAGTTCGGCCGCTCGGCGGCGTTCCTGCTCTCCCCGGCGGCTTCCTACCTGACCGGCGTCATGCTCCCGGTGGACGGCGGCTCCCGGCACGGCTTCTGACGCCCCGCCCGCGACAGGCCCTACGTCACCCGGCGCGCCCGGCGGGGGGTGACGTGGAGGCGGGCCTCCGTCGGGAGGGCCGGGAGCGCCGCCGAGTCGCGGGCCCGGCCCAGCACCGGGCCGGCGAGGGCCGCCAGTACGTCGGCCGGCACCGCGTGCGGCTCCAGCTCCAGGGCGACCCGCAGGGCCGGGGCCCCGCGCCGCCCCCACAGCGTGACCCGGCACCGGGCCACGCCCTCCACGGCGTCCTGGACGTCGGCCTCGACGGCCCCCTCCAGCGCCCGCCCGCGCAGCACCGCGAACGCCCCGTCCCCGGTGTCCACGAGCACCTCCGCCAGCCGGGCCCGGCGCAGTTGGGACAGCAGCCACCACAGCGCCAGCAGTACGCAGACCCCGAGTGCGGCGAGCACCGCCCACCAGGGCGCCGGCCAGCCCCGCCCGTGCGGCGCCAGCAGCGGTTCGTGGCGGCCCTCGAACGGCCCGGACGCGGTCAGCACCGACGCCCCCGCCGCCAGCAGGACCAGTCCGAGCAGGGCGAGCAGGACCCGGTTCACCGTCCCGAGGGTCACCGGCGGTTCACCCGTACCCTCGGCCGCAGCGCGTGGGCCAGGCCCAGCTCGTCGAGGCCGACGGCCAGCACCGCGTCCAGATCGGCCCGTACGTCGTCCAGTTCGCGGAAGTGGGACACGGCCCGGACCCCGATGTGGGCCCGGCCCACGCTGACGCGCACCGACCGGACCCCGGCCACCTCCATGACCCGGTCGCGCAGCACCTGCGCGGCGGCCTTGCGTTCCAGTCCGCCGCGGACCTCCGGGTGCCCCGAGCTCATCGGGAGGATCCCGCGCAGGCCCGGGGTGAGTGCGTACAGCAGCAGCGCGGCCCCGGCCGCTGCCAGGACTCCGCCGCCGATCAGCACGCCGGGGTCGGCCGGGGTGTGCCGCTCCAGCGCCCGGGAGAGCTCGTCGCGCCAGCGCATCCCCGGGCGGTGGGCCCGTACCGCCGCCAGGTCGTACAGGAACAGCCCCGCCACCCCGAGGACGGCGAACGCCCCGACGGCCGCCGGCAACCGCCGGGGCGACCGGAAGCGGGCGCTCACCGAACCCGCCGGTCCCGCCCGGCGGCGGGCCGCGCGGGGCGCAGGTGTTCGATGTCCACGTCCACCTCGGGTACGGCCATGTCCGCGCACTCCTCGACGCGCAGGGCGACGTGGCGGCGTACGGCCGCGCACTGGGCGGCGAGGTCGGAGGGGTAGGGAAGCTCCAGGACCACCCGTACGCGGGCGATGTCGTGGTGCACGGTGACGGTGGCGTGCGGCGGGGTCGCGTCCGGAGCGGGCCGGGTCAGCGCCTCCCGGGCGGCCTGGGCTGCGATCTTCGCCACGACCCGGTCGGCGATGCGGGTGGCTCCCCGTTCGGCGGCGGGCACCCGGGGCGGGGTGGGGCGGGGCGTGCTCATCGGTCCCGGTCCCCCCGGTCGCCCCGGTCCCGGTCCCGGTCGCGATCACGATCGCGGTCCCCGGGGCGGCCTTGGGGGCGGAAGAAGTCCCCCGGTTCCAGGTCCCCGTCGAGGAACCGGCCCACGACGAAGCCGATGGCGCCGAGCGCGGCCACCAGCAGGAAGGCCCCGAAGCCGCCGAAGTACCCGGCGAACCCCAGTGCCATGCCGGCCACCAGGCCGACGACCGCCATGCTCATGCGGGCTCCTCTACTGCAGTCGGGACTCCGGCTCCTCGTCGTCCTCGTCCGGCAGCTTGACGTCGCTGACCGCGATGTTGACCTCCACGACCTCGAGGCCGGTCATCCGCTCCACCGCCGAGACGACGTTCTCACGGACGGCCCGGGCCACGTCCCTGATCGACACGCCGTAATCCACGACAATCTCGAGGTCGAGGGCGGTCTGCACTTCGCCGACCTCCGCCTTCACGCCCCGGCTGACGGTGGACTTGGCCCCGCCGGGGACGCGGTCGCGGACGGCACCGAAGGTACGGGAGAGGCCGCTGCCGCTGCCCATGGCGTGGACGCCGACCACCTCGCGGGCGGCCAGGCCGGCGATCTTCTCGACCACGCCGTCGGCGATGCTCGTGCGGCCGCGGTCGGCGGGGGGCTTGGCGGTGCTGCCGGTGGCGGCGGACTCGGTCATCTCTGATCCCTTCGCGCGTACGGGCTCCCGACCCACGGTAAGGCGGCGCCCCCGTCGGCGCCCGTCCCGACGCGGCCGCGGGGTGACCGCTGCGCGGGGCGAAGTCCCCTCCCCGCCCTTCGCCCGTTCCCCGGGCGCTGCCCGGACCCCCCTGGGGCTCCGCCCCAGACCCCGCTCCTCAAACGCCGGAGGGGCTGGGACTTGCCACTGCGCGGCAAACCAGCCCCTCCGGGGCGCACGTGCAGCCCACGCCGGCCCGAATCCAGCCCCTCCGGCGTTTGAGGAGCGGGGGGTCCGGGGGCTGGTCCCCGGCAGCGGCGCCGCGGCTAGTCCGACAGGCCGGCCAAATCCCGCAGGCGGCGGCCCTGGGCGGCGCGCTCGGCGACCCGCTGGTCGTCGTAGGGCCGGGCCAGGGAACTCCGGAGCAGCGCCTTCGTCTCGACCACCGCGTCCCGCGGCGGAGCCAGCAGCGCGGTGGTGAGGTCCTGGACGGCCGCGTCGAGTTCGCCCGCGGGGACGACCAGGTTCGCGAGGCCGATCCGTTCCGCCTCCTCGGCGTGGACGAAGCGTCCCGTCGCGCAGATTTCGAGCGCGCGGGCATAGCCGACCGCCGAGGTCAGCGGCTGCGTGCCGCCGAGGTCGGGCACCAGGCCCAGCCCGGTCTCGCGCATGGCGAACTGCACGTCGTCCGCGACGACGCGCAGATCGCACGCGAGGGCAAGCTGGAAACCGGCACCGATCGCGTGCCCCTGAACGGCGGCGACGGAGATGATGTCGTTGCGCCGCCACCAGGTGAACGCCTCCTGGTACTCGGCGATGGTGGAGTCGAGCAGTTCCTCCGAACCGCGCGCCAGGTCAAGGAAGGACGGCTCGCCCTCGAAGCCTTCGGGGGTGAACGCCTGCCGGTCGAGCCCTGCGGAGAAGGACTGCCCTTCGCCGCGCAGCACGACGACCCGGACGGTGCCCGGCAACGACCTTCCAGCCTCCGTCAACGCCCGCCAGAGCGCGGGGGATTGAGCGTTTCGCTTGGCTGGATTGGTCAGTGTCACCGTGGCGACCGTGTCGTCGACGGTGAGCCGTACGCCGTCCTTGTCGAGCAGAGCCATCTGTGTGCCTCCGGTGGTTGTGCCGTCGTTCGGCCGCGATCTCGGCCTAAGTGACTGCACAGTAACCACCCGGCCGGCCATGGAGCCGACCGGGGGTCACCGAAGGACGGTGGAACTGGAACCGTGAAGCTGAATACGGAAAACCGTTGGAACCAAGGGGAACCAAATGGTCAGGCCGTAGCCGCCTTCTTGCCGCGCGTCGCGCCACCGCGACCACGCAGCGTGACTCCGGACTCGCTGAGCATCCGATGGACGAATCCGTAGGACCGGCCAGTCGATTCGGCCAGCGCCCGGATACTCGCACCGGAGTCGTACTGCTTCTTCAGGTCTGCCGCGAGCTTGTCACGCGCGGCGCCGGTTACCCGGCTGCCCTTCTTCAGAGTTTCGGCCACCCGTGCCTCCTCTATGGGAAGTGCGCTCTGGACTTCTCATGATCACCCCTCCCCGGCTTCCTGGCCACCCATTCAGCAAGGTCGGTACGGCGGCATTTCTTCAGCCGTGGACGCAGGAGCAGAACGGAATCTTCTCTTCCGCTGCATGACCTCCGTCACATTTCCGTTCCCCCGGTATGAATGGCCAGGTCAGGGGCCGGAGCGCAGAAGCGGAAGGCCCCGGCCGCACCTCCTGGGAGATGCGGCCGGGGCCTTCGTCAGGCACGGAGCGGTATGAGACCGTCTCACTCAGATGATGGATCACGTCTGAGCCGAATGATCCATAAGCAAAGGATCACGGAAGCGGAAGGGCCTCAGGCGAGCGACACCAGGTCCCGGTAGTCCGGACCCCAGAGGTCCTCGACGCCGTCCGGGAGCAGGATGATCCGCTCCGGCTCGAGCGCCTCGACCGCGCCCTCGTCGTGGGTGACGAGGATGACGGCGCCCTTGTACGTGCGCAGGGCGCCCAGGATCTCCTCGCGGCTGGCCGGGTCGAGGTTGTTGGTGGGCTCGTCGAGCAGCAGCACGTTGGCCGAGGAGACGACCAGCGTCGCCAGGGCGAGGCGGGTCTTCTCGCCGCCGGACAGGACGCCCGCGGGCTTGTCCACGTCGTCGCCGGAGAAGAGGAAGGAGCCGAGCGTCTTGCGTACGGAGACCAGGTCCAGGTCCGGCGCCGAGGAGCGCATGTTCTCCAGGACCGAGCGCTCCGGGTCCAGGGTCTCGTGCTCCTGGGCGTAGTAGCCGAGCTTGAGGCCGTGGCCGGGGACGACCGTGCCGGTGTCGGGCTTCTCGGTGCCCGACAGCAGGCGCAGGAGGGTGGTCTTGCCGGCGCCGTTGAGGCCGAGGATGACCACGCGGGAGCCCTTGTCGATGGCCAGGTCGACGTCGGTGAAGATCTCCAGGGAGCCGTAGGACTTCGACAGGCCCTCGGCGGTCAGCGGGGTCTTGCCGCAGGGCGCCGGGTCCGGGAAGCGCAGCTTGGCGACCTTGTCGGAGACGCGGACGGCGTCCAGGCCCGCGAGCAGCCGGTCGGCGCGCTTGGCCATGTTCTGGGCGGCGACGGTCTTGGTGGCCTTCGCGCGCATCTTGTCGGCCTGCGAGTTCAGCGCCGCGGCCTTCTTCTCGGCGTTCTGGCGCTCGCGCTTGCGCCGCTTCTCGTCGGCCTCGCGCTGCTGCTGGTAGAGCTTCCAGCCCATGTTGTAGACGTCGATCTGGGAGCGGTTGGCGTCCAGGTAGAACACCTTGTTGACGACCGTCTCGACCAGGTCCACGTCGTGGGAGATGACGATGAAGCCGCCGCGGTAGGTCTTCAGATAGTCGCGCAGCCACACGATCGAGTCGGCGTCGAGGTGGTTGGTCGGCTCGTCGAGGAGGAGGGTGTCGGCGTCCGAGAAGAGGATCCGTGCGAGCTCGACGCGGCGGCGCTGACCACCGGAGAGGGTGTGCAGCGGCTGGCCGAGCACCCGGTCGGGCAGGCCGAGGGCGGCGGAGATGGTCGCGGCCTCGGACTCGGCTGCGTACCCGCCCTTGGTGAGGAACTCGGTCTCCTGGCGCTCGTACTGGCGCATCGCCTTCTCGCGGGTGGCGCCGGAGCCGGAGGAAATGCGCTCCTCGTTCATCCGCATCTTCTTGAGCAGCACGTCGAGTCCGCGGGCGGACAGGATCCGGTCGCTGGCCAGCACGTCGAGGTCGCCGGTGCGCGGGTCCTGCGGGAGGTAGCCGACCTCGCCCGAGCGGGCGATGCTGCCGCCGGCCGGCGTTCCCTCGCCCGCGAGGCACTTGGTGAGGGTGGTCTTGCCGGCTCCGTTGCGGCCGACGAGGCCGATGCGGTCGCCCTTGGCGATGCGGAAGGAGGCGTTCTCGATGAGGATGCGGGCGCCGGCGCGCAGCTCGATGCCGGTGGCGGTGATCACGGAAATACTCCAGGGCGGGTCGGGACGGCGGAAGGGGGGCAGGACGCGATGCTTCTACGCCGCTAATCCGCGAGGAGATTTGCCATGGGAGTCATTCTACCGGGGGTGCGCAACTACTTTCGGGCCCGCCCGCCCCCGGCGGGACCGGTGCCGCCCCCACCCCCGTGTCCCCCGTTCGGCCCACGGAACACGCCTCCCCGCCAGGGGGCGTATGAGGATGAACGGGTTGATACTCACCGCAGGGGTGTACTCGTACCCCCCTCGGCAGGAATGGAGGGCGGTGCGGGATGCAGTTCGACGACAACGCCAATCTGGACACTTCCGAGGTCAAGGACGTGCGCGGCAGCCGCATCCCGGGCGGAAAGGCCACGATCGGCGGCGGCATCATCGGATTCATCGCACTGATCATGGGCCTGCTGTTCGGGGTGGGCCCGGAACAGCTGGGCCTGTCCGACGGAAGCCCCGAGCCCGCGTCGACCGCCTCCTCCGCCGCCCAGGTGCAGCAGAGCTGCAAGACCGGGCAGGACGCGAACACCAAGGAGGACTGCCGGCTGGTGGCGGTGATCAACAGCACCCAGGACTTCTGGAAGCAGGAGTTCGCCAGGCGCGGCGCCCAGTACAGCCCGGCGCAGACGGTGTTCTTCACCGGCAAGGTGGGCACCGCCTGCGGGGCGGCCACCTCGGCGGTCGGCCCCTTCTACTGCCCCGGTGACCGGCAGGTCTATCTGGACCTGGGCTTCTTCAACGAGCTCCGCACCAAGTTCGGCGCGAGCGGCGGCCCCTTCGCCCAGGCGTACGTGGTGGCCCACGAGTACGGCCACCACATCCAGAACCTGACCGGCACCCTGCAGAAGGCCCAGGACGGCCGGCAGGGCGCGAACAGCAACGCGGTACGGGTCGAGCTGCAGGCCGACTGCTACGCCGGGGTCTGGGCCCACAACGCGACGAAGACCCCGGACGAGTCCACGGGCAAGCCCCTGATCACCAGCCTCACCGACCAGGACATCAAGGACGGCCTGGACGCGGCGGCCGCGGTCGGCGACGACCGGATCCAGGAGAAGTTCCAGGGCCGGGTGACCCCGGAGTCCTGGACGCACGGCTCGGCCGAGCAGCGCCAGCAGTGGTTCTACCAGGGCTACCGCACGGGCGACATGGCCCAGTGCAACACCTTCCGCTGACTTCGCGCGGCGCCTGCCATGCTGTGACGTGGCTCACTGTCCACCCGCGGACCGTCAGCCCACGGTACGAGAGGGAGTGATCGTCATGGCAGGCGTTCCGTCCATCTGTCCGACCCTGCTGTACGCCGATGCCAAGGCTGCCATCCACCTGCTCACGGAAGCCTTCGGCTTCACCCAGGTCGCGGCCTACGAGGGCGAGGACGGCGCGGTGGTGCACGCCGAGCTGTCCTATGGGAACGGCATGGTGATGCTCGGCAGCAAGGGCACCGGCGGTGCCTTCGACAAGGCGATGGAGACGGCCGGCCCGGCCGGGGTCTACGTACGCGTCGACGACGTGGACGCGCACCACCGCCGGGCCGTCGAGCACGGTGTGGAGATCCTGATGGAGCCGACCGACCAGGACTACGGCTCGCGGGACTACATGGCCCGCGACGCCGAGGGCAACGTGTGGAGCTTCGGGACGTACGCCCCGCAGGTCTAGAACCTGCGGGCGCGTACGCCCCTCCCGCTACGGGCGCTACGCGCCGCCGGTGTGCACCTGGAACGCGGCTCGGCGCACCGCTTTGGCCAGGGCCGGATCGGGATGGGCGGCGGCCAGCGCGACCAGCACCTGCACCGTGCGGGGGTGCCCGACCGCGCGGACCTCGTCCAGCAGCCGCGGAACCGTGGTCCGCACCGCCGAGTCCAGGTGGCGGGCCAGCAGCTCGGCTTCGCCGTGGTCGGCGATGGCGGCCGCGGTGTCCACCCAGAGCCAGGTCTGCTCCTCGGCGGTGAGCACGTCCTGCGCCTCGTCGGGGTCGACCCCGTCGTGCTCGGCGAGCCAGAGCAGGGCGTAGGGGCGCAGCGCGGGCTCCCGGGAGGCCCCCCGCACCTCCGGTTCGGCCGGGGCTCCGACGACGCGCAGGGCTTCGAAGGCGAGCCCGCGCAACAGGGCGTCCTCGCCGCGGGCCGCGTGCAGCAGTTCGGAGACCGCGCGGCCGACGGGCCGGGCGGCGAGCCAGGCCAGGTATTCGGCGCGGGCCGGGCCGGGGGTGAGCCGCGCGCAGCCGTGGAGCATGGCGGCGGCGGACTGTTCGATGTTCCCGGCGGGGCTCTGCGCGGCGACGCAGATCTGCTCCAGCTTGACCCAGACTGCCCAGCTCCCGAGCGGGGTGAGGGTGGCCCGGGCGGGGCCGAGGGTGACGGCGTCCACGGCGGCGAGCCCGCCGAGCGCCCAGCGCAGCAGCCGGGCGAGCGGGACGGGCGGCGCGGCCGGTGCGGGACCGGCCTGCGGGGTCGCGGCGGCCTGCGCCGTGGACTCGTAGGGGACCTCGCACCGCTCGTCGCGCAGTTCGTCGACGCGCTGTCCGAGCAGGTCCAGCAGATCGGGGACGGTCACGGGACCGGCGGAGAGCTGGAGCAGGGAGAGCAGCTGGGGCATGGCCTCGACCACCTCGGCGACGGCCGCGGGGGCGATGTCGGCGGGGGCCGGGTGGACCAGTGACCAGGCGTCGAAGAGGGCGACCCAGCCGCGCAGGACGGCGGTGTCGTCCCGGTTCCAGGCGCGCAGGCGCCAGCCCGGGCGGGCGTGCCCGCCGTGCATCTCGATCAGGCCGGCGAGCCGGGCGCGGTCCCAGCCGACCCGGATCTGGCCCGGCGTCAGGCTCAGCTGGGCGGCGGCGCGTTCGGTTTCGGCGGCGGGCAGGGCGCCCGCCGGGGCGGGCCCGGCGCCGTCCGCGCCGCCGAGGTGCAGCTCGGCCCAGCGGGCGAGCCGTACCGCGTCGGTGAGGGAGGCGCGGGCCCTGTTCGCCAGGTCGGCCGTGGCGGGCGTGCCCGCCGGAGGCCGCGGGGCGGTCCGGGTGCGCCGGTCGGTCACCGCCTTGCGGGCCGTGGCCACGGACCGCGGGGCGACGAGTCGGAGTCTGGAGTCGCGAGCCAACTGCTCATCAGGCTTTCGGGACGTCACGTGAGCAGTCTCGCCCGTCACTGGCCGAAAGCCCAAACGGAACCAGCCATTGCCACAAGGCCCCCTGGGTACAGAACGGGACAACCCACCCTCCCCGCCCCGTCCGCCCCGCAGTCTTCGGACAACTCGTCCGACGGTCCGTCACCCGGTCCGTCACATCAAAGGGGTCAGGAAGCGGCGCAGCACCTCTTCGTACGCGGCGGGATCGGCGTTCCACATCGCCCCGTGGGCGGCGTCGGAAACGGAGTGCAGGGTGACGAGGTCGGGGCGGGCCGCGGCGAGCCGGCGGGAGGGTTCCCAGGGGGCGATCGCGTCGTCGGGGCCGTGGAAGATCAGTACGGGCACCTTCAGCGCGGCCGGATCCGACCCCGGGGCCCGCCGGTCGGCGCGCAGGCCCGCACGGCCCTCCGCGGCCTTGACCGCGAACGGGAGGAGCGGGGCCGGGGTGCGGCGCGCGGCGGCGAGGGCGCGCAGGGTGGCGTGCCAGTCCAGTACGGGCGAGTCGATGACCAGTCCGGAGATCCGGTCGGCCACCGCCGAGCGCTCGAGGGCGTGCAGGGCCATGGTGGCGCCGGTCGACCAGCCGTGCAGGACCACGCGGCGGGCGCCGTAGCGCAGGGCGTAGCGGATGGCGGCGTCGAGATCGCGCCATTCGGACTCGCCGAGGTGGCCGAGGCCGTCCGGTGACTCGGGGGCTCCGAGGTCGCCCCGGTACCCGAGGTCCAGGACGGGGAGCTTGTTGCGGTGGAGGAAGGGCATGACCGTCATCGGGTGCTCGCGGGTGGCGCCGAGCCCGTGGACGGTGATCACCCACGTGTCGCGGGCCGCGGGCACGAACCAGGCGGGCAGCGCGCCGAGCTCCCCGGGGACGTCCACGTCGGCGTGGTCCAGTCCGAGGGCGGTGCGCGGGTTGCCCAGGTGGACCTGGGGGGTGAGGGTGACGCGGGTTCCGGGGTCGAGGCTGCCGTGGGTGACGGCGAGGAGCCGGCGCACCACGGTGTCGGGGCCGTGCGGGGCGTCGGGGAGGACGGGCCCGACCACGGCGTGCACCCCGGGCGCGGTGAGCCCGTAGGTGCCGGGGCGCAGGGAGGCGAGGGACCGGGTCAGCTCGACCCGGCCGGCCGCGGTGGAATGGACGGTGAGCCGGGGGCTGCCGGGGAGCGGGCGGCCGGGCTCGGTCCGCAGGGCCGCGTCGGCGGCGTACCGGCCGGCGAGCGCGGCGGCGGTGACGGCGGCCGCGCCGGCGCCGAGCAGGGTCGTGGTGACGGCCGCTGCCGTCGCTGTGGCGGTACGCACTGCTCCAGTGTCGAGGCGGACGGGTCGGCGGGCCACCGGAGGGAATGACTCCGGCCGGCGCCCCCGAGGGGTGGCACGGAAGGTGATCTAGCTCTCTTCGGGGGTCCCGGGCGTGCGGGCGGGTTACCGGAAGTCCTGCCCCGAAGCGCGCGGACACCCCTGCTGCGACATGCATTAATCGATATATCAACGCACTTCCCGGGACGAAGGTCCCGATCGGGTGCCGTGCCGATACACCGCATGAACCCTGTCAGTTCACCTTCCGTTCATCCAGGTTATCTACGGTCCACGAACCACTGACGTCAAACAGAAGCCTGGGTAAATGGAGCACATAACGCTTCTCCTCGGGATCGTGATCATCACCGCTCTCGTGTTCGATTTCACGAACGGTTTTCACGACACGGCCAACGCGATGGCCACCACCATCTCGACCGGCGCCCTCAAGCCCAAGACCGCGGTGGCAATGTCCGCCGTGCTCAACCTCGTCGGCGCCTTCATGTCCGTGGAGGTCGCCAAGACGATCTCCAAGGGACTGGTCAACGAGGAAGGCATCCAGCCGGAGGTCATCTTCGCCGCCCTGGTCGGCGCGATCCTCTGGAACCTCGTCACCTGGCTGGTCGGACTGCCCTCCAGCTCCTCGCACGCCCTGATGGGCGGCCTGATCGGTGCGGCCGTGGCCTCCGCCGGCATGGGCGCCGTCAACGGCAGCGTCGTCGTCACCAAGGTGCTGATCCCCGCGATCGCCGCGCCGCTGGTCGCCGGCTTCGCCGCGTACCTGGCCACGAAGGTCACGTACAAGGTCGGCAACGGCATGGGTGAGAAGACCTCGGCCAAGGGCTACCGCGCCGGCCAGATCGCCTCCGCGGGTCTCGTCTCGCTGGCGCACGGCACCAACGACGCGCAGAAGACGATGGGCATCATCACGCTGGCGCTCGTCGCCGGCGGCGCCCTCGCGCCCGGCTCCAACCCGCCGGTCTGGGTCATCGTCTCCGCCGGTCTGGCCATCGCGATGGGCACCTACCTGGGCGGCTGGCGCATCATCCGCACCATGGGCAAGGGCCTGACCGACCTGCAGCCGCAGCAGGGCTTCGCCGCCCAGACCTCGGCCGCCAGCGTCATCCTGGCCTCCTCCTCCCTCGGCTTCTCCCTCTCCACCACCCACGCGTGCTCCGGCGCCGTCATGGGTTCGGGTCTGGGACGCAAGGGCGGCGTGGTCCGCTGGTCCACCGCCACCCGCATGTTCATCGCCTGGGGCCTGACCCTCCCGGCCGCGGCCCTGGTCGCCGCCGGTGCCGAGCTGGTCATGCGTACCGGGGACATCGGCATCGCCGGCGTCACGGTCTTCCTGATCGGCTCCTGCGTCGCCATCTGGCTCATCTCCCGCCGCCAGGTCGTCGACCACACCAACGTCAACGAGGTCGGGACGGCCGCCGCCGAGGAGCCGGGTGTCGTCACCACGGCCATCGCGGCCGTCAGCGTACCGCCGGTCACGGCCGCCGCAGTCGGCAGCACCGCCGCGGTGACGGACGAGGAACTGAAGGCCACCATCCCGGCCGCGACGACGACCCCCGCGGCCCCGGCCGCGGCCGTCTGACCCCGAGAACGACAGAGGATTCAGCGGTATGAAGATCGACTGGGAAGCACTCGGCTCCGTCTTCGGGGTCAGCCTCTCCGCCACCGTCGTCCTGGTGACCCTGTTCACCCTGGGCCTGATGGGGCTCTCCAAGCACGAGGCCGCCACCGAACAGGGCGGCGCCGCCACCCTGGCCCGCAGCGGTGCGTACGCCTGCTTCGCGCTCTGCGCGGCGGCCGTGGCCTACGGGATCTACCTGATCGTCGCCTGAGGCGCGGGACGGCACGTACGAAGGCTCCCTCCGGGTTCGTACCGGAGGGAGCTTTCGCATGCCCGGACCCCCTCCCCCGCCACCCCGCCGCAGGTCAACGGCGAGTTGACGGGCCTTCGCGCTGCGTGGTGGACTGCCCGAGCCATTACGGCGGCATGGAGAGGAAGTCCGGTGCGAATCCGGCGCGGTCCCGCCACTGTCACCGGCGCACGCGAGCCTTCGGCCGTGTGCGGCCGGGAGCCAGGAACTCTCGCCGCCGGACACGTCGAACCAGGGCGCGGACCCTGAGTGAGGACATACCTGCCACCATGCGTGCCGATCGCGTCTTCGCGTACGGCGTCACGGCGGGCCTGATCGGCGACCGGATCCTCGGGGATCCGCGCCGAGGGCACCCCGTGGCCGCCTTCGGACGAGCCGCCGCCGCCGTCGAACGCGCCCTGTGGCGCGACGACCGCGCGCGGGGCGCCCTGCACACCCTGCTGTGCGCCGGAGGCGCGGCCGCCGTGGGCGCGCTGGGCGCCCGCGCCGTGCGCTCCCGGCCCGCGGCCGCCCGCATCGCCCTCACCGCCGCCGCCACCTGGGCCGTCGTCGGCGGCACCTCGCTGGGCCGGGAAGCCCGCGCCATCGGCGGGGCGCTCGCCGCCGGGGACGCCGAAGTGGCCCGCGAGCGGCTGCCCCACCTGTGCGGGCGCGACCCGCAGGCGCTGGACGAGCAGCAGATGGCCCGCGCGGTCGTCGAATCGGTCGCCGAGAACACCTCCGACGCCGTGGTCGGGGCCCTGGTGTGGGGCACCGTCGCGGGCGTCCCCGGGCTGCTCGCCTTCCGCGCCGTGAACACCCTGGACGCGATGGTCGGCCACAAGTCTCCCCGCCACCTGCGCTACGGCTGGGCCTCCGCCCGGCTCGACGACGTGGCCGGCTGGCCGGGCGCCCGGCTGACGGCCCTGGCCGCCGTACTGGCCGGGCCCGACCGCCGGGGGGCCGTACGGGCCTGGCGCGCGGACGCCGCCAAGCACCCGAGCCCCAACGCGGGGCCCGTGGAGTCCTCCTTCGCCGGGGCGCTGGGCGTACGGCTGGGCGGGACCCTGGCGTACGCGGGCCGGGTCGAGCACCGGGCCGTGCTCAACGGTGCGGCCGGGCGGCCCGTGGAGGTCGCCGACATCGAACGGGCGGTGCGGCTGTCGCGCCAGGTGACGTGGGTGGCGCTGGGGGCCTGTGTGGCGGCCCGGACGCTGGTCGCCCAGACGCTGGTCTCCCGTATGGCGCACACGAAGAAGAAGGGGCGGCGCGCATGAGCGGCGGCGCGAAGCGCGGCGGGGGTCTCCTCGTCGCCGGTACGACCTCGGACGCGGGCAAGAGCGTGGTCACGGCGGGCATCTGCCGGTGGCTGGCCCGGCAGGGCGTGAAGGTGGCCCCGTTCAAGGCGCAGAACATGTCGCTGAACTCCTTCGTGACGAGGGAGGGCGCCGAGATCGGCCGTGCGCAGGCCATGCAGGCCCAGGCGGCCCGCGTGGAGCCGACCGCGCTGATGAACCCCGTGCTGCTCAAGCCCGGCAGCGACCGGAGCAGCCAGGTGGTGCTGCTGGGCAAGCCGGTGGGCGAGATGAGCGCGCGCGGCTACCACGGGGGGCGCCAGGAGCAGTTGCTCGGCATCGTCACGGACTGCCTGGAGCAGTTGCGGGGCACGTATGACGCCGTGATCTGCGAGGGGGCGGGCAGCCCGGCCGAGATCAACCTGCGCCGGACCGACATCGTGAACATGGGCATCGCGCGGGCCGCGCGGTTCCCGGTGGTCGTCGTCGGCGACATCGACCGGGGCGGCGTCTTCGCGTCCTTCTTCGGTACGACGGCCCTGCTGTCTCCCGAGGACCAGTCGCTGATCGCGGGCTACCTGGTCAACAAGTTCCGCGGCGACGTCACCCTGCTGGAACCGGGCATGGAGATGCTGCGCGGCCTCACCGGGCGCGCCACGTACGGCGTGCTCCCCTTCCAGCACGGGCTGGGCATCGACGAGGAGGACGGCCTGCGGGTCTCCTTGCGGGGTGCGGTACGGGAATCCGTGGTCGCCCCGCCCGTCGGCGAGGACGTGCTGCGGGTCGCGGTCTGCGCGGTGCCGCTGATGTCCAACTTCACGGACGTCGACGCACTGGCGGCGGAGCCGGGCGTGGTGGTGCGGTTCGTGGACCGGGCCGAGGAACTGGCCGACGCGGACCTGGTCGTCGTCCCCGGCACCCGTGGCACGGTCAAGGCGCTGGCCTGGCTGCGCGAGCGGGGCCTGGCGGACGCGCTGGCCCGGCGGGCCGCCGAGGGCCGGCCGGTCCTGGGCATCTGCGGCGGGTTCCAGGTGCTGGGCGAACACATCGAGGACGAGGTCGAGTCGAAGGCCGGCTCCGTGCCGGGGCTCGGGCTGCTTCCCGTGCGGGTCCGCTTCGAGCGGGAGAAGACCCTGGCGCGGCCGGTGGGTTCGGCGCTGGGCGAGCCGGTGGAGGGGTACGAGATCCACCACGGCGTGGCCGAAGTCCTGGGCGGGACCCCCTTCCTGGACGGGTGCCGGGTCGGGGAGGTGTGGGGCACGCACTGGCACGGCTCGCTGGAGTCGGACGGCTTCCGCCGGGCGTTCCTCCGCGAGGTCGCGGCCGCTGCGGGCCGCCGCTTCGTTCCGGCGCCGGACACGTCGTTCTCCTCCCTGCGGGAGGAGCAGCTCGACCTCCTCGGCGACCTGATCGCGGAGCACGCGGACACGGGCGCCCTGATGCGGCTCATCGAGGGTGGCGCCCCGTCGGGCCTCCCCTTCCTCCCGCCGGGCGCGCCATGAGCGGCGCAGCCCTGCGGGGGCTGTCCCCTACCCGCCCTTCCCCCGTTCCCCGGAGCTCCGCCCCGGACCCGTTGCCGCGTGCGGCGCCGTACCCGGGGGCCAGCCCCCGGACCCCCGCTCCTCAAACGCCGGAGGGGCTGGTTTTCGGCTGTGGCCCGCACGTCCAGGCTGACGCCGGCCACATTCAGCCCCGCCGGCGTTTGAGGCGCGGGGTCTGGGGCGGAGCCCCAGGAGGCCCGCGCACGCGTATCCGTACCCACGCTCCAGAAGGGGCCACCGCATGAGCACGCCCTACCCGTTCACCGCACTGGTCGGCCAGAACGACCTGCGCCTCGCGCTGCTGCTCAACGCGGTGAGCCCCGCGGTCGGCGGTGTCCTCGTGCGCGGTGAGAAGGGGACCGCCAAGTCCACCGCCGTCCGCGCCCTGTCCACCCTGCTGCCGCAGGTGGACGTGGTCCCCGGCTGCCGGTTCAGCTGCGCGCCCACCGCCCCGGACCCCGCCTGCCCCGACGGCCCCCACGAGCCGGGACCGGCCGCCGCGCGGCCCGCCCGCATGGTGGAGCTGCCCGTCGGTGCCTCCGAGGACCGGCTCGTCGGCGCCCTCGACATCGAACGCGCCCTCGCCGAAGGCGTGAAGGCCTTCGAGCCCGGCCTGCTGGCCGACGCGCACCGCGGGATCCTGTACGTCGACGAGGTCAACCTGCTCCACGACCACCTCATCGACCTGCTCCTCGACGCCGCCGCGATGGGCGCCTCCTACGTCGAGCGCGAGGGCGTCTCCGTACGGCACGCCGCCCGCTTCCTCCTCGTCGGCACGATGAACCCCGAGGAGGGCGAGCTCCGCCCCCAGTTGCTCGACCGCTTCGGCCTGACCGTCGAGGTCGCCGCCTCCCGGGAGCCCCTCCAGCGGGTCGAGGTCGTGCGTCGCCGCCTCGCCTACGAGGACGACCCCGCGGGCTTCGCGGGCCGCTGGTCCGGGGACGAGGAAGAGGTGCGTGCCCGGGTGGTGGCCGCGCGGGCGCTGCTCCCGCGGGTGCGCCTCGGTGACACCTCGCTGCTGCAGATCGCGGCGACCTGCGCCGGTTTCGAGGTCGACGGCATGCGCGCCGACATCGTGATGGCCCGTACCGCGACCGCGCTCGCCGCCTGGGCCGGGCGGACCGAGGTGCGCAAGGAGGACGTGCGGCAGGCCGCCCTGCTGGCGCTCCCCCACCGGCGCCGCCGCAACCCCTTCGACGCGCCCGGTCTCGACGAGGAGAAGCTGGACCGGATCCTGGACGGGTTCCCCGACGACGAGCCGGACCCCGAGCCCGAGCCGGAGCCGGAGCCGGAGGGGCCCGGTGAAGGTCCGCAGGACGACGGCCCGGACGGCGGCGGCCCCGACGGCGGGGGCGGCGTACCCCCGCAGGGGTCCGGACCGGACGCGCCCGAGGCCGAGTCGGAGGCCCCGGCCCAGCCCGAGCAGCAGCCCGAGCAGCAGCCCGAGACGCAGCCCTCCGCCCAGGAGAAGGAGGCGACGGACGGTCCGGCCGAGCAAGCGCCCGTACGGGCGGCCGAGCCGTTCCGCACCAAGATGCTCAGCGTCCCGGGTCTCGGCGAGGGCGCGTCCGGGCGGCGTTCGCGCGCCCGCACCGCGCACGGCCGCACCACCGGCGCCCAGCGCCCCCGCGGCCAGTTGACGAAACTGCACCTGGCGGCGACCGTCCACGCCGCGGCCCCGCACCAGAAGGCGCGCGGACGCACCGGGCGCGGGCTGGTCGTCCGCAAGGACGATCTGCGGCAGGCGACCCGCGAGGGCCGCGAGGGCAACCTCGTCCTGTTCCTCGTCGACGCCTCCGGCTCCATGGCCGCCCGGCAGCGCATGAGCGCGGTCAAGGGGGCCGTGCTGTCCCTGCTGCTCGACGCCTACCAGCGCCGGGACAAGGTCGGCCTGATCACCTTCCGGGGCTCCTCGGCCGAACTGGCCCTGCCCCCCACCTCCTCCGTCGACGCCGCCGCGGCCCGGCTGGAGAAGCTGCCGACCGGCGGGCGCACCCCGCTCGCCGCCGGGCTGCTCAAGGCCCACGAAGTGCTGCGGATCGAACGGCTGCGGGACCCGAGCCGCAGGCCGCTGCTCGTGGTCGTCACCGACGGGCGGGCCACCTCGGCCGGCGCCGTCGGTGGCCCGCACCATGACACGCCGCGCGAGCTCTCGGCGCGCAGCGCCCGGCTGCTGGCGGCCGGCGGGGTCGCGTCCGTGGTCGTGGACTGCGAGTCGGGGCCGGTCCGGCTCGGGCTGGCCGGCGTACTGGCCGCCGATCTGGGCGGCCCGGCCGTCACCCTCGACGGGCTGCGGGCCGATTCGCTGGCCGGGCTCGTCAAAAACGTACGTACCCCATCCCCGACCCTCAGGAGGGCCGCGTAATGCCGCAGGGACAGCCGTCCGTCGTTCCGGACGACGGACTCACGACGCGTCAGCGCCGCAACCGCCCGCTCGTCTTCGTCCACACCGGGCCGGGCAAGGGCAAGTCGACGGCGGCCTTCGGTCTGGCGCTGCGCGCCTGGAACCAGGGCTGGCCGATCGGGGTGTTCCAGTTCGTCAAGTCGGCGAAGTGGAAGGTCGGCGAGGAGAACGCGCTGAAGGTGCTCGGCGCCTCCGGCGAGGGCGGCTCCGTCGTCTGGCACAAGATGGGCGAGGGCTGGTCCTGGGTCCAGCGCGACGCGCAGCTCGACAACGAGCAGGCGGCCAAGGAGGGCTGGGAGCAGGTCAAGCGCGACCTGGCCGCCGAGACGCACAAGCTGTACGTGCTGGACGAGTTCGCGTACCCGATGCACTGGGGCTGGATCGACGTCGACGAGGTCGTCGAAGTGCTGCGCAACCGTCCCGGCACCCAGCACGTGGTGATCACCGGGCGCAACGCGCCGGAGAAGCTGGTGGAGTTCGCGGACCTCGTCACTGAGATGACCAAGGTGAAGCACCCGATGGACGCCGGCCAGAAGGGCCAGAAGGGCATCGAGTGGTGACCTCGTTCAACGTACCGAGACTGGTCATCGCCGCGCCCTCCTCCGGCAGCGGCAAGACCACCGTCGCGACGGGCCTGATGGCGGCCTTCTCGGAGCGCGGCCTCGCCGTGTCCCCGCACAAGGCCGGGCCCGACTACATCGACCCGGGCTACCACGCGCTGGCCACCGGCCGGCCCGGTCGCAACCTGGACGCCTTCATGTGCGGGCCGGATCTGGTGGCCCCGCTGTTCGCGCACGGGGCCGCCGGATGCGATCTGGCCGTCATCGAAGGCGTGATGGGTCTCTACGACGGGGCGGCGGGGCGGGGCGAACTGGCGTCGACGGCGCAGGTCGCGAAGCTGCTCCGGGCGCCGGTGGTGCTGGTCGTCGACGCGTCCTCGCAGTCGCGGTCGGTGGCGGCGCTGGTGCACGGCTTCGCCTCCTTCGACCCGCAGGTGCGCCTCGGCGGCGTGATCCTGAACAAGGTCGGCTCCGACCGGCACGAGGTGATGCTGCGGGAGGCGCTGGAGGAAGCGGGGATGCCGGTGCTCGGCGTCCTGCGGCGGGCTCCGCAGGTGGCCGCGCCCTCGCGGCACCTGGGGCTGGTGCCGGTCGCCGAGCGGCGGCGGGATGCCCTCGACTCCGTGACGGCCCTGGCCGAGCAGGTCCGCCAGGGCTGTGACCTGGAGGCCCTGATGGCCTTGGCCAGGACGGCCCCGGCCTTGGCGTGCGAAGCCTGGGCTCCGGACCAAGTTCTTCTCCCCCACCCCGCCCCTTCCCGAAACCGGGCTCTGCCCGGACCTGGTCCTCAAACGCCGGACGGGCTGGAAGATGCCGCTCAGCGGCAAATATCAGCCTCGCCGGCGTTTGAGGCGCGGGGTCTGGGGCGGAGCCCCAGCGGCGGCGCCGCACCTGTCATCGCCGTCGCGGGCGGGGCCGCGTTCACCTTCTCCTACGCCGAGCACGCGGAGCTGCTCACCGCCGCCGGGGCGGAGGTGGTCACCTTCGACCCCCTCCGGGACGAAGCGCTCCCACCCGGCACCACCGGCCTGGTGATCGGCGGCGGGTTCCCCGAGGTGTACGCCCCGGAGCTGTCAGCCAACGAGCCGCTCCGCAAGGCCGTCGCCGCCTTCGCCGCGGCCGGCGGTCCGCTGGCCGCGGAGTGCGCGGGGCTGCTGTACCTGGCCCGTTCGCTGGACGGGAAGCCCATGTGCGGGGTGCTCGACGCCGACGCGCGGATGTCGGAGCGGCTCACGCTCGGCTACCGCGAGGCGGTCGCCGTCTCCGACAGCGTCCTCGCACCGGCCGGGACCCGGCTGCGCGGGCACGAGTTCCACCGGACGGTGATCGAGCCGGGCGCCGGCGCCGCACCGGCGTGGGGCTTCACGCATCCGGAACGCCGGGTCGAGGGGTTCGTAGCGGACGGGGTGCACGCCAGCTACCTGCACACGCACTGGGCGGCGGAGCCCTCCGTGGCCCTGCGGTTCGCCGAGGCAGCGGCAGCGGCAGCGCATCGGTGAACCGGAAACGCCCGGGGCCGGCCCGGTCACTCCGCCAGGCCCACGACCAGCCAGATCCCCGCCACTCCGCCCACGGTGCACATCAGGGTGGACAGCGCGGGGTGCTTGTGGTGGGCCTCGGGCAGGATCTCGGCGGCGGCCAGGTACAGCAGGACGCCGCCGAAGAAGCCGAGGTAGGCCCCGAGCGGTTCCTCCGGAAGGGTGAACAGCAGAGTGGACGCGGCGCCCACGACGGGGGCCACCGCGTCCGCGAAGAGCATGAGCAGGGCCTTGCGACGGGCGTTCCCGTACAGCCGGGTGAGGGTGTACGTGTTGAACCCGTCGGCGAAGTCATGGGTGATGACGGCCAGCGCCACGGCCACGCCCATCCCCCCGCCGACCTGGAACGCGGCTCCGAGGGCCACCCCGTCGGCGAGGCTGTGGCCGACCATGGCGGCGGCGGCCGTCAGGCCGACCTGGGGGACCCTCTTGCCGTGGTCCGGGTGCCCGTCGCCGTTCGTGGCCCCGTGGGAGGCCTGACGGACGGCCAGGAGGCGTTCCACGCAGTGCGCGGCGAGGAACCCGCCGACGAAGAGCAGCAGGGCGAGCGGGACTCCGAACAGTTCGTCGCCGGCCGCGTGCATGGCCTCCGGGAGCAGGTCGAGGCCCACGACGCCGAGCATCAGCCCGCCGGCCAGGCCCAGCACGAGGTGGCGGCGGTCGGTGACGCGCTGCGCCGTCCATCCGCCTGCCAGGGTCATCAGGAACGCACCCAACGCCACGATCACGGCCATGTGCCCCTGCATACCGACTCCGCGCCGCCCGCGCACTTCCGCGCCCGGGTGGCGGACCACGGAGGGTTGACGGGCCGGCCGCACACGAGCACGAACACGAACACGACGACGGAGAACGGGTGAACCTGTTGGGCGAGTACGCGACGCAACTGGTCGTCGGGGTCGGCGGCCGCGCGGGCGTGTCCGTGGCGGAGGTGTGCGCGCTGGTGGAGGAGACCCTGCGCGGCGCCGGGCTGGCGTCGGAGTCGGTGACGGCCCTGGCCACCGTGGAGGGGAAGGTGCTGGAGGCGGGGATCGCGGGTGCGGCGGAACGTTTCGGCGTGCCCCTGCTGAGCTACCCCGCCGAGCGGCTGGCCGCGATCCCGGTACCGCACCCCTCGGACGCCGCCCGCGAGGCCGCCGGCACCGCGTCGGTGGCGGAGGCGGCCGCACTCGCCGGCGGCGGGGAACTCCTCGTGCCCAAGCGCCGGTCGGTGGCGGCGACCTGCGCCGTCGCCACGGCCCACACCCACGACCTGCGCCACCACGGGGACGCGGAGGTCTCGGACGGGGGCGCGGGGCTCGTCGATCTCGCGGTGAACGTACGGTCCCACACCCCGCCGCAGTGGCTGAAGGACCGGATCGCGGCTTCGCTCGACGTCCTGTCCGCGTACCCCGACGGCCGCTCCGCCCGCGCGGCCGTGGCCCTTCGCCACGGGCTGCCGGTCGAGCGGGTGCTGCTGACCGCGGGCGCCGCGGAGGCGTTCGTACTGATCGCGCGGGCGCTGGGCGCCGTACGGCCCGTGGTGGTGCATCCGCAGTTCACCGAGCCGGAGGCGGCCCTGCGCGACGCGGGCCACCAGGTGGAGCGGGTCGTGCTGCGGGCGGCCGACGGCTTCCGGCTGGACCCGGCGGCGGTACCCGAGGAGGCCGACCTCGTGGTGGTCGGGAACCCGACCAACCCGACCTCGGTGCTGCACCCGGCGGCGACCCTGGCGGCGCTGGCCCGGCCCGGGCGGATCCTGGTGGTCGACGAGGCCTTCATGGACGCGGTCCCCGGCGAACGCGAGGCGCTGGCCGGGCGGACGGACGTACCGGGCCTGGTGGTGCTGCGGAGCCTGACCAAGACCTGGGGCCTGGCCGGGCTGCGCATCGGCTATGTCCTGGCCGAGCCCGGGGTGATCGCGAAGCTGGCGGCGGCGCAGCCCCTGTGGCCGGTGTCCACGCCCGCGCTGGTGGCGGCCGAGGCGTGCGTGGCCCCCGCGGCGCTGGCCGAGGCGGAGGCCGCGGCCCGGCAGATCGCGGTGGACCGGGAGCACCTGCTCGCGGGGCTCGCGGAGTTCGAGGAGATATCGGTGGCGGGGACGGCGGCGGGGCCGTTCGTGCTGATCCGGGTCGAGGGCGCGGCGGAGATCCGCACCCGCCTGCGCGCGCTGGGCTTCGCCGTGCGCCGCGGGGACACCTTCCCGGGCCTGGACCGCTCCTGGCTGCGACTGGCGGTCCGCGACCGCGCGACGACGGGCCGCCTCCTCCAGGCCCTCGACCTGGCCCTCGCGGGCACGCTGACCAGGAGCTGAAGGCACAACCACCGGGGTGGGCCCCGCCCCCGCCCGCGCGGGCCTCACCCCCACGGCGCGTTTCCGTGAGTCGTACACGGGGACGCCCTCACCAGTGCGCGACTATTTTCGCAGGCAGCGACCGCGCGACACCGGGGGGTACGGGGATGAAGACAGTCGGGAAGATAGGTGCGGCCGTGGCCGGACTGGCCGTGGTGGGAGGCGCCGCCTACGGCGTGACGCACCTGGCCGGCCGGGACGGCGGCGGGTCGGCCGAACAGCGTCTGGGGGCCAAGCCGGGGGCCGCGGCGAGTCCGGGCCGCGACGCCGCGGCCGGAGCCACAGCCGGAGCCGGTGCCGGTGCCGGTGCCGGAGCCACGGCCACAGCAGTGCCCGACGGGAAGCCGTTCACCCTCGTCGGCACCGGCGACATCATCCCGTACCCGTCGATCATCCAGCGGGCCGCCGACGACTCCGCGGAGAAGGGCGGATACGACTTCCGGAAGATACTCGCCGGGGTCAAGCCCATCGTCTCCGCCGCCGACCTGGCGATATGCCACCACGAGATACCGTACGGCCGGCCCGGCGGCCCCTACACCGGATACCCCCTCTTCAAGGCCCCGCACCAACTGGCCGACGCCCTCAAGGACACCGGCTACGACAGCTGCTCGACCGCCTCGAACCACACCCTGGACGACGGGTACGACGGCCTCGCCCGCGTCCTCGACCACCTCGACCGCGTCGGCATCCGCCACGTCGGCTCGGCCCGCGGCGCCGAGGAGGCCAAGGCCCCGGCCCTGCTCGAAGCCGGCGGGGCCGAGGTCGCGCAACTGGACTACACGTACGGGACGAACGGCATCCCGCTCCCCGACGGCAAGCCCTGGGCCGTGAACCTGATCGACCCGGCGCGGATCATCGCCGACGCCCGCGCCGCGCGCGCGGCCGGCGCGAACGTCGTCGTCCTCAGCGTCCACTGGGGCTCCGAGTGGCAGACCGCCCCGGACCGGCAGCAACTGGACCTGGCCCGGGCACTGACCGCCTCGCGCGGGGCGGACGGCCTCCCCGACATCGATCTGATCCTCGGCACCCACAACCACGTGCCGCAGCCGTACGAGAAGGTCAACGGCACCTGGGTGGTGTACGGCATGGGCGACCAGGTGGCCAGCTTCTACGAGGCCGAGAAGGCCCGCGGCAACATGTCCTCGGTCCCCCGCTTCACCTTCGCCCCGGCGGCCGCGCATCCGGGCCGCTGGGAGGTGGTGAAGGCCGAGTACCTCACCCAGTTCTCGGACATGCGGCCGCCGTTCCGCGTCGTCTGCACCTCCTGCGAGGCAGCCGCCTCCTCCGGCGACGGCGCGTACGCCGCCGCCGACCGCGAGATCACGAAGGCCGTGATGTCACGCGGCGCCGCAGAGCAGGGACTGACGCGCGCGACGAAGTAGGGCGCGGCGGCGGCGGGCGGTGCGGGCCCGGCGGCTGCCCCCACCCCCGGCGCCCGCCCCGAAGGACACGTCCCCGGCCTACGAGGCCCTGCCCCGCCGGGTCACGACCAGTGCGGCGGCGCCGAAGCCGAGCAGGAGCAGCGCACCGCCCGTCACGAACGGGGTGAGCGAGCCGCCTCCGGTCTCGGCGAGGCCGGCCGGGGACCCGGAGCCGCCCGCGGTCCCCGTCTGGGGCTTGATGTTTTCGGGCAGCTTCGAAGCACTGGCGCTGGGGGCGGGGGCGGCCGGGGACTCGCAGCGGGCCTCGGCGAGCACGATCTCGCCCTCGACCTGGGCGACGTTCAGATCGAGGGGGTTCACCGAGACCTTGAGCCGCAGCGCGGCCGCGGCGGCCGTGGTGGAGGTGGTCTCGGCGGCGGAGAGCTCCAGGCTCACCAGGCCGACCTTGGGGACCTCGACCTTGGTGGGGCCGCCCGCCGAGAGGGTGACCTTCTTGCCCAGGACGGTCACGGCGCCCAGGACGTTGGAGGTGGCGACCGGCTTCCTGCCCGCCTCGCAGACGGCCTTGGAGCTGACCTTCTCCACCTGGATCAGGGACAGCAGGGGCAGGCCCGGTACGTG
The DNA here is from genome assembly GCF_022808175.1 of Streptomyces sp. AP-93. Taxonomy (GTDB): domain Bacteria; phylum Actinomycetota; class Actinomycetes; order Streptomycetales; family Streptomycetaceae; genus Streptomyces. Next base: position 142,651 of record NZ_JALGBX010000017.1, on the reverse strand, counting down.
GACCCGGGCCTTGGCGAGGTTGGCCTCCGCCACGGCCCGGTGGGAGTCGGCGGTGGCCTTGGAGGTGGCGACGTCGGCGCGCAGGATGCGCACCGGCCTCCCTCCGTCGACCCCGTCGAGGGTGACGGTCAGCGCCGTCTTCTCGGCGTCCGCCGGGGCGCTGACCTCGTTGAGGGTCGCCTTCAGCGGGACGTGCACGGTCTTGTTGAGCAGGCCCACGTCCAGCGTGGTGCGCAGGACGACGGCGCTTGCCTTGCCTTCGCCCGGGCGGGATCCGGTGGAACCGGCGGAGCCGGTGGCGAAGGCGGGCGGGGCGGCGAGGAGGGCAACCGCTCCCGTGGCGACGAGCGCGGCCACGGGCATGCGGAAGGTGTTGCTGTTCAAGGTGGTGGAACCCCCAGGGAGATGGGAGCCGTCGCGCCGCCAATGGGGGACATTGCGCGCGCCGACGGCCTCGACCCCGGAATCTTTACGCACTGAGAGTGAACAGGGGTGAACCCGACGTGAGTTCACCCCAAAGGGTGGTTTCCAGGCATAGGTTCGAATAAATACGCCTCACCCGGAACGGGAGTTCCCTCTCATCCCGGGAATCCTGTCCGCCGGGACCCGTGCCGGGCGTACACAACGACCGCGCGGCCGCCGGCGTCACGCCCCGTCAACTCCGGCGCCCTCGCACCCCATCGGCCTCGCACCCTCGGGCGCCCCATCGGCCCCATCGGCCCCATCGGCCCCGTGCCCCTCAGGCCACCACCGTGCCGTTCACCACCACCCGCAGCGGCTCCGCCAGCGCCCGTACGTCGGCCCGCGGATCTGCCTCGTAGACCACCAGGTCGGCCGGCGCGCCCTCGGTCAGGCCGGGCCTGCCGAGCCACTCGCGCGCGCCCCAGGCCGTCGCCGAGAGGGCCTGCAGCGGCGGGATCCCGGCCTTGACGAGCTCGCCGACCTCGGCCGCGACCAGGCCGTGCGGCAGGGAACCCCCCGCGTCCGTCCCGACGTAGACCCCGATGCCCGCGTCGTAGGCGGAGCGGACGGTGTCGTAGCGCCGCTCGTGCAGCCGGCGCATGTGCGCCGACCACCGCGGGAACTTCGCCTCGCCGCCCGCGGCCATCTTCGGGAAGGTCGCGATGTTCACGAGGGTCGGGACGATGGCCACCCCGCGCTCCGCGAACAGCGGGATGGTGTCCTCGGTCAGCCCCGTGGCGTGCTCGATGCAGTCGATGCCCGCCTCGACCAGGTCCCGCAGGGAGTCCTCGGCGAAGCAGTGCGCGGTGACGCGCGCCCCGAGGCGGTGGGCCTCGGCGATGGCGGCCTCGACCTCGGCGCGCGGCCAGCAGGCCGTCAGGTCCCCGGCCTCGCGGTCGATCCAGTCCCCGACCAGCTTGACCCAGCCGTCGCCGCGCCGCGCCTCGCGGCCGACGTACTCGACGAGGTCGGCGGGCTCGATCTCGTGGGCGAAGTTGCGGATGTAGCGGCGGGTGCGGGCGAGGTGCCGGCCCGCCCTGATGATCTTCGGCAGGTCCTCGCGGCCGTCGATCCAGCGGGTGTCGGACGGGGATCCGGCATCACGGATGAGGAGGGTGCCGGCGTCCCGGTCGGTCAGGGCCTGCTGTTCGGCAGTGTCCGCGTCCACCGGCCCGTGGGCGTCGAGCCCGACGTGGCAGTGCGCGTCGACCAGGCCGGGGAGCACCCACCCGGTGACCTCGGTGACCTCCCGGGCACCGCGCGGACGCTCGTAGGAGATCCGGCCGCCCACCACCCAGAGCTCGTCGCGGACCTCCTCGGCCCCGACCAGTACCCGCCCCTTGACGTGCAGTACCCGCCCTTTGACGTGCGGCAGCCCCGGACTCGCGCCGTCACCGTTGACCTCGTCGCTCATGGCCGCACTCTATGCGCGGGCTCGGTAGGCTCTCCAGGTCGGTCCGGACTTTTCCGGACGAACGGCCCAGGACCGCAAGAGCCGTCCCGGACTCGGAGCACGACCACAGACCCAGAGCACGACCCCAGACCGAGAGAACGAAGAGAGCGGCGCCGTGACCCACCCCCTCCTGGACCTTCCGCCCCTGACCGCCGCGCGCTTCGCGTCGATCGAGCGGGGGGTCGCGGAGCTGCTCGGGACCCGGGCCGACGTGGTGATCACCCAGGGCGAGGCCCTGCTGCCGCTGGAGGGGTGCATCCGGTCGGGCGCGCGGCCCGGTTCGACCGCGCTGAACGTGGTGACCGGCCCCTACGGGACCACCTTCGGCAACTGGCTGCGCGACTGCGGGGCGAGCGTCGTGGACCTGGAGGTCCCCTTCGACACGGCCGTGTCCGCGGCTCAGGTGGACCGGGCCCTGTCGGAGCACCCGGAGATCGACTTCGTCTCCCTGGTCCACGCGGAGGCGGCCACCGGGAACACCAACCCGGTGGCGGAGATCGGCGAGGCCGTACGGGCCCACGGGGCGCTGTTCATGCTGGACGCGGTGGCCTCGGTGGGCGCGGAGCCGCTGCTGCCGGACGCCTGGGGCGTGGACCTGTGCGTGATCGGCGCACAGAAGGCGATGGGCGGACCGGCGGGCGTCTCCGCGGTGTCGGTCTCCGACCGCGCCTGGGCCCGCTTCGCGGAGAACGCCTCGGCGCCGCGCCGCTCGTACCTCTCCCTGCTGGACTGGAAGGAGCGCTGGATCGACAGCGGGCGCACGGCCCTGCCGCACGCGCCGGCGCAGCTGGAGATGCTGGCGCTGGAGGCCTGCCTGGACCGGATCGCCGCCGAGGGCCTGCCGGCGGTGACGGCCCGCCACGCCGCCGCGGCGGCGGCGACCCGCGCGGGCGCGGTGGCGCTGGGCATCGCCCCGTACGTCGGCCGGGACGAGGCGGCGGCCCCGGTGGCCACCACCCTGCGGGTCCCGGAGGCCTCCCTGGTGGTGGCGAAGGCCCTGGCGGCGGATCCGGCGGCCCCGCTCGCGGCGGGCGGCGGCGCGCTGGCCCGGGAGATGGTCCGGGTCAACCACTACGGCACAGCGGCCTCCCCGGACACCGTCGGCGCCTGCCTGACGGCCCTGGCCGCGGCCCTGTCGGTGGACCCGGCCGGGGCTCTCGCGGCGGCGGGCTCCGCCTGGTCGGCGGCGGCCCCGCCCTCCGCCTGATCCGGTCAGCCCTCCAGGAGGTTCAGCAGCCGGTCCACGTCCGCCTCGGTGTTGTAGAGGTGGAAGGAGGCCCGCAGATGGCCCGCGCGGGCGGACGTGACCACACCGGCGGCGAGCAGGGAGGCCTGACGGCCGGCCAGGCCCGGCACCGAGACGATCGGAGATCCGCCCGGGACGGGCTCGTGGCCCAGGCGGGCGAGGCCCGCGCGGTAGCGGGCGGCCAGTGCGGTGTCGTGGGCGTGGACGGCGTCGATGCCGATCCGCTCCAGCAGGGCCAGCGAGGACTCGGCGGCGTGGTAGGCCAGGAAGGCCGGGGACTCGTCGAAGCGCCGTGCCCCGTGGGCCAGTTCCCGCAGCGGGCCGTAAATGGCGTCCCACATGTCGGCGAGCGCCACCCAGCCGGCGTGCAGCGGGGTCAGGGCGTCCTGGGCCTCCTGCGAGACCGTGAGGCAGGAGACCCCGCGCGAGGCAAGCAGCCACTTGTACCCGGCGGTGACCGTGTAGTCGTAGGGGCTCGCGTCGAAGGGCAGCCAGCCCGCCGCCTGCGAGGCGTCGACCAGCATCCGCGCCCCGTGCGCGGTGGTCGCGGCGCGTACGGCCGCCAGGTCCGCCGTACGCCCGTCGGCGGACTGTACGGCGCTCAGCGAGACCAGTGCGGTGTCCGGGCCGACGGCTTCGGCGAGGGACTCCAGCGGGGCGAAGCGGACCTTGAGGTCGTCGCGCACCACGAAGGGGTTGATGACCGAGGCGAACTCCCCCTCCGGGCACAGGACTTCGGATCCGGCCGGGAGGGAGGCGGAGACCAGGCCGACGTGGGTGGAGACGGCCGAGCCGACGGCCACCCGGTCCGCCCGGACCCCGACGAGGCGGGCGAACGCCTCCCGGACCCGTTCGACGCGGCCGAAGTCGCCGAAGCCGGCCGGGAGTCCGGCCCCGGCCGCCTCCGCGAGCCGCCGCACCTCGGCGACGGCGGCTCGCGGGAGGATCCCGCAATTGGCGGTGTTGAGATAGGTGGTGGAGTGCGCGAACTCGTCGCGGACGGCTTCGGGCGCAAGGAGGTCCATGACCTTCACTCTGCGCCAGGACCACCCCAAAGTCCATTGCCGAGTTTGGCGCACCATACCAAAGGATTACTTATGACGACGCCTTACGGGCGCGGCACCGCGCACGCGCCGTCGGGCTCGCACGCCTCGCCCTCGGGGGCGGCGGGCACGAGGACCTCGCGGCCGGCCCAGGCCTGCTCCAGCGCCTGCGTGAACACCTCGGCGGGCTGGCCCCCGGAGATCCCGAGGCGACGGTCGAGCACGAAGAACGGTACGGCGTTCGCGCCCAGCTCGGACGCTTCGCGCTCGTCGGCCCGCACCTCGGCGGCGTACGCCGACTCGTCGGCCAGCACCGCGCGGGCCTCCGCCTCATCCAGTCCGGCCTCGACGGCGAGCTCCACGAGGACCTCGGGGTCGAAGACGGAGCGCTCCTCGCCGAAGTTGGCGCGGTAGGCGAGGTCGAGCAGCTCTTCCTGGCGGCCGCGGTCGGCGGCCAGGTGCAGCAGGCGGTGGATGTCGAAGGTGTTGCCGTGGTCACGGCCCTCGGTGCGGTATGTCAGCCCCTCGGCGCGGGCGCTCGCGGCGACGTGCTCCTCCATGCCGCGGGCCTCTTCGAGGGTGCGGCCGTACTTCTTGGCCAGCATCTCCACGACGGGCGCCACCTGGCCCTTGGGTCCGTTCGGGTCGAGCTCGAAGGAGCGGTAGACCACCTCGACCTCCTCGCGGTGTGCGAAGCCGGCCAGCCCCTTGGCGAACCGGGCCTTGCCGATGTAGCACCACGGGCAGGCGATGTCGCTCCAGATCTCGACGCGCATGTTCCTTCTTCTCTCCACGGAGTCAACTGTTCCGTGTTCAACCATCCGCGGCGGCGTCTCATTCCCCGGACGGGTCATCCCTCGGACGGGTCCCCGACCGTGTCCACCGTGAGCCACAGGATGCGGTGGGAGCCCGCGGCCCGGGCGCCGGCGGGGTCCGGGAGCCAGCCGTGGGTGGCGTAGAAGGCCTGGGCGCGGAGGTTGTGCTCGTAGACCTCCAGGCGGACCCTGCGGATGCCCGCGCGGCGCCAGGCGTCGAGGCAGGCGGCGTGCAGGGCCGCCCCGGTGCCCCGGCGCCAGTGGACGGGGTCCACGTGCAGCTGGGTGAGGGTGGTCTCGCCGTCGGCGGTGCGGAAGGCCGCCACCCCGGTGAGCTCGCCGTCCCGCTCTGCGCAGAGCACCCCGCCGTCGGCCGCGTCCCGGGCCACCGCCCTGGACCAGCCCTCACGGGTCCGCGCCAGTTCGGCGGCGCCGCCATAGACCTCTTCGGCTGTCCGGCCCCGGTAGTAGGTGGCGCGGGCCCGGGTGTGGAGGGCGGCGATGGCGTCGAGGTCTTCGGGCTGCGCGGTCCTGATCATGGGAAGGAGAACGCGCCGGGAATCCTGCCGGTTCCCGGCGCGGCCCAGTTCTACTTCTTCAGCCAGGCCTGCATCATCTTCTGCGCCACCGGGGCGGCCAGCTTGCCGCCGCCGATCTCGGAGCGGTCGGTGTCCGAGTTCTCGATCACCACGGTGACCGCGATCTGCTTGCCGTTCATCTTTCCGTACGTGGTGTACCAGGCCAGCGGCGGCAGGCTGTTGTTCACGCCGCGCTGGGCGGTACCGGTCTTGGCTCCCGACTCGACGCCCGGGATCTGGACGTTCTTGCCGCCGCCTTCGGTGGCGACCGTCCGCATGGCGTCCTGGACCATCGAGGCGGTCTTCGCGCTCATCACCTGCTCGGACTTCGGGTTCTTGAAGCTCTCCAGCACGTTGCCGTTGGAGTCGGTGACCTCGGAGACCTCGTGCGGGGAGACCAGCTTGCCGCCGTTCTCGATCGCGGCCGTCACCATGGCCATCTGGAGCGGGGTGGCCTGGACGTCGAACTGGCCGATACCGGTCTGGGCAACCTGGTCGACCGACATCTTCTCCGTCGGGTACTTGCTGGACGGGGTGGTCCAGACGGGCGTCTTCTGCACCACGTTGAAGCCGAGCTTCTCCGCCATGGCGCGCATCTTGTCCTGGCCGAGCTTGTGGGCGAGGTCCGCGAAGACGTTGTTGCAGGACAGCTTCAGCGCGTTGCGGGGGGTCGCGTTGTTGCAGAGCGAGTCGTCCACCTCGCTGCGCAGCTTGGTCCGCGTCCCGGGGATCGTGTAGTCGCCGGGGATCCCGGTCGGCGTGTCGATGTTCGTGACCAGGCCGTTCTCGATGGCCGCCGCCAGGGTGACCAGCTTGAAGGTGGATCCGGGCGCCTGCGGCTTGCGCAGGGCCGTGTTCTCCATGGCCTTGCCCTTGTCGGCGCTGAGCTCCTCCCAGGCCTTCTGCTCCGCCTCTCCGGCGCCGGAGATGGTGCCCGGGTCGAAGGAGGGGTTGTTCACGACGGCGAGGATCTCGCCCGTCGCCGGGTCGAGGGCCACGGCCGAGCCCTGCTTGCCCTGCAGCGCGTCCCAGCCGGCCTTCTGGACGTCCTTGTCGATCGTGGTCAGGACGTTGCCCGGGGCGGCCCGCTTGTTGGTGAGCGTGTCCATGATCGTCTTGAGCCGGTTGTCGGTGCCGTTGAGGATGTTCTTGTAGACGCCCTCCAGCATGCTCGACCCGAAGGCCTGGGAGCTGTAACCGGTGATCGGCGCGTACAGCGGCCCGTCGGTGTAGGTCCGCTTGTACCGGAAGTCCTTGCCGCCGGTGTCCTTGGAACCGGTGATCGCCTCCCCGCCCACGATGATGTTCCCCAGCGGGTTCTCGTACTTCCCGATGAGGTTGCGCCGGTTGTTGGTGTCGTCTGCGAGGGCCTGGCCTTGGTATGCCTGCACCCAGGTGACCCGCACCAAAAGGGCCAGCACCAGAAGCAGACAGAAGACCGACGCACGCCTGATCGTCTTGTTCATCCCCCAGAAGGACGTCCCGGCCGTCCCAGCCGTTCCGCTCTGCCCCGATTGTGGCGGAGTTCTCAGCCTTTCTTCATGAGGAAGCCCCCCTCGTACGCCGCGATGACCGCCTGGGTCCGGTCCCGGGAGCCGGTCTTGGCCAGGACCGCGGCCACGTGCGTCTTGACCGTCTGCGGGCCGACCCCGAGCCGCTCGCTCACCTCGTGGTTGGAGAGCCCGGTGGCCATCAGCCGCAGTACGTCGGCCTCCCGGTCCGTGAGCCGGGCGACCCAGCGCGCGGCGGCCGGGCCGGCCCCGGGCGCGGTGTGGGCGGCGGCCAGGGAGCGGACGGCCGCCGGAAAGAGCAGCGAGTCCCCTCGGGCCACGAGCCGGACCGCGGCGGTCAGCTCGTCGGGGGCGGCCCGCTTGAGGAGGAACCCGGCGGCTCCCGCGCGCAGCGCCTCGTACACGTAGGCGTCGTTCTCGAAGGTGGTGACCACCACGATCCGGGGCGGCTCGGCCATGGTGGCGAGGATCCGCTCGGTGGCCCGGATGCCGTCGATCTCCGGCATCCGCACGTCCATCAGCACCACGTCAGGGGCGAGCGCCCGCACCACGGCCACGGCCTCGGCTCCGGTGGCCGCCTCCCCGACGACCTCCAGGTCGGGCTCGGCGTCGAGGATGACCCGCAGGGCGGTACGCACCATCCGCTCGTCGTCGGCCACGACCAGCCGCAGCGGCGGGCGGGCCGGCGGGCCCGACAGCGCAGTCACCTGCGGGGCCACCGGCGCGACCTCCGGCGGGGTCGTAGGCGGGGCCGCCGGCGGGGGCGTAGGCGGGAGCTGCGGCGACAGGGTCGGCGGCGGGAGCCGCGGCGGGGGCGGCGGGGTCGGCGACGTCATCGGGCGCCCTCCCCGAGGGGGAGGACGGCTCGCAGTCGCCACCGGCCCTCGTGCCACCCGGCCTCGACTTGCCCGCCGAGCAGCGAGGCACGCTCGGCGGCGCCGTGCAGCCCGCGGCCCCCGGTGGTACGGGCCCCCGGAGCGGCCGCCGCGTCGTTCGTCATGGTGATCTCCAGTTCCTGGTACCCACCGTGCTTCTGGTGTCCACCGTGCTCCTCGCATCCACCCGATTTCCCCTGCCCACCGGACTCACCCTTTCCACCGGACTCGCCCCGCCCGCCCGGTTCCCCGTGTCCACCGCGCGCCCGTACGAGGATCCGCAGGTCGACCGGGCCCGTGCCGTGCCGCAGCGCGTTGCTCAGCCCCTCCTGGACGATCCGGTACGCCTCGCGGGAGGCGATCGCCGGAAGCCACGCCCAGTCACCGGCCGGTCCCGGGTCCTGGCGGGCGGTGATCGGGGTCCCGGAGGCCCGGCTGCGGGCCAGCAGCCCGTCGAGGTCGGCGGCGAGCGTCGGAGCGGCGGGCAGGCCGGTGCCCCCGGCGCCCGCTCCGTCGCCCTCGCGCAGCAGGCCGAGGACGGCGTCCAGCTCCCCCACCGTGCGCCGGGTGGTGTCCTCGATCGCGGCCAGCGCCTCCCGTACGAAGCCGGGGTCGCTGTCGAGCACCCGCCGGGCGGCGCTCGCCTGGAGGGTGACCGCGCTCAGGGCGTGCCCGACGGCGTCGTGCAGTTCCCGGGCGAGCCGGTTGCGCACGGCCAGGTCCGCGGCGCGTTCCTCGGCGGCCGCCAGCCGGTCCGCCGCCGTCGGCCCGAGCAGTACGGGCGCCAGCCGGGCCAGCAGCGCCCCCGCCCCGGCGGCGCACAGGACGAGCCCGGCCAGCAACCCGATCCCGAGCAGGGGGGCCGCGTACGGCTCGGCCTGTGCGTCGAACGGGCCGAGCCCGACCGGCAGTTCCCGCAGCGCGCTCACGAAGGGCAGGGCGAGCAGCACCACCGCCATGGGCGGTACCGCCAGGCTCATCCCGCTGACCAGTGCGCCGACCCCCAGGTGCAGGGTCCACCAGGCCGAGGCCCGCCCCCGGGCCGCCCAGCTCCGGGCCCGCCCCTCGGCCAGCAGCTCCCCCGGCACCGCGCACATGGCCCGTACCGCGGCCACCGACATCGGCCGGACCAGTCCGAACAGCCCGCTCACGGCGACGATCGGCAGGGCCAGGGCATAGGCGGCGAAGTTGAGCAGCAGGGAGGTACGTGCGTCGCTCCCGCTGCCGAGGCCCCCGACCACCACCTGCGTGAGCAGGAAGTACGGCATCAGCAGGGCCCCGCCGAGTATCAGGTGCACCCAGCGCAGCCGGGCCCGCGCCCCCAGCAGCCGGCTCAGGCCGGCCCTCCCCCTCGCCGTCACCCCCACCCGCGTCACACCGTGCGGCGGGAGGCGAGGAACCGGGTGAGGACGAGGGCCCCGAGTATTCCGGTGATCATCTGGCCAGCGTAGGCCAAGTGGAGCATCGCGGAAGGCTGTTCGCCCTCGGGGTCCGGGCCCAGCACGGCGATCAGCATCCACGCTCCCCAGCTCAGCGCCGCCGCCGACCCGATCCACGTGAGCGCCAGCGGTCCTCGCACCGGTCGCTCTCCGCCCCGGGCCAGCAGCAGCGCCCCGGCGGCGGCGATGAGGGCGCACATCGCGTGGACCGCGCTGACCACTCCCGTCTCCGCGGAGTACGCCGCGACCTGCTTCGCGGTCAGCCCTGCCGTGCCTCCGAACGCCCAGTACAGGTACACCGAGGCCACCGCCGTGCCCGTCACCGCCGAGGCTCCCGCCACCACCCCCGTGGACGACGGGAGCCTCTTCCCCAGCACGCCCTGCCAGCGCCGACCCCAGCGCTCCCGCGCATAGGGCACGAACAGCCCGGCCAGGGCGAGTCCTTGAAGCGTGAAGCCGCCGTAGACGACGTTGAACACCCACGGGTCGAGGAAGGGCTCCTGGGCCGCCCCCGCCGCCTCGTCCGCCCCCATGCCCAGCGCCTTGACGAGCATCTGGCCCGGGAACCCGGTCAGGATCGGGGTGAGCAGGCCGGTGGCGGCGAAGACGGGGATGGCCAGCAGCCACGACGGCACCCGCATGCCCCAGGGGCGGGTGAGCGCCAGAACGATCAGGATCACGGTGGCGTCCATGACCAGCGTGACGGCGTTGGCCACGGTGAAGAACAGCCCGGGCTCCAGGAGCACGCTGCCGTCGGGTATCCCGATGCGGCTCCCGCCCAGCCAAGCGGCCTTCAGGCCCAGGTACGGAAGGGTGGCGGCCAGGGCCACCGCCCGCATGATCCGCCGCCCGGTCCCCATGACGGGGGCCGCGGACGGCCTCGTGGCGTACGTCGTGTCGCTCGGGTGAACCGCTCGTGTGGTCATGCCTCAACGGTCCCGGTTCGACGCCCCCGCCACCTCCCCCTTGAAGGGGAACCGCCTCCCCCGCCCGGGGGAGGAACCAGGCAGTCCACCGCACCACCTGCGCCTGCGGCCCGCCTCACATCCGCCGCGTCACCACCGACAGCCGGTCGCGCGCCGCGAACAGCGCCGCCTTGATGCCCCGTTCGTGCCCCGGCGTCAGCCGCGCCACCGGCACCGAACAGCTCACCGCGTCCCGCGCCGGCGTCCGGTACGGCACCGCCACTCCGAAGCAGCGCAGTCCGAGCGTGTTCTCCTCCCGGTCCACCGCGTACCCCTGCTCCCGTACCAGTGCCAGCTCCTCGATGAGGCGGTCCCGGTCGGTGATGGTGTGCTCGGTGACGGCTTCGAGCCGCCGCGGCAGCAGTGCGCGTACCTCTGCGTCCGTGTGCGTGGCCAGCAGCGCCTTGCCGAGCGCCGTCGAGTGCACCGGCAGCCGCCTCCCGACGCGGGTGAAGGGCCGCAGGTAGTGCTGGGACTGCCGGGTCGCGAGGTAGACCACGCTCGTCCCGTCCATGCGGGCCAGGTGGATCGTCTCCGTCGTGTCGTCGGAGAGCCGGTCCAGCGTGGGCCGCGCCGCCGCGACCACCTCGTCCCCGTCGATGTACGAGCTGCCGACGAGCAGCGCCCGCACGCCGATGCCGTACCGCGTGCCCGTCGCGTCCGTCTCCACCCAGCCCAGGTTCACCAAGGTGCGCAGCAGCATGTAGAGGCTGGATTTGGGCAGGGAGAGGTCGCTCTGGATGTCGGCCAGGCTGTGCAGCCCCGGCCGGGAAGCGAAGTGCTCCAGCAACTGGACCGTGCGTACCGCCGACTTGACGGCCGCCGGCGCCCCCGGGCCCCCCGCCTCAGCTGTGGTCGTCATCCGCCTTGGTGCCCCTCTGTCTCTTGCTGTCACTTGTCAACCCGGAAGACACGGAAATAGAGTCCACGGTGGATGTGATCATTCATCCAACGGAACAGCGTTCACAATACTGAACGCATCCGCGCGGGTCAGCGTAGATCCAGGAGGCAGTTCGCCATGGCAGCAACACCAGTCTGGAGTGTGGACCCCCGCACCGGGAAGCACCGCGAGCAGGTTGCGGTGGAGGCCACACCCCGGGAGGTGGACGAAGCCGTGCGCGCGGCCCACGCCGCCCGCGGCTCGCTGGCCGACGCCGCGCGGCGCGCCGCCTTCCTGCGCGCCGCCGCCGATCTGCTCGACGAGGCGGCCGCCCACGTCATCGAGGCCGCCGACGCCGAGACGGCGCTCGGCCCCGGCCGGCTCACCGGGGAGCTCGCCCGCACCACGGGCCAGTTCCGCGCCTTCGCCGACGCCGTGGACGAGGGCTCCTACCTCGACGTCCGCATCGACCGCGCCGATCCCACCACCGCCCCGCCCCGCCCCGAACTGCGCCGCTACAAGGTGGCGCTGGGCGTGGTCGCGGTCTACGCCGCCTCCAACTTCCCCCTCGCCTTCTCCGTGCCCGGCGGCGACACCGCCAGCGCGCTGGCCGCGGGCTGCCCGGTCGTGGTCAAGGCGCACCCCGACCACCCGGCCACCTCCGAGCTGTGCGCCTCGCTGCTGCGCCGGGCCGCCGTCGCCGCCGGGCTGCCGGCCGAGGTCGTCGCCGTGGTCCACGGCTTCGACGCGGGCCTGGAGCTGATCCGGCACCCGCTGGTCAGCGCCGCCGGGTTCACCGGGTCCATCCGGGGCGGGCGGGCCCTGTTCGACGCCGCCGCCGCACGGCCCGTACCGATCCCCTTCCACGGGGAGCTCGGTTCCCTGAACCCGGTCGTGGTCACCCCGGCGGCCGCCGCCGAGCGCGCCGAGGAGATCGGCGGCGGGCTGGCCGGCTCGGTCACGCTCGGCGTCGGCCAGTTCTGCGTCAAGCCCGGCCTGGTCCTCGTACCCGAGGGCGCGGACGGGGACCGGCTCGCGGGTGCCCTCTCCGATGCCCTCGTGAAGACCGAGCCCGGGGTGCTCCTCGACCACCGGATGCGGGACAACTTCGTCGCCGGGGTCCGCGAACGCGCCGCGCTGCCCGGGGTCGACGCGCCCGTCACCCCCGGCGCGGGCGGCGAGCACACCGTCGGCGCGGGCTTCCTGAGCGTGCCCGCGCGGACCCTGCTGGAGGGCGGGCCCTACGAGGTGCTCCTGGAGGAGTGCTTCGGCCCCGTCACCGTGGTGGCCCGGTACGCCGGCCAGGACGAGGCCGCCGCCCTGCTCGGGCGGCTCCCCGGAAACCTCACCGCGACCCTGCAGCTGTCGGCCGCCGAGGCGGACGGCGGCCCGGGTCCGGCGGCGGAGCTGATCTCCCAGGTCACGACGCTGGCGGGCCGGGTCCTGGTCAACGGCTGGCCGACCGGTGTGGCGGTGGCTCCGGCCCAGCACCACGGCGGCCCCTACCCGGCGGCGACCTCCCACTCCACCTCGGTCGGCGGCACCGCGATCGAGCGCTGGCTGCGCCCGGTGGCCTACCAGTCGGTGCCGGACGCCCTGCTCCCGGCGGAACTCCGCGAGGCCAACCCCCTGAACCTCCCGCGACGGGTCACGGGAGGCTAGGCCGGGCTGCCAGGGAGGCGCGGCGGGGTCAGGCGCTCAGGACCCGGGCCTTCTCCGCCGCGAACTCCTCGTCGGTGAGCAGGCCCTGGGCCTTCAGTTCGGCCAGCGCGGTGAGCTGGCCGACCCGGTCGACCGCGGGAGCCGGCGCGGCGGCCGGCTGCTGGGCCTGCTGCGTCTGCTGCGCCTGCTGCCAGGCCTGCTGCTGCGCGGCCGCCTGGGCCGCCGCCTGGTTGACGAGGGCCTGCTGCTCGGCGTCCGCCGCCGCCTGCTGCTGCGCGCTGCGCTCGGCCTGGCCCCGCTGCATCCTGCCGGAGACCGCGGTGGCCGTTCCCGCCACCACCGCCGTACGGGCCATCGCTCCCAGCAGTCCCGGGCGCCCCATGCGTCGACGCATGTCTCTCCTCCCCTACTTCTCGGTCAGTGCGGCGACGGCTCGTTCGACGCCGTCCCGTGGAATGCGTTCCATGAAGAGCACCTGCCCGTTGGACTCCCGTACCGCCGAGGCCAGGCGCGTGGCCCAGGCGTTCTCCCACACCACCACCAGCGCGGAGGACTCCGGGGCGAGGCCCTGCGCCACGGTCTCCAGATCCTCGTCGCTCAGCAGGTCGAACTCCTCGCCGAGGACCCGCTCGAACTGATCGGCCACCTCGGAGTCGGCGAGCTCCACCACGGACACCGCGCCGTCCCGCTCCTTGCGGACGAACGTGAGGTCGAGGATGCGCACCACTCCGCTCTCCTGGAGTTCGCGCAGGGCCGGGGCGACATCGCCGTTGAACCGATTGCCGTCGAAGGTGACCACGGCGACGTCCACCGGGCCGATCGATTCGACCGTAAGAGCTGCACCAGCAGGCATGAGCAAACCTCTTCCGTAGCGCATGAAATCACCGCAAAAGGGATCTTACTCGGCAGGGCTGGCACCGCATCGCGACGCGGGTCGAGGAATTGCGTTGCAGGCCGCCGCCCGGGGACGGCACCCTCGGCCCATGCCGAAACCTCACGGATTCTCGTACGAACAACGGGGCGACCAGAGTGTCGTCATCCACCACCAGGGCCGGTCCGCGGCCACCCTCCGGGGCGGGCGCGCCGCCGCGTTCCTGGCCGAGGTCGAAGCCGGCGACGCCCAGCTCGTCATGGCGCGCTGGACCGGCTCCTACAAGTTCGGCAACGAACGGACCGCCAGGAACCACCCCCGCAACCGGGGCCGCGTCTGAGGCGCGGGCGGGGCGAGAGTGAAGAAACGGGAAACCGGGTGAAAGCAAGGGAACGGCAAAGCCACCTCGGTCGTTCTCCCGGCATGACCGCTATGACCCCTGGTTCCAACCTGCCGCTCGATGCCGTCCGCGTGACGGTCGACGTGGCTGCCCCGGTGCGGCTCGACGTGTCCGCGCTGCTCCTCGCCGCCGACGGCAAGGTGCGTTCCGACGCCGATTTCATCTTCTTCAACCAGCCGTCCGGCCCCGGCGTCACCTACCGCTCGGGCGGCGGCACGGCGCCGGACTCGATCACCGTGGACACCGGTTCGGTCCCGCCCGGCATCGAGCGGATCGTCATCACCGCCAGCCCGGACGCCGCGGGCCAGACCTTCCAGGGCATCGAGCCCACCGCCACCGTCCGGGACGCCGGCAGCGGAGCGGTGATCTCCGCCTTCACCCCGCCGCAGCTCGGCACCGAGACCGCCCTGGTGGTCGTCGAGGTCTACCAGCGCGGCGGCGTGTGGAAGGTGCGCGCGGTCGGCCAGGGGTACGCGAACGGCCTCGCCGGCATCGCGACCGACTTCGGCGTCTCGGTGGAGGACGAGCCGGCTCCGGCGGCCGCCGCCGCCCCGGCCCCCGTCGCCCCGCCCGCACCGCCCGCGCCCCCGGCTCCCCCGGCGCCGCCCACGTACGCAGCCTCGCCCTGGCTCACCAGCGGCGCACCCGGAGCGACCCCGGCGCCCGCACCGGTCGCTCCCGCACCGGTCGCCCCCGCGCCGGTCGCGGCTGCCGCCCCCGGCGCCGGGAAGATCAACCTCGACAAGGGCCGGGTCAGCCTCCAGAAGAACCAGACCGTGTCCCTGGTCAAGGGCGGCCGCCCGCTGCTCTCCCAGGTCAAGATGGGCCTCGGCTGGGAGCCCGCGTTCCGCGGCCGGGACATCGACCTGGACGCCTCGGTCATCGCGTACGGCCCGCAGCGCAACCACATCGACAGCTGCTACTTCGGCAAGCTGTCCATCCTGGGCGGGTCGGTCAAGCACTCGGGCGACAACCTCACCGGCGAGGGCGCGGGCGACGACGAGGTGATCGTCGTGGACCTCGGCCGGCTCCCCGCGGACGCGACGGGCCTCGTCTTCACGGTCAACTCCTTCTCCGGCCAGAAGTTCACCGAGGTGGCCAAGGCCTACTGCCGCCTCATCGACGCCGCGACCAACGAGGAGCTGGTCCGCTTCGACCTCACCAGCGCCGAGCCGCAGACCGGCGTGATGATGGCCAAGCTGATCAAGCAGTTCTCCGGCGAATGGGAGATGACGGCCATGGGCGAGTTTGTGAAGTCGCGCACAGTGCGGGGCATGGTCAAACCGGCCGCGCAGGCACTCTGAGCAGGTGAGCGGGCACATGGAGCGACGGACACCCTCCCCGGGTGATCTGTTCCACCCTTAATGCGGAGGTGGCTGTCAGTGCCCGCCCGTAGCCTTGGAACCATGCACCAGACACTCCAGCCCGCGGGCCCCGCGCGCCCGTCCGCCGCCGAGGCGAACGAGGCGATCCGGCAGCTCGTCGAGAGCCGGGTGGACGGCGAGTGGCCCTCCGAGGCGTACGAGTTCCTCCTCGAAGAGTGGGCCGCGGCCAGCCGCGCCGAAGCTCAGTAAACGAACAGACGAACAGACGAACAGGTGAGACGACGAGAAGAGCCGCCGGGCCCGAAGGCCCGGCGGCTCTTCTCATGTCCGCCGCTCGCGGATCAGCGCCGGCGCCGCCACGGTCCCGTGACGGCCAGCATGATGCCCGGGTCCTGGATGCTGACGAACAGCGTCCGCCCGTCCGGCGAGAAGCAGACGCCCGCGAACTCCGAGTACTCCGGCTCCTCGGCCGTCCCCAGGTTCATCTCGTTGCGGGCCAGCGGGTACGTACGACCCGACTCGGTCGCTCCGAACAGGTGCTGCAGCCCCGAGCCGTCCTCGGCGATGATCACACCGCCGTACGGGGAGACCGTGATGTTGTCCGGGCCGTCGTACCCGCCGTCCGCCGACGGGTCGGCGTTCACCCCGAGCAGGACCTGCAGCCGCACCGTGCGCCGCTTGGGGTCGTAGAACCACACCTGGCCGTCGTGCGCCGCGCCCGGGCTCTCCGCGCGGGCGTAGGAGGAGACGAAGTACGCCCCGCCGTCGGCCCACCACATGCCCTCCAGCTTGCGCGCACGGGTCACGGCCGCCTCGCCGAACTGCTTGCGCACCGCCACGGTGCGCCCGTCGCGGTCCGGGACCGGCACCCAGTCCACCCCGTAGGTGGTCCCGATCTTCGTCGCCCGCGAGAGGTCGTCGACGAACAGCCCCGCACTGTCGAAGCACTTCGCGGCCGCCAGCACACCGGCGTCGTCGGCGAGGGTACGGAGCTTGCCGCGCCCGTGGCGGAAGCCGCTCGGCGGGGTCCAGCGGAAGAGCAGCCCGTTGGGGTTGGAGGCGTCCTCGGTGAGGTAGGCGTGGCCCTGGCGCGGGTCGATGACCACGGCCTCGTGGTCATAGCGCCCGAACGCCTTGACCGGCTTCGGGTCGAGGTTGGCGCGGCGGTCGTGCGGGTCGACCTCGAAGACGTAGCCGTGGTCCTTGGTCATGCCGTTCTTGCCGGCGAGGTCCGAGTTCTCCTCGCAGGTCAGCCAGGTGTTCCAGGGGGTGGAGCCGCCCGCGCAGTTGGTCGACGTACCGGAGATGCCCACCCATTCGGCGACCTCGCCGCCGCGCCGGACCTCGACGACCGTGCAGCCACCGGCCGCGGCCGGGTCGTAGACGAGGCCCTCGGTGAGCGGGACGGGGTGCGTCCAGTTCGTGCGCGGGCCCTTCAGCTCGTGGTTGTTGACGAGGAGGGTGACTCCCCGGTGGCCCTCGAAGGCGGCCGTGCCGTCGTGGTTGGACGGGGTGCTCTCGCCCGACTCGAGCGCGGTGACACCGCTGTGGGTGATCACGCGGTAGGCGAATCCGGCGGGGAGGGCCAGGATGCCGGCCGGGTCTGACACGAGCGGGCCATAGCCGCAACCGTGGCCGTGGCCGTGGCTGCCCTGACCCTGTTCACGACCCGCGTCCTGCGGCGCGCCGTCGTCCGCGGCGAGGGCCCCGGGGGCCGTGGCGAGGGCGCCGACCGTTCCGGTGAGCGCGACTCCCGCACCCGCGAGTGCGGTGCGGGTGGTGAAATCTCTGCGGCTGAGCGGCATCGGGTCTCCAGGGGTGGGGAGGTGGTGCGCCTGTCGTGCGGTCGTCGGCGCACACGCTCCCGCCCGCACGTGAACGCCGACTGAACTACCCGGGAATACGGACCGACCCCTTGACCGGTGACCGCGTTGGCCGAGTCCCTTTCGGGAACGGCTGGTTACCGCCGCCTCACACGCCGCGCGAACGCGCCTTGAACGCGGCCTTCCGGGCCTCCTTGGCGGCCTTCTTGTCGGGGTGCAGCCGCCCCATCGCCTCCAGCACGTGGGCCGTCGCCGGGTGCTCCACCCGCCAGGCCTGCTCGAAGAACCCGGCGTGATGGGCGGTCAGCGATTCGATCAGGAGCGGCAGCTCCGCCTCGGCACCCTCCCCGCCCTCGGCTCCCCCGCCGCTCCCGCCGCCCGTGGCGAGCTGCGCCGCGATCGTGTCGACCGTCAGCCAGAACACCATCTCCTGGTCCGGCGCCGGTACGTCGGCCACCCCGCGCTCGGCCAGCCAGACCCGGGCGAGTCCGCCGAGCTCCGCGTCGTCCAGGACCGCGCGGACGGCCGGCTCGGCCTCCGCTCCGGCCGGCGCCAGGGCCTGCTGGCAGCGCAGCCGGCGCAGCGGGGCGTCCGCATCGGCGCCGCGCGCCGCGGCGAGCAGTTCCGTGACGGCTTCGGGTACGGGGCGGCCGGCCAGCCACTCTTCGATCTCGGCCTGGGCGGCGGCCTCGGAGTAGTGGGAGACCACGTCGAGCAGCACGTCCGCGCCCTTGTCCGCCAGTTCGCCGACGGCCGGGGCCTCGACGCCCGCTTCCAGCATGCGGGCCCGGATCCCGTACAGCCCGAGCGGGGTCAGCCGTACCAGCCCGTACCGGGCGACGTCGTCCTCGTCGGGGGCGGCGCCCCCGCCCGCGCTCGCGAGGAACTCCTCGTCCTCGGCCTCCGCCATCAGGTCCTCGTCGACGGGGCGGAACTCGACCAGCCCGATCGGCTCCAGCTGCCGGAACTGGTCGTCGAGGCGCATCATCGCGTCCGAGACCTGCTCCAGTACGGCGTCGGTGGGATCACCCATGTCGTCCGGCACCACCATCGAGGCGGCGAGCACCGGGAGCGGCACCGGGCCGTCGGCCGTGCCGCCTTCGGTGACGGCGAGCAGGTAGAGGTTGGCGAGGACCCCGTCGAGGAAGTCGGCCTCGCGGCGCGGGTTCCAGTCGAGCTGGTCGAAGTCGATCTCGCCTCCCGCGTCGAGGGCGTCGACGAGGTCGTCCAGGGCGGGCACCGCCGCGTCGGCGAGGACGGTGTCCAGGGCGGCCAGCCACAGGTCGAGCACGTCGCCCGGGGTTCCGCCGGTCACCAGGGCCAGGTCCTCGCCGGGCTCGGCGGTGCCGAACTCCCCCTCCTCCTCGGCCCCTTCCCCGCCGGCGGAGCCGTCCTCCTCCGGTTCGGTGACGTCGACGAGGCCGGTGTCGACGGCCACCCGCCAGGCCTGGCTCGCGTGGGCGGCGGAGTCCTCGTCGGCGGGGTCGAGGCCCAGCAGGGCCACGGCCTCGGGCAGCTGCCCGGCGACGAGCTCGCCACCGGTGTCCACACGGGTGTCCGGTCCGGCCCAGCGGGCGAGGCGCACGGCGCGGGCGAACAGCGGGGCGGCCAGGGCCTCGCGGGCCAGTTCCGCGTCGGGCAGCAGCCGTACCGGCGGCAGCGTGGGGTGCGAGTCTGCGGACATGGGGCGGTTCTCCTCGCGGGCACGGGTGGTTCGGGTACGGGTGGTTCGGGTCGGGGTGGTTCGCGTGCGGGTAGTTCGCGCACCGGTGGTACGCGTGCGGGTAGTTCGCGCACCGGTGGTACGCGTGCGGGTAGTTCGCGCACCGGTGGTACGCGTGCGGGTCGTACGGCGCCCCAGAGTAGACGCATTTCGGGCGCACCCCGCGGCCTCTCCCCTTTGGTTCATCCCACAGTCAACCTGCGTATCCCCTGTAGGGCTTGACAACTTCGCCGGTCACGAAGGAAATTGACGCGCGTAGATATCTGCTTCCTCCTCCACACACCGGAGTTCCCGCCCATGCGCTCCTCGCATCCCCGTTCCGCCGCCGTCGCGGCCCTCGTCGCCACCGCGCTGGCCACCGGCCTGCTCGCGGGCACCGCCGACGCGGCCGAAGGCGCCGTGTCCGCCGATCCGATACGCATCCACGACATCCAGGGCACCACCCGGATATCCCCGCTGGTCGGCAAGCAGGTCACCGATGTGGCGGGCGTCGTCACGGGCGTTCGTACGTACGGTTCGCGCGGCTTCTGGATCCAGGACCCCGACACGGACGACGACGACGCCACCAGCGAGGGCGTGTTCGTCTTCACCAGCTCGGTCCCGACCGTCGCGGTCGGCGACGCCGTCACGGTCTCCGGCCTGGTCGGCGAGTACGTCCCCGGCGGCGTCTCCTCCGGCAACCAGTCGGTCACCCAGATCTCCAAGCCCGTCGTGACCGTGGTCTCCTCCGGCAACGCGGTGCCCACGGCCACCGCCGTCAACGAGTACTCGGTCCCCTGCGCTTACGCCCCGGACGGCGACCCGGCCGCCGCCGGCAGCATCAACGGCCTGACCCTGGAGCCCTCGCGCTACGCCCTGGACCACTACGAGTCCCTGGAGGGCATGAACATCGCGATCGGCACCTCGCGCGTGGTCGGCGCCACCGACCCGTACGCGGAGCTGTGGGTGACGGTTAAGGGCTGGGAGAACAACACCAAGCGCGGCGGCACGCTCTACGGTTCGTACGACTCGCAGAACACCGGCCGCCTCCAGATCCAGCAGCTCGCGCCCCTCGCGCAGCAGCCGTTCCCGGTGGCCAACGTCGGCGACAAGCTGACCGGCCGCACCGAAGGCCCGCTGGACTTCAACCAGTTCGGCGGCTACACCCTGGTGGCCCGTACGCTCGGCACGGTCAAGGCGGGCACCCTCGCCCCGGAGAAAACCAAGGCGCAGGCCGCGGGCGAGCTCGCGGTGGCCACGTACAACGTCGAGAACCTCGACCCGTCCGACCCGCAGGAGAAGTTCGACAACCTGGCGAAGGCGGTCGTCGAGAACCTCGCCTCCCCCGACATCCTCGCCCTGGAGGAGATCCAGGACGACAACGGCGCCAAGAACGACGGCACGGTCTCGGCCGAGGCCACGCTGACGAAGTTCACCGAGGCGATCACGGCCGCGGGCGGCCCGGCCTACCAGTGGCGGACCATCAACCCGGAGGACAAGAAGGACGGCGGAGAGCCCGGCGGCAACATCCGTCAGGTGTTCCTCTTCAACCCGGCGCGGGTCTCCTTCACCGAGCGCGCCCCGGGCGACGCCGTGACGGCGACCGGTGTGGTGCAGGAGAACGGCAAGGCCGCCCTGACCCACTCCCCCGGCCGGATCGACCCGGCGAACCCGGCGTGGGTGGACAGCCGCAAGCCGCTGGCCGGCGAGTTCGTCTTCCGCGGCAAGACCGTCTTCGTCATCGCCAACCACTTCGGCTCGAAGGGCGGCGACGAGGGCCTGACCTCGCACCACCAGCCGCCGGTGCGCAAGTCGGAGGCGAAGCGGCTGCTCCAGGCGCAGGCGGTGAACGGCTTCGTCAAGGACATCCTGGCGGCCGAGAAGAACGCGAACGTCCTCGTCGTCGGTGACATCAACGACTTCGAGTTCTCGGCGACGACGAACGCGCTGGCGGACGGCGGGGCACTGTACCCGGCGATCAAGTCGCTGCCGAAGTCGGAGCGTTACTCGTACGTCTTCCAGGGCAACGCACAGGTGCTGGACCAGATCCTGACCAGCCCGGGGATCAAGAAGTTCACGTACGACAGCGTGCACATCAACGCGGAGTTCTCGGACCAGAACAGCGACCACGACCCGCAGATCGTGCGCTTCCGCCCGTAGCGGCGCCGCCGAAGGGGCCGGGCCGCACCGCCGCCCGGCCCCTTTGGCATGATCCGCGCATGATCTTCCGCACCGCAACGCGTCAGGACCTGCCCGCCGTACTCGCCCTGCTGGCCCAGGACGACGACCCGGCCGGGACCGAGGCCGGGGCTCCGGCCGCCGAGCCGGTCTCCGAGGCCCACGAGCTGGCCTTCGCCGCGATCGATGCGGACCCGCGCAACGAGATGCTGGTCCTGGAGGAGGACGGGGACCTCGTCGGCTGCCTACAGCTGACGTACGTCCCGGGCCTCGGCCAGGGCGGGCGGGAGCGGGCCCTGGTGGAGGCGGTACGGATCCGCGCGGACCGGCGGGGCGGCGGGCTCGGGGCCCGCCTGATGGAGCTGGCGGCGGACCGGGCCCGCGAGCGCGGCTGCGGCCTGATGCAGCTCACCAGCAACAAGCGGCGCAGCGCCGCGCACCGCTTCTACGAGCGGCTGGGCTACGCCCGGAGCCACGAGGGCTTCAAGCTGCCGCTGGCCTGACCGGGAGGGGCGGGCGGTCGGGGCCGTCGGAGCCAAGGACGGGACCTTTGGCCCTGGCGTGACGCTCAGCACATCCCTACCCATTCGGGCGGTTCTGGTGTTGAGTGTCCCCACGCCCGATCTTGTACCGCACTCCAGCACTCCTTTGGAGGACCGCGTGTTCCCCTCCATCTCCCTCGCTCAGGAAATCGGCATCGCCGTCCTGCTCGTGGCCGCCGCCGTCTGGCTGATCGGCCTCGGCCACATGCTGTGGGACAGCCGTTTCCACCACCCGGAGCCAGGCACCTTCGAAGGCCTCTCGGTCATCCCCGCCCAGCGCGGCACCGCCGGCCACCCGATGGAGTCGGTGGAACTGACCGAGGCGGAGCAGCAGGCCTTCGCCGGCCTGGTCCGCACCATCCCCCTGCGCTGACGCCGCCGTGCGGAGCCACGTAGGCGAGCTCCCTCCCCCGCTCGGGGCGGGAGGGAGCTCACCACGCACGGTGCCCTCCCACCCCGTCGGGGTGGGAGGGCACCGGCACGTTACGACGGGACCGGGGTCGGTCAGTTGTGGCTGTGGAGGACCTCGTTCAGGCCGCCCCAGGCCGCCTTGTACGGGCGGGCCTCGACGGCGCCGGTGACCGAGTTGCGGCGGAAGAGGATGTTGTTGGCGCCCGAGAGCTCCAGGGCCTTGACGATCTGGCCGTCCGGCAGGGTGACGCGGGTGCCCGCGGTCACGTACAGGCCCGCCTCGACGACGCACTCGTCACCCAGCGCGATGCCGACGCCCGCCTCGGCGCCGATCAGGGTGCGCTCGCCGATCGAGATGATCTGCTTGCCGCCGCCCGACAGGGTGCCCATGGTGGACGCGCCGCCGCCGATGTCGGAGCCGTCGCCGACCACGACGCCCGCGGAGATCCGGCCCTCGACCATGGAGGTGCCCAGGGTGCCGGCGTTGAAGTTGACGAAGCCCTCGTGCATGACGGTGGTGCCCTCGGCGAGGTGCGCGCCGAGGCGGACACGGTCCGCGTCGGCGATGCGCACGCCCTTGGGGGCGACGTAGTCCGTCATCCGCGGGAACTTGTCGATCGAGGTGACCTGGAGGTGCAGGCCCTCGGCGCGTGCGTTCAGGCGGACCGTCTCGACCTGGTCGATCGCGACCGGGCCCAGCGAGGTCCAGGCGACGTTGGCCAGCAGGCCGAAGACGCCGTCCAGGTTCTGGCCGTGCGGCTTGACCAGGCGGTGGCTGAGCAGGTGCAGGCGCAGGTACGCGTCGTGCGCGTCCAGCGGCTTGTCCTCCAGGGAGGCGATCACGGTGCGGACGGCTACGACCTCGACGCCGCGGACCGCGTCCTGGCGGATCGCCTTGGGCGCGGTGGCGCCCAGCAGCTCGACGGCCTGTTCGGCGGTGAGGCGCTCGGTGCCGGCCGGGCCGGGCTCGGCGACCAGCTGGGGGGCGGGGAACCAGGTGTCGAGGACGGTGCCGTCGGCGGTGATGGTGGCAAGTCCGGCGGCGACGGCGCCGGTGGTACGCGTAGCAGTCATGCCCGAAACCTAACCGGCGACGGCCCGCGGTCGCGAACCGGTCTCATGTGCCGGGCGCTCGCGTCGCCGCGCCCCGCGCGAACCCATGACCAGGACCGTCCCGCCCGCGGCTGCGCCGAGTACCGCGCACAGCGGCCACAGCAGGCCCGGCGCGGCGCCGTACAAGGCTCCGCCGAGGGGCGCGGGGCCTCTACCCGATCCGGGACATCTGGGCGAGCGTGGCCGCCGCCCTCGCGGCGGTCCGCGGCGCGTAGGGCGGGGCGCGCCCGCCGGGACCCGACCCCCGGCCGGACCGCCCGCCGGGGCCGCCTCCCGGCCGCCCGGCCCGGGGGAACGCCCCGGCCCGGCCGCCGTCGGGGCCGCCGCGAAGGCCGCCGTCAGGCCCGCAGTACCCGCCGCAGGATCCCGCAGGCGTACGCCTCGTCGTACTCCGCCCCCGTCAGCAGGACCTGCAGGCTGATCCCGTCCATCACCGCCACCAGCGCCCGCGCCGTCGCCGGGTCCACCCGGTCCGACAGCGCCGCGGAGACGGCCTCGCACCATTCGGCCGCGACGGGGCGCAGCGCGGGGCGGCGCAGGGCGGCCAGGTAGAGCTCGTACTCCAGCTCCGCCCGCGCCCGGTCCGCCCCCAGGAACTCGCCCAGCAGGGCGGCCAGGGCGCCCGCCAGGTCCGCACCCGGATCGGCCAGCGCCGCCGAGTCCGCCACCGCCCGGGCGAATCCCTCGTTTGCCTGCCGCAGCGCCGCGACCAGCAGGTCGTCCAGGCTCTTGAAGTGGTACGTCGTGGAGCCGAGCGGTACGTCGGCCTCCGCGGCCACGCTGCGGTGGCTGAGCCCCGCGATGCCCCGGGCGCCCACCACCCGGATCGCCGCGTCGATGATCCGGTCCCGCCGGTCCGGGTCGTAGCGGCGCACCGAGCCGGCCATCAGCGGGCGACTCCCGTCACGGCGGCGGCAGCGGCAGTGGGCAACTGACAAGGCATGCGTACGACAGTACACACGGCCGCGCACGGTCGGCCGCACACCGCCGTGCAGTGCCACCCACCGCCGCCCCGGCGGGGCATCAGTGCGTGGTCCCCCCGAGGTTCAGCAGCACGACCCCGGCGATCACCAGCGCGATGCCGCCGATCTTCGCGGCCGTCGCCGCCTCCCCCATGAAGACCATGCCGATCGCTGCGATCGCCGCAGTGCCCACTCCGGCCCAGATCGCGTACGCCGTCCCGACCGACATCGACTTCAGCGTCTGCGCGAGCAGCGTGAAGGCGATGACGTAGCCCACCAGCGTGATCAGCGAGGGCCACAGCTTGGTGAAGCCCTCGCTGTACTTCATGGCGGTGGTACCGGCGACCTCTGCGGCGATGGCGGCGGCGAGCAGTATGTAGGGCATGCGTACGACTGTACACATCGTTATGGACGACCGTACATATCCGCGTGTCCCCGGGACTTTCCCGGCCCCGGCCGCTACGGTGTCCGCGCCGCGGCACCGAGGCACGCGCACCGGGGGACGGGAGATCCGCATGACCCAGCACGGGACGCGGCGCGATACGGGACACGGGACGCAGCACGGGACCCGGCTGCCGACAGGGCGGTCGACAGGGCCTTGGACACCCTGGGGCGGCGGGTGGCTTCTCCGCAGCCTCCCCGGCCCGGGGTGATATCCCTGCGGCCGCTCACCCCCGGCGAGATACTCGGCGGCGCCTTCGCCGCCCTCGCCCGGTACGGGGGCCGCCTCGCCACCGCCCAGGCCTCGGCCAGCTCGGCGCCCTGCTGACCTGCGCCCTGGCCGCCGCCCTGACCGAGGCCTGGGCGGCGTACGCTGTCCGGTTGCCGTTCACCTTCGCCGGGGCGCTCAGCGTCTCTGATGAGCTCAGGATTCCTGGGCGGACCTGGGTTTCAGGTCGGCGCGGAAGGCGGCTTGTGGTGCTGGGCAGGTTGTGGACGCCTGCGGGTGGGCCGCGTGTCCGTGCCGCTGGATGCGGCCGGGTGCTCATCGTGTGCGGTGCCTGCCGCCTGTGCCGCCGCTGGGTGCGGCGATTCGGTGGCTACAGCAACCTCCCCGCCGGACGCTTTCCGCCCGGTGTGGACCCGGGCGGGGCGGGGACCCCGCGTCGCTTGCTGGGCACGGGGCGGATTCTCATGGGCCCACCTCCAAGCGGCAGGCCGTTCTGCCCCGTACAACGAGGGCCCAGCCACCAGGACACGGCCGAAGGTGCGATCAACGGATCAGCGGATCGCCCACGAACCCCAGGCTAATCAACCATCCGCACGCGCCCCTGATCCCGGCGGTGGACGGCGGCTTCGTCGGCGTCGTGCACGCGATCCTCACCGCACTCGGCGCGATGGTCGCGCAGACGCTGCTGCTCTGCTTCCCGCAGCTCACCGCCGGCCTGCTCTACGCAGACCGGCGGCTGCGCCGCGAGGGCCTGGCGTCGGAGCTGGAGCGGCAGTCCCAGGAGCTCAGTTCAGCGTGAACCAGGCCGCGCGGGACTTCTTCCACTCCGGGTGGTCGAGGTCCTTGGCCTCGGTGCCGTCGCCGTACAGGTCGGCGGAGCCGCTGTCGGTGATCAGCTGGACGCCGGCGCCGGGGACCCGCAGGTCGGGGACGCGGACCACGGCTTCCCAGCCGCCGGGGTCGGTGGTCGGCAGGTCGGCCCGCTTGACCGGGGCGTGGCCCGGGACGCCGTCCCACTGGTAGAGGGCGTAGGGGTCGGAGTTGTCGTCCGCCGCCCAGGAGCCGGCCAGGACCAGGTACTGGTCGGCGGCGTTCTTGCGGATGTCACGGATCGCGAGCCCGCCGAGGTCCATCTCGATCGGCTCGCCGAAGACCGGCTCGGCCGCGCCGGCCACGACCTGGTCGATGTTGGTGACGGGCACGACCAGTGCCTCGCCGCCGGGCACGGCGGGCGCCAGCGGGGCGCGGAAGCCCAGGTAGGCGGTGGTCCTGGAACCCGGGGCGAACTCCAGGCCCTCCACGTTGAAGCCGTCGATGCTCTTCGGGATCTTGCCGGCCGCCGTGCCCGCCGCGAAGCCGTAGCGGTTCCCGTTCGCCGTGTCCCAGGCGATCAGGTCCTCGCGCAGGCCCTTGTACGCGGAGCCGAAGACGATCTCGGTGTCGGCGCCCGTCCCGGTGAGCCTGGTGGTGAAGACGGTGTTGCGCTCGGCCTTGTACTTGCCGTCCTTGTTGTTGCCGAGCGAGCCCGTCCAGTAAACCGTGTCGCCGACCCGGGCGGCCGCCTCGATGTCGGCTTCCTTCTTGATGCCGAGCGCGGGGCCGAGGTCCCAGGTCTTCACCGGGGCGCCCGAGCGGAAACGGTCGTACAGGCGCAGCACGTTGGTCTCGTCGTCGGCCACCAGCGCGTAGCCGCCGCCGACGTCCACGGCGGCCGAGGAGTCGGCGGAGCCCGTGAGGTAGCGGGTGGCGAAGGCGCCGGTGCCCACCCGCGCCGAAGCGGCGTAGGAGAGGGTGGCCGTGGCCGTCCTGCCGCCGCGGCCGGTCACCCGGAGCGTGAGGTCGGTGTAGCCCTGGGCCTGCGGGCGGACGGTCAGCTCGCGGTCGCCGTGGCCGGTCCTGCCGATGCGCACGTCGCCGGGCCCGGCGACCGCCGGGTTGCTGGAGGAGAGGACGTCGACCTTGAGGAAGGCGGCGGGTATCCCCTCCTGCGCGATGCGTCGAGAAGATTCGGCCACCGTGGCCAACTCCCGGTGCACGCGGCCCGTCCGCCGGGAAAACAGCGGACCCCCGGCACACCCGTGCCGGGGGTCGTCTGTTCACTCGGCCGTAGGACGGCCGTCGTTCTCGGGCCGGGCGTCGGTCAGACGTTGAAACCGAGCGCGCGCAGCTGCTCGCGGCCGTCGTCCGTGATCTTGTCCGGGCCCCACGGCGGCATCCACACCCAGTTGATGCGCAGTTCGCTGACGATGCCGTCCGTAGCCGACTTCGCCTGGTCCTCGATGACGTCCGTCAGCGGGCAGGCCGCCGAGGTGAGGGTCATGTCGAGGGTCGCGATGTTCGCGTCGTCTACGTGGATGCCGTAGATCAGGCCCAGGTTGACGACGTCGATGCCCAGCTCGGGGTCGACCACGTCGTAGAGGGCCTCGCGGACCTCTTCCTCGGTGGCCGGCTTGATGGACGCCTCGGGCGTCGCGTTCTCGGTCATGCCGTCTTCCTCTCGGCGTCGCCCAGTGCCTGGGCGGTCGCGTCCTTCCAGGCCATCCAGCTCAGCAGAGCACACTTCACCCGGGCCGGGTACTTGGAGACGCCGGCGAACGCGACCGCGTCCTCCAGCACCTCCTCCATGGCCTCGTCGGGCTCGATCTTGCCCTTGGACTGCATCAGCTCCAGGAAGACTTCCTGGATCTTGCGCGCCTCGCCCAGCTCCTTGCCGACGAGCAGCTCGTTCAGTATCGACGCGCCGGCCTGGCTGATGGAGCAGCCCTGGCCCTCGTACGAGATGTCGGTGAGCGTCTCGCCGTCGTACTTCACGCGCAGGGTGATCTCGTCACCGCACGTCGGGTTGACGTGGTGCACCTCGGCGTCGCCGTCGCGCAGGCCTCGCCCGCGCGGGTGCTTGTAGTGGTCCAGGATCAGCTCCTGGTACATGGATTCCAGCTTCACTGCGCCCTCGTCGCCTTCGTCGCTTCGTCTTATCCGAAGAAGTTCCGTACGTGCTCCAGCCCGTCGATCAGTGCGTCGACCTCGGCCGGAGAGGAGTACAGATAGAAAGACGCTCGCGTCGTCGCCGGAATTCCGTACCGGAGGCAGACCGGGCGGGCGCAGTGGTGTCCCACGCGGACCGCGATGCCCTGCTCGTCCAGTACCTGGCCGACGTCGTGCGGGTGGATGTCACCGAGCACGAAGGAGATCGCGGCGCCGCGGTCCTCGGCCGTGGTCGGGCCGATGATGCGCAGGTCCGGGACCTCCGCCAGGCGCTTGATCGCGTACTCGGTGATCGCGTGCTCGTGCGCGGCGATCTTGTCCATGCCGATCGCGGTCAGGTAGTCCACGGCCGCGCCGAGGCCGACGGCCTGGGCGATCGGGGGCGTACCGGCCTCGAACTTGTGGGGTGCCGGGGCGTACGTCGAGGAGTGCATCGAGACGGTTTCGATCATCTCGCCGCCACCCAGGAAGGGCGGCAGGTCCTCGAGCAGCTCCTGGCGGCCCCAGAGGACGCCGATGCCGGTCGGGCCGCACATCTTGTGACCGGTGAAGGCCACGAAGTCGGCGCCGAGCGCCTGCACGTCGAGCGGCATGTGCGGCGCGGCCTGCGACGCGTCGATCAGCACCAGCGCGCCGACCTCCTGCGCGCGCCGGACGATCGCCTCGGTCGGGTTGACCGTGCCCATGATGTTGGAGACCAGCGTGAAGGAGACGATCTTCGTCTTCTCCGTGATGACCTCTTCGATGTTGGACAGGTCGAGCCGGCCGTCGTCGGTGAGGCCGAACCACTTCAGCTTCGCGCCGGTGCGCTGCGAGAGCAGCTGCCACGGCACGATGTTGGAGTGGTGCTCCATCTCCGTGATGGCGATCTCGGTCTCGCGGTCGACCCGGTAGGGCTCGTCCGCCCAGCCGAGCATGTTCGCGACCAGGTTGAGCGACTCCGAGGCGTTCTTGGTGAAGATCACCTCGTTGCGGCTCGGAGCGTTGATGAAGGCGGCGACCTTGTCGCGAGCACCCTCGTACAGTGCCGTGGCCTCCTCGGCGAGCACGTGCACGCCGCGGTGGACGTTGGCGTTGTGCCGCTCGTAGTACTCGTTCAGCGCGTCGAGCACCTGGCGCGGCTTCTGCGAAGTCGCCGCGTTGTCCAGGTAAACGATCTTCTTCCCGTCGTGGACCACACGATCCAGAAGGGGGAAGTCCTTGCGGATCGCCTCGATGTCGAGGAGGCCAGGCAGCTGTGTCACGCGGTCGCGCCACCCTTCGTGCTGTACGACTCGTAGCCTTCGGCCTCCAGCTTGTCGGCGAGCTCGGCGCCACCGGACTCGGCGATGCGGCCCTCGGAGAAGACGTGGACGAAGTCGGGCTTGATGTAGCGGAGGATCCGCGTGTAGTGCGTGATCAGCAGGGTGCCGGTCTCGCCGGTCGCGCGGACGCGGTTGACGCCTTCGGAGACCTGACGCAGGGCGTCGACGTCCAGGCCGGAGTCGGTCTCGTCGAGGATCGCGATCTTCGGCTTCAGGAGCTCCAGCTGCAGGATCTCGTGGCGCTTCTTCTCACCGCCGGAGAAGCCCTCGTTGACGTTGCGCTCGGCGAAGGCCGGGTCCATCTGGAGCTGCTCCATCGCGGCCTTGACCTCCTTCACCCAGGTACGCAGCTTCGGCGCCTCGCCGCGGATGGCGGTGGCCGAGGTGCGCAGGAAGTTGGAGACCGAGACGCCGGGGACCTCGACCGGGTACTGCATGGCGAGGAAGACGCCGGCGCGGGCGCGCTCGTCGACGGACATCTCCAGGACGTCTTCGCCGTCGAGGGTGACGGTGCCACCGGTGATCGTGTACTTCGGGTGACCGGCGAGCGAGTACGCCAGCGTGGACTTGCCGGAGCCGTTCGGACCCATGATGGCGTGCGTCTCACCCTGCTTGACGGTGAGGTCGACGCCCTTGAGGATCTCGCGGGCGCCGTGCTCGGCCTCGACGGAGACGTGCAGGTCGTGGATTTCAAGCGTTGCCATGGATACCTCAGGACTCCTGGGTGAGGGAGACGAGCACGTCGTCCCCTTCGATCTTTACGGGGTATACGGGTACGGGGCGCGTCGCGGGCAGACCGGAGGGCTTGCCGGTGCGCAGGTCGAAGGCCGACCCGTGCAGCCAGCACTCGATCTGGCAGTCCTCGACCTCGCCCTCCGAGAGGGAGACGTTCGCGTGCGAGCAGATGTCGTTGATCGCGAACACCTCGCCCTCGGTGGAGATGATGGACACCGGCGTGCCGTCGAGTTCCACCCGCTTGGGGGTGTTCTCCTCCAGCTCGCTCATCGCACAGGCCTTGACGTAGGTCATCAGACGGACGCCTGCAGCTCGGTTTCGATCTTCGCGAGCAGTCGCTCTTCGATGTCGGGGACACCGATCTGCTGCACGAGCTCGGCGAAGAAGCCGCGCACGACCAGACGGCGGGCCGTGTCGGCCGGAATGCCGCGGGACTGGAGGTAGAAGAGCTGCTCGTCGTCGAAGCGGCCGGTCGCGGAGGCGTGGCCGGCGCCGACGATCTCGCCGGTCTCGATCTCCAGGTTCGGCACCGAGTCGACCCGCGCGCCGTCCGTGAGGACGAGGTTGCGGTTCATCTCGTAGGTGTCGGTGCCCTCGGCGGTCTTCTCGATGAGCACGTCACCGATCCAGACGGCGTGGGCGTCCTGGCCCTGGAGCGCGCCCTTGTAGACCACGTTCGACTTGCAGTGCGGGGCCTTGTGGTCGACCAGGAGACGGTGCTCCTGGTGCTGGCCGGCGTCCGTGAAGTACAGGCCGAACAGCTCGGCCTCGCCGCCGGGGCCCGCGTAGTTCACGCGGGGGTGCAGGCGTACGACGTCGCCGCCGAAGGTGACCACGATCGACTTGAAGGTCGCGTCGCGGCCGATCAGGGCGTTGTGCTGGGAGCAGTGGACGGCGGTGTCGTCCCAGTCCTGCACGGAGACGACGGTGAGCTTGGCGCCGTCGCCGACGAGGAAGTCGACGTTGGCGGCGCGCACGCCGTCACCGGTGTGGTCGATGACGATGACGGCCTCGGCGAAGGCCTTCACGTCGAAGACGGTGTGGCCGAAGGTGGTGCCGCCCTCGCCGTGCAGCGTGACGCGCACGGGCTCGGTGAGCACCGCTTCCTTGGGCACGGTCACGACCGTGGCCTTGGCGAAGGACGAGAACGCCTGGGCGGCGATCCGGTCCACCGGGGTGCCGGCCTTGCCGATGCGCGCGTCGCCGCGCTCCACGGACTCGATCGTGACCACGTCGGGCGCGTCGATCTGGGCCTTCATGGTGCCGTTGGCGACCGCGGTGCCGTCGTGCAGGCCCTTGAGGCGGGCGAGCGGCGTGAAGCGCCACTCCTCCTCGCGGCCGTTGGGCACGGGGAAGTCCGCCACGTCGAAGGACGGGGGGGCACTCATCCGGGTGGCGACGGTGGACTCGGCGGCCACCGCGATCGCGCCGGCGGTGGTCGAGCCCGCCGGAATGTTCTGAGCCTCAGCCATGGCTGTCGTGTTGCTCTCTTCCTTAAAGAATCTGCTGCGGGACGTCGGGCGGGCCGGGACTAACCGACCGAGCCTTCCATCTGCAGCTCGATCAGCCGGTTCAGCTCCAGCGCGTACTCCATCGGCAGCTCACGGGCGATCGGCTCGACGAAGCCGCGCACGATCATCGCCATGGCCTCGAACTCCGTCAGACCGCGGCTCATCAGGTAGAAGAGCTGGTCGTCGGAGACCTTGGAGACGGTTGCCTCGTGGCCCATGGACACGTCGTCCTCGCGGACGTCCACGTAGGGGTAGGTGTCCGAGCGGGAGATGGTGTCGACCAGGAGCGCGTCGCACAGCACGTTGGACTTGGAGCCGTGGGCGCCTTCGCCGATCTCGACCAGGCCGCGGTACGAGGTGCGGCCGCCGCCTCGGGCCACCGACTTCGAGACGATGTTGGAGGAGGTGTTCGGCGCCATGTGGACCATCTTGGAGCCGGCGTCCTGGTGCTGGCCCTCGCCCGCGAAGGCGATGGAGAGGGTCTCGCCCTTGGCGTGCTCGCCCATCAGGTAGACGGCCGGGTACTTCATGGTGACCTTGGAACCGATGTTGCCGTCGATCCACTCCATGGTCGCGCCCTCGTACGCCACGGCGCGCTTGGTGACCAGGTTGTAGACGTTGTTCGACCAGTTCTGGATCGTCGTGTAGCGGCAGCGGCCGCCCTTCTTGACGATGATCTCGACCACGGCGCTGTGCAGCGAGTCCGAGGAGTAGATCGGGGCGGTGCAGCCCTCGACGTAGTGGACGTAGGCGTCCTCGTCGACGATGATCAGCGTCCGCTCGAACTGGCCCATGTTCTCCGTGTTGATACGGAAGTAGGCCTGGAGCGGGATGTCGACCTTGACGCCCTTGGGGAC
The DNA here is from genome assembly GCF_022808175.1 of Streptomyces sp. AP-93. GTDB lineage: Bacteria > Actinomycetota > Actinomycetes > Streptomycetales > Streptomycetaceae > Streptomyces. The sequence continues at coordinate 110,333 of NZ_JALGBX010000017.1, read as the reverse complement.
GTAGATGAACGAGCCGCCCGACCACACGGCGGTGTTCAGCGAGGCGAACTTGTTGTCGCCGACCGGGATGACCGTGCCGAAGTACTCCTGGAAGAGCTCCGGGTGCTCCTTGAGCGCGGTGTCCGTGTCGAGGAAGATGACGCCCTGCTCCTCCAGGTCCTCACGGATCTGGTGGTAGACGACCTCGGACTCGTACTGGGCGGCGACACCGGCGACGAGGCGCTGCTTCTCCGCCTCCGGGATGCCGAGCCTGTCGTACGTGTTCTTGATGTCCTCCGGCAGGTCCTCCCACGAAGCGGCCTGCTTCTCGGTGGAACGCACGAAGTACTTGATGTTGTCGAAGTCGATGCCCGAGAGGTCGGAACCCCAGTTGGGCATGGGCTTCTTGCCGAACAGCTTGAGGCCCTTGAGACGGAGGTTCAGCATCCACTCCGGCTCGGACTTCTTCGCCGAGATGTCGCGGACGACCTCTTCGGACAGGCCTCGCTTGGCGACCGCACCGGCCGCGTCGGAGTCGACCCATCCGTATTCGTAGGTGCCCAGGCCATCGAGCTCAGGGTGAGCAGTCTCCGTGGTCATGCGGGGTTCCTCCCGGCCGTACTTGCAGATACTGATGTGTCGGTCTGTGTGGCGCCTGTGCCAGCGGCGCCGTTTCCGCTGCGCGGAATGAACGTCGTGCACACCCCGTCGCCGTGGGCGATCGTGGCGAGACGCTGCACGTGCGTCCCGAGCAGGCGGGAGAAGACCTCGGTCTCCGCCTCGCAGAGCTGCGGGAACTGCTCGGCGACGTGTGCGACCGGGCAGTGGTGCTGGCAGAGCTGTTCACCGCTGTGCGGACCGGGAGCGCTCTTCGCCGTAGCAGCGTACCCGTCTCCGGTCAACGCCCTGGCAAGGGCCTCGGTGCGCTGCGCCGGGTCGGCCGCTTCCACGGCTTCGCGGTAGGTCTCCGCCTGCGCCGTCAGCCTGGCCTTCGCGAAGGCGGCCACGGCCGCTTCGCCCTGCTCCCCGCCCCCGGCGGCCTGCGCGATCCAGCGCATGGCGTCGGCGGCGAGCGAGTCGTAGGACTGGTCGAAGGCGTCCCGGCCGCAGTCGGTCAGCGCGAAGACCTTGGCGGGCCGACCTCGGGTCCGCGCACCGTACACACGCTGCTCACGGGGTTCGACGACGTCGTCGGCGACGAGCGTGTCGAGGTGGCGGCGAACGGCGGCCTGGGTGAGGCCGAGGCGCTGCGCGAGGTCGGCGACGGTGGAGGGACCGTGGTCCAGGATCGACCGCGCGACCCGGTTGCGGGTTGACCGCTCCCCGGTCGCGAGTTCGCCCTGGTGGGCCTCGCTCATCCGTTCGCCGTATTTCACAACGCCATTGTTGCGTAATTAGTCCGGCCCCGACAAGCCGTGATGGAGGCCACCTCTGGTGGCCTCCATCACTAAGGGTTACCTTATTTATCCACGGAGCGTTACTCGGAAGTCGACACTCCGCCCTCACGAAGAGCCCCTCCGGTGAACCAGTAAACGGCTCCCACCAGCAATCCCCCGCCCACGATGTTCCCCGGCACGGTGAACATCAGATTCCGGAAAAGATCACCGAACCCGGCTGAGCCATCCAGGATCGCGAGGCTGAAAACAGCCATGTTCGCTACACAGTGTTCGAATCCGACGGCGACAAAAACAGCCACGGGCAGCCACAGGACGAAAATCTTGGCGGCATCGCCGCGGGCCCGGGTGAACATCCAGATGGCCAGGCAGACGAGCATGTTGCAGAGCACCGCGCGCCAGAACAGCTGTCCGCCGCTCAGCGCCATCTTCCCGTGCACCATCTCGGTGAGCATGGACCGCGCCGAGGGCGAGGAGGCCACGCCCGAGGCGTGCACCATGGCCCCGAAGGCGAAGGCTCCGACCAGGTTCCCGGCCAGCGAGAGCGTCCAGGAGAGGATCAGGTCCCGGGGGCCGGTCCGCCCCGACAGGGCGCCGACCAGCATGACCATCACATTGCTCGTGAAGAGCTGGGCGCCGGCGAACATCACGATGGTCAGGGCGATCGGGAAGACCGCGCCCTCCAGCAGCTTCACAGCCGGCGAGCCCTTGGCCACGAACGGCGAGATCGCGACCAGGAGCAGCACCTCGCCGATGGCGATGTAGGCGCCGGCGAGCATCGCCGACACGAAGTAGCGCGGCGGATGCCCGAGGTCATGGGCCTTGTGCTCGGCCTGCCCCGAGGTGGCTTCGACGTTCTGAGCGATGCTGTTCACCAAACCTCCTCGAGGATCAGCGACGGCTGGTAGGGTCGTGGATCGCGGAGCGAGAACCAAGCCCGCACGGCAACTCCTTCCATAACTTCATACATCCGGGCTGGTTCCAACCCGGCTGGTGCTGATCGCGGAAGACTCGATCGTTCGCTGAGCGAACGAGCAGCGTGAGCCAGGAATCCCCCTCGTTCGCGAGCGGGAGGGTTCAACATTCGACGTTAGGTCCGCGCCGAGGGTTGGTCCGCACGAAAAGGTCATCAACGTGCGGGCCGGTAACCCCTCACCCCCGGGACCTAGGACCCCCTCCCCGGCTCCGTAGACTCAACCCCCATGAGCAACGACCCCGCCGTGGAAATCCGCGGACTGGTGAAGCGGTACGGCCCCAAAACCGCGGTGGACGGCCTGGACCTCACCGTCCGGAGGGCCTCGGTCACCGCAGTCCTTGGTCCCAACGGCGCGGGCAAAACGACCACTGTGGAAACCTGCGAGGGCTACCGCCGCCCCGACGCCGGATCCGTCCGCGTCCTCGGCCTCGACCCCGTGACACAGGCCGAGTCCCTGCGCCCGCGCATCGGCGTGATGCTCCAGTCCGGCGGCGTCTACTCCGGCGCCCGGGCCGTCGAGATGCTGCGCCACATGGCCAAGCTCTACGCCGACCCCCTGGACGTCCCCACCCTGGTGGAACGCCTCGGCCTCGGCGGCTGCGGCCGCACCGCCTACCGCCGGCTCTCCGGCGGCCAGCAGCAGCGCCTGGCCCTCGCCATGGCCGTCGTCGGCCGTCCCGAGCTGGTCTTCCTGGACGAGCCGACCGCCGGGCTCGACCCGCAGGCCCGCCGCGCGACCTGGGAACTCGTACGGGAACTGCGCGCCGACGGAGTCTCGGTCGTCCTCACCACGCACCACATGGACGAGGCCGAGCAGCTCGCCGACGAGGTCGCCATCGTCGACGCCGGCAAGGTCATCGCCCACGGCACCCCCGACGCGCTGTGCCGCGGCGGCGCCGAGAACACCCTGCGCTTCACCGGCCGCCCCGCGCTCGACGTCGGCTCCCTGCTGAAGGCCCTGCCCGACGGCACCCAGGCCGCCGAGCTCCTCCCCGGCGTCTACCGGGTCACCGGCGACGTGGACCCCCAGCTGCTGGCCACCGTCGCGTCCTGGTGCGCGCAGCACGGGGTGATGCCCGACAGCCTCTCGGTGGAGCGGCACACCCTCGAAGACGTCTTTCTGGAACTCACGGGCAAGGAGCTGCGCGCATGAGCGCCGGTACGTTCACCCCCCGCCCCGGGGCCGCGCCCGTGTCCCGCATGATCCTGGCGCAGACCGCGCTGGAGACCCGGATGCTGCTGCGCAACGGCGAGCAGCTCCTGCTGACCGTGATCATCCCGGCGCTTCTGCTGGTGCTGTTCTCGGCCGTCGACATCATCGACGTGGGCACGGGCAAGTCCGTGGACTTCCTCGCCCCCGGCATTCTGGCGCTGGCCGTGATGTCCACCGCCTTCACCGGCCAGGCCATCGCCACCGGCTTCGACCGGCGCTACGGGGTCCTCAAGCGGCTCGGCGCCTCCCCGCTGCCGCGCTGGGCCCTGATGGCGGCCAAGACGCTGTCCGTCCTGGTCACCGAGGTGCTGCAGATCGCGCTGCTGACGGTGATCGCCTTCGCCCTGGGCTGGTCCCCGCAGGGGAACCCGCTGTCCGTCGCCGTGCTGATCCTGCTCGGCACCGCCGCCTTCTCCGGGCTGGGCCTGCTGATGGCCGGCACCCTCAGGGCGGAGGCCACACTGGCCGCCGCCAACCTGGTCTTCCTGCTGCTCCTGGTCGGCGGCGGGGTGATCGTGCCGCTGGACAAGTTCCCCGGCGCGGTCCAGTCCGTCCTCGGCCTGCTCCCGATCTCCGCACTCTCCGACGGGCTGCGCGAGGTGCTCCAGCACGGGGCCGCGCTGCCCTGGGGCGACGCGGCGATCCTGGCGGTCTGGGCCGTACTCGGTCTGGGCGCAGCCGGGCGGCTCTTCCGCTGGGAGTGAATCCCTTCCCCCGAGCGTTGCCCTGGCAGGAGGATGGTCGCCTCCACAGGGGAGCGCACCACAGACGCCGGGGGGCGGCATGGCGCAGCGGGAGGCCGTTCTGCGGCTGGACGAGCAGTGGGCACGGATCCGGGCGGGCGCGGCGCACGCGGAGCCCGCGGAGGCCGACGCCCTGCTGGCCGAGCTGATCGGAGCCCTGCGCGAGCCGGCCCGCACCGACGCCGAGTGCGCGGCCCGGCTGGGTCTGCGCCTGGGCGACCTGGCGGCCCGCCGGTTCGCCGGCGGGGACCGGGCCGGGGCCCTGTCCGCCATCGAGGAGGGGCTGCGGTTCTCGCAGCAGGCGGCCGGCCACGCAGCCGAGTACGCCCGCTGGTACGCCCGGGGCCTGATCAACCAGGGGGTCTGGCTGGCCTGGCCCCTCAGTGACGGGGAGCGGCTGCCGAAGCACCCGCTGGGCCCGGGATCCGAGAGCGGCCCGAGCGCCATGGAACGGGCCGCCGGCGAGCGGGCCCGGGACCTGACGCACGGCGCGGTGGAGGTCTGGGCGGCCCTGGACCAGGAGGATCCGGTCAATCAGCGGGGCCTCGCGCAGGCGAAGGTGTTCCTGGGCGACCGGCTCGCGGAGCTGGGCCTGGCCGAGGAGTCCGTGGCCTGGGCCGTCGACGCGGAGGGCTCCTTCCGGCGGCTGCTGCTCGCCGATCCCGGCTCCGAGGAGTCGCAGGAGGCCGAGGAGGCCCTGGACCACATCGGCCGCCAGCTCGAACTGCGGCTGCGCTTCCTGTCCTTCGCCTCCCTGGCCGGCCTGCGCTCCCGCGGGCTGCTGCCCGAACGGCTGCTGCCCCAGGCCGTGGTGGCCGCGCGCGTCCAGGGCGTCCCCGAGGCGGAGATCGCCGCCCGGCTGGGCCTGGAGGCCGACCAGGTCCACACGATGCTGGAGGTGACGCCCTGGGTCGCGGTGTGGCGCGTCGAGGTCCGCGGCTCCGACGGACTGTGGAACGTACAGTCGCATCCCTGGCACAGCGGTGCGGAAGTGAGGAATAGGACAGCCGAGGACGTAGGGGCCGAATTGGTACGCGGCTTCGCGGCCTCGGCCGACTACCCGGGCGAGGGCGCGCATTGGCGGATCCGTGTGTGGTGGCACGCGGAAGGCGAATCCGCCGGGGCCCGGTTCCGGCTGGTCATCGGCCCTGACGGCGCGACCGCCACCCCCTCGTGAAACTTTGCACAAGTGTCCGCGTACGATAAGGGCCGTGTTGACCCCCCTCTCATATCTCGCCAGCCGCTGGACTCCGTCACCCCGGACCGTCCGGCGGGCCGCGTTCGCAGCGGTGCTCATGAGCGTCGTCATCGTCGTCACCGGCGGCGCGGTGCGGCTGACCGGATCCGGTCTCGGCTGCGACACCTGGCCCAAGTGCACCGGCGACAGCCTGATCGTGACCCAGGAACAGGGCTTCCACGGCGTGATCGAGTTCGGCAACCGCATGCTGACGTACGTGCTCAGCGCGGCCGTTGGCTGGGCGATCATCACCGCCCGCTGCGCCAAGCCGTGGCGCCGCTCGCTGACCCGGCTCGGCTGGCTCCAGTTCGCCATCGTGATGGGCAACGCGGTCCTCGGCGGCATCACCGTCCTGACCGGCCTCAACCCCTACAGCGTGGCCGGGCACTTCCTGCTCGCCACCTCGCTGATCGCCGTGACGACGATCACCTGGCAGCGCACCCGCGAGGGTGACGGCCCGTCCCGGCCGCGCGTGCCCGCTCCGGTGCGCAAGCTCGCGTGGGCGCTGCTCGCGGCCACCGCAGTACTGATCGCTGCGGGCACCGTGGTCACCGGTTCCGGCCCGCACGCCGGGGACAGCAGCGAGATCAAGCGGATGCCGTTCGACTGGTCTGCCATCGCCCACGTCCACGCGGTCTCGGCCTGGGTGGTGTGCGCGCTCGCCGTCGCGATGTGGCTGGTGCTGCGCGTGGTCGACGCCCCCGTGGACACCCGGGCGCGCGCCCGCGACCTGCTGATCGTGCTGCTCTCCCAGGGCGCCATCGGCTACGTCCAGTACTTCACCGATGTCCCCGAGGCGCTCGTGGCGGCCCACATGCTCGGCTCCTGCGTGGTGTGGATCTCGGCGGTCCGAGTGGTGCTGAGCCTGCGCGAGCGTCCGTCCGAACAGGCCGGGCTCCCGGCCCAGGACGACGCCCGGCTCGCTGCGGTCTGACCCACGCGTGTTCCCTCCGGGGGCCTGATCCGCGCGTCGGACCCGCTCGTCAGCCCCGTTCGTCCAGCCGGTAGACGCGGCGGGCGTTGCCCGCCGCGACCATCGCCGCCACCCGCTCCGCGTCCCGCCAGGACCAGGAGCCGTCCGCGACCCAGCCGCCGAGCACCCGGCCGAGCGCCTCCCGGAAGACCAGCGCGCCCACCGCGTGCAGTTCGGGCAGTCGGCGTCCCCCGCCGGAGAACATCAGCTTTCCGAACGGCGCCGTCTCCAGGCACTCCGCCAGTACGGCGGCCGCCCGCGCTCCCGTGGACCCCAGCGCCGCGCCGAGGTCGGCGTGTACGTGCGGAAAGGCCGCGGTCAGCCGCGCGGCCTGCCGGTGGTGGGGGTACCCGCCCAGCAGCACCAGCCGCGTCCCCGGGCCTTCGGTCGCCCGCAGGAACCCGGTCAGCCGCTCCGGATCCCCCCACTCCCCGCCCGTGTGCAGCTGGAGCGGCAGCCCGGCGGACACCGCGCTCCACGCCAGGTGCCGCATGAGTACGGGATCCCGTACGGCCCCGCCCTTGGCCCGCGCGGCCAGCCAGCGCCCGGCCGCGCCCCGCACCTCGCCCGGACCGGGCGGCTCGGGCGCGGCTTCAAGGGCGTCCCCCCAGGCCCGGGCCGTACTCCCCGCCCCGGCCCCGGCCCCGGCCCCGCAGGTGAAGGCCACGGCCCCTCCGGCGGCGTGGTGGACCGCCCCCGCGAGGTTGGCCAGGAAGGCCTCCACGGTCCCGGAGGTGTCCGCCGCCTGCTCGGCCAGCAGCTCGGGCCGCACCAGCTCGTGGGCCTCCGCCTCGCCGGCCAGGGCCAGTTCCTTGGGCCCGGTGAGGTCCCCGGGCACCCCGGTGTCGACGAGCCGGGCGCCGACCCCGCAGCCGCGCAGCAGTCGGCGGGCCGACTCGGCGGCGCCCAGCTCGCGCCGCCTGGCGAGGTAGCGGGCGGGGGCGCAGTGCGGTTCGAGCCCGAGCAGCGGCGGGCACCAGCGGCGCACCGCGAAGCCGGTCTGGGTGTCGAAGAAGGTGGTGCCGGCGGCGGGCGGGCCGGCCGAGGGGACGAGCTGGGCCTCGAAGGTGGCGAGGCCGAGCTCCGTGCGGAGCACTCCCTGGCAGTACTGGTCCACCAGGGGCGGCGTTTCGATCATCCGGGCATCCCGTTGCGGACGTGAGGAAGGGGCTTCCACACGTCCTAACGGGTGAGCGGGGTGTGAGGTGTTGCTCGCGCTGTTGACCGAGCGGGTGACGCGGAAACGATCAGGCCAATGATCAAGCCAAGATCAACCGGATCAGGCCGCGGGATTCGCGGGTCCGCCGAGCTGGATGCCTGCCATCCGGGACCACTCGTACGGGCCCGTCCGCACCCGCGCGGCGAACTCTCCGTCGAACTCCTCGTGGAGGGTCAGCCCGGCCTTCTCGGCCGCGAGCCGCGCGGTGTCGTACGCCGGGGCCACCAGGTCGCCCCAGCCTCCGTCGGTGCCGACGAGGACGATCCGGGTGCCCGCCTGGCCGATGTGCGCGAGGTGGCCCTCGGCGCCGCCGTGCTGCTTGGCGAACGCGCCGATCTGCTTGGCCAGCTTCGCGGCCGTGCGGTCCTGCTTCTTGTCCGCCGTGGTGGCGGTCTCCTCGGTATCTGCCATGGGCAGCATGCTACCGGCGGGTAATGAAGGAGGGAAGCACCGAAGGAAGCACGGACGCGGGAAGCGTCAGCGGGGGAAAGCTCAGCGGAGGAAGGGATCCACCGCGACGGCGACGAAGAGGAGCGACACATAGGTGATCGACCAGTGGAACAGCCGCATCTCCTTGAGCTTCGCGCCCGTCACGCCCGACTTGGCGCGCGCGTTGAGCCCGTGCGCCTCCCACAGCCACCAGCCGCCGGCCACCAGGGCGACCGAGGTGTAGAACCAGCCGGTGTACCCCAGCGGGGTCAGCAGCAGCGAGACCGCCACCATCACCCAGCTGTAGAGGACGATCTGCTTGGCCACGGCCCTGTTGCCCGCCACGACCGGCAGCATCGGCACGCCGACCCGCGCGTAGTCGTCCTTCACCTTCATCGACAGCGGCCAGTAGTGCGGCGGCGTCCAGAAGAAGATGACGAGGAAGAGGATGACCGCGGCCCAGGAGACCTCGTTCTTCACGGCCGACCAGCCGATGAGCACCGGCATGCAGCCCGCGATGCCGCCCCAGACGATGTTCTGCGAGGTGCGCCGCTTCAACAGCATCGTGTAGACGACGACATAGAAGAGGAGCGCGCCGAGCGCGAGCGCGGCCGAGAGCCAGTTGATCAGCAGCCCGAAGAACAGGGTGGACACGATCCCGAGGGTGATGCCGAAGACCAGGCACTCGCGCGGGCTGACCATGCCGGTCACCAGCGGGCGCCCCGACGTCCGGTCCATCAGCGCGTCGATGTCGCGGTCGATGTACATGTTCAGCGCGTTGGCGCCGCCCGCGGACAGGTAACCGCCGAAGCAGGTGGCGAGGACCAGCCACAGCGAGGGCACGCCCTGCTCGGCGAGGAACATCACCGGCACGGTCGTGATGAGCAGAAGCTCGATGATCCGCGGCTTGGTCAGTGCCACGAAAGCCATGGCCCGGGCCCCGAACGGCCGGTGACCGGGGCTCGTCCCGAGCACCCCCGCTGGACGGGATTCGACGGCCGTCACGCACACCCCTGACAGAGAATCCAGCAAGCTCCGACGTGAACCCTTTTAAACATGAAGGTCCCGTAAAGGCTTGCGCGTACCACGCCACTCTAGACGTAGCCATTGGCTCGTCCCGCGCGGGGGTCACCCCGTGTTGGTCCGATCGGCGCTGAGACGTCACGCGTGGACCGCGGGTGCTCGAATAGCTGCACGCTGTGGCGGGGGTAGGCTCGGAATCGCGCCGGTGCACCGTTCGTCACCGGGAACCAGACATGTGGAGAGGAGCCCTGACCCACGGTGAGCACCAAGCCGACGACCACAGAGCTCGACTGGACCGAACTGGACCAGCGTGCTGTCGACACCGCCCGGATCCTGGCCGCCGACGCGGTCCAGAAGGTCGGTAACGGCCACCCCGGCACGGCGATGAGCCTGGCCCCCGCCGCGTACACCCTCTTCCAGAAGGTGATGCGGCACGACCCGGCGGACCCGGAGTGGGTCGGCCGCGACCGTTTCGTGCTCTCGGCGGGTCACTCTTCGCTGACCCTCTACACCCAGCTGTACCTCGGCGGGTTCGGGCTCGAGCTGGACGACCTGAAGGCCTTCCGCACCTGGGGTTCGAAGACCCCGGGCCACCCGGAGTACGGCCATACCGCGGGCGTCGAGACCACCACCGGCCCGCTGGGCCAGGGCATCGCCAACGCGGTGGGCATGGCCATGGCCGCCCGCTACGAGCGCGGCCTGTTCGACCCCGAGGCTCCCGCGGGCGCCTCCCCGTTCGACCACATGATCTACGCGATCGCGGGCGACGGCTGCCTCCAGGAGGGCATCTCCCACGAGGCGTCCGCGCTGGCCGGCCACCAGAAGCTCGGCAACCTCGTGCTCCTGTGGGACGACAACCACATCTCCATCGAGGGCGACACGGAGACGGCCGTCTCCGAGGACACCCTGAAGCGCTACGAGGCGTACGGCTGGCACGTCCAGCGCGTCGCGCAGCAGGAGAACGGCGACCTCGACCCGAAGGCGCTGTTCACGGCCCTCCAGGCCGCCAAGGCCGAGACGGAGCGCCCCTCCTTCATCGCGGCCCGCTCGATCATCGCCTGGCCGGCCCCGCACGCCCAGGGCACCGAGGCCTCGCACGGCTCGGCCCTCGGCAACGACGAGGTCGCCGCCACCAAGCGCGTGCTCGGCTTCGACCCGGAGCAGACCTTCGAAGTCTCCGACGAGGTCATCACGCACACCCGCTCCCTCGGCGACCGGGGCCGCGAGGCCCGCGCCGCCTGGGAGAAGGAGTTCTCCGCCTGGCGCACCGCGAACGCGGAGCGCGCCGCCGAGTTCGACCGCATCAACGCCAATGAGCTGCCCGCGGGCTGGGAGGACAAGCTCCCCGTCTTCGAGGCCGGCAAGGGCGTCGCCACCCGCGCCGCCTCGGGCAAGGTCCTCGCAGCGCTCGGCGCGGTCATCCCGGAGCTGTGGGGCGGCTCGGCCGACCTCGCCGGCTCCAACAACACCACCATCGACAAGAACTCCTCGTTCCTGCCGGTGGGCAACCCGCTGCCGGAGGCCGACCCGTACGGCCGCACCATCCACTTCGGCATCCGCGAGCACGCCATGGCCGCGGCCATGAACGGCATCGCCCTGCACGGCCACACCCGCATCTACGGCGGCACCTTCCTGGTGTTCTCCGACTACATGCGCAACGCCGTGCGCCTCTCCGCCCTGATGCACGTGCCGGTCACCTACGTGTGGACGCACGACTCCATCGGCCTCGGCGAGGACGGCCCGACCCACCAGCCGGTGGAGCATGTCGCCGCGCTGCGCGCCATCCCGGGCCTGAACGTGGTCCGTCCGGCCGACGCGAACGAGACCGCCGTCGCCTGGCGCGAGATCCTGAAGCGCCACACCAAGGTCTTCGGCAAGGGCGCCCCGCACGGTCTGGCGCTGACCCGCCAGGGCGTGCCGACCTACGAGCGCAATGAGGACGCCGCCAAGGGCGGGTACGTGCTCTTCGAGGCCACGGGCCCCGATGGGCAGAGCGCAGCCGCTCAGGTCGTCCTCATCGGCACCGGTTCCGAGGTCCAGCTCGCCGTCGCCGCGCGCGAGGCGCTGCAGGCCGAGGGCGTCCCGGCGCGGGTCGTCTCCATGCCGTCCGTCGAGTGGTTCGAGGAGCAGTCCCAGGAGTACAAGGACAGCGTCCTGCCGCCTTCGGTCAAGGCGCGTGTCGCGGTCGAGGCCGGCATCGGTCTGACCTGGCACCGCTACGTCGGCGACGCGGGCCGGATCGTCTCGCTGGAGCACTTCGGTGCCTCGGCCGACGGCGCCGTGCTGTACCGCGAGTTCGGCCTGACCGCCGAAGCCGTGACCGCCGCCGCACGCGAGTCGCTCGCCGCCGCCGCGCGCTGACTCCCGCACCCAGACCAGTAGGAGATGCAATTCCCATGACAGACGCACTGAAGCGCCTTTCCGACGAGGGCGTGGCGATCTGGCTGGACGATCTGTCCCGCAAGCGGATCACGTCCGGCAACCTGGCCGAGCTCATCGACCAGCAGCACGTGGTCGGTGTCACCACCAACCCGGCGATCTTCCAGAAGGCGATCAGCGGCGGCGAGGGGTACGGGCAGCAGCTCGCCGACCTGGCCGCCCGCAAGGTCACCGTCGAAGAGGCGATCCGCATGATCACCACGGCGGACGTCCGCGACGCCGCCGACATCCTGCGCCCGGTCTACGACTCGACCGAGGGCCAGGACGGCCGGGTCTCGATCGAGGTCGACCCGCGCCTGGCCCACAACACCGCGGCGACCATCGCCGAGGCCAAGCAGCTCGCGTGGCTGGTGGACCGTCCGAACACGCTCATCAAGATCCCGGCGACCAAGGCCGGCCTGCCGGCGATCACCGAGGTCATCGGCAAGGGCATCAGCGTCAACGTCACGCTGATCTTCTCGCTGGAGCGTTACCGCGAGGTCATGGACGCGTACCTGGCGGGCCTGGAGAAGGCGAAGGCCGCGGGCCTGGACCTCTCCAAGATCCACTCGGTCGCCTCCTTCTTCGTGTCCCGCGTGGACTCCGAGATCGACAAGCGCCTGGATGCCGTCGGCACCGACGAGGCCAAGGCCCTCAAGGGCAAGGCGGCGCTCGCGAACGCCCGTCTGGCCTACGAGGCCTACGAAGAGGTCTTCTCCACCGAGCGCTGGGCCGCCCTGGACAAGGCGCACGCCAACAAGCAGCGTCCGCTCTGGGCCTCGACCGGCGTCAAGGACCCGGCCTACAAGGACACCCTCTACGTGGTGGACCTGGTCGCCCCCGGCACCGTGAACACCATGCCCGAGGGCACCCTCGAGGCCACCGCCGACCACGGCGTGGTCGAGGGCGACACCATCCGCGGCACGTACGAGCAGGCGCGCGCCGAGCTCGCCGCGGTCGCGAAGCTGGGCATTTCGTACGACGATGTGGTGCAGCTGCTCGAGGAAGAGGGCGTCGAGAAGTTCGCGGTGTCCTGGAACGACCTGCTGAAGTCGACCGAGGCGGAGCTTGAGCGCCTCGCCCCCACGGAGGCCTGAACACTTTGTCTGTAAACGGAGCGAACCCGCTTCGTGACGCACAGGACCGGCGGCTCCCGCGCATCGCGGGGCCGTCCGGCCTGGTCATTTTCGGCGTTACGGGTGACCTGTCGCGCAAGAAGCTGATGCCTGCCGTCTACGACCTCGCCAACCGCGGCCTGCTCCCGCCGGGCTTCTCCCTGATCGGCTTCGCCCGGCGCGAGTGGCAGGACGAGGACTTCGCGCAGGAGGTTCACGACGCGGTCAAGCAGCACGCGCGCACCCCCTTCCGCGAAGAGGTCTGGCAGCAGCTCGTCCAGGGCTGCCGCTTCGTCCAGGGCGACTTCGACGACGACCAGGCGTTCGAGACGCTGAAGTCGACGATCGAGGAGCTGGACAAGGCGCAGGGCACGGGCGGCAACTTCGCCTTCTACCTGTCGGTCCCGCCGAAGTTCTTCCCCAAGGTCGTCGCCCAGCTCAAGAAGCACGGGCTGGCGCAGAAGGAAGGCTCCTGGCGGCGCGCGGTCATCGAGAAGCCGTTCGGGCACGACCTGACCAGTGCACAGGAGCTCAACCAGCTCGTGCACGACGTCTTCCCGCCCAACGAGGTCTTCAGGATCGACCACTACCTGGGCAAGGAGACCGTCCAGAACATCCTGGCGCTCCGCTTCGCCAACACGATGTTCGAGCCGATCTGGAACCGGTCGTACGTCGACCACGTGCAGATCACCATGGCCGAGGACATCGGCATCGGCGGCCGGGCCGGCTACTACGACGGCATCGGCGCGGCCCGCGACGTCATCCAGAACCACCTGCTCCAGCTGCTGGCGCTCACGGCGATGGAGGAGCCCGGCTCCTTCCACCCCAAGGCGCTGGTGGCCGAGAAGCTCAAGGTGCTGACCGCCGTGGAGCTGCCCGAGGACCTGGGCAAGCACACCGTGCGCGGCCAGTACTCGGCTGCGTGGCAGGGCGGCGAGAAGGTCGTCGGGTACCTCGAAGAGGACGGCATCGACCCCAAGTCGAAGACCGACACCTACGCGGCCATCCGCCTGGAGATCAATAACCGCCGCTGGGCGGGCGTCCCGTTCTACCTGCGGACGGGCAAGCGCCTGGGCCGCCGGGTGACCGAGATCGCGGTCGTCTTCAAGCGGGCCCCGTACCTGCCGTTCGAATCGGGCGCGACCGAGGAGCTGGGGCAGAACGCCCTGGTCATCCGGGTCCAGCCGGACGAGGGCGTGACGGTGCGCTTCGGCTCCAAGGTTCCGGGCACCTCCATGGAGGTCCGGGACGTGACGATGGACTTCGCCTACGGCGAGTCCTTCACGGAGTCGAGCCCCGAGGCCTACGAGCGGCTGATCCTCGACGTGCTGCTGGGTGACGCGAACCTGTTCCCGCGCCACCAGGAGGTCGAGCTGTCCTGGAACATCCTCGACCCGATCGAGCGGTACTGGGACACGCACGGCAAGCCCGCGCAGTACCCGTCGGGCACCTGGGGACCGGTCGAGGCGGACGAGATGCTCGCACGAGACGGACGGAGCTGGCGCCGGCCATGAAGATCGATCTCACGGAGACCAACTCCAGCAAGATCAACGCCTCGTTGGTGCAGGCGCGCCGGGACATCGGCACGCCTGCCATCGGGATGGTGCTCACGCTGGTGATCGTGACCGACGAGGAGAACGCGTACGACGCGCTCAAGTCGGCGAACGACGCCTCCCGCGAACACCCTTCGCGGATCGTCGTGGTCATCAAGCGGGTCAGCCGCTCGCCACGCAGTCGCCGCGATGCCCGTCTCGACGCGGAAGTCCGCGTGGGGACGGACTCCGGCACCGGCGAAACGGTTGTCCTGCGCCTGCACGGCGAACTGGTCGACCACGCCCAGTCGGTGGTTCTCCCGCTCCTCCTCCCGGACGCGCCCGTCGTCGTCTGGTGGCCGGAGGGTGCTCCGCAGGACCTGGCGGGCGACCCCCTGGGGGCGCTCGGCCAGCGCCGGATCACGGACACGTACTCCGCCGAGGACCCGATCGAGGCGCTCGGCAGCCGGGCGGCGGCGTACGCGCCCGGGGACACGGACCTGTCCTGGACCCGGATCACCCCGTGGCGCTCCATGCTGGCGGCGGCGCTCGACCAGCAGGTCCACTCGGTGTCCTCGGCGACGGTCGAGGGCGAGGACGACAACCCGAGCTGCGAGCTGCTGGCGATGTGGCTCGCGGACCGGCTGGGGGTCCCCGTCAAGCGCACCTCCTCGGCGGGCCCCGGGCTCACCGCGGTGCGCCTGGAGACCAAGGACGGCGAGATCGTCCTGGACCGGGCGGACGGGGCACTGGCCACGCTGTGCATGCCGGGGCAGCCCGACCGTGCGGTGGCGCTGAAGCGCCGCGACACGGCCGAGCTCCTGGCGGAGGAACTCCGCCGCCTGGACCCGGACAACACCTACGAGGCCTCGCTGAAATTCGGCGTGTCCCGTCTGTCCCCCACGGCCGGGCCCGCGAAGCCGGCTCCCGCCAAGGCGGAGGCCAAGGCGGAGGCCCCGGCGGCGAAGCCCGCTCCGGCGAAGCCGGCCAAGAAGGCCGCGGCGAAGTAACGGCCCCGCTGCGCGGAGCTGTCCCCTACCCGCCCTTCGACCGTTCCCCGGGCTCCGCCCGGACCCGCGCCTCAAACGCCGGCGGGGCTGGATTTTCCAGCCCGCCCGGCGTTTGAGGGCGCGTGCGCGCAGCGCACGTACGGGGTCCGGGGCGGAGCCCCGGTTTCGGGAAGGGGCGGGGTGGGGGAAGGCTCCGCGCAGCGGCAACCGGACCCGCACCCGAACTCAGAACTACCGACAAGGCGGCAGCACATGGGTATGACGACTCCCCAGGTGGTCGTCCACCGGGACAAGGAGCTGATGGCCCAGGCCGCGGCCGCCCGGCTCATCACGAAGATCGTGGACGCACAGGCCGCCCGCGGCACCGCGTCCGTGGTCCTCACCGGCGGCCGCAACGGCAACGGCCTGCTCGCCGCGCTGGCCGCGGCCCCGGCCCGGGACGCCATCGACTGGTCCCGGATCGACCTGTGGTGGGGCGACGAGCGCTACGTGCCCGCCGACGACCCCGAGCGCAACCACGTCCAGGCCCGTGAGGCCCTGCTGGACTCCGTCCCGGTGGACCCCGCGCGGGTCCACGCCATGCCCGCCTCCGACGGCCCGTACGGGCTCGACGTGGACGCGGCGGCCGCCTCCTACGCGGCGGAGCTCCAGAAGGCCTCCGGCCCCGAGGACCACGGCCCGGTCCCCCGCTTCGACGTCCTGATGCTGGGCGTGGGCCCCGACACGCACGTGGCCTCGCTGTTCCCGGAACACCCCGCGTCCCGCGAGACCGAGCGCACGGTCGTCGGCGTCCACGGCGCGCCCAAGCCGCCGCCGACCCGCATCTCGCTCACCCTCCCGGCGATCCGGGCGGCCCGCGAGGTCTGGCTCCTGGCGGCCGGCGAGGACAAGGCCGGAGCGGTGGCGATCGCGCTGGGCGGAGCGGGCGAGGTCCAGGCGCCGGCGGCCGCCGCGTTCGGCCGCTCCCGCACCCTGTGGCTCCTCGACCGCGCTGCGGCCGCGAAGCTCCCGCCGGCCATGTACCCCCCGGCCTCCGCCTGACCCCGTACGACGCGAAAGTGCCCGCCCTCCCCACGGAGAGCGGGCACTTTCACGTCAGGTGTGACCGGGTCAGCGGCCGCGCAGCGAGCGGTACGTGGCCACCAGCGCGCGCGTCGACGCGTCCAGGCCGGGTACCTCCGCGCCTTCGGTGAGCGCCGGCTCGACCCGCCTGGCCAGCACCTTCCCGAGCTCCACGCCCCACTGGTCGAAGGAGTCGATGTTCCACACCGCGCCCTGGACGAACACCTTGTGCTCGTAGAGCGCGATCAACTGGCCCAGTACGGCCGGGGTCAGCTCGGTCGCCAGGATCGTGGTCGTCGGGTGGTTGCCCGCGAAGGTCTTGTGCGGGACCAGCGGTTCGGCGACGCCCTCCCCCCGGACCTCGTCCGCCGTCTTGCCGAAGGCCAGTGCCTGCGTCTGCGCGAAGAAGTTGGCCATCAGCAGGTCGTGCTGGGCCGCCAGCGCCGGCGAGAGTTCGTCCACCGGCCGCGCGAAGCCGATGAAGTCCGCCGGGATCACCCGGGTGCCCTGGTGGATCAACTGGTAGTAGGCGTGCTGGCCGTTGGTGCCGGGCGTGCCCCACACCACCGGTCCGGTCTGCCAGTCCACCGGGTTGCCCTCGCGGTCCACCGACTTGCCGTTGGACTCCATGTCCAACTGCTGCAAGTACGCGGTGAACCGGGAGAGGTAGTGGCTGTACGGGAGCACCGCGTGCGACTGGGCGTCGAAGAACGCCCCGTACCAGATCCCCAACAGGCCCAGCAGCAGCGGGGCGTTCTCCTCGGCGGGCGCCGTGCGGAAGTGCTCGTCCATGGTGTGGAATCCGCCGAGCAGTTCCCGGAACGCCTCCGGGCCGATCGCGATCATCAGGGACAGCCCGATCGCGGAGTCGAAGGAGTACCGCCCGCCGACCCAGTCCCAGAACTCGAACATGTTGGCCGTGTCGATGCCGAACTCGGAGACCTTCTCCTCGTTGGTGGAGAGCGCCACGAAGTGCCGTGCCACGGCCGCCTGGTCGCCGCCGACGCCCGCGAGCAGCCATGCGCGCGCCGAGGTGGCGTTGGTGATGGTCTCGATCGTCGTGAAGGTCTTCGACGCGATGATGAAGAGCGTCTCGTGGGGGTCCAGGTCCCGCACGGCCTCGTGCAGGTCGGCGCCGTCCACGTTGGACACGAAGCGCAGGGTCAGGCCCCGGTCGGAGAAGGCGCGCAGCGCCTCGTACGCCATCGCCGGTCCCAGGTCGGAGCCGCCGATGCCGATGTTGACGACGTTCTTGATGCGCTTGCCGGTGGAGCCGGTCCACTCCCCCGACCGGATGCGGCGGGCGAAGGCGGCCATCTTGTCGAGGACCGCGTGGACGCCGGGTACGACGTTCTCCCCGTCCACCTCGACGACGGCGTCGGCCGGTGCGCGGAGCGCGGTGTGCAGGACCGCCCTGTCCTCGGTCGTGTTGATCTTCTCGCCGCGGAACATGGCCTCGCGCAGCCCGGCCACGCCGGTCGCCGCGGCCAGTTCGCGCAGCAGTGTCAGCGTCTCGTCGGTCACGAGGTGCTTCGAGTAGTCGATGTGCAGGTCTGCGACCCGCAGGGTGTAGCCGGTGCCCCGGCCCGGATTCGCCTCGAACAGCTCCCGCAGATGCGTCTGCCCCAACTCGTCCCGGTGCTTGCCGAGTGCGTGCCACTCGGCCGTCCGGTTGAGCCTCGTACGGCTGTCTGCGTTCATCTCGGACATCAACCCACTTCCTGTCCTGTCGTGCCCCGCCGGTTCCAACCTAAGGGATGGGAAGCGGCACAACCGACACAAAGCGGCCCGGCCCGCAGGAGAGAAGACTCCTGCGGGCCGGGCCTGATGCCACGTCGGTCGTTCGGTGGGACGCGTCAGATCTCGCCGCGCAGTTTGGCGAGCGCCTCGGCGAGGATCGCCTCGCCGTCGGCGTCCGTCCGCCGCTCCCGCACGTACGCCAG
Organism: Streptomyces sp. AP-93; assembly: GCF_022808175.1. Taxonomy (GTDB): domain Bacteria; phylum Actinomycetota; class Actinomycetes; order Streptomycetales; family Streptomycetaceae; genus Streptomyces. The sequence goes on along the minus strand of NZ_JALGBX010000017.1, from coordinate 92,067 downwards.
GTGCGTCTTGTACGGCTCGGTGCGCGGCGGCGCGGGCGGGTTGTCCCGGTCCTGGCCGGCCGGGAACCCGCAGCGCGGGCAGTCCCAGGTATCCGGCACCTGCGCGTCGCTGGCGAAGCTCGGCTGCGTCTCGTGCCCGTTCGAGCACCAGAAGGAGATGCGCAGGCGGGGCGCGGACTCGCCGCGCTCGGCCTCACCCATCGGCCCCGCTCCGACCCGACTACCACGGATCGCGTTGCCACTTGCCACGGTCGTAACTCCCTGCGTGATGGTGCCGCGAAACGTGAGTGGATTCCGTCGCGGGCGCCCAAGTCTACGTAAGGCGGGCGCCCGTCCAGGAATGGAGTTACCCATTCCAGACAAGAACGCCGGACCTCATGATAGGCCGGGGGGAGCCGACCGGACGGCCGGAATGGCCAGAACGGTTCAGCTGCTGGTCTTCATGAGCAGACCGAGCGCGACGATGCAGGCGAACCAGAGCAGACCGACCACGACGGTGATGCGGTCGAGGTTGCGCTCCGCGACCGAGGAGCCGCCGACCGACGACTGCATACCGCCGCCGAACATGTCGGAAAGACCGCCGCCCTTGCCCTTGTGCATCAGCACGAGCAGCATCAGCAGGGCGCTGAAGACGACCAAGGCGATCTCGAACCCCAAAATCACGGCTGATTCCTACTTTCTGGGCTTACTGGCTTTCCGGCTTTCCCGTATTGCCGATAACGAGCACGGGGGCCAGCGGCTGGTTCAGCCTCTGGCCCCCGCAAGGGTACGACGGATCCGCCCTACCGCATACTCACGATGAACGTCACTGGTCGCGGAACCGGACGATCTTCACGAACTCGTCCGCGTCCAGCGCCGCGCCGCCGATCAGGGCGCCGTCGACGTCGGGCTGGGCCATGATCGCGGCGATGTTGCCGGACTTGACCGAGCCGCCGTACTGGATGCGGACCTTGTCGGCCAGCTCCTGCGAGTACAGCTCCGCGAGACGGCCGCGGATGGCACCGCAGACCTCCTGCGCGTCCTCGGGGGTGGCGACCTCGCCGGTCCCGATCGCCCAGACGGGCTCGTACGCGATCACGATGGACTCGACCTGCTCGGCCGGGATGTCCTTGAGGCCGCCGTCGAGCTGGTTCAGCGTGTACTGGACCTGCTGGCCGGCCTTGCGGATGTCGAGGCCCTCGCCGACGCACAGGATCGGGGTGATCCCGTGCTTGTAGGCGGCCTTGACCTTGGCGTTGCAGATCTCGTCGCTCTCGCCGTGGTACTGGCGGCGCTCGCTGTGGCCGACGGCCACGAACGTGCACTTCAGCTTCGAGAGCATCGGTCCGGAGATCTCGCCGGTGTAGGCACCGGAGTCGTGCGCCGAGATGTCCTGGGCGCCGTACTTGATCTTCAGCTTGTCGCCGTCGACCAGGGTCTGGACCGAGCGGAGGTCGACGAAGGGCGGCAGGACCGCGACCTCGACGAAGTCGTAGTCCTTGTCGGCCAGGGCGAAGGCGAGCTTCTGGACGTGGGCGATGGCCTCGAGGTGGTTGAGGTTCATCTTCCAGTTGCCCGCCATCAGCGGGGTACGGCCGGCGGTGTTCTCAGTCATCAGGGTTCAGACCTCCAGAGCGGCGAGGCCGGGGAGCGTCTTGCCCTCGAGGTACTCGAGGGAGGCGCCGCCACCGGTCGAAATGTGGCCGAAAGCGTTCTCGTCGAAGCCGAGCGTGCGCACGGCGGCGGCCGAGTCGCCACCGCCGACGACGGTGAAGGCGTCGCTGTCGACGAGGGCCTGCGCGATGGCGCGGGTGCCGCCGGCGTAGTCGGGGTGCTCGAAGACGCCCACGGGGCCGTTCCAGAAGACGGTCTCGGCGTCGGCGATCTTCGAGGCGTACAGCTCGCGGGTCCTGGGACCGATGTCCAGACCCTCCTGGTCGGCGGGGATCTTGTCCGCGTCGACGGTGATGAAGTCCGCCGGGGCCTTGGTCTTCAGGTCCGGGAAGTCCTTGGAGGCGAGGATGTCGACGGGGAGGACCAGCTCGACACCGTTCTTCTCGGCGCGCTCCATGTACTCCTTGACGACGTCCACCTGGTCCTTCTGGAGCAGGGAGATGCCGACCTCGTAGCCCTTGGCGTAGAGGAAGGTGTACGCCATGCCGCCGCCGATGAGCAGGCGGTCGGCCTTGCCCAGCAGCTCGTCGATGACGGCGAGCTTGTCGGAGACCTTGGCGCCGCCGAGGATGACCACGTACGGGCGCTTGACCTCGGCGGTCAGCTTCTTCAGGACGCCGACCTCGGTGGCGATGAGGTAACCGGCCGCGTGCGGGAGGCGCGCGGGGAGGTCGAAGACCGAGGCGTGCTTGCGGTGGACAGCGCCGAAGCCGTCGCCGACGTAGACGTCGGCCAGCTCGGCGAGCTGGTCCGCGAAGGCGCCGCGCTCGGCGTCGTCCTTCGCGGTCTCACCGGCGTTGAAGCGCAGGTTCTCGATGACGGCGACCTGGCCGTCGGCGAGGCCCGCGACCGTCTCCTTGGCGGAGGCGCCGACGGTGTCGGTGGCGAACGCGACGTCCGTACCGAGCAGCTCGCCGAGGCGGGCGGCGGCGGGCGCCAGCGAGAAGGCCGGGTCCGGGGCGCCCTTGGGGCGGCCCAGGTGCGAGGCCACGATCACGCGGGCGCCGGCCTCGGCGAGCTTCGCGATGGTCGGCTGCACGGCGCGGATGCGGCCGTCGTCGGTGATCTCACCGTTGGAGAGCGGCACGTTGAGGTCGGCGCGGACGAAGACCCGCTTGCCGGAAACGCCCTCGGTGAGAAGTTCGTCGATCGTCTTCATGCTGTTTTCTACTCCTTTTCCCAGCCCAGGACTCTACCCGTGCGGGGCGAGAGGGGTACGAGGCAAGCAACAGGGCCCGCACAGCGCTTCATCGCGCTGCCCGAGCCCCGGTGCTCACATCGTGGTGCCTTGCCTTGGTGCTTAGAGCTGACCGCCGACGAACACGGTCAGGTCGACGAGGCGGTTGGAGTAGCCCCACTCGTTGTCGTACCAGCCGATGACCTTGACGCTCTTGCCCTGGACCATCGTCAGGGAGGAGTCGAAGGTGCAGGAGTACGGCCAGTTCACGATGTCGGAAGAGACGATCGCGTCCTCGGTGTAGTCCAGGATGCCCTTGAGCTGGCCCTGAGAGGCCTTCTGGAAGGCCGAGTTGACCTCGTCCTTGGTGACTTCGCGCTCGAGCTCGATGACGAGGTCGGTCACGGAACCGGTGGGGACCGGGACGCGCATCGCGATGCCGTCGAGCTTGCCCGCCAGCTCCGGGATGACCAGCGCGGTGGCCTTGGCGGCACCCGTGGTGGTCGGGATGATGTTCTCGGCGGCCGCGCGCGCCCGGCGCAGGTCCGAGTGCGGGAAGTCCAGGATGCGCTGGTCGTTCGTGTACGCGTGGACCGTCGTCATCATGCCCTTGACGATGCCGAAGTTCTCCAGGAGGACCTTGGCCATCGGCGCCACGCAGTTGGTGGTGCAGGAGGCGTTGGAGATGACGTGGTGGTTGGCCGCGTCGTACTTCTCCTGGTTGACGCCCATCACGATCGTGATGTCCTCGTCCTTGGCCGGAGCCGAGATGAGGACCTTCTTCGCGCCGGCCGCGATGTGCTTGGCGGCGTCGGCCTTCTTCGTGAAGATGCCGGTCGACTCGATGACGATGTCGGCGCCCAGCTCGCCCCAGGGGAGGTTCGCGGGGTCGCGCTCGGCGAAGGTCTTGAAGGTGTTGCCGCCGACGGTGATGGTGTCGTCGGTGTGGCTGACCTCGGCCTTGAGACGGCCCAGGATCGTGTCGTACTTGAGGAGGTGAACCAGGGTTGCGTTGTCAGTCAGGTCGTTGACACCGACGATCTCGATGTCCGCTCCCTGCTCCAGAAGCGCCCGGAAGTAGTTGCGGCCAATTCGGCCAAAACCATTGATGCCTACGCGGATCGTCACGAACCGATCTCCTCGTTGGTGCGCCGGCCTGTCCGCCAGCGAGCTGTATGGGATGTCCCCGACCGCTTACGACACTACCTCTCCGTGAGCTTCGGAGTGACATCGACCGTCCTGTGACACGCCCCGAAGCCCCGCACTCCAAGACGACTACAGGACCTCGGGGACTTTGTGCCCGGTCACTCACGGTGAGCCCGGTCGGGGGCTCTGATCAGTGGTTCAGCGAGCGGAGCGCCTTACCGACGAGTACGGCGCGGTCGGCCGCGGCCGGCACGTGTTCCAGGCCGAAGCCCAGGAGCACGGTGTCACGCGTAGTGACGGAGGCGTAGGACTTGAACAGCTCGCCCGACCGGGACCATTCGCCCGGAACTTCAGGGCTTCCGGCAGGTGCGCCCTGGGCGGTCCAGACACCGAACGAGGACTCGAAGCCCTCGGCCGGCTGGTCGGCGCCGCCGATCGACACGCGGGCCTCGTCCGCGAAGACTCCGCGGCCGCCGGAGCCCGGGTCGGTGATGTAGGCGAGGGAGACCTCGACGGTCTTGCCCGCGTAGGCGCTCAGGTCGAAGGAGACCTGCTTCCAGCCGCCGGAGGAGGCGGTGAAGGAGTTCCACATGCCGCTGGTGCCCTGCGGGGTGCAGCCACCGGCGTCGAGGGTGAGGTAGCGGCGCAGGAACGGGTGGCCGTTGATGAAGAACCCGGCCCCGCACTCCTCCGGAACGGTGGTGGTGGTCAGGCCGCTCGCCTCGGGCAGCGTGGTCCAGTCGTCGCCGCCCGCGGTACGGGACTCCAGGACCGCGTGGTCGTAGCCCTCCTCGGTGTTCCAGTTCAGCGCCATCTTGAGCTTCGGCTGGTCGGCCGCGGTGACCCCGGTGAGGTCGATGGTGCGGGTGAGGCGCTTCCAGTCGTCGTCCGCGTGCGTGGCCGAGGCCATCGACGCGCCGGCGTACGGGGCGTACGGGTTCACGACTCCGGCGTACTGGCCCGACTGCGCGCTCTTGAACTGCGGGAACTGCGCCGCGGGCAGGGTGTCGGAGGTGACCGTGTAGGAGCCCGGGCGGTCGAGCGGGTTGCCCGTGGCGTCGCCGAGGGCGCCCTTGGCCCCGGTCAGGGAGCCCGCTCCGGTGAAGCCGGTGGGGCCGGTGACCCCCGCGCGGCCGTAGGCGCCGAGGAAGTACTGGCTGAAGTCGTTGGTCACGGCGCGGCCGACCTGGGCGTTGCCGCCCGCCAGCTCGCCGGCCTCGATCAGCTTGCCGCCCTCGTTGAGGAAGTCGCGCACGGCCAGCTGGGTGTCGCCGCCCGGGGACTTGGCCCCGGTGTAGTGGACGGCCGTACGGAAGTGGGAGAGGGCTCCGAGGTGGTGCGGGGCGCCCTGGACGGCCACGTCCCAGACCGCCGCGCTCTTGCCGTTGGCGCGCAGGGCGTCGACGTAGGCCTGCGCGTGCTGCGCCGGGGCGCCCTCCTCGGCGATCACCAGCACGTCGGCGCGGGGGCGCTGGGCCACCGTGTAGGTGAAGTGCTCGCTGGAGACCTGCTTGCCGCGGTCGCGGCCGGTGAACCAGACCTCGACCTTGTCGCCGGGCTTGGCGCCCTCGACCTCGGCGCGGTATTCGTCGAACCAGTTGTTGTCCTCGCCGCCGTAGACCTCACCGCCCTTCCAGGCCTCGAGGTCCTCGTCGTGGGTGCGGCCCCCATTAATCCTGTACTGGAGTTCCTTGTCCTTCAGCGCCTTGCGGGCCGTGACGGCGACCTTCTGGTCCTCGCCGCGGGCCGCGTAGGAGGTGGTGAAGGGGTCGAGGGTGAAGTCCGCGGCGGTCAGGCCCAGGGAGGACTTCGGCTGGTCCGGACGCTCGGCGCTCTCGGCCACGGAGAGCGCGAAGTCGATGTTCTTGGCGAACTCGGCCTGGATGAGCTTCTCGTCGTCCGGGAAGTTGAAGCCGGAGGCGCAGTCCTCGGGCTTCCACTGGTCGTCCGGGTCGATCGCGGAGGCCGTCTGGCAGGTGGTCATCTCCGGCGTGAACATCATCATGCCGTTGGCGTTGGCGGCATGGCCGTCGGCCTCGCCGTTGGTGGTGTAGAGCTCGGAGGAGACCTGCGGGTAGTAGCCGGGGACCGCCGGGTTCTCCGGGGTGCCGGCGAGCGCCTTGTAGGCGACGTCGTCGGGGGTGGGGGTGGCCACCTGCCAGCCCACGCCGTACAGGATCAGTTCGGCGGCGGAGTGGTAGTTGATGCCGTAGTCGAATCCGATGCGCTTCTGGAACGTGTCGAGGGCGACGGTCTCGGGCTCCGAGGAGGGCTTGGCGCCGCGGTAGGTCTCGCTCGACTCGTTGGGCGAGGAGCCCTCGTTGTCGTAGCCCCACTTGTAGGTGAAGTTGCGGTTGAGGTCGACGCCGTCGCCCGCGGTGATCTTGCCGTCGGCGTTGTTGTCGCGCAGGTTCTTGCGCCACAGCCGCCGGCCGTCGGGGGCGAAGGTGTAGTCGTAGCCGTCGGGGTTGGCGGAGAGCAGGAACCACAGCTCGGTGGTGTCCACCAGCTTGGTGATCCGCGGGTCCTTGCCGTAGCCGTCGAGGGTGTGGTGCATCAGCCGCCGGGTCATCTCGGGGGTGATCCACTCACGGGCGTGCTGGTTCGACATGTACAGCGTGGAGGGCTTGGCGCCGTCCCTGGACTTCTTGGCGTTCTTGGTGACCTTCAGGGCGAGGATGTCCTTGCCCTGGACGGTCTTGCCGATGGAGACGACCTTGGTCAGGCCCGGGTTCTCCTGGGCGGTGCGCAGGATCTCCTCCTGGAGCCCGCCCTTGCCGCTGTAGGGGCGGAAGACCCCGTCACCGGCCGCCAGCGAGCGCGCCGCGGCCTTGGCGCCGACCTTGCGTTCGGCGAGCGGGATCCCCTGCGCCGCGAGCTCCTTGGCCTGACCGCCGGTGAGGAAGAGCTCGACCTTGGCGGTCCCCGTCTCCGGGGCGCGTTCGGAGAGCTCGTGCGCGTCCTGGCCGGCCGCGAGGACCAGCGGGACCTGCTCCTTGGTGATGTCGGCGTCGTAGACCCGTACCTCGTCGGCGGCGGGCTTGTCCGCCGAGCCGGGCTGGGCCTGAGCCGCTGCGGGTAGTGCGGCGAGTGTGGTGCCGAAGACGAAAGCGCTTGCGGCGAGGATCGATCTCGCGCGGTGCCTCATGTGCCCCCCTGGGCGTCGTCTGCCACGAAAGCTCCCGTCTGCCACGAAAGCTTCGGACGACAGGCTCACGATCAGCCCATGCTCATGTCAATGGGGCCTACCGAAAAGGGGCCCGCACGAGTGATCGTGCGGGCCCCTTCTGCCGTAGTCCCCAGCAGGCCTCAGCCGGCCATGTTGTCGGCCAGCTCCTCGCTGTCGCTGAGGTCGAGGTTCGACTCGGTGCCCGGGATCCCGAGGTCCTGGGCCCGCTTGTCGGCCATCGCCAGCAGGCGGCGGATCCGGCCCGCGACCGCGTCCTTGGTCAGCGGCGGGTCGGCGAGCGCGCCCAGCTCCTCCAGGGAGGCCTGCTTGTGCTCCATGCGCAGCCGGCCGGCCGCGGCGAGGTGCTCGGGGACCTCCTCGGCGAGGATCTCCAGGGCCCGCTGGACCCGGGCTCCGGCGGCCACCGCGGCCCGCGCCGAGCGGCGCAGGTTGGCGTCGTCGAAGTTGGCGAGGCGGTTCGCGGTGGCGCGAACCTCGCGCCGCATCCGCCGCTCCTCCCAGGCCAGCACCGAGTCGTGGGCGCCGAGCCTGGTCAGCAGGGCGCCGATGGCGTCCCCGTCCCGTACGACGACCCGGTCCACGCCGCGGACCTCACGGGCCTTCGCGGCGATGGAGAGCCGGCGGGCGGCGCCCACCAGGGCCAGCGCGGCCTCCGGACCGGGGCAGGTGACCTCCAGGGAGGACGAGCGTCCCGGCTCGGTCAGCGAGCCGTGGGCCAGGAAGGCCCCGCGCCAGGCCGCCTCGGCGTCACAGGTGGCCCCGGAGACCACCTGCGGCGGCAGACCCCGGATCGGACGGCCGCGGCCGTCCACGAGACCGGTCTGGCGGGCGAGCTGGTCGCCGCCGGCGACCACGCGGACCACGTACCGGTTGCCCCGGCGCAGACCGCCCGGAGCCATGATCACCAGATCTGAGGAGTGTCCGAAGATCTCCAGAATGTCCTTGCGCAGGCGGCGGGCCGCGATCCCCGCGTCCAGTTCCGCCTCGATGACGATCCGGCCGCTCACCAGGTGCAACCCGCCCGCGAACCGAAGGATCGCCGAGACCTCCGCCTTCCTGCAGCAGGTGCGGGTGACAGGCAGGCGGGCGATCTCATCCTTCACCGCGGGCGTCATCGCCATGGGCCGATCCTTCCATGCATACGAAAAATACGGTCGTACGCGGCGGCCAGCAGCTCCGGATCATGCTTCGGAGAGCCGTCCTGCCTGGCAACCGGCGCCAGCTCGACCGCGGCGCCGAACCGTTTTGCGGCATCGGCGAGGGACTCGCGATCGGGCACGGCAGCCTGATCGGCCAGCACCACGTCCAGGGCGAGTTTAGGGGCGTGTCGGGCCAAAACCTCCAAATGACGCTGCGGAGAGAAGCCCTCTGTTTCGCCGGGTTGTGGTGCGAGGTTCAGCGAGAGCACCTTTCTGGCCTTCGTCTCGACCAGCGCATCGAGCAGTTCGGGCACCAGCAGGTGCGGAATCACCGACGAGAACCAGGACCCCGGACCGAGCACGACCCAGTCCGCGTCGAGCACCGCGGCGACCGCTTCCGGCACCGCCGGCGGGTCGCTCGGCACCACCTGTACGGAGAGCACCTCGCCGGGGGTCAGCGCCACGGTGGCCTGCCCCCGTACGGTGTCCACTTCCTCGGGGCGGGCCGGATCGTGGCCCTTGACGAGGGCCTGGAGCTCCAGCGGGACCGCCGACATCGGCAGCACCCGGCCCTGGGCACCGAGCAGCTTGCCGACGAGGTCCAGGGCCTGGACGGGGTCGCCGAGCTGTTCCCACAGGGCGACGATCAGCAGATTGCCGACCGCGTGCTCGTGCAGGTCGCCCTGGGACTGGAAGCGGTGCTGGATGACCCGCGACCAGGTCTGGCCCCAGTCGTCGTCACCGCACAGCGCGGCCAGCGCCTTGCGCAGGTCGCCGGGCGGCAGGACGCCGAGCTCCTCGCGCAGCCTGCCGCTGGAGCCGCCGTCGTCGGCGACGGTGACGACGGCGGTCAGCTCGCCGGTGATCCGGCGCAGGGCGGTCAGCGAGGCCGAGAGGCCCATGCCGCCGCCCAGCGCCACGACCTTGGGCGAGACCCCCTCGGGGGCCTCGCCCCGGCGCAGGCCCGTGCGGCCCGCGCCGTCCTCGCCCTTGCCGGCGGTGAGCCGGCGCAGGCGGCGGAGCCGCATGGTACGTCCGGTCACTCGCGCCCCATGTCCCTGTGGACGACGACGGTCTCGACTCCTTCGGAGGCGAGGCGGGCGGCGAGCTTCTCCGACATGGCGACGCTGCGGTGCTTGCCGCCGGTACAGCCGACCGCGATGGTCACGTACCGCTTGCCCTCGCGGCGGTAGCCGGTGGCGATGAGCTGGAGCAGCTCGGTGTAGCGGTCGAGGAACTCCTTGGCGCCGGGCTGGCTGAAGACGTAGCCCGACACCTCCTCGTTCAGGCCGGTGAAGGGGCGCAGCTCCGGGACCCAGTGCGGGTTGGGGATGAAGCGGCAGTCGACGACGAGGTCGGCGTCGACGGGGAGCCCGTACTTGTAGCCGAAGGACATGACGGTGGCCCGCAGCTCGGGCTCCTCGTCGCCGGCGAACTGGGCGTCCATCTTGGCGCGCAGCTCGTGCACGTTCAGGCTGGAGGTGTCGATGACCAGGTCGGCGTCGCCGCGCAGCTCGCGCAGCAGGTCGCGCTCGGCGGCGATGCCGTCGACGATGCGTCCGTCGCCCTGGAGCGGGTGCGGGCGGCGGACCGACTCGAAGCGGCGGACGAGGGCGTCGTCCGAGGACTCCAGGAAGACGATCCGCCGGGTGACCCCGCGGGTCTCCAGGTCGGCGAGGGATTCGCGCAGCGCGTCGAAGAACTGGCGGCCACGGACGTCGACGACGACGGCGATGCGCGCCACGTTGCCCTGCGAGCGGGCGCCGAGTTCCACCATGGTGGTGATCAGCGCGGGCGGGAGGTTGTCGACGACGAACCAGCCGAGGTCCTCCAGGCACTTGGCCGCCGTACTGCGGCCGGCCCCGGACATACCGGAGATGATCACCAGCTCGGGGATGGCCGCCTCGGCGGTATCTCCGGGCTCCACTGTCGTGCCCGTACTCACCTGTGCTCCGTCTCGGTCGTACTCGGATGCGATGTCTGCGATGCCACTTCCGGAATCCTGCTCGGATCCTCGGTCGCGGCGGGTCTCGTGCTCGGTCATTGCTCGGTCCCCCGATCGGATGCTGCTCCCGCGGACGCGGGGGTCTCATCCTCAATGATCTCCCCGGTCGCCGTATTGACGGCGGGACCGGCGGGAACGGCCTGGGCGAGGGCCACGGCCACGGTCTCGGCCGTCTTGCGGCCTATGCCCGGGACCTCGCAGATCTGGTCGATTGTCGCCTGTCTCAGCTTTTTCACCGAACCGAAGTGCTTGATCAGGGCCAGCCTGCGGCTCTCGCCGAGCCCGGGGACCTCGTCGAGGGGCCCGGCCTTCAGGCGTTTGCCGCGCTTGTTGCGCTGGTACTGGATGGCGAACCGGTGGGCTTCGTCACGGACGCGCTGGAGCAGGTACAGGCCCTCGCTGCTGCGGGGCAGCACCACCGGGTCGTCCTCCCCGGGCAGCCAGACCTCCTCCAGGCGCTTGGCGAGGCCGCACACGGCGACGTCGTCGATCCCCAGCTCCTCCAGGGCCCGCTTGGCGGCGGCCACCTGGGGCTGCCCGCCGTCGACCACGACGAGCTGGGGCGGGTAGGCGAAGCGCCTGGGGCGCCCGTCGTCCTCGGGCTGCAGCTCGTTTTCGGCGTCCTCGGGCGACCACTCCCCCGTCTTCAGCTTCTCCTGGAGGTAGCGGCGGAAGCGCCGGGAGACGACCTCGTGCATGGAGCGGACGTCGTCCTGCCCCTCGAAGGACTTGATCTGGAAGCGCCGGTACTCGCCCTTGCGCGCCAGCCCGTCCTCGAAGACGACCATCGAGGCCACGACGTCGTCGCCCTGCAGGTGGGAGATGTCGAAGCACTCGATGCGCAGCGGCGCGCCGTCCAGCTCCAGCGCCTCGGCGATCTCCTCCAGGGCCCGCGAGCGGGTGGTGAGGTCGGAGGCGCGCTTGGTCTTGTGCAGGGCGAGGGATTGCTGGGCGTTGCGGTGGACGGTCTCCATCAGCGCCTTCTTGTCCCCGCGCTGCGGGATGCGCAGGCTCACCTGCGACCCGCGCCGCTCGGCGAGCCACTGGCTCAGGGCCGGGGTGTCCTCGGGGAGGGCCGGGACCAGCACCTCCTTGGGGACGGCCTCGCCCTTCTCCTCCCCGTACAGCTGCTGGAGCGCGTGCTCGACCAGCCCGGCGGTGTCGACGGCCTCGACCTTGTCGGTGACCCAGCCGCGCTGGCCCCGGACCCGGCCGCCGCGAACGTGGAAGATCTGCACGGCCGCTTCGAGCTCGTCCTCGGCGACCGCGAAGAGGTCGGCGTCGGTGGCGTCGGCGAGCACGACCGCGTTCTTCTCCATCGCCCGGCGCAGGGCCCCTATGTCGTCGCGCAGCCGGGCGGCCTTCTCGTACTCCATCTCCTCCGCGGCCTCGTGCATCTGCTGTTCGAGGCGGGTGAGGTAGGTGCCGGTGCGGCCGGCCATGAAGTCGCAGAAGTCCTCGGCGAGTTCGCGGTGCTCCTCGGGGGTGACCCGGCCGACGCAGGGCGCCGAGCACTTGCCGATGTAGCCGAGGAGGCAGGGGCGGCCGATCTGGGCGGACCGCTTGAACACCCCGGCGGAGCAGGTGCGGACGGGGAAGACCCGGAGCATCAGGTCGACGGTCTCGCGGATGGCCCAGGCGTGCCCGTACGGGCCGAAGTAGCGCACGCCCTTCTTCTTGGGTCCGCGCATGACCTGGACCCGCGGATAGTCCTCGTTCATGGTGACGGCGAGGGAGGGGTAGCTCTTGTCGTCCCGGTACTTGACGTTGAACCGGGGGTCGAACTCCTTGATCCAGGAGTATTCGAGCTGGAGCGCCTCGACCTCGGTGGAGACCACGGTCCACTCGACGGCGGCGGCCGTGGTCACCATGGTGGCGGTACGGGGGTGCAGCCCGGCGAGGTCCTGGAAGTAGCTGGCCAGCCGTTGGCGCAGGCTCTTGGCCTTCCCGACGTAGATCACCCGGCGGTGCTCGTCGCGGAACTTGTAGACCCCCGGGGAGTCCGGGATCTGCCCCGGCTCGGGGCGGTAGCTGGAAGGGTCGGCCATGCCAACCACCCTACTGTCGCCCGCCGACAAGCGGGCCTCAGCCCCGCAGGGCCTGAAATCCAGCCCCGCCGGCGTTTGAGGCGCGGGGTCTGGGGCGGAGCCCCAGCTGGGGGTCCCCCCGGACGGAGTCTGGGGGATGGTGGAAGGGCGGGTAGGGGACATGCCCCGCAGGGCCCGGCCGCCTGGCAGGCGGCCGGGCCCCTCGGGTGGCTACGCCCGCACCACCCGCTGCCGCCGGGACCGGCGCGCGGCCACCGCGCCGGCCGCGCCCAGGGCCAGAGCCAGGGCCGCGGCCCCGGCGCCGACCGGCAGTCCTCGCGTACCGCCGGACCCGGCCGCGGCTTCCGTGGGGGCGAAGCCGCCGGCCTTTCCGGACTTGGCGTAGGCGGACCCGGGGAGCTTGTCCCCGTACGCCTTCACGACCCGTGCCCGGTAGGCGGCGATGCTCATGCCCCGCTCGCCCACGGCGTCGATGGCGTCAGGATCCAGCGGCAGCACCCGCTCGCCGCCGGCCACGTACCAGGCGTCGATCTGCGGTTCGCGGAACACGGTCCCGCCGGGGAGTTTCGCCGCGCCGAGCCGTGCGTAGCGGAACTCGTCGTCGCCGGTGGCGATGTTCACCACCTGCCAGCCCGCTTCGGTCCGCGCGGTCCACAGGGCGGCCTGCTGTCCGTCCGAGGAGACGGCCTTGCTGGCGAGGAACTCCAGCCGGGCCACGCTCGCGCCCGCCTTCCCTGCGACGAACTCCGGCGAGAGGTGGTGCACGGGAACCGTCTCGCCCTCGATGCGGGGCTGCGCGGCGGCGAGGGAGACCTTGCCCTCCCGGGCGAAGAAGCGGGACAGGGTGGCGAGGGTGTCGGGGGCCGCCGCCCTTCGTCCCGCGGCGGCCAGGTTCTCGGCGGTGGCGTTCTGGGGCTGCGGAACGGGCGCCGCGGACGCCTGGGTGGGGGCCAGGGCCAGTACGGCGGCCGCGGCGACGGCCGCGGCGGCGAGGCGGGGATTCATGAGGTCACGGGGATTCATGAGGTCACGCCCCGATCCGGTAGAGCGAGTGGGTCCAGGAGAAGGTGCTGTTGTCCACGTACCAGGCGTGGGAGGCCCAGTTGTAGCGGTCGCTGGAGGGCCACGGGTCTCCCCAGTACACCCAGCTGTTCGCGGTGTCGTAGCCGTAGATCACGTGCATGTGGCCACCGCCGTTGGACCACTGGATGCGGGTCTCGACCGGGCGGTTGGCGTTGATCTCGGTCTGCACGGTGGAGTACTGGAGCCAGCCGTTCACGTAGGAGCCGGAGTTGATGCCGGCCCAGCGCAGGGCGGTCTGCACATTGCCGAGGGTGGCCTGGTTGTTGGGGCAGTCGTAGCCCTGCTGCCGGTTGAAGGCCGCGTTGCAGAACTGGTTCTGGGTGTAGCTGCGGCCGAACCAGGTGGCGATGGTGTTGCCGCCGGCGGCCCAGCACCAGTTGGTCTTCTGCTGGGCCTGCATGGTGATGTTCAGCCGCTTGGACGCCAGGGCCGAGCTCTCGCCGGGTACGGCGGCCATGTCGGGGGCGGCGGTCGTGGTGCCCGTACCGGCGGCGGCATCGGCGGCGGTGGCGGCAGCGGTGGGCAGGGCGAGGAGCAGGGCGGTGATGACGGCGGCGAGGGTGAGCCGCTGGTTTCTGTGGCGCATCGCGTTCCTCCCTATGGGGGGAGTGGGGGGTGGAGGAGCGCGTCCGGACGCTGTGGAGGAGCATCAGGGTGTTGTCGGGAACAGGTCAACACGCTTCAATACGGCGTGACATCGCGGTGTGAACGGTGGGGCCAGAGTGTGAACGTCCGCCGTCACCCCACCTGGACCCACCGGGACCCCGGGCGTCACCCGCCGGACCGCCCGCACCCCGTCGCGTGAACGTTCACAGGAGGAGCCGCCATGCGGTCGAGCGCGAACGGCACCTTCCCGGACAGCGCCCCTCCGGACAGCGCCCCTCGGGACGGCTTCCCTCCGGACCGCTCCCCTTCGGACCGCTCCCCTTCGGACCGCGCCCGCTCGGACCGCACCCGCTCGGAGAGCGCCCGGGAGCTGCCGCACCTGCTGCGCGTCGGCCCCTTCCACCTCGCGCTCCGCGCCGCCCTCACCTCCCGCGGCCTGCCCCTGCACCGGGTGCAGCACCGGCTCGCCGCCCGCGGCATCAAGCTCGGGGTGACCAGCCTCAGTTACTGGCAGCAGGGCGCCCGGCGGCCGGGCCGCCCCGAGTCCCTGAAGGCCGTACGGGCCCTGGAGCAGATCCTGGAACTGCCCGAGGGCGCCCTGCTGCGGCTGCTGGCCGCGCCGGATCCGGCCGCGCCCGCCGCGGCCCGGCCGCCCTCGCGTTCGTACCGGGCGCTGTTCAGCGTGGGCGCGGTCGTGGAGGAGCTGCTGGCCGGCATGGAACTGCCCGCCGACGGCGGCCTGCACACGGTCGGCCACCACGAGCGGGTGCGGATCGGTCCCGCCGGGGAGCTGCTCGGCCGCGAATCGCAGCACGTCGTACGGGCCCACCGCGACGGGGTCGACCGGTACATCGCGGTCCACCACGGCGACCCCGGCTGCGATCCGGAGCGGATCCGGGTCCGGGCCGACGAGAACTGCCGGACCGGGCGGATCCGCCGCCACCCCGAAGCGGAGCTGGTCGTCGCCGAGCTGCTCTTCGACGCCCGGCTGCGCGCCGGGGACACCTACGTCTTCGGCTACGGCTTCGAGGACGGCACCGCGGGCCGCAGCAGCGAGTACGTGCGGGGCTTCAGCTACACCGGCGGGCAGTACGTGCTCCAGGTCCGCTTCGACGAGGCCGCGCTGCCGGTGCGCTGGCGCCGCTTCACGCGCAGCGGGCCGGGCGCGCCGCGCGGGCGGCTCGCGGACCTGAACCCGAGCGGGCCGCACCGGGCCGTGCACCTGGTGGAGCAGGGGGTGCGGCGCGGGATCCTGGGGATCGGGTGGGACTGGGAATGAGTGGGCGGCGGCCGGTGGCCGCGGCGCCGGTCAGCCCGCGACGAGCTTGCCGCCCTCGACCTTCACCGGGACCTCCGGCAGCGGGTCGGTGGCCGGGCCGCGCAGCACCTTGCCCGTGGTCACGTCGAAGCGGCTGCCGTGGCAGGGGCAGTTGCCCACGCCCCCACCCTCGATGAGCTTGTCCAGGACGCAGCCGGAGTGGGTGCACTTGGCGCTGAAGGCCTTGTACTGGCCCGCCTCCGCGCAGCTGACCACGAGCTTCTGCTCCCGGAACAGCTTCGCGCCGCCGACCGGCACCTCCGCCGCCGCACCCAGCTCGACGGGCTCGGCGGGGACCGCCGGGGAGCCGTAGCCGCTGTTGGTCTCGGTGGAGCAGGCCGTGAGCGCAGCACCGCCGCCGACGGCTCCGACGATCGCGGCGGCGCCCTTGAGGACGGTACGGCGGGCGGCGGACTGCGAGGCGGACATGCGGTTCTCCCGGAGTGCGGTGGGTTGAGGATCAGGCCGGGCCGGGATCGGCCTGGCCGGGCCCGGGCGGGCCCACCCGACGATACCCGCGCCCGATGGGATACCTTCCCCCGCGTGATCGTCGTCGGTGGAGAAGCCCTGATCGACCTGGTGCCCGTCGCGCAGCCGCCGGGGGCCCTGCTGCCGCGGCCGGGCGGCGGACCGTACAACACCGCGCTCGCGCTGGGCCGGCTCGGCGTGCGGACCGCCTTCTGTTCCCGGATCTCGACGGACGGCTTCGGCGCCTCGCTGCTCGAGGGGCTGCGCGCGGCCGGGGTGGACCTCTCCCTGGTCCAGCGCGGACCGGAGCCGACCACGCTGGCCGTGCCCTCGCTGGCCCCGGACGGCTCGGCGGCGTACGGCTTCTACGTCGAGGGCACGGCCGACCGGCTGTTCCGGCTGCCGCCCGCGCTCCCCGAGGGGGTACGGGCCCTCGCGCTCGGCACCTGTTCGCTGGTGCTGGAGCCGGGGGCCAGTGCCTACGAGACCCTGCTGCGCCGGGAGTCCGGGCGCGGGCTGCTGACGCTGCTCGACCCCAACATCCGTCCGGCGCTGATCGCCGACCCGGCGGCCTACCGGGCCCGCTTCCTGTCCTGGCTGCCGCACGTCGGCGTGCTCAAGCTGTCGGAGGAGGACGCGGCGTGGCTGGGCGGCCGCGCCGGTGACTGGCTGGCGGCGGGACCCTCGGCGGTGGTGCTCACCCGGGGCTCCGGCGGCCTGACGGTGTGGACGCGGGAGGGAGCGGAGCACTCGGTGCCCGCACGCCGGGTCGCGGTGGTGGACACCATCGGCGCGGGCGACACCGTGAACGCAGCCCTGCTGCACCGGCTCGCGGGCGGCGCGGGGGGCCCGGGCCCGGTGGACTGGCCCGAGGTGCTCTCGTACGCCGCCGCGGCGGCCGCGCTGACCTGTACCCGGGCGGGCGCGGAGCCTCCGTACGCCCGCGAGCTCAGCGGAGCGCGGCCCACACCGTAGCGGCCACCGCAGGGGCGAACTCCTCGACCGGCGCGATCGTGTCGGGCCCGGAGAAGTGCAGGAAGAAGGCCCGCTGGAAGCAGGCGCCCAGCAGCAGCGCGGCGGCGGCGGCCGGGTCGGCGTCGGGGCGCAGCCTGCCGCGTTCGAGCTCGCGGAACAGATGACCGGTGAGGGCCTCCAGCACCACGTGCGGACCCGCGCCGATGCTCCGTACGCCTTCGCGGTGGCGGGTGAGCAGGACGGGATCGGCGAAGAGCGAGGCGGACATGGGCATCGCTTCGGCGTAGAAGAGCGAGGCGTACCGGGCGATCTCCGTCAGCCGCTCCTCGACCGGCTGCTCCCCCGGGTCGCCGGTCAGCGCCGCCATCATCGCGCCGGCGTTGGGGCGGCGCTCCATCAGCACGCGGACGAACAGCTCTTCCTTGTTCGCGAAGTACTTGTAGAGCGCGGCCTCCGAGCAGCCCGCCTCCCGGGCGATGGCCTTCGTGGTGGCGTTGGCCAGGCCGGTGGTGCGCATCAGGGTCTCGGCGGCATCGAGCAGGCGTTCCGGAGTGGACCGGCTTGACTTTGGGGTGAGCATTCACTCACCATAGCGGAAGCGGGGGTGAGTGAGCACTCACCCACCTCGTTTCGGTCATGCACCACACGTCATGCGCCATACGTCATGCGTCACATGAATACGGGAGCACAGCCACATGAAACTCACGGTGTTCGGAGCCACGGGCGGGGTCGGCCACGAGGTGGTCCGGCAGGCACTCGAAGCAGGTCACCAGGTGACGGCGGTCGTCCGCGACCCGGCGCGGCTGGACGTTCCGGCGCACGAACGGCTGCGGGTCGCGGTGGTGCGGGACCTGTCCGACGAGGACGCGCTCCTGTCGGTACTGGAGGGGCAGGAGGCGGTGGTCTCCGCGCTCGGCGCGGCGAGCAACAAGCAGGCCAGGCTCACCCCGATCGCGGGCCCGGCCCTGCGGTCGATCGTCTCCGCGATGGACCGGGCCGGGGTGAGCCGCCTGTCGGCGGTCAGTGCGGCGCCGGTGGCCCCGGACGGGCCGGAGGACGGCGCGCTCGTCCGGGTGGTGGTCTACCCGATCCTGCGCAGGGCCCTGCGGGACCTTTACGCGGACCTCGCGGTCATGGAGGAGGCGATCGCCGCCAGCCGTACGCAGTGGACGGTGATCCGGCCGCCGAGGCTGCTGAACCGGCCGTTCACGGGGACGTACCGGCGGGCGGTCGACGCCAACGTTCCCGGCGGCAAGGTGATCGGCCGGGCGGACGTCGCCGACGCCCTCCTGACCACCCTGTCCGACCCGTCGACGACAGGCCACGCCATCGGCGTAGCCGCGTAGCCGGTCCCGCTTCGCGGGGCTTGTCCCCTACCCACCCTTCCACCGTTCCCTGGGGCTCCGCCCCAGACCCCGCGCCTCAAACGCCGGCGAGGCTGAAATTGCGCACAGCGCAATTTCAGCCCGTCCGGCGTTTGAGGACCGGGTCCGGGCAGAGCCCGGTTTCGGGAAGGGGCGGGGTGGGAAAGGCCCCGCGCAGCGGCACCCGCACCCGGCAACGGACCCGCACCCACCCCCGGAGGGCTACGCCTTGCGGGCTCGCGCCGTCTTCTTCGCGGCAGCGGCAGGTGCCGCCGCCTTCTTCCGCGGCGCCGCCTTCTTCACCGGCCGGGCCGGCTCGGACGCCGCGTCGGAGATGCGGTCCGCGCCCAGGATGTCCCGCAGGAACTTGCCCGTGTGGCTCGCACCCACCGAGGCGACCTGCTCCGGCGTGCCCTCGGCGACGACCAGGCCGCCTCCGTACCCGCCCTCGGGGCCCATGTCCACGACCCAGTCCGCGGTCTTGACGACGTCGAGGTTGTGCTCGATGACGATGACCGTGTTGCCCTTGTCGACGAGCCCCGACAGCACCTTGATCAGCTTCGAGATGTCCTCGAAGTGCAGACCCGTCGTCGGCTCGTCCAGGACGTACACCGTCCGCCCCGTCGACCGCTTCTGGAGCTCCGAGGCCAGCTTCACGCGCTGCGCCTCGCCGCCCGAGAGCGTCGGCGCCGACTGGCCGAGGCGGACGTACCCGAGCCCCACCTCGTTCAGCGTCTTCAGGTGCCGCGAGATCGTGGGGACGGCCTCGAAGAAGCCCGCGGCCTCCTCGATCGGCATGTTCAGGACCTCGGCGATGGACTTGCCCTTGTAGTGGACCTCCAGCGTCTCCCGGTTGTACCGGTCGCCGTGGCAGACCTCGCACGGGACGTACACGTCCGGCAGGAAGTTCATCTCGATCTTGATCGTGCCGTCGCCGGAGCAGTTCTCGCACCGGCCGCCCTTCACGTTGAAGGAGAAGCGGCCCGGCAGATAGCCGCGCACCTTCGCCTCCATCGTCTCCGCGAAGAGCTTGCGAACGTGGTCGAAGACACCGGTGTAGGTGGCCGGGTTGGACCGGGGGGTCCGGCCGATCGGCGACTGGTCCACGTGCACGACCTTGTCGACGAGGTCGTCGCCGTCCACCCGGGTGTGCCGCCCCGGCACCGAGCGCGCGCCGTTGAGCTCGCGGGCGAGGTGCGTGTACAGGATGTCGTTGACCAGCGTCGACTTGCCGGAGCCCGATACGCCCGTCACCGCCGTGAGCACGCCCAGCGGGAAGGCCACGTCGATGTCCCGCAGGTTGTTCTCCTTGGCGCCGTGGACCGTGAGCTTGCGCGACGGGTCCACGGGACGGCGTACGTCCGGGAGCGGGATGGACCGCTTGCCGGACAGGTACTGACCGGTGATCGACTCGGGGTTCTTCAGCAGCTCCTTCAGCGAGCCGCTGTGCACGACCTTGCCGCCGTGCTCGCCGGCGCCCGGGCCGATGTCCACGACCCAGTCGGCCACCTTGATGGTGTCCTCGTCGTGCTCGACGACGATGAGCGTGTTGCCCATGTCCCGCAGCCGGACGAGGGTCTCGATCAGGCGGTGGTTGTCCCGCTGGTGCAGGCCGATGGAAGGCTCGTCCAGCACGTACAGCACGCCCACCAGGCCGGAGCCGATCTGCGTGGCGAGGCGGATGCGCTGGGCCTCGCCGCCCGACAGGGTGCCGGCGGCGCGGTTGAGCGAGAGGTAGTCCAGGCCGACGTCGACGAGGAAGCGCAGCCGCTCGTTGACCTCCTTGAGGACCCGCTCGGCGATCTTCTTGTCGCGGGCGTCGAGCTTGAGGCGCCCGAGGAAGTCCGCGCACTCGCTGATCGACATCGCGGCGACATCCGCGATCGAGCGGTCCATCACCGTCACCGCGAGCACGATCGGCTTGAGCCGGGTGCCCTGGCAGGTGGGACAGGGCACCTCGCGCATGTAGCCCTCGAAGCGCTCGCGGCTGGCGTCGCTCTCGGACTCCGAGTGGCGCCGCTTCACGAACGGCACCGCGCCCTCGAAGGCCGTGGTGTAGGCCCGCTCGCGCCCGTACCGGTTGCGGTAGCGGACCTCGATCTGCGTCTTGTGGCCGTACAGCAGGGCCTTCTTCGCCCGGAGCGGCAGCCCGGCCCACGCGATGTCGGTGCGGAAGCCGAGCTCCGTGGCGAGCGCGCCGACCAGCCGCTGGAAGTAGTCCTTGGTGTGGCCGAGCGACCACGGCGAGACCGCGCCCTCATCGAGGGACTTGTCCTCGTCGGGGACGATCAGCTCCGGGTCCACCTCCATGCGCGTACCGATGCCGGTGCACTCGGGGCAGGCGCCGAAGGGCGAGTTGAAGGAGAAGGAGCGCGGCTCCAGCTCCTCGAAGGAGAGGTCGTCGTACGGGCAGTAGAGGTGCTCGGAGTACATCCGCTCACGCTCGGGGTCGTCCTCCGCGAGGTCGACGAAGTCCAGGATCACCATGCCGCCCGACAGCCCGAGGGCGGTCTCCACGGAGTCCGTCAGCCGGCGCTTGGCGCTGTCCTTGACGGTGAGGCGGTCGATGACCACCTCGATGGTGTGCTTCTCCTGCTTCTTCAGCGTGGGCGGTTCGGAGAGCTGGATCGTCTCCCCGTCCACCCGGGCCCGGCTGTAGCCCTTGGTCTGGAGGTCGGCGAAGAGGTCGACGAACTCGCCCTTGCGCTCGCGCACCAGCGGCGAGAGCACCTGGAAGCGGCTGCCCTCGGGCAGCGCGAGCACCTTGTCGACGATCGCCTGCGGCGACTGCCGCGAGATCGGCCGGCTGCACTCGGGGCAGTGGGGCTTGCCGATGCGCGCGAAGAGCAGGCGGAGGTAGTCGTAGACCTCGGTGATGGTGCCGACGGTGGAGCGCGGATTGCGCGAGGTGGACTTCTGGTCGATGGAGACGGCCGGGGAGAGGCCCTCGATGAAGTCGACGTCGGGCTTGTCCATCTGCCCGAGGAACTGGCGGGCGTACGAGGAGAGCGACTCGACGTAGCGGCGCTGGCCCTCGGCGAAGATCGTGTCGAAGGCCAGGGAGGACTTGCCCGACCCCGAGAGTCCGGTGAAGACGATGAGCGAGTCGCGCGGCAGGTCAAGAGAAACGTTCTTGAGGTTGTGCTCGCGAGCGCCACGAACGATGAGACGGTCGGTCACGCCGGTCCGCACCTTTCTTGAGAGAGCGGGGGCACTGGCCCCCGTCCCAGGGTATTGGGGGGCGCCTCTGCGGTGGAGTGGGAAGACTGGACTCCGAGCGTATAGCACGTGCATTCGATTTTCGGCACTACGCCGACCGCTTCACCCGATCGTGTGGCGGAGGCCCTGCCACCACTAGGCTCGGCCGCATGATTGACCATGCGCATGACCTGCGATCCGTACGTGAGGCCACGGACCGGCTGCTGACCGCGGCCGCGAAGCTGGACAACGCCGCCCTGGCCGAAGAGTCACATCTCCCCGGCTGGACGCGTGGCCACATCCTGGCCCACCTCGCCCGCAACGCCGACGCCCTGGTGAACGTCTTCGAGGGCCGCCCGATGTACGAGAGCGGCGCCGCCCGCGAGGCGGACATCGAGCGCGACTTCGGCCGACCCCTTCTGGAACAGCTCGAAGACGTCCGGCATTCCGCGGATCGCTGGCAGGCCGTCGCCGAGCGCCCGCAGGACTGGACCCGCACCGTGGAGCTCCGCAACGGGGTCACCGACACGGCGGCCCGGGTGCCCTTCCGGCGCCTGATCGAGGTCGAGCTGCACCACGTCGACCTGAACATCGGCTACGAGCTCTCCGACCTGCCGGAGGAGTTCACCGGCCGGGAGATCGAGTTCCTGGCCGACCGCTGGTCGGGACGCCCGGACGTGCCGCCCACCGCCCTGTCCGCCGCCGACGGACGCCACTGGCGCACCGGCTCCGCCGGCGACCCGGCCGTCACCGTCACCGGCACCGCCGCCGCGCTCCTGGGCTGGCTGGCCGGCCGCGCGGACAAGGGAGCCTCCCTGACCACCGAGGGCGGACCCCTGCCGGCCCTCCCGCCGCTCTAGGATCGGTCCATGACGTACAGCGGAGCGGTCAAGGTCGGCGGTCCGGCCGACGTGCACGAACTCTCGGACCTGATGATTTCCAAAGTCGCGGTGGGCGGGATGAACAACAACGCCTACCTGCTGCGCTGCCGGGCCACCGACGAGCAGCTGCTCATCGACGCGGCCGCGGAGCCGCAGACCCTGCTGAGCCTGATCGGCGACGGCGGCATCGCCTCCGTGGTCACCACCCACCAGCACGGCGACCACTGGGGCGCGCTGGCGGACGTGGTCGGAGCGACCGGCGCGCGGACGTACGCGGGCCGCTACGACGCGGAGGGCATCCCGGTCCCGACCGACGTGCCCGTCGAGGACGGCGACACGATCACGGTCGGCCGGGTCACGCTGACCGCCCGCCACCTTGTCGGCCACACCCCCGGCTCGATCGCGCTGGTCTACGACGACCCGCACGGACACCCGCACGTGTTCACCGGCGACTGCCTCTTCCCCGGCGGCGTCGGCAACACCTGGGGCGACCCGAAGGCCTTCGCCCAGCTCGTCGACGACGTGGAGCACAAGCTCTTCGAGCGGCTGCCGGACGAGACCTGGGTCTACCCCGGCCACGGCAACGACACCACGCTCGGCGCCGAGCGGCCCCACCTGACCGAATGGCGCGAGCGCGGCTGGTAGCGGGCGGCGAAGGGGGCGCCGGCCCGTCAACCTCACGCCGGACCGCACTCCCTTCCGGTCATTGATGGCCGAACGCACGTCCTGAGGGGGCGGGGCAGGGTAATTGCTGCACCATGCAACAGGACCCCTCTCCCGCTCCCCTCCCCCAGGCCAAGGCCGTCCCGGCCGCCGCCGCCCCGTCCCGCTCCTCCGCCTCCCCCTCGATGCTCCGGCTCGCCACGGCCTCCCTCGTCGGCACCGCCATCGAGTTCTACGACTTCTTCGTCTACGGCACCGCCGCCGCCCTGGTGCTCGGGCCGCTGTTCTTCCCCTCGTTCTCCCCGCTCGCCGGGACCCTCGCCGCCTTCGGCACCTTCGGCGTCGGCTTCCTCGCCCGCCCCCTCGGCTCCGCCGTCTTCGGCCACATCGGCGACCGGTACGGCCGCCGCCCGGTCCTGCTCGCCTCCCTGCTGCTCACCGGCCTGGCCACGGTGGCGGTGGGCTGCGTGCCCTCGTACGCCTCCATCGGGATGGCCGCGCCGATCCTGCTGGTCCTGCTGCGCTTCCTCCAGGGCCTCGGCCTCGGCGGCGAGTGGGGCGGCGCGGTGCTGCTGACCTCGGAGCACGCACCCGAGGGGCGGCGCGGACTGTGGTCGAGCTTCCCGCAGATGGGCCCGGCGGTGGGGTTCCTGCTGGCCAACGGCCTGATGCTGACCCTGTCGAGCACGCTGTCCGACGGGCAGTTCGCCGCCTGGGGCTGGCGGGTGCCGTTCTGGGTGGCGGGGCTGCTGGCCCTGACCGGGCTGTGGCTGCGCCGCTCGGTGGAGGAGACCCCGCAGTTCCGTGCCCTGGCCGAGACCGGCCACCGGGCCGAAGCTCCCCTGGCCGAGGTCCTACGGGGCCACTGGCGCCTGCTCCTGCTGACCGGCGGGGCCCTGGCCGTGGGCTACGCCGTCTTCTACGCGGTCACCACCTGGTCCCTCGCGTACGCCACCGAGCACCTCGGTGTGCACCGCTCCGTCATGCTGGCCTGCATCATGGTGGCCGTCGCCCTCAAGGGGGTAGCCACCCCGGTGATCGCGGTGCTCGGCGACCGCTACGGCCGACGCCCGCTGTGCCTGGCGGGCTGCGCCGCGTCCGCGCTGTGGATGTTCCCGTTCGTGGCGCTGCTGCGCACCGCGGACCCGCTGCTGATGACGGTGGGCCTGTTCGGCGCCCTGCTCGGCATGGTGACGATGTTCGCGGTGGTGGGCGCCTACCTGCCGGAGCTGTACGCCCCGCGGATCCGCTGCACGGGCGCGGCCGTGGGCTACAACCTCGGCGGGGTGCTGGGTGGTGCGCTGACCCCGATCGTGGCGACGGCGCTGGCTGACGGCTCCGGCCCGCCGTGGGCCGTGGCCGTGTACCTGACGGCGATCGCCCTGGTCTCGCTGGCCTGTTTCGCGCTGCTGCCGGAGACCAACCCGGTGGTCGTACGGCAGCGGACGGGCGCGGACGCGGAGAAGGGGGCGGCCGAAGCGGCCGCCCCCGTGTAGCCGCGGGGCTCGGATCCGGTCAGTCCTTCTGGGGCACGGTCGGCTTGTGTCCCGGGTACACGTGGCCGGGGGTCACGATGCTGGTGACGGCCTCCCCGAAGAGGGTGCTGGGCTCCTGGCCCTTGTACAGGTCGTCGGTGTTGAGGACGACGACCATGGTGGCCTGCTCCTGCGGCAGGTAGACGGTCAGCGTCTCGTACCCGGGCAGCGAGCCGTTGTGGCCGATCCAGCCCTGGACGTTGAAGATGCCGAGCCCGTAGCCCGCGCCGGGGATGATGCCGATCGGCTGGGTCTTCAGCCGCTCGGCCTGGGTCTCGGGGGTCAGCAGGGTGCCGGTGGCGAGGGTCTTCGCCCAGCTGCGCAGGTCCTCCAGGTCGGAGACCATCGCTCCGGCGGCCCAGGCCCAGGACGGGTCGAAGTCGGTCGCGTCCACGATCTTCCCGCCGGGCAGGTCGTTGGTGTAGCCGTGTGCGTGCGGCTCGGGGAACTCCTTGCCGACGGGGAAGAGCGTGCGGCCGCTCAGCCCGGCGGGCTTCACCACGTCCTGCCCGATGACCTCGTGGATCGGCCGGCCGGTGATCTTCTCCACCAGCAGGCCGAGCAGGATCAGGTTGGTGTTGGAGTACTCGAACTTCGCGCCCGGCTCGAAGTTCACCGGATGCTTGAAGGAGATGTCGAGCAGCTGCTGCGGCGTGAAGGTGGAGGTGCCGCTGAGCTCCTTGTCGAAGCCCGGGTCCTCGCTGTAGTTGAAGAGCCCGCTGCGCATGCCCGCGAGTTCGCGCAGGGTGATGCGGTCCCCGTTCGGGACGCCGCTGATGTACTTGCCGATCGGGTCGTCCAGGGCGAGCTTGCCCTGGTCGACCAGCTGGAGGAGGGCGGTGACCGTGAACGTCTTGGTCTCGCTGCCGATCCGGACCCCGAGACCGGGCTTCATCGGCTCGCCGGTCGCCTTGTCGGCCACACCGAAGGACTTCACGTAGCTGCCCTTGCCGGGGGCCCACAGGCCCACGGTCACGCCCGGCACCTGAGCCTGCTCCATGACCTGGCGGACGGCCGTGTCCAGTCGGGCCGCGACGGCGGGGGTGAGCTGTGGGAACTCCGTATCGGCGTCCGGGGACGGGGCCGCGGACACGGACCGCGCCGGGGCGGTGGCCCCGTACGCGGTGCCCGCGACGACCGGCACCAGGAGTGCGCCGGCGGCCGAGACGGCCACGCAGGCCCTGCGCATACGCATACGGGTCGCCCTCATCGCAGGGCCTCCTGTCGCACGACGGCCAAGGCAGCATCCTCAGCCTAGGCCCGGGCCACCCCGGTCGCGCGGCGACCGGGGTGGGCCCGGATCAGGCGTCGATGCGCTCCGGGCCGGCGGCGGCCTCGGCGGCCTCGGCTTCGGACTGCTTCTTCGAGGCGATCAGGCTGGTGATCGTGGTGATCACCAGGACACCGCAGATGACGCCCAGGGAGACCGGGATGGAGATCTGCGGGACGTGCAGGCCCGACTCGTGCAGGGCGTGCAGCACGAGCTTGATGCCGATGAAGCCGAGGATGACGGAGAGGCCGTAGCTGAGGTGGACCAGCTTCTTGAGCAGGCCGCCGATGAGGAAGTACAGCTGGCGCAGACCCATCAGCGCGAAGGCGTTCGCGGTGAAGACGATGTACGGGTCCTGGGTGAGGCCGAAGATCGCGGGGATCGAGTCCAGGGCGAACAGCACGTCGGTGGTGCCGATGGCGAGCATGACGACCATCAGCGGGGTCAGGACGCGCTTGCCGTTGCTCTGGATGAAGAGCTTCGTGCCGTGGTAGCGGTCGGCGACGCCGAACTTCTTCTCGATGGACTTGAGGAGACGGTTCTCCTCGAACTCCTCTTCCTCCTCGTCCTTGCGGGCTTCCTGGATCAGCTTCCACGCGGTGTAGATGAGGAACGCGCCGAAGATGTAGAAGACCCACGAGAAGTTGGTGATGATCGCGGCACCGGCGGCGATGAAGATGGCGCGCAGGACCAGGGCGATCAGCACGCCGATCAGCAGCACGCGCTGCTGGAGCTGTGAGGGGACCGCGAACTTCGCCATGATCAGGACGAAGACGAAGAGGTTGTCCACGCTCAGGGACTTCTCGGTGATGAAGCCGGCGAAGAACTCCTGCGAGGCATGGCCGTGGCCGAACACCAGCAGGCCGATGCCGAAGAGCACCGCGAGGGCGATCCAGACGACCGTCCAGATGCCCGCTTCCTTCATGGAGACGTCGTGCGGTTTGCGGCCGATGAAGAAATCGGCGCCGATGAGGATGCTCAGACCAAGAATGGTCAGCACCCAGAGGGTCAACGAAACGTCCACAATTAACACGCCTCCGGCAGATGGCTCAGAACTTTGTCAGCGTCATCGCTGCCGGAGGTCTCTTCCACCCGGACGGCCAGGAGGCCACGGGCCGGCGCCCCGGGACCGATTGCAGTCCGTATTGACGGGCACGCCGTAGCAGGAAAGCAGGAATACTCCCCTCCGCGCTCACCAGGGTACCCGTCGTAGGCACTTTAGGTAAAGGGGACCCCAAGAACTGGTCAGTGGCCGGTCATCGAGGCCGGGCGGCGGACCGCCCGGCCGCCGCTACCGCGCGCCGCCCCGGGCCGCCGCGACCCGCTCCAGCGCCTGGTCGAGGACCCGGCTGCCCTGCGGGGGCAGATCCGGCTCGAAGATCCAGGCGTGGTGGACCCAGGGGTCGGCGAGGTGGTTGTCCGGTACGGGCGACAGCCGCATCAGCGAGCGCCACAGCGGGTCCAGCAGCGGCCCGTAGGCCGAGGCCTCGTCACGGTCCGCGACCATCAGGAGGTGCACGCCGACCGCCGGGCCCTCGTCGGCGAGGTAGCGCAAACGGGTGACGGCGCGGTCGTCGAAGCCGTGCGGGAAGTCGTGCACGATCAGCAGCTGGTCGGAGGTGTCCACATCGGGCGGCAGGTCCTCGGGAGCACCGGCCCGCACCGCCATCTGTACGAGGTCCACCCGGCGGGTCAGCCGCTCCAGGGTCTCGGTGACCCCCGCGGCCCCGGCGGCGGGCGCCCCGGCCAGCACTCCGGCGCGCACCAGCGGTGCCAGCGAGGCGGCTCCGGCTCCGGCCGCGTCGATGACGTGGACGGCGAACCGGTCGGCGGGGTGGGCAGCCAGCATCCGCGCCGCGTGCGCGACGGCCATGTCCATGGCGGCCCGGCGCAGCCGGTCGGTGTCCATCGCCATGGCCGCCTCGGAGCCGGTACGGCCGTTGTCTATCCACAGCCCGCGCTCCAGCGGGACCCGGACCAGCATGGGGATGCGCAGGTCGGGCCGCTCGGGCAGGTGGAGGTCGCCCAGGCGCAGGGCGAGGGGGGCCTCGGCGGGCACGGAGTGCGCCTGCCAGACCGGATCGTCCCAGCGCGCGTACGCGGCGGGCAGCGCGGGCTCGACCACCTCGGACTCGGCGGTGAGCTGGACCAGGTCCCGGTCGAGGACTTCCTGCGCCCGCGCGACCAGTTCCTCGCGGCGGGCCCGGGCGGCGTCCCGCGCGGCGTTGCCGGAGCCGCCGAGCCGGTGGCGGGGGTCGGACAGCGCCTCGTCGAGCTCGCGGTCCATCCGGGAGTCGGCGAACTCGACGGCGCCGCGGTAGGCGGCGACGGCGCGGGCCAGGTCCTCGAACATGCCCCAGACCTGGTTGTAGAGCCGCTCCTCCATGGACCAGCCGCTCGCGTCCCCGGCGACGGGGCGGGGCGCCTCGCCCGGCCCCGTCGGCGCGGCCGGGCGCGGCGCGGGCTCGGGCGGCTCGGTGCTGGTGCGGCGGCGCGGGTGGGCGTAGCTGATGGTGGGCGGGCCGCCCGCGGTGTCGGCGCCCTGAGCGGGCACGGGGCCCGGGGTACCGGCGTACGGGGCTCCGGAGGCCGGGACGACCGGCTCCGGGGGCGTGGGGGCGGACGGTGCGGGCGGAACGTCCTGCGGGGCCGGGGCCGGGGCCGGAGCCGAGGCCGGCGCCGGAGCCGGAGCCGGGTCGGGAGCCCGGAGCCCGCGCGGGACGGTCGGGGCCGGACCGCCGGGACGGGCGGCCAGGGTGATGTCCCCGGCCGGCGCCGCGCCCAGGGCGGCGGCGGCCAGTTCGGCCGCGGCCGGGGCGGGCAGCCCGGCGTCGGCCAGGAGCGCGCCGAGGCCGGCGGCGTACCCCTGGCCGACGGCGCGCACCTTCCAGGCGCCCTGGCGCCGGTACAGCTCAAGGGCCACGACGGCGGTCTCCGTCTCCAGTCCGGTCAGTGTGTACCCGGCGAGCTCCGCGCCCTCCGGGTCGGCCACGGACACGTAGGAGGCGGGGACCGCGCCGAAGTGCCCCGGTCCGCCGGGCGGCAGGACCAGGACGAAGCCGACCCGGTGGACGGCCGGTGCGACCGCGTCGAGGTCGACCGCTATGCGGTGCTGCCCGGAGGCCGCCCCGGGCACTTCCAGCCCGGGGAGGGTGCGGGCGCCCGGGTGGGCGACCGCACCGGGGCCGGCGAGCCGGCCCGCGTCGTCGCCGAGCTGGGCCAGGGCGAGCACGGGTGTGCCCGCCGAGACCCTGACCTCCACCCGGCTCCGGGACAAGGGGTGGTTCTGCCCCCGGACCAGTTCGGCCGTCATCGTGCAGCCCCTCCCCCGTACCCGTTCTTCCGCCGGGCCCTCGATCGTGCCCGGTCGTGCCGTGCTGTGCTGCGGTGCTGCTCTGCGGTGCTGCTGTGCTGCCGTGCTCTGACGAGCCGCCGGTCCTGCTTACAGGTGCGGCAGGATCGACGGCATCAGGTCCTGGAAGGTACGGCCGTTGGCCGGGTTCCCGAGGGCCGTCATCTGCCAGCCGGTGCCGACGCGCGACACCTTCGCCATGATCTGAGCGGTGTACTGGCCGCCACCGTCCAGCGTGTAGCGGGCCAGCTCCTGGCCGTTGGTCTCGTCGACGATGCGGCAGAAGGCGTTCTCCACCTCCTGGAACGTCTGGCCGGTGAAGGAGTTCACCGTGAAGACGATCTGGTCGATGTGCACCGGCACGCGCTGCAGGTCGACGAGGATCGACTCGTCGTCCCCGCCCTGGCCGACGCCGCCGACGAGGTTGTCACCGGTGTGCTTGACCGAGCCGTCGTCGCTCTGCAGGTGCCGGAAGAAGACCACGTCCACGGGCTGCTTGTCGGCGAAGAGCACCGCCGACGCGTCGAGGTCGATCTCCCGGGTCCGCGAGCCGAACAGCCCCCGGCGCTTGGCCGCCTGCCAGCCGAGGCCCATCCGGACCGCGGTCAGCGTGCCTCCGTCCGCCTTCTGCAGATTGATGGCCTGACCCTTGGTCATGTTGACCGTCACGCGCTGTCCCCTCTCCATAGCCCTCCCCCGATGGGGGTGCGCAGCGTGTACCTGCGGCTGGTGCCAACCCTACTGACCGCCTCCGGGTCAGGCGAGGCCCGCTTCCTTCATCTGTCGCAGCTCCTTCTTCAGCTCACCGACCTCGTCACGGATCCGGGCCGCGACCTCGAACTGCAGCTCCGCGGCCGCGCCCCGCATCCGCTCGGTCATCTGCTCGATGAGTGCGGCCAGTTCGGCGGCGGGACGGTCGGTCGCGACCACGGGACCCTTCGCTCCCCTGGCCCCCTTCGCCCCGGCCTTGCCGCCCGACGCGGCCTGCGCCGCCTTGCCGCCCAGCGCCGGGACGGGGGCCTTGAGGGCCTTGCCGTCCTTCGTCTGCCGGTAGCCGGTGCCGAGGAGCTCCTCGGTGTCGAGCTCCTCGCGGGCGATGGTGGCGACGATGTCGTTGATCTTCTTGCGCAGCGGCTGCGGGTCGATCCCGTTGGCCGTGTTGTAGGCGACCTGCTTCTCGCGGCGCCGGTTGGTCTCGTCGATGGCCTGCGCCATCGCCGGGGTGATGCTGTCCGCGTACATGTGGACCTGGCCGGACACGTTGCGCGCGGCGCGGCCGATGGTCTGGATCAGCGAGGTGCCGGAGCGCAGGAAGCCCTGCTTGTCGGCGTCGAGGATCGCCACCAGCGACACCTCGGGCAGGTCGAGGCCCTCGCGCAGCAGGTTGATGCCGACCAGGACGTCGTACTCGCCGGCCCGCAGCTCGCGCAGCAGCTCGATGCGGCGCAGGGTGTCCACGTCGCTGTGCAGGTAGCGGACCTGGATGCCGAGCTCCAGGAAGTAGTCGGTGAGGTCCTCGGCCATCTTCTTGGTGAGGGTGGTGACCAGGACCCGCTCGTCCTTCTCCACCCTCTGGCGGATCTCGTGCACCAAGTCGTCGATCTGGCCCTCGGTGGGCTTGACCACGACCTCGGGGTCGATGAGGCCGGTCGGGCGGATGATCTGCTCGACGAAGCCGTCGCCGCGCGAGAGCTCGTACTTCCCCGGAGTGGCAGACAGGTAGACGGTCTGGCCGATCCGCTCCTGGAACTCCTCCCACTTCAGCGGCCGGTTGTCGAGGGCCGACGGGAGCCGGAAGCCGTGGTCGACCAGGGTCCGCTTGCGCGAGGCGTCGCCCTCGTACATCGCGCCGATCTGCGGCACGGTGACGTGCGATTCGTCGATGACGAGGAGGAAGTCCTCGGGGAAGTAGTCGATGAGGGTGTTCGGGGCGGAGCCGCGCTCGCGGTCGTCCATGTGCAGCGAGTAGTTCTCGATGCCGGAGCAGGAGCCGATCTGGCGCATCATCTCCAGGTCGTAGGTGGTGCGCATGCGCAGGCGCTGCGCCTCCAGCATCTTGCCCTGCTTCTCCAGCTCGGCGAGGCGCTCGGCGAGCTCGGCCTCGATGCCGCGGACCGCCTTCTCCATGCGCTCGGGGCCGGCGACGTAGTGGCTGGCGGGGAAGACGTAGAGCTCGCGGTCCTCGCTGATCACCTCGCCGGTCAGCGGGTGCAGGGTGGACAGGGCCTCGATCTCGTCGCCGAACATCTCGAT
The DNA here is from genome assembly GCF_022808175.1 of Streptomyces sp. AP-93. Lineage (GTDB taxonomy): Bacteria > Actinomycetota > Actinomycetes > Streptomycetales > Streptomycetaceae > Streptomyces. The sequence goes on along the minus strand of NZ_JALGBX010000017.1, from coordinate 60,743 downwards.
GCGGACGGCCAGTTCCTCGTAGACCGGGAAGATCTCGATGGTGTCGCCGCGCACCCGGAAGGTGCCCCGGGTGAAGGCCACGTCGTTGCGGGTGTACTGGATGTCGACGAAGCGGCGCAGGAGCTGGTCCCGGTCCATCTCCTCACCGACCTTGAGGGGGACCATCCGGTCCACGTACTCCTGCGGGGTGCCGAGGCCGTAGATGCAGGACACGGAGGCGACGACGATGACGTCGCGCCGGGTGAGGAGGGAATTGGTCGCGGAGTGGCGCAGCCGCTCCACCTCCTCGTTGATCGAGGAGTCCTTCTCGATGTAGGTGTCCGACTGCGGTACGTACGCCTCGGGCTGGTAGTAGTCGTAGTACGAGACGAAGTACTCGACCGCGTTGTTCGGCAGGAGCTCGCGGAACTCGTTCGCCAGCTGGGCGGCGAGCGTCTTGTTCGGCGCCATCACCAGGGTGGGCCGCTGGAGCTTCTCGATCATCCAGGCGGTCGTCGCCGACTTGCCGGTTCCGGTCGCGCCGAGCAGCACGACATCCTTCTCACCTGCACGGATGCGCTTCTCCAGCTCGGCGATGGCCGCCGGCTGGTCGCCGCTGGGCGTGTAGGAGCTGACGACCTCGAAAGGCGCCACCGTGCGTTCGATCTTCGATACGGGCCGCATGGGTCAACCGTACGACCCCCCACTGACACCCGAGGCACGCCCGCCCCGGGCGGAGCCGTGCGGGCGTGGTCCGTTTGTCGTAGTTCGGTGGCGGCCCGGTGATCGCCAACCCCATGATCGCCGTACGCGGCTCTCCCTGAAAGTGCGTCGGAAACGCACCGCCGCCAGTGCCCCGCCGCAACGAATGCCGCTCCGCGCCCGTTTGACGGCAGGAGCAGGGCCCCTGACCCGAGGAGAACGCGCATGTACGTCCGATCAGCCGCCGCGGCCACCGCCGCCTTCCTTGGACTCACCCTGACCGTGTGCGCTGCGGGCTCCGCCTCGGCCGCACCCGGTCCGGACTGGCTGTCCAACCCGATCGTGTACGCCCACCGGGGGGCTTCGGCGTACGCCCCGGAGAACACCCTGGAGGCGATCGACCTCGCCATGGAGATGGGGTTCGACTGGGTGGAGAACGACGTCCAGCGCACCAGGGACGGGGAGCTCGTGGTCATCCACGACGAGACCCTGGCCCGGACGACCGACGTCGAGGAGGTGTTCCCCGACCGCAAGCCCTGGCGGGTGAAGGACTTCACCGCGGCGGAGATCGCCCGGCTGGACGCGGGCAGCTGGTTCGGGCAGGAGTTCGCGGGCGCCCGCGTACCGACCCTGCGGGCGTACATGAACCGGGTCCAGCGCAACCAGCAGCGGCTGCTCCTGGAGATCAAGAAGCCGGAGCTCTACCCGGGGATCGAGCGGCAGACCCTGGACGTGCTGGGCGAGACCGGCTGGCTCGAAGAAGACCACGTGGCCCGCCGGCTGGTGGTCCAGAGCTTCAGCGCCACCTCGGTCCGCACCGTGCACGAACTGCGCCCCGACCTGGTCACGGCCTTCCTCGGCACCCCGGCCCTCGCCGACCTGCCGCGGTACGCCGAGTTCACCGACCGGATCAACCCCTGGCACACCACCATCGACAGCGACTGGGTCGCCGCGGTGCACGGGCTGCTCGGCGCCCACGGCAAGGCGCTCGAAGTGGACACCTGGATCGTGAACGACGCCGCGACCGCCCGGAAGGTCCAGGACATGGGCGTGGACGGGATCATCACCGACAACCCCGACGTCGTACGGGAAGCGGTCGGCGGCTACTGACGGGCAGGGCCGTCAGCGTTGTCGGCGTTGTCAGCGTTGTCAGCGTTGTCAGTGGGGCGCCGTACGGTGAAGGGGTGGACACTCCTGAGCCCCGCGGGCCGTACCTCGAATGGACCGTCGTCGACAGCGGCGGCATCGGCATCGGGGCGCTGCTCCTCGCCGCCACCCCCGAGGGCCTGGTCAAGATCGAGTTCCATGCCGGACCGGACCGGGCCGAGAAGATGATCGGGGCGCTGATCTCCCGCCTCGGTGCCGACGCATGGCGCCCGCCGCCGGGCGTGGAGGTGCTGCTGGCCGAGCCGATACGCCAGCTGGACGCCTACTTCGCCGGTACGCTGCGCCGCTTCGAGCTGCCGCTGGACTGGCGGCTGAGCTCCGGCTTCAACCGGCAGGTCCTGCTGGTGCTGGACCGCACCGTGCCCTACGGGGCGGTCGTGGGGTACGGCGAGCTGGCCGCCCGGGCCGGGGCCCCGGGCGCGGCCCAGGCCGTCGGCAACGCCATGGGCTCGAACCCGCTGCCCCTGGTGGTGGCCTGCCACCGGGTCGTGGAGAACGACGGGGGCATCGGCGGCTTCGGCGGCGGCGTGGAGACCAAGCGCCGCCTGCTGGCCCTGGAGGGGGTCCTCCCCCAGCCGCTGTTCTGAGGGGGGACGGGCCGTGCTCCCGGTGCTCCCCGTGCTCCCCGAAACCCTGTTCCGCCCGCCTGGGGAGGGGTGCGAAACTGCGGCGGTGACCACACCTTGCGCCGCACCCGCAGCCCCTCCGCATCCGTGTCGGGGGTGGACCGCGTGAGCACCGCGCCCGGCACCGCCCGGCCCGCCGTCACGTTCACCGCCGCCGACCTGCCCAGGCTGCGGCGCCGCACCTCCGGGGTACTGATCGCCGGCCAGGTGCTGGGCGGGATCGGCGTGCCCATCAGCATCGCCCTGGCCCCGGTCCTGGCCACCGAGGTCAGCGGGACGGAGTCGCTCTCCGGCTTCGCCTCGACCGCCTCCGTGATCGGCACCGCGGCCGTCTCCCTGCCGCTCGCCGCGCTGATGACCGCGCGCGGCCGCCGGCCCGGCCTGGTCCTGGCCTACGTGATCGGCGCGGCCGGTGCCGCCCTCGTCGTCCTCGCCGCCTCGATCAAGAGCTTCCCGCTGCTGATGCTCGGCATGGCCGCCTTCGGAGCCGCCTCCTCCGCCAACCTCCAGGCCCGCTTCGCCGCCGCCGACCTCGCCGAGCCGGACCACCGGGCACGGGCGATCTCCGTCGTCGTCTGGGCCTCCACCATCGGCGCCGTGCTCGGCCCCAACCTCTCCGCCCCGGCCAGCCGCAGCTTCGCCGGCACCTCCATACCCCCGACGGCGGGGCCCTTCATCTGGGCCGGCGCCGTCTTCCTGCTCACCGCCACGCTGATCGGCGTACTCCTGCGCCCGGACCCGCTGCTGACGGCCCGCGCGCTCGCCCCGGCCGAGGACCAGACCCGCGCCGGGCGTTCGCTGCGCGCCGGGTTCGCGGCCGTCAAGGCCTCCCCCCGGGCCCGGCTCGCGCTGCTCACCATCGCGGTGTCACACACCACCATGGTCTCGATCATGGTGATGACCCCGGTCGACCTCGGGCACCACGGAGCCGGGCTCCAGCTCATCGGGCTCGTCATCAGCGGGCACATCGCCGGCATGTTCGGCTTCTCGCCGGTAATGGGCTGGCTCGCGGACCGGATCGGCCGGCTGTCCGTGATCGGGCTCGCCGCCGGGCTGCTGTCCATCGCCGCGCTGCTCGCCGGCACCGCCGACGGGAACCACACCCAGAGCGGCGTCGGCCTCTTCCTGCTCGGACTGGGCTGGTCCGCCGGCATGGTCTCCGGCTCGGCGCTGCTGACCGACTCGGTGCCGCAGCCCGCGCGTGCCGCCGTACAGGGGCTGGGCGACCTCACCATGAACACGGCCGCCGGGGTCGGCGGCGCCGCCGCCGGGCTGGTCATGTCCCAGGCGGGGTACGGCTGGCTCAACGCGGCCGCCGCCGCCCTGCTGCTGCCGATGGCGGCGCTCGCGCTGTTCACCTCGCGCCGCCGTCCCGCGAAGGCCTCCCCTACCGATCAGTAGCTGATGTGGTAGGCCTTGCGGAGGGTCTCGTGGACCGTCCAGGTGGTCTTGTCGCCCTCCCGCAGGACGCAAGCGGAGCCCGGGCCGACCTCCAGCGTCTCGCCGCCCTCCACCTCGACGGTGGCCCGGCCGCTCACGACCACGAACAGCTCGTTCGCCTCGGTGTCGGTGACCACGCCGGGGGTGATCTGCCAGATCCCGCGCACCTGCGAGCCGTCCGGCGCCTCCCACAGCACCTTGCCCGTCACCACGGGGTTCCCGGAGACGATCTGCGCGGGGTCGAGCTCGTCCACCTCCAGCTCGGAGTCCGGGAAATCCGTCACGGAAACGGCGAAGGAGGCGGGGGCGGGGGCGGGGACAGGGACGTCGTGGTGATCAGTTGTGCTCATGTCCGGGAGCCTAATCCGGACACCGGGCGCGCCGGGGTGACCAGAGCGTCCAGCGCGCGCCCGGCCCACCCGTCACCCTGTCGAGCGGCGTCGCGCGGTGAGCACCGGCTGGTGGAACCCGGAGTTTCCTTCTTGACGCCGACCTCGCACCGCTACGCGGGCTTCGCCCGGCGGCGCCTGGCTCCGTCCGGCGGTGGCCGGTCGGGGCCCGCGCCACTGCCGTCCCGGCGCGGGGTCCGGTGGGCGGGTGCGGGTGGTTCGGCCCTGCGGGGCCGGGGTCCCCTACCCGCCCTTCGCCCGTTCCCCGGGCTGCGCCCGGACCCTTGCCGTGTGCGGCGCCGTTGCCGGGGACCAGTCCCCGGACCCCTGCGCCTCAAACGCCGGCGAGGCTGGATACGCCGACGGGGCTGGAATTGCCCCGGCAATCCAGCGCGCTGACGCGCACGTGCAGGCTGACGCCGGGCGAAATCCAGCCTCGCCGGCGTTTGAGGCGCGGGGTCTGGGGCGGAGCCCCAGGGGGTCCGGGCGCAGCCCGGTACCCCTCCTCAGCCCGTCCGGCGCTTGAGGACCGGGGTCCGGGCGGAGCCCGGGAACGGGCGAAGGGCGGGTAGGGGACTTCGCCCCGCGCAGCGGCACACCCGCAGACGTCCAGGCCGACGCGGCGCCACCCCCAGCCCCCCGCGCCCCCGCCTCGCGGGCGACGGAGCCGGGCTGCCTCGGGTCCGTGCCGGTGACGCAGTGACCGAGCGCGGCCCGGGCGGGCGGTGCGCGCTCGCCGGTCGGCATACAGCAGGTCGTGGCGGTCGGCGAGTTCGTCGTGGAAGGTGTCCGGGTCCCGGGAGGCCGGTGCGTCCTGAGGGCTCATGCGGGCACGCCACCGGGGCGGGTTCGCGCCGCTGCGGCGTCCGGGCGTTTGGGGTGCCGGATCGCGTGCCAGGGATGGGGACATGTCACAGCACACTGCATCTGAGCACACGGCGCCGTCCCCCGTCCCGGCCGCGGTCCCGGTCCTGTCGGAGGAGGTGCGCGAGGCGCTGGAGCGCCGGCAGCCCGTCGTGGCGCTGGAGTCCACCATCCTCGCCCACGGCCTGCCCCGCCCCCGCAATCTGGCGGTCGGTCTGGAACTGGAGGAGCTCGTCCGGGCGGAGGGAGCCGTTCCGGCGACGATCGCGGTCGTCGACGGGGTGGCGTACGCCGGGCTGGACAAGGCCCGGCTGGAGCGGATCGCGGGCGGCGAGGGCGTGCGCAAGCTCGGCCACCGGGATCTGGCCCCCGCCCTCGCCACTGGGGCGACGGGCGCGACCACGGTCTCGGCCACGGCCTTCCTCGCCGCGCGGGCGGGACTGCGGGTCTTCGCCACCGGCGGGCTCGGCGGCGTCCACCGGGACTGGACGCGGTCGCAGGACGAGTCGGCGGACCTCGCGCTGCTGGCGCGGACCCGGATCACCGTGGTGTGCGCGGGGGTGAAGTCGATCCTGGACGTGCCCGCGACGCTCCAGCGGCTGGAGACGCTGGGGGTGACGGTCCTCGGCTACGGGACGGATCGTTTCCCCGGGTTCTACCTGGCCGATTCCGGCGAGCCGGTGGACTGGACGGTCCACCGCCCGGAGGAGGTGGCGGCCGTGATGGCCGCTCAGGACCGCCTCGGCGGCGCGGAGTCGGCGCTGCTCGTGGCCCATCCGGTGGCGCGGGAGCGGCAGCTCGATCCGGAGCTCCACGACCGGGTCCTGGCCGAGGCGCTGTCGGAGTGCCGGGAGCGGGGCATCACGGGGCAGGCGGTGACGCCGTTCCTGCTGGGGTTCCTGGTGCGCGCGACGGGCGGGGCCTCCCTGGAGGCCAACCTCGCGGCGGTACGGGGCAACGTGCGCCTCGGGGCCCGGATCGCGCGGGCCTGGGCGGCGCGGCCGTGACCGCGGCGCCGGCCGCTCCCGCCGGGCCGGGGGCGCTGCTCGTCGTGGGGGACGTGGTGACGGATGTCGTGGCAGTGCATGCGGAGCCGCTGGCTCCGGGTACCGACACCCCGGCCCGGATCCGCACCCTGCCGGGCGGCGCCGGGGCCAACGCGGCCTGCTGGGCCGCCCACGCGGGCGCCGCGGAGGTACGCCTCCTCGCGCGGGTCGGCGCCGACTCGGCCGGGTGGCACGAGCGGGCGCTGCTCGACGCGGGGGTGCGGCCGAGGCTGGTGATCGATCCCGCCGAGCCGACCGGGACGGTGGTCGCGCTGGTCGGCGAGGACGCGGAGCGGACCTTCCTGACCGACAGCGGGGCCTCGCTGCGGCTCTCCGCCGCCGACTGGGAGCCCGGACTGCTGGACGGAGTCGCCCATCTCCACCTGTCGGGCTACCTGTTCTTCGCCGACGCGAGCCGGGAGCTGGCCCTGATCGCGCTACGGGCGGCCCGTGCCCGGAACGTACCGGTGAGCGTGGATCCGGCCTCGGCGGGGTTCCTGGCCGCGCTGGGTCCGGAGCGCTTCCTTGCCGCCGCGGCGGGGGCCGGCGTACTGCTGCCGAACGAGGACGAGGCGCTGCTGCTCGCGGGGTCGCCGGGGGCGACCGGGGCGACGGGGGCAACCGGGGCGACCGGGGCGATCAGGCCGCCGGATCGGCCGGCCGCGGTCGCGCGAGCCGCGGTCGCTCGGGCCGCGGCGGAGCTGAGCCGGCGGGTGCCGTTGGTGGTGGTCACCCGGGGCGGGGCCGGAGCGCTCATCGCCGAGGACGGCCGGGTGACGGCCGAGGTCGCGGCGGAGAGCGCCGAGGCGGTGGATTCCACTGGCGCCGGGGACGCCTTCACGGGTGCGTTCCTCGCGGCCCGGCTGGCCGGAGCGGGCTCGGCGTGGGCCGCGGGGGCCGGCTGCCGGGCGGCCGCGCTGGCGGTGACCCGGCTGGGCGGGCGGCCGTAGGGAGAACTGGGGAAGACCGTACGGCCGCACCTGTGGGTGTTACGACGTGTACTGCTGGTCCATCCAGTCGATCACGCCCGCGCTGTCCAGGTGGTAGCGGAAGACACGGCCCTGGTTCGGGTGGGCGATCAGCCAGTCGATGAGCTGCTGGAGCGTGATCGGCTTGCTCACCGGGCTGGCGATGATGGGGGTGACGGCCGTGATCTTGGCATCCTCTGCGATGTTGAGGAAGGTTTCCTTGCCGGTGGTCTCGAAGGGGGCGGAATCCTTGCCGGGGGCGGCGCAGCCCCAGTTGCCGTGCTTGATGATCAGGCTGTGGACCCCGCCTTCGGGGGTGTAGCGGTAGACGGCGACCTCGTCGGGCGAGATCGGCATCTTGTGGTCGCAGGTGGAACCGGGCGTCGGCGCCTTCTTCGTGCCGGCCGGGGTGACGGTCGCGGTGGCGGGCGGAGTGGCGGCCGGGGTCGGCTTCTTCGACGGGGCCGGGGAGGGCGACGGCGAGGCCGACGGCGAGGTGGTGCCCGTGGCCGCCGCGCTGGTGGCGGGACTCGCGGGGGTTCCCGGCGCGCCGGCCTCCTCGTCACCGTTGCACGCCGTGAGGGCCAGGGTCCCGCACAGGGCCAACGCGGCGAGCGCCGCCTGCGTGCGCACCCGTCTCGCGCCCCGAACCGCCGTGCCGTGTCCGCGCATTGCCTTCTCCCTCTGCCAAGGCGCCACCGGGGTGGCGCCGTCGAAGCGTGCCGTCAACGTAGCGCGCGGTTCCGGCCGGAGCGATGGCCGGAACCGATCGTCACCGTGCCGGAATCCCCCTGTTGCGGTTCCCGGACCTCCGTGACGGGGCGGGGGTACGCAGTGGCACGCAGAGGCATGCAGTGGAACGCCAACGTGCATGGACGGGCGCCGGCGTCAGCGCGGCAGTCCCGCGGAGTCAGCCGGTGCGGCCCGGCCGCAGGCCCGTCCAGGCCGGGTGGCGCGGATCGTCGGCGCGGACCAGGGCGTCGGCCCGGTCCGCCGGGGCGGTCTCGGCCTCGTAGCGTGCGAAGGCGGGGAGGGTCCAGCGGGCGGACTCCTCGGTGCGGCGGGCGAGCGCGCCCGGGGAGAGGCCGATGTGGACGCTGAGGTCGAAGGGGAACCAGTGGCTCAGCAGCAGCGGGCCGTGCACGATGAGTACGCCGCCTGGCGGGAGTTCGGCGTAGGGGCTGCGGGTCGCCCGGTCGGTGGCCGGGTCCCAGAGGTCGGGCAGCACCCGGCCGGTGCCGCCGGGGTCGGTCGGGCCGAAGACCTCCCGCCAGAGCGCCGCCGTGTCGTACCAGCCGTCGAGGTAGGAGTCGACGTCCTCGCGGCCGAACTCGAAGCGCAGGGAGGCCGGGCGCAGGAAGCCCTCGGCCGCCACGACCAGGACCGAACGCCCGCGCAGGCGCAGCGCGTCGGCGAGCTCCGCCGCGAGGACGCCGGTGCGGGCGGCGGGCGCCCCGTCGATGCCCACGCGCTGCCACCGGTCCCCCGGGCCGGTCTCGCTCTCGCCGCTGCCCTTCTCGTTGTCGTTGTCGTTGTCGTCGAGGTGACCGGCGAGCCGCTCGGCCATCCGCTGCCATGTGATCGCTTCCAGCTGCACCAGCCCATTGTCAGTGGTGGCCCCTAACGTTTTTCGAGAGGGATCACCGGCGCACAGGGGCCGGTGGCCCGGCCTTGGGGAGGGGTCTGTCATGGCTCGGGAGACGACGTATCTGGAGCTGTCCCAGGAGGACGGCGGAGCCCACAAGTTCTACGAGGTCACCCTCGACGGCACCGCCGTCTCGGTGCGGTACGGACGCATCGGCGCGGACGGCCAGCTGCAGAACTCCTCCTTCCCGACCGCCGAGAAGGCACGGGCGGCCGCCGCCAAGAAGGTCGGCGAGAAGGTCCGCAAGGGCTATGCCCCGGCGGTGCGGGGAGCCCGCGCGGCCCGGTCGGTGACGCGCCGCCAAGTGACCTCGACGCCGTCCACCGCACGCGCGACGGCCCCCGTGCTGTGGCGGCTGCGTACGGGGTCCTCCGCCTTCGGGATCCACGTCGACGAGGACCGCTGCTGGGTCGGCAACCAGGCCGGCGACGTCTACACGGTGAGCCACGGCGGTGAGGTGCTGGCCCGGTACTCGCTGCCGGACGGGGTGAAGTGCCTGGTGGCGGACGAGTTCTGGATCTACGCGGGCTGTGACGACGGCACGGTCTACGACCTGTCCTCGAAGGTGCCGTTCGGGGCGTACGACATCGCGGCCGACGTGGACATCTTCTGGCTCGACATCCGCGAGGGCGTGCTGAACGTGTCCGACCGCAACGGCGGGCTGACGGTCATCGACCACGAGGACGAGTTCCAGTGGTCGCGGCGCTCGGCCGGTACGAACGCGTGGATGGTGCGCGCGGACGAGCGGGCGGTCTACCACGGCCACGGCAAGGGGGTCACGGCCTACGCCCCGGACGGCGGGCGGGAGTTGTGGCACACGCAGACCGACGGGGCGGTGCTGTTCGGCTGGCAGGAGGACCACGCGGTGTACGCGGGGACCGGCCGCAACACCGTGCAGCGGCTGTCGAAGGCGACGGGCGCGCTGGAGGCCTCGTACCGGTGCGACGCGGCGGTCTACTCGTGCGCGACCTCGCCGGACGGCCGGCACGTCTTCGCCGGCGACCTGGCGTCGTCCGTGTACTGCTTCGACGCCGACGGGCGGCGGCTGTGGAAGCTGGGCACCGGCAGCGGGGCCGCGCTGTCCATGCAGTATCTGGACGAGCGGCTGTACTTGGTGACCACGGACGGTTCGCTGGTGTGCGTGGACGCGAGCGAGGCCGCGATCGCAGCCGCACGGGAGGGGACGGTGCCGACGCCCGTGGACGTGAAGTCGGCGGCCGCCCTGCCCGTCTTCACCCCGGCCGTCACCCCCGCCTCGGTGGCGACGGTGTCCGTGTCCTCGGTGCCCGCGGGCGGTGTGGTCGTGGAGTGCGTGCAGCAGGGCCAGCGGATGCGCGTACAGGTCGTGTCGGGCGGGTTCGAGCCCTCCTGGAACGTGCAGTTCCCGCGCGGGATACGGGAGCCCGGCGCCCGGTACGTGGTGGACGGCCTGCACCCGGCGGCCGGGGGCTTCTACCGCGTGCGCGGGGAGATCCGCCGACTCGTCTGAGCGGTGACCGGAAGCTTCACGGGGGGGCGAGGGCGACGGGCCGGATCTCACCTGGCCGGAGCTCACCGGGCCCGATCTCACCGCGTCCGCGTGGGGCACGCGCAGGGCGTGGCCCCGGGTGGGGCCTCGGCGGGCAGCGCGAAGGGGTCGCCCTCGGCGAGGGCGGCGGTCACGCAGAGCACGACCGGCTCGGTGCCGAGGTTGCGGCCGAGGTGGACGTGGCGGCGACCGGCGGGCTCGACGAAGCTGGTGCCGGTGTGATGCACCTCGACCGTGCCGTCGCGCAGGATCCGGGTCAGGATGCCGGACTTGACCACCGCTATCAGCGGGACGCGGTGGTAATGCCAGCCGGTGCAGCCGCCGGGCTCTATCTCGACCTCTCTCACCACGAGGTCGGAGGCCACCTCCGCTTTCGGACGCCGGCCCGCAACCCTCGGGCGCCCGGCCGTCGCCTGCCGTCCAGCCATGTTTCCCTCCTCCATGGACCGGCCGCGGCCCACTCGACTCACGGTAGGAGGACACCATGAGGTCAGGGAAGACTCTGTGAAACCGCAACTACCCGTTCTTACAAGGTGATATACGGCCGGATCGGCGGTATCACTTCGGCATGAGCCTGGTCGTTTTCGAGTCGACGAAGCAGATCCACTGCGCGGAGTGCAGGCAGGGACCACTGGGCCGCCTCGTCCGCGAGGCCGGCGTGCCCCGTTGCCTGGACTGCGCCGACCTCGGACACCTCGTCTACCTGCCGCGCGGCAACGCGGCCCTCACCCGGCGGGCCCACGAGGCCAGTCCGCTGTCCGCCGTCGTCGTCCGCTTCCACCGGCGCCGCCGTCGCTACGAGCGCCTGGGGATCCTCGTCGAGGACGCGGCCCTGGCCCGGGCCGAGCGGGCCTGCCTCGCGGACGCCGAAGCGCGGGCCCGCCGCCGGGAGCGCGACCGGCTGCGCCGCGCGGCCGAGGACACCCGGTTCACGGCGGCCTTCGCCGCCGAGATTCTGCGGCTGTTCCCCGGGTGCCCCGCCGGCCGGGCCCAGGCCATCGCCGCGCACGCCTCGGTGCGCGGCAGCGGCCGGGTGGGCCGCAGCGCGGCAGGCCGGGCCCTGGACCCGCCGGCCGTGTACGCGGCGGTACGGGCGGCCGTGCGGCACCTCGACACCGAGTACGACGCCCTGCTGATGGGGGGCGTGCCGCGGTTCGCGGCCCGGGCCCGGCTGGCGCCCCGGATCGACGCGATCCTGGACGGCTGGCGGGCGGCTCCCCAGGCGCCCGCGCAGGCTAGTTGAGCCGGAACCGGCGGTAGAGCAGCACCCCGCCGAGCAGCATGGCGCCGCCGCCGGACAGCAGGTAGCCGACGTTCTCGGCCCCGGTGTGGGCGAGGGCCGAGGGGTGGCTGCGAGGCGGGGCCGGCGGGGTGACCGGCCGCACGGCGGCGGGCGGCTGGACGGGCTTGCCGACGACCGGGGCCGGGCCGTTGACGGAGGTGTTGCCCCCGGAGGAGTTGCCGACGCCGACGACGCTCACCGCGTTGCCGCTGATGTTGACCGGCACCTCGACCGGAAGCTGGAGCCCGTTGCCGGAGAGCAGCCCCGGCGAATCCTTTCCCCGCCCATCGGCCACCGCACCCCGGCCCGGCCCGCCGTTCCCCGCACCGTTTCCGGCGCCGGGTTTCGAGGGGTGCGAGAGGTCGGACGGCCGCGACCCGTGATGACCAGGCTTGCCCGGCTTCCCACCGCCCTGGTCCGCGTTGACACACCGGTTCCCGGCTGCCGAGTTGAGCACGCCGACCACGCTCACGGTGTTCCCGCACACGTTCACCGGGGCGCTCACCGGCAGTTGCAGCAGATTCCCCGACAGCACCCCCGGCGAACGCACGGCCTGCCCGCCCGCCTCCGCGTCGGCGTGGGCGAAGCCGCCCACACCCGCGACCGCGAGTCCACCCCCCGCAACCACCGCAGCGATCAAGCCATTCCGACGACTGTGACGCATCAGTTTTCCTGCCTTCCGGAAGGGTCCACGGGCCTTGCACCCGTACCGGAAACAACGCGGTAACCCCATTCGGGTTATAGGGCCGGTAGGCATTTCACTCCATCGTGTACTGGGTAATCCCTACTTCATGACTCGCCCGCTGCTCCTCCTCGACGTGGACGGCCCCCTCAATCCGTTCCGGTCCCGCCTCGCAGGTCTCCGCGGATACACCAGTCACCGGATGCGTCCGAGCATCTGGCTGTCCTACCGCGCACCGGAATCCCGCAGCACCAGGCGCGGTCTGCGGGTGCGCCTGCACCCGGCCCACGGCGCCCGGCTGCTGGCCCTGCCCTACGAACTCGCCTGGGCCACCGCCTGGACGCACGAGGCCAACACGCTGATCTCCCCGCACATCGGACTACCCGCTGATCTTCCTGTCATCGAATGGCCGGAACCCTTCACCCGCGACCCCGACGGCCTCTTCTGGAAGACCCGCCCGCTCGTGGAATGGGCGGCCGGCCGCCCCTTCGCCTGGGTCGACGACTTGATCACGCCCCGGGACCGCGCCTGGGTCGCCGCCCACCACCCGGCCCCGGCCCTGCTCCTGCGCATCCACCCCCGCCACGGCCTGCGCCCCCAGGACTTCGCCACCCTCCACCGCTGGGCGGCAGGGCTCAGCCCAGCAGGGCCATGACCGGATCCGCGGAGGGGCGGCGGCTCGTGGGCCACCAGTCGTCGTCGCCCAGGCGGTTCTCGTACGAGTACCAGAGGCCGTCCCGGCCGAGCCGGAGCTGGCGGTAGGAGCCGGTGAGCCGGTTGCGGTCGGGCCGGAACGAGCCCTGGACGGCGGCGAGAAGGGCAGGGCGGGCCCGGTCGAAGGGGCCCGCCGGCGGGTCCCACGGCTCTTCGAGGGCGAGCAGGGCGGGCAGACCGCCCTGCCTCCAGGCGGCCGCCCCCCGCGCCAGGTCGGTCGTGCTGCGTCCCGTGGCGTGGGCCAGCTCCCGGTAGAGGGCGCGGGCGGCGCCGGTGAGCCCGGCCGTGGGGTGGGCCGAGGCCAGCCGGACGGCGTCCTGCCAGCGGCTCAGCCCGGCCATCGGATCCTCGGCGGTGCGCAGCAGAGCCAGGGCGCGGGCGGCCGCGTCCCCGGCGAGCTGGTCCAGGGCGAGCGGGTCCGGTGCCGCCGGGTCGGCCGGGTACGCGGGCGGCAGCCCGACGGCGGAGGGCGCCGCCAGGGGAGCGGGCAGCGGCGGCAGGACGGTACGGGCGAGCGCTCCACGGGCCGGTACGCCGGGGAAGTCCGGTGTCCCGTCGGGCTGTTCGCGCGCGGCCTGGGCGGCGTTGCGGCGGGTGAGCTCCTCCAGCAGCTCCCGCTCGCCGCGGCCGCGCAGCAGGAGCAGGACGAAGGGGTCGGAGTCCAGGAGCCGGGCCGCGCGGTAGCACAGGGCGGCGGCGTGCTTGCAGGGCGGGCGGGCGACGTCGGGGCAGGAGCAGCGCGGCACGAGCTCTCCCGCACCGGGCAGCACCGACTCGGCGAGGGACTCCGGGACCTCCCGCTCCAGCAGCGCGGCGAGCGCCGTCGGATCGGCCACCACAGATTCCAGCAGCTCGCTCCACTCGGTGTCCGAGAAGGCGGGCAGGGACAGCTCGGTGCGGTACGGCCGCGGCCGGCTGCCCCGTACGTAGGCCACGATCCGGCCAGGCGTGATGGTGACGGCGTCGACGTGGCCCTCGGCGGCGTACGTCCGCCCCCGGGTCAGGCGGGCTCCGTCACCGGCCACCGCCTCCAGCGCGGACACCCAGGCCCGGCCCCACCAGCTGACGGCCTCCACCCCCGGCGGCACGGTCTCGAAGGTGCGGCGGCGGTCGTCGCGCGCGGTGATCATACGGGCCTGCGCAGGGAGACCAGGTCGGCCAGCTCGCGGTCGGTGAGCTCGGTCAGCGCCGTCTCGCCGGAGCCGAGGACGGCATCGGCCAGCGCCCGCTTCGCCTCCAGCATTTCGGCGATCCGGTCCTCGACAGTGCCTTCGGCGATGATGCGGTGGACCTGGACGGGCTGGGTCTGGCCGATCCGGTAGGCGCGGTCGGTGGCCTGTTCCTCGACGGCCGGGTTCCACCAGCGGTCGTAGTGGATGACGTGGCCGGCGCGGGTGAGGTTGAGGCCGGTACCGGCCGCCTTGAGGGAGAGCAGGAACACGGGCACCTCGCCCGCCTGGAAGCGGTCCACGAGCTCCTCGCGGCGCGGAACGGGCGTGCCCCCGTGCAGCAGTTGGTGGGAGATCCCGCGCGCCGTCAGGTGACGCTCGATGAGCCGGGCCATCGTCACGTACTGCGTGAAGACCAGGACCGAGCCGCCCTCGGCCAGGATCGTGTCGAGCAGCTCGTCGAGGAGGGCCAGCTTCCCGGAGCGGTGCGCGATGCGTGGCTCCGCCTCCTTCAAGCTGTGCTCTTTCAAGCTGTGCTCTTTCAAATACTGGGCGGGGTGGTTGCAGATCTGCTTGAGCGAGGCCAGCAGTTTCATGATCATGCCGCGCCGCTCGATGCCCTCGCTCGCGCCGATCACGGCCATCGCCTCGTCGACCGCGGCCTGGTAGAGGGAGGCCTGCTCGCGGGTCAGGGACACGGGGTGGTCGGTCTCCGTCTTCGGCGGCAGCTCGGGCGCGATACCGGGATCGGACTTCTTGCGCCGCAGCAGGAAGGGCCGGACCAGCGCGGCCAGTCGGGCGACCGCCGCCTCGTTGCCCCCGTCCTCCTCCGTCTGGTGCTCCACGGGCCGGGCGTGCCGGGCCCGGAACGCGGTGAGCGGGCCGAGCAGTCCGGGCGTGGTCCAGTCGAGGAGCGCCCACAGCTCCGAGAGGTTGTTCTCCACCGGGGTGCCGGTCAGCGCGACCCGGGCCGGCGCCGGGATCGTGCGCAGCGCCTTCGCGGTCGCCGAGTGCGGGTTCTTGACGTGCTGGGCCTCGTCCGCGACGACCATGCCCCAGGGCTGTTCGGCCAGCCGGGCCGCTCCCGCGCGCATGGTTCCGTAGGTGGTGAGGACGAATCCCCCGGCGGGCTGGTCGGCCAGCCCTTCGAGGCTGCGGCCGGCGCCGTGGAAGCGGCGCACCGGCGTGCCGGGGGCGAACCTCTCGATCTCCCGCTGCCAGTTGCCCAGCAGCGAGGCCGGGCAGACCACCAGCGTCGGCTCGGGACGGTCGCGGTGCAGGTGGAGCGCGATCAGGGTGACGGTCTTGCCCAGGCCCATGTCGTCGGCGAGGCAGCCGCCGAGTCCGAGCGAGGTCATCAGGTCCAGCCAGGCGAGCCCGCGGGCCTGGTAGTCGCGCAGGGTGGCCTTGAGCCCGGCCGGCTGGGGCAGCGGCGCCAGCTCCCCGGTCAGCCGGTCCCGCAGGGCGGCCAGCGCCCCCACGGGCACCGCGGCCACGGGCTCCCCCTCGACCTCGGCCGTCCCCGTCAGTACGGCGGCCAGCGCGTCCACCGGGTCCAGCAGACCAAGCTCCCGCTTGCGCGCCTTGCGCACCAGCTCCGGATCGACCCGCACCCACTGGTCGCGCAGCCGCACCACGGGCCGGTGGGCCTGCGCGAGCGCGTCCATCTCCCCCGGGGTGAGCCGGTCCCCGCCGAGCGCCAGCTCCCAGGAGAAGGCGAAGAGGTGCTCGGCGTCGAAGAAGGCGGTGCCGTCGGTGGCGGAACCGGGCGCGGTGGACCGTACGACCGCGGTCGCGGACAGCGTACGAGCCAGCTCGCGCGGCCAGTGGACCAGGACTCCGGCCTCCGCCAGCCGGGTCGCGGCCCGGCCGAGCAGGTCTTCGAGCTCGGGGTCCGAGAGGGCCAGCACATCGGGGACCTGCTGGTCCAGCAGCCGCAGCAGCGGCGGCCAGACCCGGGCCGCCCGGCGCAGCGCGAGGACGGCGTCGATCCGGGCGCGGGGTCCGAAGCCGGCTGCGGCGGCGCCCGCCCAGAGCATCGCCGCGTCCGTGACCAGGGTCGGGTCGGCGAGGCTGTGCACCTGGACGACGGCGGCCCCGGCGCGGCGCACGTCCTGCGCCGGTTCCGTACTGGTCTCGGCCTCGTCGAAGAGGCGGAAGGAGGACAGGTCGAGGCGGAGCGAGATCCCGACTCCGGTGTCCGCGCCCGAGGCGACCTGCGCGGCCCAGTCCCGTATCCCCGGGACCTGCTGCGGCTCGCGGGCGGCGAACGGCCGGCCCGCGGCGAAGGGCGCCGCGGGGGTCCGGGGCAGGCTGTCGGCGACGGCGTCGAGGAACGCCCTGACCAGCGCCTCCGGTTCGGGCAGGTGGAGCGGGCGGCGTCCGGCGAGCGGGGTGGCGTACCCCTCGTGGGGCAGGGCGGCGGCGACCGCGCGCAGATGCCCGATGTCCTCGGCGTCCAGCGGCCCGGCCCGCCAGGCGTCGACACCCCCGGGGGTCACCCCCGGCAGCAGCCGGCCCCGCGCGACGAGCGACAGCGCCTGGACGGCGGCGGTCCCCCAGGCGCGGGTCGCGGGATGCGTGGCGGGCCTGCGGACCGCGCGGACGAGCACGGGCAGTGCGGCGGTGACCGTCAGCGTGACGGCGGGCACCGTGCGGGTACGGATGCCCTCGCCATGGGGACGGACCACCTGGAGCGTGTCCGGGGTGCCTTCGGCGGGCAGGGCGTCCCCGTCGGGGGCCCAGAACGCGATGCGGCTCTCGCGGGGCACGGCGGCGGGGAGGAACACGGCGGCGTGCCGCGGCAGGGCGGAAGCCGCCCCCGGCACGGACGGCTGCGCCGGTGCGTGCCGCGTCGTCGGCGTGGCCATCGC
Source organism: Streptomyces sp. AP-93 (assembly GCF_022808175.1). GTDB lineage: Bacteria > Actinomycetota > Actinomycetes > Streptomycetales > Streptomycetaceae > Streptomyces. The sequence goes on along the minus strand of NZ_JALGBX010000017.1, from coordinate 43,669 downwards.
GTCCCCCCTCTCGCGCTCTGCGCGGTCTCCTTCATCACCTTCGCGGTCAGACGGATCCCGTCTGCCGTCGAGTCTAGGCGGGAGCACTGACAACGCCGCTGAGCTGCACGTTCCCCGAAGATCCGGAACTCCGCGAACCCGACGGCCCATACCCCGCCGACCCACCGCTCCGGCGGCCGTCCGATCCGGCAGCCCGAGGCCCAGCGGCCCTGAGTCTCGGGGGCCAGGGGGCCTGGGGGCCTGGGGCTCGGGGGCCTGGGGGCCCAAGGGCCCAGCAGCCCAGCAGCCCAGCAGCCCAGCAGCCCAGCAGCCCAACGGTCCGGTAGCCCGGCGGCCCGCGGTCCGGCGGCCGGGCGATCCGGCAGCCCGAGGCCCGGCGGCCCTGGGGCGCGGGGGCCCGGGGACCGAGGACCGGGGACCCGGGGACCCGGGGACCCGGGGACCCGAGGACCCGAGGACCCGAGGGCCCAGCAGCCCAACGGTCCGGTAAGCCCGGCGGCCCGCGGTCCGGCGGCCGGGCGGTCCGGCGATCCGGCAGCCCGAGGCCCAGCGGCCCTGAGGCTCGGGGCCGGGGGCCCGGCGACCCGGGAGCCCAGCGGCTCGGCAGCTCGGCAGCCCGGGGGTTCAGCGGTCCCAGCGTCCCCGCTCGTGGGCGTACCCGTAGACCGGACGGTCCGAGGAGACGGCGGAGATGCGCCAGGGTCGGCCGTCCTCGTCCAGGCGGAGGGTGCCGGAGCCGGTGGGGCCGCTCCAGCGGAGGTCCAGGTACCAGTCGCAGTCGCATCCGGTGCTGCTCGCCACCACCCGCAGGACGGCCGGTTCGGTGGCCGAGACCCGGAGCGGGAAGGCGGGTGCCGCGATCTCCTCCCCCTCGTTGTTGCCGGCCACCGGCCGGGCGAGTGGGCGCGGTGCGTCCAGGTTGACCGCGAACCCGGCCGGGGTGAGCCCTCCGCCGCAGCCCTGCGACATCTCGTAGACGTTCCACGGCAGCGGGGACCGCCGCCCGGCCACCCGTACCTCCAAGTCCTCCAGGACCACCGCGTCCGGCCCCGTGCCCAGCAGGGTGACCTCGACGATCTGCGTCCCCGCGTGGACGGCTCCGCGCCCCGCCGCCCACGCGGGCGCGTCCGCCTCCAGCGGGGGCGGGGGCACCGCCGAGGGCGCCGGCTCGGCGAGGTACGCGTGGTCGCAGGCCGCCGCCCACACGTGCGACCGTACGGCCGCGCGCAGGGGCGGGGAGGCCGGCGAGGGGCCGCCCGTCGCCGCGGGCCCGGTCGGCGATCCCGTCGCGCCCGTGGAACCGCCCGTGGAACCGCTCGTGGAACCGCTCGTGGAACCGCTCGTGGAGGCGCCCGGCGCCGGGCCCGTCGGCGTCGCCGCGGGCGCGGTCCCTTCGGGAGCGGTCGCCGACCTCGTCGGCCCGGCCGTCCCCGCAACCCCGGCCGTACCCGTGGCCGCCACCGGCGCCGTCGGTCCGGCCTGGGGTGCTGCCCGGTGGCCCTGACCCGTCTGCGGAAGCCATCCGACACCCACCGCGAGGGCCACGACCGCGGCCGCCACCGCCCCGGCCAGCAGCAGCCGGCGCCCGGACCGGCGCGGCTGCGGCGCCGCCGCAACACCGGGATCCGGGGCCGCCGCCTCCGGGTCGGCTTCCGGGTCCGCCCGGTCCCCCTCACCCACGGGTGACGCGTCCACCACCGAGACCGCCCGCCGCCGCGCGTCCGCCAGCAGCCAGGCCCGGTGCAGTTCCACCGCCTCCGCCGGCGTCGCCCCGCAGGCCCGCGCGAAGCGGTCCACCACCGCGAACTCCGCGGGCAGCGCCTCACCGCTGCAGTACCGGTGCAGGGTCGACGTGCTCGTGTGGAGCCCCCGCGCGAGGGCCCCGTAGCTCCGCCCGCTCCGCTCCTTCAGTTCCCTCATCGACCGCGCGAACGCCTGCGCCTCGGCCGATCTCCCCGTCCCGGAGTTCCGTTCCATGCCAAGGATGTTCCCGCAGCTGACGGTGCGTACGGCCGTTCCATCGTCCCGAGTTCGTCCCGAACCGTCGGCATGGGCCCGATCCGGGGTACAGCCTTCTCCAGACACACCGCCGCACCGTCACGAACCACACGGGGAGAACCGACCATGTTCCGACGCACCGCCCGATCCACCCGATCCGCCCGGACCGCCCGGACCGCCCGGACCACCGCCGTTCTCGCGGCCACCGCGGCCGCCGCCACCGCCCTCGTCCTCGCCGCCTCCACCACCTCCACGGCCGCCGTCACCGCGCCCGGGTTCCTGGCCGGCACCGATCTGCCCCCGCACCCCGGCTCCGCCTGGTACGCCGGGAAGGTCACCAAGGGGCTGCCCGAGTTCCCGCCGTTCTGCGCGGACGGCGTGCTCCCCGCCACCGGGAGCTGGTACCGCGACTTCGGCACCGAGTTCGACACGAACGCGGTACAGGTGTCCGTACGTACGTCCTCCAGCGCCGCGGCCATGAAGCTCAAGGCGGCCCTGGAGCGCAAGGTGGCGGCCTGCGCCGCCGACTGGCTGCGGACCATGCCCGGCGGTACCGCCTCCTGGCAGGACTACGGGAAGCTCAGCGTCGAGGAAGGCGCGCACGTCTACGGGGTGCACACCTCCATGCCGGAATCCGAGCCCGGCGTCCACCTGTTCGGCATCGGGCGCGACGGCTCCACGGTGACGTTCGTGAGGTGGGGGCAGATGGGGTACCTGCACGAGGCGCCCCTCCCGGCCTTCAAGAAGACGACCGTCAGGGCCGTGAACAAGCTCAACCCCTGACGCGCGACGCGCCACGCCCCCGGTGGGACCATGGAAGGGACAGGGGAGCCGGGGTGGGCGACGACGCCGAGGCGGCGATGGCCATGCGCAGCGGAAACGAGCCGGTGACCGCCCGCAGCGCGCTGCGGCTGCGCTTCTGGCTGAGCCTGTGGGGCCTGATCTGGTCCGGTGCCGGGGCGGCGGCGTTCTCGCTCGCCGCCCGGCCCGGGTGGGCGGCGGCCTGCGCCGCCGTCGCCGTACTCGCGGCCGTGGACCTGGCCGTGGTGCTCCGCCGCATCCACCAGGGCCCGCACTACCAGCCGGGCCGCGACATCCCTCCGTACGAGCCCCCGGGTCGCTAGGCAGCCGTCGTCTCTTTCGGATCGAGCCCGGCCCGGAGCCCTGCCCGGAGCACCGCCCGGAGCCCTGCCGGGCTACTTCTCGAAGCGGGCCGCCGCCAGGTAGTCCGGCTGGGGGTCCAGGGCGGCCGCGAGGCGGAAGTGCTTGCGGGCCTGGTCCGGCCGGCCGGCGCGCTCGTGGGTGCGGGCCAGCGCGAAGTGGGCGAACGCGTTGTCCGGCTCCCGCTCCAGCACGATCTCGAACTCCAGCTCCGCCGGCCGCAATTGGGCGGCGGCGAAGAAGGCCCGGGCGCGCAGCAGCCGGGCCGCCGTGTTCTCCGGGTGGGCGGCTATGACCGAGTCGAGCAGCTTCACCGCACCGCGCGGGTCGCGCGCGGCGAGGAGCTGCTCCGCTGCCCGGTAGTCGATGACGTGCGTCTCGGGCGAGGCGGACCGAGGGGGCGGCGGGAGCTGCGGCGTGGTGTCGGACACGGTCTGTTCCTTCCCTCTACAGCCGCGTTCAACGCCCCGCGCACCGCCCGCTATTCCGTCAGCCGAGCCGGTCCTCGAGTTGGGCGTACAGCTCGGCGACGGCGGCGTCGTCGGCCGGGGAGACGGGGAAGAGGTTGCGGAAGGTGTGGATCAGTCCGTCGTAGATACGGGCGAAGACGTCCACGTCGGCGTCGGTGAGGGCTCCGGCGTAGGCATGGCCCTCGTCGCGCAGGGAGTCGTACGGGGCGGTGCCGATCACCGCGGGGGCGAGGTCGGTGGACCTCTCGGCGCGCAGCGGGGAGACCCGGAGGGAGCCGCGGACGGCGGGGTCGTCGCCCGCGTAGAGGTGTTGGAGGTCCAGGACGTCCTGGGTGCCGAGGACGTAGCCGGTGGCGTTCTCGGTGCGTGAGGGGTGGTCGCCGACGAAGTCGGTGGCGGGGTGGACCAGGAGCTGTGCGGCGAGCGGCCGGCCTTCGTCGCAGGTTGCCTCCGGCGCTGTCACCGGCCACGGCGAGGCGGTCGCGGCGGCCGCCGTAGTCGTCGATGCGGTCGGCGACGTGGTGGGCGGCGGCGGGGAAGGGGTGCTCGGGGGCCAGGCCGTAGTCGACGGCCACGACCACGGCGTGCACGTCGCGGCACATCCGCCGGGTGACGTCGTTTGTGGGTGCCGAGGCCGCCGGTGAGCCAGCCGCCGCCGTGGAGGAAGACCACCGTGGGAACGGGTCCGTCGCCTTCGGGCCGGTAGACGCGGACGGGGATCCGCCCGGCGGGTCCGGGCACGACCGTGTCCTGCACCGAGCCGACCTCGATCGGGTCCGGGAGCGCGAGGCCTGCGCCCATCCGGCGGTTCAGCTCGCGCAGCACCTCGGGATCGGTGTCGATGACCCGGGGGGGCCGGGTGGGCGTTGACCTGGTCGAGCACGGCTGCGATGGGCGGGTCAACGGGCATGCGCGGCACCCTTCGTCGGCGGGACGTGCCCAGAACGCTCGGGAGCGGCGGTTCGGCTCCGTGCCTCGCGTCGTGCGGTCACGCCGCGGATGCCGCCACCGCGGGCCGGCCGGCGAGTAGCGGCCGCCCTGCCCTCCCGGGTCGGAAACGGAACCCGCCCGGCACTTTCCCCGGGCGCCGAGTCCCGCGCAAGTCCTGAGGGCGGGCCAAGGGACACCCCTCACCGGCATGCGCGACGGGCTACGTGCCACCGGCCACGGGCTACGGGCTACGGGCTACGGGCCACCGGCTATCGGCTACCGGCCACGTGCCACCGGCCAGGGGCTACGGCCACGTGCCACCGGCTACGGGCACGGGCTACGAGCCACCGGCCACGGGCCACGGGCCACCGGCCAGGGGCTACCGGCCACGTGCCACCGGCCAGGGGCGACGGCCACGGGCCAGGGGCTACGTGCCACCGGCTACGGGCTACCGGCCACGTGCCACCGGCCAGGGGCGACGGCCACGGGCCAGGGGCTACGTGCCACCGGCTACGGGCTACCGGCCACGTGCCACCGGCCAGGGGCGACGGCCACGGGCTACGGGGACCAGGCACCACGGGCCACCCCGCACAGGTCACGGTCACCCGTCACCCGTCACCCGTCACCCGTCACGATCAGCCTCACGCAGCACCCGTCATGCCCCGCCGCCCGCCGCCCGCGCCGTGAGTTCCTCCCACACCTTGCGCACCTGCGGCTCCAGCGCCTCCAGCGGCCCGTCGTTGTCGATCACGAGCGTGGCTACGGCCAGCCGCTGTTCGCGCGTGGCCTGCGCGGCCATCCGGGCCCGGGCCTCCGACTCCTCCATGCCCCGCAGCCCCGTGAGCCGGGCGAGCTGGGTGGCGGGCGCCGCGTCCACGACGACGACCAGGTCGTACAGCGGGGCGAGCCCGTTCTCCGCGAGCAGCGGTACGTCGTGCACCACGATCGCGTCGGGCCCCGCGGCTGCTTCCAGCTCCGCCGACCGGGCCCCGACCAGCGGGTGCACGATCCCGTTGAGGATCCGCAGCTTCGCCGGGTCGGCGAACACGATCGACCCCAGCTTCGGCCGGTCCAGCCCGCCCTGCGGATTCAGTACGGACTCCCCGAAGGCCTCCACCACCGCCGCGAGCCCGGACGTACCCGGCTCCACGACCTCCCGCGCGATCCGGTCGGCGTCCACGACGACCGCCCCGTACCCCGCCAGCAGCCGCGAGACCTCGCTCTTGCCGGCGCCGATTCCGCCTGTCAGGCCAACTTTCAACATGCCCGGCAGACTAGCCCCCGCGTCCTGGGCCCCGTACAGACCCCCGGCCCGAGCCTTCCTCGGCCTCGGCGTCAGTCTCGGCGTCGGCCCTCGGCGTCAGTCTCTGCGCCAGCCTCAACCTCAGCCTTCGCCCTCGCGCTCCGCCAGGAACCGCTCGAACTCGAGGCCGATCTCGTCCGCCGACGGAATCTCCGCGGGCTCCGCGATCATGTTGCCCCGGGTCTCGGCCCCGGCCGCCGCGTCGTACTGGTGCTCCAGCCCCTGCACCAGGCTGACCAGCTCCTCGTCGCCCTCCCGGATCTGCCGGTCGATCTCCGTCTGCGTGCGGTGTGCCTCGGTGCGCAGCGCGTGCGCGACCGACGGCAGGACCAGCCCCGTCGCGGCGGTGATCGCCTCCAGGGCGGTCAGCGCGGCGTCGGGATACGGGGAGCGCGCCACGTAGTGCGGTACGTGGGCGGCGACGCCCAGCACGTCGTGCCCGGCCTGACCGAGGCGGAACTCGACCAGCGACTCGGCGCTGCCGGGGACCTGGGCCTCGTCGAAGGGGCTGCGGTGTCCCGGCATGAGGTCGGTCCGGTTGCCGTGCGGGGTGATCCCGACGGGGCGGGTGTGCGGGACGCCCATGGGGATGCCGTGGAAGTTGACGGAGAGCCGCACGCCCAGGCGCTCGACGATCTGACGGACGGCGACGCAGAAACGCTCCCACTCCACGTCCGGCTCGGGGCCGGACAGCAGCAGGAAGGGCGCGCCCGTGGCGTCCTGGACGAGGCGCACCTCGAGCAGGGGCTCCTCGAACTCCGTCCAGTGGTCGCGCTGGAAGGTCAGCAGCGGACGGCGCGCCCGGTAGTCCACCAGGCGGTCCGCGTCGAACCGGGCCACGACCTGGTGGGGCAGCGCGTCGAGCAGCCGCTCGACGATCTGCTCGCCGGTTTCACCCGCGTCTATGTACCCCTCGAAGTGGTAGAGCATGACCAGCCCGGCCGAGTCCTGGGCAAGCGCCAGGTCGGCCACCGCCAGGCCCTTGGCGTCCCATTCGTACAAACCCTGTGGATCAAGCACCGCCACCACTCCTCCTCCGCCGCGTTCTCTGGCAAGAACGTCCAAGGACTCGTGACCATTCCCCAGTTGACGGTATTCACGAGGCGGTGTTCACCGGAACGGCGGCACGGCCGCACCACGCGGAAAGGCCCGCCCCCCTGAGGGGACGGGCCTTCCGGTGAAGATCAGCTCAGCTCACGCCGTGCTGCTGCGATCAGCTCTGGCCGCCGGCCAGCTTCTCGCGGAGCGCGGCGAGGGCCTCGTCGGACGCCAGGGCGCCAGAGGTCTCGTCCGCACCCTCGGAGGAGTACGAACCACCCGAGATGCCCGCACCGGCGCTGCTGCTGCTGCCCGCGGCCGGAGCGGCCGCACCCTCGGCAGCGGCGGCCTCGTCGGCCTCGCGGCTCTTGATGACCTGAGCCTGGTGCTGCTCGAAGCGCGTCTGCGCCTCGGCGTACTGGCCCTCCCAGGCTTCGCGCTGCTTGTCGAAGCCCTCGAGCCAGTCGTTGGTCTCGGGGTCGAAGCCCTCGGGGTAGATGTAGTTGCCCGCGTCGTCGTACGAGGCAGCCATACCGTAGAGGGTCGGGTCGAACTCGACCGAGGCCGGGTCGGCACCGAAGGACTCGTTGGCCTGCTTCAGCGACAGCGAGATCCGGCGACGCTCGAGGTCGATGTCGATGACCTTGACGAAGATCTCGTCGTTGACCTGGACGACCTGCTCCGGGATCTCCACGTGGCGCTCGGCCAGCTCGGAGATGTGGACCAGACCCTCGATGCCCTCGTCCACGCGGACGAACGCACCGAACGGAACCAGCTTGGTGACCTTACCCGGGACGACCTGACCGATCTGGTGCGTCCGGGCGAACTGCTGCCACGGGTCTTCCTGCGTCGCCTTCAGCGACAGGGAGACGCGCTCGCGGTCCATGTCGACGTCGAGGACCTCGACGGTGACTTCCTGGCCGACCTCGACAACCTCGGACGGGTGGTCGATGTGCTTCCAGGACAGCTCGGAGACGTGGACGAGACCGTCGACGCCACCCAGGTCCACGAAGGCACCGAAGTTGACGATCGAGGAAACGACGCCGGAGCGGACCTGACCCTTCTGCAGGGTGGTGAGGAACGTCTGGCGAACCTCGGACTGGGTCTGCTCGAGCCAGGCACGGCGGGACAGGACCACGTTGTTGCGGTTCTTGTCCAGCTCGATGATCTTCGCCTCGAGCTCCTTGCCCACGTAGGGCTGGAGGTCGCGGACGCGACGCATCTCGACGAGGGAGGCCGGCAGGAAGCCACGGAGGCCGATGTCGAGGATGAGACCACCCTTGACGACCTCGATGACGGTACCGGTGACGATGCCGTCTTCTTCCTTGATCTTCTCGATCGTGCCCCAGGCGCGCTCGTACTGCGCACGCTTCTTGGACAGGATCAGACGGCCTTCCTTGTCCTCCTTCTGGAGAACAAGGGCCTCGATCTCGTCGCCGACCTTGACGACCTCGTTCGGGTCGACATCGTGCTTGATCGAGAGCTCGCGGCTCGGGATGACGCCCTCGGTCTTGTAACCGATGTCGAGGAGGACCTCGTCACGGTCGACCTTCACGATGACGCCGTCGACGATGTCGCCGTCGTTGAAGTACTTGATCGTCTCGTCGATCGCGGCGAGGAACGCTGCCTCGTCACCGATGTCGTTGACCGCAACCTGCGGGGTGGTGGCGGTGGTCTCGGTGCTGCTCGTCATGTGGGTAAGGGCTCCGGTTACGGACAGAAAGTCGTAGGTACTGCTACGCCGGGAGCCCTTATCGGCATCTGCCGAAGAAGCCGGACAGCCAAGGAAGCCCCAGTTCCGCGAAGTGCGGGGTGGGGGCCTCGAAAACCGAGGGGTCATCAACAGATACAAGCGCAGCCTGCTAGGTCTGAGGAGCACAGGCTCGCAGCGCAACTTGTAGCATACGGGGGTAGCCGGACAGGGTCAATGCGCGAAGGCACACACCCCGGGCGGATCACCGCACAACCGGCACAATTAGTGGGCAGGCAGGCGCCGATGGCCCTTCCCGCCCGCTTTCCGCAGACATTCGCAGACTACGACGACGGGCCCCATGAACCAAGAGGACTACGCCCCCGAAGAGGCGTACGAAGCCGGATCGGCCGCCGAAGACGATTCCGAGGCCACCCGGCGTGACGCGGGGGACGCGGAGAGCAGCCGGGCGAGCCGGGGCTGGTGGGACCGCAACGCCGACGAGTACCAGAGCGAGCACGGCGCCTTCCTCGGCGACGACCGCTTCGTCTGGGGACCCGAGGGCCTGGACGAGGCGGAAGCGGCCCTCCTCGGGCCCGCCGCCGCCCTCAAGGGCAAGGACGTCCTGGAGATCGGCGCCGGCGCCGCCCAGTGCTCGCGCTGGCTGGCCGCCCAGGGCGCCCGCCCCGTCGCCCTGGACCTCTCCCACCGCCAGCTCCAGCACGCCCTGCGGATCGGCGATGACGTCCCGCTGGTCGAGGCCGACGCCGGGCGCCTGCCCTTCCGCGACGGCTCCTTCGACCTCGCCTGCTCCGCCTACGGCGCCGTCCCCTTCGTCGCCGACCCCGTGAACGTCATGCGCGAGGTGCGCCGCGTCCTGCGCCCCGGCGGCCGCTGGGTCTTCTCCGTCACCCACCCGATCCGCTGGGCCTTCCCCGACGAACCCGGTCCCGAGGGGCTCTCCGTCGCCGCCTCCTACTTCGACCGCACCCCGTACGTCGAACAGGACGAGCAGGGCCGCGCCGTGTACGTGGAGCACCACCGCACCCTCGGCGACCGGGTACGGGACGTGGTCGCGGGCGGCTTCCGCCTCGTCGACCTGGTCGAGCCGGAGTGGCCCGCCTGGAACAGCCAGGAGTGGGGCGGCTGGTCCCCGCTGCGCGGCAACCTCATCCCCGGTACGGCGATCTTCGTGTGCGAGCGGGACTGAGCCGGTGACGGGACAGCGCGTGATCCGTACGGCCGACCTCGACGCCCTTCCCGTACGGGAAGCCCTGCCCGCGCTCGTCTCGGCGCTGGACGCCCACGGCGCCGCCGTGCTGTGCGCCCCGCCCGGCACCGGCAAGACCACGCTGGTGCCGCTGGTGCTCGCGGGGCTGGTGGGGGGCGGCCCGCGCCGCCGGGTCGTGGTCGCCGAACCCCGCCGGATCGCCGCCCGCGCGGCCGCCCGGCGGATGGCGTGGCTGCTCGGCGAGCAGGTCGGCGCGTCCGTGGGCTTCACGGTGCGCGGGGAGCGGGTGGTGGGGCCGTCCACCGTGGTCGAGGTGGTCACCACCGGGGTGCTGCTCCAGCGGCTCCAGCGCGACCAGGAGCTGTCCGGGGCCGATCTGGTGATCCTGGACGAGTGCCACGAGCGGCACCTCGACGCCGACACGGTCGCCGCCTTCCTCCTGGACGTACGGGAGACCCTGCGCCCGGAGCTGCGGCTCCTCGCGGCCTCGGCGACCACCGACGCGGCCGGCTGGGCACAGGTTCTGGGACGCGGCAGCCCCGGGGGTGCGCCCGTCGTGGAGGCGGCCGGCGTCTCCTACGCGGTGGAGACCGTGTGGGCCCCGCCGGCCCGCCCGGTGCGGCCGCCGCACGGGATGCGGGTGGATCCGGCGCAGCTCACGCACGTGGCCTCGGTGGTGCGGCGGGCGCTGGCGGAACGTTCCGGCGACATCCTCTGCTTCCTGCCCGGCGTCGGTGAGATCGCCCGGGTCGCCGGGCAGCTCGGCGCGGCCGACGCGGAGGTCCTCCAGATACACGGCCGCGCCCCGGCCTCCGTCCAGGACGCGGCGCTGTCCCCCGCGCCGCACCGCCGGGTCATCCTCTCCACCGCCGTCGCGGAGTCGAGCCTGACCGTGCCCGGCGTACGGATCGTCGTGGACTCGGGGCTGGCCCGCGAACCCCGGGTCGACCACGCCCGGGGTCTGGGAGCGCTGGCCACCGTACGGGCGTCCCGTGCGGCCGGCCGCCAGCGCGCGGGCCGGGCCGGGCGCGAGGCCCCGGGCACGGTGTACCGCTGCTGGGCCGAAGCGGAGGACGGGCGGCTGCCCGCGTACCCCTCCCCCGAGATCCGGATCGCGGACCTCGCGCAGTTCGCCCTCCAGGCCGCCTGCTGGGGCGACCCGGACGCGACCGGCCTGGCCCTCCTCGATCCGCCGCCGGCCGGAGCGATGGCCGCGGCCCGGGAGGTGCTGCTCGCGGTGGGCGCGGTGTCCCCTGCGGGACGGCCGACCCCCCGGGGGCTGCGGATGGCCCGGCTGGGCCTGCACCCGCGCCTCGCCCGGGCGCTGCTCGACGGCTCCGCCGCGCTGGGGCCCCGGCGGGCGGCGGAACTGGTGGCCCTGCTGAGCGAGGAGCCGCCGCGGGAGTACGGGGACGACCTGGCCGCGGCCTGGCGGCGCGCTCGCGCGGGCGGCGACCCGTACAGCTCCCGCTGGCGCGCGGAGGCCAGGCGCCTGGAGCGCGCGGCGGTTGAAGGCGGCCCTGCGGGGCAGTCCCCCACCCCGCCCCTTCCCGAAACCGGGGCTGCACCCCGGACCCCTTCGGGGGCTCCGCCCCCGGGCCCCCACGCCTCAACCGCCGGCGAGGCTGATTTTCAGCCCGCCCGGCGTTTGAGGGCCGGGTCCGGGCAGAGCCCGCCCGCGGCGAAGCCGCAATCCGGCACAGCGGGAAGGGGCGGGGTGGGGGAAAACCCTGTCCCCGACGATGCCGCCGCCGGGCTGGTCGCCGCGCTGGCGTTCCCCGAGCGGGTGGCCAGGGCCAAGGGTCAGGGAGCCTTCCTCATGGCCTCCGGGACCGGGGCCGAGCTCGGCGAGGGGTCCGGGCTGCGCAGCGCGCCCTGGCTGGCTGTGGCGGTCGCCGACCGGCCCCCGCACTCCGCGTCCGCCCGCGTCCGCCTCGCGGCCCTCCTCGACGAGGACACCGCCCGAGCGGCCGCCGACCACCTCTACCGCTCCGGCGAAGAGGTCCACTGGGAGGACGGAGACCTCGTCGCCCGGTCCGTCGAACGGCTCGGCGCCATTGAGCTCACCCAGCGCCCCCTGCGCGACCCCGACCGCGCACTCGTCAGGGCCGCGCTCCTCGACGGGCTCCGGACCGAGGGGCTGGGGATCCTCCGCTGGACCGCGGACGCGGAGGGGCTCCGGGCCCGGCTCGGCTTCCTGCACCGCACGCTCGGCCCGCCCTGGCCCGACGTAGCGGACGACGGGGAGCTGCTGGAGCGGGCCGACGACTGGCTGGAGCCCGAGCTGTCGCGGGCCCGCCGCCGCGGCGACCTCGCGCGGATCGATGCGGGGCAGGCGCTGAACCGGCTGCTCCCCTGGGCCACCGGGGAGGCCGCCCGGCTCGACGAGCTGGCCCCGGAGCGCATCGAGGTGCCCAGCGGATCCCGGATCCGCGTCGACTACGCCGCCGAGCACGGGCAGCCCGTCCTCGCGGTCAAGCTGCAGGAACTGTTCGGGCTGGCCGAGACCCCCCGGGTCGCCGGCGTCCCCGTACTCGTCCATCTCCTGTCGCCCGCCGGCCGGCCCGCGGCGGTCACCGCCGACCTGGCTTCCTTCTGGCAGGGCGGCTACCGCGCCGTCCGCGCCGAGCTCCGCGGCCGCTACCCCAAGCACCCGTGGCCCGAGGACCCGGCGACCGCCGAGCCCACCCGGCACACCAACGCCCGGCTCAAGCGCTGAGCGGCCCCTCCCGCTCGGGGCGCCGGCTGCGCGCCTCGAGCAGCAGGGCCAGTCCGAAGAGCGCGAGCCCGCCGGCCGCCAGCCCGATCGGGGCGTACGTGTGCAGCGCGAGGACCATGATCCGGTTCGACTTGACCAGGTCGACGGTGTAGTCGCTGTAGTCCTCGCGGATCTTCACGTGCCCGGCGAAGACGGTGAGCTTCCCGTCGGGCGCGCTGCCCGCGATGCTCCCGCCGCGCATCTCCTGCTGGATCTCCTGCTCGGCGTTGACGGGAGCCCCGGTCACCGGGTCGACCCAGAACATCGCCTTGGTCGTGTACCAGAGGCTGGTTCCGGTGGTCTGCTCGAACGTCGCCGGGTCGATGGCCTCGATCGGCATCTTCTTCGGGAGCCCGACCTTCGTCCACGGCACGGTCTGCTCGAAGTAGTAGACGTCCATGCCCTTGAACTTGCGCGGCCCGACGTAGTGGATGGGCGAGGAGGTGCGGGTCTGCGCGTCGAAGTAGAGGTAGTCGCGCGGCTCGGTGAAGAACGGCCACTTGAACTCGATGCCCTCGCGCTTGACCGGGTCCCCGTCCACGGCCTCGCCGGTGGCGTGCACCGGGTCCTGGCTGTGGGCGTCGAAGATGTAGCGCTCGGGGATCTGGGAGACCATCTTCCCGTCCGGTCCCATGATGTAGGTCAGCGTGTCCCAGACCACGACGTCCTTGCCGGCGCTGGCCTCGATCGACTTCGACGCCTCGACGTTGCCCTTGAGGGTCTGGATGATGGTGACCTTGTCGACCTTCTTGGGCTGCAGGGTGGAGTAGTCGACGAGGGTCGCGTCCTTCGCCTCCAGCACCATCTCCTGGTACTGGCTCGGCGGGATCTTCGCGAGCCTGGGGTACGCGTACCAGCGCAGCAGCGGTGCGAGGGCTGCACAGAACACGGCTACGGCTAGCAGGACGAGGCTTGCTCTGCGTCGCATGGCCGGGCCCTCCTCTACTTTCCGGGCGCGGCGGGCGCGGTGGTGAGCAGGGGCTTCGGTGAGGTCTTGCCTTCCGGCGCACCCGTCGCCGTGATGGCGAAGACGAGGAGCACCGCGAGGACGAGACCGCTGGCGGCGGCGACGAATGCGCGCATGCCGGGGCCTCCGGAATCTGATTGGTCGTCAGGGCGGTGGCACCGTAGCAATGCGGGTGACAGATGAGAACCGTTTGCGCCACTGCTCGCGCGGGGATCCGGGCCGCACGGGGGCACGCCGGGGCCCCGCACCCCTTCAGGAGGCGGGGCCGGTGCGCGTCAGGGGCGTCAGGGGGCCGGCGTGGGCGCCGGAGCGGCGGCGGACGCGGACGGTGACGGCTTCGGCGACGGCTTGGGCGACGGCTTGGCCGAAGGCGTGGGCTTCGGCGACGGGGAGGCCGAAGCCGTGGGCTTCGGAGCGGGCTCGGGCGTCGTCGAGGTGGTCGGCGTCGGGCTCGGGGTGGGGCTCGTCGTCGGCGAAGGGCTCGGCGTCGGAGTCGGGCTCGGCGTAGGCGTCGGGCTCGGCGTCGGTGTGGGGCTCGGGGTAGGTGTGGGGCTCGGCGTAGGCGTCGGCTTCGGAGTCGGTGTCGGGCTCGGCGTGGGCGTCGGGCTCGGCGTAGGCGTCGGGCTCGGCGTGGGCTTCGGGCTCGGCGTGGGCTTCGGGCTCGGAGTCGGCTTCGGCGTCGGGCTCGGCGTCGGCGAAGGCGTGGGCTTGGGCGTCGGGCTCGGGCTCGGCTTCGGGGGTGTCACCGCCGGGTCGCCACTGCCACCCGTACCGGTACCCGCACCGGCCCCACCGCCACGGCCGTCCGGGACCTCGTGCGCGCCCTTGAGGTAGTACGTGAACCACGACCGCACCGTCCGCAGGTACGCGGAGGAGTGGTTGTACGACAGCACGGCCCGGTCCAGGTCCGCGTCCACCCGCAGGTCACGCGTACCGGCGCACAGGTAGCGGCCCGCCGCGAGCGCGGCGTCGTGCACGTTGTTGGGATCCCGCCGGCCGTCCCCGTTGGCGTCCTGGCCCCACGAGGCCCACGTGGACGGGATGAACTGCATCGGCCCGATCGCACGGTCGTAGCGGGAGTCCCCGTCGAAGACCCCGCCGTCGGTGTCCGAGATGTTCGCGAAGCCGTTGCCGTCGAGGACGGGCCCCCGGATCGGCCGCAGCGTCGTACCGGAGGCGTCGACCTGGCCGCCGCGCGCCTGCCCGGACTCGACCTTGCCGATCGCCGCGAGGAGCTGCCAGCGCAGTCCGCATCCGGGGTCGTTCCTGCCGACCGCCTGCTCCGCACCCCGGTACGCGGCGAGCACGGTCGCCGGTATGCCCTGCGCGCCCTCGGCCCCGCCCATGGCCACGGGCTCGCCCCGCGCCCCCGGATCCGCGGCGGCCGGCACCACGGGCGGCGGCGCCGCCCCGTCCTCGGGCAGCAGCACGGCCGGCGGCTCGGGGCTCACCAGCGGCGGCAGCGCGGTGTAGTAGGAGCCGTCCCCCGCGGAGCCGTCGGGCACGGGCGCGGGCCCCGCAGCCGCGGACGCGTCCGCGCCGGCCGCGACCGGCCCCTGCGAGGCGGTCAGCACGGCGGCCACGAGAGCGGAGACGAACACGGCGGCCCCGCCCTTGCGCACCACCCGGCCGAGCCGGGTCGACATCCCCGCGGCCGCGCGTGCCGGTATCCGAATCCGAGCCGTCATGAGCCGGACCCCCCTCCCCCTAGACGTCCGCGTGACCCTACGTCAACTCGCTGAACAGGGCACGCATCGTGGGCGGGAATTCACGATTTCCTCATTTCCTCAACAGTTCCGCAGGCCACCGATACTGGAGGCACCCGATCGCACCGGACCGCACCGGTCGATGAGCCGAGCCCCCGAGACAAGGTCCCATGCCGTTCACTCTCAGCCACGCGGCCGCCGTGCTTCCGGCCCTCCGCAGGTCCGGTCGCGCCCGCGGCCCCCTCGTCGGATCGGCCCTGGTCCTCGGGTCGTTCGCTCCGGACACCTTCTACTTCGCCGACACGGTGGTCTCGGGCCTGGGGCCGTACAGCACCTTCACGCACTCCCTGCCCGGCATCCTGACCACCGACGCGGTCCTGACCGCCGTCCTCTCGGCGTGCTGGCTGCTGCTGCGCGAGCCGCTGATCGCACTCCTGCCCCGCGGGCGGCAGGGCAGGGTGCACGCCTTCGTCCGGGGCGAGGAGTGGCGCGGGCGCCGACTGCCCGCGCTGGCCCTCTGGTTCTACCTCTCGGCGGTCATCGGCTCCCTCACGCACGTGGTGTGGGACGCCTTCACGCACGTCGACCGCTTCGGGACGCGCATCCTGCCGGAGCTGGGCGAGCCGCTCGCCTTCGGGCTGCCCCTCTACTCGTACCTGCAGTACGGGACTTCGGCGCTCGCGGCCTGCTTCCTGGTCTGGTTCACGGCGACCGCGCTGCGCCGGCTGCCGGACTCGCCGGCCCCCGCGTCCGTCCCGGTGCTCGGCCGGGCCGAGGTGTGGGGCGCGCTCGCCCTGGTGCTCGTCTGCGTGACGGTCGGGGTCACCCTGCGCGTGCTGCGCTTCTTCACCTTCTTCGACCGGATCCGCAGCCCGCTCGACATCATCCCGACCGTCTGTTTCGGCGCGGGCGGCGGCCTCGCCGTGGGGCTGGTGCTGTACGGGGTCCTCGTGCGCCTGCGCCCCCGGCGGGTCCGCGACCGCACGGAGGAGGACACGAGAACGCCCGTCCCCACCGCGTAGGCGGGGACGGGCGCTGCCCGGACCACGGGCTCGGGCGGTCAGTGCGCGGCGGACTCCCAGTCGGGACCGACGCCCACGGACACGTCCAGCGGGGCCCGCAGGTCGACGGCGGCGGCCATCTCGCGCCGCACGAGCTCCTCGACCTGCTCGCGCTCTCCGGGCGCGATCTCCAGCACGATTTCGTCGTGGACCTGGAGCAGCATCCGCGATTTCAGCCCGGCCCCGGTGATCGCCTTGTCCACGCGCAGCATCGCGACCTTGACGATGTCGGCGGCGGTGCCCTGGATCGGCGCGTTCAGCGCCATCCGCTCGGCGGCCTCGCGGCGCTGGCGGTTGTCGCTGTTGAGGTCCGGGAGGTAGCGGCGGCGGCCGAAGACAGTGGCCGTGTAGCCGGTGGCGCGGGCCTCCTCGACGACGCGGCCCAGGTAGTCCCGGACTCCGCCGAAGCGCTCGAAGAAGGTCTCCATCAGGCCGCGGGCCTCACCGGGCTCGATGTTCAGCTGCTGGGCGAGGCCGAACGCGGAGAGCCCGTAGGCAAGACCGTAGGACATGGCCTTGATCTTGCGCCGCATCTCGGCGTCGACCTCGGAGCGCTCGACGCCGAACACCTGGGAGGCGACGGTGGTGTGCAGGTCCTCGCCCGACTGGAAGGCTTCGAGCAGGCCCTCGTCCTCGGAGAGGTGGGCCATGACGCGCAGCTCGATCTGGCTGTAGTCCGCGGTCATGAGGGATTCGTAGCCCTCGCCGACGACGAAGCCGCGGCGGATGGCCCGGCCCTCGTCGGTGCGCACCGGCACGTTCTGCAGGTTGGGGTCGGTGGAGGACAGCCGTCCGGTCGCGGCGACGGTCTGGCTGAAGCTGGTGTGCACCCGGCCGTCGGCGGCGATCATCTTGACCAGGCCCTCGACGGTGACGCGCAGCTTGGCCTGCTCCCGGTGGCGGAGCATGATCACGGGCAGGTCGTGGTCGGTCTGGGTGGCCAGCCAGGCGAGCGCGTCGGCGTCCGTGGTGTAGCCGGTCTTGGTCTTCTTCGTCTTCGGCAGGTCCAGCTCGCCGAAGAAGACCTCCTGGAGCTGCTTGGGCGAGCCGAGGTTGAACTCGTGGCCCACCGCCGCGTGCGCCTCCTTCACCGCCTGCTGCACGGCGCCCGCGAACTGCAGCTCCATGCCCTCCAGGTGGCTCCGGTCGACGGCGATGCCGGCCCGCTCCAGGC
Source organism: Streptomyces sp. AP-93 (assembly GCF_022808175.1). GTDB lineage: Bacteria > Actinomycetota > Actinomycetes > Streptomycetales > Streptomycetaceae > Streptomyces. Next base: position 26,182 of record NZ_JALGBX010000017.1, on the reverse strand, counting down.
GGGCCAGCAGCTCGGAGGTGGGCAGCTCCATGTCGTGGAGCAGCCCGGCAGCGCCCACCTCGGGCAGCTTCACCGCGAAGGCGTCGCCGAGGTCCAGGACGGCGCGGGCCTGCGCCATCAGGGCTTCGGCCTCGGCGGTGTCGTCGGCTCCGAAGGCGAGCTGCCCGTCGGCGGCGGCGGGCGCCAGCTCCCGGTGCAGGTACTCCTGGGAGAGCACGTCCAGCGCGAAGGAGCGGCGGCCCGGCTTGACCAGGTAGGCGGCGAGCGCGGTGTCCATGGCGACCCCGGCCAGGGTCCAGCCGTGCTCGGGGAAGACCCGCATGAGGGCCTTGGCGTTGTGCACCACCTTGGGCTTTGCGGCGTCGGCGGCCCAGGCGGCGAAGGCCTGCTCGTCGGCCCCGTCCAGCGCGGACGGCTCGAACCAGGCGGCGGCTCCCCCGGCCGAGGCCAGCGCGATCTCGGAGACGTTGCCGGTGCCCAGCGCCCAGCTGTCGACGGTGGAGATGCCGAGCGGGCTGCCCGCGTGGCTCGCCAGCCACGGCGCGAGCTCCCCGGCGCCCAGGACGGAGCCGTCCAGCTCGACGGCGGCCGCGGCCGGTGCGGGGGCCTCTTCCTCCGCGGCGCCCGGGTCGACGGCGAGCAGCCGCTCGCGCAGGGAGGCGTTGCGGATCTCCAGTACGTCCAGGACACCGGTGACGGCGGTCCGGTCGTAGGGAGCGCGGGCCAGGTCGGCGGGGGTCTTGGGCAGGGCGACGTCCTTGACCATCTCGGTCAGGACCCGGTTGAGCTTCACGGCGTCCATGTGGTCGCGGAAGTTCTGCCCGGCCTTGCCCTTGACCTCCTCGGCGCGCTCCACGAGCTCCGCGAACGACCCGAACTGGGTGATCCACTTGGCTGCGGTCTTCTCGCCGACGCCCGGGATGCCGGGGAGGTTGTCGGACGGGTCGCCGCGCAGCGCCGCGAAGTCCGGGTACTGCTGGGGGGTGAGCCCGTACTTCTCCTCGACCTTCTCGGGGGTGAAGCGGGTCAGCTCGGAGACGCCCTTGGTCGGGTAGAGCACGGTGGTGTGCTCGGAGACGAGCTGGAAGGAGTCCCGGTCACCGGTGACGATCAGCACGTCGAAGCCGAGGGCCTCGGCCTGCGTGGCGAGCGTCGCGATCACGTCGTCGGCCTCGAAGCCGTCGACCGCGAAGCGCGGCACGCTCATCGCGTCGAGGAGCTCGCCGATCAGCTCCACCTGCCCCTTGAACTCGTCGGGGGTCTTGGAGCGGTTCGCCTTGTACTCGGGGAACTCCGCCGAGCGCCACGTCTTGCGGGACACGTCGAACGCCACCGCGAAGTGCGTGGGCGCCTCGTCGCGCAGCGTGTTCGCCAGCATCGACGCGAACCCGTAGATGGCGTTGGTCGGCTGCCCCGTCGCGGTGGTGAAATTCTCCGCGGGCAGCGCGAAGAACGCCCGGTACGCCAGGGAGTGCCCGTCCATGAGCATCAGGCGGGGGCGGTCCGCTGCGGTCGGCTGGTCGGTCTTCTTCGCTGAATCTGCCACGCCCCCGATCCTAGGCGCCGCCACTGACAAATCCGGACGGGCTGCGCGGCCGGTCGAGGAGGCCGGCCGGAGCGCCCCTCGCACCAGCCGCCGCGAGCGCCGTTGAAATCCGGGGTCGGCGCCGCGGACGGAGCGTGACAGGATCGGATGCGTACGAAGAAGACTGCTCAAAGGGGAGCGACATGGCCACCAAGCCGCCCACAGGTGATCCGGTACAGGACGCGCCCCAGGTAGCGCCCCCTCAGCACGCGGCCGCCGGCCTGCCCGCCATCGGGCACACCCTGCGGATCGCGCAGGAGCAGATGGGCCTGGTCCGTACCGCCCGCACCCTCCTCAAGGTCAACCAGAAGAACGGCTTCGACTGCCCGGGCTGCGCCTGGCCCGAGGGCGACAAGCGGCACACCGCCGAGTTCTGCGAGAACGGCGCCAAGGCCGTCGCGGAGGAGGCCACCCTGCGCCGGGTCACCCCCGCGTTCTTCGCCGCGCACCCGCTGGCCGACCTGGAGACCCGCTCCGGCTACTGGCTGGGCCAGCAGGGCCGGATCACCCAGCCGATGTTCATGGAGGCCGGCGCCGACCGCTACGAGCCGGTCAGCTGGGAACGGGCCTTCGCGGTGATCGCCGAGGAGCTGCGCGCCCTGGACTCCCCCGACGAGGCCCTCTTCTACACCTCGGGCCGTACCAGCAACGAAGCGGCCTTCCTCTTCCAGCTGTTCGTCCGCGAGTTCGGCACCAACAACCTCCCCGACTGCTCGAACATGTGCCACGAGTCCTCGGGCTCCGCGCTGAACGAGACGATCGGCATCGGCAAGGGCAGCGTCTCCCTCGAAGACCTCCACCAGGCCGACCTGATCATCGTCGCCGGGCAGAACCCGGGCACCAACCACCCGCGCATGCTCGCCGCCCTGGAGAAGGCCAAGTCCGCCGGCGCGAAGATCATCTCGGTGAATCCGCTGCCCGAGGCCGGCATGGAGCGGTTCAAGAACCCGCAGACCCCCCTCGGCATGCTCAAGGGCACCGCCCTCAACGACCTGTTCCTCCAGATCCGCATCGGCGGCGACCAGGCCCTCTTCCGCCTCCTGAACAAACTGGTCATCGAGGCGGGCGGCGCCACCGACGAGGAGTTCATCCGCGAACACACCCACGGCTACGAGGAGTTCGCGGCCGCCGCCAAGGACACCGACTGGGACGAGACCCTCACCGCCACCGGCCTGACCCGCCCCGACATCGAGCGCGCCCTGGCCATGATCCTGGCCTCGAAGCGCACCATCGTCTGCTGGGCCATGGGCCTGACCCAGCACAAGCACTCCGTCGCCACCATCCGCGAGGTCGTCAACCTGCTGCTCCTGCGCGGCAACATCGGCCGCCCCGGCGCCGGCGTCTGCCCCGTCCGCGGCCACTCCAACGTGCAGGGCGACCGCACCATGGGGATCTTCGAACGCCCCGCGCCCGCCTTCCTCGACGCCCTCGACAAGGAATTCGGCATCACCTCGCCCCGCGAGCACGGCTTCGACGTGGTCCGCTCCATCCAGGCCCTGCGCGACGGCGAGGCCAAGGTCCTCTTCGCGATGGGCGGCAACTTCGTCGGCGCCACCCCCGACACCGAGGTCACCGAGGCCGCGATCCGCCGCGCCTGTCTGACCGTGCACGTCTCCACCAAGCTCAACCGCTCGCACGCGGTCACCGGCAAGCGCGCCCTGATCCTGCCCACCCTCGGCCGCACCGACAAGGACCTCCGGGCGAGCGCCCCCGGCAAAAAGGGCACGGCGCAGTTCGTGACCGTCGAGGACTCCATGGGCATGGTCCACTCCTCCCGCGGCAACCTCGCCCCCGCCTCCCCGCACCTGCTCTCCGAGCCCGCGATCGTGGCCCGCATGGCCCGCGCCGTCCTCGGCGAGGCCTCCGCGACCCCGTGGGAGGACTTCGAACACGACTACGCGGCCATCCGCGACCGGATCTCCCGCGTCGTCCCCGGCTTCGAGGACTTCAACGCCCGCGTCGCCCGCCCCGGCGGCTTCCAGCTCCCGCACGCCCCGCGCGACGAGCGCCGCTTCCCCACGAAGACCGGCAAGGCGAACTTCACCGCCGCCCCCGTGGAGTACCCGCACCTCCCGCCGGGGCGCCTGCTCCTGCAGACCCTGCGCAGCCACGACCAGTACAACACCACCATCTACGGCCTCGACGACCGCTACCGCGGGATCACCGGCGGCCGCCGCGTGGTCATGGTCAACCCCGAGGACGCCGCCGAGCTCGGGCTCGCCGACGGCTCGTACACCGACCTCGTCGGCGAGTGGCGCGACGGCGTTGAGCGGCGCGCCCCCGGCTTCCGCGTCGTCCACTACCCGACCGCCCGCGGCTGCGCCGCCGCCTACTACCCCGAGACCAACGTGCTGGTCCCCCTCGACTCCACGGCGGACACCAGCAATACACCGGCGAGCAAGTCCGTCGTCGTGCGCTTCGAGCCGGCCTGATAGAACGACCTGAGGACAAGATGGTTAACGAGCGTTGACGAACGGAGTCGGCCCATGGGCGAGCAGCAGCACGCGGTGAAGTTCCCTCAAGAGGTCCTCGACGAGTACACGGCCCTGGGCATCGACCTGCCCGCGCTGTTCTCGGCGGGCGACCTCGGCAAGCGGATGGACATCCGCATCCTGGAGGCCTCCGCCGAGCGCGTCGTCGCCACCATGCCCGTCGAGGGCAACACCCAGCCCTACGGACTCCTCCACGGCGGCGCCTCCGCCGTGCTCGCCGAGACCATCGGCTCCGTCGGCGCGATGATGCACGGCGGCATCACCAAGGTCGCCGTCGGCGTCGACCTGAACTGCACCCACCACCGCGGCGCCCGCTCCGGCCTGGTCACCGGCGTCGCGACCCCCGTGCACCGGGGCCGCTCCACCGCCACCTACGAGGTCGTCATCAGCGACGACCAGGACCGCCGGGTCTGCACGGCCCGCCTCACCTGCCTGCTGCGCGACGTGAACCCGCAACAGGACGGCAACAACTAACCGTTGCCCTCACAGCGGCGCCGGTCTAGCGTGCCCCGCATGGGATCCGGACCGGCGCCGCGGCGCGCCTCGGCCGCGGCGGTGACGGCAACGGCACTGCTGACCGCCGCACTGGTCGGCTGCTCCTCCGGCGCCCCCTCCGCGGCCACCTCCCCGGGAGCACCGGCCTCACCGGCGACCGCACCACCGGCCGAACCACCGGCCGAACCATCGGCCGAACCGGAGCCCGTCCCGCCCCAGCAGCTGTGCACCCGCCTGATCACCCACTGGGCCGGGGTGATCCTCGACGCCGGCGAGGGCCAGGACGCCGTCGGCCTCGACTACCAGTCCATGGGCCTGTCCGGCGGCCAGAACGAGATCCTGCGCGCCGTCCTCGCCGACGCCCGCACCGAGCAGGCCGCCAACGGCCCGGCCGCCGCCCGCGAGCTCACCGCCCGGGAGGCCGAGCGCCGCTGCGCCGAGCGCTACCGCTCCGGCGCCCCGACCGGCGGGCCCTGGCAGTGAGCGCCGGCATCGGCCCCGTCGAGCCCGGGGAGGGCACGGAGGCCCACGAGGGCCCGCGCCCCGCCCCCCGTACGCCCCCGGCCGTCCGCAGGGTCCGCGAGGCCTACGAGGGCCACCGGCGGGCCGTCCTGGCCCTCGGGGCCCTGACCTGCGCGTCCGCCGTGATCGCCGGTGGGGCCGCGCTGTACGCGGCCCGGCCGCGCCCCGCCCCGTACACGCCGCCCGCGCCCTCGCAGGTGTTCTCCCTCGCCTACGCCGGTCCGGCCGGGCAGGCCCCCTCCGGCACGGCCTTCACCTTCACCGTCCGTGTGCGCGCCGCGTCCGGTCCGGCCATCACTCTGGAGCGGCTGACGCAGCCCTCGCGGGCCCTGGAGGTCGAGGTCCAGCCACCACTTCCGGCCACTCTCGCCCCGGGCGAGGCCCGTGACCTCGCCGTACGGATTCGGGTCACAGACTGCGTGCATGTGGCACGGAATTCCGGACTCCCTTTTCTCGAAGTAACCCTAAGTAATGGGTTTGAGAAAGAGGATCACAGCTACATCCCCGGTGACCGTTATGCGACGGATCTCTCCACCGCCCTGACCAGGGCCTGTCCCGAAGATCGAGACGCGAGCACCCCTGCACCGTCATGACCAAAAGGGCCCAGAGTCCTGGCACGACAGTACTCAAACCACCCAACGGTCCTCACCAGTCTCAGCATGCGGACAAGACGAACCGGCCGGATTTCCCCCTTTCCACCCGCAGAGATCCGCTATGTATTACGCCGTGGCATAACAAGAGAGTCACATCATTGGCCTCAGCCCTCCATAACGTCCTAAGACCCGCTTAGAGTCACGGCCAGTCACCGCGACCAGCCGGATTCCTTCAGTTCGGTTCCCCGCGTTCGACACGGTGCGTCCCACGGGGGACGCAGTGCCAGGAAAGGACTGATCGTGCGTCAGCGTTCTCTCATTGCCGTGACCGCCGCGCTCGCCGCGGGCGCCCTCACCCTCACCGCCTGCGGATCGCGCGGAGAAAAGACCAACGACGCCGGCAGCGGCGACACCACGGTGGTCATCGGCGTCGACGCCCCGCTGACCGGCGACCTCTCCGCCCTCGGCCTCGGCATCAAGAACTCCGCCGACCTCGCCGCCAAGACGGCCAACGAGAAGAAGTACGTCAAGGGCGTCACCTTCAAGATCCAGGCCCTCGACGACCAGGCCCAGGCCTCGTCCGGCCAGCAGAACGCCACCAAGCTCGTCGCCGACAAGGACGTCCTCGGTGTCGTCGGACCGCTGAACTCCTCCGTCTCGGAGTCCATGCAGAAGGTCTTCGACGACGCCAAGCTCGCCCAGATCTCCCCGGCCAACACCAGCCCGTCCCTCTCCCAGGGACCGAAGTGGGCCACCGGCGAGAAGGTCCGCACCTACAAGAGCTACTTCCGCACCGCCACCACGGACGCCATCCAGGGCCCGTTCGCGGCGCAGTACCTCTTCAACAAGGCGGGCAAGAAGAAGGTCTTCCTGATCGACGACAAGAAGACCTACGGCGCGGGCCTCGCCGGCACCTTCAAGGGCGAGTTCACCAAGCTCGGCGGCCAGGTCGTCGGCGAAGGCCACATCGACCCGGAGAGCAAGGACTTCTCCGCGATCGTGACCGAGGTCAAGAGCTCCGGCGCCGACGTGGTCTACTACGGCGGCGAGTACCCGGCGGCCGGCCCGCTCAGCAAGCAGATCAAGGCCTCCGGCACCAAGATCCCGCTCGTCGGCGGTGACGGCATCTACGACAAGAAGTACGTCGAGCTCGCCGGCGCCGAGTCCGCGGGCGACCTCGCCACCTCGGTCGGCGCCCCGGTCGAGAGCCTGCCCTCCGCCAAGGACTTCGTCGCCAACTACACCAAGGCCGGATACAAGGAGCCCTTCGCCGCCTACGGCGGTTACTCCTACGACTCCGCCTGGGCGATCATCGAGGCCGTCAAGGCCGCCGTCGACGCCAACAACGGCAAGCTCCCCGCCGACGCCCGCGCCAAGGTCCTCGCCGCCGTCCAGGGCGTCTCCTTCGACGGAGTGACCGGCAAGGTCTCCTTCGACGAGTTCGGTGACGCCACCAACAAGCAGCTCACCGTCTACAAGGTCGAGGGCACCGAGTGGAAGTCCGTCGAATCCGGCACCCTCGCCGGCTGACCTCCACTGACCACCCGACCGACCCGTAGCCGGTAGTCCGCTCGAACGGCCGGCCACGGGAGCACCACCCACCTGCCGCGCGGGGCGCGCACAAAAAGCGCCCCGCGCGGAGTCACATCCGTCGAAAGACTCGGAGGACCTGCGGTGCACGAACTGCCGCAACAGCTGGTCAACGGCCTGCTACTGGGATCCATGTACGGGCTCGTCGCCATCGGCTACACGATGGTCTATGGCATCGTCCAGCTCATCAACTTCGCGCATGGCGAGATCTTCATGACCGGAGGATTCGGAGCGCTCACCGTCTGGCTGATGCTCCCCGGGGGCACCACCATGTGGATCGCCCTTCCGCTCATGATCATTGGCGCGATCATCGTCGCCACCCTCATCGCCGTCGGTGCCGAACGCTTCGCCTACCGACCCCTGCGCAGCGCTCCCCGCCTCGCCCCGCTCATCACCGCCATCGGCCTCTCCATCGCCCTCCAGCAGGCGGTATGGGCCTGGTACCCCGGAGCGGAATCCTCCCTGATCTTCCCCGAGATCCCCGGCGGACCCTTCCACCTCGGCAGCGTCACCATCCAGACCGGCGACGTCTTCCTCCTGATCGCAGCCCCCATATCCATGGCCTTCCTCGGCTTCTTCGTCAAGAAGACCCGCACCGGCCGCGGCATGCAGGCGACCGCCCAGGACCCCGACACCGCCAAGCTCATGGGCATCAACACCGACCGCATCATCACCACCGCGTTCGCGCTCGGAGCCGTCTTCGCCGCCATCGGAGCCGTCGCCTACGGCCTCAAGTACGGCGAAGTCCAGTTCAAGATGGGCTTCCTCCTCGGCCTCAAGGCCTTCACCGCCGCCGTCCTCGGAGGCATCGGCAACATCTACGGCGCCATGGTCGGCGGCCTCGTCCTCGGCCTCGCCGAAACCCTGACCACCGTCTACGTAGCCGACATCCCCGGCTTCGAACAGCTCGGCGGCCAGTCCTGGGGTAACACCTGGGCGTTCGTACTTCTCATCCTCGTGCTCCTCTTCCGGCCACAAGGCCTGCTGGGCCAGCGCGTGGCGGACAGGGTGTGACCTCCATGACGAACATCTCCGCGGACACCGCGACCCCCGTGAAGACCACCACCGCACCGGCCAAGGGACTCATCCCCCTCCCCGAGAAGACGGCCCGCGCCCTCGCCACCGCCGGCGGCGCACTCACCGCCGTCTCCGCGTTCCTCGCCTGGACCTGGAGCACCGACTTCCCCGGGGACCTCACCTACTACGGCTCCCCCGCCGGCCTCCAGTGGCTCGTCCTCATCGGCGGCGCACTCACAGCCCTCTTCGGCCTCGCCTCCTACGGCACCAAGGGCCTGGGCTGGCTCACCCCCGCCGGCGCCGACGCAGCGATCAAACTCTCCGCCCTCGCCGCGTTCGCCACCACCTGGTACACCGTCGTCTCGATCGTCCTCGAACTCGGACTCCTCGTAGACCTCGAACCCGGAGCCGGCATCGCCGCCCTGGTCAGCCTCCTCGCCGTCATCGGCGCCTTCGGACTCCCCTTCGAACGCCCCGCGCTCGAAGGCCCCGACCCCGACGACACCAGCTTCGAGAAGTTCAAGCACGAAGCCGGCAACCGCTGGACGACCTTCAAGGCCGCCTTCGCCTCCGGCCCCGTCAAGCCCGCCCGCACCCTCCCGGCCTGGGCCGAGATCCTCCTGATCGCCGCCGTCCTCGGCCTCGCGCTCACCGTCTTCACCTACGGCATCACCACCGCGTACCAGGAACTCTTCGTCGGCTTCCTGCTCACCGCCTCATTCGGTGCCGCAGCGCTCAACAAAGCGGGCCTCTTCGCCCGCGTCACCGCCCTCACCACCCGCCACCGCAACGTCGCCCTCGTCGGCGCCTTCGCCGCCGCGGCCGCCTTCCCCCTCACCCAGACCGACGACCAGTACGCGAACCTCGGCGTCAACATCCTGATCTTCGCCACCGTCGCACTCGGCCTGAACATCGTCGTCGGCCTCACCGGCCTCCTCGACCTCGGCTACGTCGCCTTCCTCGGCGTCGGCGCCTACACCGCGGCCCTGGTCTCCGGCTCCCCCAACTCCCCCTTCGGCGTGCACTTCCCCTTCTGGGCCGCAATCCTGCTCGGCGCCGCCGCCTCCATGGTCTTCGGCGTCCTCATCGGAGCACCCACCCTGCGCCTGCGCGGCGACTACCTCGCCATCGTGACGCTCGGCTTCGGTGAGATCTTCCGCATCTCCATGAACAACCTCGACGGCACCTCCGGCCCCGACATCACGAACGGGCCCAACGGCATCGCGGGCATCCCGAACGTCAACCTCTTCGGATTCGACTTCGGCGCCACACATACCATCGCCGGATTCACCATCGGCCGCTTCGCCAACTACTTCCTGCTGATGCTGCTGATCACCCTCATCGTGATCCTCGTCTTCCGCCGCAGCGCGGAATCCCGCATCGGCCGCGCCTGGGTCGCCATCCGCGAGGACGAGACCGCCGCCGAAGCCATGGGCATCAACGGCTTCCGCGTCAAACTCATCGCCTTCGCCCTCGGCGCCACCCTCGCCGGCCTCGCCGGAGCCGTCCAGGCACACGTCAGCTACACGGTCACCCCCGACCAGTACACCTTCGCCAACGCCGTGCCCCCGAACTCCGCGTTCCTGCTCGCCGCGGTCGTCCTCGGCGGCATGGGCACCATCGCCGGACCCCTCGTCGGCGGATCACTGCTCTTCCTGATCCCCAACAAGCTCCAGTTCCTCGGCGAATACCAGCTCCTCGTCTTCGGCTTCGCCCTCATCGTCCTGATGCGCCTGCGCCCCGAAGGCATCATCCCCAACCGGCGCAACCAGCTCGAACTCCACGAGGACATGGAAGCGCCCACGGTCCTCGGCAAGGCAGGGGTCTGAACCCATGACGACCACCACCACCGACACGCCCCCCGCCACCACGGCGGAGACCGTCCTCGACGCACGCGGCGTCACGATGCGCTTCGGCGGCCTCACCGCCGTCAAGAACGTCGACCTCACCGTGCGCAGCGGCGAGATCGTCGGCCTCATCGGCCCCAACGGCGCCGGCAAGACCACCTTCTTCAACTGCCTCACCGGCCTCTACATCCCCACCGAGGGTGAAGTCCGGTACAAGGACACGGTCCTGCCGCCCAAGTCGTACAAGGTCACCGCGGCCGGCGTCGCCCGTACCTTCCAGAACATCCGTCTCTTCAACAACATGACGGTCCTGGAAAACGTCCTCGTCGGACGCCACACCCGCACCAAGGTCGGCCTCTGGGCCTCCCTCCTGCGCCTCCCCAGCTTCGGCCGGGAAGAAGCAGCGAGCCGCGAGAAGGCCATGGAACTCCTCGAGTTCATCGGCCTCGCCCACAAGGCCGAACACCTCGCCCGCAACCTCCCCTACGGAGAGCAGCGCAAGCTCGAAATCGCCCGCGCGCTCGCCAGCGACCCCGGCCTCATCCTCCTGGACGAGCCCACCGCCGGCATGAACCCGCAGGAGACCCGCGCCACCGAAGAGCTCATCTTCGCCATCCGGGACCAGGGCATCGCCGTCCTCGTCATCGAGCACGACATGCGCTTCATCTTCAACCTCTGCGACCGCGTGGCCTGCCTCGTCCAGGGCGAAAAGCTCATCGAAGGCACCGCCGCCGAAGTCCAGGGCGACGAGCGCGTCATCGCCGCCTACCTCGGCGAACCCTTCGAAGGCGCCCCCGGCGCCGAAGAACTCGCCGAAGTCGAAGCAGCCGAAGCACACAGCGAAGCCGCACACGAAGAGGCTGCACAGGACGAGGCGACGGACAGCACGACCAGCACGGACGGAGAAGACCGGTGACCGCACTCCTCGAGGTCGAGGACCTCCGCGTCGCCTACGGCAAGATCGAAGCCGTCAAGGGCATCTCGTTCAGCGTCGACGCCGGCCAGATCGTCACCCTCATCGGCACCAACGGCGCCGGCAAGACGACGACCCTGCGCACCCTCTCGGGCCTGATCAAACCGCGCGGCGGCCAGATCAAGTTCCAGGGCAAGTCCCTCAAGAAGATCCCCGCGCACGACATCGTCGCGCTCGGACTCGCCCACTCCCCCGAGGGGCGGCACATCTTCCCGCGCATGACCATCGAGGACAACCTCCTCCTGGGCGCCTTCCTCCGCAAGGACAAGGACGGCATCCAGAAGGACGTCCAGCGCGCCTACGACCTCTTCCCGATCCTGGGAGAGCGCCGCAAGCAGGCCGCCGGCACCCTCTCGGGCGGCGAGCAGCAGATGCTCGCCATGGGCCGCGCGCTCATGTCCCGCCCGAAGCTGCTCATGCTCGACGAGCCCTCGATGGGCCTCTCGCCGATCATGATGCAGAAGATCATGGCGACCATCGCCGAGCTCAAGTCACAGGGCACCACCATCCTGCTGGTCGAGCAGAACGCCCAGGCGGCGCTCTCCCTGGCCGACCGGGGCCACGTGATGGAGATCGGCAAGGTCGTCCTGTCGGGCCCGGGCCGCGAGCTCCTGGTCAACGAGGACGTCCGCAAGGCGTACCTCGGCGAGGACTAAGCCCCTCTCATACGAGTGAGGCCCGCCTCCGGATCCTGGATCCGGAGGCGGGCCTCACTCGTTCCCTACTACGTCTTACTCGCCCTTGCCCGCGGCGGCCTTCTTCTCCTCGGCGTCCTCGATGACGGCCTCGGCGACCTGCTGCATGGACATCCGGCGGTCCATGGAGGTCTTCTGGATCCACCGGAAGGCGGCCGGCTCGGAGAGCCCGTACTGCGTCTGCAGGATGCTCTTGGCGCGGTCCACGAGCTTGCGCGTCTCCAGACGGAGGGAGAGGTCGGCGACCTCCTTCTCCAGCGCACGGAGCTCGGCGAAGCGCGACACGGCCATCTCGATGGCGGGGACGACATCGCTCTTGCTGAAGGGCTTGACGAGGTACGCCATGGCCCCGGCGTCCCGCGCCCGCTCGACGAGATCGCGCTGCGAGAAGGCGGTGAGCATCAGCACGGGGGCGATGGACTCCTCCGAGATCTTCTCGGCGGCGGAGATCCCGTCCAGCACGGGCATCTTCACATCAAGGATCACCAGGTCGGGACGGTGCTCCCGGGCCAGCTCGACGGCGGTCTGTCCGTCTCCGGCCTCACCGACGACGGAGTAGCCCTCCTCTTCGAGCATCTCCTTGAGGTCGAGACGGATGAGCGCCTCGTCCTCGGCGATGACGACGCGCGTCGTCAGCGGCGGAACGTGCGACTGGTCGGCGTCGGGCGTGGGCGTCGACTCGTGCTCGGCGGTCACGGGGGCTCCTTGGTGCAAGGCGATTCAGCTCCCCCGAGCCTACCTAGCTCCTGTATGTTTGTGACACGGAGGGTATTAGGTATCCTTCGTTTCGAAGGGGCCCCGGTAGCCCAGCGGTAGAGGCAATGGATTCAAAACCCATTCAGCGTCGGTTCGAATCCGACTCGGGGTACTTCTCCTTCATTTCCAAGGTCGCCAAGCGATTTTACGATCTTCACTCGTCACAGTGAACGCAGCTTCGAATTGCGACCAACTGGACGAACAGCGACGAAGCTCGCAAGTGTGGAGCACAATCCTTCGATACGCGAAGAAGCAGTCCTGCTGATGCGCCGGGGCGTGACCAATCGAGTGGTCGCCGAGCACCTGGGTATACCGCGCGGCACCATCGGCTGGTGGCGGTCCGAGGACCGAAGACACCGCGGTGAGGCGTACGTCCGCCCGACCGACTGCCCGAGATGCACCTGCCGCGAAGTCGACCAGCCCGCGTACGCCTATCTCCTGGGGCTCTACCTCGGCGACGGCCACATCGTCTCGAAGTACAAACAGCACCACCTGTCCGTCTTCTGCGACGCCTCCTGGCCCGGCCTCATCGACGCCGCCGAAGCAGCGATGCACCTCGTCATGCCCTTGCCCAAGGTGGGACGAGTCCAGCGGCAGGGCTGCGTGGAGGTCAAGTCGTACACCCACCACTGGACCTGCCTGTTCCCTCAGCACGGGCCCGGCAAGAAGCACGACCGCCGCATCGTCCTCGAGGACTGGCAGCAGGCCATCGTGGACGCCCACCCGTGGGAGTTCGTCCGGGGGCTGATCCACTCCGACGGGTGCCGGGTCACCAACTGGACCGTCCGCAACGGCAAGCGCTACGAGTACCCGCGGTACTTCTTCACCAACAAGTCCGACGACATCCGGAAGCTCTGCACGGACACCCTGGCGAAGGTCAGCGTCCAGTGGACGATCCTGGCCCGGGGCTGCGACCCCTTCAACGTGTCCATCGCCCGCAAGGCGTCCGTCGCGCTGATGGACGAGCACATCGGGCCGAAGTACTAGCCCGGCAGGTCACCGCTGCCGCCCAGGTTGGCGACCATGCGGCGCAGGCCGTCGATGGTCGCCGCGTAGGCGACATCGTCCACACCCTCCCGCATCTGCGCGTGCACCTTCGCGTTGCGGTCGTGCGCACGGGCCCGGCCGGCCTCGCCCTGTTCCGTGAGGGTCAGCGCGCCGTCCGTCTCCGTGAGCCAGCCCCGGGCCGCCAGGTCGTCGTAGAGGGCGTCGAAGTCGGTGTCCTGGTCGTCGTACGGGGCGAGCTTCTCCGTGAGGGCCGCTCGCTTCCAGTGGGCCGGGGAGGCGGCCACGTGGTTGAGGGTCCACCAGTGGGGCTGGGTGAGGTTCTCCTCGGCGAGGGCGGCGCGGAGGCCGCCTATGGCGAGGTTGGCGGCCTCGCGGGCCCAGTAGCCGATGGGCTGGGCCGCGAGCTGGTCCTGTGAGTACGTGTTGATCGTCGTCATGCCGGGAGGCTATGACCTCAAGTCAGCTTGAGGTCAAGGCCCGTGAGGCCGTGCAGGACGGTCCTCACGTGGGCTTCGGCGTCTGCCGGGTCGAGGGGTGCGTGGGCGATGAGGAGGCGGTACCAGAACGGGCCGAAGACCAGGTCGACCGCGTGGTCGAGGTCCGTGGCGGCGGGGAGTTCCTCGCGGGTGACGGCCCTGGTCAGCAGGGTGGCGACGACCTCGCGGCGGGTGGCGACCCAGGCGCGGAAGGGTTCGGCGAAGGCGGGGTCGAGCTGGGCTTCGGCCATGAGGCCGGTGAGGGCTTTCGCGCGGACGGGGTCGCGGCCGATGCGGTAGAGGTCGGTGACGAAGGCGGTGAGGTCGCCGGTGAGGGTGCCGGTGTCGGGCTCGGGGACGCGGGCGGCGGTTTCGTGGGCGTAGGCGTCCATGACGAGGGCGGGCTTGGACTTCCACCAGCGGTAGACGGTGCTCTTGGCGACGTTGGCGCGTTTGGCGACGCCTTCGATGGTGAGGGCGCCGTAGCCGTTCTCGACGAGGAGTGCGGCGGTGGCTTCGAGGACGGAGTGGTGGGCGTCTTCGTTGCGGAGGCGGCCGCCGGTGCGGGGCGGGGTGCTCGACGAGTTGCTCGAAGGAGTGATTGACACGGCTTCACGATAGCCCTAGCGTTTTATCGAAACGCGGCGTAGCGTTTCGATTGAAGGATCGACCGAGGGATACGAGGGGCGGAGCCATGGGCAAGATCGTGATCGCGCACGGGTACGGGATGAGCGCCGGGGAGCACTGGTACACGGCGACGGGTGAGGAGTTCGCTGCGGAGGGGCACGAGGTGCGGATCCCTAATTTCCCCGAGCCGTTCGCTCCGGAGGCCGATGTGTGGCTGAAGGGGCTGCGGGAGGAGACGGTGGGTGCGCCGGCCGGTGAGACGGTGCTGGTGGGTCACAGTCTGGGCGGGGTGAATGTGCTGCGGCTGCTGCAGGAGCACGACACGGAGGCCGAGGGGGCGTTCGCGGGGGTGGTGTTCGTGGCGTCGATGTCCGGCGAGGTGGGGTATGACGCGTTGGCGCCGTTCTTCTCGCCGGAGTTCGACTGGCAGCGGATCCGCAAGGCTGCGCGGGAGTTCCGTGTGCTGCACGCGGCGGATGACCCGGTGACCGGGGAGGCGACGGGTGAGCACGTGTTGCGGTTCGTGCGGGAGCTGGGCGCCGAGGCGCGGGTGACCGCGTCGGGCGGGCACTTCCCTAGTACGGGTGAGAGCCGGTTGGTGTTGCCCGACGCGGTGCGTCTTATACGTGAGGTGCTGTAGCCGCTTGCGGGCGGTGTCAGCGGACTGCGTCGCCGATGTGGTGGATGCGGACGAGGTTGGTGGATCCGCTGACGCCGGGGGGTGAGCCGGCGGTGATGACGACGACGTCGCCGGGTACGCAGCGTCCGATGCGCAGGAGTTCTTCTTCGACCTGGGCGACCATGGCGTCGGTGGAGTCGACGTGGGGGCCGAGGAAGGTTTCGACGCCCCAGGTGAGGTTGAGCTGGGAGCGGGTGGCGGGGTCGGGGGTGAAGGCGAGGAGGGGGATGGGTGAGCGGTAGCGGGAGAGTCGGCGGACGGTGTCTCCGCTCTGGGTGAAGGCGACGAGGAATTTCGCGCCGAGGAAGTCGCCCATTTCGGCGGCGGCGCGGGCGACTGCTCCGCCTTGGGTGCGGGGCTTGTTGCGGTCGGTGAGTGGGGGGAGGCCCTTGGCGAGGATGTCTTCTTCGGCGGCTTCGACGATGCGGGCCATGGTGCGGACGGTTTCGATGGCGTATTTGCCGACGCTGGTTTCGCCGGAGAGCATGACGGCGTCGGTGCCGTCGATGACGGCGTTGGCGACGTCGGAGGCTTCGGCGCGGGTGGGCCGGGAGTTGTCGATCATCGAGTCGAGCATTTGGGTGGCGACGATGACGGGCTTGGCGTTGCGCTTGGCGAGCTTGACGGCGCGCTTCTGGACGATCGGGACCTGTTCGAGGGGCATTTCGACGCCGAGGTCTCCGCGGGCGACCATGATGCCGTCGAAGGCGGCGACGATGTCGTCGATGTTTTCGACTGCCTGGGGCTTTTCGACCTTGGCGATGACGGGGAGGCGTCGGCCTTCTTCGTCCATGATGCGGTGGACGTCTTCGATGTCGCTTCCGCTGCGGACGAAGGAGAGGGCGATGATGTCGGCGCCGATGCGCAGGGCCCAGCGGAGGTCTTCGATGTCTTTTTCGGAGAGGGCGGGTACGGAGACTGCGACGCCGGGGAGGTTGAGTCCCTTGTTGTCGGAGACCATGCCGCCTTCGATGACGCGGGTGTGGACGCGGGGGCCGTCGACGGCGGTGACTTCGAGGGTGACGCGGCCGTCGTCGACGAGGATGCGTTCGCCGGTGGTGACGTCGGCGGCGAGGCCCTTGTAGGTGGTGCCGCAGGTGTGGCGGTCGCCTTCGTGGTCTTCGACGGTGATGGTGAATTCGTCGCCGCGTTCAAGGAGTACGGGGCCTTCGCGGAAGCGGCCCAGGCGGATCTTCGGGCCTTGAAGGTCCGCGAGGATGCCGACGCTGCGGCCGGTTTCGTCGGCAGCCTTGCGGACGCGCTGGTAGCGGTCCTCGTGTTCGGCGTAGGTGCCGTGGCTGAGGTTGAAGCGGGCGATGTCCATTCCGGCTTCGACCAGGGCTTTGATCTGGTCGTATGAGTCGGTGGCGGGGCCCAGGGTACATACGATTTTCGCTCGGCGCATGAGGCGAGCGTATGCCCCTACCAGGGAGTAGGAAATTGGTTCCGGGTGTCCACTCAACAACCTTTGAGCAAAAGGTTGTTGACAATTGTTGAATGTGCATGGGGGTGCTCTGATGAGCACCCCCGGGGCGCCGATCGTGCAGGTTTTCAGAGCTGGGGAGGGGTCATTGTGAAGCGTGCGTTCACCTGCGCGTAGACGGTCTGGCGCTGGGGTTCGAGGTCGAGGGCGGGGGCGCCTGTGTCTTCGGCGGCGCTGAAGGCCATGGTGCGCATGCCGCCGCCGGCTGCCTGGAAGGGGGCGGGTGCGTTCTCGGCTCCGAGGTCGGCGAGTTCGACGAGGGCGGCGAGGTTGGCTCCGAGGGCGGCGGCGTATTCGCGGGCGCGCTGGACGGCTTCGAGTACGGCTTGGCGGCGGGCTTCGCCGTGGGCGGGTGAGGTGGGGCGCAGGGCCCACCAGGGTCCGTCGACTTGGGTGAGTTCGAGGTCGGCGAGGCGGGTGGTGAGTTCGCCGAGGGTGGTGAAGTCGTTGAGTTCGGCGGTGAGGTGGACGCGTCCGTGGTAGGCGCGGATGCGTTCGCCGCGGCCGTGGCGGGTGAGTTCGGGGGTGATGGAGAAGGCGCCGGTTTCGAGTTTTTCGACGGGGTCTCCGTAGCTTTTGACGAGGTCGAGGACGGCGTTGTTGCGGCGGGTGAGGTCTTCGAGGGCGGTGCGCCGGTCGGTGCCGCGGGCGCTGACGGTGATGCCGATGCGGGCGATTTCGGGGTCGACTTCGAGGGTGGCTTCGCCGCGGACTGCGACGCGGGGGACTTCGGGGGTTCCGTAGGGCTGGTGCGATGCGTCGTGGGTCATGGATTCACTCTCGCACTGCTGCTCGTACGGGGGTGGTCATCGGATCGAAACCTGGTGGGGGTGTTGCGTCTTGTTACTGCTGGGTCAGAATCTACGCGCGTTGCCTGTCCGTACACACGCACCTCACAAGGGGAGATGGCATGGCGTTTGACCGTAGGACATTTCTGGGCACTTCGGCTGCGACGGGTGCGGCTGTGGCGTTGGCGGGGGCCACGAGCACCCCGGCCGCTGCGGCTGACGCGGTGGTCGGCGGCGCTTCCGGCGCGCGGCCGAGGACGTACGCGTTCACGGTGATGGGGACGACGGACCTGCACGGGAACGTCTTCAACTGGGATTACTTCACGGACAAGGAGTTCGACGACAAGGCGCACAACGACGTCGGTCTGGCGAAGATCTCCACGCTGGTGAACCAGGTGCGGGCGGAGAAGGGGCGGCGCAACACGCTGCTGATCGATGCCGGGGACACCATTCAGGGGACGCAGCTTTCGTACTACTACGCGAAGGTGGATCCGATCACCGCGCGGCGCGGTCCGGTTCATCCGATGGCGCAGGCGATGAACGCGATCGGTTATGACTCGGCGGCGCTGGGGAACCACGAGTTCAATTACGGCATTCCGGTGCTGCGGAAGTTCGAGGAGCAGTGCGAGTTCCCGCTGCTGGGGGCGAACGCGCTGGATGCGAAGACGCTGCGGCCGGCGTTCCCGCCGTACAGCATGCACCGGTTGCGTACTCCGCACGGGCGGGACGTGAAGGTCGCGGTGCTGGGTCTGACGAATCCGGGGATCGCGATCTGGGACAAGGCCAACGTGCAGGGGAAGATGACGTTCCCCGGTCTTGAGGAGCAGGCGGCGAAGTACGTGCCGCGGCTGCGGTCGCTGGGTGCGGATGTGGTGATCGTGTCGGCGCATTCGGGTTCGAGTGGTACGTCGAGTTACGGGGATCAGTTGCCGTACGTCGAGAACGCGGCGGGTCTGGTGGCGGAGCAGGTGCCGGGGATCGACGCGATCCTGGTGGGGCACGCGCATACGGAGATCCCGGAGTACCGGGTGCGGAACAGGGCGACGGGCAAGGACGTGGTGTTGTCCGAGCCGCTGAAGTGGGGGCAGCGGCTGACGCTGTTCGACTTCGAGCTGACGTGGGCGAAGGGCTGCTGGTCGGTGTCGAAGGTGTCGGCCCGGGTGCTGAATTCGAATGCGGCGGTGGAGGACCCGGAGATAGTGGGGCTGCTGTCGGACGAGCACCGCAAGGTCGTGGCGTATGTGAACCAGGTGATCGGTACGTCGACGCAGGCGATGTCCTCGGTGGACGGTCCGGTCAAGGACGTGGCGATCATCGACCTGATCAATCACGTGCAGGCGGAGACGGTCAAGGGTGCGCTGGCGGGTACGGAGTGGGGGGCGCTGCCGGTGCTGTCGCAGGCTTCGTGCTTCTCGCGGACGGCGGCGATTCCGGCCGGGCAGGTGACGATCAGGGATGCGGCGGGTCTGTATCCGTTCGAGAACACGCTGGAGGCGCGGCTGCTGACGGGTGCGCAGGTCAGGGATTATCTGGAGTATTCGGCGAAGTACTACGTGCGGACGGCGCCCGGTGAGGTGGTGGATCCGGCGAAGCTGACGAACGCGGAGGGTACGCCGGACTACAACTACGACGCCGTGTACGGGTTGACGTACGACATCGATGTTTCCGAGCCGGTGGGTTCGCGGATCTCGGGGCTGTCGTTCCAGGGGGAGCCGGTGGATCCGGCGGCGCAGTTCGTGCTGGCGGTGAACAACTACCGGGCTTCGGGTGGCGGGAACTTCCCGCACGTGCCGCAGTCGAAGCAGTTGTGGGCGAACTCGGATGAAATACGCAACACGATCATCCAGTGGGTGAAGGCGAAGGGGACGGTGGACCCGGCGCAGTTCGCGTCCGTGGACTGGCGGCTGACCCGAGCCGGGACACCGGTCTTCTAAAGCGGCGGTCTTCTAAACGTTTCTCCTTACGGGTGCTCGACCAGTGGGAGTAGTTCGCCGGCGGGTTGGGGCCGGGTGTGCTCCCGCTGTTGGAGGCCGAAGGTGGTGAAGGCCGTGCGGGTGGGCTGGGGGTAGGGCTCTTTGCCCGTCAGGGTGTTCAGGATGGCGGCGCTGCGCCAGGCGGCGAGGCCGAGGTCGGGGGCTCCGACGCCGTGGGTGTGGCGTTCGCCGTTCTGGACGAAGACGCTGCCGGTGACGGTGGGGTCGGTGATCATCCGGTAGCGGTCGTCGATGCGGGGGCGGCCGGAGGAGTCCTTGCGCAGGTAGGGGTCGAGTCCGGCGAGGAGGCGGGCGAGGGGGCGTTCGCGGTAGCCGGTGGCGAGGACGACGGCGTCGGTGGTGAGGCGGGAGCGGGTGCCCTGGTCGACGTGTTCGAGGTGGAGTTCGACCTTGGTGGTGGCGACGCGGCCGGCGGTGCGGACGCTGACTCCGGGGGTGAGGACGGCGTCGGGCCAGCCTCCGTCGAGGGTGCGGCGGTAGAGCTCCTCGTGGATGGCGGCGATGGTGGCTGCGTCGATGCCCTTGTGGAGTTGCCATTGGGCGGGGACGAGGCGGTCGCGTACCGGTTCGGGGAGGGAGTGGAAGTAGCGGGTGTAGTCGGGGGTGAAGTGTTCCAGGCCGAGCTTGGAGTACTCCATGGGGGCGAAGGAGGGGGTGCGGGCGAGCCAGGTGAGGCGTTCGCGGCCGGCGGGGCGGGAGCGGAGCAGGTCGAGGAAGACCTCGGCTCCGGACTGGCCCGATCCGATGACGGTGACGTGGTCGGCGCCGAGGATGCGCTGGCGGTTGTCGAGGTACTCGGAGGAGTGGATCACCGGGACGGTGGGGGCTTCGGCGAGGGGGCGCAGCGGTTCGGGGACGTAGGGGGCGGTGCCGATGCCGAGGGCGAGGTTGCGGGTGTAGGTGCGGCCGAGGGCTTCGGCTTCTCCGTCGGCGTCGACTTGGGTGAAGTCGACTTCGAAGAGGTCGCGTTCGGGGTTCCAGCGGACGGCGTCGACTTGGTGGCCGAAGTGGAGTCCGGGCAGGCGGCCGGCGACCCAGCGGCAGTAGGCGTCGTATTCGGCGCGCTGGATGTGGAAGCTCTCGGCGAAGTAGAAGGGGAAGAGGCGTTCCTTGTGCTTGAGGTAGCTGAGGAATGACCAGGGGCTGGTGGGGTCGGCGAGGGTGACGAGGTCGGCGAGGAAGGGGACTTGGAGGGTGGCTCCGTCGATGAGGAGTCCTGGGTGCCAGCGGAAGTCGCGGCGCTGGTCGTAGAAGGCGGTGGCGAGTTCTCCGGCGCCTTGTTGGGGCAGGCCGTGGGCGAGGGCCGCGAGGGAGAGGTTGAAGGGGCCGATGCCGATTCCGACGAGGTCGTGGGGTGCATCGAGCTGGGCGGTCATCGGTGGGTGCTGCCTTCCAGGAGGTTCACGAGGGCGTCCAGGTCCCCCGCCGTGGTGTGGGGGTTGAGCAGGGTGGCCTTGAGCCAGAGGCGGCCGTCGGCGGTGGCCCGGCCCAGTACGGCGGTGCCGCCCTGGAGGAGGGTGCGGCGCAGGGTGGCGAGTGCGGTGTCGTCGGCGTGGGTGGGCCGGAACAGGACGGTGCTGATGGTGGGCGCCGCGTGGAGTTCGAAGGCGGGGTGTGCTTCGAGGAGTCGGGCGAGCTGGTCGGCGCGGGCGCAGGTGCGGTCGATGAGGTGGGTGAGGCCGTCTCGGCCGAGGGAGCGCAGGGTGGCGGCGATCTTGAGGGCGTCTGCGCGGCGGGTGGTGCGCAGGGAGCGGCCGAGGAGGTCGGGGAGGCCGGCTTGGGTGTCGTCGGGGGCGTTGAGGTAGTCGGCCTGGTGGGTGAGGGGGGCGAGCAGGGTGGTGTCGGGGACGGTGAGGAGTCCGGCGGCGATGGGTTGCCAGCCGAGTTTGTGGAGGTCGATGGTGATCGACCGGGCGCGGTGCAGGCCGGCGAGTTTGGGGCGGTGGCGGGGGCTGAGGTGGAGGAGGCCGCCGTAGGCGGCGTCGATGTGGAGGTCGGCGCCGTGTTGGTCGCAGAGGTCGGCGAGGGCGTCGAGGGGGTCGATGAGTCCTGCGTCGGTGGTGCCTGCGGTGGCGGTGACGAGGACGGGGCCGGTGGTGGTGGCGAGGGCCTGGGCGAGGGTGGCGGGGGTGAGGGTTCCGGTGGGGGTGGGGAGGCTGCGGGCGGGGGGTAGGCCGAGGAGCCAGGCGGCGCGCGGGATGGAGTGGTGGGCGTTGGCGCCGTGCAGGACGGTGAGGTGGGGGCCGTGGCGTTCGCGGGCGAGGAGGAGGGCGAGGTGGTTGGCTTCGGTGCCGCCGGTGGTGAGGACGGCGTCGGGGTGGGGGGTGTCGTGGAATTCCGCGGCGAGCGTGCGGGTGAGGAGGGCTTCGAGGGCGGAGGCGGCGGGGGCCTGGTCCCAGGAGTCGAGGGAGGCGTTGAGGGCGCTGGCGGCGAGGTCGGCGGCGGCCGCGACGGCGAGGGGTGGGCAGTGCAGGTGGGCTGCGCACAGGGGGTCGGCGGGGTCGGCGGCGCCGGCGGTGAGGGTGTGGACGAGGGTCCGTAGTGCTTCGTGGTCGCCGTGTCCGTGGTCGGGGAACACTTCGCCGAGTGCGGCGGTGACGCGGGCGGTGACGGCCTCGGGTCCGCCGGCCGGGAGCGGTCCGCCGCGGGCGCGGGCTCCGGTGCGCAGGGCGTCGAGGACGGTGGCGAGGAGGGGTTGCAGGGCGTCGGGGCCGTGGGGTCCGCCGGCGAGCGGGGCGGTGCCGCGTCTGCCTGTGCCGGGGGGCGCTGTCATGCGGTTGTCCTCACGGGAACGGTTCGGCGGCGGGTGGTGCCGCTGTGCTGGGTCGGTGACCCGGGGGTACAACGATCCGACCCGAATGGGGTAACCGCCCGGGTTTATGGGTGGTTGATTTCAAGCCGTCTGCGGTGGTGCGCGCGCCGGCGGAGGGGTCGGGGGATGTGGTCGCCGTTGCTCACCACGCCGTTCAGCCTCGTGTGGCTGCGCGTGGGGCTTCTACGCTGCGGCGCTGCCGATCGGCGCGTCGGCCACGCCGCGGCGTTCTGGGCGACGGTCCGGGTGCCGGCCGGGCCGTGGGCGCGTACAGGGGCCAACAGGCCTGAGGGGCCCCGGGGCGGCGGCCCCGGACGGCCCCGGCGGGGGCAGACCGGGCTGGGCGGCGGAGCGCGGCCAGACGGGGCGGGCCGGGCCGGGCGCGGCGCCGCCGGCTGGGCGCGGCCGAGCGCGCCCAGCGGGGCGGGGCAGGCGGTGCGGAGCACGGCCGGGCGGGCGCGGCGAGGGCGGCTGGGGAGGGCGCGGTCGGGCCCGGGCGGGGGCGGCCCCGGGCGAAATCAGGCCGGGCACCGGCGGGTGGGGCGCCGGGTGGGGAGGGGGTTTGGCCCCGGACCCTCGTGGGGGCCGGGGGGCGGGGGGCTGGGGTTAGGGGTGGGCGCGTAGGGCTCGGGTGAGGTCGTCGAGGTGGTCTACGAGTTTGCGGTGGAGGAGCGGGGTGATGTCGGGGGCGGTCAGGGCTTCGTGGCCGGCCTCGAGGTTGGCTTCGGTGATTTCGTGTCCGGGGAGGGCCCAGCGGCCGGCGGCGTCGGCGATGGCGGGGCCGCGGCGGGCTGCGAGGGTGACGGCCTCGGAGTAGGCGCGGGGTACGTAGTCCCGTAGCAGGTCGGCCTGTTCGGGCTGCCAGAAGCCTTGGGCGGTGGCGGTGAAGAGGTAGTTGGAGAGGGAGTCGTCGTGGAAGAGGCGCTCCCAGGCGGCGGCCTTGGCCTCGGCCGTCGGGAGGGCGGCCCGGCAGCGGGCGGCGCCTTCGCGGCCGGTGGCGCTGGGGTCGGCGGCGAGGGCTTCGTCGATCTCGGTTTCGCCGGCCGCGCCGAGGACGGACAGGCGGGCCAGGATGCGCCAGCGCAGTTCGGGGTCGAGGTCGGGGCCGCCGGGGACGGTGCCGTCGGCGAGCCAGCCGGCGATGGTGTCGGGCTGGGTGGCGCTGTCGACGAGGGTGCGGACGGCGACGAGCCGCAGGCCGGGGTCGGAGCCGTCCTCGGTGCGCCGCAGCAGGTCGCGGGCGATGGCGGTGAGGGTGGTGAGTGCGTCGCCCCGGCGGTCGGGGGTGACGTAGCGGTCGGCGATCTGGGTGCGGGTGAAGGTGAGGACGCCCTGGACGATCGCGAGGTCGGACTCGTCGGGGATGTGCGCTTCGGCGGTCGCCAGGTAGTCGGCGGCGGCCAGTTCGCCGTCGCGGACCATGTCGCGCAGGGAGTTCCAGACGACGGCGCGGGTGAGCGGGTCGGGGATGCGGGAGATGCCGCGCAGGGCGGTTTCGAGGGAGGTTTCGTCGAGGCGGACCTTGGCGTAGGTGAGGTCGCCGTCGTTGAGGACGAGGAGGGCGGGGCGCGGGCCGCTCACGGAGAGGACCTCGTCGGAGGGGACGTCGAGGGCGAGGACCTCGCGGGGTTCGATGGCGCGGTCCGGGGCGCGGTCGTAGAGGCCGACGGCGATGTGGTGGGGGCGGTTGCCGGTGCGGTCGACGGTGAGGGTCCAGCCTCCGTGGCTCTCTTCGAGGCGGGGGGTGAGGGTGTCGACGCCGGTGGTGCGCAGCCAGGTCTCGGCCCAGGTGTGGACGTCGCGGTCGGTGTGGGCGGCGAGGGAGTCCACGAAGTCGGCGAGGGAGGCGTTGGCGAACTTGTGGCGGGCGAAGTGGGTGTTGATGCCGGCCAGGAAATCCTTCTCGCCGAGCCAGGCGACGAGTTGGCGCAGGGCGGAGGCGCCCTTGGCGTAGGAGATGCCGTCGAAGTTGAGGAGGGCTGAGGCGGTGTCGGGGACGGAGGCGGCGTCGGGGGCGACGGGGTGGGTGGAGGGGCGCTGGTCGGCGTCGTAGCCCCAGGGTTTGCGTTCCATGGCGAATCCGGTCCAGGTCTCGGTGAAGCGGGTGGCTTCGATGAGGGTCTGGTAGCCCATGAACTCGGCGAAGGATTCGTTCAGCCAGATGTCGTCCCACCAGCTGAGGGTGACGAGGTCGCCGAACCACATGTGGGCCATCTCGTGCGCGATGGTCACGGCGCGGCGCTGGCGTTCGGCGTCGGTGACGGCGGAGCGGAAGACGTAGTCGTCGCGGAAGGTGACCAGTCCCGGGTTCTCCATGGCGCCGGCGTTGAACTCGGGTACGAAGGCCTGGTCGTAGGAGTCGAAGGGGTAGGGCTCGGTGAACTTCTCGTGGAAGCGGTCGTAGCAGGCGGTGGTGAGGTCGAGGATCTCCTGCGCGTCGGCGTCGAGGTGGGGGGCGAGGGAGCGGCGGCAGTGGATGCCGAAGGGGAGGCCGGCGTGTTCGGTGCGGACGCTGTGCCAGGGGCCTGCGGCGACGGCGGCGAGGTAGGTGGAGATGACGGGTGTGGGGGCCGATGTCCAGATGCCGGCCTCGGCGGCGGAGCCGTCGCCCGGGCCGTCGCCCGAGCCGCCGCCGCTGTCGCTGTCGCTGTCGCTGTGGCCGAGGCGTTCGCCGATGCGGGTGGTGATGCCGTTGGCGAGGACGGTC
This sequence comes from Streptomyces sp. AP-93, assembly GCF_022808175.1. Lineage (GTDB taxonomy): Bacteria > Actinomycetota > Actinomycetes > Streptomycetales > Streptomycetaceae > Streptomyces. Next base: position 1,043 of record NZ_JALGBX010000017.1, on the reverse strand, counting down.
CAGTGCGCGGGGGCGGTGACGGTGAACTCGAACACGGCCTTGAGGTCGGGCTGGTCGAAGGCCGGGAAGACGCGCTGGACGTCGTCGAGGAACATCTGGGTGTAGACGTACGTCTCGCCGTCCGCGGGGTCGGTGAAGCGGTGCAGGCCTTCGCCGGTGCGGGAGTAGCGCATGCGGGCGGCGATGCGGAGCTCGTGGGGGCCCTCGGTGAGGCCGGTGAGGGGGAGGCGGCCGTCGGTGAGGGCGGCCGGGTCCAGGGGGTGTCCGTCGAGGGCGGCGGAGCGCAGTTCGTCCGGCTTCAACTCGACGAAGGTGTCGCCGGCGGCGCGGGCGGTGAACCGGATGACGGTGCTGGACTCGAAGGTCTCGTCGCCGGTGGTGAGGTCGAGGGCGACCTCGTAGTGCCGGACGTCGAGGAGCCGGGCTCGGAGCTGCGCTTCGTTGCGCGTCAGTGCGGACATGGGGCCCATGCTGCCGGATGGCGGCGCCGGGCCCCAGCTCCTATCGCTCGCCTACGCCTGCGCCTGCGCCGTCGCCCTGGCCCTCACCGTCGCCGTCGCCGTCGCCTGCGGCGATCGTCTCGTGGTGGCGGATGACCTCGGCGATGATGAAGTTGAGGAGCTTCTCGGCGAAGGCGGGGTCGAGTTTGGCGTTCTCCGCGAGCTGGCGCAGCCGGGCGATCTGGCTGGCCTCGCGGCCCGGGTCGGCCGGGGGCAGCTGGTGGCGGGCCTTGAGGTGGCCGACCTGCTGCGTGCACTTGAACCGCTCGGCGAGCATGTGGACCACGGCCGCGTCGATGTTGTCGATGCTGTCCCTGAGCCGGGCCAGCTCGGCGGTGACGTTCTCGTCGATGTCCCTGGTGTTCATGGTCACCGAGAATACGTGGCGCGCGTCGTCGGTTCTTCGGCCGATCGACCACTGAGACGGCGGGCGGTGCGGTGGCTCCTGGAGCTCGGGACGACGGGCCCTAGATGATTGATTCCAAGGGGTAGCTGTACGGACGCGAGGGTGCCCACTCTCAGTTTGTGACGACCGAGATAGAC
>NZ_JALGBX010000016.1 GCF_022808175.1 Streptomyces sp. AP-93 | reverse complement strand
TCCTTCGAGGGGCAGGCGGGCAGAAGCCGTCCGTGACGGCAACCTGCCCGCTACACTCCCACCGCTCGACGTTTCCCAGGTCAAGCCACAAAGTACTGCTGGAGTACTAGGGAGCGTATCGGGTCGTGATCAATCTTCGAGTTTTGCCTGCACGGCGGAGTCTGGGCGGGTAAAACTTGTTGGGTGACTCGTGTGCAACTGACGGATACGGAATGGGAGTTCATCGAGCCGTACCTGCCGATCGGCGAGTACGGCCCGTACCCTGAGCGGCTGCGGCAGCAGTTCGAGGGCGTGATCTGGCAGTTCAAAACGGGCGGGCAGTGGCGGGAGATGCCGACGGAGTTCGGCGCCTGGTCGACCGTCCACAACCGCTTCCGGCAGTGGCGTGACGCCGGAGTCTTCGAAGCGCTGCTGGAGGGCCTGATCGCGGAAGCCGCGAAGCGGGGCGAGGTGGACCTGTCTCTGGTCAGCATCGACTCCACCACCGCCCGGGCCCACCATGACGCGGCTGGCTTGCACCTGGAGGAGGAGGTCCTCACCGTCCTTGAGAAAGCCGCCGCCGAGTCGGAGAAGGCCAGGTCAAAGGGGGCGACTGCGACGAACAAACCGGGCAGGGGGCCGAAAGCAACCCCGAGCGGGAAGAACGACGACGCCTCCGGCGACGGCATAAACTCCGACTGAAGGCCGCCCTCCTCGGACCCTCCAGAGGCGGGCAGACCAGCAAGATTCATGTCGCCGGCGACCGGAAGTGCCGCCCGCTGGCTTTCATCCTGACCGCAGGACAGGCCGCCGACAGCCCGCAGTTCATCCCCGTGCTGAAGAAGATACGGGTCCGCGGGGCCGTCGGCCGTCCCCGCACCCGGCCCGACGCGGTCGCCGGGGACAAGGCGTACTCGTCCCGCGGCAACCGCGCCCACCTGCGCAAACGCCATATCAAGGCGGTCACCCCGGAGAAGAGGGACCAGGCATCCAACCGGAAGAACAAGGGTCGCAGGGGTGGCCGGCCGGTCACCCACGACGCCGACCTCTACAAGGAGCGGAACACCGTCGAGCGCCTGATCAACAAGCTGAAGGCCTGGCGAGACATCGTCACCCGATACGACAAGACCCCCGACAGCTACCTCGCCGGCCTCCACCTGCGCGCCTCGATGATCTGGCTTAGAGAACTCACCCGAACCACCTGATGATCACAACCAAATACGCTCCCTAGGACTGGTCCTCACGCCCCAGCCGCGCCGGTCTCACTGGCACCCCGCCCTCATGCGTACGCCAGGGTGAGCTCCTGAGCTCCTGAGCTCCTGAGTTCCGGGAGAAACGGGTAAAGTGTTGGAAACGTTTGATAACCGGCGGTCTCCTTCCCGTGTCGGGAGGCGTAGCGATGGACCCCTGGCTGATGTGGCTGATCGCCGCATTGCTCCTGGGCGTGGCGGAGATCTTCACCCTGACCGCCGCGCTCGGGTTGCTCGGGGGTGCTGCGATGATCACCGCCGCGACCGCGGCGCTCGGGCTTCCCGTCCCGTGGCAGTTCCTGGTGTTCGCCGTCGTTGCGACGGCTGGTGTGCTGTTCGTCCGTCCGGTAGCCCTGCGCCGCCTGACCTCACCGCAGAGCGAGCGTTTCGGCGTGGAGGCCTTGGTCGGCGGAGCCGCCTACGTCACCTCCGAGGTGACGGGCCTGGGCGGCAGGGTCCGTATCGGCGGAGAGGAGTGGACAGCCCGCGCCTACGACGACAGGCTGGTGATCCCTCCCGGCACGACCGTCGACGTCATCGAGATCAAGGGCAGCACGGCGCTTGTCTACCCCCGGGAGTGAGCCATGGAAGCATCGGCGTTCCTCATCGCCGGCCTGCTCATCGCGGTGTTCGCGGTCTTCACCGTGATCCGTGCGGTGCGCATCGTCCCCCAGGCCCGCGCCCGCAACGTCGAACGGCTCGGCCGCTACCACCGCACCCTGAAACCCGGCCTCAACGTCGTCATCCCCTACATCGACCGTGTCTACCCGGTGATCGACCTGCGCGAGCAGGTCGTTTCCTTCAAGCCCCAACCGGTCATCACCGAGGACAACCTGGTCGTGGAAATCGACACCGTCCTCTACTTCCAGGTCACCGACCCGCGCGCGGCGTCCTACGAGATCGCCAACTTCTTGCAGGCTGTGGAACAGCTGACGGTCACCACGCTGCGCAACGTCGTCGGGTCCATGGACCTGGAGAAGACCCTGACCTCGCGGGACACGATCAACAACCAGCTCCGCGGCGTACTCGACGAGGCCACCGGCAAGTGGGGACTCAGGGTCAACCGGGTCGAGATCAAGGCCATCGACCCGCCCCAGTCGATCAAGGACGCGATGGAGAAGCAGATGCGGGCCGAGCGGGACAAGCGGGCAGCCATCCTCGGGGCCGAGGGGCAGCGCCAGTCCCAGATCCTCACCGCTGAGGGCGACAAGCAGTCCGCCGTTCTCCGGGCGGAAGGCAACCGGACCGCTGAGATTCTCAAGGCGGAGGGCCAGTCCCGGGCCATCGACGAGGTGTTCCAGGCCGTCCACCGCAACGACCCCGACCCCAAGCTCCTCGCCTACCAGTACCTTCAGATGCTCCCCCAGATCGCGCAAGGCCCCGGCAACACCGTCTGGGTGATACCCGGCGAGGTCACCTCCGCCCTCCAGAACGTCACCCGTGCCTTCACCGAGGTGCTTCCCCAGTCGGCGGCGACCCGTGAATCTTCCTCGGACGACCTGGCCGTCCAGGCCGCCAACGACGCGGCGAAAGCGGCGGAAGCCGCCGCCGAGGCCCTCGCCGCCGCCGAGGAAGCCGACACCGCCACCGGGTCGCTCTCTCCTGGACTCACCATCGCGGACCCTCGCGACCAGCCGGACGCGCCGCTTCCCGGTACGCCACGCTAAGCTTGTCGTTCGAATCGTTGACCTCGAACCGCGGCTCGCACTTTGGTGTGAGGCGTTCGCGGTGCTGTCACGCGTCTGGGCTGTACGCTGCGCTGACCGGATGGGCGGGAGCGTTGTTCGAGTTGGCGCCGCTGCTCGGCGGGCACCGGTACCGGCGGGCTCCGGATCCACCCATGGCCTGGCGATGCTCAGGGAGGCATAGCGGCTCCTGGATGGTGGCGATCGGCGTCGGCGGTCCATCCCCTGCACTCTGCGACAAAGACAAGGGGCGACTCGCGTGGCTCGCCGACCGGGAGGGGCAGCCACGGCGGGCCCGGGCGATCATCCCTGTACGTGCGTTGCCTCGGGCGATGCCTTCCGACTCCTGCACGTGCTGGCACGGTGGCGGTGCGGATGCCCGATCATCTTGTGGCCCTCGCCCTGCTTGCCGAGACCGGGCCGCTGGCCGTCTCCAGCGCCAACCTGACGGGCAAGCCCTCGCCTCAGGACTGCGACGCCGCCCAGGCCATGCTCGGGGAGGCGGCGGCGGTCTGCCTGGCGGGCCCGACGCCGGCGGACGTGCCGTCGTCGATCGTGGACGTCACCGGTCCACTCCCCCGGCTGTTGAGGGCGGGCGCGATCAGCGCCGAGCGGCTGCGCGCCGTCGTACCCGACCTCCAGCAAGGCTGAGGCAATGTCGGCAGGCCGGTAGCGGCGCCGACCTGCCCGAGGGCGTCACGCCGCGGTACCGGCCGGGATGTCGAGGCCGTGGGCGGTGATCAGCTCGGCACTGCCGTGGGCCAGACGGTAGGCCAGGCCCACGAAAGCAACCTGACCTGCGGCGACACGATCGGCGAGCAGGCGGGAGCGGTCGAGCAGCAGGTCGACGGTGTGCCGTATGTGCTCGGCGATGAAGTCCCTGTCCTCGGTGTGGCCGGCGGCCCGCGCGGCGTAACGCGCTCGATCACGTCCCGTACGAAGCCTCCTGCGGTGGCGCCGTCCTCAACGGCGGCGCGGGTGGCCGCGACCGCCCCGCAGGCGTCGTGGCCGAGGACGACGACCAGCGGGCAGCCCAGCACGCTCACCCCGTACTCGATGCTGCCCAGCACCTCCGTGCCCACGACGTGGCCCGCCGTCCGCACGACGAACAGATCACCCAGCTCCCGGTCGAAAATGATCTCGGCGGCGATCCGGGAGTCGGAACATCCGAAGAGGACGGCGAACGGTGTCTGCGCCGGTGCGATCTCGGCGCGGCGGGCCGCGTCCTGGTTCGGATGCTCGGGCGCACCGGCCACGAAGCGCTCGTTGCCTGCCAGGAGCGTTGTGAGGGTCTCCTGGACATTCATTCGGTCGTCGGTCATGGCCGCAGACTACGCGCGGTCGGTGTCGTCGACAGCGCGAGGGAGGCCTCCGGCAACCGTGCTACGACCGCCGGATCGGCGCCTGCCGCGTCGGCGGGTTCGCAGAGCACAGCCAGGGAGCGCGGCAGCGCCTCCTCCCACCCGAGCAGGCGCAGAGCCACGACCGTCAGGCCCCTCCTGCGCACCTGAAGGCCGAACAGACCCGTCTCGCGCCATACGCCGTCTGTGCTCATGCTGCGATGGTCAACCGCTTCGCGTCTCCACGCGGGCGCCACGTGCGGTTGCAACCCGCGTTCACCCGGCCGCAGCAAACGGCCGGGGAGCAACCGCTCAGCCTGATCGCGGTCCAACCGCTCAGCCGAGCCCGTGGCGGCGTCCCTTCCCCTTCGAGGGCCCCGCGCTCCCGGCTCCGCATCTCACGCTCGGCGGTCGAAGACCGACAGCCAGGCGGGTGAGGCAGTGTCACGGGCCCGCCCGGCCCATCGTTGGCATTGCATGACGGACACTCCTCTGAAGATCGCAGCCCCCTGGCTGGTTAGGGCCTTCCTGTCACTGAGGCGCGGGGCGTCGCACGAGGCACGGGCCGCATCGGTGGAACTGAGGCCATTCACAGAGCGCCCGGGCCAGCGAGTAGCAGTGCCGTACGCCACCGTCGAACGCATCGAGGCGGCGCTGAGAGTGCTACTGGACAGCACCGGGCCCCGCAACCACCGGGTAGCGCTGTCAGAAGCTGCCGAGCACCTGCAGCAGGTCCGCCAGGTCGATGGACGGTCGACTGACCGAGATGACGCCTTCACCGACAAGAGTTCCACCACCGGACGGACATAGGGCGCCGGAATCGGTGGCGGATCAGCCGCCATGCCCGGGGGAGGCGGCCGAGCAGACCACGGAGCTGCAACCAGCTCCTGAATCGAACGCTTGGGCAAGACTCGTCCCTCGCTGCCCTCCAACGTGTGGTTTCCGCCGATACCCCTGCCCCCGTAGCCGCACGCGTACATCATTGGGCTACGGGACACCACCCGAACGCGGTGCCTAGCGGCCTCGCGGGTGTTCAGTCTGAGCACCCTGCCCCATTCCGTCTCGGAGCAGGGTGCGGCTGCCATGAAACCGCCGGAAGGACGCAGGAAGCCGCGCTCGACTCTCCCGCCTCAGCGACCTCGACGCAGCCAAGGATCACCTCCACCTCGCCCTCGACATCCACGGCTTCGACCGCCGTCGCACGCGCGCCATCGTCCTGGCCGACCCGGGAGGCGTACGCCTGCGCCAAGGCGACGCGGACGGCGCCGAAAGGGGCTCCGGGGCTCCCCCACAGCCACGCGCTAAGAAGGGGGGTGCCCTTGTGAGGCCCCAACGGGGGGCCTACAAGGTGGAAGGGGTAGAGCGCCGAGCATGGCCGCGACTCGAGGCCGGCCGTCCCTGTTCAACTTTCGCCGTTGCTGGAGCGGGGTTCAGCTAGGCACGGGGGATGGAGAGCTCGGTGGGTCGGGAGCGGCCTGGGTGAGTGCCGGCGGTGCTGACGGCAGCGGGTCCGCTGGGCTCTGGGGAAGTTCCGCGGTCATCCACGCGCTCTCCCCGCCGGCCCGCGCGCTGAAGCGGAGCAGGCGGCCGTCGTCGTCGATCCAGTAGCGGGTGTTGCCGTTTTTGGACTGGTCGGCCCCGGCGGTCGGTGCGGCGGGGCCGGCTACGACAATAACCGGGGCGTTGGCAATGTGGTCCTGCCTGACCAGGCGCGCGCCGCTACGGGCGAGGAGCTGGGCGTTGTCGGGGCGGTCGACGCCCAGGTTGAGCAACAGGAGAAGGGCTGCGTCGAGCGGGGAGGCGTGCGGGGTGAGGCGGTGTTCCTCCCAGCCGGTGGCGGGGGGCTGTTTCGGGAGGCCGCCGGGCCAATTGGGGCGCGTGGTGACGCTGGTGAGGTTCCACTGGATGAGCTCTCGGGCCGGCGACTCGGTGTCGGCGCGGATTTCGGCGTAGCCGAGGTGGCGGCGCCAGTCGATGCGGCCGGTGAGGGTGATGGTCCGGCCCCGGGAGGGGATGGTCATGGTGACGTTTCCTGTGCCGCGCCGGTACGTCGTGAAGCGGGCCAGCGCGACGCGGTCGGCCTCCTCGGCGGTGAGGGGCCGGGGCGCGCCGTCCTCGGCGTCGGGCTGTCCTGGTCCGGAGCAGGAGGTCAGGGCGAGCCAGCAGGTCAGCGCGGCCGCCACCGCAGCGCGGACCCGGGTCATCGGCCGTCCCGGCTGTTCGCGACGAGCAAGGTCGCGGCGGGCACGCGAACGGTCGCCGGGTCGACAGGCTCCGGGCTGCCGGTGGCGGGAGCGGCGGGCGCCGTGGCGGCCCGAGGGAGCTGCGGTTGGGCGGGAGGCAAAGGGACGTCGAGGAAGGGCAGGCCGACCGGGGCGGGCGGAGTGTGCACTGCGGTCTGGGGGCCCGGGGTGGGACTGCCGGCACCGGGGCAGTCCATGGTGTCCGCCAGGTCCGCCGGGAGCGTGCGGCCCAGGAGGCCGTCGAAGCAGTTCCCGCTGCCGGGGGCGTGCGGCGAGGCGAGATATGCGGCGTCGAGAGCGTTGGCGGCGAAGACGTTGCCCGTGGCCATGTTGTCCATCGGGGGCATGTCCTCGGAGGAGGAGAGAATCAGGCCGGCGCGAGGGTGGCCCGTGATGCGGTTGCGCTGGATGGTGTTGCTGCGACCGCCGGCGATGCCCAGGCCGATGCCGAAACCGCCGTCGGCCTGTTCGGGGGTGTCCGGGGCTGCATTGTCGGCGATGAGGTTCCCAGCGATCGTGGCACCGGCCTGAGGTGTGAGGGCCTCGAGGTAGTCGGAGCCCACGGTCATCCCGACCCGGTTGCCGGTGAAGCGGTTGCCGACGATCCACAGGGGGCCGCTGGCGTTGGTGCCCTCGTAGCCGACCGCGTTGCGCTCGGCGACATTGCCCCGCACCAGGATCTCGCACGGCTTGCACTGGCCCACGTACAGGCCGGAGTCGGCGCTGCCGGAGGCGTAGTTGTGCTCGATGGTGCCGCGGCGGGCGTTAAAGGCGTAGATGCCGTAGAGGCCGTTGTCGGCGGCGGTGACGTAGCGGACGCGAAAGCCGTTCAGAGGAGGGTTCGCCACCGGGTCGAGGCGGTGGTAGCCGTCGCTGCCGCGGCCGACGCCTTCGCCTCCGGTCTTCAGTCCGGTGACGAGGACGCCGTTCTGGAGGTGGCTGCGGACGGTCAGGTTCTCCACGGTCACGCCGGGGGCGGTGACCACGACGCCGTTGCCGCGCCGGCCTTCGCCGTCGATGACGACACGGTTGCGGTCGGTGCCGCGCAGCGTGACCTGTCCGGTACGGATGTGGACGGTCTCGCGGTAGCGGCCCGGGGAGACCAGGACCAGATCGTGGGGGCGGGCCCGCTCCAGGGCGGCGGTGATCGTCGGCGCCTCGGCGGGGACCCGGATCACGGCCGGGGCGCGGGGGGCATCGTCGGCGGGCCCGCCGACGCCGGGGGCGCAGGCGGCCGTCGCGGCACAGGCGAACAGCACGGCAAGGAAGCGGAGTCGCAGGTGGGGAGCGGACACGGGGTGACGTCCTCATCCGGGCAGGCGGGGCCGGCCGCAGCGGACCGGCGGCCGATCAGTCGTGCGTAGAGTACTCACATGACCACGCAGAGTGACAACCCTTCGGTGGTTCGACGTGCGTTGCTGGGCGTGCTGCCCGCCGTCGTTTCACTGAGCGGGTGCCGGTCCGGCGCCCCGACGCCCCCCGCCTCCGGCCCGCGACCGGCAGACGGGCAGCCGCCCGGCGTGGTGTTGGCCTCGGGCCCGCGCCAGGCCGGGGTCGACCGCCCGACGCAACCGCAGACCCACGCCGTGGTGTCGGTGTACGACCTCCCCCCGGGAGCCGACCCCGCCCGAGTGGCCGCACGGCTGGGCGAAGCCGTCCTGGAGCTGACCGGGAAGCCCCGGATCGCCCTCGGGCTGGAGGTCGGGGACCTGACCGTGACGGTCGGCGCGGGACCGCGACTCCTCGCCCTCGCCCGTCAGGACGTGGCCGGCGGGCTGGAGTTGCCGGCCTTCGCCGGCGAGGAGCGGACCGCCCGGGCGTGGGGTGGCGACCTGCTGGTCCAGACGTGCGCGACCGACCCCGTCGCCGTGGTTCTCGCCGATACGCACCTGAGTGCTCAACTGACCTCCGACGGCGCCTCGCGCCGCTGGTCGCAGACGGGTTTCCGGCCGCCGGGCGGCGGAGCGGTCCGCAATCTGCTGGGCTTCCCGGACGGCATCGAGAACCCCAGCACCCGCGCCGACTTGGAGCGGGAGGTGTGGCTGCCCGAGCCCACCCCGTTGGCCGACGCCACGATCGCCGTCGTACGAAGGCTGCGCATCGACGTACCCGAGTTCCTCGCCCAGTCCCCGGCCCGGCAGGAGGAGGTGATCGGGCGGCGCAAGGCAGATGGCGCACCACTGAGTGGCGGGGCTCCGGCCGACCGGCTCGATCTGGCGGCGAAGTCGGCGCGCGGCCGCTACCTGGTGCCTGCCATGGCGCACGCACGGCGGGCCAATCCGAACGCCACGGGCAGCGGCCGGATGCTGCGCCGGGGTTACAGCTACCACAACGGCCCCGCGGACCAAGGGCTGCTGTTCGTCGGCTTCCAGCGGCAGTTGCGGACCTTCACCGCCACCCAGCGCCGCCTGGACGACGGCGACGACCTGATGCGGTTCGTCACCGCCACCGCATCCGGAGCCTTCCTCATCCTGCCCGGCTTCAGCCCCGAAAAGCCTCTCGGCAGTGGCGTTTTTGCTGGTCACCGCTGAATCCGTTCTGCACATCTCACCCCGTCCAGCGGCGAGTCACTCAAAAGTGCGAATCTATCGACGGGGCCTATCGGGAAAGATCAACACCGCAAGATCATGCTCACGCAACGTGTTCATCACCACTGTGTGTGACATGGAGGAAGAGCTGTGAAAGCCCTGAGGAAGGCCATGGTGGCGCTCGCCGCCGGTCTTGCCCTGACCACCGGAGTCCTACAGCAACCCGCGGCCGGAGCGGACCCGGCGGACGGCACGGCCCGCATCAAAGTCATCCGCGACTCCAACACCAACGGCCGCCACGATCCCGCTTCCGAGCTCCCGGCGGCCGGCATCACCGTCGAGCTGACCGACTACGAAGGCAACGTGGTCACCGCGGTCACCGGCCCCGACGGCTACGCGGTCTTCCCGCCCAACACCGTCCTCACCGGCGGCAAGTACTACGTACGCATGAAGATGCCCAACGGCTCCTTCCTCGAGCCCACCTTCGGCGCCGCGGGCGGCCTCGCGTCGGACGCCGCCATCATCGACGTGGTCGACGGGGACGCCGAGCTGACCATGGGCGTGCGCAACCCGGCGGACTGGTGCGAGGACGACGCCCGGCTGAGCACGGTCTGCCAGGTCGCGGCCACCAAGTCCGGTGGCGTCCGCACCACGGTCACCTTCCCGTTCCGCGAACGCGGTGACAGCAACTCCGGCAACACCACCGCCCTCGCCACCCGCACCGACACCGGCAACACCTACGGTGTGGCCTACCACAAGCAACAGCGCCGCATCTTCACCGGCGCCCACGCCAAACGGCACACCGTCTACGGCCCCTCGGGGCAAGGCGCCATCTACGTCACCCCCCGGGACGGCGGAGCCACCACCCTCTTCACCACCGTCCCGAACGCCGGCACCACCGCGCACCAGGACTCGGTCCGCTTCGACGGCCCCTTCGTCGGCGCGGTCGGCAAGGAGTCGCTCGGCGACATCGACATCTCCGAGGACAACCGCCAGCTGTTCGCCGTCAACCTGGCCGACCGCAGGCTGTACACCTACAACGCCACCCAGCCGACCGCTGCCGCGCCGGTGACGTCCGTGGCCATCCCCAACCCGGGCTGCCAGGCGGCCGGCGACTGGCGGCCCTTCGGCCTCGGTGTGCGGGACGGAGTCGTCTACGTCGGCGGGGTCTGCTCCGCGGAGTCCTCCCAAGCCGCCGCCAACCTGCGGGCGGTCGTGTGGACGTACAACCCCGTCACCGCGACCTTCGCTTCGGCGCCGATCCTCCAGCAGCCGCTCACCTTCCCCCGCGGCGAGGTCAACGTCGGCGTCCCCGGCTTCAACCGCTGGTTCCCGTGGACAGTCGGTGCCGCCACCTTCCCCCAGCAGCTCGTCGCCCACCCCGAGCCCGAGCTCAGTGACATCGCCATCGAGAGCAACGGCGACATGGTCCTCGGCTTCCGCGACCGGTTCGCGGACATGGGCGGGCACGAGATGCCCAACGCCAACCCCTCCTACGCCAACAGCGGCATCACCGACTCCGGCGGCGACCTCAACCGCGCCTGCCGCAAGGCCAACGGCACCTTCGAGTGGGAGGGCACGGGCACTTGCCCGAACAACGCCCCCACCCGCCCCAACGGCGGTCAGCCCGCCAACGTCGTCGAGTTCTACCCCGGCGAATTCGTACCCAACGCCCACCTGGAGACCGCCCAGGGCGCCATCGGCCTCCACCTCCGCGAGCAGCGGATCGCCTCCACCGCCATGGACCCGGCCAGCCAGTACTTCACCGGCGGCACCGCCTACTTCGACCGCCAGACCGGAAGCCGCGGCGCCAACCCCGGCGAGCAGGGCTTCACCCTCCAGAAGCTCAACGACCCGCTCGACGGCGGCTTCGGCAAGGCCAACGGCCTCGGCGACCTCGAAGTCCTCTGCGACGAGCCGGCCGTCCAGATCGGCAGCCGCGTCTGGTACGACCGCAACAAGGGCGGCGCCCAGAGCGTCGACGACGACGAACCCGGCATCCCCGGAGTCACCGTCCAGCTCCTGGCCGAGGACGGCAGCCTGCTGGCCACCGTACGCACCGGCGCCGACGGCGCCTACTACTTCGGCCCCGAGCACGGCGTCCGCCCCAACACCAAGTACAAGATCCGCTTCGACAAGTCCACCGCCGACACCAGCGTGATCAACTCCCGTCGCCCGCCCGCCGCGAGCGGCCTGGTCTGGTCGCCCGTACAGGCCGTCGGAGCCCCCGGCGACCTCAACTCCGACGCCGTCCCCGACACCGCGCCCACCGGCCAGTTCGCCACCACCGAGGTGACCACCGGCGCACCCGGCACCGTCGACCACACCATCGACGCCGGCCTCTTCATCAACCGCCTCTGACCCAGCCCGCCGGTCGCCGCCACTTATGCCCACACGAGTGGCGGCGACTCCGCCCCGACCCCACGTGCCACAACAGCTGCCCGTTGGTCCACTTGGTGCCGTCGCTAGGCCGGACCAGATTCTCCTCGGACGCGGGGTCGAGCAGCTGGTGAAAGGTGCGGCGGGCTCGCTCGTACTCGTCGTACACCGCCTGCCGGTCCATCGGCTCGGGGATCAACATGGCCTGCCGGCTTCCCTTCGCTGCTGTGGCCCCCGTGGTGATGATGCCCGGCTCGGCGGGCATCCAGGCCGAGAGAGCCGACCAGCAGCCCCGTTTGCGCAGCAGTGTCGAGAACCTCGGCAGGAAGGCCATCGATCATGAGCTTGGCGCGGCGGAACATCGTGAAGGCACCCGCTTCGTCGACCGCGCCCATGACAGGTAGATGAACCGACCGCCGACGGCCCTGCACATACGGGCCCTTCACATTGATGCCGCAGGACGAGACGGTCGTGGTGCACTCCAGGGTCCAAGTCGCGGACGCGGCGTCGCCCGGGGTCGAGGAGTTCATCTGGGCGATCGCGGCGCTGCACGGCAACCTGGACGTTGCGGTACCCCGCACTGCCATCGCCCGGTGCCCCGGGCGGGCAGGTCGACCGCTTCGATCCGGATACGCATGCCAACCATGAAGCCGCCACCGGCCCGCGCCGAGCCTGCACGGCCCGGTCCACCGACGTCTTCGACCCTGGCTTCGCAGTCTTCGGTCACCGCCGCTCGCCGCGGCAAACGACTGCTCCATGATGCGCTCGACAGCCCGATCCCGTGCGCAAAGCGACATCGCAACACGACAGCAGCGGGGATCGTCCAGCCACAGCGAGGACGTCGGATCCGCTGACGCCCCAGGTGTCCGGGGGGCGTGCCCCATCCGTGCCCTTCGGAGCGGTGAATACGGGTACGGCCGGACCCTCGCGACAGCGCTTCCCGTAGGAAGTTTTCGCCGGTCAGGCGCCCTATCGATGCTTGCACGCCGTAGCTTGCGCAGCTCATCGGCGCTCTCTTCCAGCACGGTGCTGCGCTCCGCGAGCGCCTTCGCTACGTCTTTGCAGGCGAGTTCAATCAGGCGACTGTCGCCTCGGCGCCGCGCCGGTCCACCTCGATGCCGTACCCCTGCGGGTAGGCGATGCCGTAGCTGTTGATCGCGGGATCCGCCGCGAGCTTGCGGCAGATGGTCAGCCAGTCGACCCCGGCGAAGCTTGAGGTCGATGGGATCGGAACGCCGCTTGGTGATGGCGGACCGTGCGGTCCATGTGCGCAGCTCGTCAAAACCCCCGCGCCGCGCTTCCATGATCCTGTATCGGAGGGCGGCGGCGGGGCTGCGAACTGCTAGCGGGCGAGTGTCCACTTCGTGAGGAGGTCCAGATCTGAAGGACGCGGCTGCGCGTGCTGGGGGAGATGAACGCGAAGCTTCTTGGTGGACTGAGCTTTCAGATTCCCCTCTCACGGCCACCGAGCGGGAGTCAACCGGCGGCGGATGTCGCAGCGCGTTGGCGTCGGCCCGGCGGCCGCTCAGTGTTGTGCGATCGCGGAGCCACTGCGCCTCGGCGAGGGCGTCGATCAGTTCACGGGCGCCGTCGCGGGTCAGAGCGTCGGAGACGGCCTCGCCGTGATCCTTCTGGGTGACCTCGCATTCGTGCGGCTGGTGGTGAGAACGACGTGCTCGAAAGAACCGGTGGAGGCCCGAGAGAGGCGAGGTGGGGTAGCACTTCCCATGGTCGGCGGGGGTCGCAAGCCGTACGCAGTGTTTCGGTCGACAGGCGGTCGGACACGTCCCCCAGCCGGCCGGGTTCAGACGGGACAGAGCCCGGCCGGGGTGACTACGGGTCCGGCCGGGCTCTGCGTGCGTGGGGTTCCGCCCCGTTCAGAAGTCGTTGACGCGTGAGTCGTACTCGTCGCGGAGCAGATCTTCCTCGCGGCGCCGCTCCATCTCCTCGGGCCGCTGGCCGCGGGACGGGGTAACGGGCTCGGGGTGTAGCGGGTCCTGGCCGGGGCGCTGCCGGCGCTGCTGCTTCTCGCTGCCCCTGCCCGGCTCCTGGCGCTTGTCCTGCTGACCGCCCATGACGGTGACTCCTCTTGATACGGGGTTTTCCTAACCTTCACGCTGACACGAAAGGTCACGCTCCGCATCATGTGTGGCACGTATCGTGTCGGGAGGGTGATCTGCCAAGCCTGCTTGGAGGCGCCGTTGGCAGGTTCCCGGTCCGGTGCACAGGATGGTCCCATCTCACCCGCCAAAACTGTCTGGAGCCGATGGCCATGCTGCAGCGCACGCAGCGCAAGGACCCCATGAAGGTGACTTGCGTCCCTCCCGCCGACGGACCTACTGGGCCCGCCAGCACGATTGGCGACTTCAAAGACTGGCAGCTTGGCGGCCACGCCCTCACTCCGAGCGAAGTCGGGAAGCGAGCCGTTGCGCTTCCCCTACCCATCAAGAGCACTCGCCCCTTCCGGTATCTGGCCGCCGGCGACTACTGGTTCAATGACGACAGCGCCGATGAGCAGGACCGACCCTCGCAGCCGCCTACACGCCTGATGGCGTAAGCCGCGTGTCGCGGGGCACCCGCTCGTTGAGATGGTGACACGCGCCACCCGGTCGGCCACCCCCACGGGCCGGGATCCGTGCTACCGCCCCGCCACCTTGCCCGGAGGCGGGGCCGTCGTCATCCCAGAATGGTCACGCACCGCCACGCCGAGCCGAGCCACATCGTTGTATCGGTATGGACCAGAGAACCGTTCCGCTTCCGCGGCGTCCGTGGCCCGCTCGCCTGCCGCAGGAGTTCTGGCAGGCATCACAGACACCGATCTACGATGCAGTAGAGCGGCAGTGGCTTGCCGAAGGCCGTGAAGTGCCCCGCCACCCACAAGCTTCTCGGGATACCCGGCACCAAGGCAGCCTCGGCGACCACCGGGCCTGACGGCCCGCCTGGTGACGGGTGAGACCGTTCACGCAGCTACAGCGGAGCCGGAGTGTCCAGGACGGCGAGCAGATCGGCCAGCAGACAATGAATGGCCGCCTGGACGGTGGAAGCCCCCTGGCCCGCGTGTCACGAGTCGGTGAGGTGCTCTCAATGGAGATCACTTCCAGTGCTTGTTGAGGGCGATGTCTGAGTGCCCGACTCTCACGAGCAGCTCTGCCAGTGCACCACGCACCTGCTCGGGGTGGCCGCAGGCGTCCTGAGGCAGTGCGCGGTGACTGCACCGCCCATGAGCACCCACCCTCCGGGGTGCCGAAAGGGTTGTAACCGCGTGTAGTACTCACATAGTTCCGCTATGCGGTCTCAGTCTCGCCGCTTGTGTCGAAGACGCTGTCGTCGAGTTTCAGGTCAACCATGCCGACAGTCCCGCTGGTCGTCTCGGTGATGTCGCCATCCTCGAAGGATCCTACGAGTGCCCCACCAGTGATGGTGAAGCTCTCGCTTCCATCGGCGAGGGACACATCGTTCCCCGAGATGCTTGCCCCGGATACCTGAGTGGACGGGTCGGGCGTGACATCAGACATGGTGCCTCCTATAGGGCGTACATAGCTTTGCAGAAGAAGCGGGGGCGTGTGGACGGGAGGGGATGCGCCTGGGTGTGGGGGCTGCGGCTCCGGCCCGACAGGAGGCGTCACAATCCCCTGGCAGCCAGTGGATTCTGTCCCTGAATTCCTTCCGCGTCCTGAGCTTCAGGGATGTGGCGGATGACGGGATCCACAGTGGGTCCAGGGCGCCTCCGATCCTGGATGTCCAGGCGATCCGTTCCCGGTCACGGCGAGTGCGGCGGCGGTGCGCGGCGGCAGGCGGTTCCGCGTGGGAAGAGGCCCTGCGCCCAGGTTCCGGAGGGGCCGGCTTCGCTTCCGTATGGCGGCAGTGCCTGCAAGAACGACTTCGCGCCGTGTATCCCCCTATCAACGGCCGATGCCCTCGTCTTGGCGCAGGACCTCGCCCACCGTAGTTGGGAGAGGCTGGAGGGCGTCGAGTGGAGTCGGAGGAGGTGGAAGCACCGCTGCCCTGTCACCCTGCGTCGGGCACCATGTCGCCAGGGTCTTGGGCGGAGACGGACCCGAGCGCCCGCTCCACGCCCGTGCGGCTCGGCATAAGCCGCGACCAGGGCGCCGATGGCCCCTCCGGTTCCAGGGCCGCTCTCACGGCGTCGCCGGAAATGTGTGTTGGGCTGCCGGTCGCCCCGAGCCGGTCCCACCCCGCGCTGAGGAGGGCGTCGAGAGGGCGGTCGACATGTTCGGGTGGCCGGTACTCCTGACGCTCGCCAGTATGCCGAACTGCTGCTGGCGCAAGGCTCGGAGAGCTCTTGCTAGGCGAGCGCCCGAGCGGGAGCGGGGTCGGGCCTTCGTTCCTGGTGGTGCCCCCGGTGGTGTTCTGGGCATGGGGCTCAATCCTTTCCGTGGTCGGCGGCGTGGGAGGTGTACTGGGCCGCGTACTCCTCGCTGGGCGGGACGACGGTGATGACGTCGATCAGTACGCCGTCGGGAGCGGCGACGATGAAGTGGCGCTGGCCGAACTCCTCGGTGCGCAGGGGCAGTACTTCGGTCAGGCCGGCCTCCGTGACGAGGCGCTGGTGCTCGCAGTCCACGTCGTCCACTTCGAAGTTCAGCAGCAAGCCGCCCTGGAGTGCGACTCGGTGGCTCTCGGGGACGGTCGGGTGGGCGTAGTCGAGGAGGGCCAGCTCGTACTGGGGGGCGTCGGGGCGGCGCAGGCTGACGTACCAGTCCGCCTCGAAGGTGACCTCGAACCCGAGGTGGCGGATGTAGAAGTCGCGGGAGGTTGCCACGTCCCGCGTGGCGAGCACCGGGTAGAAGCCGCCGAGCTTGGGTGCGGGCATCGTCGTGGGGTCGTTCGTCATGGCAGAGGTCCCTCGTTCCATTTAGCATACCCTGGGTATGTGAACCGTTGGGGCTAGCATACCCTCGGTATGCGAAATGGAAAGGGTGGTGCTCGCGATGGCGGTCAACCGGGCGGAGCAGCGGGCGGCCACGCGGCGTGCCCTGCTGGCCGAAGGGCAGCGCAGGTTCGCCGCGGACGGGTACCACAAGGTGGTGCTGGCCGAGGTGGCGCGCGCCGCTGGGGTCACCAAGGGGGCCGCCTACTACCACTTCGACAGCAAGGCGGGGCTGTTCCGCGCCGTCGTCGCCGAGCTCCAGCAGGAACTGGGGGAGCGGGTCGCGACTGCGGCGGAGCGGCACGGGGACCTGTGGGAGCAGCTGCGAGCCGGCTGCCGGGCCTTCCTGGCCGCGGGGACCGACCCGGCGGTCCGGCAGATCGTGCTGGTCGATGCGCCGACCGTGCTCGGGTGGGACGAGTGGCGGACCATGGACGAGGAGTCCTCCGCACGCCACCTCGCGGACGCTCTGACCGCGCTCGTAGCAGCCGGGATTATCGCAGGTCAGCCGGTGGAGCCCCTGGCGCGGCTGCTGTCCGGGGCGATGAACGAGGCTGCGCTCTGGATCGCGCGGGGCGGAGATCCCCAAGCCGCCGAGCAGGCGCTCGACCGGCTCCTGTCGGGGCTGCGCACTCCGGACTGACTCCCGTGCGGACATTCGTCACGGCTTCTCCTGGAAGTCTGGCCCGACGCCCTGTTACGAGAGCGCTCGGGTTCGCTGCCCTGTGCTCACGCCGCATGCTCACGAAGATCGAATCGACACGACCGCGGGGAGGAGGGAAGGCCTCATGTGAACAGCGGGTCGGGGGTCGGGAACCGTCCGGCGTGATCGCGCGTGAGTCCTTGATGGGCAGTCGGCTGGCGGAGGGGATCTGATGAAGTCGCGGGCGATGGTGAGCGTGGCAGCGGTAACCGCATGCGTGGCGCTGACGACGTGCGGGTGCGGTCCGGACGAAGCGAAGGAGAGGGCCGAGGCGAAACCTTCGCGGCAGTCCGCGTCCACACCGGCGAACGCACCGTCGGGCACGCCGTCCGCATCCGCCGGAACCGAGCAGCCTTCGGCCGCTGTGAGCGCTGACCTGCCCGCGCCCAGGACGAAGGAGCGCGCGATCCAGCGGTACGAGCAGTACCTCCACGGACTCGGTCGTGAGGACATCGGCACGGTCTGCGAGGTGGCCGGGCCAGGCGCGAAGAAGGCAGAGGACCAGGGGTTCGGTCCGTGCACGACGACGTACGCGATCGTGTTCCAGATGATTTCACCCGCGCAGAAGAAGGCCCTGCGCACCGCGACGGTGGATCCGCAGCGCGTTCAGGTGCGCACACTCGACACGATCGAGATGCCGCTCGAAGCGGTCAGGTCCTCCGCCACCTTCTCCGAGGAAGACCTCGGCAGCTACGTCCTGGAATACCTCAAGGACGACTACTACATCACCGACGGGAAGTGACTCTCCGTCCGCAGAGGTCGGGGAGGAGGCCGAGGGGACTGCGCCCGGTCCGGCTGGTGGTCACGCCAGCAGGTTCACTGCGTGCTGGAACAGGCTGGGGAAGCGGGCCGCGGCCGGGGTGATGTGCGGAGCCAGCCGGGGCTGGTTCCGCACCCACAGCAGGGACGTCGTCAGGAGCCGGTAACTGCGCGACAGTCGGCACCACGCGTGTTCGTACGCCTGCGGCCGTTCCTCGAGCAGGCAGCGCACGAGTTCGCCGGCGGCCGTCAGGGCGAGGGCGAGGCCCTCGCCCGTCAGCGCGTCGACGTACCCGGCGGCGTCGCCCACGAACAGGACCCGCCCGGCTACCCGGGAGCGGGCCTGCTGGCGGAGCGGACCCGCGCCTCGGACAGGGGTCCGGTCGGCCGTGCCGAGCCGGGAGACCAACAGCGGGAATCGGGCCAGTTGGGCGTCGTACGGGAGCTGTTCGGATGTCAGGACGGCGATACCGACCTGGTGCCGGTCCAGCGGGGTGACGTACGCCTCGCAGTCGGCCGACCAGTGCACCTCCACCAGGTCGCTCCACGGCTCGACGGCGTAGTGGCGCCGCAGTCCGTACCGCGGAGGCTGCCGCTGCCCGGCCGGGCGCACGCCCAGCCCGAGCGCTCGCCGGGTCGGCGAGTGCAGTCCGTCCGCTCCCACGAGATAGCGGGCGGCCATCCCGTCCGCCATGACGTACGCGTCATTCTGGCTCACCCGGCGAACACGGCGCGGGACGATCGGGATGCCCAGCTGGGCGGCCCGGGCGGCGAGTGCCTCGTGCAGCACGGTGCGGCGCGCGCCGAGGCCGTGGCCCGCCTGGAACACCGCTTCGGCGTGCCGTTCGCCGGCGGCGTCCACGTAGCGGATGCCGCGCAGTGGCCAGCCGGGCACCTCCACGCCCAGCGCCTCCAACGCGCGCACCGCGCCCGGCATCAGGCCCTCTCCGCAGGCCTTGTCGATGGGCGCGGGACGCGGTTCGGCGACCACGACGTCGAGCCCGGCGAGCGCTCCGTGGATCGCGGTGGCCAGGCCCGCGGGGCCGCCGCCCACCACGAGGAGGTCGATCACGGAGCCGCCTCCAGGGCGGGTAGCGGGCGTGTGGGCGCCAGTGCGTCGTCCTCGCAGCGGATGCGTACGGTCAGCAGGGCGGCGTTCAGCAGCGTGAAGCCAAGGGCGGTCACCCACGCGCTGAACACCAGGGGAAGGGCCATTCCCTCGACGACGACGGCCAGGTAGTTGGGGTGACGCAGGTACCGATAGGGACCGCGCGTGATCAGCGGAAGGTCGGGGACGATCAGCACGCGGGTGTTCCAGCGGAGGCCCAGGGCGCCGATGCACCACCACCGCAGCCCCTGGGCGGCCAGCACGAGGACGAGGGCGGGCCAGCCGAGCAGGGGCAGGAAGGGGCGGTCGGCCGCCCACGGCTCCACGAGGCAGCCGAGCAGCAGGGCCGTGTGCAGGGCGACCATCGCCGGGTAGTGCCCGGCCCCGTACTCGAGCCCGCCCCTGGACCGGCTCCAGGCCGCGTTGCGGCGCGCCACAAAGAGTTCCGCGAATCGTTCCGCGATGACCAGCAAGATCAGCAAGGTGTACGGCGTCATGGCGCAATCACCAGGCCAGCAGGACGAGTTCGGAGGAGAAGCCCGGCCCGAAGGCGATCATCAGGCCTGACGATCCCGGCGGCGGCGCTGCGGCCCGGGTGTCGCGCAGGATGTGCAGCACCGAGGCGGAGGACAGGTTCCCCGTGGCGGCCAGCGCCCTGCGGGAGGGGGCCAGGGCAGAGTCCGGCAGGCCGAGCTCGTCGGCGAGCGCGTCGAGGATCTTCGGGCCACCGGGATGGCAGATCCAGGCCGTGACGTCCCGGGGCTTGAGGTCGTGAGCGGCGAGGAAGGACTCGATCTCCTCCGCCACGTGCAGCCGGACGAGCTCGGGGACCTCCCGGCCGAGAACCATGCGGAAACCCCAGTCGCCGACGTCCCAGCCCAGGAGATGCCCGGTCCCCGGGTACAGGCGGCTGCGCGTGGCCGCTACCACCGGCCCGGACGCGCCGGCCGCTCGCGCTGTCGCGGAAGCGTGGTCGCCGCCAACCGCCACCAGAGCGGCGGCCCCGTCTCCGAACAGGCTTCCCGCCACCAGGTTCGCCATCGAGGTGTCCGTCGGCTGCAAAGTCAGCGAGCACAGTTCCGTGGACAGCAAGAGCGCCGTACCGTCCGGATGGCCGGCGAGGAAGTCGTGGACCCGGGCCAGCCCCGCCGCACCGGCGGAGCAGCCGAGTCCGAACATCGGTACCCGCTTGACGTCGGGCCGCAGGCCGACCCGAGCAGCCAGCCGGGCCTCCACGGAGGGCGCCGCGATGCCGGTCACAGTCGTCGAGACGACCAGGTCGATCTCCTCGGCGCGCACCCCCGCCTCGTCGAGTGCCCGCTCGACCGCTTCGGCGCCCAGGGCGACGGCGAGTTCGACGAACAGGCGGTTGGTGTTACCGAAGCCGCCGAGCCTCCGGTACGCGTCCAGGGGGAGGACGAGGTGGCGCGTCTCCACCTGGGCCGCGCCGTGCAGCCGGCGCAGGAGCGCGCTGTCGGCCCCGGACGGCAGGCAGGAAGCGAGGACGTCGGTGATCTCCTGCTGCAAGTAGCGATGGGGCGGGAACGCCGTGCTCACCCCGAGGACCCGTGTCATTGGTCCAACATAGGGACAGCAGGGCGCAGGCACGCTGAACACAGCCGCCACGGGCGCGCCGGACCCATAGCGTGGTGCGGTGCCCATCATCACCACCACCGACGAAGGAGCCACCGCGGCCGCCGCGCCCGCGGGGTCGGCGATGGCCCGGCGCCTCGCCCGCGTGGGCTTCCCGGGGGTCCTGAGGGCCAGTCATCCCGTGCCTGCCGCCGCCGTCACCCTCCTCACGGCGCTGCTGGCCGCCGCCGTCGGGCTCGGACCCGTCGCCGGAACCACCGCGGTGGCCGCGGTCGCCGCGGGCCAGCTGTCGATCGGCTGGTGCAACGACCGGCTGGACATGCGGCGCGACGTGGCAGCCGGCCGCCTCGACAAGCCGCTCGCCACGGGGGAAGTACGGCCCGGAGCGGTGACCGCAGCCGCCTGTGCGGCCCTACTCGCCTGCGTCCCGCTGTCGCTGGCCTGCGGAGCCCGGGCCGGCTGGGTCCACATCGGCTGCGTGACCGCAGCCTGGTCGTACAACCTGTGGCTGAAGCACACGCCCGCCTCATGGCTGCCGTACACCATCGCCTTCGGGCTGCTTCCCGCCTTCCTGACCTTGGCCCTGACCTCGCCATCGGCCGGATGGCCCCCGGTGTGGCTCACTGCGGCAGCGGCTCTGCTGGGGACCAGTGCCCACTTCGCCAATGCCCTGCCCGACATCGACGAGGACATCGCGGGCGGTGTGCTGGGGCTCCCTCAGCGACTGGGGCGACGCGGGTCCATCGCGATGGCCGCGGGTCTCGCCTTCGTCTCCTGCACGGTGGTGACCTTCGGTCCGCCCGGCCCGGTGGCCCTTGCCGGTCGGCTGCTGCTGGGCGTGACACTGGCCCTGTGCCTGGCGGCACTGGCCGCACCGCCCGCCCTCGCCCGCGGCCGGATGCCCTTCCTGATCATCCTGGCCCTGGCCGGAGCCGACGCCGTACTCCTGGTCCTGGCCGGACACGCCCTGGCAACCGGCTGAGCGAGCCCTCCGGCTGGATGTCCGGCGAACCGGCTCAGCGCACTGGCCTATGCGGCGGGGCAGTCGCCCAACGGATCGTGCCTGTCAGGGCGTGCCCTGACAGGCGTACGCAGGTCGCCGTCGAGCCGGCCGCAGGGCGCCGGCCGACGACGGCGGAGGCCCACGGGGGCAGCTGGGGATCGCGTTTGCGGCGAGCAGCGCGTACGGGGCGCGGGCGGCCAGGGCGGTGGCGGCTGGCCCAGGACGAGCCGGGCCGTGTCCAGCGACGGATGAGCCGGACGAATCCGTTGCCGGTCTGGTGGACACGCTCAGGCGTCGCAGCGGTCCGGTCAGGCTCACCGGCGAGGGAGCTGGTCATCGGCCTGCTGGCGACCGAGGTCGGGGCGGACAAGTAGACGTCGGCCGCGAGGCGTTGGCGCGCGTTCGCCGGACCGCGACTCGGTGGTGAACCAGTCTGGCTCCATAGAAGCTGACCGCTACTGGCCCGCTCGCCGACCGGAGGAACTGGCCACTACGGTCCACGGCTACCGACGAGGGTCGTGATCGCGGGTTTGGGCCGCCTGGGCGCTGACGTGTTGTCCGGCCTTCGCGCGTCGGGGTAGGTAGATTCCTTATCGCCGGAATTGCGCATTCCTAAGATACTGCCCTATGTCGACATAAGGTGCAGATAGTGACACTCGGGCGCTGAGAACCACAAGATGTCCCTGAAGGAAGAGGCGGTAGCCGTGTACTACAGCAGCGGGAACTACGAGGCGTTCGCGCGGCCGCGCAAGCCTGAGGGGGTGGAGCGGAAGACCGCCTGGTTCGTGGGCTCCGGAATCGCTTCGCTCGCCGGCGCCGCCTTCCTCATCCGCGACGGACGTATGAGCGGCGACAAGATCACCGTCCTGGAACAGCAGAAACTTCCGGGGGGCGCTCTGGACGGCATCAAAGAGCCGGAGAAGGGCTTCGTCATTCGCGGCGGCCGCGAGATGGAAGACCACATGGAGTGCCTTTGGGACCTGTTCCGGTCCATCCCCTCGATCGAGATCGAGGGCGCCTCGGTCCTCGACGAGTTCTACTGGCTGAACAAGGACGACCCCAACTTCTCCCTGCAGCGGGTCACCGAGAACCAGGGGCAGGACGCGCACACCGACGGACTGTTCGCCCTCAGCGAGCGTGCGCAGAAGGACATCTTGAGGATCTTCCTCGCCACTCGCGAGGAGATGGAGGGCAAACGCATCAATGAAGTCCTCGGCCGAGACTTCCTGGACAGCCACTTCTGGCTGTACTGGCGCACGATGTTCGCCTTCGAGGAGTGGCACAGCGCCCTGGAGATGAAGCTGTACCTGCACCGCTTCATCCACCACGTCGGCGGTCTTCCCGACCTGTCCACGCTGAAGTTCACCAAGTACAACCAGTACGAGTCGCTCGTGCTCCCGTTGACCCGGTGGCTGGTAGGCCAGGGCGTGACATTCCAGCTCGACACCGAGGTCACCGACATCAGCTTTGACATCACCCCGGACCGGAAGCAGGCGACCCGTATCCACTGGATCTCCGCGGGAGAGGCGGGGGGAGTCGACCTCGGAGCGGACGACCTGGTGTTCACGACCATCGGCTCCCTCACCGAGAACTCGGACAGCGGCGACCACCACACCGCCGCCCGCCTGAATGAGGGCCCGGCCCCGGCATGGGACCTGTGGCGGAAGATCGCAAGCCACGATGACACGTTCGGCCGCCCCGAGGTGTTCTGCGGCAACATCGCCGAAAGTAAATGGGAGTCGGCCACCGTCACCACACTCGACCCCCGGATCCCCAAACTGATCCAGAACATCGCCAAACGCGACCCGTTCAGCGGGAAGGTCGTCACCGGTGGCATCGTTACGATCAGGGACTCCAGCTGGCTCATGAGCTGGACCGTCAACCGACAGCCCCACTTCAAACAGCAGCCGGCCGACCAGATCGTCGTATGGCTCTACGGGCTGTTCACGGACCGCCCCGGCGACTACGTGAAAAAGCCGATGCAGGACTGCACCGGGGAAGAGATCACGCAGGAGTGGCTCTATCACCTAGGCGCACCCACCGACGAGATCAGCGAACTCGCGGCGCACGGCGCTACGTGCGTGCCGGTGATGATGCCCTACGTCACGGCCTTCTTCCTGCCCCGCCGGGCCGGTGACCGACCTGACGTGGTACCGCGGACAGCGGTGAACTTCGCGTTCATCGGCCAGTTCGCCGAGACCACCCGTGACACGATCTTCACCACCGAGTACTCCGTACGCACAGGCATGGAAGCCGCCTACCAGCTACTCGGCATCGAACGCGGCGTCCCGGAAGTGTTCAACTCCACCTATGACATCCGCAGACTACTCGACGCCGCCAGCCGGCTACGGGATGGCGAGACACTCCACCTGCCAGGCCCCGAGATCCTCCGCAAGCAACTACTGCGCAAGCTGGACTCCACCGAGATCGGCGAACTGCTGACGGAGTTCGGCCTCATCCCCGACACGGAATAGGAGAAGCCGGTCCGGGGCCTTCACCCGTCCTCCCGGCCGTTTCCGATCCCACCCACGGATGACACCCGGGCAACGCGCAGGGCGAGCTGGATCTCCAGAGCCCTCTCAGGGGTTTGCCAGTCACGGCCGAGGAGCTGTCCGATGCGGTCCAGGCGCTGCACCACCGTGTTGATGTGTACGTGGAGGGCCTCCCTCGCCTTGGACTGGCTCATGCCGACGGAGAAGTACACGTGAAGGGTGTGGACGAGGTTGGTGCCGCGTTTGGCGTCGTACTCGATCACGGGGCCCAGGGTCTGCTCCACGTAGCCGATCAGGTCCGTCTGGTCTCCGAGGAGGACGCCGAGGAAGCCCAGGTCGGACAGTGTGGCCCCCGTACCGCTGTGGCCCAGGGCGCGGAGGGCTCCCAAGCAGCGGTGGGCTTCGGCGTGGGCGTCGGCGAAGCCCGCCGGCCCGGTGACGGGACCTGCGGCGCCGATGGTGACCGGGGCAGCGGCGGCCTGGCTCAGTTCGTCTGCCAGATGCCGGGCGTCCGGGCCGGGGGAATCTGACGGGCAGACGAGGACCACGTTGTCGTGGTGCAGTCCGGCGAGTCCCTTGCGGGTGTGTGCGGTGCGGGAGGCAGCGGCGAGCAGGCGTTGCCGGAGCACGGCGTCGGCGTGGAGTACGAACACCGTGTGCGGATGGTTGAGGTTCACTTTGAGCCTGCGGGCACGGGCAGTCAGGCTGGTCGAGTCCGCCGCACGGGAGAGCAGGTCGCCGAGGAGCTCGCCGCGTACGCGATCCTCGGCTTCGGCGACGGAGCGGCGCAGGAGCAGGAGCAGGGCGGTGACGACGCTGGCGCGCTCGAAGAGGCGTCGGTCCGCTTCGCCGAGGTCGGCGCGGCCGGTCAGTGCGATGCTGCCGAGGAGTTCGTGTCCGGCGAGAACGGCACACACCCAGGTTCCTTGGACGGGGACGGCCCGGCCGCCGGCTCGGGATGCGGCGACCGCCTTCGCCGAGGGGGGCTCGGAGTCCGCGCCCGCCCGGGCGAGTTCTGCCCCGTCCGCGTCGTGGATGAGGGTCCCGCCCTGGAGAACAGTGCCAATGGCCGTCGCGACCTCCGTGATGCCCCCTCCGCGGAGTACGAGGTCGGTGAGCCGGTCGTGAGCGTCTTCGGCCCGCCGCATGGCCTCACTGTGCGCCTCTATGGTTTGCGAGGCCGCGTTGAGCTCGACCAGCGCGGAGCGGGTCTCATCCAGCAGGCGAGCGCTATCGATGGCGATCGCGGCGTGGTCGGCCAGTGAGGAGAGCAGAGCGACTTCGTCCGGTGTGAAGGTCCGAGCGGTACGGTCCGCCGCGTAGAGGACACCGATCACCCGGGTGCCCAGGCGAAGCGGCACGCCGAGGATGGCCCGTAGCCCCTCCTCCATGACGGCACTGTCGATGGTGGTGGTGTGCTTGAAGCGGGGATCTTCGCTGTAGTCGCCGGTGGTGTACGGCCGGGCCGATTCGGCGACGAGACCGCCCAGGCCCTCGCCCATGCCCAGTCGCACCTGCTGGAACGCCGCGGAAACGCTCCCGTCGGTCACCCGCATGTATGTGTCGCCCGCCTCCTCGTCGTTGAGGGACAGGTAGGTCACGTCCGTGCCGAGGAGCAGCTTGGCCCGATGCGTGATCGCCCTGAGCACGGCATCCAGGTCTCTGAGCCCTGCGAGGTCGCCGGCGGTGTCGAAGAGCGCCGCGAGCTCGGCCTCGCGGCGTCGGTGCTGGCTGAGGGTCCGCCGGATGCGGAGGGCCACCTGGGTGGCCTCCGCGATCGCCGCGGCCTCGGAATCGGAGACGTGTGCGTCCTGGGCTGCCTCGGCCGCTCGCGTGAAGTGCTCGGGGGGCGCGTCCTGCGCCAGTAGGTCCAGCAGATGCCGCAGGGCGGTCCATGCCGACCCGTCGCCGGTGTTCTTCACGGTGGGGGGCATGGGGCGCTCTCCGTGGTTCTGGCAGCGGTGGTGTGTGGTGCACCAGCAGTTCTGCTGGTGGCCGGGCAGGCTGGGAAGGAATCGGCTAACGCGGTTGCCCGCCGTACTTCGCCGCTTCCGAGGGGAGGACGGTGGCGGGGCGGCGGGCAACCGGAGCTCAGCTGTCGGCTGAGATCGAGTCGTGCTCGGGCCGGCGACTGCCGGGGACCGTCTCAGTGGCCGAGTTGTGGTTCTGGGCCAGGCTGCGCCCGCGGGTCTCCTTGGCCACCAGGACGGTCAGGGTGGTGACGACAGCCGCCGCGGCGAGGTAGATCGAGATCGGCAGCGACGAGCCGTAGCCGTCGAGCAGGGCCACCGCGATGATCGGGGCGAGCGCGCCGCCGATGATGGAGGCGAGCTGGGAGCCCATTGAGGCGCCGGAGTAGCGGACCTTGGTGTCGAACATCTCGGAGATGAAGGCGGCCTGCGGTCCGTACATCGCGCCGTGGAGAACGAGCCCGATGGTGACCGCCGTGGCGATGGCGGGGAAGGACTTGGTGTCCAGCATGGTGAAGAAGACGAACGCCCAGCCGATCATGCCGACCGAGCCGATCAGAGTGACCGGGCGGCGGCCGATGCGGTCGGACAGCGCTCCCCACGCCGGGATCGTGATGAAGTGGATGGCGGAGCCGATGAGAGCTGCGTTCAGCCCCTGGCTCTTCGACAGTCCCAGGTGGGTGGTGACGTAGACGAGCAGGAACGCGGTGATGATGTAGTAGGAGATGTTTTCTCCGAGGCGGGTGCCGATCGCGGTGAGGACTCCCCGCCAGTTCGAACGGAATACCTCGGCGATCGGCGGCTTCTCCTTGACGCCCGCGGCGGCCTGTTCGGCGGCCTTCGCCTGGGCTTCGAGGAAGACGGGGGACTCGGAGACCGATACACGGATCCACAGGCCGATCACGACCAGAACGCCGGAGAGCAGGAACGGGATCCGCCAGCCCCAGGCGAGGAAGGCCTCCTCGGACTGGACGGCGGCCAGCAGGGCGAGCACGCCGGTGGCCAGCAGGTTGCCGCCGGGTGCGCCGGCCTGGGGCCAGGAGGCCCAGAAGCCGCGGTTCTTGTCGTCGCCGTGCTCGGAGACGAGCAGGACGGCGCCGCCCCACTCGCCGCCGAGCGCGAAGCCCTGGATCAGGCGCAGCACCGTCAGCAGGATGGGAGCACCGACGCCGATGCTGGCGTGGGTGGGCAGCAGGCCCATGACGAAGGTGGCGCCGCCCATCAGGAGCAGGCTGAGGACGAGGAGCTTCTTGCGGCCGATCTTGTCGCCGTAGTGGCCGAAGACCAGGCCGCCCAGCGGGCGGGCAGCGAAGCCGATCGCGTAGGTCAGGAAGGCGAGGAGGGTTCCGACCAGCGGCTCACTGCTGGGGAAGAACAGTTTGTTGAAGACGAGGGCGGCGGCGGAACCGTAGAGGAAGAAGTCGTACCACTCGATGGTGGTGCCGATGAGGCTGGCGCTGATGACGCGGCCGATGCCGCCTCTGGGTGCCGGGGTTGCCTGAGTTGTCATGGCGGGGTTACCACATTTCGCTGAGAGCGGAGTTGGGAGGTAGACGGGGAGGTTCTTCAGGCAGCGGTCCAGCCGCCGTCCACGGGTATCGAGGTGCCGGTGATGTAGCCGGTGTGCGGTCCGCAGAGCCATGTGGAAACGGCGGCGACTTCCTCCGGTTCGATCAACCTCTTGATCGCGGAGCGGCCCAGCATGACCTCACCCACGACCTGGTCGGCGTCGATGCCGTGCGCAGAGGCCTGGGCTGCGATCTGCTGCTCGACCAGGGGCGTGCGAACGTAGCCCGGGTTGATGCAGTTGCTGGTGATCCCGTGAGGGGCGCCTTCAAGGGCCGCGACCTTGCTCAGCCCTTCGAGGGCGTGCTTCGCGGTCACATATCCGGCCTTGAACGCGCTGGCCCGCAGGCCGTGCACGCTGGAGATGTTGATGATCCGGCCCCATCCGCGTGCGCGCATGTGGGGCAGCGTCCGGCGGATCAGGAGGAAGGGGGCGAGGACCATGACCTTCTGGATGAGTTCGAACCGCTCCGAGGGGAAGTCGATCAGGGGGGACACGTGCTGGAGCCCGGCATTGTTGATCAAGATGTCGATGTCGGCGGGCAGGGTGTCCACGCAGTGGCTCTGGGCCAGGTCCACCGCGTGCGCCCGGCCGCCTATCTCCTCGGCGACCGCCTTGGCGGCCTCCGTGTCGATGTCCACCACGTGTACGAGTGCTCCGGCGGTGGCGAGCACGGTGGCGCAGGCCCGGCCGATTCCGCTGCCGGCGCCGGTCACCATGGCGGTTCGGCCCGCCAGGTCGACACCTGCTGTCCCACCGATCGGGGGAGTGCTTCCGCTTGTCATGGCCGGAATCATGCGCGATACGCAAGCGTCACTCCCATGTGTGCATCCCCCATAGTCGCAACCGTCGGTGTGGTGGACTAGGCAGTGTCTGATGGCTCTTTGATGAGGTCGCGGAGCCAGATCACGATGGCTGCTGTGGCCAGGGTGCCGTTGAAGATGTAGTCGCGTTTGTCGTATCGAGTCGCGACGGCCCGGTGCTGTTTCAGCTTCCCGATGCAACGTTCGACGGTGTTGCGCTGGCGGTACTGGTCGCGGTCGAAGGCTGGCGGTCGGCCGCCGGCCCGGCCGCGCCTGCGGCGCTTCGAGCGTTGGTCGTCCGGCTGCGCAATCGTTGCTTTGATCCCGCGTTTGCGCAGGTAGGAACGGTTGGCACGGCTCGAGTAGGCCTTGTCGCCGCGGGCTCGGTCCGGCCGGGTTCGGGGTCGCCCGGGCCCGCGGCGGGCCAGGTTCAGGGCTTCCATGAGTGGGATGAACATCGGGCTGTCCCCGCGCTGGCCCGGCGAGGTCAGCCAGATCAGGGGGCGGCAGCGGTCGTCCGCCAGGAGGTGGACCTTGCTGGTCAGTCCGCCCCGGGAGCGTCCCAGGGCCTCGCGGCCCTCTGGATCCACACGCGTGCCGCCCCTTTTTCGGGGTGGTCGGCCGGGGCCGCGTGCCGAGCCCCGGCCGCGTGCTGGTGGGCCCGGCAGGACGTGGAGTCGACGTTGACCGCCCATGAACCATCCGAGTCCTGGGCGGTCGCATCGGCTCCGGCCTGCAAGGCACGCAGGATATTCGACCAGGTGCCGTCCGCTGACCAGCGGCGGTGGCGTTCGTAGACGGTCTGCCAGGATCCGTAGCGTTCGGGCAGGTCACGCCAGGGAATCCCGGTCCGCGTCCGGTAGAGCACACCGTTAACGACGGTGCGATGGTCGGCCCATCGACCGCCTGGGATACCGGTTTCCGGCAGCAGCGGGGCTATCCGATCCCATTGAGCATTCGTCAGTTCATGCCGACGCACCATGACCGACTCTTGCCCGGACCAGCCGAAGATCCACCATCCGAGCAAGAGCCATCAGACACTGCCTAGTCCAAGCAGGAGCGGAGCCGAGGGCCGCAGGGCGGACATTGAGGTAGGTAGCGGACACAGAAGAGCAGGATCCCCCTACCAAGGGATCCTGCTCCGGGTACTGGCTGGAACAGCTTGCTAAGAGTCGAGGCGGCAGGCGGTGAGCAGGCTTTCGGGGGTCGCGCTGACGGGGCGGGGCAGGGTTCGGCTGGGTGGCGGCTGCTGACCGCGGCCGAGCCAGCTCTCGAGTGCGGTGAAGGCGGAGCGGTGGCAGGGTGTCAGTGGCCGGAGTTTGTCGGGGAAGGCGTCGTACAGCGAGTCGACGTGGGTTCCCGCCTCGACGCGGTAGTAGCGGAAGAGGTGGCCGCGGCCTGCGTCGCTCACCATCCGGGCGTAGACGTCGGAATCCTGGCCGATGGGCAGCAGCACGTCGAGGGTGCCGTGCAGGGTGATCAGGGGTTTGCCGATCTTGCCGGTGAGGGCGATCTTCGATACCGCGTTGCGGACGCTCTGCGGCCGGGAGCCGTAGTCGTAGTCGGCGTCGCAGGCAGGCGTGGCGGGCGCGCAGAACGGGGTTCCGGCCTCCTGGGCGCCGTCGTAGTCCGGATCCAGCTCTTCGCGGTAGATCCGCTGGGTCACGTCCCAGTAGTACTGGTGGTGGAAGGGCCACAGGAACTCTGAGCCTGCGGGGAAGCCGGCGGCGGTCATCTCCTGATGGGCCCGGTCCGCACCGTCGCCTCCGGCCGCGTAGGCGGGATACGCGCGCAGGGCTGGCGGAAGGAAGGTGAGCAGGTTCGGCCCTTCCTCCCTCCAGAGCGTGCCCTCCCAGTCCACGCCGCCGTCGTAGAGCTCGGGATGGTTCTCCAGCTGCCACCGCACGAGGTAGCCGCCGTTGGACATGCCCGTGGCGAGGGTGCGGGAGGGGGGCCGGAAGTATCGCTGTGCGACCACAGCGCGGGCGGCGCGGGTGAGCTCGGTGACCCGGCTGTTCCACTCGGCGATGGCCTCACCGGGTGCGGCACCGTCTCGATGGAAGGCCACTCCGGTGTTGCCCTTGTCAGTCGCCGCGAACGCGTATCCGCGCGCGAGAACCCAGTCCCCGATGGCCCGGTCGTTGGCGTACTGCTCACGCACTCCCGGAGAGCCCGCGATGACGAGTCCGCCGTTCCAGCGGTCGGGCAACCGGATCACGAATTGCGCGTCGTGCTGCCAGCCGTGGTTGGTGTTGGTGGTCGAGGTGTCCGGGAAGTATCCGTCGATCTGGATACCGGGGACACCGCTCGGCACGGCCAGGCCGGCCGGGGTCAGACCCGCCCAGTCGGCTTTGTCGGTATGCCCGGAGGCAACGGTCCCGGCCGTGGTGAGCTCATCCAGGCAAGAGTTGTCCTGCCGTTCGGCACCGGGCACTCTCAGCCACGAAATCGTCGCGCAGTGACCTGAGCTGTTGGCCTCCGCCTCGCTCCGGTGCTGGGCAGCGGCCGGGACGGCGGCGATGGTGAGGAGCGCCGCTGCTGCCGCGATGGCCTGCCGAATCGTTCTGCTACGGCGCGTTGGCCTCGGCTCTTGCGACCACTGTGCTGCTGATGTGACGACGGGGGGCACAAGTACCTCCGGTTGAGTGGCGTCTGCGGGCAAGCGGGACGCTATTGCGCAGGACACCGCCCGAGTCAGGGGTGCGATCCCCACAGCCGCGGTCCGGTGGGTGGGGCTCCGCACCACGGGCGGTGGGCGAAGCTCCCGCCCACCGCCACGAGATCCCCTGCGAACGTCAGGGACAGTTGCCGTCGGCTATGACGTAGTAGCCGGCCGGTGACTCCTTCAGGGTGTGCGTGACGAAGGTGTTGTAGAGACCCATGTTCTGGTTCGAGCCCTTCGCGTAGGCATAGCTGCCGTCGGTGGTGGCCCGTCCGGCCTGGACCTGCTGGTAGTTGTTCGCTGTCCAGCAGGTCGGGGCGGCGCCCGTGGTGGTGGCCGTGATCTGTGCGGAGCGGGCTCCCTCGGAGCCGGCCGCGTCACGGGCGGCCACGCTGTAGGTGTGGCTGCTGCCCGGGCTCAGGCCTGTGTCGGTGAACGGGGGAGCGGTGGGTGTGGCGACGCGGGCGCCGTCCCGGTACAGCGCGTAGGACGTGGAGCCGCTCACGCTGCTCCAGTTCAGGGTGACGGAGGTTTCGGTCGTGCCGGTGGCGGCCAGACCGCTCGGTGCGGGCAGCCCTCCGGGGGCCGGGGCGGAGCTGTCCAGGCCGAAGAACCCGGTGATCCAGTAGCTGGAGCAGATCGAGCGGATGAAGTTCGCCGTCCCGGTTGCGCCGCACTGCTGGGCGCCGCTGCCCGGGTCGACGGGGGTGCCGTGCGCGATGGAGGGCACCATGTTGACCTCGACAGCGACTGTCCCGTCCCCCGCGAGGTACTGGTCTCGGCGGGTCTGGTTGGGCCCTATGGCGGACGTGCGGTCCGGGCTCTGGTCCAGACCGTGGATCGCGGTCCACTGGTCACGCAGTTCCACCGCGTTCTTCGGTACGACCTTGGTGTCGTTGTCACCGTGCCATACCGCCACCTTCGGCCAGGGGCCGCTGTAGCCGGGGTTCGCGTCGCGTACCCCCTGGGCCCAGGCCGAAGGTGTCCGGTCCATGCCGGGACTCATGCATGTGTAGGCGGCTGACACGCTGTTGGGCAGGCATACGGAATTCCGGCGATGACCGCGCCCGCCTTGAACACCTCGGGGTACGTGGCAAGCATCACTGACGTCATGGCGCCGCCGGCCGACAAACCAGTGACGTACACGCGTGCCGGGTCGGTGCCATAGGCGGAACCGGCGTGTGTGACCATCTGGCGGATCGAGGCGGCTTCACCCTGCCCACGCCGGTTGTCCCCGGGCTCGAAGAAGTTGAAGCACTGGCTGCCGTTGTTGACTGATGTCGTCTCGGCGAAGACCAGCATGAATCGGTGCTGGTCGGCGAACTTGGTCAGGCCGGAGTTGTCGGCGTAGATCTGGGCGGTCTGGGTACAACCGTGCAGCGCCACCACCACCGCCGGGTTGGCCGGAAGGCCAGAAGGCCGGTACACGTACATGTTCAGCGAGCCCGGATTGGCACCGAAACTGCTGACCTTCTCCAGCGAGGCAACTGACTCTGCGGCCGGCGCGGGGGCCGGCGAGAGGATCGCCGCTCCCATCGCCAGCGCCACGACAGATGTCGCCCGGCTCATGGCGCGGCGCCATCGTCCCCTCCCCTCCGCGGGACGACGTGATGCCTCGGGCGACAGCGGCTTCGGACGTACGGCGCGTGACAGCATGGCGGCTCCATGTGCGGGCGTGACGCGCGATCGGATCAGATCACGCCACCCAGCCCGGCCATCCTTACGGGTGGCCGAAACTGGTGTGCCCGTAACCGTAAGATCGATGACCGCCGACTCAGAATGGTGCTGCGCCCCACAGCCCGGCGAAACGCCTGCGCTCTCTGACCCGTTGCGTCATCTCTGCCGTCCTGCTAAGCGGTGCGCCCCGCAGCTCAGACACAAACGGTCAGGTCTGCCGCGATTGCCAGTTCAGCGCCTGTCGCCGCTCGCACCTCGTCCACACTCACGCCGGAGGCGACCTCGCGCAGCAACAGGCCGGACTTGGAGATGTCGATCACCGCAAGGTCGGTGATGACCCGGTGCACCACACCCCATCCGGTGAGCGGAAGCGTGCACTCCTCCACCAGCTTGTGCGAGCCGTCCCGTGCCGTGTGCTCCATCAGCACGATCACCCGCCGGGCGCCGTGGACCAGGTCCATGGCTCCGCCCATCCCCTTGACCATCTTCCCCGGGATCATCCAGTTGGCCAGGTCACCGAAGGCCGACACCTGCATCGCACCCAGAATGGCGACGTCGATATGCCCGCCGCGGATCATCCCGAAGGAGAGCGCGGAGTCGAAGGACGAAGCTCCCGCGGCGGTCGTCACCGTCTCCTTGCCCGCGTTGATCAGGTCGGGGTGGACGTCCTCCTCGTACGGGTACGGACCAACGCCCAGGATTCCGTTCTCCGAGTGGAGTACGACGTCGATACCTTCCGGCAGATGGTTGGGGATCAAGGTCGGCAACCCGATGCCCAGGTTGACGTACGAGCCGTCCCGCAGCTCCCGGGCGGCGCGGGCCGCCATCTGCTCGCGTGTCAGGGCCATCAGATGGTCTCCTCGAGTCGCGGCCGCGTCGTGCGCCGCTCGATGCGCTTCGCCGCTGCGGGATCGTCTGCGGAGACCCGCACAACCCGCTGGACGAAGATGCCGGGCAGGTGGATCTGGTCCGGGTGGATCTCGCCCGGATCGACGAGTTCCTCGACCTCGGCCACCGTGATACGTCCCGCCATCGCGGCAAGGGGGTTGAAGTTCCTGGCGGAGGCGTGGAAGACGAGGTTGCCGTGCCGGTCGCCGATCGCCGCCCGCACGAGGGCGAAGTCGGTGGTAATGCCCTCCTCGAGGAGGTACTCGCGGTCTCCGAAAGTCCTGGTCTCCCTAGGGGGCGACGACACGGCGACGGTTCCGTCATGTCGGTATCGCCACGGCAGCCCGCCGTCCGCAATCTGAGTACCTACTCCCGCCGGGGTGTAAAAGCCAGGTATGCCCGCGCCCCCGGCCCGCAGTCGCTCGGCAAGCGTCCCCTGCGGAACGAGCTCCACCTCCAGCTCACCGCTGAGGTACTGGCGGGCGAACTCCTTGTTCTCCCCGACGTACGAGCTGGTCATGCGCGCAATCAGTCCTTCGCGCAGCAACAGCCCCAGGCCCCAGTCGTCGACACCACAGTTGTTGGACACCACGCGCAGGTCCCCGACACCACGCTCACGCAGCGCCTCGATCAGCACACCCGGTATCCCGCAGAGCCCGAATCCACCGACCGCCAGGGAGGCACCCTCCCACACATCGGCGATCGCTTCGACCGAATCTCCAACCACCTTGTCCAAGCTCATCCACAGCTCCTTCACCTCGCGCGGCCGGCCCCTGCCAGGTGCAGCAAGGACCGCCGGACAACTGGTTGAGAGCCTAGGAAGCAGGGCGAGGTCGCACGATAGCGATCACCCCCACAACAAGGACCTC
This sequence comes from Streptomyces sp. AP-93, assembly GCF_022808175.1. Lineage (GTDB taxonomy): Bacteria > Actinomycetota > Actinomycetes > Streptomycetales > Streptomycetaceae > Streptomyces. The sequence continues at coordinate 183,455 of NZ_JALGBX010000016.1, read as the reverse complement.
CCGAATGTGGGTAGTGACCGGTCGCTCCGGCGCAGGACAGCAGAGGGTGCGACTCCGTACAAGGGCGGCGCCGCGAGCCGGGCTTCGCATCGAGCTTCGGAGTCGGGCCAAAAGGAGGTTGCAAGATGGCAGGTGCTGCGCGAATGCCGACCAACGCTGCCGTCATCGGACTTCTCGATCAGAAGCAGACGGGTCGGGCATGAGAGGACAGATCGTGCAGCGCCAGCCACGCCCTCGGCCGAGTTCGGCACCTACGATGGTGATGACCTCCACCTCGGCCTTGCGCAGTAGCATGTCGGTCTGGGTGTTGCGGTCATAGGTGAACACCACCCCCGGCTCGATGGCGACGGCTTCGTTGCCACTGTCCCCCCGCCGTTCGCAGGCGTAGACATCACCGTCAGTCTTGCCTCGCCCATGCGGAGTCCCTCTTCGGCGGGTCGGCTCCAGCGCGCGGGTCTCTGGGTCGAGCAGGGCGACGAGGTTCTCTGCACATTCATGCCGTGCCGCTTGTATTGGCCGAGTAGAGCGGGGTGCCGGCGGCGATCCGGTCGATCGGCAGCAGGGTGCCGTCCAGGATCGAGCGCCTTCTTCCGGGCCGTCTCCACAGCTCGGCCAGCGTCGGTGCGGCCAGCACGTCGATGGCCGCGGGTTCACGTAGTTACCGGTAGACGGTCGCGATACCGATTTCGAACCTTGCGGCGAGCCGGGCGTGGGTGTCGCCGCACCGCACGTGTGCCAGGTCAAGCAGGGCCTTACGGTCGGCGGGCAGGCGTCGCCACCGCGTACCGATCTCCCGTCGCCGCAGTGCGAGCCGCTCGGTCAGGTGCCCCAGAGTAGTGCTGGACACATCGATCGAGGACGGGTAGCTAAGCACGCGAAGCTCCTGGCGGACACGGGTGATCTTGGTCGATAACCCGTCTACCAGGAGCTTCGCCACTATGTACAGCCTTTGACCCCCAAGAGCACGACGCTGCGGGCAGGTTGGAGAAGGCTCAGAACCTCGGTTTTCGCGGCGGCCATCGTGCTGCATGGCATCGACCCAGGGTGAGGGTCGACCAAAGCCGATGGCGACTACGCGGTGCCTGAAGATGCGGGCCTACCAGTCCTATGGCCCTGGCCCGGCGCTGTGGGTGGGCTCAGACGTACTTTTCGTAACTCTGGTTGGGGACAACGTTGCCGCAGACACGGATCGAGACCTACTGAGGCCACCGAATGATCACGACATGCACAGGCTCTAGCAGCCGGTGACGGGTGTGCCGTTATACAGGTTGCCATCGGTGACGCCGTTGGTGACGCTCCTGAGGTAGTAGCCGCAGGTGGGGCGGTTCTTGAAGTCGAAGGTCTGGCCGGAGGTCAACCGCCAGATCTTGTAGTTGGAGAAGGTCAGGGGCTGTCCTGAGACGGCCTTCTCGGGCTGGTGGTCGCCCAGGACGATGTAGCTGTTGGCGCCGGAGAGGGTGGCGAGGCCGTCCTTGTCGATGAAGAGAGAGGCGCCTTCCTCGATGCCGACACCCCAGGCCTTTCCGCTGGTGGTGCGGCCGTCCTTGATCGCGCGGGCGACGAAGGCCATGGTGCGGCCCATGCGGTCGCGGGTGACGAAGTGGGAGTCGTTGACGGTGTTCGCGTAGTGCGGCCAGTCGAACATGCCGGTGGTGAAGGTCGCGTAGGAGTCGTACGGGTCGGCGATGGCCTCCGCGGAGGTGATGCTTCCCTGGCAGGCGTCGTACACGACGGAGCTGTTGATGTGGTGGCCGGCGCTGCCTCCTCCGGAGCCGCCGCCCTTGGTCACCACGGACTGCACGGAGGCCCGCAGCGAGGTGTTCTTCCAGGCCGCGTACTTGCACTGGTCCCCGCCGGCGAAGTAGACGAACTCGGCGTTGCGTATGTCGGTGTTGGCTTGTGAGTTGTTGCCGTCGTTCGCCTTGGTGAGCGTCCACGTCGTACAGGAGTTGACACCGCCCAGGCCCATGATGGCGTCGCACTCGGGGGTCCTGCTTCCGGAGCCCGGTGCGGAGGCGGCCAGCACGACCACGTCGAGTGACCCGGTTCCGCCGCGGATGGAGTCGACGGCCTTCGTCATGGTGGCCGCGATGACGCCGCCGGAGCCGTTCATGGTGAAGGCCGGGCCGGACCAGCTTGTGCGGCTGACGTCCGAGGAGCTGCCGAGGCGGATCCGGCTGGCTGCGGCTTCAGCCTGTTCGGCCTGGACGAACCCGCCGGCGATGACTGCCAAGGCGGCCGTGACACACGCGGCGATGCGGTGTGCGGGTCGGCGCTTCGCCGGGGAGGCGGCGTGGAGGGTAGGGGAGGTGTGGTGCAGGAAGGGACTCATGAGTCCTCCGTGTGCAGAGGGGTCCCGCGCCGAAGGCAGCGGGGCAGGCACTGAGGCTGCGTGAACGGAAAGTACAGGCCAAGTTTGAGTGGCGGAAGATGTAACGCGCGAGTTGCATCCAGAGCGGCCCGGCCTGAGGAGTTGGCAGCTGGAGGCCCTGTGATTCCTTGCTTGGGGGAGAGGTGAGTCTCGTTATCTACATGAAACATGCATTACATCTAGCCAACTGGCTGCGGTCCATGTAATTTCCTCGAATGTCAGACGGTGACGCCAGCAGTCGTCGCCGGCAGATCTTCCGAGAGGGCTACTTGTGATGCCAACCCCGTCATTCCGTTGCGTGTCCACGGCTTCGGTCCTGTGCGTGGCGATCCTGGCGACGGTTTCGGCCTGCGGCGACAACGCCTCTGACGGTGCCGCCAAGCCGCCCGCGACCACCACCATCGCGGGCGTGGCGATCACCAAGGACGCGGCGCTGCACGACGCCCTGCCGCAGGAGATCAAGAAGTCGGGCACCGTGCGCGTCGCGACGGATGTGCCGTACGCGCCCTTCGAGATGTTCGTGGCCGAGGGCAAGCCGGAGCTGACCGGCCTCGACTACGACCTGGGCCAGGCCCTGGGTGCCAAGCTCGGCGTGACGTTCGCCTTCACACCGCAGAAGTTCGATGGGATCGTGCCCGCGATCCAGGCGGGGAAGTTCGAGGCGGCGATGTCGGCGATGACCGACAACAAGGAGAGGCAGGCAGTGGTCGACTTCGTCGACTACTCCGTTTCCGGCTCCGGGATCATGGTCGTCAAGGGTAACCCCGAGAAGATCACGAACCTGGACGATCTGTGCGGCAAGAAGGCCGCGGTCCAGGCCGCGACGAATCAGCTGGACCTCCTCAAGGAGCACCAGGCCAAGTGCAAGGCCGCGGGCAAGGGGGAGATCGACATCCAGACCTTCCCCAAGGACTCCGACGCGCAGCTCGCCCTGCGTTCGGACAAGGTCGTCGCCCAGGTGCAGACGAAGCCCGCCGCCGGGTGGACCGCCAAGACCGCCGACGGGGGCAACGCCTTCGAGGTCGTCAACGACCCTGCGGCGGAGGGTGGTTACGGTGCCTCGCCCAACGGAATCGCAGTGTCCAAGAAGCTTCCCCAGCTCACGGACGCGATCCAGAAGGCCTTGCAGGCCTTGATCGACGACGGGACCGTCACCAAGATCTTCGACAAGTACGGCGTTGCCTCGATCGCCCTCAAGGAGGCCACCAAGAACGCGGCGGTGGACTAGAAATGACCACCACCACAGCTCCTGCGGACATCGACCGTCCAGCGCCCGAGCAGCTCACGATCGTGCCGCTGCGCCACTACGGCCGTTGGATCGCTGCCATCGCGGCGGTCACCGCCCTCGTGGGCGTGGCGGGCTCGCTGGCGAAGAACGGCAATCTGCACTGGGAGATCATCGGCCATTTCCTCTTCGCCGATCTGATCTTCGACGGGCTCGTCACCACCCTCTGGCTCACCGTTGCGGCGATGGCACTCGGGCTCGTACTCGGCACCCTGGTAGCGGTGATGCGCCTGTCCACCAACCCGGTGCTGTACGGGATGTCCTCACTGTTCGTCTGGTTCTTCCGCGGCACCCCGCTGCTCGTGCAGATCATCTTCTGGGGATACGCCGCGGCCCTCTACAAGGACGTGCTGATCGGTATCCCGTTCACCGACATCACCTTCATCCAGGTGGAGACGAACTCCCTGCTCACGCCGGCCATCGCCGCGCTGCTCGCCCTTGGCCTCAACGAAGCCGCCTATGCCTCCGAGATCGTCCGCGCGGGCATCCAGTCCGTCGACATCGGCCAGACCGAGGCGGCCCACTCCCTCGGCATGCGACCCGCCCTCACGATGCGGCGGATCGTACTACCCCAGGCCATGAGGGTGATCATTCCGCCGATGGGCAACGAAACGATCAACATGCTGAAGATGACCGCCCTGGTGTCGATCATCTCGGCCCACGACCTGATGTCCAACATCCAGGACGTGTACGCGCAGAACTACCAGGTCATCCCGATGCTCGTCGTTGCCAGCATCTGGTACCTGGCTCTCGTCACGCTGCTCAGCATCCCGCAGGCCTGGCTGGAGCGCCGCTACGGCCGAGGCAGCGGGCACGGAGAGCGCGTCTCGCCCCTGCGGAGGATGTTCGCCGGAGCCGTGACCCGACCGGCTCGCCGGCCGAAGAACGCCAAGGAGACGGCCCTGTGAACCTCCCCATGGTGCACGCCCAGGGTGTGCGCAAGCACTTCGGGAAGCTCGAAGTCCTCAAGGGTATCGACCTGACCGTCGAACGCGGCCAGGTGTGCTGCCTCCTTGGCCCCTCCGGCTCAGGCAAGTCCACCTTCCTGCGCTGCATCAACCACCTGGAGAAGATCGACGGCGGCACCCTCGCGGTCGAGGGAGACCTCGTCGGATACCGCCGCCATGGCTCCAAGCTGCACGAACTGCGCGAACGGGAAGTCGCCGAACGCCGCCGGGACATCGGCATGGTCTTCCAGCGCTTCAACCTTTTCCCCCACCTGAGCGCACTCGAAAACGTCATGGAAGCACCCGTCAAGGTCGCTTCCGTCTCCCGGGCCGAAGCCCGGGAAGACGCACAGAGGCTCCTCGAACAGGTCGGACTCGGCGACCGCGCGGGCCACTACCCGGCGCAGCTCTCCGGCGGACAGCAGCAACGTGTCGCCATCGCCCGCGCCCTGGCGATGAAACCCAAGCTCATGCTCTTCGACGAGCCCACCTCCGCGCTCGACCCCGAACTCGTCGGCGACGTCCTGGACGTCATGCGCCGGCTCGCTGCCGACGGCATGACCATGGTCGTGGTCACCCACGAGATCGGCTTCGCCCGCGAGGTCGGCGACACCGCCGTCTTCATGGACGACGGAGTCGTCGTCGAGGCCGGCGACCCCCGACAAGTGCTCGTCGAGCCCCGGCAGGAACGCACCCGCGCCTTCCTGTCCAAGGTCCTGTGAGCGCCCCCTCGCAGGAGCGGCTGCGGACCGCCGCGCTGCTCCCGTACGCCGAAGCACGTCTGGGGGGCTACCTGACGGACCTGGCCGAACTGGTCGCCGTGGACTCCGGGTCGTACAGCCCCGACGGCGTGAACCGGATAGCGCAATGGACTCAGGACCGGCTGGTGCGTATCGGGTTCGACGTGGAGCGCACCGCTCCCGCTCCCGTCCACGGGCACCGCGTCGGGGACGTGCTGATCGCCCGCAAGCCGGGCAGTCTGCCCGTGGCCGATGGTGGCCGACGTGTCCTGCTCGTCGCGCACATGGACACCGTGTTCGAGGACGGCACGGCAGCCGAACGGCCCTTCAGGATTGACGGATCCCTTGCGCGAGGGCCGGGTGTCAGCGACGACAAGGGCGGTCTGCTGGCCGGTCTCACCGCCCTGGAGGTCCTCCACGAGGCCGGAGCCGACCGGTACGCCGAGCTCGTCTTCCTCGCCACCCCGGACGAGGAGATCGGCTCCCCTGCGAGCCGCCCCACCACGGAGGCGGCAGCGCGCGGTGCGGACTTCGCGCTTGCTCTGGAGTGCGCCCGAGAGAACGGCGACCTGGTCATCGCCCGCAAAGGCGTCGCCGACTTCCTGGTGACGGTCACCGGCCGCGCCGCCCACGCGGGCATCGAGCCGGAGCGCGGCGCGAACGCCGCGCTGGCCGCCGCCCACCTGGTCGTCGCCCTCCAGGCCCTGAATGGCCACTGGGACGACGTCACCGTCAACGTCGGCGTCGTACGGGCCGGGACCCGGGCAAACATCGTCTGCCCGGAGGCCGAGCTGCGCATCGAGGTGCGTTCGGCCAACGCTGCCGGTATCGGCGCGGCCACGGCTGCCATCGAGACCGCCGTCGCGCGGCCCGCCGTCCCCGGAACCACGGCCACCGTGGCGCAGCTCGACCTGTGCCCTCCCATGGAGGACACCCCCGCCTCGCGCCGTATCCTCGAAACGGCCCGGAAGATCGCCGCCAGCCTCGGCATACCGCTCGGCGGCGCGGCAACGGGCGGCGTAGGCGACGCCAACTTCATCTCGGGGCTCGGCGTGCCGACCCTGGACGGCCTCGGGCCGGTCGGCGGCGCCGACCATACCCCCGAAGAGTGGCTGGACACCTCCACCGTCCCCACCCGGGTCGCCCTGCTCGCCTCCCTCATCGCCGACCTCGGCGACAGCCGCACCGGCTGACCACAGAACCTCCCGCACCGGTTTGACCGGGCCATTGCCCGGTGCGGGAGACCAGCCCCGGCAGCCATGTCCACCACGCTATGGCTGCCGGCCACCCCTCACCCCACCCCCATCCCCAGGAGACACCAGATGCGCGTCCCGACCGGAGCCCGCCGTACCGCGCTGGCGGGTGGTACTGCTCTCGTCCTTACCTTGGCCCTCGCGCCGACCGCCGGCGCCGACACCCCCCGCTCCCCGGGTAACCGAGGCTCGCTCGTCCTCATCGGCGGGGGTCTGAAGGCAGACAACTCGCAGGTGTACGGAGAGATCATCCAGCGGGCTGGCGGCGCCACCGCTCGCATCGGTGTGATCACCGCCTCCTCGGTCCCTGCCAGCCAGGACCCCCATGCCGGCGACCCCGCCAAGTGCAGCAACTCGGAATGCAACGGAGCCTATTACGCTGGGCTGTTCGAGCAGCACGGCGCCGCAGACGCCGAGTGGATCCCGATCGACCTCGACCACATTGCGAACGCCGACTCCGACGACGTCGTCCGTCAGGTCAACTCCATGACCGGCTTCTTCTTCGGCGGCGGCGACCAGTACCGCTACGTCACCACCCTGCTCCACGGCTCTGCCCACACCGACTCCAAGGTGCTCGCGGCGATCCGCGCCAAACTGGCCCGCGGCGCGGTCGTCTCCGGCTCCAGCGCCGGTGCACAGATCGCAGCCGGAGCAGACATGGTGACCGGCGGAGACTCCTACGAAGGACTGCGCGACGGCAGCAGTCCCGGCTACTTCGACGACCCGGCACGGCTCGGATATCTGCCCGAGGGCGGCTTCGGCTTCCTGCGCTCCGGACTGATCGACACCCACACCGGAGCCTACGGACGTGAAGGACGCGCCCTGCGCCTGGCCGCGGACACCGGGCACGACCGCGTCTACGCCCTGGAAGAGAACACCGCGCTCGTCGTGGAGGACCCCGGCACGCCGCACGAACGCATACGTGTCCTGGGCCCCCGCGGCGTCGCCATCCTCGACCTGCGCCAAGCCCGAACCGGCAGAGGCGAGTCCGGCTGGTCTCTCACCGGAGCCGTCTACAGCTACCTCACCGACGGGGACCGCTACGACCCGAACCGCTGGCGGCACCTGCCCGCCGCGGGCAAGCGCCCTGTCATCCCCACCGCCGCTTCGCCCGTCCCCGCCAACACCGACGTCTTCTACTCCGCCGCCAACCCGGCCGGCGTGCCCTACTCCTTCCTTAACACCGCACGCGCACTCGCGGCCTCCGCCGCCCAGCGCACCACCAAGGCGACCAGCTTCGAAAGCGGGCCGCGATTCTCAGTGACCCTCAGCAAGCAGTCCGGATTCACCGCATGGACCAGTGACGGTTCCACGGCGCACACGGTGACCGGGCTGCGCATCGCCGTCGCACCGGAGTGACTCTGCCCTGAGGACCCCGGCGACCGAGGCCGGCCGGACACTGTGGTCCGGCCGGCCTCCCTCACCGGTGATCGACAGTAGGCTCGACCGGTCACCATACTCCGTCCCGAACTACCCGAAGGGAGACCCCGCGATGGCTTCCGGCACACTCGCCGACGCGATCCGTCTCAAGCTGGGCGACGTCAGCCCCGCCGAACGCAAGGTCGCCCGTGTGCTCCTCGCCGGATATCCCGCATCGGGCTTCGAAACCATCGCGGTCCTTGCCGAACGCGCCGCCGTCAGTGCCCCGACAGTCCTCCGCTTCGTCAACCGGCTCGGATACCGTGGGTTCCCCGACTTCCAGGCCGCGCTGCGGGGAGAACTCGACGAGCGCAACGCCTCTCCCCTCTCCCTCTACGAAGCGACCGGCTATGGCCGCGCCACGACGGGAGAGGATCGGGACAGCGAACTCCTCCAGCGAGGAAGCAACGTCTTCAGCGCGGCGGTCGCCCAGACGCTGGCCGAACTCCCCCCACACGACCTCCAGCATGCGGTGCGTCTGCTGTCCGACGGCAAACGCCGCATCACCTTGGCAGGAGGCCGTTTCACCAACCTCTTCGCCCAGTACCTCGGCCTGCACCTCATGCAACTGCGCGACGACGTCAGATTCCTCCCCGACCGGGACGTCGAACGCACGGCCGTGTTCGCGGCCCTCCACCGGCGTGACGTCTTCGTCGTGTTCGACTACCGCCGCTACGAGCAGGACAAGGTCGCCATGGCCCAGCTCGTCCAGGAACATGGCGGCAAGGTCGTCCTCTTCACCGACACCTGGCTCTCGCCGGCGGCCACGCACGCGGAGGTGGTCCTGCCCAGCCAGGTCGCCGCGCCGTCCCCCTACGACAGTCTGGTGCCCACCCTCGCCGTCATCGAGACGGTCGTCGCCGGTGTCATCACCGCCCTCGGCGAAGACGCCCACCAGCGCATGCGGCACGGTGAGGAGACCGCCCGCCGTATGGACCTGTACTGACCCTCCACCATCGATCCCCGACCACGACGTCACCACGTCACCGTGTGAGCGACCTGCGGAATCTGGCTGGGAAGTGACGTTGACGGCAAGGGCGTCCGTGCCTAGTTTCGACCCACCGATCGCCCCGACGGAGTGGATCTCCCGCTTCGGTGTAGGGCAGTGACGTGCACGGTCATCTGGCTTGGGCAAGGGAGCGGAACCTTGCTCTGTGGCTCCGACTCAGTCAGCCCATGGGTGGTGGCATGTCGACAGACAGAGATGGGAATCCTTCTTCCCCTTGGCAGGTGGCCTGCCCGACATTGATCGGCAGGGAGACAGAGCGGCACGAACTGGTCCAGCAGGCACTGCGCCCGCCGGCCGTGATCCTGGTCGAGGGCGAGGCGGGCATCGGCAAGACCCGCCTCCTGGCCGATGCCCTGAACTCTCCGGAACTCTCCGGCACGACGAAGTTGACCGCCAACTGCCAGTACCTGCGCGAGCCTCTGCCTTTCGCCCCCTTCGTAGACGCTCTGCGGAGCCTGGGACACGCTCTGCCGACGAACCTCAGCCCGGTCGCCGGAGCATTGCGCCCCCTGCTTCCAGAGCTTGCGACGTTGCTGCCGCCCGCACTGGAGCCTCTGGGTGAGCCGGGCGCGGAGCGTCACCGGCTCTTCCGGGCAGTGAGGGAGACGCTGCGCGCGATCGGTCCCGCGGTCCTGGTGCTGGAAGACCTTCACTGGGTGGACAGCGGCACCGCCGATCTGTTGCGGTTTCTCACCAGCCGGATGCCCGACGACCTGAGCCTGGTGCTCACCTACCGGGGCGAAGCCGCTCATCCCGGCAGAACGTTCGCCACCTCCGTCCGGCTGCCGCCGCACGTAGCAACGGCCGAACTGTCCCTCGCCCCCTTGAACCAGTCGGATGTCCGCAGGATGGCAGCAGAGATCCTGACCACATCGGACGTCTCCACCGACTTCGCCGCGCACCTGCACGAGCACACGATGGGGATCCCCTTCGCCGTGGAAGAGCTGCTCCGGCTGATGAGAGGCCAGCGGGGCCTGGTGCGCAGCGACCGCCGCCGGGCAAGACTGACGATCGAGGGGCTGGGTGTTCCCGCCGCCTTGCGCAACGCCCTTCTGGAGCAGCTCGTGCACGTCCCCCACGACGTCCGCCGCGTCGTCAGTGCAGCGGCCGTTCTCCGAGTACCGGCAAACGAGGCGCTGATCGGGTCGGTAGCCGGTCTGACCTCAAGACGAGCGACGAACGCACTGTCCCGAGCGGTCGCGGGAGCATTGCTGCACGAGCACGAATCCGGCCACTACGGCTTCCGGCACGCCCTCGCCCAGCACGCGGCCTATGGCGCGGTGCCATCGCTTGAACGCCGACGCCTTCACCACCGAGCCGCAACCGCCCTTGAGCAGCTGCCCGGGCCACGGCCGTACGTCCAACTCGCCGGCCACTGCCAGCAGGCCGGACGTCATCAGGCGTGGTCCCGCTACGCGGAGACTGCAGCAGATCGAGCCATTGCGGTCGGCGACGACGCCTCGGCCACCACACTGCTCCAGCAGGCGCTCTCGTCCACAGATCTCGCGGCCACCACCCGGATTCGGCTCGCGGTCAAACTGGGCCGAGCCGCCGTGACCGGTCTGGACCATGTGGAAACCGTCGTCAGCCTCCGCAGGATCCTCGCGGAGGAGAAGCTCCCTCTCGGTGTGCGCGGCGAACTGCGCTACCAACTGGGGCTGCTGCTACGCAACCAGACCGGCGCCGGGCTGGAGGGACTGAGGGAGATAGCCGCCGCCGTACCAGAACTGCGCAGACGCCCCAAACTGGCGGCGCGCGCCCTGGCCTCGCTCGCCGTGCCCACCTACCTGACGGGTGGACACATCAGCGACCACCTGGCGTGGGCCGAGCAGGCGACCGCCACGGCCGCTCGCCTCGGCGACCCCTTGCTCACGATCAACGCCCTGGGTAGCCGTGCCGTCACCCTGATGCACATCGGGGACCGGGAGGCGACCACCGCGGTACGGAGTCTCCCCTCATCACCGGCGGGCCCGGACGAGCGCCGCGACCTCGCCCGGGCGTTCAACAACCTGGCACACGCCGCGGCGAGCACGGGCCGGCTGTCCGAAGCCGACGAGTTCCTCGACCGGAGCGTGCGACTCCTCGCCGACACCGAGTCCGCCTACGTCGCAGGCCTCACCGACTCCACCCGCCTCCTCCTCGACTGGGAGCGCGGCCGCTGGCAAGGACTTGAACAGCAGGCCCTGCGGATGAGCACGATCCTCGCGGACGTCCCCGAACTCGAAGCCGAAGCGGTCCTCGTACTCGGCCTCCTCTCACTCGCCCAAGGCCGGCTCGACGAGGCGGAGCAACGACTCCGGGCAAGCGCCGAAGCCTGCCTGCCGCAGGGATCCGTACCGGCCCTGCCCGCCGCCAAGGGCTCACTGGCCAGACTCCTCCTCTCACGCGGCGACGCCCAAGGCGCCTGGGAGCAGGTGGCCCCCGTGCTGGACGCGGTACGAGAGAAGGGCATCTGGGTGTGGGCGGCCGCGGTGGCACCCTGCGCTGCAGCGGCACTGGTACGGACAGGTCGCGCGGCTCAGGCACAGGCGCTGGTGAACGAGTTCACGGCAGGCGTACAAGGGCGACAGGCGCCCGCCGCCACAGCTTCCCTGCACTCCTGTCGGGGCGTACTGGCGGAACACGACAGCGCCTACCAGCAGGCGGCGGCGCACTACCGCTCCGCCGAGGCCGTGTGCCGGGCCATGGGGGCGCCTTACCACGCGACCCGGGCACTGGAGCGCGGCGCCCGCTGCCTTCTGGCGGACGGCGGCACCGGCGACGTGCACCTCGCCGAGGCACTGTCGGCCTATCAGGCGCTCGGAGCGGGATGGGACGCGGCGCGCTGCCATAGCGGGCTGCGCAAGTACGGACTCGTCGCCCCGCATCGACGCGGACGCAAGGGGTACGGTCCCCAGCTCTCCCCGCGCGAACAGGAAGTGGCCAGGCTGGCGGCCGGCGGGCGCACCAACCGTGAAATCGCCGAAGTGTTGTTCCTTTCACCCCGAACGGTCGAGGAGCACGTGGCCCACGCCTTGCGCAAACTGGGAGTCCGCTCCCGGGAGGTGCTCAGCTCCGACCATCCCGCCCTCGCCACCGGCATTCCCGTCCCGACCCGCTGACCTCGCTCCGGCCGCGCACTGCGCCCCGCATCAGTGTGCGCTGACGTCCGCGTGTAGTGCGATGGACTTCAATTAGCCCGTATCCCCTCCGGGTTGCAGCCGCGTGCCCGCGGCGGAGATCGTTCGGCTGCGGCCGCAAGTCCGGTGCCGGCAATCCCACGCAGCCGGTACCGGCCCCACCCAGCCATCCGGCACGGAGGAGTGGTACAGCCATGCGACGAAAGACGAAACTGACCGTGGGCCTGGGCGTGAGCGCGGTGGTCCTCGCGCTCACGGCGCCCATGGCGGCGGGCGCCGACCAAGCCGCCTCCAGGTCATCGAGTACGTACATCGTGACGCTGAACAACGCTGTCGCCCACCCCGAGACGTTCGCCACCGAACACGCCCATGAGTTCGGCGGCACGGTGCACGGCGTCTACCGGCATGTCCTCAAGGGCTACTCGATCACCCTTCCCGACACCGCGGCAACCGCACTGCGGGCCCTGCCGCAGGTACTGGCGGTCGAGAAGGACGGCACATTCCGAGGACTGGAGACCAACGCCTCCGCCGACAAGGCGTACCTCCAGTCCAACGGACCGGCTGCCGCCACCCAGGAGGTGCCGACCGGCATCAGAAGGATATTCGCCGACCAGAATCCGAACCTGGACATCGACGGCCAGGACGACGTCCGCATGGACGTCGACATCGCCATCACCGACTCGGGCATCGACTTCGACCACCCCGACCTCAACGTGGTCTCCCGCGCCGACTGTACGTCCGGGACCTGCCGGGAGAACGAGGGCGACGACGGCAACGGGCACGGCACGCACGTCGCCGGTACCGCCGCGGCGCTCGACAACGGAACCGGAGTAGTTGGCGTCGCACCCGGCGCGCGCCTGCACTCCGTGAGGGTGCTTGGCAACGACAACACCGGCCAGTGGTCCTGGATCATCGCCGGCTACGACTACATCGCGGCACGCTCCGCCACCATCGAGGTCGTCAACTCCTCCATCGGCGGCAGCGGCGAACCCGCGGCCCTCGGCACGGCCGTCAAGAACCTCGTCGGCAAGGGCATACCGCTCATCGTCTCCGCCGGCAATGACGACAAGGACGCCACGACCAGCGCCCCCGCCAAGTACAGCGAGGCACTGACGGTCTCGGCACTCGCCGACTCCGACGGCAAGCCGGGAGGCAGCGGCGGGGCCCCCTCCTGCCGGGCCGACCAAGACGACACCCTCGCCGACTTCTCCAACTGGGGCTCCAAGGTCGGCATCGCCGCACCGGGCGTGTGCATCCACTCGACCTTCAAGGACGGCGGCTACAACCGGAACTACAGCGGCACCTCGATGGCGGCTCCCCACGTCACCGGCGCCGCGGCCCTGGTCGCCATGACGGGCAAGCCCACCAACAAGGACGAGGTCCTGGCCCTCTACCAGTACCTCGCGGACCACGGGAACACCGACTGGAGCGACGACTCCGGAGACGGCGTCAAGGAGAAGCTCCTCGACGTGGGCGACCCGCAGGCCTTCCCGCCCACGCAGGACGGAAACCGGCGACCCACCGCCTCGTACACCCAAAGCTGTGACGACGCGGCCCTGAGGTGCGAGTTCGACGGCGGCGCCTCCTCCGACCCGGACGGCAGCCTGACCAAGTGGGAGTGGGACTTCGGTGACGGCACGACCGCCACGGGTAGGACCGCCACCCACACCTACGCGCAGAAGGGCTCCTACACCGTCAAGCTGACGGTCACCGACGACAAGGGCGCCACGGGATCCACCACTAAGTCCGTCCGCGTCGGTCCCAACCAGGCCCCGAGCGCCGCCTACACGACCGACTGCCGCAACGTCGTCGGCTACCGCTTCTGCAAGCTGGACGGCGCCGGCTCCTCGGACCCGGACGGCTCGATCGCCTCATACGCCTGGACCTTCGGCGACGGCTCCACGGGCAGCGGAGCCCAGGTCGACCACATCTACGCCGCGGCCGGCACCTACACCGTCACCCTGAAGGTGACCGACAACGAGGGCGCAACGGACACGGAGACCAAGTCCGTCCGCGTCCCCTGATCCGCACATCCGCAATTACCCCGTACCCCCTACGGATTGCTACGGGCCCGCGCTGAAGGGACCGTCACATCAGCCCCACGGGCGGCCCGCCGTCCCCCACGGCCGGCGGGCCGCCGTCCCGTCACGAAGCACAGCACACAGCGCACAGCCCCAGTGCAGCCCGTACTTGCCCGAGATCCGGTCAACGAAAGGTCAGGTGCACCACCCATGGCAACAACCCCCCGCCGGCTCAGCATCGCCCTGCTGCCCGCCGCACTGCTCACCGCCGGCTTGCAGTTCGCCGCCAGCCCCGCCCACGGAGCCGCGGTGTCCGGCCCCGAGCCCAGGCTCGCCCCGACCGCCACCGCGATAGCCGACAGCTGGATCGTCGTCCTCAAGGATGGCGCGAAGGACTCGCCCGACTCGGTGGCGCGCGAACTGGTGAAGCGCAACGACGGCCGGCTGACCCACGTGTACTCCAGCGCAGTCAAGGGCTTCGCCACTAAGATGAGCTCCACCCAGGCGCGGGCCCTCGCCGCCGATCCGCGTGTCGCCTACGTCGAGCAGGACGCCACGGTCGTGGTCTCCGAGACCCAGTCCAACGCCACGTGGGGCATCGACCGCATCGATCAGCGCAACCTCCCGCTGAGCGGCACGTACACCTACAACACGACCGCCTCCAACGTCCGGGTGTACGTCATCGACACCGGTCTGCGCACCGCCCACACCGAGTTCGGCGGCCGGGCCTCCATCGGCACCGACACCGTGGGAGACGGCCAGAACGGCAACGACTGCAACGGCCACGGCACCCATGTGGCGGGCACCGCCGCCGGCTCCACCTACGGCGTCGCCAAGGCTGCCACGATCGTCGGCGTCCGCGTCCTGAACTGCGACGGCTCCGGGACGACGTCCGGCGTCATCGCCGGCGTGGACTGGGTCACGGCGAACGCCGTCAAGCCCGCCGTCGCCAACATGAGCCTGGGAGGCGGCGCCAACACCTCACTCGACAACGCCGTCAAGAAGTCGATCGCTTCGGGGGTCACCTACTCCCTCGCGGCCGGCAACGGCAACGCATTCGGGCAAGCGCAGAACGCCTGCAACAGCTCGCCGGCCCGAGTCGCCGAGGGCATCACCGTCGGGGCCACGGACAGCGCCGACAAGCGCGCTTCCTGGTCCAACTACGGCACCTGCCTCGACCTCTTCGCCCCCGGTGTGAGCATCACCTCGGCCTGGAAGGACAGCGACACCGCCACCAAGAGCATCAGCGGCACCTCGATGGCGGCGCCGCACACCGCCGGCGCCGCGGCCCTCTACCTCGCCGGCAACCCTGGCGCCACCCCTGCCCAGGTCCGTGACGCCCTCGTGAACGGCGCCACCACCGGCAAGGTCCAGGACCCGAAGACCGGTTCGCCCAACCGTCTCCTCCACACGCTCTTCTGACACACGGCACGGGTGGGCCCGCAGTCGGCGCGAGCCCGCCCGTGCTGAGCGGAACCGGGGGAGTTGTGGCCCGCCGTACGGAGTCTGGCCGCTCTCCCTCTCTCCCGCCCCGCCACCTCCGCCCCTCACTCTCAGGAGCAACCATGCGCTATCGCCCGCGCGACAGACGAGTCAGGCGATCCGCCGCCACCTTGGCGGCCCTGCTCGCCCTCGCGGTCGCCGCACCCCTCACCGTGACCGCGACCGCCTCAGCCCCGCCCAGGCCGTCCACCGCAACCGTGGACGAGGACATCCGGCAGTACGAGATCCACGGACCCTCCTCCATTGCCGACCGCACCGCGCTGGCGGCCACCGGAGTCTCGATCGACGAGGTGGACGACCACGCCGTCGTCATCACCGCCGACACCGTGGAGGCCGCGAAGCTGCGCAAGCTCGGTTACGAACTCGAGGAACTGGCCGGGCCGCCTGCCCGTACCGACGGACGCTCGGCCGCGCCCATGGACTTCCCCTCGGCCGACTCCAAGTACCACAACTACGCCGAGGCGATGACGGAGATCGACCAGCGCATCGCGCAGTACCCCTCGATCATGAAGAAGCAGGTGATCGGGAAGTCGCACGAGGGTCGTGACATGGTCGCAATCAAGATCAGCGACAATGTCGCCACCGACGAGAACGAGCCCGAGGTCCTCTTCACCCACCACCAGCACGCGCGCGAGCACCTCACCGTCGAAATGGCGCTCTATCTGCTGCGCGAGTTCGGCGAGGACTACGCGAGCGATTCGAGGATCGCAGGCGCGGTCAACGGACGGGAGATCTGGATCATCCCGGACCTCAACCCGGACGGCGGCGAGTACGACATCTCCACGGGCTCCTACAAAAACTGGCGCAAGAACCGCCAGCCCAACTCCGGCTCCTCGTACGTCGGCACCGACGAGAACCGCAACTGGAACTACAAGTGGGGTTGCTGCGGTGGATCCAGCGGAAGTAAGAGCTCCGACACCTATCGTGGAACCGCCCCGGAGTCGGCACCCGAGGTCAAGGTGGTCTCCGACTTCGTACGCAGCCGTGTCGTCGGCGGGAAGCAGCAGATCACAGCCGCCATCGACTTCCACACGTACAGCGAGCTGGTGCTGTGGCCCTACGGGTACACCACCGCCGACACGGCACCCGGCTTGACCCAGGACGACCGGGACGCCTTCGCGACCATCGGCCAGAAGATGGCCGCCAGCAACGGCTACAAGCCGGAGCAGTCGAGCGACCTCTACATCACCGACGGGTCGATAGACGACTACCTGTGGGGCGTACACAAGATCTTCGGGTACACCTTCGAGATGTATCCGAAGAGCTCCTCGGGCGGCGGTTTCTACCCGGCAGACGAGGTCATCGAACGCGAGACCAGCCGCAACCGTGACGCGGTGCTCCAGCTGATCGAGAACGCGGACTGCATGTACCGCTCCATCGGCAAGGAAGCGCAATACTGCACCGGTTCCTGACAGTCGATCATCTCTCCAGGCCGGCGGGGGGCCTCGGACTTGGCACCCACGGCGGCCATCGTTCGAGACAGGGATGCGCCTTGCACCACGGTCGCGCAGCGCCAAGGGGGGAGCTGCGCGACCGGTCCGTAAGCCATTCAGCAGTCCCACTTCAAGCGGCGGCCCAGTGCCGCCGCAGACCGGGAGCATTCAGCATGTGCGCCCTGCGCATCTCACTTCGTGCCGCCTTCAGCGCGACCCTCGCCGCCGGAGTTCTCGTCTCTCTCACGCTCCAGACGCCGGCAGCCGGCGCGCAACCCGCCGCGGCGACACCCGATCCGATCATCTTCGTGCACGGATGGAACTCCAACGGGTCCACCTGGGACACAATGGCAGGCCGCTTCGCCGCCGACGGCTGGCCGGCCGGCCACCTCAACCAGTGGACCTACAACACCAGCCAGTCCAACGCCACCACCGCCTCCCAGCTCGCCGCGGAGATCGACCGCGTCCTCGCCGCCACCGGCGCGACCAAGGTCGACATCGTCACCCACTCCATGGGAGGCCTCTCCTCCCGTCACTACCTCAAAAGCCTCACCGGCGACACGAACGCCGACGCCTGGATCTCCCTCGGCGGACCGAACCACGGCACCGAAACCGCCCATTTCTGCGGCGGCGCCTCCTGCACCGAGATGCGCCCAGGCTCCAGCTTCCTGAAAGCCCTCAACTCCGGCGACGAGACCCCCGGCGCATCCCGGTTCGCCACCTGGTGGTCGCCCTGCGACAGCACGATCAACCCGGACAGCAGCGTCGCCCTCGCCGGTGCCACCAACACCAAGACCGCCTGCCTCAGCCACGGTGAACTGCGCACCGACGTCACCGTCTACGGACAGGTCAAGTCATTCGTCGGCTGATTCAGCTGACACCACTGCATGACGTGGAGGTTCGCAATGCGCAACAGAATCAGCACACTCGCGGGAGCGGTCCTGGCGGGAAGCCTGCTGGGAATCACGCCCCTCACCACGGCTAAGGCAGCCACCCCCACTTGCGACTGGGTCGCCTCGTACGCCGGCGCTTGGGTGCCGATGTACAAGGCCGGCAACACCGTCACCTGCAACATGGTCCGCGGCACCAACAGCCCCGGGGTCCAGAAGCTGCAACACTCGATGAACCTGTGCTACGGCGAGAGCCTCGTGGAGGACGGCGACTTCGGCGGCAAGACCCGCGACGCTCTGATCCGCACCCAGAAGAAGGCGGGAACAGCTGCCGACGGCGAGTACGGACCGAACACCCGAAAGGCCATGCTCCACCAGGCCGTCAATGGCGGTTGCATACGCGTCCCGTAGCCCGCTCATACTGTCCGTCATGGCGGACATCGCCCGCCCGGGGTAGGCGACCCGGTTCTATCACGCGCACGTAGGCCTTCGCCGGATCACGAATGTTGACGGAGCCAGCTCTCGATCGGATGCGCCATCAACGGATCTTCGGCATCCACGCGTCGGCACCAGCACCGGTCAAACGCTGCCCCTCGTCGTCATGAATCTCACGCACCCGCACACGGTCAGCCACGAGGACAGCATGGTGGGCGCATACCGGCCGGGCCCGTACTCCGGACGGCGTGTCACGACGGGGCGAACGTTGCCTGATGGGGCACTAGCCAGGCCGCGCGATTGCCGGACGGTCGCTGTTTCCAACCGGGACCCGCTACCCGATGGGAACGGCGCACCGGGCTCCACGACGCATTCATACCCCTGGCCTGGAGCCGCATCTGCTGGCGACGCCTCAACAAGCTCGAATTGGGAGGGTTCAGAAGGGCAGCGGTTCGGGGTCTCGTGGCTCGGTGTATCCCAGGGCCCACTGCCCGGGGAGGCTCTCGCAGATCGACTCCAAGTGGGCCCGTGTCCGGCCCCGGACGTGCAGCCAGCTGTGGACGCCCAAGCCGTCCTGGCGTAGCAACTTCCCCGGGGTGGAGAACCAACGTACTGGAGAATCCTCCGGCCTCGTCCACAGTGGGTAGTCGGGCAATTCGACCCGCTGAAAGCGCTCGGGCACAGCACCCAGCAGGTCGGCTGGCAGTTCGCACGCGTTGTACAGTCGACCTCCACCGCCGAACAGCGCCTCGCTCAGTACGAGCTCGACGCAGGCTAGGGAGACCCGGTCCAAGAACGGCACCCAGCCGTGCCGAGCTTGGACGAACACCGGTGGATCGTCCTGATCAAGGTCGCGTAGGCGCACACCCCAGAAGGCGCAGCCCTGGTTCTCGCCGCGGAAGACGAGGAAGCCGCCGCATTCGTCATGAACGAACATCTCGACGGGCGGCAGCAGGGGATCCTGGTTGGCGACCAGATCGCGCCGCGCACCCAGCAGTCCGTATGCCTCACGCAGCGCGGTCGGCAGGAAGCAGCCGAGCGACGCCTCGGCTCGCGCCAGCTGCGCTGCTGGCGTGCCGTCGTTCTCGGTCAATGGCTCGGCCCAAGCAGCGGCGAAGCCGCGGATGAACGCCCACGCGCCATCCCGGTCGGAGATTCCGCCGTCCAGAGCCTCGGCCACATCAAACACGCCCGTCATGCCGCGCACCGTACCGGAAGCACACGCCGCATCAACCAGAGACGACCAGGCAGGTACGAGCAGCCCTACCGGACCAGTCCGAAGCCCTGATGGATCCCCCGGGGCATGAATCTGACGAACGCCATGACCGGTCATACTCACCAAGATCGTGTTACAGACTCTAAGCTTGCCGATCAGCCTCGGTGAGCTGGGGACGTGGTGTCGGGCCTGGTGGTTTTCGGTGCACTGGCAGGCGTGCCCGTCTTCGCTCGCAGGTTCCTGAACCAACGCCGGACCCGAGCCGGGGTGAGCCTGTTCGGTTCCGTCGGCAGCTCCCCTGGCCGCGATGGTCCTACGGCCTCGTACAGCAGGGCATCGACCTACTCCGGCCAGATGGACGCGTGCACCACCCGCAGCGCGACATCCCTCCATCGAGCCTCCGGCCCGCGGCCTCCACCACGGCCTGCGCCGGAGGCGAGCCGTCGACCCCGATCAGCACCGGACCGGACATCGCCTCTCCTCACCGCAGGCCGCCCCCGAGGGTGCCGCCGTCACTGCGTCCGTGGCCCCAGCTGGTTCCGCCCGCCGATTGCACGACACCCACGACACCCACGACCACTGCGGAAGCAAGGGGCCAGGTCGGCTCAGAGGGGGCCCGGCGTGGAGGATGAAGAAGAGGGTGACGGCGGAGTTCGCGGAGGACAGAGTGGAGGGCAGCCGTTCCTCCTGTGGCTCCCCAGGTGGCCAGGCCAGGCCCACCGGGGTGAACTCCGACGGCCACCGGTGCGTTTGGGGCGCGGGCTGGAGCAGGGCGGCGACGCGGCGCGCTCCCGCCCCGCCCGGGAAGCGCGTATGCGCACCGCCTCTCATCGGGCAGCACGGTCACCGGTGTCGGCGGCCGCCCGGATGGTGCGTCCGCGCATCCTGCGGTGGCGCCACGCGGCGGTGGTGCACGAGGCGATCACGGCGGGGAGGTCGGGGATCGCCGGCGATGTCGTCGTACGGGACGGCTTCGCGTACTTCTGGATCCGATCAGGCGTCGGGCAGCGGGTTGCCGGGCAACGGGGCGGTAGCGACCACCAGCAGCAGGGCCAGGCACAACGTGCTGCACACCGCCAACACCGCAGAGACCCCGTCAGCATTCAGGTCGCGGTGCGCGGGTGTGACCTTTGGCAAGCCGCGCTATCGGCCACGCAGTTAAGGGCAGTACCGGCGGCAGGAAGACAAAGATTCCATCGCTCCTCAGCCTTTCCTATCCTCGGGTGCCTGAGCAAGCAGCTCCCGCACCAGCTGCTCGTCCCTGGGCGACAGCGCGGTCACGAAGCTGGCCAGCACGGCCTGCCGGTCGTCCTCGCCATCGAGCACTCTGCGCATCCGTAAGGCGGCAAGACCTGCCTCGTCGGCAACTGGCGTCCACTGGAAGGATCGGCCAACCCGTTCCCGGGCGACCGCACCCTTGGCTTGCAGGCGGGTGAGAATCGTCATCACCGTCGTGTAAGCCAGGCCACCGGCGATCCGCTCCTGGACCCAGCCCGCGGTCACCTGCCCCGGAGCCTCGTTGAGTGCTGCCAGCACCTGGGCCTCCAGCTTGCCCTGGCCGCGACGGCGGGCAGGGCCGGCACCACTCGTGATCTTCTCCGTCATGCCGTCAACCTCCCGCCCTAAGGCCCCGCACACAGCGGCGGAGCGGTTAATCGTACTGACCAGGCCGCGTGAATCCGCCACACCTCCCGGAACACCCCATTTCATTTCTACAGTGCTGTAGATTCCAAGTTCAGTCCACGGCCCGGGCGCCAGCCCGGGCTGGCGAGAGCACGGAACTGGGAGCCACGACATGGGTGTGAGTCTGTCCAAGGGCGGAAACGTTTCGCTGAGCAAGGAGGCCCCGGGCCTGACCGCTGTCCTGGTCGGTCTGGGCTGGGATGTGCGTACGACCACGGGAGTCGACTACGACCTCGACGCCAGCGCGATCCTGGTCGGCGCCTCGGGAAAGGTCACCTCCGACCAGCACTTCATCTTCTACAACAACCTCACGAGCCCGGACGGCTCGGTCGAGCACACCGGCGACAACCTCACCGGCGAGGGAGAGGGTGACGACGAGGTCGTCAAGGTCAACCTCGCCACCGTGCCCGCAGACGTAGAGAAGATTGTCTTCCCCGTCTCCATCCATGACGCCGAAGCGCGCGGGCACAGCTTCGGCCAGGTTCGTGGTGCCTTCATCCGCGTGGTCAACCAGGCCGGCGGCGCCGAACTCGCCCGCTACGACCTCTCCGAGGACGCCGCGACCGAGACCGCGATGATCTTCGGCGAGCTCTACCGCAGCGGCGCCGAATGGAAGTTCCGCGCCGTCGGCCAGGGATACGCCTCCGGCCTTTCCGGGATCGTCGCCGACTTCGGCGTGGGCCTCTGACCCACCGCGGCGGGCGCCTTGCCGGGCCCGCCCCGCTGTAACCAGTCAAGCGACCCCAGCGCCTCACCCGATCCCGGGGATTCTCGTGAACACGTGAGCCCTCGCACCTGCAGGCATGGCCGACCAGCTTGCGCCGTTCCAGGCGCTGCCCCCGGAACCCGGACTGAGACATGGTCGGCCGGGTGACCGCTGCACCCTCACGAGACGCCCCCTATTTCTACATTGCTGTAGTTTCATAGCGGTTTGGCAACCACGCGGCCACATGGCGGCGCACATCGACGAGCCAGCACCTGGAGGACACCGGTGGGGATCAACCTGGACAAGGGCCAGCGGATCAACCTGGAGAAGCCCGGCGGGGGCACCCTCACCGTGGTCCGCATGGGGCTGGGCTGGCAGTCCGCAAAGCGGAAGGGCTTCCTCGCCCGGATGACCGCGCGGGAGATCGACCTGGACGCCTCGGCCGTCCTGTTCGCGGGCAAGGAGCCGGTGGACGTGGTGTTCTTCCAGCAGCTGGTCAGCAAGGACGGCTCGGTACGCCACACCGGCGACAACCGGGTCGGCGGCGCGGGGCAGGGAGGGGACGACGAATCGATCCTTGTGGACCTCCAGCGGCTGCCGGTGCACATCGACCAGATCGTCTTCACCGTCAACTCCTTCACCGGGCAGACCTTCACGGACGTGCAGAACGCCTTCTGCCGCCTCATCGACGACGCCAGCGGCCAGGAACTGGCCCGCTACACCCTCTCCGGCGGTGGCAACTACACCGCGCAGGTCATGGCCAAGGTCCACCGCTCAGGGCAAGCGTGGAGCATGTCCGCGATCGGGGAGCCCGCCAACGGTCGCACCTTCCAGGATCTCCTGCCCGCCATCGCCTCCCACGTGTAGCCACCAGCTCGGGACTACAAGGGTGGCTGATTCAGGTGGGACCACCGCAGTGCGCACGTCATCGGCTTCAAGGAAGCGGCCGCCTGGAGCGCAGCGTGGGTGGGCGTCGCCCTGATCTTCGGCGCCGTCGTCGTCCTCGTAATCGGTACAACGGCGGGGACCGGGTACACCACCGCCTGGCTGTAGCGGCGGCTGCGGATGTGCCGGGGTCGTGGTGGCATCGGTGGGGTGAAGGATCCACTCGGTTGTGATGAGTCGGCGTTCCTGGCCCGGGCTGCCGCCCGCCGCGCGGTCGCTTCCAGGGCTGTCGGTACCGCCGACCTCGACGTTCTGCTGGACATGCTCGGCTTGCGGCCCGAGGACGCCCCCGGAAGAAGGCGGCCACTGGCCAGACGGCAGGGCGCCAGGGTGAGGGGCGTGAGGAGTGCCGACGTGAAAGGCAGGCGCGTCGGGGCGGGGAGGGATTCTCCTGGCCGGCGACCGGCGGCGGGTATCCGAGCGGATCCTGTCCTTCGACGAGCTCGTTAGCGGCATGCTCACCGCCAGCATTGCCCAGCTCGGCGTCCAGCAGAACGCCGGCATGCGCCGCATCAGCGCCCGGGCCGCCCTCATGGCCGTCCCACCATGCGCCGGCATGCACTTCGACCACATGCCCGGCTCAAGTCCCCGTACGGCTACCCGGCGGTATGGGTACTCACCATCACCGTGCGCACCGTGCTCTACGTCGGATACGAAGGTTCTCGCGGTGGCCGGTCGCCGACCATCGCGGTCCACCATGTACCCGAGCGCCGCCCTGCCGGGACCGGCTGCAATTCCACGGGCTGCTCAAACTGGCCGTGCCCTCCGTTCGGAAGGACTTCGAGGGCCCGGCCGACGAGGTGGAGAAGGTGATGCCCACCATGCTGTCGTCTGGGACCGGCTCCTCAGCCCTGGTCGAGCGGTAGGGCGATGTCGAAGACCTGGGCGCTCGCAGGGAAGCTTCCGGCGTTGGTCGCCGTCCCGGACAACAAGTCGACGCTCTGGAACCGGTAGGAGTTTCCGGTCTGGACGGAGGCGAAGCCGTGGTTGGTCTTCGTCTCGGGTGAGAAGTAGATGTCGAACCCGGCGCTCGGGCCGGCGGCGGCTCCGAGGATCCCGGTCGGGGCGAGCGTGCCGGCGTTGGCCGGGGATTGCACGGACACCCGGGCCTTGCCGGTGTCAAGGTCGAACAGGGTGGTGGCCGTGGTGCTGCTCAGGTCGTTGTTGGTGTATGCGGCGCCGGTCACACCCTTGGCCGGGGTGGGCTGGGGAGTGGCCGAAGAGGCCGCCGGGTTGGTGAGGGCCGCGTCGGTGGTGGTCGTCTTCGGTGCGGCCGGGTCGCCGAGGTTGTGGCGCAGGTTCTGCCCGGTGTCGCTGACGACCCGGAGCCGGTCGGCGGCAGGGTTGAAGTCCACTCCGAACGCGTCGCCTGCGAGCTGGACCGAGAGCTGGGAGACCCTCTCGGCCTTCGCGGTCCCCTGGTCGAGGACGTAGATCCCGCCGCGGTCGCCGACCCCGTACAGCTTCTTGTCCTGGACCCGGAAGTCGATTCCCACGATCTCCCGGTCGGCGGTGAGGCCGGAGACCCGCCCCCTGTCGGTAGTCCGTGCCGGACCGTCCGTACGGAACTCCACCAGGCGCTGGTCTGATGTCAGACCGAGAACCGTCAGCGCTTTGGGCGGGGACTCCACGGCCGGTCGAGGGGTGTCCGCCCAGGCGGACGCGGGCAGGACCAGCGCGGCTGCGACCGCCGTTCCGATCGCGCATGCCGTGGCACGTATACGCATGATCGCTCCAGGTGGTTCCGGGCGCCCCTCCATGTGGGCGCGTTCACAGGGGATTCGGAGCTGCGGGCGGGAGGGGATGGGTCCAGCTGGCCTGAAATGATTCAGTGTGGCGCGAGTTCGTCTGGAAGGCCAAGGTGGCCGGGTTCGAGCGGGAGATCACCGAGCAGATCCCGGACGAGCGCGTCGCCTGGACGACGGTCGGAGGCGAGGTCAGGCAGGCCGGGATAGCCCTCGGAGTCGCAGTCCAGGCGGAGCATCACCTCGGTCTCGTGTTAGTCCAGGCGGTGGAAGGTGACGACGCCGATAACAGGCAGGTCACCGGCGACTTCAGTAGCTGGGACGTTCCCGAGGCGGATTCACGACCAAATCCGCCTCGCCGCCGACGGACGCTGCCGGCCTCTCGCCCTCGGCCTGACACCCGGACACTACGGCGACGGTCCCCAGCTCAAGCACGCCCTGGAGCAGGTCTCCGCGTGCCGTATCGGCGTCGGACGGCCCCGCACCCGGCCCGACCATGTCCTCGCGGACAAGGCCTACACATCCCGGATAACCGCCTCTACCTGCGACGACGAGGAATCCGGAACACCGTCCCCGAACGTATCGATCAGTAAAAATGCCGAAAGAACCGCGGTTCCCGCGGCAGCCGTCCGGCCCGCTGGCTTCGGCATGGCACCCCGTGCCGGACAAAGATTCGTTGATCTTGCCCGCTGAAGGGCGCACGCT
Organism: Streptomyces sp. AP-93; assembly: GCF_022808175.1. Taxonomy (GTDB): domain Bacteria; phylum Actinomycetota; class Actinomycetes; order Streptomycetales; family Streptomycetaceae; genus Streptomyces. Next base: position 158,030 of record NZ_JALGBX010000016.1, on the reverse strand, counting down.
GCGATCATGGCATCGCACCGGGAACTCCCGGCGCATCACCGTCCCGCGCCCATGGGCGCATCCGATCTCCAGGTGGGCCGTGGGTATTGCAGGCGATTACGAGATGACCACCAGCGACAACTTCGAGGAGTACCTCAAGGCCACCGGTGTGGGCCTGGCCACCCGCAAGCTCGCCGCTTCGTCCAAGCCCACCGTCTCCCTCACTGAAGACGGCGACAACTACCGCCTCAGCACCGTCACCACATTCAAGACCACCGTCCTCGCCTTCACCCTCGCGCAGGAGTTCACTGAGGAGGCCGAGGACGGCCGCCAGTGGATCACGACCGTCAACCGTGACGGCAACAAGCTTCTCCAGATCCAGAAGCTCGACACCCTCAGCGCCATCATCACCCGCACGTTCACCGACGACGGCATGGCCGCTGTCTATGTCTGCGGAGATGTCGTCTCAAACCGGTCCTACAAGCGCATCTGAGGCGCGAGAGCACTGTGGGGCGCACGCATCGCAGACTCGGCCGCCACCCGGCTCCCCGCCCTTCCCGTGCCACGGGATGAGGCAGCGGCAAGCGACCGGCACCCCGCCCGCGAGGACCACGTTTTCCGGAGGAGTCACCGGTCACCGGCAGAGCCACCCGGGCACAGGATCACGAAATGCCTCCGGCCGCGCCGGCGGCGCGGCCGGAGCAGGTGAAGTCGGGGGTGGAAGCGAGCATCACAACGGGGCTGGGGCTGCCTCACCCCGGGGGTACGCGGGCCGGGCATCATGGTGGGCCAGCGCTGATGTACGACGGCGTCCGGGTTCCGATGAGTCAGTTCCCGGTTCGCTGAAGATCACTTCCCGACTTACCGGTCAGGGCCTCGTTGTTCCAGGCCGGGTGCTGTGGCGAGGCGGAAGAGCAGATGGCGCGCCTTGCGGCGCGCAGCCTCAAGCTGGCCTGCCTCGACTATCAGTTTGAGGCCGCGTCGACGGGAAGGCTCGCGGAGATGACGATCACCTGCTTGACGGTGGTCATCGCTAGTCAGGGGATCGCTCGTAGGCCGCGGGGCCCCGGCTTGCGCCCGGGGGCCCCGCGGCGCCCGGTCCTACAGGGAGCCGTGGAAGGTGCGGCTGATGACGTCGAGCTGCTGTTCGCGGGTCAGGCGGACGAAGTTGACGGCGTAGCCGGAGACCCGGATGGTGAGTTGGGGGTAGTTCTCCGGGTGCTCTATGGCGTCCATGAGGGTGTCGCGGTTGAGGACGTTGACGTTCATGTGGAAGCCGCCACTGGCCATGTAGCCGTCGAGTACACCGGAGAGGTTGGTGACGCGCTCCTCGGGGGTGCGGCCGAGAGCGTCGGGGGTGACGGTGTTGGTGAGGGAGACGCCGTCCTCGGCGTCGTCGTAGGGGAGCTTGGCGACAGAGAGGGCGGAGGCGATGTATCCGTGCTGGTCACGGCCGTTCATCGGGTTGGCGCCCGGGGCGAAGGGCTCGCCGGCTCGGCGGCCATCGGGGGTGTTTCCGGTCTTCTTGCCGTAGACGACGTTCGAGGTGATCGTGAGGATCGACTGGGTGTGCACCGCGTCGCGGTAGGTGGGGTACTTGCGGAGCTTCTCCATGAAGTCGTGCGCGATCTGCACCGCGAACCCGTCGGCGCGGTCGTCGTTGTTGCCGTACGCCGGGTACTCGCCGTCGATCTCGAAGTCGACGGCGAGGCCGCTCTCGTCGCGTACGGGCCGCACTTTGGCGTGCTTGATGGCGGAGAGGGAGTCCGCAGCGACCGAGAGGCCCGCGGCGCCGAAGGCCATCGTGCGCATCGGGTCGTAGTCGTGCAGGGCCATCTCGATGCGCTCGTAGGCGTACTTGTCGTGCATGTAGTGGATGACGTTCATCGCGTGCACGTACGTCTTGGCGAGCCAGTCGAGCAGCACGTCGTACTGCCTGGCCACGGTCTCGTAGTCCAGGACCTCGTCGGTGATCGGTTCGAACCCGGCGGCGACGACCTTGCCGGTCTTCTCGTCACGGCCGCCGTTGATCGCGTAGAGGAGGGCCTTGGCGACGTTCACGCGGGCGCCGAAGAACTGCATCTGCTTGCCGGTGGCCGAGGGCGAGACGCAGCAGGCGATGGCGGTGTCGTCACCGTACTTGGGGCGCATCAGGTCGTCGGACTCGAACTGGAGGGCCGAGGTGTCGATGGCAACCTGGGACGCGAAGTCCTTGAAACCCTGTGGAAGTTGCGGGGACCAGAATACCGTGAGGTTCGGCTCGGGGGCCGGGCCGAGGTTGTAGAGGGTCTGCAGATAGCGGAAGGAGGAGCGGGTCACCAGCGGGCGGCCGTCCTCGCCGATGCCGCCGATGGACTCGGTCACCCAGATGGGGTCGCCGGAGAAGCCCTGGTTGAAGTCCTCGGTCCGCAGGAAGCGCACGATGCGCAGCTTGATGACGAAGTCGTCGATGAACTCCTGCGCCTGCTCCTCGGTGATGAGGCCGGCGGAGATGTCCCGCTGGAGGTAGATGTCGACGAAGGTGGAGGTGCGGCCCAGCGACATGGCCGCGCCGTTCTGCTCCTTGACGGCTGCCAGGTAGCCGAAGTACACCCACTGGATGGCCTCGCGGCCGCTCGCGGCGGGCCGCGAGATGTCGTAACCGTACGAGGAGGCCATCGCCTTGAGCTCGCCCAGTGCCTTGATCTGCTCGGAGATCTCCTCGCGGTCGCGAATGACGGACTCGGTCGCCCACTCTTCGCCCAGGCGCGCCTTCTCGGCTTCCTTGACCTCGATGAGGCGGTCCACGCCGTACAGGGCGACGCGGCGGTAGTCGCCGATGATGCGGCCGCGGCCGTAGGCGTCCGGCAGGCCGGTGATGACGCCGGAGGAGCGGCAGGCGCGGATCTCGGGGGTGTACGCGTCGAACGTGCCGGCGTTGTGCGTCTTGCGGAGCTTGGTGTAAATCTCCTTGATCCGCTCGTCCGGCTGGTAGCCGTAGTCGGTCAGTGAGGACTCGACCATGCGCCAGCCGCCGTTGGGCATGATGGCGCGCTTGAGCGGGGCGTCGGTCTGCAGGCCGACGATCAGGTCGAGGCCCTGGTCGATGTAGCCGGGGCCGAAGGCGTCGATGCGGGACGGGGTGCTCACGTCCACGTCGTAGATGCCCCGGGCGATCTCCTCAGGGAACATGCCGGAGACCTTGTCCCACACGGCTGTGGTGCGTGCGGTGGGACCGGAGAGGAACGTGGCGTCGCCCTCGTAGGGGGTGTAGTTCCGCTGAATAAAGTCACGGACGTCGATCGCGTCCCGCCACAGTCCACCCGCGAATCCGCCCCATTCCCGGTTTCCGGTCGGCGCCTCAGAAATGGCAGTCATGGTTGGGTACCCTTCAGCTCGTTTCACCCCGACTCGTTCATTGGACGCCGTTTGATCGATCATTTCGGGTGCCAAAGGTCCTGTGGGCAGGGCACAACGACCTCCCAGTTGCTTAGAAGCCTGTCGGGACCAAGTCCCCGGGGCCGCGCTGACCGGGCCCCTCGTCGTGGGGTCGGAATGGTGACACCCCTCCGGTAGGAGCTCCGGCCGCCAGGACGTTTGCCCAATTGGCATCGAGTGCCGACTGTTCTCGATCATGAGGCACTCGGTGCCGTATCTGGTCGTATGGGTAACCGTCGAACCTCGCGCCCGCCCGGTCCCACCAATCCTTACGGCCGTCCCTACGAAGTTCGGGTGATGGCGCCGCGCCCCGCGCCGCTACGTCCTTCAGGATCTCCTCATGGAAGTGACCGTTCGATGAGGCCCGCAGCCGAACGTCTGGCCGACCTCCTCGGCAACTTCTTCGACGGACCGCTCCCTGTGCGGCTGCGTGCCTGGGACGGCAGCGAGGCCGGCCCTGTCGATGTGCCCCTGGTCGTCCTGCGTGGGCCCGACGCCATGCGTCGCCTGCTGTGGCAGCCGAACGAGCTCGAGCTCGCCGAGGCGTACGTCGCGGGAGACATCGACGTCCACGGTGACCTGGCCCAGGCTCTCGGCTCGGCCGGCAGGACGGTCCGCGAACAGCGATTTCGGCGACCGGGCGCGGCCGCGCTGGCCTCTGTCACCGTGCTCGCCGCCGGCCTGGGCGCAGCGGGTCCCCCTCCTCGTCGCCCGCACGGGCGCGCATACCTGAGCGGGCGTCTGCACAGCGCTCTCTACGGCGTGCTGCTCGATGCGACGATGGCGTACTCCTGCGGGTACGGGACCCGAGCCGCGGATGCCACGTACGGGACTGTCCGAGGCCCAGGCCGACAAGATGGAGCTGATCTGCGGCAAGCTCGGACTGCGCACCGGGGACCGGCTCCTCGACGTCGGTTGCGGTTGGGGCTCGCTCGCGGTCCACGCCGCCCGCGAGGGCGTGGCCGATCTGGTGGACATCCAACTGCGCCACTGGCGGCACATCGACGGTCGGGCTACGACGCGGCCGCCGCCGTCGAAATGGGCGAGCACGCCGGAGATGCGGAGTACCCCCGGTTCGCCAGGATGCTGCACGCGGCGCTGCGCCCCGAAGGGCGGCACCTCGTCCAACAGATGTCCCGCGGGGCGAACGCGCCCGGTGGCGGCCGCTTCATCGAGACCTACATCGCCCCCGACATGTACATCCGCCCGCTGGGACGGACCTCGGACCTGCTGGAGTCCGCCGGTCTGGAGGTCCAATCTGATATTGGCGGTGCGTTCACGGCCCGGGCTGGAGACGCGGGGCGATACGTGTACGTTTCCCGGCCGTCACCATCCTTGCTTCGCCATCGGTGCCTTCGTTGGCGCGCCGACGAAGGCACCGTAAGCAGCTCTGGGCTGCCCTCCTCACAGGTCGGTGATGGCGCGCGCCGCGAGGCCGAGCCCGACGAGCAGGACCAGTACTGAGGTGCAGACGGGTCCGATACGCCGGAGCGCGTTCAGTCGGGCCAAGGTTTTCACGGAGGTATTCACGGAGGCATGCGCGGTGATGCGGTCGCGCACCCGTACTAGAAGGAGGCCGGCGAGGGTGAGGGTGGCGGCCATGCCGAGGCCGTAGCCGATGACGAGGAGGATTCCGAAGGCGGTGCGGCCCAGGGCGACGGCGCCCAGGAGGACGACCAGGGCCGAGGGGCTGGGGACGAGGCCTCCGGCGATGCCGACGCCGATCAGGGACCAGCGGCGCCCTCGGGCCGGGGCGTGGGTGTGGTGGTCGTCGCCCTCGCCGTGGTGCTGGTCGTGCGGACGGACGGCGGCGGTCTTCGTCAGGACGACGGTGGCGCCGCCGTCCGTCTCGCCGTCTGGTGCTCGGCGTGAGACGGGCAGGCCGGCCGTCGGCTCATGGCCTGCGTGATCTCCGCCGTGAGCGTGACCTCCGTGACGATGCCCGTGGCCGTGGTCGCCGCCATGCCCGTGTTCGTGGCCGTGGTGATGTCCGTGGCCGTGGCCGTGCTGGAGGGGGCGGCCGCGCAGAGCGGAGCGCAGCAGATGGAGGCCGATGGCGGTGACGAGGAGGCCGCTGGCCAGGCCGAGCCAGGCCAGGACGGTTTCCCCGGCGAGGTGGGTGGCGATCGGCAGGGCGAGGCCGAGGGCCAGGACGCCGGCGGTGTGGGTGAGGGTGACGGTGGCGCCGACGGTGACGGCATCGCGTGGTGTGCCGCGGCGGCCGGCCAGGTAGGCGGCCATGATCGTCTTCCCGTGGCCGGGCAGCGCGGCGTGGGAGGCGCCGAGCACGATGGCCAGGAGCAAGGCGAGGAGACCGACGGGTACGGTCAGTTCGCGGCGGCCGACGAGGGTGTCGAAGAGGGCGGAGACCTTGTTCAGGGCGTCGGTGGCGGGGCCCGCGCCGGGCAGGCCGGACGGCACGATCCCGGCCGCGGGCTGCTGCCCCGGAGCCGTACGGATGTCGGCGCTGCGCTGGTCGAGCGGGTCGGCGAGCGGATCTTGCGGGTAGTGGCGCAGCTGGTCGGTGGTGGAGGCCGCGGGGACCGTGGACTCGGTGAGGGAGAGCCCTTGGCCGCGGGCGGTGATCTCGTGCCAGCCGACGGGTCGGGTGTCGTAGTGGGTGGCGACGTGGAGGCGGGCCGGCGCGGTGAGGTGCGCGTCGGCGGTGAGCGGGCAGGTGAGGCGGCTGGTCTTGAGCCCGGCCTCGCCGGTGTGGAAGGTCAGTCTGCCGGTACCCCGGTTCCACTGGAGGCTCCTGCCGTCCACGTCGGCGGTCAGTTGCCCGGCCAGGGTGGTGCACGCCGTCTCCGCGTACGCACCCTGTTCGTCGGCGGTGACGGATCCGTTGTGGTCCCGGTCGATGAGGGGGCGCTCTTGTGCGGCGGCGATCTCGGCGCGGTCGACCACGATCTCGGCTTCGACCGTGCCGGGGCGCAGGGTGAGGCTGGTCGCGTAGTTGACCGTGAAGTTCCCCAGCGGGTGCGCTGATGCGGGCGGGGCCGTGATGAGGAGGGTGAGCTGGGTGATGAGTGCTGCCGTGAGCGGGATGACGGCCAGGCGCCGGCGGGTGCTGGGGTTCATGGGGTGTCGTCGATTCGCCGGATCGCCTCGCGCGCCGCGGGGGCGTGGAGCGGGTGGAAGGAGGGGTCGAGGTTCAGTGCCTGCTGAAAGTCGCGGCGGGCGGCCGTGGTGTCGCCGAGGGCTTGGTGGATGGCGCCGCGGTGGTGGAGGAAGAGCGCGCTGCGTGTTCCGAGGACGAGGGCCTTGTCGGCTTGGGTAAGGGCCTCTTGGTCGCGTCCCGCGCGGTGCAGGGCCCAGGCGTAGGCGTCGTGGACGGCGAGGAACGGCCTTTCGCGTACAGCGGTTTCGGCCATGGACACGGCCTGGCGAGGATCTCCGTGATCGGCTTCGAAGAGGATCGCGTCGGTGTCCGCGGACGCGTCGCCGGCCCGGCGGAGCGTCTCTTGGGCCCGCAGGACCGCGTACTGGGCCTCGGCCAGGTCCCGGTGGCCGAGCGACTGCTGGAGTTCTCCGAGCCCCAGGAGATATTGCGGCAGCGGGGCCACCGCGATGGCCGCTGTGTAGTCCGCGACCGCCTGCGCGGACTTCCCGAGGGCCGCGTGGGCTCTGGCCCGGGCCTCCAGCAGACCGGCGTCGCGCGGCGTCATGGCAAGCCCCGCCTCCGCCTGGCGTAGGGCGGCCGCCGTATCTCCGCCGTCCAGGGCGAGGGCCGACAGGTGGGTGTGGGCGAAGGCACGCTCGCCTGGGGTGCCGGCCGCGCGCAGCGCGCGTTCCATCAGCTCGCGGGCCCCTCCCGTGTCGCCGCGCAGCTCGAAGACGTAGGAGGCGCGGGCCAGTGATGCGCTGTCCGGGCGCAGGTCGGCCATCTTCTGGACGGCTGCCTCCGCTTCCCCGTAGTGACCGAGTTGGGTGTGGGCGTCGGCGAGCACACCGTGGGAGGCGGGGGTGGCGGGGCTGGTCGCGATCGCCTTCTCTGCCCAGGTGAGCGCATCACGGAACTGGTGGCGGGCGGCGGCGAGCGCGCCCATGCCGATCTCGGCGTGCAGGTTCTCCACCGGCTGGAGCCGGAGCGAGTGACGCAGGGCCCTCTCCGCCTGGGCGTACGCGGCCTGGTCGGCGGTGGTACGGGCTTGCTGGACCAGGGCCATGCCGAGGTCCGCCCAGCTCCCCGGATCCTTCGGCAGTTGTTTGACGCGCTCGCGCAGCGCCGCGATCCCGCGCACCGGGCCGGAGACGGACGCTGCCGTGGCAGTGGTTTCCGGCCCGCTGGAGTTGGTCGGGGAGAGGGCGACGGCGCCGACGGTGAACATGACCGCGCCCAGGGCGATGGTGATCGCGGTGGTGCGCAGGTGTCTGCGGCGCCGGATCGCGGGGGCTGGTTCGTCTTCGGGCCGGTGCACGGGATCCTCCCCGGGGAAATGCAGTGGATGTTGGTCCGGGCGGGGACCGGAGGGCCGGACTCGGTCCCCGCCCGGAGTGGTGGGTCAGCTTCTTGCGGTTGCGGCACAGGCGGCACCGCCGACGCCTGGGAGGAGGACGCCGAGGCTTCCCAAGGCCGCGGCGTTCCTCTCCCTGGAACCCTTTACTTGACGGTCGGGCCGCTGTTGACGGACTTGGTGTGGGGGAGCGCCAGGTACGGGAACGAGGTGCCGAACGGCACCTCGTTGGCGTCGACCCGGTCGCCGTCGGCGAGCGCCGGGACGAGCTGGCCGGTCTGGGCGGCGCCCTCGACGGCCTGGAGGGAGATGTCGATGACGTCGTCGGTCAGGCGGCGGCCGTTGGGGAAGCCCGCGAAGTCACCAGCCAGGACGCCGTAGCGGTTGGGGTTGGCGGTGGGCGGCACGGCCATGTTCAGGCGCAGCTCCTCCGCCGGCACGATGTCGCGGAGCTTCGCGTCCTTGTTCAGGCGGTGGGCGTTGAGGTCGGCCTGGATGGGTCCGCAGGCCTTGCAGATGCCCGTCAGGTAGATCTCGAACAGGTCCCGTCGAGGGGCCGGCGGGGCCGGGATGCCGTAGACCTGCTGGATCAGCTTGGGCAGGATCGGGTCGAGGACCTTGTCCACCACCGGCTGCACGGTGCGGTCCTGGTCCGGGTTGAGGGTGTTGAAGGCGTCCTTGTACTTCAGCGGGACGACCACCTCGTTCACGAGCGGGTTCCCGAGGCGGGAGACCTGCTTCCACTTCTCGCCGTGCCGCTTGTCGCGGGAGTCGGAGACCTGCACTCCCTGGCGGTCGGTGGTCGACCAGACGCCGATGACCGGGTTACGAGACGGGTTCCCCTTGAGCGCCAGGTCCTTCTTGGGGATCTGCAGGGCGACGGAGTTGACGTTGTAGCCGGCGAGGGTGTCCTGGCCGCGCTCGGACAGGTTGCCGCCGTAGAGGAGGTCGAAGACGCGCAGGTCGGCGAAGAAGGGGTCCTCGGCCTGGCCTGCGAAGGTCTTGCCGCCGCCGGGGACGTTGCGGATCGCCTGGTTGCGCAGGGCCGCGTAGTTGGGCATGGACGCCGGGCCGACGCGGGACGGGGCGGCGGGCACGCCGGTGAGCAGGACCTTGCTCTTGTCGCCGTGGGTGACCACGAGGTCGTAGACCTGGCGGAAGTTGAGGTCCGGGTCGTTCAGCGAGGTGACCGGGCCGGTGTTGTAGAGGAACTGGTTCGCGTCGTCGCGGTAGCTGTTGCGGAAGCGCCAGGTGTAGGTGATGTCGGAGACACCGTCACCCGTGTTGTCGATCTTGATGTTGTAGCGGAGGTCGTCGCCGAACGCGTAGAAGTTCGGGCCGCCGTTGGGCTCCTCGAACGGAATCCAGTTCGCCAGCAGGGTCACCGAGTCGGGACGGTCCAGGCTCGTGTACGCGTACACGTCGGTGTTGTCCGCCCGCGGGTCGCCCGCGATCAGGGGTGCCTCGCGGTGGCTCGATGCGGAGCTGACGCCCGGGGCGAGGGTGAGGGCGGCCAGTCCCGTCGCGAGCGCGCCGGCGCCCAGGACGAGGAGGGACTGGTTGAGCACACGGCGCGAAGGGGGCCGTGCGGAGATGGACTTCAAGGGTGTTCCTCTCGACTGCGAACCCCGCCCCACCGCACACACCGGCACGGCCGGACAGGGGCATTCAGATGGGGTGACCACTCGGTCGGACAACGCGCCCGCGAGACATCAGCGACAGCAGGGCCCGCCGACCCTGCGTACCGCCGTGCCCCCAGATCGCGCAGACGGAAGGAAAGCACGCACCACCCACGGCGCGTGACCAACTCTGCTTGCATGTCGGCAATCCGCTCCGCCCAGTTCTCGCAAATCCGCTGGCCACAGCCCCCTCACAGAAACTCCATAGGGTTCCAAATTCGTTTCGACACGCAGTTGACGGGTTAGGCCGATCGGGCAGACTCGCGCTATTGCAAGGCATTCGCAATAAGCGACTGGGGTCCTTGTTTGTAAATACAGAACGATAAATAATGCTGGAGACGCGGGGGTGAAGAATGTGCTGACAGTTCTGCGGTAAGTGAAATCCGGCCTGACCGGAGCGCACGCTTGGTACATGTGTTGCACCTCAACACGAAAGGCGTCTATCCGGCATGCCGCGCATCAACGTAAGCACTGACAGGGACAGCAGCGTCGAGCTCCACTTCGAGGACTTCGGCCGAGGCCGCCCGGTAGTCCTCGTCCACGGCTGGCCGCTGAGCGGCCGGGCCTGGGAGGCGCAGGTCGGCCAACTGGTCGAGGCGGGCTATCGGGTCATCACCTACGACCGGCGCGGGTTCGGTTCTTCCGCGCAGCCGTGGGAGGGCTACGACTACGACACCCTGGCAGCAGACCTGGACGCGCTCCTGACGCATCTCGACCTACGGGACGCGACCCTGGTCGGATTCTCCATGGGAGGAGGGGAGGTAGTCCGCTACCTGCACAACTACGGCAGCAGTCGCGTTCACCAGGCGGTCCTGGCAGCTGCGGTGCCTCCATATCTCTACAAGAGTGCCGACAACCCCGATGGCGGGCTCGACGACGCCGCAATCGCACAGTTCGAGGACGGCGTCCGCGGTGACCGGCCCGCGTTCCTGGAAGGTTTCGTCACCGGCTTCTTCCAGGCCGGCGAGAACACGGACCTCGTCAGCGCGGCACAGCATCGCTATCACGTGCACCTGGCGGAGGCCGCCTCACCCAAGGGGACGCTGGAGTGCATCAACGCCTTCGCCCGAACCGACTTCCGCGACGACCTCGCCCGCATCGAAGTCCCCACCCTGATCATCCACGGCACCCAGGACGCCATCGTGCCCTTCGAAGTCAGCGGCAAGCGAGCCCATCAAGCCCTGCCGGGCAGCACGCTCGCCCTGATCGAGGGGGCTCCGCACGGGCTGAACCTCACCCACGCGAAAGAGTTCAACCAGCACCTGATCGAGTTCCTCGCCAAGTAACCGTAGCCCCGTCCCCCGCCCCGCCCCACGCCAATTGGGGTGGGGCGGGGCGGGGAGCGGCTGGGCGTGAACGAGGTCAGGCGAAGGCTGCCAGCTCGCGCGAGATGGCAGCCGCGCTCTGGAAGGTGGCCCCCAGAAGCGCGACGTGCTTCCAGTGCAGCGTGCCGTCCGGAGCGATCAGGAAGACGGCCCGGCGCAGCCCGATCCCGGGCGCCGTAATGCCGAACGAACGGCTCACCAGACGCTGTTCGTCCGCGAGCAACGGCATCCGCAAGCCATGACGGCGGGCGAAGGCTTCATGGCTGTCGACCCCTTGAGGACTGATGCCCCACACCTGCGCACCGACCGCGGCGAAGGAGTCCAGTCCGCTGGAGTACGAGCACAGCTGACGGGTGCATACAGGGGTGTCATCGCCCGGATAGAAGGCCAGGATCAGGGGCTTGCCGCGCTGCTTGCACAGTTCGAAGTCGCGCCGTACGAACGAAGAGCCTATGAGTTCTCCGCCCGGGAGGGCGAAGTCGCCCACCACCGAACCAACGTTGGGTACGCCTGCCACGAAGATCTCCTTCGCCTTGTCAGCCTGCCTCTGTCACGAATGTCCCCGCCGGGTAGGCCCCGGCTCGGAGCACCTTCGCCGGCAAGGGTATTGCCAAGGGACGACCCGCGAGCACCACCAGACCTCGAGATGCGGCGAATCGCAGAGCAAGAAAAACAGACAGTCCGGACGCTGACAAGACGCCTGCTCCGTCCAGTTGAAAAAACGATTCTCTTCGCGGGTACGACAAAAGAATTTCGGGATGGTCCGCGCGAATATGCGGCGCCGATATCCGTGCAGAGTGGACTAGCCTGGCGGCTGGATTTCGGTCGTGATCCCTCTCTTGTTCGCTGCGCCCGCAATTCTGTTCCAGCGGCACGTGGGTGCGCTGGCGGGTCCCAGGCGGCGGGGCCCACGCAGCGTCTTCGTTGTGGCCATGCGGAGCGGTTTGGCCTCCGAGGGCCGGTTCCCTCGAAAGGGTTAGCCTCCCCTGCATGGGGCCGATCGCTCCGTGCGCCTGCCGGTGCCGGGACGCGATCTCGACCAGCACACGTGGGATCGAGGCGAGAGCGAAGGGCTCCAGCGGCGAGGGACGAGATGCGCGCCGAGGAATTCTGACCGGAAGGCCTGAGGCATCCCACCGGCGCAGAACCCGGCCAGGCCCGTACATCACCCTCACTCCGGGCCGCGTCCTGCCGTGAGCCGGGTCCGGGAGGCGCGCGGTGGCTGGATCCCGACCTGTCGCAGAGCCGCAGGCAGGTGCTGCGTGTCGTGGGCGGGGTCTGGGCTGGGATTGCGGGATCTTCTCGTGGACGACCTGCCCAATAGGGCGGAATTGTATGGAGGTGTCCTGAGTGGATGTAGGCGGCGAGAGTGATCGGCCGGACGGTGCCACGGGGCGGCCGTCGGTCGGGGCAAGGCCCGTGAAGCCGGCGCATCCGTCGGTCGTGGAACGGGTACGGGGGGCCGTCGACCAAGTGCGGGCCGCCGGTCCGCCGCCGGGCCCGGCCCGTCCGGGGTTTTGGCGCAGTCCCCTGCGGGGGCCGTGGCTGACCGGGGTGTTCGGGCTGCTGCTGTTGGTGGGGGTGGTCGTGTTGTTCGTGACGGGCCTGCTGTCGTATGCGGCCTACAACCCGGACCTCGCCGCGCGCAACGACCAGACGCCCGAAAAGGGGTGGCTCGGGTTCTACCTGTTCACCTGGCCCACCTCGCCGTACTGGTTGTACCGGGTGACCCAGGGCGTGCACACCGTCCTCGGGGTGGTACTCGTCCCGGTCCTCCTCGCCAAGCTGTGGTCGGTCATCCCCAAACTGTTCGAGTGGCCGCCGCTGCGCTCGGCCGCCCACGCCCTCGAACGGCTCTCGCTTCTGCTGCTCGTGGGAGGGGCGGGGTTCACGTTCGTCACCGGGATCCTGAACATCCAACTGGACTACATCTTCCCGGGCTCCTTCTACGTCCTGCACTTCTACAGCTCCTGGGTGTTCATGGCGGCGTTCGTCGTCCACGTCGCTTTCCGGCTGCCTCGCGCCGTTCGCGCGGTGCGGGCCGGCCGGGGGTGGCAGCCCGCGGCGGATTCGCAGGAGGCGGCCGGGCTGGTCTCGCCCCGGCCGGCGCCGGCGACGATCTCGCGGCGGGGTGCGGTCGCGATGGTGGGCGCCGGGTCGCTGGCCCTGCTGGTGGTGACGGCCGGCCAGAGCATCGGCGGCTGGTGGCGCAAGACCGCCCTGCTGGCTCCGCACGGCCGAGACCCCGGCACGGGCCCGAATGGCTTCCAGATCAACAAGACCGCGGCCTCCAGCGGTATCCGCCCTAGCGATATCGGCCCCGCCTGGCGGCTGACGGTACGCGGGGGAGGCCGTCAGGTGGTGCTCACCCGCGCGATGCTCCTGGCGATGGAGCAGGGGGAGGCGGCGCTGCCGATCGCGTGCGTAGAGGGCTGGTCCACCCCCGACCAGCAGTGGTCCGGCGTACGCCTCACCGATCTCGCGGCGCTCGTGGGACTCGGCACCAACACCCCGCAGGTCTTTGTGGAGTCCGTCCAGCGCGGAGGGTCGTTCTCCTCAGTCGTACTGGCCGCCAACCAGGCGCGTGATGGCCGCTCGCTCCTCGCGATGCGTGTCAACGGGGCGGACCTGTCACCGGACCACGGCTACCCAGCCCGCGTGATCATCCCGGCGGCTCCGGGCGTCCACAACACCAAGTGGGTCACCCGCCTCACCTTCGGAGAACCCACATGAACAACCCCCCTGGAGACATGGCCACCGGCTCCGCGTTCCGGCGGCGCTACGGAGCCTCCCCGCTTCACCTCCTGCTCACCCTGGCCTGCTTCGCCCTCGCCCTCTACGCCGGCATCCGCCTCCTCAAGGGCGACCCCATGGGTGTGGCGATCTGGTTCGTCGGCGCGGCGCTCCTGCACGACCTGGTCCTGCTCCCCGCCTACTCGTTCACCGACCGCGCCGCACAGTTCCTCTTCCGGGGCCGGAGCGCCGCCGGTGAGAGCGTGCGGCGGCCGGGGGTGAACTACCTTCGCGTCCCTCTCTTCGTCTCGGGAGTGCTGTTCCTCGTCTGGTGGCCGCTGATCCTGCAGAAGATCGACCACTACACCGCCTACACCGCTCTGTCCGCGGACGGCTTCCTCGCCCGCTGGCTCCTCATCACCGCAGCCCTGTTCATCACCTCGGCGATCGTTCTGCTCGCGCGGACCTGGCTGCGCCCGCGGCCCGAACGCAGGGACGCCCGGGCTCAGGCCCGGGCCCGCAAGGCCACGAAGTGACGCTCCCCCGAGGGACCGGCCCACTGCTCGACGGGTGTCCAGCCCGACATGCGGCCGTGCCTGAGCAGGGCCCGGGTGCCGACGGTCGCCCAGGCGAAGACGGGGCTTGCTGCCGCCCTCCCGGCATGGATCCGCACCCGGCGCCGCTCGTCGACGTCGATGGGTGCGGTCTCCACAATCAGCAGCCCCCGATCGCGGACCACACCGTGGATGCGTTCCAGCAGCCGGCGGGGATCTCCGCCGATGCCGATGTTCCCGTCCACGAGGAGCGCCGTGTCCCATCGGCCTTCACCGGGTAGCGGCTCGAACACCGACCGGCTGATGGCTCTACCGCCCCGGCACACCGTGGAGATCACAGCGGTCGGACACACGTCGATCCCCAGGACCCGATGCCCTCGCCGCGCTGCCTCCTCGACCAGGCGCCCGGCCCCGCAGCCGATGTCCAGAACCCGGCCCGCACAGCGATCCACAACACTCCGATCCGAGACATCCGCCTGCGCACACCAGCGGCGGACGTCCAGGGACAGACACCAGCCCTCGGCGTCCCGCAGCGTGAGCCGGCCCTTCGCCGCGCCGATCGCCTCGGCGTACGGGCCCCGCTGCCAGGGCTCAGGGCCGCTGATCCGCATCGACGCGGCGGTGCTCACACATGCTCCTGCCTCTTGGGGACTGGCTGGCCACGGGTGGCCGGGTGGAAGGCGTCGTGCCTACGCGTGAGGCAGCTGGCGCGGTCTGCGATGCCGGCTTCGGCTTGCCCTGAGTGACGACGTTAGGTCGGCTTGCTGGAAGGCGCCTGCGGAAAGGCTCAGATAGGTGCCTGAGGATGGGGACCGCGGGCATTCGGGTGGTTTGGACGCGCGTCGCGGGCGCGGTGCCCACTCGGAAATGTTCGCAGGATGTCTCCTGGTGTGGCTCTGGTCGCCCCGGGATGGGCGGCTGCGGCTCACCACTGCCTGCTCTGGGGCTTGCCGTCACGTCGCCGGCCCCGGAGCGGGCAGTGCCGCAGCATGCGATCCGTCTTGCTTGTTCGGGTGCGGCGAGGGCCGGAGCCGGTTGAGAATGTTCCGGTGATCTCCTATCTTCCCGAAGCAGCAACGCCGTTCATCGGCCGTGAGGCGGAGACCGCTGACCTCACGGCCGCCATAGGAGCCCACCGGCTGACGACGATGTCCGGGCCCGCCGGGGCGGGAAAGTCACGGCTGGCCCTGCGGACGGTCTCGGCCATGACCGGTGGCGATCTCGTCGTGTGCTGGGCGCACCTTTGGCCGTTGGACAATGACCGGCTGCTGGTCGCTACGATCTCGGACGCGGTCGGGTTTTCTGATCACCGTGCACGGTGGCCGTTGGAGGGTCTGTGCCAGTGGCTGTCGGACCGCCGGGTGCTGCTGGTCCTGGACTCCTGCGAGCACCTCACCGACTCGGTACGCAAGGTCGTCGCTGACCTGTTGACGGTCAGCCCCGGCCTCACCGTCGTTGCCACCAGCCGGGAACCTCTCGGCGTTCGCGGTGAGCACGTCATCACGCTGGGCCCGCTGAACGAAGCCGAAGCCCTCAGCCTGCTCACCGGCCGGGCAGTTGCCGCCGGCGGGTTCGGGACGGATCGCGACGAGTGGTCCGCAGCAGCCGAAGTGTGCGCTCTCCTGGACGGCCTGCCGCTGGCGCTCGAACTCGCCGGGGCACAGCTCGCGGACACCGGCGCCCAAGAACTTGCCGCCCGGCTGCGCACCGGAGCCGGGGCCAGGACGCTCCGTGCCCGCGGACCGGTTCAGCCGGCCCGTCACCAGAGCCTGTGGACGGCCATGGGGTGGAGTCACGAGCTGTGTGACCCGGTGGAGCGCCTGCTGTGGGCCAGACTAAGCGTGTTCCGCCAGTCTTTCGACGAGGGCATGGTGCGCGAGGTGTGTGCGGGCGGGCCGCTCCAGGACCGCGACATCTCCCGGACTCTTCGGTCACTGGCGCGTCGATCCGTATTGACGCAGGCCGGCGACCTCTACCGGCTGCTCGTCCCTCTGCGTGACTACGGCCGGATGTGGCTGCGTGAACTCGGTGAGGACGGAGTGCTCGCGGACCGGCACGCCTCCGGTTTCTCACAGCTCACTGTCACCGCCGAGCGGGATTGGCCCGGGCCCGGTCAAGTCGCGGCCTACACGCGCGTGGAACGGGCGCATGCGGACCTGTGTGCGGCCCTGGATCATCTCCTGGCCACCGACCCTGAGCAGGCGTTGGAACTGGCGGGCCGGCTGGGGTTCTTCTGGGCATGCACCGGACACCTGCACGAAGCCCGCTCCTACCTGGAACGCTGTCTGGAAGCCGGCGGCGAGTCCGGTGACGCCGCCGGTCAGGCCACCTGGGCGCTGGGCGTCACCCTTCTGCTGCAGGGCGATCACGACGGCGCCCTGATCCTGGCCGATACCTGCCGCCAGGTTGCGGACCGTAGGGGCGAGCACCCTCAAGACGTCCTGCGGGCCGGCTACCTGAGCGGACTCGTTCACCTCATGTCCGGCAACCCTCACCTCGCACAGCAGGTCGCGGCCCGCGCCCTGGACGACACCACCGGGGAGCCCGCGGCCTCGCAGGGGCGCCTGTTCTGCCGCCTGATCATCGTGTTCGCACTCACCTCCTCCGGGCGGCTGGCCGAAGCCGAACGCGAAGCGGACTCGCTCCGCGAGGAATGCGTAGCCCTCGGCGAGGTCTGGACCCGCTCCTACACCGAGTACCAGCTCTCCCTCGTAGCGCTCATGCGAGGCGACGCGGAGCGGGCCGCGGACAGGGCCCGCGTCATGGTGGCTTCGAAGCGTCAGATCGGGGACAGCTTCGGCATCGCGCTCGGCCTCGACCTCCTCGCGGCTGCCGTCGCCTTCCAAGGCCAGGCGCTACAGGCCGCCCGGATCTACGGCACGGGCCTGGCCCACTGGCGCTCCGTCGGTCACCCCCAACGCGGAACACCCGAACTTGCCCATGTACGCGCAGAATGCGAGGAAACCATCCGCAAGGGACTCGGGGAGGAACACTTCGCCCAGACCCTGCGTGAGACGGGGCAGCAGGAACCGGCGGTCCTCCTTGCCCATGCCCTCGGTGAAGGTCCAACCGGTCCGGTTACCTGACGCGCCGACCGCCGGGCCGGGTGATGAAGCGGACCTCGGCCGCAAGGGGGTGCGGGGCGAGGAAGACACGGCTCTCGGGCAGCACGTCCGTGGACAGGACGGTCAGGATCTCGCGGGGTGAGGCAGTGTCATCCAGGACCACGCGGATCCGCAGGCGCGCTCTGTCGGCTGTCCCGCGCAACCCGGTGCGCACCGAGTGCACGCCAGGAAGTGCCCGGAGCCTGGAGCTGACCGCGGCCGTGAAAGCCCTGGCCTCCAGCACGGTGCCCGGTGAGGCCAGCGGCAGTCGTCGGACCGTTCCCCGCGGCCCTTGAAGGAGGAGCAGTCCGCCCGCCGTGAGAGCGAGCAGGATCACGACGGCGGTGACAGCGGCACCGGCGGCTGGGCGGCCGGTCCAGGCCTCCCATGCCTGCGGTGCGACCCACCGGCCGCGCCCGCTGAGAGCCGTCCACCACGTAGGCAGCCGGTCCCCGATCACGGTGTTTCGCACCAGGAGGGGCAGGGCGGTCGTGAGGAGTAGGGCTCCGGTGGCGAGCAGGACGAGTCGGTTCACGATGCGGCGCGTGCGGTCCACGGGCATCATCCTTCCTGTTCGGTTGCTGCCGCCGGCTCACCTCGTGGGCTCCTGCCGCCCCGGACCCGGATTCTGAGCTGGACCCGGGGAGCCCTGGCCGGCCCCAGGTCCCGCACTGCGGTCGTGACGGCTTGCGTGACCAGTTCGCGGAGCTCGGGCTTCAGCGGCTGGTCTGCGTAGGCGAGTTCGACTCGTACGCGCAGCCGCCTACGGCGTACTCGCACCCGTACGCCCCTCATGCCGGGCACCTGCGTCTCGAGCGCGGCGCGGACCAGGCGGCCCGCCGAACGCCGGCTGATCACGGCTCGGACGGCTGGTCCCGGGGCTGTCAGGGCGAGGTCGCGGCGGTGTCCCGGGGTGAGCGCCATAGTGATCATCCACAGCCCTGCCGCGGCGAGTACCACCGCGGCCCATGGCGGGAGGCCGTCCGGGCCTGAGCCGATGATCCCTCCGGGCATTGGCCGGCGCCAGGGTGCTCCCCTGTCACCGAACTGCTGTGTGGCCGCCCGATCCCACAGGAGCCGGCCTGCGCCGGCGAGGACCAGGACCGCTACAGCGGCGACCGGGAGACGGCGTACCGACCATCGGCGCGCGGGCGCGGTGGCAGGTGCGGTGGTGGGCGCCGTCGTGGGCGCCGCTTCATCCCCGCTGTCGGTCGAGACCGGCAAGGCAGCCACGGTGGCCAGCTCCCGGATCCGGATGCGGGAGCCCGGCACGCTCATCCCGGTCAGGTGGGAAGTGCGGGCCGTCATGTGCTCCTGTACGGCCCGGGCGGTTTCCCCGGCCGAACCGCGGTAGGGCAACGTGACGTCCACGCCCACGCGCGCCGACTGCCCGCGCACCGTTGCCGAGCCTCTGGTGACACTGCCGCCGTGACCGACGACGGCTTCCCGCGCGGCCTCCTCCGCGATCTTGCGGACCACCCGGTCGGCGACCGTGAGCGTGCCCCGCCGGTGGGCCGTCACCTCCCGGCCCGATCACGAGGGGCCAGGAGATCGCGCAGGTCGCCGCCCTGGTCCAGGAACCGACCGGCCGTGAAACCGAGCGCTCCGAGGGCGGCGACCAGAACGAAGGCGCCGAAGCCCCCGAACCATCCGGCGAACGCCAGCGCCATCCCCACCACGAGCCCCAGCACGTCCTTGCCCATCGCTGCACCTCTCGAGAGAACAACCAGACCACGGCGAACGGCGGCGGCTCACTCCACGCGAGCATCCGCCGGGATCCCGGGCTCGTCGTCCCCGGGGAGGTGGACGTCGTTGACGGCCACGTTCACCTCGACGACCTCCAGCCCGGTGATCCGCTCGACCGCGGCGATCACGTTCTCTCGCACGTCACGGGCGACGTCGGTGATGGGGACTCCGTACTCGACGACGAGGTCGACGTCGATGGCCGCCTGACGCTCGCCGACCTCCACCTTGACGCCCCGGCCGACGTTGGGACGTCCGCCGGGGACCCGGTCGCGGACCGCGCCAAGCGTCCGGGACAGGCCGCCGCCCATGTCGTGGACTCCCGGGATCTCGCGGGCCGCCATACCGGCGATCTTCACCACGACCACGTCCGCGATGGACGTCTTGCCGCGTGTGGAGGCCGGCTCGGAGACGCCGCTCTGTCCGCTGATCAGGGTCGTGGTGGTGGCCTTACGAGCACTCGTGGCCGGGGCCTGCTCCTGGATGGTCATCCTCGCTCCTCCGAAACATCCTTGCCGAAACGCTCTTGCTCACGTTCGACACCGGTCGGGGCAGTCCCGTTACGCATCGGCTTCGAATCAGCCGGTCGGAAAGATTTCCTGCCCGGTGCCCGTAACGACGGGGCGCTCGCGGTGTCCAACGAGGTGAACGCGAAAGGAGCCGGCGGGTGACGGCTGAGCAGTACCAGGCCCCACCAGGCCCACGAGCGGCCGAGCGGGCTGAGCGGGCCGATGACGCACTGCTCGCCGTACGGGCGGGGGAAGGGGACGAGGAGGCCTTCGAAGTTCTGGTACGCAGGTACGGGCCGGCGATGCTCCGACTGGCGGCCGGCCTCCTTGGAAGCCCCTCGGAGGCCGAGGACGCGGTCCAGGAGGCCTTCGTCAGCGTGTGGCGCAAACTGCCCGAGTTCCGGGGTGACTCGGCCTTCGGGACCTGGCTGCACCGCATCGTGACCAACCGGTGCCTGAACACCCTGCGGGCCCGGCGCCCGGTCACCGACATCGACGAGGTGCCCGAACCGGCCGCGCCCGAGCACCAGAACTCCCCGGAACGCGCCGCCGAATCCCAGGCCGCCGTCCACGCTCTCGGCAAGGCCATGGCCGCACTCTCCCCTGAGCAGCGCGCATGCTGGGTCCTGCGGGAGATCGAAGCCCTGCCGTACGAGACGATCGCGGAAACGGTCGGCATCAGCCAGGAAGCCGTACGGGCCAGAGTGTTCAGAGCGCGGCGCTGTCTGACGGAGGCGATGGGGACATGGCGATGAACGAACCCTACGAGCCCCCGATCGGCACCGCCCCGGGTGCGGGTGGCAAGGCGGCGGACGAGCCCGCCGTCCTGCCCTGCGGCCGTGACCTCGCAGCCCTGTGGGACCGGGAGGAAGCGAGCGAGGGTCCGCGGCCTTCCCGGTCGGCCGACCCCTACACCGTCGACCCCCACCCGGCAGGGTGCCCACACTGCGCCGCGGCCCGCGAGGACCTCGCGCGCCTGCGGGAGAGCGTCCGACGCGACCTCCAGGAGTCCGCCCCCGACTGGGAAGCGGCCGCTTCACGGCTCACCGCCGGGATCATGGACGTCGTACGCCTCGAACTGCGCCCGGGACGGACCCTCGCGCTAGGCGAGATGGACGAGGACGCCTGGATCTACGAAGCCGTCGCCGCGCGCACCTTCCGGCACGCGGCCGAACTCGTCCCGGGGGTGCGGGCGGGCAGCTGCCGCATCAGCCCCGCACCCGACACGAGCCCGGGGGCCCGGACCCCGGCCCGGACCCCGGCCCGGGTCCGGATCGAGGTGACCGCCGCCATGGACCTTGACCTGCTGCTGACCGCAGACCGGATCCGCCGGCACATCACACAGGCCGCGCACCGGACCCTGGGCATGCAGATCTTCTCCGTCGAGGTCGTCGTCACAGACCTCCACCACGAAGCCCCCGGCGAGGAACCACGATGAACACGACAACGGGCGGGCAGCCGGCACCGGAAGCGATCGGCGAAGCAGTGCTGGGTGTACGCGGTGTCGCCTTCCTCAGGCCCGCACTGACCGACCTCCTACGCTCCGCCACAACCGCCAAGGCAGGACGCCGCCCCCCGGGGGCATCGGCCCATCGCGCCGCGGGCGTCCGCATCACCGGCACCCCGCCCAAGGGACCGGCCGTGGAGATTCATGTTGTCGTGCTGCGTGGACACCGGCCCCTGGACGTGGCCCGGGCCATCCGCGACGCGGTCCAGGCCGTGTACCCCTCCATGGCGCAGACGATCCCGGTCACCGTGACGGTGACCGGGATCGTCTGAGCATCGCCTGTCGGGCTAGCGGGTCCACCCAGGTAGGTAGATCCCAAGAAGTACGAGTCCCAGCAGCCACGCGGCAAGAATCGTGATGGCCGTGGCCGCGCCATGCCAACGGGCGCTGACCGGCTGGTCCGCTTGGACCTGCCGGTCAAGGCTCGCGGCTGTGCTGGGAGGACCGGGTTCGGCTGTGACCGTCCACTCCCGCTCCGGGGCAGTGCACGCCTGCAGCCTGATCTCCTCCTGGTGAGCTGGGTGGGAACGTACGGGTGACTCGGATCGGCGGCTCGCCGGGACCGAGGTCTCCTGCGGCTGGAGGTCCGCTCGCTGCGCAAGCCCCTGGAGGAAACGTCGGTATGCCTCACGGCGCTTGCCCGTGGGCGCACTGCGCCCTGCCTCCCAGGAGCGGACGGTCGCAGCCCGGACACCGAAGGCCACCGCTACTTGGTGCGGGGTCAGGCCCCACAGCTCTCGAAGCCTGCGGCGTTCACCCGGCTCGGGAAGACCATGCAGTGCAGTGGCCTGAGCCGACTGTCGGGACAACATGCGCGAAGTCGTCATGCTCATAGGACAATCCGCCGGTATCCCTGTTACGGCCACCGGTGCAGGATCACCCGTACGGCAGACCCGGGTCCACATGCTCCCCGCCGTTTAGCTGTGGTGCGGGCAGTGCCTCTTCAGGTGCGGGGGTGGCGGGAGCGCCAGTACGGGTTGTCGTGGGGCAGGGATCCGCTGACCCGGCCGTACATGCCGAAGGTCATCAGCAGCAGGCCGGTGACGAAGCTGAAGAGGACGTTCTGGAGGCGGAACGCGAACACGTTGAAGCGGGTGTCGAGAACGGCGAGGCTGATGAAGCCGGCCGCAAGGAAGGCCACGCCCACGACGATGTTGACGGTCGAGGCGGTGTTGCCGCCGATGACGGCACCCGCGAGTAGCAGGCCGCCCACGAGGAACGAGGCCACGCTCAGAGCCCCGTTGCTGCCCAGCCCCATCACCATGCTCCCACTGGTGCTGAAGAACCCGATCCGGTCGATCAGCCCGAGGATGCCGAACACGATGAGAAAGGCACCCATCAGTGCGGCGCCGCCGCGGTAGACGCGGCCCAGGCGGTGGTGGAGGGGGAGGTGGTCATCGAGTACGACGCCGTGCCCGCGGCGGGTCTGGTTCTGCGTGACTGTGGCCATGGGGATCGGTCCTCCTTCGTGCTCCCCGAGTGCCAGGCCCTCCTGCCCACCAGGTGGGGTCAGGCTCCGGGGCCGTGGACGGCGGACTCTCCCTCGGAGAGGGCCTGTTCGGGATGGGGGCGGGCGGTGGAGCCGCCGTTGCCGTAGCCGCCCATCTGGTGGGGGCTCAGGCCTCCGGCGGGGAAGCCCCTCGCCTCGCGGTCTTCGGGCTGCTCGCGCACTTCGTGGACGGCCCCGCCGGCCGGGAGGTGTGGCTGGCTGTCGGGTGTGGGGGGAGGGGGTTCATGTGCCCGGACCTTCGCGCCGAGGACGAACGCGGCGATCAGGACGGCGACGATGAGGAGTCCGACGATCCCGAACCACCCGATGTTCGTCAGGGTCATGTCCACTGCCAGGTTGTGCACGCTGGTGTCCATGGCATCCATGGTGATGGCGCAAGTCTCAAAAAGGTCGAAAATGGATCATACGGAAGTCTTACGGCTGGGGGCGCCCTGCTGAGAGGCCTCGTCACCGGCCCCCGCACCTCTGTGACGGAACCAGGCAATGAGCAGGACGGGCGCCGCGGCGGCCCCGTACGCGATGGAGGCGAGCGCTGCCCCGTAGCCGAAGGTCGGTCCGAGGATGTAGACGGCCGCGCCGGCCAGCGGGATGCCGAGCCATTCCCAGCGTCCGTCCAGGGCGACGAGCGCGATCAGGAGCAGTGCGTACCAGGAGTAGCTGGGGGTGAGGAGGACGAAGGCCCAGCCGGTGACCAGGAGGGCGCCGCTCCAGGGGCGCCGGGGGTCCCCGCGCCACATCACGTACAGTGACACGCCCGCGACGGCGGCGAGCAGGACGGGGAAGGCCCAGGTGTCGGGCAGGGCCAGGCGCAGCAGCGCGTACCTGGAGCCGGCCGAGGGGTCGTCGTAGCCCTCCTCCTCCACGTAGCCGCCGAGGTAGCCGAAGACCGATTCATGCGAGAGGAAGACGTACGGCATGTAGGCGAGTGCCGTGAACGCCGCCGCGGGCAGGAGCACGGCCGCGGCGTCGCGGACGCGGCGGACGCCGGAGAGGGCGCCGGGCAGGACGACGGCGGGCATGAGTTTGGTGGCGATGGCGGCGCCGATGAGCAGGCCTCCGGCTACTTGCCGGGTCTGGGCGCGGGAGGCGACGAGGCCGAGTCCGGCGATGGCGAGGAGTACGCCGAGGACATCGATGTGGGCGTTGTTGACGGCCTCCAGGGGGACGGCCGGGCACCACCCCCAGTACGCGGCGTTGCGTAGGTCCCCGCCGCGCCGCCGCAGGATCAACAGGAGCGTCCCGGTCACGCCGAGGGAGATCACGCCGGCGCCGATCTGCAGCGGCTTGTGCCGGGCTCCGGCAGGCGAGAGCGCGTCGACGGCGAGGAAGTACGCCTCGGCGACGGGCGGATAAATGGTGTGGACGGCAGGCCGGTTGATGCGGGTGCAGCGGGGCGCGGAACCGGTGTGGGGGATGCCCGCCAGGTCCGGGCCGCCGCACGCGCTACCTGAGGGGAACAGCCAGGGATCGCGCAGCCGGGCCAGCGCCGGGTCCTGCGGCGCGTGGTCGTACGGGGAGACTCCGGCGGACTGGACCCGGCCGTCCCAGGCGTAACGGTAGGAGTCGGTGCTGGTCCGCGGCGGCCCCAGGAGCCCCGTCACCGTGACGGCGACGGCCCCGGCCAGGAGCAGCGGGACGACGCTCCGGGAAGGAACACGGCGCAGGGCGAGGAGGGCCGCTGCGAAGAGCGCCCAGCCCGCCACGTACCACCAGAACAGGCCCACCGGATCGGAGAAGAACCCCCCGTAACGGACGGTGAGGACGAGGACGGTGGTGAGGGCGACGAGGC
This sequence comes from Streptomyces sp. AP-93, assembly GCF_022808175.1. Classification (GTDB taxonomy): domain Bacteria; phylum Actinomycetota; class Actinomycetes; order Streptomycetales; family Streptomycetaceae; genus Streptomyces. The sequence continues at coordinate 133,724 of NZ_JALGBX010000016.1, read as the reverse complement.
AAACGCCGGTGATCACGGTACGGGTGGCGGGAGCGGTTGGCGGGTTCACCTGCGGAATCGTTCCAGGAAGCGGCCCGTCATAGGTCACGGCGCCTCGGACGTCCGTGTTTCGTAAGGTGATCAAGCACCCGGGAAGAGCCGTAAGCGGAATCTGATGGAGGCTTGAGTCCACCGTTGTCGCCGGCCCGCCCTGACCTTCAAGGTCCGCTCCTGCAAAGCGTTGCACGGGGCCGGACAGGTAACCCTGTCCGGCCCCGCTGTTCGTGAGCTTGGCTACGCCGCCTCATCCCGACCTTGTACGGATGTCCCGAGCTACTCCAATTGCATGACACTTCCGGTCAACCGGGGGAGGCTGCCATCCCGGTTCGACGCGGCGGCACGAGGTCAGCAGTCGTGGTCGTAGTTGCCGTGACCGTTCCAGTTTCCCCAGTCGTCATCGTCGTCGTACCAGCCGTGGTGGTTGTATCCGTAGTCGTCGTTGTCCCAGCCGCCGCCGGTCACGTAGGTGGCCGTGTGCGTGGGGACGGCGGCGGAAGCGGTGCCGGCTGCGCCGATGGCGGCGCCGCCCGCCATCAGGACACCGATGGCGGATACCGCGAAAAGCCTCTTCACTCTCAGTGCTTGCATGGTTTCGAACCTTCCTCGCTGCCCACCGCCATCTGCAGTGGTGAACATCGGTCGGTTTCTATGCCGTGAACCCGCCGGGCGGGCGACGCCGCGGCGCACAGATTCAAAGGCCAGTGCTTGCGGGGGCCAAGGGGACGGGCTCGCCGGGCGCCCCGCTTGCGGGACTCGCGGGCGAGGAACGTGCCAAAGGGCTTCAGGTGTCCTTCGAGACCCGAAGGCTTCCCGCCGTGCGGCCTTGCTTCAACCAGGCTAGGCACATCCTTGGGCCACACGCATCTCAGGGAGCTCGCCTCTCGCCGTTCATGACGAAGAGTCCGGAACGATCCGCAGGGCCGAGCTCCGAAGCCCGAGCATGTCCCGGACAACAGAGCTCAGCGTGCCAGGTGGACGAAGTGCCGGCCAGCCTCGTGCCAGGTGCCGTACGGGGCCCAGCCCGCGTCGCCGGCTTGCGTGATCAGGGCTCGGGTTCCGAGTCGGGCCCACAAGAAGGAAGCTCCGCGTTCGCCGTTGCCGTCTTCGACGTGTACCTCGACGCGTTCGTCGACCTGTGCGGTGGCCACCTCGACCAGCAGGGAGCCGCCGGACGCGGTGAGCTGGGCCGCACGGTGCAGCAGGGCGGCGGGGCGGCCGCCGATGCCGATGTTGCCGTCGATGAGGAGGACGGTGCCCCAGCGGCCTTCGCGGGGCAGCGGGTCGAACACCGACTGGCACACGGCCTTACCGCCCGCCCGCAGGGTCCGGGCCACCGCCTCGGGGGTGACGTCCACGCCGAGGGCTGTGTGCCCACGGCGGGCGAGGGTGGCGACCAGGCGACCGGGTCCGCAGCCGATGTCGAGGACAGGGCCGGTGCAGCGGCTCAGTACCGTCTCGTCGGCCGCGTCCGGTTCGGCGCACCACCGCTCGATCTCCAGGGGCAGCAGCCAGCCGTCACGGCGGCGGAGGTAGAGCGGGCCCTTGCCGGTGCGCAGGGCGTCCGTATACGGGTCGGACTGCCAGGTGCGGGTGGCCGGTTCGGAGAGTTGAGTGGTCATTGGGTCACTGCGCACAGTCCGCCGTGCAGGGCGGCGAAGCGGGTCCGCGGTGCGGCGGCGGCGACCCGCCTCGCGTCGGTGGGGGTGTCCACGTCGCAGAGCTCCGGCAGGTCGTGCACGGCCAGCCCGGCGTCGGTCAGCCGGAGCCGCTGGATCTTTCCGGTCTCTGGTACGGACATGGGGACGCCGAGCAGCAGGGCCGGGTCGGGGGCAGCGAGGCCGAGTGCCCAGAACCCGCCGTCGTCGGCGGGGCCGAACCATGCGTCCGCCGAGGTGAAGTCGAGCCCGAGCGCGAGGAGGTCCGGGGTGACCTGAGGGGTGTCCATGCCGATGAGCAGGGCCGGTCCTGCTGCCAGAGCGAAGGCGGCGGCCAGCCGGACGTCCAGGCCGCCCGTGCTCTGCGGGGCGACCTCGATACCGGCCGGGATCCAGGGCCCGGGCTCTCCGTCGAGGACTAGGATCCGGCGGCGTACCGGAGTGGCCAGGACTGCGGCGAGAGTGTCCTGGAGCGAGGCGAGGGCCAGATCGGCGGCCTGCTGCGGTGTGAACTCCGTAGTCAGCCGGGTTTTGACGCGACCCGCCACGGGAGCCTTCGCGATGACCAGGAGGGTGCTCACGCGCTGATCCCCTCTGCCTGTGCGGTCCGGGCGGCTGGGGGTTCGGCCAGGACCCGGCGCATGTCCCGTACGGCGCGCCAGGTACCTCGCCATGTGCCGGTGACCTTGGACTTCCCGGAGCGGGGCAGGTACGGGACGTCCGTCTCGGCGACTCGCCAGCCCGCGTCGGCGGCCCGTACGACCATCTGTAGCGGGTAGCCGCTGCGCCGGTCGCTCAGCTCCAGGCCGAGCAATGCCGCGCGGCGGGCGACCCGCATCGGGCCCAGGTCGTGCAGGCGCAGTCCGGTGCGCCGGTGCAGCAACCGGGCCAGGGCGAAGTTCCCCGCGCGGGCGTGGGGCGGCCAGGCGCCGCGTCCCTGCGGGCGCCGGCGGCCGAGCAGGAGGTCCGCCTCGCCGGCCGCGACGCGCGCGGCCATCGGGGCGAGCAGCCCCGGATCCATGGAGGCGTCGCAGTCGCAGAAGCAGACCAGTTCGGCACATGCGGCCAGCAGCCCTGCGTGGCAGGCGGCGCCGAAGCCGCGCCTGCTCTCGTGCACCACGGTGGCTCCGAGGGCGCGCGCGATGTCCGCCGAGCCGTCGGTGGAGCCGTTGTCGACGACGATGGCCCGCCATCCGGCGGGCACCCGGGCCAACACCCACGGGAGGGCCTCTGCCTCGTCGAGGCACGGCAGTACAAGGTCCGCGAGAGGCGGACGACAAGCAGAATCAGTCACCCTCCACACCGTAGGAACCGGAAGGCAAAGAAGAGGGCTGGTAGACCTTACGAAACGCGGACACCATGCCCGATGCGAGCCGGCTGCGGCCCACCGGCCGCGTTTTCGGTCCACCCTGGAATCATGGCACCCACTAACGAGCGGACCACCCGCGAGGGAACGGGCACTGACGGAGTACCTCCCACCGGTGACGTCAGGGGCCTTGCACTCGTGGTGGATGACGATCCGAACGGCTCGGAGGTCGTGCCGGGCTATCTGGAACGGGCCGGACTCACCGTGCACCGCGCGGCCGACGGCCCGACCGCCCTGGAGGCCGCCGCCCGGCATCCACCTGACCTGGTCGTCCTGGATCTGATGCTGCCCGGCATGGACGGCTTGGAGGTCTGCCGACGGCTTCAAGCCCGCGAGTGCGGTGCACCCCCCATGGCGGTGGTGATGCTCACCGCACACGGGGACGAGGAGGAGAGGATCCTGGGCCTGGAGGTCGGCGCGGACGACTATGTGACGAAGCCGTTCAGCCCGCGTGAGCTGGTCCTGCGCGTACGGTCCGTCCTGCGTCGGGCCGCAGCGCTGCCGCCCGAGGAGCCACTGCTGACGCCGGACGGCCTGACCGTGGACCCGGTGGCGCGCAGGGCCACCCAGGGAAGAACCGAACTCACCCTCACACTGCGCAAGTTCGACCTCCCTGTCTACTTCCTACGCCATCGTGGCCCCCGCCGGGCGGAAGCCGTGGCAGCGGCCCGGTCGGAGGACGGCCATGCGTGACCTGCTGCTGATCGCCCTCTACGCCCTCCTCGGCGCGGGCGCCACCGGCCTGCTCGGCGCCGTCGCACTACGAATACTGCGCCGGCGCAGCATCGCCGTTTCCCTCGCGGTCCTCGCAACCGTCGCCGTCTCGGCGATGCTCGCCGGAACCCTCACCGTGGCATGGGCGATGTTCCTGTCCCCCCACGACCTCGCCGTGGTGACCACCGTCGTCGCGATGGCCGCCGCCGTATCGCTGATCACCGCGCTGCTGCTGGGCAGGCAGGTCCTCATGCGCTGCCGCGAGCTCGTCAGCGCGGCACGCACCTTCGGACAGGACGGTGTCTTCACACCTCCCGCCGTTCCCGCCCCCGCCGAACTCGCGGCGCTCAGCCATGAGCTGGCCCTCACCAGCGAACACCTCACCGCCCTACGCGGACGCGAACGGGCCCTGGAAACCTCGCGCCGCGAGCTCGTCGCCTGGATCTCGCACGACCTGCGGACCCCGCTGGCCGGACTCCGCGCCATGTCCGAGGCGCTGGAGGATGGCATGGTGACAGACCCGGCCCGCTACCACCGCCAGATGCGCGCCGAAGTCGAGCGACTCAACTCGATGGTCACCGACCTCTTCGAGCTCTCCCGCATCCACGCCGGCGCCCTCACCCTCACACCCACCCGCATGTCCCTCTACGAGCTGGTCGCCGATGCTCTCGCCGCGGCAGACGCCCTCGCCCGCGAACACGGTGTACACCTGGCAGGCGGCGGCGCCGGGGCCGCCGCGCTGCCGGTGGAAGTCGACGGCAAGGAGATGACCCGGGCCCTGTCCAACCTGCTGGTCAACGCCATCCGGCACACCCCGGCCGACGGCACCGTAGCCATCGTCGCCGAACGCCGTGCGGACACCGTGGTGGTCTCCGTCACCGACGCCTGCGGCGGCATCCCCGAGGAGGACCTGCCCCGGGTATTCGACACAGGCTGGCGCGGCAGCCAGGCACGTACCCCTCCCGCGGGCGCGGGACTGGGCCTGGCAATCGTCCGAGGCATCATCGAAGCCCACGCCGGCCACGCGAACGTCCACAACGTGCCCGGCGGCTGCCGCTTCGAACTCACCCTCCCGGCCCCCGCGTGGGCAGCATCGGGGCATCGGCTCAACTGACAGAACCGGCCGATGCGCGCTGGCCAGCCCGCGCGAACTCGATCATCCCCTCGGTGAAACCCACCCCCGCCCGCCAGGTTTGCGCCGCAGCCGGGCGCAATCTGCGGTGACGTGCTGTACGTCCCTACGTGCACGTAGGGACTCCCGTCGCGCCCACGGGAGAGGTTTCTCGTCCGCCCGTTGCCCGTACATCGCCGCAGGGGCCGATCGCCATCCCCGATGACGGCCGACCCCTGCGGCGGCCTTGTGGTGCGCCCAGACGCCTACTTGGGCATCAGGACGGTGTCGACGATGTACACATTGGCGTTGGCGGTCTTGACGTTGCCGCAGACCACGCTCGAGGTGTCGTTGACCATGTAGGACTCTCCGGCGCCCACGGTGTTCACCTTCCCCTTCTGCAGGGTTTCGAAGGAGCCGTTCTCCAGCTGCTTCGGAGTGAGCCTCTCGCCGACCACGTGGTACGTCAGGATCTTGGTGAGGGTGGCCTTGTCGGCCAGGACCTTGTCCAGGTCGGCCTTCGGGATCTTCGCGAACGCCTCGTTGGTGGGCGCGAACACAGTGATGTCCTTCGCGTTGTTCAAGGTGTCCACCAGGCCAGCCTGCTTGATCGCGGTGACCAGCGTCGACAGGACCGGGTTGTTGGACGCGGCGGTGGCGACCGGGTCCTTGGCCATGCCGTCAAATGATCCGGCACCATCGGCGGGAACGCCCGCACAGGCCTGACCGAACGGCTTGTCCAGTGCCGTCAAGGCATCGGGCGAACCGGCCGCAGAGTCCTTCGCCTTCCCACTGTCCGCGCTCGCCCCCGCGGCAGAGCTCTTCCCGCTCTCTGAACAGGCGGCCAGGGCAAAGGGAAGAACAGCGGCAGCGGCGACAGCAACGGCGGTACGGCGGAAGCGGAGGGCTTGCATCGAAGGCTCCATGAGGGACGGGCGGGACTTCAGGACGGAGTCGCAGGCTCCCCGTCCCATGACTGCGCCAGGTGGCGAGGTGCTCACAACCCGCCATTCGGAACGGCCCGTCCGGCGGATGGGAGTCTCACCCGATCCGGTGACGACCTGCCTCTTCGGATCTGTCCGGTTGCCGGTGCGCCTCATGATGAGCGACCCCGATCCCGAAGCGGAGCCCGCCGTTCATGAGTGACGGGAAGGACGTCCGCCCGGCTTTTGTCCGCAGGCCTCGATAGGTGTCCCGCCGCAGACCGTCGAAACGGCGCTCATCGACCACCAGGCAGGCATGTCGACGCGTGCCACAGGCAAGCCCCGTGCCAGCGCTCCCCGCCTGGAAGCGCCACCTCGGAGAGTGCTCCAGAAGTGCAGATTTCCGCCCTTTCCACCAATCAAGTCGCCGTTCGGCCACGAATCAAGGGTTGAGGGGGACGAGCGGGCCCCGGGACGGGGCAGAGAGGTGGGCCCGCCTCCACGAGGAGGAGCACATGACCACCCACCACGTCCGCCGTTGCGCCGTACTCGCGGCGGCAGCATTCGCACTCCCCATCGCCTTGGGCGTAGCAGCCCCGGCGCTCGCCGAATCGCAGCAGGCCGATCCCTTCGGCCCGGCCTGTGCGGCGGTCCCCAAGGAAGGCTCCGGGAGCCTCGCAGGCATGGCCAAGGACCCCGTAGCCACCGCAGCGTCCAACAATCCCGCACTGTCGACGCTGGTCACCGCCGTCAAGAAGGCCGGCCTTGTCGACACCCTGAACAACGCCAAGGGAATCACCGTGTTCGCGCCCACCAATGAGGCCTTTGCGAAGATCCCGAAGGCCGACCTGGGCAAGATCCTGGCCGACAAGGCCGAACTGACCAAGATCCTCACCTATCACGTGGTCGGCGAGAAGATCACGCCCAAGCAGCTCAGCGCTGGCACGTTCAAGACGCTCGAAGGCGGCTCGCTGACCACGGCCGGATCCGGCGAGTCCTTCACCGTCAACGGGAGGGCGAAGATCGTCTGCGGTGACGTTCAGACCGCCAACGCCACCGTGAACATCATCGACACCGTCCTCACCCCGAAGTGACCACGCAGGGTGTCCGGCGGGAACGGGCAGTGGTGGGCCGCTCTTCTGGGCGGCCCACCACTGCCCGGGGGGCGTCAGCCCTGGTTCAGGGGTAGGGCGAGGTCGGTGACCTGGTGGTTCTTGGGGAAGGCGCCCATGTCGAGGGCGGCGCCGGTGAGGAAGTTGATCCCGTAGAGGCGGAATGCGCTGCCAGTGTTCAGCGCGGCGAACCCCTGGTTGGTGCCCTGCTTCGGTGAGAAGTAGATGTCGAAGCCCGCGTCGGGCCCGGCGTTGACGCCGAGGTTCCCGGTCGGGGCGAGCGTTCCGGCGTTGGCGGGCGACTGGAGGGAGACTCGGTCGGCCATGGTGTCGATGTCGAACAGCGAGGTCGCGGTCGCCGCGTTGAGGTCGTTGTTCGTGTACGCGGCGCCGGTGACACCCATGGCGGTGGAAGGGGGCGTCGTCGGGTTGGTGAGGGGGCCGTCGACGGTCGTGGTCAGCGGGGCGGCGTTGTCGTCGATGTTGTGGCGCAGGTTCTGCCCGGTGTTGCTGATGACGCGCAGCCGGTTGGCGGCGGGGTTGAAGTCCACCCCGAACTGGGCTCCGGCGAGGGCGACGGTGAGTTGGGAGACCTTCATGGCCTTGGCGTTGCCGGTGTCGAGGGTGTAGATGCCGCCCTTGTCACCCACGCCGTAGAGCTTCTCGTTCTGGACCCGGAAGTCGATGCCCACGATCTTGTTGTCGCCCATGAGGCCGGACACCTTGCCGATCGACATCGTCTTCGCCGGCCGGTCGACCGTGAACTCCACCAGGCGCTGGTCCGAAGTCAGTCCGATCGCGGTCAGCGACTTGCGGTCCATGTGGTCCATGTCGTACGGGCTCGCTCCGTCGGCCGCGGCCAAGACGGGCGCGGACAGGGCGGCGGCCACGGCAACCGAGAGGGCGATAGTGCTCTTACGCATGCGCATGGTTCTCCCCGAGTGAGGTGTCGTCCCGTTCAGGATGGGCACGGGATTGGGAATGGGTTCGCAGCACACGGCCACAGGGACGGGTCGATCCCCTGAGGACCACTCAGACGGCGTCATGGTCCGTTTGGCGGGCTACGCCCCAGCCACCCCCGGGGACTGGTGTCTTCGTCGGTCCCGGCTGGGGCGCGGTGAGATCGCGCTCGGCTGGCCCGCTGAGCTGCTGCGCCGGTCCCTGGGCGATGCCGCCGTATCCCATCGCGCCGTCGGAGTGGCGCGGGCCCGGGCAATCGTGCCGCGCGGGGCGGCGGCGGTGCCACCGCCGCGTTAGGTGCGGGGCAGCCAGCCGGTGGCAAGGTCCGCGCTGTCCCGTGCGCGCTGGGCCCGCTCCTCGATGAGTCGGCGGAACCCGGCCAGCGCGTACCGTTCCCCGGTGGGGGAGCCGGGCCCGGGGATGCCGGCGACATCCGCCATGCACTGCTGGGGCTGGGGCTGCCAGCCCGTGACCAGGACCCGCAAGCCCAGAGATTCCGCCCGCCGGTGTACGCCCAGGAGGCACAGCAGCCCGTCGGTGTCCATGACCGCGACCCGGTGCAGATCCACCAGGAGGCCCCGTACGTTGATGGTGACACCGGACAGCGCTTCCAGGAGGACGCGGCCCGAGTCCTCGTCGAGTTCACCGCTGACACTGACCATGACAGTGCTGCCGCTGTTCTCGATGTCGACAGTGATCAAGGTGTTCTCCTTGCGTCACCCGCATGCTTCAGTGGCTGCGGTGCTCCATCCTGGCGTGGTGCTCCCTCCGGCCGGTGAGAGGCCCGCTGGCCGTGGCCCGCTTCGCCGCGTGACGGCCGCGCCGCCGGGAACCGCTGCAATGTCCCGGGGACGGTCACTGCCCGTTCTCATCCCCGCTCCGCGGCGGTCTCCGGCCGCCCGGCCGACACGGTGGAGCCGCTGGTCCCCAGCCTCCCCGACCCCGCCCCGGTCGAGAATCCCTTGTGGCCCTCCGGGCGGCCCGGAACACGAGCCCCCCACGTCGTCCTGGGACAGGCCGGCCAGCCGGTGTCCACCATCGACCTGACCGGCTACGGCTTCACACTGCTGGCCGCGCCCCGGGCCGCGTGGGCCGATGCCGCCGTGGCGATCGCCGAGGACCTGGGACTGCCCGTGACCCTGCAGCGGATCGGGCCCGGCCTGGATCTCGAAGATCCCGACGAAGTCTGGGCCCCGGCCTTCGGCCTCACCCCCACCGGCGCCAGCCTGCTGCGGCCGGACAGCTTCATCGCCTGGACAAGCCCGTCCGCCGAGAACGATCCCCTGACCGGCATCCGTACCGCACTGACCGGTCTGCTCGGCCATACCCCGCAGGAGCACACGTGACCTCGTTCGTAGCGATCAACCTCTTCACCGTCACTCCCGACAAGCAGCACAAGCTCGTCGAGGTGATGGGCCAGACCATCACCGACGACGTGGCATCCGAGGGTCACCCCGGGGTCCGGAACGCATTCCTCTACCGGAGCCTGGACGGGTCCCGCGTCGCGAACATCACGGTATGGGCAAGCAAGGACGACTTCGACACGGCGCACAGCCTGCCGAGCTTCCCCAAGGCCCTGTCCCGACTGGCGGGAATCGCCGACTCCGCCGACGCCAACACCTACGAACTCACCTTCGAACTGATCAAACCCCCGCCTCATGAAGGCGTTGCGCGGCATCGCTGAACTTCTGCTCGACGAGGACGGCGGCGGTGCCTTGACAGGATTCCGTGGACTTCCCGTATTGCAAAGCCGTGACGGTCCAGATCGGCAGGTCCGCCCGTATCACCGACGGTTGACGTCGAGGCCAGGGGGCCAGCTGTTCCGATCCCGCGGTCCGGGAGGTCGCCAACGCGTATCAGGATGAGATCACGCCATGGGGGCATGGGGGTGATCTCAAACCCGAGTATCAGCGCACCAGCACCGAACGGACCTCCCCGCCGACCGAGCGACGCCGCCACACCACCGAGCTGGAGGAGGCAATGCGTTGGCTCGGTGAGGACACCACGGGGTCGAGTGCAACGCCCGGCACTGGTTCGCCGCGGCCATCCGTTCGAGTCCCCGCCGTCTGATGGCCTTGCTGGGAACCGATCAGCTGCGGAACGTCATTGAAGACGGGGGCACCTTGCGTGGAGGTTCACACTTGATGCAGGACGTTCCTGCCTTGGTCCTCGCAATGCCCTGGAATGACGTCCTACTGGTAGTCGACGGTCAGTGTTGCCTGGGTGTCCTTGTTGACGAACAGGTAGGCCGTGGCTGTCTGGTTCTGCTCGAAGCGGAGGCGGATCTGTGTCCTTCCCGAAGGGTTGATCGCGGACAGGCCGGTGGTGGACAGGTTGGTGGAGGAGTTGCTGCCGGAGCTGAAGGCGGTGATCTCGGCCGCGCTGCCGGCCGTGGTGGTTGCAGCCCAGTCCGTAGTCTCTATCGCGCAGCCGCCGAGGCAGCCGTTGTGGACGTCGACGAGGAGTCGGTTACCGGCCGGGCTGGTCCAGGGGTCTCCTGAGCCGCTGCTGCGGGTCAGCGTCACATAGGCGCGGGTGATCTGCTTCCCGGCCGGGATGGCGCTGGTGTCGAAGGAAAGGACGGTCCGGTTGTACTGGCCGTCGGTGCCGCGCCCCAGGGCCAGGCCGTAGGTGTTCTCGTAGGTGCCGACGGCCGGGTTCGCTCCGCCGCTCGCGGCTTTGATGTAGCCGTCTTCCGCGTCGACGCTGGGCAGCGTGATGCTGCCGGTGGGCGGCGGCGTGCTCGGGCCGTCCCCGCTGAGCGCCTTGACCATGCCCATGATTGTTTCGATCTGCTTGCCGCCGTGCCGGGCGTAGTCGGCGTCGCCCTGGTAGCCCCACCAGTTCCAGCAGCCGTTGGGGTTGTCGAGGGTCGTGGTCGCGATGGCCTGGGGGTAGAGGACGATCAGGTTGTTGGTGTCGGCGTATTCGTTGAGGTAGGCCTTGTCGATGAACTGGGTGCCGAAGCCCTGGTATGAGTAGCCCTGCTTGCATCCGTGCAGCGTCACGACCACCTTGCAGGCGGCGCCGCTTTCACAGGTGTCGGGGATGTAGGCGAAGCCCTTCTCGTCCATGGAGATCGGCTTCGCCGCGCCGTCCGGCACGTACTTGTTCTGGTCGAACTGGATGAGGCTGCCGCTGGGCGTGGCCGCGGGGGCGTTGACCGAGCCAAGGAGATGCCCGAGGAATTCCCGCTCGGCGTCGATGCCGCAGTTGTTGATCCAGGGGTTGGCGGTCGCTGTACAGGCATTGGGCCCGTGGGGGCTGATCCAGGCGTGGCCGGCGGTCGTGCTCTTGTTGTAGAGCACGTTCGCGCCGAAGCGGGCGTAGTAGTCGTTCAGCGCGGTGGCTACGGGGCGTTCGACGGTCGAGTCGCTGGATCCGCTGAAGACGTAGACCGGGTCCCCGTTCAGGCCCGCCGCATTGTCGATCTTGCCTTGCGCCGACCAGTCCCGTGTGGTCTGCTCCAGTCGGTTCAACTGGAGGTCCTGATAGACCTCCATGCACGCGTTGAGAGCTTTGTTGACGTCGTTCTGGGCGCAGTAGTTGGGCCCGGAAGCGAAGGCGGCAGAACCGTCGAAGGTGCCGGAATAGGCCACATGCAGCTGGGTCGCCATGTAACCGCCCGATGAGATTCCCGCACTGTAGACACCGTCGACGCTGTACGACTTGAGGGCTCCTGCGACGGGTGGGACGGCCGCTTCAGCGGCTGGAGCAGCGATGATCGCGCTGACGGCGATCAGCAAGGCGGCGGCAGTCCCGCCGAGCCTTCCGAGAGACAGATACACAAACCCTCCACTGGTGTGAAACGGCTCACTTGAGTTGGATGGCTGAGACGATAGCTTCCAGCCAAATCCCTCACTCATGGCGCGGCGCCACACAACAGGCGGGATAGGAATGGTCGTTGAACACCTGGACGCCGACTGAGCTGCTGAATCGCCAGCCGCCGTTCCGCGAGATCGCCAGCCCGATGCTGCCCTCTGAACTGCGGGACGCCACATGGCCATGGGCGCATGTCCAGGGACCTGGCACCGCTGCTGTTGTGCCCCCCCGTGGCGGGCACAACAGCGCCTGGAGTCGCTGAGCGTATGGCTCAGGTCTCCAGTTGTAGCAGTCGGCTGGCTGAAGCAAGATGCCCCCGACAGGGTCCGGGCCTTCCTGGAGGAAGTGATCACCACGGGCCCAAACGGGCACGGGCTGCGGATCGTGCACTCCTGACCGACGGCCACGTGTACCTGCCCGGGCCGGTGGCCGCACGAGTCCGGGCCAGGTGGGTGGTCTCGGGGGTGGGTGTACTCAGGTACCAGTGGGCCGCACATGTGTCACCCACGGTGCCATTTCCGGCCCGTTTCCGCCTTCTAGCGTGGAGGTGCCGCGTTCGGGGATGGCCCGACGCCGAGTGGAAGGTGCAAGGGTGATCGAGGTACGCGAGCTGACGAAACGCTACGGGGTCAAGACCGCCGTCGACCGTCTGGAATTCACCGTCAAACCGGGCGCTGTCACCGGCTTCCTCGGCCCGAACGGCGCCGGCAAGTCCACCACGATGCGGATGATCGTCGGTTTGGACGCGCCCACCGCTGGAGCGGCCACGGTCAACGGGAAACGGTATGCGGAGCATGCCGCGCCACTTCAGGAGATCGGCTCGCTCCTGGAGGCCAAGTCGATCCACCCGGGCCGGACGGCAGAGGGCCATCTGAAGGCGCTGGCCTACACCCATGGAATCTCACGGGCCCGGGTGGCCGAGGTCATCGAACTGGTCGGTCTGACGAGTGTGGCCCGCAAGCGAGCCGGGGCCTTCTCGCTGGGCATGGGCCAGCGGCTGGGTATCGCGGCGGCACTGCTGGGCGATCCCGCTGTCGTGATGCTGGACGAACCGGTCAACGGTCTCGACCCCGAGGGCGTCCTGTGGGTGCGCAACCTCCTCATTGACCTGGCGGCCGAGGGGCGCACCGTCCTGGTGTCCTCCCATCTCATGAGTGAGATGGCGCTCACTGCGGAGTACCTGGTGATCATCGGTCGGGGGCGGCTGCTGGCCGACACCACGGTGGCGGACTTCGTGCGTGAAGCCGACGGAGGCGGAGTGAAAGTGGTGACCGCCGAGCCCGCCCGTCTGCGGGAGCTGCTGTCCGGGCCGGGTGTGGAGATCACTGGTTCGCCAGGCACGGAGGAACTGCATGTGAGTGGGCTGGAGGCCCGCCGGATCGGAATGGTCGCCGCTGAGTACGGCGTGCCGATCTTCGAACTCACACCGCGCGAAGTCTCCCTGGAAGAGGCGTTCATGGACCTCACCCGCGACGCCGTCGAGTACACCAGCGCCAGTCACGACGATTCCAAGAAGGCGGCATGAGCAGCAGCGTTTCCACCAAGATCCGGGAAATCCCGGTCACAGTCCGCCCCGTATACCGGGTGACCACCGGCCGGGTGATCCGTTCGGAGTGGGCGAAATTCTGGTCCCTGCGCTCCAGCTGGATCACCCTGGGCGTGGCGGCGCTCCTCCTCGTGGCCCTCGGATTCATCGCCTCGGCCTCGTTCGACCCCTCGGGTACTGTGACCGGCCCCCCTGTCGGCCCCGCCCCCGCTTCCGACGCTGTCGGCCTGGCCCTGACCGGCACCTCGCTCGCCCAGCTGGCCATCGGTGTACTCGGGGTCCTGGTGGCCGCCGGCGAGTACAGCACGGGCATGATCCGGTCCACGCTGACCGCCGTACCGCGGCGGCTGCCGGTCCTCTGGGCGAAGGCCCTCACCTTCGCGGCCGTCGCTCTGGTTGCCTGCACCGTGGCCGTGCTGGCCGCCTTCCTCGTGGGCAGCACCCAAGTGAGTGGAACGTCCGCGGCACTGTCCCTTTCCGACGATGGTGTACTGCGCAGCCTGGCGGGTGCGGCCCTGTACCTGGCCATGGCTGGAGTCCTCGGCGTTGCCCTGGGAGCCCTGTTGCGCTCGGTGGCCGGAGGCATCGCCGTGCTCGTGGCGTCGCTGATGGTTCTTCCCGGCCTGACGTCACTGCTGCCCGATTCCTGGGCCGACACCGTGGGCCCCTACCTGCCGAGCAACGCCGGGGACGCGATGATGAGTCTGCACCAGACATCGGACGCCCTCAGCCCGGGGGCGGGCCTGGCCGTCCTCGCCGGCTGGGTCGCCCTCGTGCTGGGCGCGGCCGCGCTGCGCCTCGTACGTACGGACGTATGAGCACCGCAACCCGATTTGGGTAGCCGTCTGTCGGACTCCTGACCAGGCAGGTTAGCCATCCGTAGCCATGAGGCAACAGCATGTCCGCCAGCCCGGTTTCCGGGTCGCATCGGGTAACCCTCGATCCGGATACCGCTTCGAGCGGCATTCCATACTCAATGAGAGACGCTCGGGTTCACGCGATGCCAGATGAGAGCAGGTATCCACCTCCGGCCGCCAGAGGCGCGGGCCCCAGCGCCCGCACCGGACTCTCCGTGAGTTCGCAGAGTACGGGCGGTCATCCCTTCCTGGACCGGTTGCTCGGATGGCAGCAACGGCTCCAGCGCGTCGATCACCGGCGGCCGTGGATACTCGACACCGGAGTGGTGATCTCCGTAGTCCTGCTGGGCCTTCCGGCCGTTCTCGGGGGACAGACCGGACCGCCCATGTCGGCGCACCGGGTGAGTGAAGCGCCGCCTGCCGTGCTCCTGCTGCTGCACGCCGGCCTCGCCCTGCCGCTGTGGTGGCGGCGGCGGGCGCCGGCCGTGGCCTTCAGCTTGATCGCGGTCACCTGTGTGACGCAGTGGATCATCTCGATCTGGCTGCCGAGCGGCATCAGCCTCCTCCTGGTCCTGTACAGCCTCGCTCTGTACGGGGCACTGAAGGTGCTTCCCTGGGCGGCGGCCGTGACCATCGCGGGACTGGGAGTGGCCGCCTTCCGGTCCGGCACGGACCAGCCCTGGATCGCCGTGTTCTTCCTGGTCGGGACGGCGACCGCCGCCCTGGCTCTGGGACTCGTCTTCCGGATCAGACGGGCCTACCTCGCTGCCCTGGAGGATCGTGCCACCCGTCTCCAGATCGAGCAGGATCAACGAGCACGGCTCACGGCGGCCGCGGAACGCTCCCGCGTGGCCCGCGAGATGCACGACATCGTCGGTCACAATCTTGCGGTCATCGTCGGCCTCGCCGACGGCGCGGCGTCTCTCGCTTCCAGCCGCCCCGAACGCAGCGCCGAGGCGCTCAACACCATCGCCGGAACCGCGCGCCAGGCGCTCAAGGAACTGCGCCGCGTCCTAGGCGTCCTCAGGGCCGACTCGAAGGAAACGGAGCTCGCCCCTCAGCCGGCCCTGGCTGACCTGGAAGCCCTGATCGAGCGCGTCCGGGCGGCGGGTACCCGCATCACCTACCGGACCAGCGGCAGCCTCGCCGAGCTCAGCAGCGGGGTTCAGCTGACCGTGTACCGCATTGTCCAGGAAGCTCTGACCAACACGCTCAAGCACGTCGGCTACCGCTCGTCCGTACGCATCTTCGTCGAGTTCCAGGACGGCCGGGTCCGGGTGACGATCACCGATACCGGAGCGCCGTCCGAGTCGGCGGAACCGCCCCCGGCAGTCCCGGACCGGCATCAGGCCGGCCATGGGATCATCGGTATGCGGGAACGGGCTGCGATGTACGGCGGTACCCTCGCGGCGGGCCCCCGGGCAGGAGGCGGCTGGAGCGTGGACGCATCCTTCGATGTGGAGCCCGACGCCGCCCATGAAGGGGAAGTCCGCGGATCGCAGACCAAGCCCGGTCCAGGGCCAGGGCACGGCGGCAGGAGAGCACCTTGACCACTGTGCTGATCGCGGATGATCAGCCGCTCCAGCGGCTGGGTTTCGTGATGCTCATGGAAACCAGAGACGACATCGAGGTGGTCGGTGAAGCCTCCCACGGCGCCGAGGCTGTCCGCCTCACCGCCTCGCTCCGCCCCGACGTGGTGCTCATGGACGTGCGGATGCCCGGCATGGACGGCATCGAGGCCACCCGGCGCATCGTCGCGGCCGGCGGCCGGTCCCGCGTTCTCATCCTCACCACATTCGACCTCGACGAGTACGCCTACGCTGCCCTGCGCGCGGGCGCCAGCGGCTTCCTCCTCAAGGACGCCATGCCCGACGAGCTCCTAGCCGCCATTCGGTCCATCTCGGCCGGGGACGCCGTGGTGTCCCCCAGACTGACCCGTCGCCTGCTCGACGCCCACGCGGGTGACCTGCGCCCACCCGAGCAGCGCCCCAGCGGCACCGATCCCCGGCTGCGGCTGCTCAGCGAGCGCGAACGGGAGGTCCTCGTCGCGATCGGCCAGGGGTGGACGAATACCGAGATCGCCGAGCGTCTGAGCCTGTCCGAATCGACAGTGAAGAAACACGTGGGGCGTGTTCTCGCGAAGCTGGAAGCCCGGGACCGGGTACAGGCAGTGATCATCGCCTATGACACGGGCCTGGCACACACCACTCCCTGACACACCTGAGTCCGCCGCAGCCCGGCACGTCACAGGCCTCGGTGGGGCGCCGACGCCCGTGGGCGCCGCTTGGAGGCAACTCTCAGGGCGCTCTGAACTTGGTCCCAGGCTGCGCACAGCTGTGATTCGTAGCGTCGCGGCATGGTTGGATCCGGAACTCGTCGCCGCCCGCGCCCACGCCGCCGCCCCCGTCGTCTCCTTGCCGTTGTGACGGGTACCGCCGCTTTGCTGGGTTGCACCGTGGCCGGCGCGGCGAACTTGCGCTACGGGTCAGTGGGTACCGCTGCCGTCGCGGCGGTGTCCTCTTCGGAGCCCAGCCTCAGCCCCCAAACCGAGGCCGCCGCGGCACCCGAAGCTGATCTCGACGAGCTGCTGGCGGCTGAACTCGCCGGGATGGCCCGCGTGGGCGACGTGCAGTTGTCGGTCGCGGTGATGGATGTGGAGTCGGGCGACCGCGCCGTGTTCGAGAGTGGCCAGTACGACACCGCGAGCATCGTCAAGGTCGACATCCTGGCCGCACTGCTGCTCCAGGCCCATGATGCGGGGCGGGCGCTGACCTCGCGCGAGCGCGCCCAGGCGACGAGCATGATCCGCAGCAGCGACAACACCGCGACCAACGCACTGTGGGACACCATCGGCGGGGCACCGGGGCTGGACTCCGCCAACCAACGCCTCGGCCTGATCGCCACATCCGCCGGCCGGAACGGCAACTGGGGCCTCACCCAGACGACAGCCGAAGACCAGCTGATCCTGCTCGACGCGATATTCGGCACGGCATCACTCCTTTCCCCAACCGACAGGGACTTCATCGAGGACCTGATGGAGCGTGTCGTGGCAGGTCAGGACTGGGGCGTGTCCGTCGCCGATTCCGGTGCGGCGCTCAAGAACGGCTGGCTCCCGCGCACCGCGACCGCACTGTGGGACATCAACAGCATCGGACGCGTGGACATCGAAGGCCGCGACTGCCTCATCGCGGTCCTCTCCGACGGGAACCTCACCCAGGCCGACGGCATAGCTCTCGTCGAGGCCGCCACCCGGGCCGCCGCCTCGGTCATCAGTACAGCCGGCGAAGCCTCTTGATCTTCATCGCTCTGGTCAGCTGGTACGCGCAGATCTTTATGGCGTGACGTGAAGGCTGCTCTCAGCTGGCTTTGAGGTTGGTGCGATACGGATGAAACCATGACTGATTCCGCACCGGCCGCGACCACCGTACTCGTCGTCGACGACGAGCCGAACATCCGTGATCTCCTCTCCCAGACGTTGCGTCTGGTCGGCTTCGAAGTCGTCTCGGCGACGACCGGGTTCGAAGCCCTGACCGCCGCCGAGGATGCGAGGCCGGGTCTCATCGTGCTGGATGTGATGCTTCCCGATCTCGACGGTTTCGAGGTTGCGGCGAGGCTGCGCGCGGCCGGGCGCGATGTTCCGGTTCTGTTTCTCACGGCCCGGGACTCGATGGACGACCGTATCCGCGGGCTGACGGCCGGTGGGGACGACTACGTGACGAAGCCGTTCAGCCTGGAGGAGGTGGTCCTGCGGATCCGTGCGATTCTGCGCCGGACCGGGGCCGCCACAGGAGCGCACCCCCAGGATGTACCAGATCCAGTGCTGCGCTACGCGGACCTGGAACTCGATGAGGACCGGCACGAGGTACGCAGGGCCGGCCGGCGCATCGAGCTATCCCCGACCGAGTTCAACCTGCTGCGCTTCCTGCTGGAGCACCCGGGCCGGGTCATCGGCAAGGCCCAGATCCTGGACCGGGTGTGGTCCTACGACTTCGGCGGGGACAGCCGGATAGTTGAGTCCTACGTCTACTACCTGCGCAAGAAGCTCGACACCACCGGTCCCCGGCTCATCCACACCGTCCGCGGTGTCGGGTACACGCTGCGGCTGCCGCACGGGGAACACTGATGCCCCGCCTTCGGCGGTGGCGCCACTGGACGCTGCGCTCGCGCCTCGTCGTGGTCAGCGCCGCCCTGACGGCTCTAGCCCTCATCGGCGCCAACACGGCAGGGGTGATCCTGCTGCGCTCCTATCTCATCGACCGTGTCGACCGGCAGCTGGCGATACCCGGAATGGGCGGACAGCAGCAGCGGCTGGTGCGCAGCCTCGGCGATCGCCCGGCGGAGGAGCAGCCCGCCCGGGCTCCGGGCGACTCGTTCCTGTCCGGGGTCTTCGGCGACGATTCACGGATCTACGTGTATGGGCAGAGCGGCGTACGCGCCGTATACCCCGACGAGGCGCGTGAACCCGGCCCTGCCCTGCCGGCGGCCGCTGAACTGGCCGAGTATTCGGGTGCCCCGTTCACGGTCCCGGGCAAGGGAGGCGGTGCCGGCTGGCGGGTCGTAGTCAAAGTGGTGGAGCCGACCGCAGGCCTTGAGGACGGCGGGTTCATCGTCACGGCCGTCTCGCTGGCCCAGGTGGAGGAGACCACGGACCGGCTGCTGCTGATCGACGCGGCCGTCGTGGCGGGCGCGCTCGCCCTGCTCGGCGTCGGGGCCACGTTCCTGGTCCGTGTAGGGCTGCGCCCGCTGACCCGGATGGAGGCCACCGCCGGGTTCATCGCGGCGGGGGACCTGTCGCAGCGCGTGGCCGACACGGATCCGCATACCGAGCCGGGCCGGCTGGGCGGGGCGATGAACGCGATGCTCGGCCGTGTGGAGCAAGAGATCGGCGCCCGTACGGCCTCCGAGCTGAAACTGCGCCGCTTCCTCGCCGACGCCTCCCACGAACTGCGCACCCCGCTGACCTCGATCCGCGGCTTCGCCGAGCTCTACCGACGCGGAGGTGACCCCGTGGACGCGATGCGGCGCATCGAGGCCGAAGCCGCCAGGATGGGAGTGCTTGTCGAGGACCTGCTCATGCTCGCCCGGCTCGACGAGCAGCGCGTCCCGCAGCAGCTCCCCGTCGACCTCCTGGAACTCACCGTGGACGTGGCACGCGCACTGCACGCCCGCTCCACCAGCCGGGTCGTGCGGATCGTGGACCTGGACGAGTCGGGAGGCCTGATCGAACCCATGGTCGTCATCGGAGATCCACTGCAGCTGCGCCAGGTGCTAGGCAACCTGCTGGCCAACGCCGACCGCCACACACCACCCAGCGCAGTGATCACGGTCCGCCTCGGACCGAGGCGGCCCAACGCTCTCGGACCCGCCGTAGCAGCCGCGGGCACCCTGCTGCCCGCCGACCGGCCTGCCGCGGTCATCGAGGTCGCCGACACGGGCCCGGGCGTCCCGCCCGGTGATGCTCCGTACGTGTTCGAGCGCCTCTACCGCGCCGATCCAGCACGCTCCGGGGGCGGCGCGGGCCTGGGTCTGTCCATTGCCGCCGCCATCGTCGCAGCCCATGGCGGCCGTCTCGATCTGGCCGCGCAGCGCCCCGGGACGGGTGCGACGTTCCGTGTGGGCCTCCCGCTGTTGTGAATCGTTCGGGATTCCCAGGTGGCTTCGAGGTTGGGCCCAGGATCCGCTGAGTTTGTGCTGCCAGCATCGCCCTTTGTACGGACCGCAGACCACTTCGTCGGCCTGCGGCATTCGGATTCAAGGGAGTGGTGAGGATGCGAGGAGCACTCAGGGTGCGGGCGCTGGCGCTACCGGCCGCCGGGTTCGTGGCGGTCGGCCTGTTGGCAGGGTGCGGCAGTTCCGACAGCGGCACGTCGAAGGTGGCCTCCGTCAGCGGTGAGGGCGGATCGTCGGGCAGCGGCGGCTCGGCGAAGAGCGATGCCGAGCAGTCGCAGGCGTTCGTCGGCTGCATGCGCGAGAACGGCGTCGACATGGAGGACCCCGACCCGGAGACCGGCAAGCTGAACCTCCAGTCCGTCATGGGCGGAGGCGCCAACAGCGACGCCCTGCGCAAGGCGATGGAGGCGTGCCGCGACAAGGCACCGCAGGCGATGAAGGACCGCGGCGCCAATCAGGGCACTCCGGACGCCGCGCAGCTGGAGAACATGAAGAAGTTCGCCGCCTGCATGCGCGAGAACGGCGTCGACATGGACGACCCCGGCCCCGAGGGCCTCGACCGGGAGTCGATGAACATGAGTGATCCCAACTTCCAGGACGCCATGGGCGAGTGCCGCGAGTTCCTCGGCGGCATGATGGGAGGCCCGCAGTGACCCTGCACCAAAGCACCGAGAACATGGCGGCCGCAGTTGCCGAACACACGAACGGCGGCCAGACACAGAACGCCGGCCGTCGCAGGAAGCGCCCGCTGCGTACCTCGCTGATCGCCATCGGCGTGGCGGTCGTCGCCGCGACCGGCGTCGCCGCCGCGACCGGAGCCCTGGGCGGTGACAGCGACACGAGCACGTCCGCAGCACCATCCGGTCCGCCCAAGTCGGCCAAGGTCGAGACCACCTCGCTGACCCGCACCGAGACTGTGAACGGAAACCTCGGCTACGGCGACGCCACCGCGGTACAGGCCCCGCCGTCGGCAAGTTCCTCCTCGGGTGGCTCCGCGTCCTCCAGCACGGCGCAGGGCGGCCAGAGTACGGCCGGCAGCGGTTCGGGCGTGCTCACCTGGCTGCCGGCGGAGGGCGAAACGATCAAACGGGGCGCGGCCGTGTACAGCGTCGACGACCGCAAGGTGCCGCTTCTCTATGGGGTGACGCCGCTGTACCGAACGATCCAGTCGGGCAGCGAGGGTAAGGACGTGAAGCTGCTGGAGGAGAACCTCTCCGCTCTCGGCTACACGGGCTTCACTGTGGACGACGAGTACACCGACGCCACCGCCACCGCCGTCAAGGCGTGGCAGGAAGACCTGGGCCGCGAAGAAATCGGCACCGTCGCACCGGGTGACGCGGTCGTGGCCACGGGGGAACGGCGCGTGGCCGACATCAAGGCCACCAGCGGAGGTGCCCCTACGGGCGACATCCTGACCTGGACCGGCACGGAGCGTATCGTCACCGTCGACCTCGAAGTGAAGTTCGAGGACCTGGTCGAGGACGGCACTAAGACCACGATCAAGCTCCCGGACGGCACCAAGGTCGACGCCACGGTCAATGACGTCGGCACGGCGGCCACCGCTGCTCCGGCTGCCGGCAGCACAGGCGGCGCCGGGACGTCCAGCACCAGTTCCGCCGACGCCACGCTGCCCGTGAAGCTCGAAGTCAAGGATCAGACGAAGCTGGGCCGCTACCAGGCCGCCCCAGTGGACGTCACCTTCGAGGCGGAGACCCGCAAGGACGTCCTGGCGGTTCCGATCAACGCGCTCGTGGCCTTGCGTGAGGGCGGCTACGCACTGGAGACCGTCGGCAGCACGGGCATCGAGTACCTGCCGGTCGAACTCGGCATGTTCGCCGGCGGACTGGTGGAGGTCTCCGGCCAGGGAGTCTCCGCGGGCCTGGTCGTAGGGGTGCCCAAGTGAGCACCACCACCCCGCCGGTCATCGAACTGAACGGCGTCACCAAGACGTACGGGGAGGTCGCCGCCCTCGCCGGAGCCGACCTGGTCGTACAGCGGGGTGAACTCCTGGCCGTCGTCGGCCCTTCCGGCTCGGGCAAGTCCACGATGCTCAACATCATCGGAACACTCAGCCTGCCGACCACCGGAACCGTGGCCATCGACGGCCACGACATCACCGACCTCAGCGACCGCGAACTTTCCGCACTGCGCGCCGCCACCATCGGGTTCGTGTTCCAGCAGTTCCACCTCGCCCCCGGTGTCCCCGCACTGGACAGCGTCGCCGACGGACTCCTCTACAGCGGCAAGCCAAGGGGCGAGCGGCGCCGCCTCGCCGAGCAGACTCTTCGCCGGGTGGGCTTGGGCCACCGCCTCCACAACGAACCACACCAGCTGTCCGGTGGCGAGAAGCAGCGCGTCGCCATCGCCCGCGCAGTCCTCGGTGATCCACCCCTCCTGCTCGCCGACGAGCCGACGGGCGCACTCGACTCCACCTCCGGTGCGGTCGTCATGGAACTCCTCCACGAACTGCACGACTCCGGCACCACCGTCGTGATCATCACTCACGACCGTGACATCGCCGCCTCCCTTCCCCGCGAGGTGCGCATCAAGGACGGCCGCATCGAACACGACTCCGCTCTGCCGGAGCACGCCTACGAGAGGGCAGGGACATGACCACAGCAGCACCCCCCAGGCCCCACCCGAAAGCGGCCCGCCTCAGCCCCTCCGACGTCCTGCGCGTCGGCGGCTCGGGACTACGCTCCCGCCCGATGCGCGTCTTCCTTTCGGCACTCGGCATCGCCATTGGGATCGCCGCGATGATCGGAGTCGTGGGGATCTCCACCTCCTCCAGCGAGGAGCTGAACCGCAAACTGGACGCGCTGGGCACCAACCTGCTCACCGTTTCCCCGGGCCAGTCCTTTGGCGGCGGCGACGCGCACCTGTCCGCCGATGCCGTCGACATGGTCGCCAGGATCGTTGCTGTTGAATCGGTGTCGGCCATTGGCAAGACGGACGCCAAGGTCTACCGCAACGACCGCATCCCCAAGCAGGAGACCGGCGGCATCGGCGTCTACGCGGCCCGCACCGATCTCCCGGACACCGTGGGTGGGAAGGTGGCCACCGGGCAGTGGCTCAACGACGCCAACGGAAAGTACCCGGCCGTAGTCCTGGGTCCCCAGGCCGCCGAACAACTGGCGGTCTCCAAGGCGGACCCCGACACTCAGGTATGGCTGGGCGGCGAGTGGTTCACTGTCGTTGGGATCCTGGAGTCGAACATGCTCGCATCTGAGCTGGATTCCGGCGCGTTCGTCGGCTGGGAAGCAGCCCAGAAGAACCTCGACTTCGATGGCTACCCCACCACGGTCTACACCCGTGCGGAGGGCGAGGCCGTCACCGACGTCCAAGCCGTCCTCGGAGCGACCGCGAACCCCGAAGACCCCAGCTCCGTCGAGGTCTCCCGGCCCTCCGACGCACTCGCCGCCAAGGAAGCCACCGACGACACCCTCAGCGGTCTACTCCTGGGACTCGGCGCCGTCGCCCTGCTCGTCGGCGGAGTCGGCGTCGCCAACACCATGGTCATCTCCGTACTGGAACGCCGCGCGGAGATCGGCCTGCGCAGGTCCCTGGGCGCCACCCGCGGCCAGATCCGCACCCAGTTCCTGTGCGAATCCCTACTCCTGTCAGCCCTCGGCGGGGCCGGCGGTGTACTCCTCGGCATCGGCGTCACCGCCGGGTACGCCACCTACCAGGGCTGGCCCACCGTGGTACCCGCCTGGGCCATGGCCGGCGGAGTGGGCGCCACCCTTGTCATCGGCGGACTGGCGGGCTTCTACCCCGCCGTCCGAGCCGCCCGCCTGCCCCCGACCGATGCCCTCGCCGCGGCTTAGCGTCCCGGAACACCAGCCGACACGGGCCCGCTCTGCCACACGTGTCCGTGGCAGAGTGGGGGGCTGGGCGATGGCACCTTGTGCGGTACGTCTCTGCGGGCTGGAAGACGCAGAGGTCAGCCTTGGGGCGACAACGCGGGGAGGATCACAGCATCGACATACCGGTGCAGGTACTCGGCGTCCGCGTCACAGCCTTCGAGCGGGAATCGCGCCAGAACCACCCCGATCACCAGATGCGGCAGGAACTCGGCCGCCGGGCTGGCGTTGGCGAGCTCCTCGCGCGCGACAGCCCGCTCCGCCAGCCCACGCAGGGCGGCCATCTCCGGTCCCGCCATCACCTCGCGCAGCGCTGCCGCCAACTCCTCGTTGCGTCGCGCGGCGTGCATCATCGCCTGCATGAGCTCCGTGTCCTCGCCCGACACTGACCCCATCCGGTCCGCTAGCTCGTGGAGATCGCCCCGGAGCGTGCCGGTGTCGATGCCGGAGAGCTGCACCCGGCGCGTGTGGCGCAGCGCGGTGACAACGAGCTGAGGCTTGGACTTCCATCGGCGATAGAGCGTGGCCTTGCTGGAGCGGGTGGCGGCGGCGACGGCCTCCATGGACAGGGCCTCGTAACCCACCTCCCGGAGCTGGTCCACCACGCAGGTGTACAGCTCCTGCTCCCTGTCCGGGCTCAGGCGGGACTTACGGCCCGGCTTGTCGGCTACCGGCGGCACGGTCTCTGGCACGGATCTCCTTTTTCGACACGGGGTCGTTTCGATAGTCGACCATCCTGGGTTACCATCATAGCGAAACGCACCCGTTTCCTTAACGCGAGCGTAGCCCTGCCTGGGCTCCCATGGCTGCCTCAGCCCCCGCCCGCTCAACGCATCCGTGAGGTGATCCCGTCATGCCCGTGTCCATGCCAGAAACCGATCCCAGGCGATGGAAGGCATTGCTGTTCATCTGCATCGCCCAACTCATGGTGGTACTCGACGGCACGATCGTGAACATCGCACTGCCCTCGGCCCAGGTCGACCTCGGCTTCTCCGACGGAAACCGGCAGTGGGTCGTCACCGCGTACGCGCTGGCCTTCGGCGGCCTGCTGCTGTTCGGCGGTCGCATCGCCGACCTGTGGGGCCGCAAGCGGGCCTTCACCATCGGCGTGATCGGATTCGCCCTGGCCTCCGCGCTCGGGGGAGTGGCCACCACCACCGGGATGCTCCTCGGCGCC
Organism: Streptomyces sp. AP-93; assembly: GCF_022808175.1. Classification (GTDB taxonomy): domain Bacteria; phylum Actinomycetota; class Actinomycetes; order Streptomycetales; family Streptomycetaceae; genus Streptomyces. The sequence goes on along the minus strand of NZ_JALGBX010000016.1, from coordinate 108,909 downwards.
CGCGCGCTACAGGGAGCGTTCGGCGCCCTGCTGGCACCGGCGGCGCTGTCGCTGATCACCGTCATGTTCACTGAGTCGAAGGAGCGCGCCAAGGCCTTCGGTATCTACGGCGCCATCGCGGGCGGCGGCGCCGCCCTCGGGCTGATCCTCGGCGGCGTGCTTACCGAGTACCTCAACTGGCGCTGGACCCTGCTCGTCAACATCTTCTTCGCGATCGCGGCGGCGGCCGGCGCATTCCTCGTCATCCGTGAGCCCGAGGGCGACCGTCAACGAACCGGCCGCCTTGACATTCCCGGTGTCGTTCTCGCCTCCACCGGCCTGGTGGCCCTGGTGTACGGCTTCACCCGCGCCGAGACCGCCGGCTGGACCTCAGGTTCCACGATCGCCGTGTTCGCCGCCGCCGCGGCGCTGCTGACCGCGTTCGTCGTCGTCGAGAAGCGGGTCAAGGCCCCGCTGCTGCCGCTGCGTGTCGTCCTCGACCGCAACCGCGGGGGAGCCTACCTATCGCTGGGTACCGCCGTCATCGGCATGTTCGGTCTGTTCCTGTTCCTCACCTTCTACCTGCAGATCGTCCGCGGATACAGCCCGGTAGTCACCGGCCTGGCATTCCTGCCCATGGTGGCGGGCATGATGATCGGCTCGACGCAGATCGCCACCCGCCTGGCCACACGTGTAGCGCCCCGCTACTCGATGGCAGGCGGCTTCCTCCTCGCCGCCGGCGGTCTCCTCATCCTGGCCCAGATCACGACCGACAGCCCGTACGCCGCCGTCGTCATGCCAGGCATGTTCATCATGGGCCTGGGGCTGGGCACCGCCTTCATGCCCGCGATGAACCTGGCCACCCTTGGTGTGCGAGACGCGGACGCGGGTGTCGCTTCCGCCATGGTCAACACCTCTCAGCAGATCGGCGGCGCCATCGGCACGGCGCTGCTCAACACGCTCGCCACGAGCGCCACCGCCACGTACGCCGCCTCGCATATGTCGACGCCTCCCACCCCCGACGGAGCGAAGCTCGTCCAGCTCCAGGCGATGGTCCACGGCTACTCGGTGGCGATCTACTGGGCCGCCGGCATCCTGGCCCTCGCCTCCGTCATCGCGTTCGTATTCATCAACCACCGGCAACCGAAGGACGAGCATCGACCCACGGGAACCACACCGCCGGTCATCCCCGCCCAGATCCCGGAAACCACCAAGACACCGCGCTGAGGTTCCGCCGACGAAGCGGACGAGGCATCCCCGCCTTCCTGCACCACAGGTCCGCGGCACCCTCAACGGAGCCATGGCCAGAACCAGACTCAATGACCGTGCTGAGGCCACCGACGGTGTCGTTGACCCAGCGGAGGGTGTCATCCCCTGAACCTGGAAGCCCGCCTCGGTGGCCTCGGTGAAGGTGGCGTTCGCTGCCCGCGGGGTGAACCTCAGCTCGACCGTGGTCAGCTGCTCATCGTTGCCCACACGAACCGGATCAGACGGCCTTCCGCTACCTCCCTGACCCGGACCTCCGTGGATGCGCCGTAGGTCTCACACTCCCAGCGCAGTTTGACGCCCACAACCATCGGGCCACTGCTCTGCCTTACCAGAACCGGGAGGTAACAGCAGGGCCGGAACGTCTCGTCGGCGGGCCTGCGGACGATCATGCACCCATAGGCGACAGGGACGTGCGCGAGGTGGAGCTTCTCCCTAAGCGAGATCATGCGTTTACAAGACAGCGTTTCGCTCGATTCAAGGTGCGTGGGCGCCGACATCGGACGGCAAGTGCACGTCCTGTGCGGTTCGAGACCGCTCCACCAACGGGTGCGTACTTCCGCGCCGTTTGGCCGTGGGGCACCGGTCGCCGCGATTCAGATGGACGGCGGCCCTCGCACACGTCCAGCAGCTGAGGTACCGGCAGATCGTGGCTTCTTTCAGCCGGTCAGCCGGTTCGACGACACCTCCGGCTTCGTCGTGATGCCGCGCCCCTGGGTGTCGAACGGACCCTGCCCAGCCGCCTGATGATGCGCGCACGCCGCTGGTTTGCGAACTTATGAATGGCTTGTCCCTCACTGATCGACGCTGATCGCCGGGGCCGCCCTGATAACACGGCCCACCGCAGAGCAGCGGGGAGCACCTGAGGCGATTCAGTCGCTGACGGCGTCCATCTCCACTTCGACCAGCCAGGCTGGGTCGATGAAGCGTGACACCTCGACAAACGTGCATGCCGGCCGCGCAGATGCGAACCGTTCGCCGTGTGCTCGCGCGGCTTCCTTCCACCGGGTCACGTCGGTGAGCATGATGCGCGTTCGTACGACGTCCTCCATCGATGCCCCGGCCTCCTCCAGCGCGCGCTCAGCGATATCCAGACACCGCACCGTCTGCGCGTACACGTCACCAAGGCCCACGGTGGAGTCGTCATCACCGATAGGGGCTGTGCCGGCGACCGCCACGTAGTTGCCCGCTCGGACCGCCCGCGAAAAGCCGATCTGCGGTTCTAGCGGTGATCCCGAGCTGACAATCCGTCGAATTCGTTCCATCACGCCATGATGTCAGGGACTGCTGGAGTCGCGACATGACGCTCCCATGGCGAGAGGGAGGGAAGCGGACGCAGAACGGGGTCGGCGGAGATCAGCGACGGCATGTTCCCCTCGGATGCTCCGTGCGCTCCACCGATGCAGGCACCAATCATGGCCCAACACCAGGGAGCGGCCAGGAGGCTTCCCCAGCCTCGTGGGCGCCGGGCCTCCCGCGCCGACGCCGCCTGCCTCTGGCCCTAGCCTCGGAGTGTCCGGACCACCCGCAAGCCACGCGGGTGCTGGCACTGGGCGAGACCCTGTCTGGCGTGACGATCAGCTACCCCGGGCACCTGTCCAGCAGGGTTCCTGACACCTGACGCTGGACCGCCGCTCGCGATCCAGATCAGCCGGGGCTGAAACGTCAGATGTCAGGAGAGACCCGGCTGGGTGGGCGGAACCGGATCCCGGCCGGGGCTGTGCATCCCGGTTCTTCAACGACTCGACATGCCATCGGTTCCTGGCAGGAACGCAATGCCCTCGTGGCAGCCCTGGTTCGCGTGTCAGAAGCTCGCCGAAATCGGCCTTGGGTCGTGATCCGCGCCCACGGCAGGGGCAGATCGAGGGTCCGGATAGCGTTCTACTCTTCTATGGGCAGACACTCGTCGACGGGCCGCCGGGTGACGGGTTGCCGGATCCGGTCTCGGATGCCGAGCCTGCTCTGCGTTCGCGGGATCCCGCCGATCCGATGCCAATGGCTACGCTCAGTCGACCGCGGGGCTGTCCAGCACGAACAGAGTTCTTCCCGTTGGTCGGTTCACGGTTGTCGGATCGCGGACACCTCGAGCTCCAGCACCACCTTGTCGCCGACCAGTACGCCGCCACCTTCGAGCGCGGCGTTCCAGGTGATGCCGTACTCCTTGCGGCTGATCGGGACCGACCCTTCGAAACCGACCCGCAGATTCCCGAACGGGTCTGTGGCACTGCCCTGGAATTCGAAGTCGATGGCGATAGTCCGGGTGACATCCTTGATCGTGAGATCACCAGTCAGCCGGAAGTGAGTGGCGTCCACTTGCTCGATGGCTGTGGAGGAGAAGGTGATGTCCGGATACTCTGGTGCGTCCAGGAAGTCGTTGGTGCGCAGGTGTCCGTCGCGTTGCTCGTTGCGGGTGTCGATGCTGGCGGCCTTGATGGTGAGGGCCACGGAGGACTTGGCGGGGTCCTCACCGTCGAAGTATCCGCGGCCCTCGAATTCCTTGAACCCGCCACGGACCTTCGTGACCATGGCGTGCCGGGCTACGAACCCGATCTGGGTGTGTGCCGGGTCGATGGCGTAGTTCCCGGTGAGTTCGGGGAGAGGGGTGGTGGTCATGGGCGGGCTCCACGAAGGCTCGGGTGGGAAGGGGAGTTGCTCATCCACGCTATCCACGCTCTCGTCCCCAGATGCTCGACCGCGCCGACACGTCATCCGATCAGACGGAACGGGTTGCTCGCACTCTGACCACCCGACAAACCCGCTGAAACCCCAGCGCTAGTTGCTCACGACTCGCCGCCATGTGGCAGCCCCGCCTCGGCTGTGGCCCTGTCGAGGATCCGCCCGATTTCGGCGACGATCGCCCTAGCTTCCTCGGGATGGCTCACGAGCGCGGCCCGGGCCTCAAGGTGACGTAGCCGCGACGCCTGCTCCGGGTGCCGTTCGATCGCTACGTGAAGGGCCCACTGGCGCAGGAAACGCCGCATCGGCGCCGAGCTGACCTCGTCCCGCGCCCGGGCCACGGCGGCGGCGCGCTCGGCGTCGAACGTTGCCACGGCGTCCGGCGCGATGCGGGCCAGTGTGGCCCGCAGCTCCTCGGCGGTGGCGGCCGGCTGGGGTACAGCCGAGCCGGAGGGGTGGTCGGCTGCGGTACTCATGCCGCGTCCTTGTCTTGTTCGGCGTTCGCGCGGCGGTGCGTGGCGGCCAGGGTCGAGACGTGCTGACGGGACCATCCGACGCGGGCGGTACCGCGGCGGGTCCGCCGCGCTCGTAGCGGGCGGCGATGCCGCCTGCCGCCTGTCCGAGTGCGGTACGCGCCTGTTCTAGCGCTGCGGCGCACTCATCGACGGTCCGGGCGAGGAGGTCCGGTTCCTGTGCTTCCCCGGGCTGCAGAGTGCCCCGGGTGACGCGAGGAGAGATGGGGACCGGAGCCTGCCCCAGTCACACAGCAAACGCACCTGCGCGTGACGAATAGGCCGGAGCCCACCGCCGGGCCGGGAAGATAGACACCAAGCTGCCCGGCCCGGCGACAGCGCGGTCACCACCGGAGTGACGGAGGCATTGGAGTCGGACGCCGGGCCGATCGTCACCGCCTGAGTCCGACAGCAACCGAGCATGATCCAGAACTGAGGTGTCCTCCGCCCGTCTTGCCGCTCGCGTGGCCTGGCCAGGTGACCGAAATTCGCTCTTTCCCACGGAACGATGATTGGCTTTCGAAGCGCGCACCGCCTCCCGCCCCCTGGGGGGTGCTCTGACCGCCAGACAGGACCCAATCCTGCGTCGTGGATGAGGTGACAGGCGCAGCCGACCATCACCCCGTCCTCTACTCGGAGTAGAGTCGTGGGTATGGCGGACGAAACGAGCATCAAGGTGAGCGCGGCGACGCGTGACCGCCTGGCTGTCCTCGCGGCCGAGCAGGGCACCACGATCCGCGGCCTGGTCGAGGAGCTCGCTGCGGGTCGGCCGACCGAGTCCGAGTTCGCGGAGCGTGCCGCGCTGGCCCGTGCCGAGCTCGTCTCGGCCCTGGGCACCGCGCCCAGCGCGGAGGCCGAGGCTAATGCCCGCGGCCTCCTGAAGCGCCTCGGCGCGAGCCAGGACCCGGCGGCCGCGTAATGGGCTCCATCGCGGTCGTCCTGGATCACACGACCGCCACCGCCCTCCACGATCCCAAGGACCCGTACAACGAGGCTGTTGCCGCCTTCTACGTACAGGCCTCTGGCGGCCTTGGCGCCCTCTACGCCCCGGTCCTCTCCCTTACCGCCGGCGACCGCGAGCGGCCCGGCCTGCTCGCCTACGTCCACGGGCTCCGCTTCATCCAGATCGAGCCCTTCGGCACCGAGGCTGCGTTCGCCGCCACCGACCTGCTCCGCGCGGGGCACCCCTGGGCGACCGTCCACGCGATCCACGCGGCCCGCCCCTCTCCGGCCTTCCCGTCCGGCCGCTTCCTACTGACCCTGAACCCGGAAGGGTACGAGGTCACCGGCGTCCACGCCGTCCATCCCGGCCATTAGCCCGCCCGCCCCCACCCGGGCCGTTGCCATGCCCGGAGGGCAGATCGAGTCCGTCACGCCTCGTACGCGATCAGGCACCCGTCAGGCGCTCCAATGTCTGCCCGGGCTCCAGCCAGTCGTGCCACAGAGGATCGCTGATGCGCTCCAGCCGGCGGGAGACGGTGTTGGGATGGACGTGCAGGGTCTCCGCAGCATGCGTCGGCCCGCACCCCGGTGGCGAAGTGCGCCTCCAGGGTGCGGGCCAGGTAGGTGCGCTGCTGGGCGTCGTAGTCCACTACGGAGGCGATGGTGCTGTTGATGAAGTCGCCGATATTGGGGCTGTCGGAGAGCAGGAGACCCAGGAAGGCCAGCGTGTCAGCATCTGGCAGAGGCCGGCGACGGTGGCGGCGAGGTGGGTGCTGGCGGAGCCTGGCGCGTACGGGTTCCCGTTCTACTTGTCCTCGGGCAGCATCCAGGCCACGAAAGTGACCAGCGCGCTGCGGGTACACGTCCCGAGTGTTGTCGGGACGATCTCGGCAGCGACCACGTCGGCCAGATCTTCGCCCTCGGCCACCCGATGGGCGGCATCGACACCGTGCGGGGCCCGGACCACCGCGGTAAGCCGAAGCGCGGTAGGTGTCACAAAGGCCCGGAGTGTTGTCGCCAGACTCCCTCCAGTTTGTGATCATCCTGGCCCGACGAGAGCGTGAATCGAATCATCCGCTTAATTTCCTCAAAGATGCAAGCTGAATGGGTTGACGGTTCTCCAATACGGTCGTAGCGTGCGGCACCGCGAGTAATCTCAGCCACCCACTTAGGTAACCGCCAGAATTCTCTCAGGGAGCAACATGAAGATGGGCTTCGCATACGCTGTGGCAGTCGCCTTGGCGGCTTCCGCGCTGAACGTCTCTGTCCTCGCTGGTCCAGCAGCCGCAGGGACATGCTCGACGCCAGGGTGTGGAGGCGAAGTCTCCAACAACACCAACTACTACGTCTCCATCTCGAATTGCTGGGCTGACTCCTATGGCACCTGGGAGAATGGTGACAATCTTCCCTGTCACGGGAACCCGGTCAGGGTGGCGAACGTGGCGAATGCGCGAATCTGGCTGTCGCCTGGAGACTGGTCCAGCGAGAGCCAGTACTCTGCGTTCTACGACACGGATGCTGTGAAATTCCCGGCCGGCTGCCTCACGTACTACCACTGGTGGGGCCAGGGGAAAGAGGCAGAATGGGAAGATCGGCGCGGCAAGGACAGTATATGGAGAAAGATTTCCAGCGCCGACCATATCTATATTGACAGAATCTCGTGCTGACCTGGAGCCGTCAAAAGGTGGAGCCCAGGAGCGCCTCCACAAGTAGCGACCGTGGAGGTGCTCTGTACTGCAGTAGTCCTGGGCATGGCGCACGGCGAGGCCGGACAGGCGCCCAACAACACCCGGTTGTCGGCAGAGCAAGCCGCCGCCGTGGCCACTGTGGACGCCGCCTGGCCTGAGGCCTTGGCCGCGCTGCTGCCGACTACCGGCGGGCGGAGATCTGGAAGGAGATCCTGGCCGCGCTGGACGGCGGCCGGACCGCCGAGCAACTGGCGGAGCGGGTGCGGCGCCGGAGGCGGGATCACGGCTGCGCCGTGGACGCCCTGCGGGCGGCAAGTGCATCGGCTCGGCGGTCGGTGTCGCGGTTGGGCTGGTGAGTGTGCCCACGGACTGCCCAGACCCAATGTGCGAGGACTGGGCCCGGATTCCTTTCGGGCCCCGGGATGTCTGCCCGAAGTGCGAGGAGCGCCGCGCGCCGGGCCGACCGGCGCCAGGGCCTTGCCCCCGGGACCGCGGGGCAGGGCTGGCCCGGCCCCGGTTGTGGTGGGACTGCGCAGACACCCACGGCGACGGTAAGCCCTGTACCGCGACCGGCAAGGCGCTCGGTCTGTTCCCCTCCGGCCCGCCCCCATTTGTCGGGCCGTTTCCAGCTCCCCAGCGGGGTGTCGGAACGCCGTTATGGCAGCATGCGAGGTCCCGCATGAACGCACCGTAGTACGCCGGGTGGTACTCCGCGCACGTGGGCGCGGTCCGCGGCCTCGCAGGCGACATGGGGCTCGCGGGCCGTGCCTTTCATGGTCGCGGGAACCGCGGCTGCGTGGTACCCAAGCCGACCACCTGGCCGAAATCGAGCAGTCGGGTGCTCCCGAGCGGCGCGAGGACACGATCGTAGAAGGCGACCGATGCCGCCGAGTCCGCTACCTGGAGCGAGATGTGATCGAGCATGAACCGATCGTGACACGCACGCTCCTCCGAACCGATGCGCCGCAGCCCCCAGCCGGTCCTCCTCGCTGCTTTGTCCCCCTTTCAAAGGCCGGCCCGGGGCCCCGCAACCCCGACGGGATTCGCCGGATGTCAGGAGGCTTGGGTGTCCGGTCAGTCGGCTGGATGGTGGTGATGTCGGGCCCACAGGGGCACCCGGAACCTGATGTTTGAGAACCGGACGTCGCTGCGGTGATCAGCTACAGAGCGGATGCTCTCGTCCATGGCCACTTCTGTCGCGGCAGCAGCGCGGGGACGATGGCGAGGAGGACGATCCGGTCTGGGGCATGCGCGCGGCCCAGGTGACGGATGGAGCTTGATGCGCCCGTCAGACGACCAAACGGTGCACGGAGTGAGGGACGAGGGGAGGCCCCGCGGTCGCGGCGCCGAGAGTGACGGCAACGACGTAAGGGTCCTGCCCATGTCGCCCAGATCAGCGAAGGGGGGTTGGAAGAGCCGATGAGGAGGACACCGAACAGGATCTGTACCCCTGTCTTGTCCGCCTGCAGCTCCGGGAGCGGGTTCTCTGACATGCGATGCGCCACCCTGCCCGGTGAAAGCCGCGTCTACCTGCTAAGCGATCTTGACCACTCCTATCCCTAGGCGGGCAGCGACGCCCACCAGCGCTACGAGAACAGGGAGAGCCGCACGCCGCATGGGCCTGGACTGATCCCAGGGCTGTAGCCCCCTGCGCAGCGCTGGGTCTCGCAGGCCTGCGTTACCACCACCGTCTTCGGCCCGGAGCTGCGAACCTGACACGATCGTGATCGGATCGATTCTCATGGACCTTGGTCACAAGAGGAGCCCCGCTGCACCCCGAACGGCCGAAGAGCGCCGGCTGGCCCGACTGGCCGTCGCCACGTATGCCACCGGCCCTGCCGACTTGGTCCATTTGCTGGACATGCTCGGCCTTCATCCTGAATCTGACGACTGCCTAAGAACGGCGGAAGTGGCCTTGTGGGGCATTGATTACAAGTGACGATCGTCGCCCGGATGGACAGGTCCCGACGGCCTTTGCCAAGGGTCACCACGCTGACGGGTCGGCGCAATCGGATCAAGTACCCGTCGTGTTCGGCCCCTGACGCGGCACAGAGAGGTGCTAACGTGGATTTCATGAAGCGCGCTGCAAGCATGACGACGACGCCGGACAGTGTCCCGGCGCGCTGAGTGATGACTTAGACGAAGCCCCGGGGCGAGTGCCCCGGGGCTTCGTCGTTGCCCGATGGCTACTCGCCCGAATCACGCGAGGAGACCATCGTGCACGACCACCGCAAGCTCGGCCGTGAGCTGAACCTGTTCGACACCGACCCGCTGATCGGCTCGGGCCTTCCCTACTGGCTTCCCGACGGCGCGGCCGTACGGCATGCCCTGGAAGAGTATGTGCGCGACCTGGAGCGTCGGGCGGGCTACCAGCACGTGTACTCGCCGGTCCTGGGCAAGCGGGAGCTGTACGAGATCTCTGGGCACTGGTCGCACTACAGCGAGGACATGTTCCCCCCGATGGACCTCGGCTCCGAGCAGGTCGTCCTGCGGCCGAGCCTGTGTCCGCACCACGCGGTGATCTATCGCTCCCGCTCGCACAGCTACCGCGAACTTCCTCTGCGCATGGCTGAACTGGGCGGCATGTACCGCTCGGAGCGCTCCGGCGTCCTCGGCGGACTGACCCGGGTAAGGGCCATCCAGCTCAACGACGCCCACATCTTCTGCACCCTCGACCAGGTCGCCCAGGAGGCGCAGAGCGCCCTGGATATGATCCGTCAGGCCTACCAGGCACTCGGTATCACCCCCTCCCACTACCGGCTGTCCTTGCCTGGACCCGGCGGAAAGTATGTCTCCGCGCCCGAGCTGTGGAAGCAGTCCACCGCGCTGCTGACCGAGGTACTAGACCACTCCGGGCTGGCCTACGAGGCAGCCGAGGACGAGGCGGCGTTCTACGGCCCGAAGATCGATGTCCAGGTCACCGATCCGGCCGGCCGGGAATCCACCCTGTCCACCGTCCAGATCGACTTCCACCAGCCGAACCAGTTCGACCTTCACTACATCGGCGCCGACGGCGCGAAACACCGTCCCGTCATGATCCACCGCAGCATCATCGGTAGCGTCGAGCGTGCTGTCGCCCACCTCATCGAACAGCATGGCGGGGCTTTCCCCGCCTGGCTCGCTCCCACCCAGCTGGTGATCCTGCCGATCTCCGACACCGAAATGCCGAACGCCCAAGCGCTCGCCCGGCGGTGCACCGGCCTAGGCCTGCGCACCAAGGTCTCCGGTCCGGACGAGGGAACTCTGGGCGCCCGAATCCGGGAAGCCCGCCTCGTGCCCTACCAGGCCGTGATCGGCGCCAAGGAAGCCGCCGACGACCACCTGGCAGTGCGCCTGCGCACCGGGCAGCGCCTCGAACCGCTGCCCGCTGGCGATGTCCTTGACCACATCAGGACCCTCGTCGAGGAGAACAGCACCGACCTGTGGCACGGTGTCGCCTCGTAGCCGACACCACGGTTGGCGCATCGCCGCTGCCCGGTACCCTTGCCTGCGGCGTCGAGGTTGCTGCAGGGGCGGCTGTCCCTTCATCTTCCGAAAGCTCGCGTGTCTCGTTTATGGCCGTGTGGTGCCGGCCCGACCGCGGCAGGGTCAGTCGGCCCGGCCGAGGCCGGCGGGGTCAGGTCCTGCTCGCACAACGGGGTGAAGTCGACATCGAGCTTCTGGTTTCGTCTCCTACCCGTCGGGCTGGATGCCGAGCTTGTGGGCGTGTGCTGGCTCGGGATCCAGACCTCGATGTCGTAGGTGCGGTGAGCGGAGAAGCCCGTGTGTCACCAGCGGCCAGCTTGACATCTCTACGCAACCCATCCGGCCTATCTCCACGCAATGCTGTGTGCCGGGGGAGTGTCTGGCCTGGCCAGTCCTGCCTGGGGGTACCAGGGGCTTCCTTGATGGGGCCGTGTGAGCGTTCACGTTTTCGCGAACGTCCACAGGCCAGCTTGTGGACGATCGCGCTATTCGTGAACGCTCACACGGCTATGCGGTGATCTGCTCATACGGCCCCGGGGTCGAGGCAGGTGTCTAGACCCCCCGGATCACCGGGAGCACACAGATCCAGTCGCTGCCCTGACCATCTCTCACGGACCAAGGGGTGATCCGGAGCGCGGGGCGCTGCACGTCGATCCTCCAGCCTAGCCCCCGGCGAGGCGGCTTCGGCTTGCAGAAGGCGTAGCCGATGGCACCGGGTGCGGGCAGCTTGCGTACGAATGTGTACGCTCCTGGACCGGGCGCCAAGAGGTGCCGCATGGTGGTTCCATGGTCAGGAGAACTCGGCGCCACGCGCTCATGGCGTTCGAGGGTTTCGACAGGGGGAGTGAGCGGCGCTGCGATGGAATAGGCCGCCGCTTCTTGTGTCATCTTGCCTGCCCGTGGTCTCGCGGATGAGGCATGCCTCATCCTGGGAAAACATTACGCAAGCCGCCATCGCCAAGGGGGCACCCGAAGCCGCCCCTAGGGCCTGTATTGAGTCGTGATCGGTTTGTCGGATCTGCCTTCGCCGTGAGGGCGGATCCGGTAGTCCGGTATGCATGACGCGTGTGCAACTGACGGACGACGAGTGGGGGTTCGTCGAGCCGTATCTGCCGGTCGGTGAGTACGGTCCGTATCCAGAGCGGCTGCGGCAGCAGTTCGAGGGTGTGATCTGGAAGTTCCGCTCGGGAGCGCAGTGGCGGGAGATGCCGGAGCGGTTCGGCGCCTGGTCTACCGTGCATAACCGGTTCAGGCAGTGGCGGGACGCCGGAGTTTTCGAGGCGCTGCTGGAGGGAGCGGTAGCCGAGGCGGCAGGGCGGGGCAGGGTGGACATGTCGCTGGTCAGCGTGGACTCCACGACGGTCCGCGCCCATCACGACGCGGCCGGAATGCGCCTGGAGGAGGATGTTCTGGACGCTCTGGAAAAGGCCGCCGTCGAGGCGGAAGCGGCTCGCCAAAAGGGGGCGGCGAGGCGGAACAAGACGGACACGGCGACGCCCGTGATCCCGGCCGGGCCGAACGGCGGCGCGTCCGGCGGCGGCGCAAGTTCCGCTTGAAAGCTGCTTTGCTCGGGCGCTCACGAGGCGGACAGACCAGCAAGATCCATCTGGCTGCCGACCGCAGGTGTCGGCCCCTGGCCGTGATCCTGACCGCAGGGCAGGCCGCGGACAGCCCGCAGTTCATCCCCGTGCTCAAGAAGGTGCGGGTCCGCGCGCCTGTTGTTCGTCCCCGCACCCGGCCCGGCGCTGTCGCCGGGGACAGGCCTACTCGTCTCGCGGCAACCGCGCCTACCTGCGCAAACGCCGTATCAAGGCAGTCGTCCCGGAGAAGAGGGACCAGGCATCCAACCGGAAGAACAAGGGTCGCAGGGGTGGCCGGCCGGTCACCCACGACGCCGACCTCTACAAGGAGCGGAACACCGTCGAGCGCCTGATCAACAAGCTGAAGGCCTGGCGAGGCATCGCCACGCGATACGACGAAACGCCCGAGAGCTACCTCGCCGGCCTCCACCTGCGCGCCTCAATGATCTGGATCAAGGACCTCACCCGGACCGGCACTTGATCACGACCAAATACACGCCCTAGTACCACGTTCGCAGTAGGCCCGCCCCCCGCCCCGAACAGGGATGCTGGCGCGCCGCAGGCCCCTTACAGCGGCTGCGGCGGGCGGCGCAGCCAGCTGCCGGCCGCTATCGAGCCGCTCGGCCACGGTGAGAAACCGAACGGAAGCAGCAGCTCGGATTGGGCGCTCGCGAGCGTCGTGGCGTACGTGGGCAGCCGCTCGGCGTCGGCCCATCGCAGGGCGGGTGACAGCAGGGCCTCAAGGGCGGCATCGTCGGCGGTGGGAGCGGCTCCCACGGCGGCCAGGCGCACATGATCCTCGCGCGGTGCCCGGTCTCCCTGCCCGCTGGAACGGGACGGGGTGGGGGGCTCAAGTCCGTGCAGTCCCAGGAGCGCCTTCTGTTCGTGCTTGTCGAAGACGATGCCGGGCGGAATCCACACGGCGGCCGCCGCGAGCGCGCCGAGGCCGGATTCAGCCACCCACACATGTCCGGCCTCCAGGCCGAAATGAGCGATCGTCAGCCGGAGTTGAGGTTGGGACTTCGCTATGAACGCGGCCTGCTGGGGCGTCATCCGGCGGTCGTCGGACAGCATCCGGACGATCGCGTTCACGTCCTGGAGCGTTGCGCGGCGTACCGAGACCCGACGTGCATGGGTCAGTGTCATGACTTATGCCCTTTCCTTGTGGATGCGATCAAAGCTATGGCACGTGGCTCAGGATTTCGTCACCCGGCAGAATGACGGGGAATTTCATCCCGTGACATGACAATCGGCTGTGAATGGCGGGCGCCCCAGGCCGCGGAGTGAGGGCGATCTACTGCCGACGTGGTAGACGGGCGGCTGCCGCTTGTATGTCTGAGGGTGACGACCGCAGGGTGCGGGGCGGGGCAGGGTTGGAGGCCGTTGGGGACGCCGGATCACATCGATGACGGTCTCACGAGAGATCCATCCGAGGCGCCTTCCCCGACGTCATCACGTTCAACGGCTCTTCGGAGGTTTGATGTCCACCCTTGCCCGTTGGTGCCACAGGCACCGGCTCGTGACCGTCTTGCTGTGGGTGGGGCTGCTCGTCGGCCTAGGGGCGGCATCCACGGCTGCCGGCACGAGCTACAGCGACAGCATGTCGCTGCCCGATACCGAGTCGAGCAAGGCGATGGGCCTGCTCCAGAAGAGCATGCCGGCCTCTTCGGGAGACACCGAGACGCTGGTGTGGCAGGTCGCCGACGGCTCGGTCCTTGACCGTACGGTCAAGGACCACATGAACAGCACGCTCCAGGAGATCTCCGGCGCCCCGGGCGTCGCCTCGGTGATCAGCCCCTACAGCCAGCAGGGCGCCGCGCAGATCAGCCAGGACGCCACCATCGCCTACGCGCAGGTGAATCTCGACGCGGACGCCGATACGGCGGATGTCGCCGAGGTCCAGCATGTGGTGGACCTGGCCGAGTCAGCCCGTACCGACGGGCTGGACGTTCAGATCGGCGGCGGGGCCGTCAAGAACACCACCGAATCCACCAGTGCGACGAGCGAACTGATTGGTGTCGCCGCCGCGCTGCTGGTGATGGGACTCGTCTTCCGTTCTGCATGGGCCGCCGCGCTGCCGATCCTCACCGGGGTTGCGGGCGTGGCCACCGGAGTCATGGCCACCGGTCTGGCCAGCCACGCCATGAGTATCGCCTCCATCGCGCCGACCCTGGCCATGCTGGTGGGCCTGGGTGTGGGCATCGACTACGCGCTGTTCATAGTCAACCGGCACCGCAAGGGACTGATGTCCGGCCTGAGTGTGGGCGACTCCGTCACCCGGGCCCTTGACACCTCCGGCCGCGCCGTGGTCTTCGCAGGCCTCACCGTGATGATCGCGCTGCTGGGCATGTTCGCGCTGGGCATCGGCTTCCTCAACGGCATGGCCATCGCGGCCGCCATGACCGTGGCCCTGACGGTCCTGGCCGCCATCACGCTGCTGCCGGCCCTGCTCGGCATGCTGAAGCTCAGGGTGCTCAGCCGGGCCCAGCGCAGGCAGCTGGCCGAGCACGGTCCAGTCGCCCTGGAGCCCGCCGGGATGTGGGGACGGTGGGCGGCCAAACTCCAGGCCAGGCCCACCGGAAAGGCCGTGCTCGCCCTCCTCGTCATGGTCGCCGTCTCACTGCCGCTGTTCTCGCTGCGCCTGGGGTCCACCGACGCCGGCAACGACCCGAAGGAAACAACGACGCGGCAGGCCTACGACACCATGGCCAAGGGCTTCGGGCCAGGTTCGAACGGCCCGCTCGTTCTGGTAGCCGAGGCGCCTGCTGCAAGGGACCGTGCGGCGCTGACCGTGCTGGTCGAGGACCTGCGGGCGGTGGACGGCGTGGCCTCGGTGTCCGCCATGCCGATGAGGCCCGGTGACACGGTCGCAACGGTCCGCGTGGTGCCCACCACCTCACCACAGTCGGTCGAGACCTCCGACCTGATCACACATCTGCGCGACGACGTGATCCCCGAAGCGGAGCAGGGTACTGACCTGCAGGTCCGCGTCGGAGGGGCGACCGCGATGGCCGCCGACTTCGCCGATGTACTGATCTCCAAGCTGCCGGTCTTCCTCGCCGTCATCATCGCCCTGGGCGGGCTGCTGATGATGATCGCCTTCCGTAGCGTCCTCGTCCCGCTGATCGGCATCGGAATGAACCTGCTGACCATGGGCGTGGCGTTCGGCGCGATCGTCGCCGTATTCCAGTGGGGCTGGGGGGTGGAAGCCCTGGGCCTGGGGGCCGCCGGACCGGTGGAGGCCGCGGCACCCATCATGATCATCGCGATTCTGTTCGGGCTCTCCATGGACTACCAGGTCTTCCTGATCAGCCGCATGCACGAGGAATGGGCACACACCCGCGACAACCGGCGTGCCGTGCGCGTCGGCCAGGCCGAAACCGGCCGCGTCCTGGCCGCCGCAGCCGTGATCATGGCCTGCGTCTTCGGCTCCTTCCTCTTCAGCGGCACCAGGATGATCGCCGAATTCGGCCTCGGGCTGGCGCTGGCCGTACTACTGGACGTCCTCATCCTGCGGATGGTCCTCGTCCCAGCCCTGATGTACCGCTTCGGCCGAGCCAACTGGTGGCTGCCCCGGTGGCTGGACAAGGTCCTCCCGCACCTGTCCGTAGAGGGCGCACCCGACCGCAGTCCCGGGCCCATCTTCTTGCCGGACGAGACCGAGCAGTACGCGGACGCCCGACGCTGACCGTCGCGCGCACAGCCGTCGGGCAGGGCCGGTGCACTCGCCGGCCCTGTCCCGACAGGCCTCGCCCCCAGTGCCTACGTAGGGTGATGGAGTGCAGATGATCGACCCTGCCCGCCGCTGGCTGCGGGACCGGCCCGCCCTGCGGGACTTCGCCGTGGCACTGGCCTGCTTCGTCCTGGCCGGCCCGGTGACGGCGCTCGCCTCCGGCGAGTGGCAGGACGTGCTCGGCCAGCGCCTCGCGCTGCTCGCCCTGTCCTGCGCGCCGCTGACCGTCCTGCGCCGCTGGCCGCTCCCGGTCGTGGCGGCGACCACGGCCGCGGACGCCATCCGGATCGCGCTGGTCCCGCTCAGCGGACCCACACTCGCCACGGCGTTCGCCCTGTACGTCTTCGCGCTGCGCACCGATCGGCGCACCGCATGGTGTACCGGGGCGCTTGCCGCCTCCGTCATCACTGCCGCGAGTCTGGTCTTCGCTCCGAGCGGGGGACCTCATCCCGAGCTGCTCGGCCACATCGCCTTCATTCTGCTGGCCGTCGCTCTGGGTGACGCCACCCGCAGCCGCCGCGAGCTGATCGCCTCCGCCACGCGTCGGGCCGACCGCGCGGAGCGCACCCGCGAGGAGGAGGCGCGGCGCCAGGTCACCGAGGAGCGTGTACGGATCGCCCGGGAACTGCACGACGTGGTGGCCCACCACATCACCCTGGTCAACGCGCAGGCCGGCGTCGCTCACCACCTGATGCGCACCAACCCCGAGCACGCGTACCAGGCTCTGGAACGCATCCGCGATACCAGCCGTACCGCTCTGGACGAGCTGCGTGCCACTGTGGGGCTCCTGCGGGTCGGCGACGACCCGGACGAACTTCCCCGGGTACCCGCCCCGTCACTGGGCGACTTGGAAACGCTCCTCGACTCGTTCCGGCACACCGGTCTACCCGTTGAACTCTCAGGAGCCGCAATCTCGCCCGACCTTGCGCCCATGACCGAGGTGACGGCGTACCGGATCATCCAGGAGGCATTGACCAACACCCACAAGCACGCCGGGCCGGCCACCGCGCAGGTGGTCCTTGACATCCGAGCTGACACTCTCCGGGTCACGATCACCGACGACGGCCACGGCGTGCGCGGCCCTCAGGCGCCGCCCGGTACCGGGACGCTCCCGCGAGCGGGCCACGGAATGATCGGGATGCGTGAGCGGGCCAAGGCGGTCGGCGGCACCCTGACCGTCGGTCCGCACCCGGCTGGAGGCTTCCGTGTCGTCGCTGAACTGCCGCTGCACTACGCCCGAAAAGGTCTCTCATGAGGGCCATGGAGCCGCGCGCCGACGACCAAGTCCTGCTGTGCGGCGCATACCCGGCGGCTGCCGGGCCTTGGGGGTCTCGCCGCCAGGCCCCAGGCTGGCGCCCCTTGTCGGCCAGTCCCCTCCCGGCCGCGGGGCGGCGGCGACGCGCTCCTCAGCCCTACCGTCCGCCACACCCCGTATCGGCCCGGGGCGGAGCAGGCCGGTGAACACACTTACCGGCCTTCTTGCGGACATGCCCACTAGCGGTACCTACGCGCTGCTGGCCATAGCGGTCCTGGCCGAGTCCGGAGTGCTGGTGGGGGCCTTCATCCCCACTCTCACACTGCTATTGACCGCTGGGGCCCTCGCCCGCGCCGGTCCGCCCGAGCTCGCGCTCGTCATCGCCATCGCCGCGGCCGCTGTGGCAGGGGATGCAGCCGCCCACCAAACCGGACACCTGATGGGAAGCCGCCTGCGCAACGGCCGCCTCGGACGCCGTATACCTGCCACGGTCTGGGATCGGGCGACTGCTCTCATCAGCGCGCGCGGCGGGCAGGCCGTATTCATCTGCCGGTTCCTGCCGATCATCCGCACCCTCACCCCGCACATCGCCGGCGCCACCGCGCTGCCCTACCGCAACATCGCCCCCTACAGCGCGACCGCCGCCCTCGTATGGGCCGGCGCAGAAGCCGGTGCCGGATACGCGGCGGCAGCCTCCACCGAGCACCTCGCGGGCATCGGCAGCACCATGACGGCCATCGCCGCCGCGACAGTCCTCCTTGCTGCTGTGCTGTGGACCGCCGTGCGGCGACGTGGGCTGCGGAAGACCCGCGGGGGATCCGGCGATCACCAGGGAGGTGGCCGCATGCCAGGCCCGCTGCGCCGGCCACCCCTTCGGACCACCGTCAGGACTCCGTCGTCATCGTCGACGACGACGGAGCCGGTCCGCACCAGCCCAAGTGGGCCACGACACGCGCAGGAGAGAGCAGAATGGGACACGGCATGATCAGGAGGCCCCGAACGGGCCCGAGCCATCGGCGGCAGCCACATCACAAGCCGCCATGGCCAGGACGCCTTCCATTTCCTCGAACCCCTTCCCCTCGCAGCTTCCAGAAAGGCTGACGGTGACGATCCGGGTACTCCTTGCAGACGACCAGGCGCTGCTGCGAGGCACGTTCAAACTCCTCGTGGACTCCGCTCCGGACTTGGCGGTGGTGGGCGAAGCGGGCAGTGGGCGTGAGGCGGTCGCCATGACCCGCAGCGCCCACCCCGACCTTGTCGTCATGGACATCCGGATGCCGGACATGGACGGACTAGCCGCCACCCAAATGATCACGGCGGACGAGAGCCTGTCGGACGTCCACGTACTCGTGCTGACCACCTTCGTCAACGACGAGTACGTCGCGGAGGCGTTGCGCGCGGGAGCAGGCGGTTTTCTTGGCAAGGGCGCCGACCCTGATGAGCTCCTTCACGCGATCCGAGTGGTCGCGCGGGGCGACGCGCTGCTGTCCCCCGACGCGACCAAGGCGCTCATCTCCCGATTCCTCGCCCCCTCGCCGCCGGCGCCGGAGGCCGTCGACTCGCTGGAGCGGCTCACACCCCGCGAGCGCGAGGTTGTCACCCTGGTGGCGAAGGGACTCTCCAACGACGAGGTCGCCGGCCGGCTCTTCGTCACCCCTCATACCGTCAAAACGCACCTCTATCGGGCCATGGCCAAACTGGGCGCCCGTGACCGAGCCCAGGCGGTTATTTTCGCTTACGAGGCCGGACTGGTTCACCCGGCCGGCAACAGGCCATGACGCCATCTCCGCTACGAAAATCTGGCCAGAGCCACGTTCCCGTGTACGCCGGCAGCAGGCCGTCATCCCGGGCAGGCTCCCCAAAGCTGACCGCCAGGCCGGTTCAACACGTCCTGACGTTGCACAGCCAACCATGCACGGGCTCGTGCGGCAAAGGATCAAGGGCACGAGGTGGTAGCGCTGAAGATGCGCCGCTCTGCCTGGAAATCCTGCGTGTTCGAGTTGATGAGTTGGCGGTTCAGTCCGGCGTGCCCGGCACTGGAAACAGGTTGATCCGCAACCCAAGGCGGTTCGTCACCGCAAGCTGAGCACGGTCACTCCGGGCGTCCCGTGCCCAAGGGGGGCCTGCTCGTTGCTCACTGAAGCTCCGCCATCTTGAAGTGGCTGGTCAGCGGGGTGGCGTGACCTCGTTTCGGGGTGCTCGTGCTGGTCGTGGGCGGCAGTCTGTGTTGTAGATCGTCCGGCGGGGTGGTTTTGCCGATGAGTTCAGAGTCCTCGAACGGTCTACCCAGCGACACGACCGTTCTCGACAGGAGTGCCATGTCCACCATCCAGCCAGTGATCATCACTGCCGACCAGGACGTTCTGCTCGGCTTCTACACGAAATTGTTCGGCGCTGAGGAGACCTTCCGGGTACCGGCGGAAGGCCCGGCCTTCTACCTCGGCTTGCGCATCGGCGACACCGACCTCGGGCTGGTGGCCAAGGCGAACCCGGGGACCGGGGCGGCGCCGCGGATCCTGCTCAGCATCGGTGTCGACGACGTCGACGAGACGCTCGGCCGGGTGGAGGCGCTGGGCGGCTCGGTCCGCAGCGGCCCCAACGACATGCCATGGGGACAGCGCGTCGCCCACATCCGGGACCCCGACGGCAACCCGGTGAACCTCACTCAGCCGATCCCGGTCCGGTGACGCTGTTCCGCGGTGCTTGTGCTGGTCGTGGGCTACCTGCGGTAGAGATCAATTGTCGGTAGTGGCCTTGATGTTCGTCAGGACGAGCAGCGCGCGAAACAGGTGGGTGGCGCGGGCGGGGTCAGTACGGAGCTTGGTGAGGATCCGCCAGCTCTTCAGGTGGGCGAAGCCGCGTTCGACGGGGACGCGTCCGGCGGCCAGGACCCGGTTGGCCTCCTTCTCGGCGGGTGCGAGCCTGCGGGCGCGGGTGGCCTTGAAGCCGGTGACGACCACGGGATCGTCCCCGTCGTCGTCCAGGCCGAGGAAGCCCAGGTCGGCCAGGGCGCCGAGGCCGGCAGCACGCAGGTGGGCCAGGATGTGGTCGCGGCGGGCGGCGGTGATGTCGTGGGTGCGGCCGGGCCGGGCGGCCGATATCCACACCAGACGGCCCCGCTCGTCGGTCATCGCGATCACGTGCAGGCCGTGGCGGCGATGCAGCCGGAGTAGTTCGGGCGACCTGACTCCACGTGTCTGTTGGCGCCCTCCACCAAATCGGCGTCTGGGACCAGCCCGACCGCGACCCGCGCGGCCGGTACACCACATTCGCGTCCATGGTCATTGTTGTCCCTGATGGCATGCTGGTGGCCCCTGAACACCGTGCCGAAGCGGTTGGCATTCAGAACCACGCCGACATCCTCGGCAGGCCCCGCCTACCACCCGTCAGTCCAGCGAACGGATCCTGAACAGACCGAGTGCCAACCGAGGCCGCACTGGAGCAAGGGGCCGCTGGGCGCGAGACAGCCGACGAGGAGCCTGAGCATCGTGGCATCGACTGCGAGGCCACGGCCCCCTACAGGCCCCGGACGGCTGTGGGACCTGCACCTCGCCCACGTGGTGAGGGGCGAGGACCAGGTCGTCCTGGCCGCCACGCGTCGGTGCCGGGAAGAGCTGCTCGGGCGGAGACTGACGGGCACGCCCCACCCTGAAAGTCGTCCGGGGCGCAACCGTTGCGAGCTGACATGTCCGATCCCCACACGGAGGGATCACGCCTTCCACCAGCCCGGGACCAGCCATTCCGCAGGTTCCGCCGCTTTCTACAAGCCGACGGTTCCCAGATCGGGTCATGATCACGCCGCCGCTGGTCCTGCGGCGATCAACGTGTCCGATCAGGGGGAGCCGAGCCATGCCCGAAACCACCACCAGAACCCGTACCCGGATGTGGCGCCGCGCACTGGCGACGATGGCCGTCCTCGCGGCGACCGGAAGTATCCTCACGGCCGCCCCGCAGCCCGCCCACGCGGCGTTGCCGGCGCAGTCGATAGCCGATCCCGTCCACTACTGGAACGACGTCCTGCAGGGCGTCTTCAGGCAGGTGAAGGGCGGCCCGGTCCCGATGGCTCGCGCGGCCGCGATGATGAACGCCGCGATCTACGACGCGGAGAGCTCGTACCAGGCGAAGTGGAAGGGGCGGATGACCTCCGAGGCCTACATCCACGCGGAGGCCTACGCGGGCTGGGTGGAGGGGCCGGACGAGGAGGAACGCGTGATCGGCCGCACCGCGTACAACATCCTCCTCAACCTCTACGGCGTGAACCGGCCCGACAAGAACGCCCCCGACTTTACGGCCTACCTCGACCAGCGCTTCAAGGACCGGTTCGGCACCGCGCCGACCAGCGGCGACCTCCTGGACCTCACCATCGTCAGCGGGACGGTCAACCAGATGATGAACGCCCGGGCGGGCGACGGCTCGGGGAACGCGCAGAGCTACACGGGCGACAACAAGCCGGGGTCCTGGCGGCCCACCAGCTATCCCGACATGGTCGACGCGAAGTGCCAGGTGGACGGTGACGCCGTCAACCCGGTCTGGGGCCAGGTCAAGCCGTTCTCGCTGAGCTCCGGCTCGCAGTTCCGGCCCACCACGCTCGCGCAGTACGGCACGTACGAGAACCTCGTGGCGAGCCCCGAATACAAGGCCCAGGTCGCAGCCGTACGGAACGCCGGCGCAGCGGCCCCCACGGCCGCGACACCGGTGATCAACCGCACCGCGGACCAGTACAACGCGGCCTGGTTCTGGGCCAACGACAACGACACGACGTACAAGCCCCCCGGCCACATGATCCAGGCCACCCGGGAGGTCTCCAAGGCCCGGGGCCTGAGCACCTACGCCAACGCCCGGCTCTTCGCGCTCGTCTCGATCGCCCTGGCCGACACCGGCATAGCCGTGCGTGACGCGAAGTTCTCCACCACGATCGACCTGTGGCGGCCCGTCTCGGCGATCCGCGAGGGCGGCCTCGACCCCCAGTGGAAGCCCCTCCTGAAGAATAACGACGGGGTCAGCGTCAACCCGTGCTTCCCCGCCTACGTCTCCGGACACGCCTCCTTCGGCGCAGCCTGGGCGGGCATCATGAAGCGCTACTTCAACACCGACAACATCGCCTTCGACCTCACCACCGACGATCCGCAGGCGCCGGTCAAGACCCGCCACTTCACCAGCTTCAGCGCCGCCGCCAAGGAGGATGCCGACAGCCGCATCTGGCTCGGTGTCCACTTCCCGTGGGACGCCACCGACGGCCTGATCCTCGGCGACAAGGTAGCCGCCCAGGTCTTCAGCACCAAGCTCCGCACCCTGTGACGGCCGCCGCGGGGCGGGGTTCTTTACGCCGCCCCGCGGCATGGGAGGCGAAAGTACCGCTCGATGCTGCTGCCCTCAGGACTGGTCGGCCCTCCTACCTCCCTTACGTGGAGGGCTACACGGGAGCCGATCAGCGCAAGCTGGCCTGGACCCTGTTCGTCAACACCAGCATCCTCATGCTCGCCGCGCTCTGGGTGGGTGAACCCCTCCTCGAACTACTCGGCATCAGCACCGCCGCCCTGTCCGCCACAGGAGGTATCGCACTTCTACTGGCCGCAGTCCCAATGATGACCGGTAAGGCCGCAACGGCCGTCGAACCCTCCGCGATCAAGACAGAAGAAACCGCGCGGCCACCTTGGAAGTCGATCGCCTTCACCCCGCTGACCTTCCCTCTCACTTTCGGCGGCACCACCTTCGGGTTCTTCGTCGCCTACCGCGCCGAAGCACCGGGCATGACCGCCGCAGCCGGCCTCACCATCGCGGGCTTCGCGTACGTCGCGCTCACTGGCATCACCCTCGCGCTCGCCGGACGGCTAACCCGTCGCATCAGTGCCTCCACCACGGCCATGCACGAGAAGGTCGCAGGCATTCTCCTCACCGCCATCGCCGTGACCCGGATCGCCAGCGGGGCCACACGCATGGTGGTCAATACTTGACAGCCTGTAGAACGACGTCCTCCCGCCCGTCGCGCCGGTCCCGATTCACTCACCAACGCCATCCGATCCAAGGTCACACACGACGGCCGCAGCCGGATCGTCACGCCAGAGCCGGGCCAGAGTCTCGTCGGGTCGCGCGGAGCACCGCTCGCCCCAAGCCTCTATTTGGTCGGCCGTCAGCCGGAATGCTGGGGAGCATGGTCCTGGGGCGCGAGGAGGTCGAGCGTCGTCTGGCGCCGATGCTTGGCACAGGGCGTGCGGCCCGGTCCATCCCAGTCCAGCGCACGCCACCACCGGCCCGTGGAACAGGGTTGTGTTTGCCTGAACCGCCATGTCCCACACACGGTCTCTGGCCGATTCATCCTCGGATGACAGCGGCGGCGCTTCATCCTCGCCAGGTGAAGCCGTTGCACATCGAAGAGGTCAAGACCCACGGGAGGCAGCTCTCGGTCACCGGCTCACCGTAGGGCCCGCGCGGACCCACAACAGAGGCCGAGGAGCAGGCCGACGGGCTCCTGCGGGTCCGCATCCACGTCGAGCCCATCACGGATAACGGGCCCGGTGAGGTCAAGCCGGCGAGTACCGGCCATCGCGCCGTAGCTCTCGCGGACCGCGTCCGTCTGGGGGTGCCGGTAAGAGCCGTGTCAGTGTCGCCAACTCCTCGAGAGGACCGCGACCGGGCCGACCGAGCCCTGTCGCACACCGTTGCTGTACCCGAGCCCGTCCCATGCGGCTGTGGCGACGGTCCACCGGACGGCGAGCATCCGCCCGATCTCGTAGGCGAGGACCACGGCCGCTGTCGGTCAGGAGTAGCTCGTGTAGGGGCGCGGTGGCGTGGTGGCAGATGTCGGCAGGGAGAGCGACGAGCGGGACTGGGTCCGGTGGGCATGCAAGGCGGACCGAGGTGGGGACCGCTGAAACTGCCTCGCGGCGGCGGTCTGGGGTCGTGGGAGCCGGGGCAACAGGGGGGCTTCTAACTCTGCACCCCCAGTCCCGGTGCCGCCGAGCATGTCATTGTCGGGATGCAGGTGGTGGCACGCGGTGTGTGGAGGCCGCTTCGACCAGACGGCGCAGCGCGGGGTTGCCGAGATCTTCTGGGGTGCGGATCTTCACATGGCGCATCGGGTTTCCCGAGCCCTCCAGAAGGCCCTCGGGGTCGGGCAGTTCGGTGCCGTAGTAGAAGCCGAACACGACGTGCTTGGTGTAGGGGGCGAGCCAGCAGAACTGCTCGGTCATCTTCTTCGGGCCAGTGCCGTACCCAGCTGTCCGTTGCCGGGGCCAGACCACCTCGACGGTCTCGGGAAGCACGTCGTAGATCAGGCCGCGGCAGGCATGGGCGAGGTCCGAGACGTTCTGCGGTGAGCCGCCCGCCATCTTTGAGAAAACTCCGTCCCCGTCTGTCACAATCCCAGCTGGCGTCACGAACTTTCTCCTTGTGAGTATTGTCCGGTCGTTGCATCGTTCGGCCTACCCGCATGGTTTCTCCGTGCGTCGCGAGGGCCATGAGGATCACCTGGCACGGGGCCGTGGGGGTCCTCTGTCTGGGACCTCCCTGCCACTGACATAGGCCTTACCTGCTCAGCACCCCCACCGTGACCTCGGCGTCGTCCGCGAGGGCCTCCCATCGTGCCGCCCACTGGGTGCGCAGGCCGGCGAAGGCGGCGTCGTCCATGCCGAACACCGACAAGGTGACGCTGGCGGGAGCGGGCCCGGCGCAGTCCAGCGGCTTCTCGGTACCGATGCCCACGAGGTGGCCCTGGGCGTCGATGAACATGTGCTGGTGGCGGCTGCTGTGCCAGATCTCGGCGGAGGCGGGCTGGAGGCTCTCCCGGACGGCGGCGGGGACCGCCGTTCCGGTCAGGTGGATCGTGCGGCGGCGCTGCTCGGGATACCGCTCAAGCCGGAAGCGCAGCTGCTCGAAGAAGGTGCGCCAGCCCTCCTCAATGCCGTCGTAGGTGTCATCCCATCGCGCAACCGCCAAGTCGCCGGGGCGGGTCGCCCGTACGAAGGTGCGTGCCCCGTCGAACTCAAGTTGGATCTCCTGACCGTCTCCCGGATCCCCCAGGGCGATCCGGTGCCCCGGCAGGTAGTTGGCGCTGTTGACGAAGATGAGGCGGATCTCCCGGTCCAGCCCGTCGTAGTCCCAGCCGAACCAGTCCCGGATCCGGTCCGGGTCGGTGAGCGCCTGCCATACGCTCTCCAATGGCGCGTGGATCGCCGTCTCCACCTGAAAGGGCTTCTGCTCGGTCATTGTCCGTCCCTGACTTCCTGTGGGGTCGTGCGGTGGCCGGACGCGCCACGGGCTGGGTGGCCGCCGATGAGGACACCGTAGCGCCGCCTGGGGGTGGGGAACTCGGCGGCCAGATCCGAGACGGCACGGGTGTGTGGTCACGCCGGGTCGCCGCCGCAGTCGCCCCAGCTCTTGCTGAAGTCGAGCCCTTCGGTGCGCTCGGTGAGCGAGTACCAGTTGCCGTTGTCGTCGCGGAAGATCGCCTCCACACCGTACGGGCGTTCCTGGGGCTCCTGGAGGAACTGCACGCCCTTGGCGCTGAAGGCTTCGTAGTCCCCGCGGCAGTCATCGGTGCGGAAGGCGCCCGCTCCGATGACTCCCTTGCTGACCAGCTCGGTGAGTGCCTTGGCGGACTCCGGGTCGAGGCCGGGGCCGTCGGGCCGCATCAGGGCAAGCTCGACATCGGGCTGGTCCTTGGCGCCGACGGTCACCCAGCGCATGTCGCCCATCGCCATATCGGTGCGGACCTCGAAGCCGAGCTTCTTCGTGAAGAACTCCTTGGTCCGCTCCTGGTCGAGCGTCCAGACGGTGGTGATGCCAAGGCCCTTGATCATGTCTTGCTCCTGGTCGGGGTTCGTGGTTGCCCTGCCACCGTAGGCACGGAGGGGATCAGGGGGCTTCTTCAGAATTGCGGCGCTGCGGCGGGTCGTTCTTCCGGGGGAATCCGCCGGCCCAGAGCAGGGCGTAGCAGCCTGGGATCAGTGCGGTGCCGCGGCCGACGTGACGGGTGCGGTAGGCGGTGGGGGTGAGTCCCGTCTGCCGTTTGAAGCGTGCGGAGAACGTGCCCAGGCTGCGGAAGCCCACGAGGTGGCAAATCTCCGTCACCGATAGGTCGGCGGTTCGCAGCATTTCTTCCGCACGTTCGATGCGGCGTCGTGACAAGTACTGGCCCGGTGTTTCCCCGTAGACAGCCTTGAAGGCCCGTACGAAGTGGAATCGGGAGTAGCCGGCATGGGCGGCGACGGTTTCCAGGTTTAGGACAGGGTTGGCCCAGTCGCGGTCCATGGCATCTTTGGCCAGGCGCAGCTGCCGTAGATGGGCCAGGTGCGCGGTCACGGGCGTCGCGGGAGGGATGTCCACATCTGCGATGCTCGCAGGTCGACCGTGACCCAGAGGCACTCGGAGCCGGGGCGAGTTCAAGGGTGTCACGTAGCGGACAGGCCGGTGGTGGGGATGCTGGGCGCTGATTGGTCCCGGGGCGGGTGGCTGGTGGTGGCTTTGCGTGCGTGGCGGCGTAGGGCGGTCCACAACAGGGCGGCGAGGACGGCCGTCGCTGCGGTGATGGCGATGGCCGTGCCGCCGATGGCGATGACGTGATCGATCGAGGCGGCTGCCGCGTATCCGGCGCTGGCTTCGGCTGTGGCCCACAGGAGTGCGGCGGCCGCGCTGTAGGGGGCGATAGTCCGGTAGGGCTGGGCGGTGGCGCCGGCGAGGTGGGGGGCGAGGGTCCGGATGACTGGCAGGAACCGGCAGATGAGGATGGCCGGTCCGCGGCGTGTGGTCATCAGGGCCGTGGCTCGGTGCCAGGCCGCGTCGGGTATCCGGCGTCCGAGGCGGCCGGTGCGCAGTCGGCCGCCGAGGAGATGGCCGGTGCGGTGGGCCAGCGCGTCCCCGGCGACAACAGCGGCTGCGGCGACGGTGATGACGAGCGGGAGGTCCAGCGGGCCGGTACGAGCCAGGGCCCCGGCGGTGAGCAGCAGGGTGAGGGTGGGGATGAAAGTCCCGATCAGCAGGACGGACTCGGTCAGGACCGCGGCGGCCAGCAGCGCGTAGGCGGCGGGGGCGGGTACCTCGGCGAGGAGCTGGGTGAGCGTGTTCATCGGTGTACTCGGGTCGGGGCCGGTTCCGTGGCCAGGGCGGTGGCGGGTTGGGGGGCGCGCAGGTGCCAGACCCTGGCGGGGGGCAGGTTGCCCCAGACCGTCCAGCGGCCGGTGGCGTGGCGGCGCTGATAGCCGTCGAGGACCTGTTCGACGGCGCGGTGGCGGGAGCTCGCGGCGCGTGAGGCCAGGAGGCGGCGGGCAGGGCCGGTGGCGAGGTAGGAGAAGTAGGTGAGCGTCCCTCCGGGGCGGAGCAGTTCCAGGTACCGGTCCATGACGGTCTCGACCCGGGCGGGGGTGAAGTTGGTGAGGGGCAGGCCGGAGACGATCACGTCGTAGCGGTGGCCGGTCCCGACCTCCTCGACGAGCGCCTCATGAACCTGGGCCTGCCGCACGCCGGCTTCCGGCCAGGGGCGTGTATGCACCAGCTGGCGCAGGTGGGCGGCGAAGCGGGGGTTGGCCTCCACCACGTCCAGACGGCTTCCGTTGGAGAGCAGGGGGATGAGGGCGCGGGTGACTGCTCCGGTGCCCGCTCCGGCTTCCAGGACGTTCAGCGGCCGGGAGCCATGTTCACGGACCGGGTCGGTGAGTAGGGCCGCGAGGCGGCGGCTGCTTGGGAGGACGGCTCCGGTGGTATGGAAGTCCCGCAGGGCCTCGATGAGGAAGGTCCAGCCCTCGGCGTCGCGCTGCGCGAGGACTCGGTCGTGCGATGTGGTCCAGTTGTCCATGCCTTCGACGCTATGGGCATGCCGCTGTCGGGGTATCCGTCCTTGGGTGGCGGCGTACCGCTACGAAAGTAGGGGGTGGCCGCGCCCGATTGTCGGGGGCGGTCGGACGGTTCACGTCCTAGGATTTCCCAGGTGAGCGCCTTCAGAACGAGCATGATCCGGTGGCCGTGGTGGGCCGAGACCTTGCTGGTGGGGGTGGTGTGCGCACTGTCCGTCCAGGACGCCACTGCGGTGGCCGACGGCACCTACGCAGGGGTGCCCGTCGCCGTGGCGCTGGTGTCCGGTCTCTCAGTGGCGCTGCGCTATCGCTGGCCGGTGGCGGTCACCGCTGTGGCGGTGGCCGCGGCGGGAGGCTGGGGGCTGGTCCTGCCGCTGCTGGTTGCTCTGTTCCACCTCTCCGCCCGTGGCCGTGTCAAGGAAGCCGCCGGAGCGGTCGTGGCGGCCCTGGCCCTCAACACTGTGGTTGAGCCGGTGCTTAATTTGTGGGCCCCCCGCGCTTACGGTCCGAGCCTTCTGCTGCTGTTGGCCGTGGCGCTCGGCCTGTGGGCGGGTGGCCGGCGCCGCCTGGTCGAGTCGCTGGCCACACAAGTGGAACAGTTGCGTACCGAGCGGGAGCTGCGCGAGCAGGCCGCCCGGCTGGCCGAGCGAGCCACGATCGCAGCCGAGATGCACGACGTACTGGCCCACCGCCTGAGCCTGATCGCCCTGCACGCCGGCGTCCTCGCCACCCGCAAAGTGTCTCTCCCGGCTCGCGTTGCCGAACGCCTCGACCTGTTGCGGACCACATCCACCGACGCGCTCGCCGATCTGCGCGATGTCCTGGGAGCATTGCGCGACCCGGATGCCGATGTGGTGGGAGCGCCACCAGCTCCTGCCCTGCGAGAGGTCGACGAACTCATCGAGCAGGCACGCCATGCCGGCCAGAGCATTGAGGTGACGGTAACCGGCCGTGCGGGCCGAGTTGCGGCCGCTCACCGTCTCGCGGTCTACCGTCTCGTCCAAGAGGCCCTGACCAACGCCCGTAAGCACGCACCCGGCACTGCGGTAAGCGTTCGCGTCAACTACGGGCCACCCGCCACCATCGTCGAGGTCATCAACCCGGCTGCCACACGGCCGGCGACGGTCACGCCGTCCGGCTTCGGCCTGATCGGCCTGCGCGAGCGCGTCGAAGCCCTCGGAGGGCACTTGAACGCGGGCCCTTCCGGGGGCGGGGCGTGGCGGCTCGCCGCCCGCATTCCCCACACACCAACGGACACCATCCGCACGCACAGGACGGCCCCCCCAGCATGATCCGCACCATGATCGTCGATGACGACGCCCTCGTCCGTCTCGGACTCACCGACCTCCTCGACAGCGACGACGGCATCGAGGTCGTCGCCCAGGCCGCCGACGGCCTACAAGCCATCGAAGCGGCGCAGGCCACCCGCGTCGACGTCGCCCTGGTCGACGTGCGCATGCCCCGCATGGACGGCATCACCGCCACCGGACGCCTCCGCACCCTGCCCCACCCTCCCAAGGTCATCACCCTGACCACCTTCGACCTTGACGAATACGTCTACAACGCGCTCGCCGCCGGCGCCGACGGCTTCCTCCTCAAGGACACCGACCCCGCCGAGATCCTGCGCGCGGTCCACCTCGTCGCCGCCGGCTCCGCCATGCTCCATCCCGCCGCCGCCCGCCGGCTCATCGACCGCTACCACCACGCCGGCCAGCCCCAGACCGTCGCCGCCCGCGCCCGGCTCGAACAGCTCACCCCCCGCGAACGCCAGGTACTGACCCTCCTCGCCCGCGGCGACACCAACGCCGACATCGCCTCACACCTCTCCATGCGTGAGAGCACCGTAAAAGCCCACGTCAGCCGTATCCTCACCGCCCTGGAGGTCACCAACCGCGTCCAGGCAGCCCTCCACGCCCGCGACGCCGGCCTCACCTGACATACCTGGGGCTTCGGCCACCGACCCGCGATGGGAGCCGCATCCGCCCCGCCCTCGACCCACGGTTCCCCTGGGTCCGGCAGGGCTCTGGGCGGACCAGGCCGTCATCAGCAACGGTTGCAGGCGCTCGAGCCATCGGCGGGCCTCTCCACGGAGCTGGAGCTCGGGCTGCTGGTGGCGCGGCGCTCGGGCATTCGCCGCCGAAAGTACTGGAACCTTCTACGTAGACACGATGGACTTGATCAGCCTGGCTGTCATGGTGTCGGTGATCGTCGCCACGATGGGACTGTTGGTCGCCATCACCGAGGGTGTCGCCTCCCGGCACCGGCGGGCTCGGCTGACCGTAAGTGAGCGCGGTTACGTACGCGCCGGAAGCGGGCGGTGGGTCACATCCAGTCGTCGGGGCCGGGGTCGCCGCCTTCCGCCCAGACCACGAGGCGGCGGATGTAGTGGGTCCAGCCCTCCGCGTGAGCGGCGCACGCCTCGGGGGAGGGGAGGCCGCGGTGTGTCAGGCGGAGCAGGGTGCCCTCGTCGACTGGTTCGAGGGTGATCTCCACGGTGCTGGAGCCGGGGGGTACCGGCATGTCGCCCTCGGCCCAGCCCCAGGTGAAGATGATCCGCTTGGGCGGGTCGATCTCGATGAACCGGCCCTCGGCGACATTGTCGCCGCTGACATTGGTCCGGTAGGCGCCGCCGGCCTCGAACGTGAATTCGCCGTCCTTGCCCATCCAGGCGAGCCACTTGTCGCGCTCGGTGAAGAAGGAGAACACGGTCTCGGGTCGGGCGGCGATGTGCCGCTCCAGAGTGACTACGTCTGTGCTCACTGGGCGGTCCCTTCGGACTTCTCACTGTGCTCGGCTGCTTCCGCAAGGGCGGCCAGGGCGTCGAGCTTCGTGGCCCACATCGACTGCAGGTAGTCGGCCAGCGGGCCCATGCCCTCGCGGTCGGCGCGGTAGAAGCGCTTCTTTCCGTCCTGGCGCAGCGTAACCAGGCCACAGTCCCGCAGCACCTTGAGGTGCTGGGAGACCGCACCGAAGGTGACGTCGAAACGTTCGGCGATCTCGCCCGCCGATAGCTCCGCGTCCCAGACCAGGCGCAGGATCTCCCGCCGCCTGGGCTCGGCAACTGCTCGTACCGCATCCATGCCCGTCATTTTAGTCGCCGCTTCAGCTTGCGATCGAGGGAGGATTCATTTTAGTCTGAGCTAAAGCAAAGCGAAGGCGTACCGAACGCCACCCCCCACTCGCACCAGGAGCAGCCCCCATGTCCGAAATCACCTTCCAGACCGACATCGCCGCCAACCGCACCACGGTCTACGAGGCGCTGAACACCCACGAGGGCCTCACCGGCTGGTGGACCACCGGAGTGAACCGCAAGGACGAGATCCTCTTCTTCGACTTCCCCGAGATCCCCGAGCCCTTCCAGCTCCGGCGTGACCGCGCCGACCAGGACGAGGTCCGCTGGACGTCCGTCGGCACCTTCCCGCCCCACTGGAACGGCACCGTCATCACCTGGCAGCTCACCGACGGCCCCGACGGGGCCGGCACCCGGGTGGACTTCCGCCACGCCGGCTTCGCGGAGAGCGACCCCGCGCTCGCCCACAGCGCCGGCACCTGGGAGCAGCTGATGACCCGGCTCGCGCAGTACGCCGAGACGGGCACCCCGCAGCCCTTCTTCACGCTCTGACCGGCGGCCCGGGCATGACGGTCGACGTGACGGCGGAGCGGGTGATCCCGCTTGCACCCGCCCGGGTGGCGGCGTACGCGATGGACTGGCGCCACGACGCGGAGTGGACGCAGGGCATCCGCGAGGCGGCGCTGAC
Organism: Streptomyces sp. AP-93; assembly: GCF_022808175.1. Classification (GTDB taxonomy): domain Bacteria; phylum Actinomycetota; class Actinomycetes; order Streptomycetales; family Streptomycetaceae; genus Streptomyces. The sequence goes on along the minus strand of NZ_JALGBX010000016.1, from coordinate 77,268 downwards.
CCGGGAAGCGGACGCGGGCGGGTTCGGCGTCGGCGCCGAGGTCACCCGCACGGCGTATTTCCTCGCCAAGCGCATCGACTACGTGCTGCGCGTTGCCCGGCACGACCCGGAACGGCTGCTGGACATGGTCTCGGTCGCCGGCCCCATGCCGATGCACGTCACCTACAGCTTCGACCCACACCCGGACGGCACGCTCGCACGCATCCGGGTCCGGGGTGGGGGAGGCGGCTACTACCGGCTGGCCGCCCCCCTGATGGCGAGGAAGGTCCGCTCCTCCCTCACCAAGGACCTGCGCGACCTGGAACTCCGCCTGCGGAGCGGGGCCTGAGCGGGTGCGGAGCGATTTCAGGTGTCGTCCGATTCCTCGTCCGGTTCCGACACCGAGGAGGCCCAGAGGGCGAGGGCGGCGGGATCGCTCATTTCGCTCTCGACGAGTTCCCGTTCCGGCCCGGTGGGTTCGATCGCCTGGAGCTGTTCTGTCCAGTTTTGGATCTTGTCGGGTTCGTTGAGGGTGGTGGCAAGGTCGATCAGGGTGGCCAGGGCCCGGTCGATGGCGGGTGCCGCCGTTCCGTGTCTGCCCAGGCCAGAGGTGACGGCCCGGAGGACGGCGCGGTCGTCGTTCTTGAACTCGCGGAAGATCCGCGCGTTGTCCAGTGCTCGCGCCAGTCCTTCGAGCTTCTTCGATCCGCCGTACTCCACCTCGGCCGGCTCATCGCGCTGGACGAAGACGATCGAGTTCCCGTCCAGGGCGTCTTCTTCATCCACGACCCCGAGCGAACCAGCGAGCGTGCCACCAGAGCCCGCGCACAAGAGCCTGTTTCTGGCGCATGTTGAGGCGCTAGAGCCGGGCGTCGACGCGAACGTCAGCCGTGCGAGCGACACGTGCCCCGCCGTCGCCTGCGTCCGCCGGCCACGTACGGCAGCCTGGTGGTCGAGCATCATTCACTACCAGCTGAGCCGCTCGGAGCGGTCTCGGCTCCCCGCCCTGAGGAGCATGGCATTGGCGATCGAAGGCGTATCCCCTTACCTGCGGTACGAGGACGCGGACGCGGCTCTCGACTGGTTGGAGCGGGTCCTCGGCTTTACCGGCGCGATCCGCTGGCGCGACGATTCAGGACGGACGTTCGAGGCTGACATCCATGCGGGTGTGACGAAGATCGGGGTCAGTGGCGGCGGGGTGAGCGACGCAGGCAAGAACGCCCTGTTCATCGTGCACGTGGACGATGTCGATGCGCATTTCGAGCTGGTCCGGTCCGCATCCGGCATGGAGCTGGACGCTCCGGTGGATCAGCCGTACGGGCCGCGGACCTTCACGATCACCGACCCTTGGGGGTATCAGTGGAGCTTCTGGCAGGGCGAGGCCACACCACCCCAGTGATCTCCGGTGCGCCCTTCCGGTTTCACTGGGCCGTCGTCGACGACGTCGCTGCCGATTCCGGTGCCGCAGCCGTGATGTGGCTCAGCAGGCACAGCCAGCGGTCGCCCCGCTTCACGAACACATCCGACGTCCACTCGTCGGCGTGGAACCGCTGGTCCCCGTAATGGGCGGTGTTGGTCATCCGCACGGTGAAGACCGCGGTGTCGCCGTGCACCCGGACCCGGGGCGTGCTGACGAGGTCCATAGCCGAGTGGGTCAGCTGTCCGGAGGCGACGAACGCGAGGAAGTCGTCCTTGGAGGCGATGCCGGACTCCGAGACGATGGCCCAGTCGTCGGTCATGAAGCTCGCGATCCGTGCCGCATCGTTGGAGACGATCGCCGCGGCCCAGGCCTCCGCGACGGCGGTGAGCTCCGCGTGGACCGCGTTGTCAATGCCGTCCTGAGGCGCTTCGTCCGCCGGGTCGGTCGGGTCTGCCCTGTGGTTCTCGGCCATGACCCGATGCTAGGCCCTGTCCGGGCCGATGGCCTGCGGAGCAGCGCCCTGACCCTTGGCCGGCGGTGTGAGAGGGCCGCGAGAACAGCCGTTTGACTGCCCGTCACCTGGGCGGCCGACCGCCGCCAGTGGCGTGGATCCGCCGGGCGCTGCGCGCCCAGCCACTCCCAGCGACCGTCGAGGGCGACCAAGGCGACGAGCAGCAGCGCGAACAGGAGTAGCCCGGTGTCAGAAGCAGGAAAGCCGTTCCCGTGACCAGCAGGCCGCCGCTCCAGGGGCGTTCGGGATCGCCGTGCCGCAGGACATGCCAAACGACGGCCAGCAGGCCGACCGCCGCGGCGGACAGAGCCCAAGGGTCGGGCAGGATCAACTGGAGAAGGGCGTCACGGTTTGTACTCGAGGGGGAGCCGGCGTAGCCCTCCTCCTCGATGTACCCGCCGAGGTAGCCGAAGACCGACCTCTCAGACAGCAGGGCGTACGGCAGGTAGACGAGGGCGACCAGCGCGGCCGCCGGGAGGAGTACGGCAGCTGCGTCCCGGACTCGGCGCACCCCCGAGAGGGCGCCGGGCAGCACCATGGCGGGCAGTAGCTTGGTCGCGATGGTCGCGCCCAGCAGGGCACCGCCTGCGATCCGGTGGCGGGCGACGACGGCCAGGAGCACGCCGAGGAGGTCGGCGTGCGCGTTGTTGACCGCCTCGATGGGCACGGCGGGGCACCCGGCCCAGAACGCGGCCCACCGCACGTCGCCGCGCCGGCGCAGGACCAGGAGCAGGGCAACCGTGGTGGCCACGGAGAGCAGCGCCCCACCGGCCTGGAGAGGCTTGTGGCGGGCCCCTTGCGGCGACAGAGCGTGCACGAGCACGAAGTAGCCCTCGGCGACGGGCGGGTAGATGGTGTGCGCCTGCGGCCGGTTGATGCGGGTGCAGTGAATCTCACCCGTTGGCGCGGGGATGGGTGCCAGGTCCGGGTGCGCGCACGCGGCGCCGGTGGGGAAGAGCCAGCTGTCGCGCAACCCGGCCAGCTCGCGGTCGGCCGGCGCGTGGTCGTACGGGGAGATCCCGGCCGCCTGTACCCGGCCGTCCCAGGCGTAGCGGTAGGAGTCGGTACTGGTGCGCGGAGGAGCGGCCAAGCCGCGATGGCGACCACCGCGAGGCCGCCCGCGAGAACCAGCGCCACAGCGTGCCGCAACGGTACCTTCCGCAGCGACCACACCGCCGCGGCGAACAGCAGCCAGCACGCCGCGTACCACCAGGACAGCCCGGCCGGATCAAAGTGGTATCCGTCCTTGCGGACGGTCAGGACGAGGACGGCGGTCAGAGCGGCCAGAAGGAGAACGGTGCGGACGGCAGGCGGGTTGATCACGGATTCGCAGCTGCCGTCCTTGCCGACCGGACCTCGTCACGTGCGCACCGTTCCAACGACCGGCGGGCGGCATCGAACCGTCGTGGCGTGTCATGGGGTCGTGTCGGGCGGATAGGGGCGCATCGGCGTATCGGGGCGCGTGCCGGGCGTGGTCGCGGTGTGATGTTGGTGGTCATCGCGGCCCGGCCTGTGTCAGTGTGGCCAGGGTGTTGGCGAAGCGGGTGTGCGGGGCCTCGGCGGCCACCGCCAGCGCGTCGGCGGCGGTGTCGACATCGCGCAGCACCTGCAGTTCGCGCACTGTCAGTCCGGCGTCGGTCAGCCGCCGCCGTTGCCGGGCTCCGGTGTCGGGTACGTCCATCGGTACGCCGTATAGCAGCGCCGGATCGGGTTGGGCGAGCCCCAGTGCCCAGAATCCGCCGTCGTCTGCCGGGCCGAACCAGGCGTCGCAGTCCCGCCACGCGTCCTCGGCCAGCGACGGCCCGAGGATGGCGGGGGTGACGTGCGGGGTGTCCATGCCGATCAGGACGGCGGGACCGGTGCAGAGTCCGAAGGCCGCGGCCAGCCGTTCGTCCAGCCGACCCCGCCCCTGCGGTGCGACCTCGATGCCGGGCGGCAGCCACGGGCCTGGCGTGCCTTCGAGGACCAGTAGACGCCGCTGTACGGGGGCCGCGAGCATGGCGTGCAGGGAATCGGTGAGCATTGCCTCGGCCAGGAGTGCCGCCTCCTGGGGCGTGTACGGCGGAGTGAGCCGGGTCTTGACCCGCCCGGGCACCGGTTCTTTGGCGAGGATGAGCATGGTGGTCACCGCGCACCCGCCCCACCGGACGCCGGGAGGGTCGTGGGCGGCTCCGAGAGCACCGCGCGCATGTCGTGCACCGCCTGCCAGGTACCGCGCAAGGTGCCGGTGACCTTCGACGTCCCTGCCCGCGGAAGGTAGGGGACGTCGAGTTCGCTGACCCGCCAGCCCGCGTCGGCGGCGCGTACGACCATCTGGAGGGGGTAGCCGCTGCGCCGGTCGGTGAGGCCGAGGCTGAGCAGCGGCTCACGCCTGGCGGCGCGCATGGGCCCCAGATCGTGCAGCCGCAGTCCGGTGCGCCGGCGCACCATCCGGGACAGGGCCAGGTTCCCGGCCCGAGCGTGAAGGGGCCAGGTGCCGTGCCCCTGCGGTCGGCGTCGTCCCAGCACCAGATCGGTCTTCCCGCCGGCCACCTCCCGTACGAAGGCGGGCAGCAGCCCGGGGTCCAGGGAGGCGTCGCAGTCGCAGAAGCAGACGAACTCGGCCTCCGCCGCGAGCAGCCCCGCCTGGCAGGCGGCGCCGAAGCCACGTTCCGGCTGGTAGACGACCGTGGCGCCGTGCGCGGAGGCGATCGCGCCGGAACCGTCGCTGGAGCCGTTGTCGACGACGATCGCACGCCAGGTGGGCGGGATGCGCTCCAGCACCCAGGGCAGGGCGCGGGCTTCATCGAGGCAGGGCAAGACGACGTCCACCGTCGTCGCATCCGGGTCGGTCACCCCCTCACCGTACTCACCCAAACCGCACATCCAAGTTATTCTGGTCAGTTCAGGATCACCGGGGTGCATGTCCCGGCGATCCTGCTCACGGCATCGGACCAGGCGACTGGCAGAGCGTTGCGGGGCACAGTCCACGTGACGAACACCGGATCGCGCAGCCGGAGGTGGAAGTCCCTCATGGTCCGCTCGTGCGGCAGGGCTTCCACGAACGAGTCCAGCGCGTCCTCGTCACGCCAGGCCGAGAGAGTCCAGAACGTCTTGGCGAACGGCTCGGCCCGCAGTGACAGGCCCAGAGCCCCGTCGGCCGCCATGACCTGACGTCGAATGGCCTGGGCGGCGGTAATGAAGCGCGGAATGTCCCGGGCGCGGCGCAGGAGCAGTCGCGAACCCAGGACCAGCACCTCGTCCGGAAGCGACCCCGCTGCGCCGGCTGCGGCCGGCGTGGCGATCCAAGGCAAGGTCGGCATCCCGGTCCCTCCTCCGCGGTCGGCCTGGTCTGACCCCCGAGCCATCCCAGCGTGACCCGCTGCCGGTCTGGCCGCGACGTGAACGGGGCGTACCGGTGACACGGGCCAAGGCGCCCGGACAGAAGCTGCCGCGTAGGAGAAGGCCGCGGCGGTCAACGATCGGTGGGAGTACGCGGCGCTGGTCGTCGCATTTCGAGATCACCCTCCGCGCAGTGGGCTGCGGGCGAACTCCGCCATCCCCTCGGCGAGACCGACCTCTGCCCGCCAGCCCAGCTCACCGGTCAGTCGGCGCGAGGACGCGGTGATGTGCCGTACGTCCCCCAGCCGGTACTCGCCCGTGACCACGGGTTGTGGGCCGCCGTGCGCCAGGGCCAGTGCCGTCGCCATCTCCCCGACCGTGTGCGCCTCCCCGCTCCCGGTGTTGAACACCGCCAGCACACCCGGCTCCCGCTCCCGGCCCGCGAGGGCCTCCAGTGCCACCACGTTCGCCGCGGCCACGTCCCGGACGTGTACGAAGTCCCGCCGCTGCCCGCCGTCCTCGAAGACCCGCGGTGCCTCGCCCCGGGCGAGCGCCGACTTGAAGAACGAGGCCACCCCCGCGTACGGAGTGTCGCGCGGCATCCCCGGCCCGTACACATTGTGGTAGCGCAACGACACGGCCCGCCCGGCGGTCGCCCGCGCCCACGCGGCGGACAGATGCTCCTGGGCGACCTTGGTCGCGGCATACACATTGCGAGGGTCGGCCGACTCGTCCTCATCGACCAGCCCGGGCACCAGCTCGCCACCGCAGTCGGGGCATCGGGGCTCGAAACGCCCGGCTTCGAGATCCTCGGCCGCCCGCGGCCCCGGCCTGACCCGCCCATGCCGCGGACAGTCGTAGCGCCCCTCCCCGTACACGACCATCGACCCCGCAAGTACCAGGTCACGGACCCCGGCCTGCGCCATGGACGCCAGAAGCACGGCGGTACCGAGGTCATTGCAGCTCACATAATCCGGAGCATCGGCGAAGCCCTGACCCAGACCTACCAGGGCCGCCTGATGACAGACCGCATCCACGGTGTGCAGGACTCGGAGGAGCGCCTGACCGTCCCGGACATCCGCGTGGATCCAGTCCACGGCGGCGACAGGCCGTGGGGGAGCGTCCGTGTGGGCCGAAGGAAGCAGCGCGTCGAGGACGACGGGTTCATGACCGCGGGCGGCGAGCGCGGTCACGACGTGCGAGCCGATGAATCCCGCGCCTCCGGTGACAAGTACACGCATACCGGGACCCTAGGCGATACGGCGCTTGCTACCCGGGTGCGCGCCGGGAGGTCACAAGACCCGGGTGCCGACGCTGATGCCGTTCGCCTGGGAGAAGGCCCCCGCGGCTTGCCGCGCCCGTACCGGCGTGAGTGGATGGATATAGGCAGATGACTCCTGGAGTCCCTGGAGCTGGATCAGAGGTCGTTCAGCATGGCCGTCACCCATCGGTCCCCACCCCCCGGCCTGGAGCCGCTGGGCTCGTCCCGGTTCTCCCGCGTGCTGCTGGCCGTCTGCCGGATCACGGTCGGCCTGCTGTGGATCCAGAACCTTTCCTGGAAGCGCCCGCCAGACTTCGGGAACGACAGCGACCCCCCGCAGGACCTGTACGCCTGGACCCTGAAAGGGGTCGACAACGAGGTCTTCGCCCCGTGGGCGTGGCTGGTCGAGCATGTGATCATTCCGAACTTCGCGGTGTTCGCCTGGGGCGCCTTCGCGATCGAGGCCTGCCTGGGCGCGTTCCTGCTGGTGGGCCTGGCTACCCGCTTCTGGGCGGCGGTCGGACTGGTCCAGACGACCGCCATCCTGTTCTCCGTGCTGAACACCCCGCACGAGTGGTTCTGGTCGTACTTCCTGATGTACGCCGTGCACCTGGCGCTGCTGGCCACCGCCGCCGGACGCGCCTACGGCGTGGACGGCGCCCTGCGCCCCGTATGGCGGCAGCGGGGCGGCCGGCTGTCGCGGCTGCTGCTCGCTGCATCGTGAGAGGGAGGCACTTAGATGCGGACTCAACGATCCGCGATCGGCCGGACGGCCGTCGGCCTGGGTATCAGCGCCGCGGTGAGCAGCGTCCTGGCCATCGCCGACGGCCCGCCCTGGGGGCTCGTCGCGCTGGGTGGCGCCGGGACTCTGGTGCTGCTGCTCTTGGCCGCGGCGGCAGTGGCAGCGGGCCTCTCGGGGGTGCGTTCGCTGGTCGCCCTGGCTGGGGCGGGTTTCCTGGCGGCCTCCGTCCTGCAGCTGGTGCAGATCGGCTGGACCGGTGCGAACCTGCTCGGGGGCGACGGTTCCACGGTGGCCCTGCTGCTCGGCTTTGCCGTGGGCCTACTCGCCCTCGGCCTTACTCCGGTACCCGACGGCCCCGCCGCCCCCACTCCCGTCACGGGAAGGCACGATCCCGCATGAACCTCGACAGCGTGCCGTTACCCCGGAGGGGTGGTCGTATCGGTTGCGCAACGCAGCAGGACTGCGGTGAATTGCTGGGAGGTTCCCCAGGGAGTCTGGTGTTCCTCTCCTGCCGTGTCGACGAGCTGAAAGCCGGGGAACTGGTCGGCGAGTTCGGCGTGGGTGTAGCGAACGATCGGCAGGCCGCTGCACGTGGTCGGGCCGTCCGGGCCGAACGTTGCCACGACGAGCCATCCGCCTGATCGCAGCGAGCGCCGCAGCGACGCCAGGTAGTCGGCGCGCTCTTCCGGTTCGGTGAGAAAGTGGTACACGGCTCTGTCGTGCCACAGTGCGTAGGTGCGGTCCATACGCAGGTCGAGTACGTCGGCGACGGTCAGGACGACGTCCGTGCCTGCGGGGCCGAGCCGGTCCCGGACGGTCTGCAGGGCGGTGACCGACAGGTCGACAGCCGAGAGGTCGCGGTAACCGCGTTCCACCAGGTGGTCTACCAGCGTCGACCATCCGGCCCCTACATCGATGATCGGCTCGTCGGGGCCGAGTCCGGTCTCGTCGACCAGGCCCAGGGAGAGTGCTGGGACCGACTGCCACCAGGAGACTCCGTCGACGTTCTTGCCATGGTGGATCTCTTCCCAGAACGTCGCGCGGGCCGCTGCGTTTACGGGGCGCGCCATGCCGTCGGTCATGGCTCCGACGATAGACCCCAGGGGACCGGTTCGCAGAAGCAGACGACGACATGACCGTGTCGTCGTGACTGATCAGCTCTACGCCGGGCAGTGTCGCCGCTACCGTGGCAGACATGACTCAGCCGGCTGATCCCGATCGAGCACCGAATCCCCTCGGTGAGGTCGCTGCCCTCGTCGACGGCGGTGACATGGACTGCGGCAGCGGTCTGCTACTGCTGATCACCCGCGCGATGAGGCGTCTGGAGCCCGGGCAGCTACTCGGTGTGCGCAGCGCGGAGGTCAGCGTGGTCGCCGACCTGCCGGCCTGGGCGGACCTTGTCGGGCACGATGTCGTCACCGAGTTCGCCGAGTCGGCCGAGGGTCCGTGGTGGTTCGCCGTGAGCAAGTCGCGTGCGTCCGCCGGTCCGGACACGGTCTTTAGCCGGGGCGAGCGGACACCGGTGGGCCGACGATTGTGGGTCTATACCAATTTCAACTGCAATCTCGCCTGCGTCTACTGCTGCGCCGAATCCTCTCCGAAGGCCGTCGCGCGGCGCTTCGATCCGGCGGTCGCCACCGCGGTCTTCGCCGAGTTCCTCCCCCAGGGTGGCCGCGAGGTGTTCTTCACCGGCGGCGAGCCCTTCATGCACCCCGAGCTCGGTGCCCTGGTGGCCGCCGGCGCCGGCCTGGACCGCACCGTCCTGACGAACGGCATGATCTTCGCTAGGGGCAGCCGCCGCGACACTCTGGAGAACCTGGACCGTGACGTGGTGCTGCAGATCAGCCTCGACTCGGCCACGCCCGAGCTGCACGACCGGCAGCGGGGTGCCGGCTCGTGGTCGAGGGCCATGGACGGCATCGCGCTGGCCCGCTCCCTCGGATTCCGGGTGCGGGTGGCCGCCACGTTGTACGACGAGGACCCGCAGGGTGTCGACGCGCTGCACCGGCGCCTGGACGATGTCGGGATCGCTCCGGTGGACCGTGTCATCCGCCCCGTGGCCCAGGAAGGTTTCGCGACCGAGGGAGTGCACGTCTCCCTCGAGAGCCTCGAGCCGGAGCCGACTCTCACCGCTGACGGCGCCTGGTGGCACCCGGTGGCCGTCACCAACCCGCACCTGCGGATCGCCGATGCCCCGCTGCCGCTGTCCGAAGTCTTCGGCGTCGTGCGCGACACCCTCGCCGTGCAGGACGCCGCCGCCCGGTCGGGACGTGAGGTCTTCCGCTGTGCCTGAGCAGGACTCGCCGGTCCACCGCAGATGAAGGAGACACCGATGGCGACCGCGCCCGGGGGGAAGAATCTCGTCCGTTGGCTCTTCGCTCCCGCGGCCGACGACGTCCCCCGCGGGCAGGCCGCCGCCGCGGTGTTCCTCCGCGTCCTGCTCGGCCTGATGTGGCTGTACAAACGTCGAGTGGAAGCGTCCCCCGGGCTCCGGAGAGCAGTCCGACAGCGGGCCCGACCACTTCACCTCCTTCGCGGCGAGCCATCCGGTGCTCCCACCGTTCAGTTGGGCCGGGCGGCTTTCCTGTTGTCCATGGCCGTGGTCGCCCTCGCGGTCCCCAGTGCTCGGTACCGATCCTCACCCCTCGACTGATCTCGAAAGCGCGATCACCATCCGCCTGACGCTAGGGAAAGCAATGCCCAGGAAGCCGTTGACCCGTCGTACCTTCCTCCTCGGCACCGGTGCGACGCTGGTGCTGAGCGCATGTGGCAGCGGAGGCGGGAGCGGTTCGGATACCCGACGGCTCGGTATCTCCGCCATCCCCGACCAGGACCCCGAACTCCTCAACCGGCTCTACCCGGCGGTCGCGGAACGGTTCGCCGACGCCACCGGCCTCGCGGTGGCCTACCGGCCCGTCACCGACTACACCGCGGTGGTGCGCGCCTTTGAGATCGGCGACATCCACCTGGCCTGGATGGGCGGGCTCACCGGCGTCCAGGCACGCGTACGCGTGCCCGGTGCCACCGCTCTCGCGCAGCGTGACATCGATGCCGACTTCCACAGTGTCTTCATCGCAGGCGCCGACTCCGGTCTGCGGCCCTTCGATACGATCGACGGATTGCGCTCTCTCGCCGGACACACCCTCACCTTCGGCAGCGAGACGTCCACCTCGGGCCGGCTCATGCCGCAGTTCTTCATGCGGAAGGCGGGACTCGAGCTGAGCGACCTGCGAGGGTCACCGGGCTTCTCCGGTTCGCACGACGCCACCATCGAGGCGGTCGCCACCGGCAGCTTCGAGGTCGGGGCCGTCAACGAGCAGGTGTGGAAGGCGAGGGCCACCGCTGGTGGGATCGACCCGAGCGGAGTGACGGAGTTGTGGCGCACCCCGGGCTATGCCGACTACCACTGGCTGGCGCGTCCGGATCTCGACGAGACCTTCGGTGCCGGTACCCGGCGGAAGGTGCTCGACCTGCTCCTGGGCCTCGACGCCAGGGATTCCCAGGACGCGGAGATTCTCAAGCTCTTCGGAGCGCAGGCGTTCGTCCGGACTGAGAACTCCGCCTACGACCGCATCGAGGATGTGGCCCGTGAGCTGGGGCTGCTGCGGTGAACGCTTCGCCCGTGCTCCGGCTGTGCGGGGTCGGGCACAGCTACGGCTCGCACGAGGCGCTGCGCGATCTCGACCTCACCGTCCACGCCGGGGAGCGCGTGGCGGTTCTCGGCACGAGCGGCGCCGGGAAGAGTACGCTGCTGGCCCTGCTCAACGGGTCCCTGACGCCGACCACGGGCACCGTGGAGGTCTTCGGCGAGAACCCGGCGCTCCTGTCGGCTGCACGGCTTCGACTGCTCCAGCGGCGCATCGGAACGGTGAGCCAGCACCTTGCTCTCATTGAACAGGTCCGGGTGCTGCACAACGTCAACGCGGGCAGGCTCGGTCAGTGGAGTACGCCCCGCGCCCTGGCCTCACTGGTCTGGCCCCGGTCGCTCGACGTCGTGCGGGACGCGCTCGCCCGCGTCGACCTGAGCTGGGCGCTCCACGAGCGCACCGAACGCCTCTCCGGCGGCGAGCGGCAGCGGGTGGCGATCGCCCGCCTCCTGGTACAGGATCCGGAACTGGTGGTAGCCGACGAGCCCGTCTCCAGCCTCGATCCCGTCCGCGCGGCACGGACCCTCGGCCTGCTCGGCACCTCGTCGCACGTGCGCACGCTCGTGGTGAGCCTGCACCAGCCGTCACTCGCCCGAGAGCACTGTGCCCGAGTGGTGGGTCTGCGCGACGGCCGGATCGTTCTCGACGCTCCCGTGGCCGATGTGAGTGACGCGGCACTGCACGATCTGTACGCACTCGCATGACGCTCCAACCCGTCCGCTCGCCGTCACCGCCGGCCGCCGCCGCTGAGCGGAAGGGCATCAGCGGGCGGCGGGTGACGCTGCGCAGGCTGGCAGGGCTGGCAGCGTTCACCGGCCTGTTGGTCTGGGCCGTCCACCGCGCCACGCCGTCAGGCGGCGCGCTGGTCAACCGAGGCGGTCTGCGTCTCCTCGACGACCTGGCGGCGACCGCACTCCATCCTTCCCTCGAGGCTGGGTTCCTCGGGGTGGTCCTCGAAGCGACCGCCACCACGCTGGCCTTCGCCCTGCTCGGGACGGCAGGAGCACTGGTCATCGGGCTGATCGGCGGGCTGGTTCTCAGTGACGTGGCCTGGGGCAGTTCGCCGCCTTGGCCCATTCGTGCAGGGCGATTTCTGCTCCGCGGCCTGCTGGTGACGGTTCGCTCGGTCCACGAGCTGGTGTGGGCGCTGTTCTTCGTCAGCATTTTCGGCCTCGACCCGCTCGTCGCCGTCCTGGCTCTCGCCCTGCCCTTCGGCGCGCAGAGCGCCCAGGTCTTCGGGGAGACCTTCGACGCCGTGCCCGACACGGCGCTGCGGGCGCTGCGCGCCCTCGGCGCCCGCCGTGGTTCCGCGCTGGCCTACGCCCTTCTTCCCCGGACAGCGCCGTTGCTGCTGTCCTACTCCTTCTACCGTCTGGAGTGTGCGCTGCGGTCCGCGGTCGTGCTGGGGATCGCGGGCGTCGGCGGCCTGGGATTCGAACTGATCGTGAGCCTGCAGTCCCGAAACTGGAGCGAAGTCTGGACGCTTGTCGCAGCACTGCTGCTGCTCGCGGCCGCGGTCGAGCTATGGAGCAATCGCGTTCGCCGCGACGTCGCGGTGGTGACCTGCGCCGACTGGTCAGTCGGGCGCAAACGCACCCGCGACGAGAGCCGGACACCGCGCGGCCTGTCCCGCCCGACCCGCTGGTCCCTGGCCATGATGCTGCCGGCCGTCGCGGCCGCGTGGTGGTGGGTGGGCCTTTCGCCCGCCGGAATCGTCGCGGCCCGCACCCGGGATCTCAGCAGCCGACTGCTCACGGACCTCTGGCCCCCCGCATTCCCCGCAGGCGGTGGGCGGGTACTGGCGGACGCCGCCCTCGACACGGTGAGCATGGCCGTCCTCGCCATGCTCGTGGCAATCGCGATCACCCTGGTCGTGGGCCCCTGGGCAAGCCGCCCACGCGCCGACCGGCGCGCCTCAGCGGCCGCGGCCCGGACCGGCGTCTGGGGGGTGGCCCGGCTGCTGCTCCTGGTGCTGCGGTCGGTGCCGCCGACGGTGTGGGCCGTCGTCGCACTCCTGGCCCTCTTCCCAGGCGTACTGCCCGGCGCGTTGGCGCTGGGGGTCTACACCGGCGGCATCCTCGGCAGGCTCGTCGCCGAAGCCTGGGAGACCATGGACCTCCAGCCACGCGATTCCCTGCGCAACGCAGGCCTGCCCCGGACGGTCTCCGCCATGCTCGCCGTCGGGCCCCCGTCCGCCCATCACCTCGTCACCTACACGCTGTACCGGTTCGAGATCTGCGTGCGCGACACCGCCGTCGTCGGCGTCGTCGGCGCCGCAGGCCTGGGCCGACTCCTCAGCGAACGCCTTGCGGCCTTCGACTTCCCCGTCGTCGCAGGCATCCTGCTGGCTTCGCTGGCGCTCAGCCTCACCGTCGAGGTCCTCGGACGCCGACTGCGACGCGCGCTGCGGGCCTGAGGATCGACCTGCCGAAGGCCAAACCGTACGCGGCAATCCGGCGCGGCCATCGCCCGCGAGGGAGCGACCGACGGCGCTATCGGCTCGCTCCCAACAACCCTTCCTTCGGGTCCGCCGATCGACTCGAACACGGGTACCGGGCCGGCCTCACCATGGGACGGGCTGCAAGGAGGAGGTCTCCACGAAACGAGGGGATCGACAAAGCGGCCCGCCGGCGCGCTTCGGCGGGACGCCTGCCGTCAGGCCGTCAGGCCTTCGCGAGTGCCGCGGCACCGAAGGAGACATTGAAGCGGTCGCACCAGATGCTCACACTCGTGTACTGCGAGAGGTCAACATCCGCGGGAAGAACGTAGTTCTGGTCGCCCTTGTTGCCCTTGTTGCCCTTGAGCTTGCCCAGGCTGACGTACTTGCCGTCATCGAAGACCTCCCAGCCCGCCTTGCCTTCCTTCACTGGCGCATCCGTGAGCCAGACGTGCAGGTCAGGTCCGTTGCTGGTGTCGAGGTTCTCCAGCCGCAGCGTGTGCGAACCATCCGCAAGACGGACGATCTTCACCGCGCCCGTCGTAGTGTGCTCATGACTGATCAGCTGCCCCGCAGAGACCGTCTGAGGGCCCACAGGCGCAGAGAGCGTCGGACCCGGGCTCGTCTGGGACGGCCCGGGCGACGCGGTGGCGGCCGTGGAAGGCAGAGCCTCCCGCACGGTCTCGTCCTGCCACAGCTTCCACGGCTGAAACAGGTACAAGCCCACACCGATCACCGCGACCGAGACCACCGCAACAGCGAGAACGACCGGCCTGCTCGTCACCCATCCACGTCCCATGAAACGCCTCCCCTTGAATCCGATTCCCGCCAGACAAGGGCCAGGGCCTGCCGAAAACGAACGGCCCCCATTGGGCGATCTATCCGCATTCATGCCGATCGCCGAGCTTGGGGTTGAAACAGGGTTCTGGATCGGATGATCTCGAGGTGATGGGTGCATGAGGACAGGGCCTCTTGGTGGTTCGGAGGTGTCCAGTGTCATTGACACGCGAACCGGTCGGCGAAAGGCCCCCTGCCGCGCCTGGCCGACCGCGTCCAGTCCTCCGAGGCGTGCACCGCCCACGCGGCCGGCTGGATGCACTGCGTCCGGCGCCGTGTGGTATAGGCGGAAGGTGGCGACTCCGGCCCTACACTGAGTGTGAGCGATGACCCGCACGGCGCCGGGCGATCTACCAGCGGGTACGTAAGCGTTTTTCATACTGGCGCCCACCCCGCTTACTCACGTCGCCCCGAGGACGAGGGAATCCGAAGCCAGAAATCGGCGATATGCAATGACCAGCGCGTTGCGGGCCTACGCGAGGACAGCCGTCATCCCGGACCACACGGTCTGGGGGGCCGCCGCAGGACTGGTCGGCGGCGTGGGGATGGGCATCTGGATGTCGGTGTCCCGTCCCGTGATGGACACCGCGATGATCACGATGGTGGCCGGGCTGCTCGGTACGACCAACGCCTTCGCCGGTTGGCTGATCCACCTGTCCATCGCACTGTTCGCGGGCATCAGGTTCGGCGCGCTGCTCGGCCCCTTCGCCCGGAGCCCCCTGCCCGCCGCCGTCCTCGGTCTCGCCTACGGCGCGGCATGGTGGACCTTCGGCGCCCTGTGGATCATGTCGGCCAACATGGGCATGCCCGTCTTCGACTGGAACGAATTCAGCGCCTCCAGCCTCGGCGCCCACCTCGTCTTTGGGCTCCTCGCCGGTCTGGCCTTCGCCACGATCGCCCGCGCGACGGCCGGCCGCGCAGTCGTACGGCCGGAGGATGAAACCCGCACCCCCCGATACGCGTCGCATCTGGGGCGGCGGTGACGCCGTGCCCCACTGTCTGGCCGACAGCGCGGACGCGCTGGGCAGCCCGGCGTGGGGCGCCGCGCCCCCGCACTGGGCACCGGGACGACGCGAAGGGAGACACGCCATGACCGCTGACGATACGGACCAGCCTTGGCGCCTGGCCGACGTCAACATCCTCTGCGACCTCTCCGCGCAGAGGTGGCGGCCATCGCCGCCGCGGCCCCCATGAAGTCGTACGGCGCGGGCCAGATCCCGTACGCCCCGACCCAGCGAAGTGCTGTTCATCCTCAAACGGGGCCGCGTCCGCGTCTTCCGGGTGTCCGCCGACGGCCGGGCCCTCACCACCGGGATCATCGCTCCGGGCACGATCTTCGGGGAGATGGTGCTGCTGGGACAGCACATGTCCGACAGCTACGCCGAGGCCTTCGACGACGTCACGGTGTATGTGATGATTCGCGCCGACGTGCACCAGCTGCTGACCGACGCGCGCATCGCGGCCCGCATCACCGAGATCCTCGGCCGCCGCCTGGCCGACCTGAAACAGTGTCTGTCCGACAGCGCGTTCAAGAGCGTGGCCCAGCGGATCGCGACCACCCTGACGATACTGGCGGGCGCCCAGCCCCCGGCGAACCCGCTGCGCCCGGGCGGCCGACACCCCCAGATCGCACTGACCCACGAGCAGCTCGCCGCGCTCGCCGGGACCTCGCGCGAGACCTGCACCAAGGTGCTGCACGAGTACGCCGACCAGGGCCTGCTCCGCCTCGCCCGTGGTCACCGTGCCCGTCCTCGTCGCCGACCGGCTGCGCGACGCGGTGGGCTGACGTCACCAAACCGTAAGGCCGCCACCCCCCACCCAGCACGAAGACGGCCCTACAGTCGCTCCCGGCCCCATCCCGAACACACAGGAGTCGACATGCGCCCCCGCACTCTCGCCCCGGCCGTACTCGCCGCCGTCCTGCTCTCCGCCACGGGGTGTGCGGCGGACGACGGCTCGACCGCGGGCACCGGCGCGGGCGCAGCGCCATCGACCACATCCGCGCAGTCGCCCGCGCCTTCGGACCCGGGCAAGTCCGGCGCCTCCGGCGCCCAGGTACCTGCTGTCCTGGACTTCACCGGCACCACCGTGGACGGCAAGCCCTTCGACGCCAAGACCCTCGCGGGCAAGCCCACCGTGCTGTGGTTCTGGGCCCCGTGGTGCCCCAAGTGCAAGGCTCAAGCCGCCGAGACCGCGAAGGTCGCCGCCGACTACGCGGGCAAGGCCAACGTCGTGGGCGTCGCCGGTCTGGACAAGAACGCCGCGATGAAGGACTTCGTGACTGACACCAAGACCGGCGGCTTCCCGCAGCTGTCCGATGAGAAGGGCGAGGTCTGGAAGCGGTTCAAGGTCACCGAGCAGAGCCGATACGTCATCCTCGACAAGGACGGCAAGACCGTCTTCGAAGGCGTCCTGCCCGCTGGCAAGGGGCTGGCCGAGAAGGTCGCCGGACTGACCGGCTGAACTGACTATGTCCGACCTGCCCCTCGCCCTCGCGCTCACCGCTGGCATCCTCGCGGCCGTCAACCCGTGCGGCTTAGCCCTGCTCCCCGCCTATCTGTCGCTGCTCGTCCTCGGCGACGACTCCCCCACCCGTACGGTCGCCATCGGCCGCGCACTGACGGCGACTGCCTCGATCACTGTCGGCTTCGCCGCTCTCTTCGGCGTATTCGGCCTGGCGATCCAGCCCGTTGCGGGCCAGGTCCAGGAACACCTGCCCTGGTTCACCATCGCCTTCGGCATCCTCATGGCCGCCGCCGGAGCCTGGCTGCTGATCGGCCGCCAACTGCCCGCCCTGGCACCGAAACTCCGACGGGCCCCCACCCTCACCCGGTCGGTCCCCTCCATGGCGCTGTTCGGGATGGCGTACGCGACCGCCTCGCTGGGCTGCACGGTCGCACCCTTCCTCGCCATCGTCGTCTCCGCCTTCCGTAGCGGCTCGCCCACCGAGGGCGTTCTCCTTTTCGCCGCGTACGCCCTCGGCATGGGCCTGATCGTCGGCGTCGCCTCCCTGACCGTCGCCCTCACCCGCACCACCGCCGCCACCCACCTGCGCCGCGCCGGCGCCCTCGCACCCCGGATCGGCGGCGCACTGCTGCTCCTTGTCGGCGCGTACGTGGCGTACTACGGCTGGTACGAGATCCGCGTCCAGCGCGACCCCGCCGCCCAGGACCCGGTCATCGACGCCGCCGGAGCCGTCCAGCGCGCGATCGCCGACACTCTGGACTTCGTCGGCCCGGCCCCTCTTACTGTCCTCTTCGCCGCACTACTCCTCGCCGGATATCTGGGCAGGCGCCGCCGCAGAGTTGGCAACGCCCTCGGACGGAGTCCTGACACCCCGCCACCGCCCCACGACAGCGTCTGAAACATCACCCAAGAACTGGCACCGGAAGCCGACGCGCGGTCGGCGTCGTACATCCAGGCAGTGGGCGGGGCCAACAGGAGGGCGCTCGTGTCCGGAGCGTCGCCATGTGGCGGCGGCCATGGTCAGGAGGGGGACCGGCAGGAGCAGGATCCACTGCGGCAGCCTGGGTGCCCTGAGCTCCTGCACAGTGGGCTCCACGCACCGCCCCTGACCTGTGCTTCTCTCTGCCCAGCGGGTTCCCCGACTGGCCCAGCCTGCATCAGCCTCGACGAGTGTTCTCGTGGGAACACGGCTTGAGAGAACCGCTGAGCGCCTCGGACGCGAAAACAGGGGCCTCGCAGCTCTCGGCGCCAGGCCCCAGCCTCGCGGGCCCACCAGCTTTGCGGACCACGGCCGCCCCCCGGACCCCCGGTATCCGGCGACCCGGCGCAGTTCTGACATCGGCCGAACTGGCCCGCGTCCATGCCGTCTCGCTCGTAGAGCCGGATCTTCTGCCGGGAGCGGCGCGACTGCTCCTCAGGCGTGCGGGGTGCGGGCGGCTCCGCCTCGGCCGCGCAGGGTGACGCCGGATTCGGTGAGACTGCAGTGGATGAAGTCGCAGGAGCAACCGGCGCTGGCGGCGAGGGTCCGGATTTAGGCTCCGTACTCGTAGGCGGTCTTCAGCTCGGCGGCGAGCGTTTCGCGGGCCGTACCGGTGATCGCTACCCGGCAGGGTCTGCCGCGCCCCCTGGTGACTTGCTAAGTGCCTTCGCAGCACTTCGATGCTTGGCATCGCACGCTGCCGAAGCCAAGCGCTATCCACGATGGCGTGGATCCCACCACATCGCATCACTACGCGCGTGCCCCGGACGGGTCACTTCCCCGACGTCCCCGGGTGAAGCGGGAAATGCAGCCATGTGGCCGCGCTCGACGTGCCCGACTGGTGCCCCGCCGGTTTCGTCGTATCTGCGGTGCCCGGCTGTGCGGTGCCTCGACTCGATGGAGATCCCATGCGCAAGACAGTTCTCGTGATGGCGCTCACCGCCGTCCTGTCCGCCGCTGGTCCGGCGCTGGCCGCGGACGACGATCAACACGATCCCGGTCGTAACGGTCTGAAGGTGACCGGCCTGACCGAAGATCAGCGTCTGGTGCAGTTCCGTACCAGTGATCCTGACAAGGTCTCCTCGACCGGGACCGTCACCGGTCTCGCCGGCGACACAGCGCTGGTCGGGATCGACTACCGCGTTCAGAACGGCCTGCTCTACGGCGTCGGCAACGCCGGCGGCGTCTACACCATCGACACCTCGAACACCGTCGCGACGAAGGTCTCCCAGCTGAGCATCACCCTTGAGGGCACCGTCTTCGGGGTCGACTTCAACCCGGCCGCCGACCGGCTGCGGATCATCAGCGACACCGGGCAGAACCTGCGCCACAACGTGAACGTCGCCACCGGCGGAACCCTCGCCGACACGCCACTCACCACCCCGCCCGCCACCACCCCAGCGCTCGGCGTGACCGGCGCCGCGTACACCAACAACGACCTCGATGCGGCGACCGCGACCAGCCTGTTCGACATCGACACGATCGGCGATCGCGTCGTCCTGCAGTCCCCGGCCAACTCCGGCACCCTCGCCCCCACCGGCAGTCTCGGCGTCGACGCGGGGTCCAGCGCGGGCTTCGACATCTACTTCTCACCCAGGGACGGCTCCAACCAGGGCTTCGCTGCCCTCTCGACGGGTGGCTCCTACCGTTTCTACAAGGTCAACCCGCTGACCGGGCAAGCAACCGAGACCGGCGCCTTCCCCGCCACCACGCAGGTCTTCGACATCGCACTACCCCTGAGCCAGAAGTAGCCCGAGCCCTCCGCACCGACACGGCGTCCCGGTCGGGTGGCGTCGCTGTCGTGCGGTGGCGTAGGCGCGGCGGGCTGGCGAGCATGGCCCAGGCCGTTGCGGCGGGTCTCGCTGTCGTCCACCCGAGGAGGCCGAGCAGTGGGGCGGTGAGGGCTCGGGGGTTGGTGAGGAACCTCCACTGGCTGCGTCCGCTGCCGGGTTGACGGATTTCGGCGATTGCCGTCCTGATGGCGAGGGCCGCCACCACGATGGCGATGCCGAGCAGGGTGATCGCCATGGTGCCGTCTCTCCGATGTGGTCAGTGGGGATGACGGGCGGGGAACGCGACCTCGTCCCGCTGGTAGATGTCGGGGATGCCGTCGGCGTCCGCGTCGACGGTCTCTTCCTCGTAGAGGCGCTTGTAGAGGCTGTTGCGGCGGCGCAGCAGTACGGCTGCCAGAACGGCTGCGGTGACGGAGGCGATCAGGACGGCGGCTTTGACGTGTTCGCCGACTGCCTGGCCGGGGAAGGCGAGTTCACCGATTAGGAGGGCCACGGTGAAGCCGATGCCGGCGAGGACGGACAGGCCGAGGACGTCGGCCCAGGCCAGGTCGGGGTTGAGCTGTGCCTTCGTGTAGCGGGCGGCCAGGTAGGTGCCGAGGAAGATCCCGATGACCTTGCCGACGACGAGGCCGACGACGATGCCTAGGGGTTCGGGGCTGGTGAACACCTGCGCCAGGGCGGGACCGGAAATGCTGACGCCGGCGGCGAAGAGGGCGAACAGGGGGACGGCGACTCCGGCGGAGAAGGGGTGCAGCAGGTGCGAGACGCGAGAGGCGGGGGAGGCCTCTTCGTCTTTGTCGCGGGTGGTGCGCAGGATGAGGCCCATGGCGACCCCGGCGACGGTGGCGTGGACACCGCCGTTGTACATGAGGGCCCAGATCGCGATGCCGAGCGGCACGTACCACCACCAGCCCCGGACGCGGAGCCGTTGGAGGAGGTAGAAGAGGGCGAGTCCGGCGAAGGCTCCGCCGAGGGCCCAGAGGTTCAGGTCGCTGGTGAAGAAGATCGCGATGATGAGGATGGCGCCGAGGTCGTCGACCACGGCGAGGGTGAGGAGGAAGGCGCGCAGCGCGGCCGGGAGGTGGGTGCTGATCACCGCGAGGACGGCGAGGGCGAAGGCGATGTCGGTAGCCATCGGGACGGCCCAGCCGTCGAGGCTGCCGCCGCCCGCCCAAGCGGTTGCTGCGTAGAGCGCGGCCGGTACGGCCATGCCGCAGACCGCGGCGATGACCGGGAGGGCGGCGGTGGCGGGGGTGCGCAGCTCGCCGACGACGAGTTCCCGCTTCAGTTCGATGCCGGCGACGAGGAAGAAGACCGCGAGGAGGCCGTCGGCGGTCCAGTGCCCGACGGAGAGGTCCAGGCCGAGGGCGGGTATGCCGAAGTGGAAGTCGCGTATCGCCTCGTACACGTCGCCCAGCGGGCTGTTCGCCCAGATCAGCGCGATGACGGCTGCGGCGAGGAGGACGAGGCCGCCGACGGTCTCGGTGCGCAGGGCGGATGCGATGGCCTGGCGTTCGGGCCACGGCATGAGGCCGAAGACGATGCGAGGGCGCGGGCTGCTCATGGTGAGGGGCCTTCCGGGGCGTCGACTGGAGATGGGCATACGGCCCCTAGGACGCCGACCAGACTTCCCGGCACACCGCGCGTCCCGGGCGGCTCAGCCGCCCCCTTGACGCGTTCCTTACACCCTAGGGGAGATGTCAGGATCCCGCTAGAGGGGTCCTGACCTGCAGGAACGCATGCGAGCGGGCTCGTACACACCAAGGCGCGAGGTGTGTACGAGCCCGCTCAGGAGTCGGGCCGCGGGGGCGGTCAGACGGTGGTCTTCACCAGCTCCTGGTCGTCGTCCTCGTCCGCTTCGGTGTCCGTGTCGAGGCCGGCGTCGCGGCGGCGGACGAACTCGAGGAAGTTGTTCAGCTCCCGCTTGACCACGGGGGCCAGGAGGTACAGGCCGATGATGTTGATGACGGCGAGCATGAAGAGCACCGCGTCGGCCATGTCGATCAGGGTCTGCAGGGTGAGCAGCGAACCGGCGACCGCGAACAGCGTGTAGAAGACCTTGAAGGTCAGCTCGCTGGTCTTGCTGCGGCCGAAGAGGTGCGTCCACGCCTTCATGCAGTAGTAGCCCCAGGTCAGCACGGTGGAGATGGCGAACAGCATCACCGCGATGGTGAGGATGTACGGGAACCAGGGCAGGACCGTGGCGAAGGCGTCGGAGGTGATGGTCACGCCGCCCGGGCCTTCGCCCTTGCGGGCTTCGCCCCAGCTGGCCGGGTTGGCGATGACGATCGTCAGGGCGGTCATCGTGCAGATGACCACGGTGTCGATGAACGGCTCCAGCAGGGCGACCAGGCCTTCGCTGGCGGGGTGCTTGGTCTTGACCGCGGAGTGCGCGATCGGGGCGGAGCCGAGACCGGCCTCGTTGGAGAACGCGGCCCGCTTGAAGCCGACGATCAGCGCGCCGAGGACACCACCGGCGACACCCTGCGGGTTGAAGGCGCCCTCGATGATCGAGGAGAGCGCGGACGGCACCGCGGAGACGTTGACCAGAATGACCACGAGGCAGGCGACGATGTAGATGCCGGCCATCGCCGGGACGAGCTTGCTGGTCACGGAGGCGATGGAGCGGATGCCGCCGAGCAGGACGACGCCGACCAGGGCGGCGATCAGGATGCCGAAGAACAGCGCGCCGGCCGAGGAGCCCATCAGGCCGCTGTCGCCGCCGGTGACGGAGACGAGCTGGGCGTAGGACTGGTTGACCTGGAAGAGGTTGCCGCCGAAGAGGCCGAAGAAGAGGATCATCACCGAGGCGAGGACACCCAGCACCTTGCCCAGCTTCAGGCCCTTGGCGCCGAAGCGGTCGGCCAGGCCCTTGGGCAGGTAGTGCATCGGGCCGCCGGAGACCGTTCCGTCGGCGTGCACCTCGCGGTACTTCACGCCGAGGGTGACCTCGACGAACTTCGTGGCCATGCCGAGCAGGCCGCAGAGGATCATCCAGAACGTCGCGCCCGGACCGCCGATGGAGACGGCGACGGCGACACCAGCGATGTTGCCGAGGCCGACGGTGCCGGAGACGGCCGCGGTCAGGGCCTGGAAGTGGTTGACCTCACCCGCCGAACCGTCCTCGTCGTATTTCCCGCGCACCACGTTCACCGCGAGGCGGAACTTGCGTATCTGCACCAGGCCGAACCAGCCGGAGAAGACCAGACCGGCCACGACCAGCCAGGCCACGATCAGCGGAATCTGTGTCCCGTTGACGGGGACCGAGTAGAAGACGATGTCTCCGAGCCACTTGGCGATGGGCTCGAAGAATCCGCTGACGGCTTCGTCTACGGAGGTGGTGATGGTGTCGAGTGACATCAGGCTTTACCTCGATGGCGCAGAACCGGCGCAGTGCGGTGCGACGGTGTGAGTGCGGGCGGGCATGGAGCGAAATCCGTTGTCCGATCGATGGCCCTGGCTGGCCCGGTCCGCGGACTCGGACCGTGACTTCCCTGGCCGTGCAAAGCCGGTGCGTGCCGGCGCTCCGAGGTCCGGCGAGGGGTGGGCCGGAAGCGGAGTTGCGCATTCTTAGCACGGTCTTTACGTGATCTTTAGTGGCCCACGTCACATTGGTGGCCGGTTTGCCGCATTTCGCCAGGTTCGGTGATCGGATCGTTATCCGGATCTGAGGTTCCGCTGAGCGAACGCGGCGGGCGGTCTGAAGAAGGCGCCGACCGCGAAGAGGCGCATCAGGTCTGACGAAAGCCGAGCTCTACAAGAAGGCCGCACACGTGCCCGGCCGCTCCTCCATGACCCACGACGAGCTCGTCGACGCGCTCGCGACCGGAGACAGCCCGGGAGGTGATCCTGATCCACCGCCCCGCGCGCCGGGGTCGGCGCCACCCTCGGACAGCGCTGCGGTGGTGCCGCACGAACGAGACCCGCCTGCAGCCGCTGTGAAGCCTGGTCCTGGGTTGGGCCGTTGGCGTATCCGCAGGTCGGTGACGGGAGGAGCGCGGGAGATCTCCCCTGAGCGGCCTGCCGCAGCCGCGTACTCCGTCCGGCCCGGGTCCCCCTCACCCCAGTGCGGGTGGGAGCCGATCCGGCAGGAGAGTCGGAACGGCTCTGCTGCTCAGTCGCCGCCGCCACCGAAGTCTTCGACGCTCTCGTCACCGCTGTGACCGGTGGATCCGGTACCCCTCGCACCCGTCCCGTCCCGGCTGGAGAGGAATGTTCCGCTGATCAGTCCCGCTACGCACGCCATCAACAGAGCGGTTCCGGCCATGAGTACGGCCGCCAACGGGGGCCCGTCCGCGTTGCCCGTGAGGAACACCGCCATCATCGCTGCGGGCACGCCGAAAACCCCGATACCCGCCACCAGGGCCAGTGTCGCGTTGTGATGGAGGTCGGGGACACCGTCCCACACCGCCGGTGCCAGGGTCACGGCCTGGCAGAACAGGCAAGCCACCTGCAGCACGGCATACCCAGCGAGCGTCACTTCCCGCGGCCAGAAGTACACGACCCCTGCTACGGCACACAGCAGCAGGGCCACATCACCCACCAGCACGAACGTCCGAGGCGCATCGAGGGAGTACCAGAATGCGTCCGCTCGTCGTCTGAGGTTGCGCCTGAGCCCGCCATTCACGTCTTCCCCCCCGTTCTGTCGTCACCGGACCGTGTGGCTGCATCATGCCCATATCAACCGATCGTCACCAGTGCACGGACCCCGCACACGGGACTCTCAGTGATGTGCCGACCTGACCTGCCCCAGCGGCTCCGGCGGCATCCGCTCGTCCGCCCCCGGCCCGGCCGACGGGCGTCCACGTCCAGGCGCTTGCGCAGCAGGCCGCCGAACGGCTCCGCCTGGAGAGCCCGGACATCGGCGAGGTGGACGTCGCGGTTGGAGGCTGATGGCCGGCGGATCACGGAGAAGCTGTGGTCGTTGACGCCGTCGGGGCTGGAGGCGGCCGCGGTCGTCCTGGGCCGTTCCGTGCGGGAGATGGGGGGTGTGGCGAAGGCGGCGGCTGCCTCGGGTGCGAAGCACACGGGGAAGATGACCGACACCCTGGCCGCGCTCCTGCAGCCCCCGCCGGAGGCGACCGCGCCCGTGGTCCGCAAGAGCACCGTGCCCGCACCGGCCGTGGAGCCTGTGGTGCGTCCGGCGGGGTTGGGGCCGATCGCGGCCTGGTCGACGGAGGTGTCCTTGCCGGTGACCGGATCTTTCGCTGCGCCGCAGCGGGGCAGTGTCCGCGCCGACATGGTGTTCGCCGCAGTGGCAACTCGGTGCCGGTCCAGCGAGGCGCCGGCACGGGGGTGCCCACACCCGTGGTGCCGGGGCGCATGACAGGACCCGGCCGGTGACTGTCGGGCCTGGCCGGGTCCTGTGTGCGTGGGCGTGACGGCTCTGACTGTGGTCAGAGTTCTTCGTCGCGCATCTCGTCGCCGGCGCGCTCGCGCGCCGTGTCACCCTCGCGGCGGCGCTTCATCTCCTCCGGGCTCTTGCCCCAGGCGCGCTCCCCGGATCCGGGGTGGACGGGATCCTGGCCGGTGCGTTCCACGGAGTCTTGCTCCTCACGGCCCTTGCCCGGCTGCTGCTGGTGCTTGTCTTGCTTACCGCCCATGACGGTGACTCCCTCAGTGACGCGTGGCTGAAGTTCTCTCCGCACCAAGCTGACACACAGAGTGACAAGATGCATCATTTGCGTCACTTTGGTTGGTGGGCGGGTGATGTCCGGGAAGTGTCCGGGCGCCGGAGCGCGGCCCGGCGCGTCCAGGACTGACGATGGGCGCCCCTGTCACACCTGCTGCAATGGTCAGGAGCCCCCGTTTCATGCTGGAGCGCATTCTGAAGAAGGACCACACCAAGGTCACCTTCGTCCTCCCCGCGGACACTCCGCCCGGCCCGGTCAGCGTGGTGGGCGACTTCAACGGCTGGCAGCCCGGTGTCCACACCCTCAAGACCCGCAAGGACGGCAAGCGCGCGGTCACGGTCGAGCTGCCCAGTAAGGGCGTCCACTCCTTCCGGTATCTGGCCGCCGGTGACTACTGGTTCAACGACGACACCGCCGGCGACCAGGACGGTTCCAACAGCCGCCTGCACACCTGATCTCGGCACTGCCTCTTTCGCCACAGGAGAAATGCGAGGGGACCGCGGTGCGCGCACCAAGTGGGACGACGCGGTCGGGCACCGCCCGGCGTCCTGCTGTGTTCGTGGTTGGACTAGTGGGGGCTGCGGATGCGCCGGGGTCGTGGTGGCATCGGTGGAATGAAGGATCCATTCGGTTGTGATGAGTCGGCGTTCCTGCCCCGGTCGGGGGCCGTGGACCGGGCTGCCGCCCGCCGCGCGGTCGCCTCCAGGGCTGTCGGTACCGCGGACCTCAACGTTCTGCTGGACATGCTCGGCTTGCGGCCCGAGGACGACCGCCCGGAAGAAGCCGGGCACTGACCTGACGCGCCTGGGCAGTGGGGTGATCGGGCGTGCGGTGTTCCTACCTGAGAGTGGGTGGGGCCGGTTGCCGGGGACACGCCTGTGCGGCTGTCCCCGGTCGGGTGGTGTGGCTGTGGTGCGGTGGGCAGGCGTGGCCGGGCGGGAAGGGCTACTCCTGGCCGGCGACTGCCGACGGCTTTCCGAGGTGGAAGGACTTCTCGATGTCGCAGGTGAAGGAATCGATCGAGGTTGATGTGCCGG
The DNA here is from genome assembly GCF_022808175.1 of Streptomyces sp. AP-93. Taxonomy (GTDB): domain Bacteria; phylum Actinomycetota; class Actinomycetes; order Streptomycetales; family Streptomycetaceae; genus Streptomyces. Next base: position 51,205 of record NZ_JALGBX010000016.1, on the reverse strand, counting down.
TGACGACGGCCTACAACCAGTGGACGCAGTTCGAGTCGTTCCCGCAGTTCATGGATGGTGTGGAGCGGATCGAGCAGCGCACGGACACGCTCTCGCACTGGGTGACGAAGGTCGCCGGGGGGAGCGGGAGTTCGACGCGGAGATTACGGAGCAGGTCCCCGACCAGAAGGTCGCGTGGGTGACGGTGGGCGGGGAGGCCGAGCAGTCGGGGCTGGTCACGTTCCGGCCGATCGACCCGGCCCACACGGAGGTGACGCTGATGATGGACTTCGACCCGGAGGGGATGGCGGAGAACATCGGCGACAAGCTCGGCTTCGTCGACCGCCAGATCAAGGGCGACCTGAAGCGGTTCAAGCACTTCATCGAAGACCGCGGCACCGCGACCGGATCCTGGCGCGGCAGCGTCTGACCGGCTCACGTCTCCCGCTGTGCCGGAGCCCGTCCGGCCACGATTGCCCCTGGGCGGGCTGCCAAGGATTCCTGGGCGGGGGGCTATCGGTTCAGGTCATCTGCGCCCGGGTCTGGGGGCGCGGCGTGAGCCGGGCCGATCGCGGCGAGGTGAGTCGCATGGACTTCCAGATGATGATGAGGCGGTACGGGCCGACCGTGCACCTCACCCCGACCGGTGAGCTCGACGTGGAGACCAGCGCCGTCTTCGACGAGGTGCAGGCTTGCCTCGAGGGTGTTGAGGTGGTGGCTTGCGATCTGCGGCACCTGACGTTCATGGATGTCTGCGGCCTGCACGGTCTGACTGCCTTCGCCCGCTGTTTGGACGCGGACGGGATCGCCTTCTTCGCCTACAACTGGCCGCCGCTAGTGGCCCCGGCAGCAAGGTGAAGTGGTGACTTCCTGCCATCGTGTGTCTCCCTGAGGAACCGCTAACTCACCCTCATCATGCTGATGTCCGCCCTGACCCTGCGGGCCGGGGCGGACACACGCTGCACGGAAACGGGTACCACGACCGCTCCGCGTGCTCCATCGAGCAAATAGCCGCACACTGCGATAAAGGGCCTGCGCATTTCGCGCGGGCCGAGGTGAGGGTGTTCGGTGTGCTTGAGGTCCCGCTCTGGCTGTGGGGGGCGTTCGCCGCGACGGTGGTGGTGTCGCTGGCGGTCGACTTGCTGTCCCACCGCACCGCGCACGTCATCGGTTTCAAAGAGGCCGCCGCCTGGAGCGGTCTGTGGGTGAGCCTGGCCCTGATCTTCGGCGGGGTCGTCTTTCTCGTCCTCGGCACGACCGCCGGCACCGAGTACACGACGGCCTGGCTGCTGGAGAAGAGCCTGTCGGTCGACAACCTCTTCGTCTTCGCCGTGATCTTCGCCTACTTCAAGGTACCCAGGGCCTACCAGCACCGCGTGCTGTTCTTCGGCGTCATCGGCGCCCTCGTCTTCCGCGGCATCTTCCTCTCCCTCGGCGTGGCCGTCGTCAGCCGCTTCACCGCCGTGCTGTTCGCGTTCGCGGCGGTGCTCTTCTACAGCACGTACAAGCTCCTCAAGGAGGAGCAGGACAGCTTCGACCCGGGTAAGAGCTTCGCCGTGCGGCTGCTCCGCAAGATCATCCCGGTGCGCGACGAATACGCCGGGGCGAAGTTCTTCGTCAGGGAAGCCGGCAAGCGGGTGGCGACCCCGCTCCTTGCGGTGGTCGCCGCGATCGAGGCTGCCGACCTGATCTTCGCCGTAGACAGTGTCCCCGCCGTCCTCGCGGTCAGCGATGACGCGTTCATCGTCTACACCAGCAACGCGTTCGCCATCCTCGGTCTGCGGGCCCTCTACTTCATGCTCGCCGGCCTCCTGGACCGCTTCCACTACCTGAACAAGGGCCTGGCGATCATCCTCGCCTTCATCGGCGTCAAACTCATCCTCCAGGCATCCCACAAGCTGATCAGCCCGAGCATCCCCGAAATCCCCTCACCGATCAGCCTCGCGGTCATCGTCCTCGTCCTGACAGGCTCCGTGGTGCTCAGCCTCAGAAGGCCGGCCCCGAAAGGCGATCTGGAACACGCCGACGAACAGAGGGACGCCTCCGAGGCCACCGATCAGGTCGAGGCGCGTAACGCACCACCTGTGATGGATGACCCGGAGACGCCGCCCACCGGTTCACGAGATCAGGACGGTGAAGACCCTCCGCGCTCGGATTAGTCAGGAAGCCGACCACTTCCCGGCAGGGCAATACGGGCATATCGTAAAGAAATGGTCAAGATGAAACGCAAGCCCGAAGCGTACGTGTGTCCAACCTGCGAGCAGTCCGTGCCGGCCGCAGCCCACCGCCACAAGACCCTCGGGGTATTCGTTCCCGTGTGGGGCCCGGGTCCATGTCAGAACCGCGACTGTCCCGACTACCGGTTGGACCCCAGCCACAAGCACCATCCGGCCCCGTAGTGAGATCAACTGCGCGCCGACGAACCGCCTTCCTGGAGGCGCACCAGGGCAGGGTGGGCGTGCTCCTGGAAGTCGGGACGGTGCCGGGGTCGGTGTACTTCGACGAGAACTCGACGTACGGGCACACGAGCTCCTTTTGGGCTGGCGACAGCGGGCAGCCGTTCTACAAGTGCCGGAACGACTGGGACCGGCATATCGAGAGCCGCCCGCCGCGGCCTTGACGGCGGCGGGCCGGCTGGAGATCCTCGCGCGGGTCATCGGGCATCACGCGGTCGGCGCCGCGTGGTCGATGGAGTCCGACGAATTCGGTACCGACCTGGGCGTCACCGGAGACCAGGCCGAGGAACTCCTGGACCGGTACCGGCGCATGTGACGAGGCGCAGGGTCACCGGCCCGCTCGCGGTGGTGCTTCGGAGTCCCGGGCAGGGTGCGCCAAGCTCTGGAGAGGGTGAGGGAAGTGTGGCGTGGGAGACGCTGCCGGCCGCGATCGTCCAGGCCGTGGTCACCGCTGCAGGCCTCATGTGAGAAGAGGGAGCCGGGGTGCCCCGGTAGTCCTGGTGATCAGAGCTTAGGCCTTCTGGACCGCCAGCCTGGTCGGGGCAGTACTTGGTGTCCGTGCCGACCAAGCGGAAGGTCTCCTCACCGCTACAGGAGGGGATGAGCTGGCCGGTTGCCGCCGTGGCGGTTGGTAAACCGGCTGGATGATCTCCAGTCAATTTATGGCCTGTGTCCGTTGTTCGTGGGTCGAGGGCTCTCCGGATCCGTAACGTTTCGTGAGCGGGGCGTCACTTTTCGTGGTTGCCCTGTTGGCGTGTGCGTGCGGGAAGATTCCCCGGTTGCGGGGACAGGGAAGGCGTGGCAATGGCTGAGAAGTCGATGGCTTTCGGTGAACTGACTCTGGCGTTCACCGACAAGATGGACTGGTGCTGGGACGATGAGGACTCCGGCGGCAAGCACTGGGTGAGTTTCTGGCAGCCGGTCGCCCCTGCCGGGTTCAAGGTGTTGGGTACGGTCGTGATCCCGGCGTGGGGGTCGGCGAACCTGAATCCGTCGACGCCGAACGAGAAGGTCAAGGAGCACGTCGTCGCGCTGGTCGTCAAGGAGAACCCGGAGGTGCCCTCGGCCACGGGCAAGCCGGCGCTGGCCAACCCGGTGGACTACGTGAAGGTGTGGGACGACGCCGGCACCGGTGCCAAGTACAAGGGCTGTATCTGGCGGCCCGTCGCCCCGGACGGCTACGTGGCCATGGGGTGTGTCACCCCGAAGGACTCGTACGACAAGCCCGCGCTGGACGCGGTGGCATGTGTCCGCGAGGACCTGACGTTCATCTCCAACACGAAGTGGGTCTACAGCGACAAGGGCGCCGGGGGCAAGCACGACCTGTCGGTGTGGCGCAACGTGGTGCCGCCGTCGTACGTCGACAACACCGAGGGCCTGACCCGTGCCCTGATCGCAGCGAACACGTTCGCCGCGTTCAAGTCCTACGAGCAGCCGCAGTTCCTCCCGGAGATGCGCGTGCTGTGTCTACCGATGCCCATCGAGACGCCCGCGCTGAGCCAGTTCCCGGAGCTCGCCGACCGGACCGTCCCGGCGCCCCGGACCCCGGAGATCGCCGCCAACGCGGTGTGGGTGCCGTTCACCGCGATCAACGACAGCGAGAAGCCCACCACCTGGAAGCTGGCCAACTCCCCGTTCTACAAGCTGCAGCGCAAGGCCGCCTGGTCGCTGGTGCGCCACCTGAACAACAACACCGAGGTCACACAGAAGGTGACGGAGTCGGTGACCATCGGGATCGAGAAGGAACAGATCTCCACGTTCGAGGTGTCGACGGGTATCTCCGTCACGGCGACGGCAGGCGTCAGCACCGGCTTCGCCAGTGCCGAGCTGTCCACCACGTACAGCCTGTCGCTGGGCTTCGGCTCCTCGACCGGACTCAAGGAGATCGAGTCACGGACCGTGTCGAAGGAATTGGTCGCAGTGCCGGGCACAGCCGCCGCTATGTGGGTAGGGTCCAGCACCATTCAGGTCGTCCGTGCCGACAACAGCCGGGTCGGTGTCCCGCTCACCTTCAAGGGCGAGACCGACCACTACGACCAGTACCCCGACAAGGCGTGACCCTCCGCTGACGCTCACCCGTACGGCCCGAGGCGCCGGAAGAGCATCGTCCGGATCTGGGCACGCCGCGGGGGCGTCAGCCGTGGAGGTTGGTCGAGCATGCCTTGGCTGCCTTGGCGGCTGTTGCTGGAGGGCAACGGCCGCCAAAGTCATTGCCCTCCAGGATGACCGGCTATGCCCAGTCGATGCCGAGGTCGGCGAGGGCTGCGAGCTGGGCAGGGTGGAGCCGGTCGCGCGCTGTTTCTGGTTGGCGATCCACACCCCGGTCTGGTGCTAACCGCCGTCGGGGAGCAGTTCGACGTGGCCGAGCCCCGGCATCCTGCCGCCCTCCCGATCCCGGTACTGCGCGATGCCTGCACGCCCGTCTGGAAGGCGACTGCGTCCCGCCGGGACGTGGAACGTCGCGGGCGTCTTCGTCGCGGTCCTGCGGGGGCGTACGGCAGCCTTCACGCCCAGTACCCCGAGCCGGGCCTGCTGCTCGTCGTCCAGTCGGACGAAGTCGCGCCGCTGGGTGGTGAGCCAGCGTCCGATGTCCTCGCCGCGGTGAGTGACTCCGGGCACGTCTTCGAGGCGGGCGCCGGCGGCCAGGAGCTTGGCCAGGTCGCCTACTGCTTCAGGAACACGGGAGATCGTCATCAGGACAACGACCCCGGCTGAGGTGGGTGCTGTCAGTAGCGCTTGTCCCAGTGGACAAGGTGTCCCTGGGAGCTGTCCCACATCTTCCTGGCCCCGAAGGGGTTCTCGGTGAGGAGGGCCTCGCCGCCGTGGCCGCGGTCCTGCGTCGTGAAGTTGGCCGGGCGGGGCGTCGCGGGGCGGCGATTGCGCTCGACGACATGGAGAGGGCTCCTGCGGCCAGAGCGGTGGAAGCGGTGAGCAGGACCAGGCGCCGGGTGCGGGACATGAGGGGGCTCCTTACGGAAGGGGGAGGGGCCGGTTCTGGTGAGCCAGGGCCCGCGTATCCATTGGGCCCGACCACCTCGTGCGCGTCATGCCCCTGCATCTCGGGGCTTGACAACACGACCGCCCGCATGGCGCAACATCAGTCGGAGCCTCTCCCAACGGGGCGAGCGGGCCCTGGCGGGAAGGATCCGGCCCCACGCGGCCCCGCCTGGAAGCCCACAGCGCACTCTGCCGGGGCGGTCGGTCGTTTGCGGGGCCCGTCGCCACCACAGGTGTGCGGGTGTCAAGCCCCGACATCAAGCGGCATGTCGCGGTCGGGCCGCGCCGGGCTCAATGGAGACCCTGCCCAGCCAGAAATGGGCCCGTCCCGATCGAGCCACGCGACCCCTCCCAAGGAGATCCGCCATGATCCGCAACCGCATCCGACGTCTCGCCGTGCTGACCGCCTCGACCGCCCTGGCCGCAGGAGCCGTTTCGGTGTCCTCCACAGCGTGCGCCGCCCCGGCGGCACTCCACTCCGCCACCATCGTGACCACCGACTCCACCGACGGCGAGGGATCCGGCCTCTTCAAGGGTGGCAGTGGCGGAGACCTCTACAGGGACGTCTTGCGGATATGGCAGAACAACCACGCCAAGGATGAGGTCACCCGCCCGGCTCCCATCGCCAAGTGGGACAGCCGCTACTAGTCGGTAGAACCCGGCAGGAGCGACCGCCAGCAAGGGGGTGAGGGGGCGCGGGTCGATCAGCGCGGGGGCGTTGTCGGTGCTGGCCCCGACTACGAGGAGATGAGCGGCGGTACGCCCGAGGGCCCGCGCGCGGGTATCGACGGATCGTCACTGATCAGGGGTTACCCAGCCGGGCTCGTCGTCGGACTTGAGGCGGCGGTGTCCATGGGCTGATCCTGCGCGCCGCGAGACGGCGAAGTTCCATCCGGCGGCCCGGAACCGGTGGCGTACTGGGTCGTTGAAGGGGCGGGATCCACACCGCCCCGGGATGAATCATCGTTCCCCCGGGTCTGTCCCGGGGTGGGCCCGGGTCCTGGCACCTGACATGCTCCGCCTCTGCCCGGTCTACCGTCGGGGGACGGGTTCACCGCGAGCGGCGGTGTCAGCGTGAGGTGTCAGGACCAGTCACATAACCCGTGTTGCCTGAGCCGGGCGGGTGCTGGCCCGCGGCGCGGCTAGGGTCGTTGCCAGCCCGCGCCGATGTGGCGTGCGTGGGTGAGGCCCGGTGCCAGGTGCCCAGAGCGCTCTGGGGCAGCAGAACCACCGGGCCGCCCCAACCTCCAGCCTGAGGGGGCCCTCAAGGTTGAATCGCCACGCGTACACGCGGATGCACGCGGCGACGTCGCTCGGGCAGGCGGGATCGACTACGACCGGTGGCGTGATGGTCCGGTACGCGGTGCCGGTGTATCACAACTATGATAGTTGGAGTAGGCTGGAGGAATGGAGCCGAAGACGTACTCGACGATCGATCTCCGCAAGCAGATGGGGGAGATCCTCGACCGCACCAGGATCGCCGGTGAGCCGGCTGCGATCACCCGCAAGGGCAAGACCCTCGCCTACCTCGTGCCGGCCGAGTGGTTCGAGCAGTGCCTGATACAGCACCCCGACGCCTCCGGCACGGACCGTGCCGCGGCCTGAAACGGGCCAGCCCCAGACCAGGAGTCCCCTCGTCATGACAGCGCAGCCCATCCACTTCGACGGCCCCGGCGGTAACCGGCCCCGCCCAGTGCCGCCGATGCCCGACCGCACCCCCCAGGCCCTGCGTCTGGCCATCCAGGAGCATGCCCCGCACCTTCTGCCGGACTTCGAGGCTCACTGGCGGCGCGCGATCGGCGACACCTTCAACCTCACCCCCGTCCCGGCCTTCATGCGCCTGTGGTGGACGCAGTACGCCATCGCCCGCGATCCCGGCCTGGATGCTCACCTCCTCGACCTCGAACAGCGCGCAGCGAAGTGTGAAGACCCGCAGGAGTCCGCAGCCCTTCTGGCCGAGTACAGCCGACTGCGTCGCCAGGCAGCCTCCGCGGAGCCCGGCCGGTGAGCGATGAGCTCCCGCGCCCTCCCTGGCAGATGGACTGGACGGCCGAAGCCCACCAGGAGTTCGAGCACATGCCCGCTGATGCGAAGAAGCTGATTCTCGCAGCCCGTGCCGAGCTGGTCACCGCCCTCGACCCGTACTACCGCGGAGTCGACGCAGACGCCTCCCTCCCCCACTGGATCACCGTCCGCCCGCTTGCCTCCACCAGCCCGGGCGGGCCGCACATCGCGGATCTCGCCGGCGGCCGCGGCTGGCTCATCTTCACATTCATCCGCCGCCACGCCGAACCGCAAATCACCGTCACCGACGCCTTCTGGGCCTGATCGGCACGCTCCAGCAGGGAACTCGAAGGACACCGGAGCTGGGCCGCCGCATGCGCTGTACTGTTGCTTGCCGTTCAAGATGAGCATGAGGTTGTCACTCGCGATGAGCATGTGGGGCGATGAGAATGCTGACCCTGGCCCACGCCCGCGACCAATGCCGCTGGTTCGGCGGCATGGTCGGCGACCACGTCGCCGACCTGGTCTCCCGCTACGGCGAGCACTCCTCGATGGTCCCGGACGAGCTCACCGAGTACGTCAAGTCCCGCCAGGGATATGACTACAGCCACCACGGCCGCACCGGGAACCCCTCCGCCGACTTCGTCCCCGACGAGATCGTCGACCGCTTCTGCCTGCTCGGCCCCGCCGAGGCCCACATCGAGAAGCTCCGCGCCCTGCGCGACCTCGGCGTCGACCAGTTCGCCGTCTACGACATGCACGAAGCCCGGGAAGCCACGATCGACGCCCATGGCCAGCACGTCATCCCGGTGCTGCGCGACTGACCCTCGTGTCTGCTCCCACGAGCAGTGGATTGCCGCTTCCCGTGCTCGGGTTCCACCCCAGGGCGGGAGCCGGCCTCGGGTGTGGGGCCCAGGGGGTTCGATGGGTCGGCGCCGGTGATGGGCGGGCTGATCGAGGCCAAGGCCGCCGGTACCCGCCGCGAACCGCAGCGGAGTTGAGGTGTTGCTTGCCTGGAAGCGCAACCCAGGAGAGCGGCGGTGCGACGTGCCGCAATCCGGGGGTCAGTCCGCACCCACCGCACTGAGGACGTTCATCCGCCCCGTTCGGTAGGCCGGGACGAGTGCGGCAAGGAGGCCGATCAGGAGGGAGGCGGCCAGGGTGGAGGTGAGGGTGGCAACGGGGACGGCGATCCGGTCCATGCCCTGGGCGGCCAGTACCTTGCAGGTGCAGATCCCCCAGGCGAGGCCGAGAGCGGTGCCCGTCAGCGCGCCGAACAAGCTGATCACCACGGCCTCGAGGCGGATCATCCGCCGAAGTTGTCGCCGTGAGAGACCGATGGCCCGGAGCAAGCCGATCTCGCGCCTGCGCTCGACCACCGAGAGCGACAGGGTGTTGACCACGCCGAGCACCGCGATGGTGATGGCGAAGCCGAGGAGGGCGTACACCAGGTATACGACTGCGCCGATCTGTTCTCGGACGCTCCTCTTGTAGCCGGCCTGGTCCTGGACCGACAATTGAGGGTAGGGCCTGACCGCGCGTTTGAGGCGTGCCATCACCTTCCGCTCGTCGGCATCGGCCGACGCCTGGGCGAACAGTCTGCGGGGGCCGGGCTGCTCGGCTTCCGGGACGGCTCGCGTGTAGGTCGGGAGTCCCGTGAAGAACGCGCCGTTGAACAGCCCGTTGCCGACCGTGGTGATCAGGGCGACCGGCAGTGACTGGGTCTGGCCGCCGGCGTAGGTGACGGTCAGGTGCGAGCCCAGTTCGAGGTGGTGAGCCTCGGCGAACTCCGCGTCCACGGAGATTCCGCCTGTGAAGGCGCCTTCCGCGGTGCCCGCCGTGATCGGCAGGCGCAGATCGTGCAGTACCGAGGGCGAACAGGCACGGACAGGGGTGCTGGTCCGCTGCCCGTCCGGCGTTCGGATGACCGCCGCGACTTCCTTCTCCACGGTGATGTGCCGCAAGCCCGGGACGGCGCGCACGGCGGCGACGGCGGGCGGCGGCAGTACGTCCTGCCGGGTCATCACCGCGTAGTCGGCGCCGATCGAGCGGTCGATCTGGGAGTCGACCGAGCGGATCAGCGAGGCGGTGACCACGCCGGCGAAGGTCACCACGGACATGCCGATCACCAGAGCGGCGGCCGTGGCTCCGGTACGGCGAGGACTTCTCATGGCGTTGCGCTGGGCGAGGCGGCCGGCTACTCCGAAGACGGCTGCCGGTGCTGCTCCGAGGACGCGCATGGCTCCCGTGGCCAGTACCGGCCCGCCCGCGACGACTCCGGTGAGCGTGAGAAGAACGCCGGCGGCCAGTACCAGACCTTGGCCAGTGGTGTCCGTCACGGAGGGGGCGGTGACCAGGCACGCGGTGCCGAGAAGGGCCGACACCAGGGCGACGGGCGCCAGGAGCCTGCCCGCTCCCCGATCCGGGGAGACTCCGTGGTCGTGCATCGCCGCGAGCGGTGAGACCTTGCCGGCGTGGTGTGCGGGTGCCCATGCGGCGAGCATGGTGACGACGACACCGAGGGTGATCGACGCGAGGGGGACGGCCACCGGGAAGACGAGCGGCGTCTTGGTGAAGTCCATGCCGAAGGTGGTCATGAGGCGGGTCAGCAGCATGGCGAGACCGAGTCCGGCTGGCTGGCCCAGGGCCGAGCCCAGGATGCCCAGGGCTGCCGCTTCCAGAACGAGCGCGCGGGACAGTTGTCCCTTGCCGGCCCCGACGGCGCGCAACATGCCGTATTCGCGTGTCCGCTGGGAGACCAGCATGGAGAAGGTGTTGATGATCAGGAAGCCGCTGACCACGAGCGAAATGCCCGCGAAGCCCAGCAGGGCGTAGTTGAGGAAGCCGAGCATGGAGTGGAGCTCGGTGATGTCCTGCCGGCGTTGCTCGGCCGCCGTGAGCACTCGGTAGCCGGAGCCGAGGGCATGTGCGATGTCCTCCTTGAGACTGGTGACATCAACATCGCGGGTTCCGTCGGTACGGATCTCGATCGAGGTGAACCCGGGGGTGCCCAGCAAGGTCCGCTGAGCGGTGACCGGTTCGAGCAGGGCCAGGGCGGTGCCGGGGCTGACCGTGGTGAAACGGGCGATTCCGCAGACGGTGAAGTCGTGGGAGCCCGTCCGGGCGATGACGCGCAGCCGGTCGCCGATCCGGATGTCCGACCGGCAGTTGAGTGTCAGGGTTCACCAGGGCCACGTCGTCGGCCGTGAGGTCTCCCACCGCGGTCCGCACGCCGGGCAGCGCGGCGATGCGGGCGGCGGTCCGCACCGAAAGGGGTGGTACGGAGCCGGGGGCGATCCCGTTCGCTGTCCCTCCGCCGTTCCCCGCGCGCCTGACAGAGAGGTCGGAAGCGCTGGTGGCGAAGAGACCCTCGAACGTGGTTGTGGCGGTGCGCGAGAAGACGAGCGAACCGACGACGAACGCCACGGACAGCACGACGGCAGCCAGGGAGCACGCCATCCGTCCCTTGTGGGCGAGGACGCTCCGTACGGCGATCCTCAGCAGAACCATGCCGTCCCCATCGAATCGCTCGTGATGTGCCTTCGGAGAAGACGGACGCCGACCGGACCGCTCAGCGCGTCGCTTCGAGCGCCAGGGCCCGCTCGACGGCATCGGCCGCGGCGATCGCTCCGCCGGCATCGTGGATCGCCTGACGGAACTCGACGACGCCGCGGGCGATGTCCGGGTCGGTGGTGACACGCCGGACCGCGTCGCGCAGCGCCTGGGGAGTGGCCTGCTCACGTGGCAGGTGCAGGCCGAGCGAGAGGTGTTCGATCTGGCGGGCGTTGGCCTGCTGTTCCGCCATTTGCGGGACGACGACGAGGGGGACCCCGTGGGCCAGTGCTTCCATAGCGCTGCCCATCCCGCCGTGGGTGACGAAGGCCGCCGCGTGGGCGAGCACGTCGAGCTGGGGCACGCTGGAGTGGATCTCGATCGTGTCCGGTACGGGACCGAGGCCGGTGGGATCGACGCTGTGCCCGACGGTCATGACGACGTGCATGTCCGTGTCCGCGAACGCCTCGATGCACGCCCGATAGAACTCAGGTCGCCGGGTGAACTGGGTGCCGAGCGACACGAAGAGGACCGGGCGCCCGTCCTGCGGGGCCTTCCAGCTTCCCTGGTACGAGCGGTTGCCGAGGGCCGGTACTGCGTCAGCTGTCGTGGTTCGGAAGGGGTGCGAAATCCTCGGTGATCGCATAACTGACGCGGTGTCCACGGGAGACCAGCTCGGCCACGACGGCCAGGGTGGGGCACAGTAGGGGCCCAGGTAGGGGCCGCTGACCGGCCAGGACGGCAAACTCCCCTCAGGGATCGGCCCCCAGCTTCCTGATCCGCGACCTCGGGCCGGTGCTGCGGCACATCCGCACCGCACGCTCACGCAACTCCAGCGGGTACTTTCTCGGTGCAGCCATAGCCAGACTTCCCCTCATGAAACCCATCTGACCCGCTGTCACCACGCTCCGCATCCCGGGGAACCTCAGCCGCGTAGTGACCGGCTCATGCGGCCAGCTCGGCCGACTTCGCAGTGGTCGGGGGAGTCAGGGGAGTTCCCTTCGGTGTGGTGGCACTGGTGGTTCAGCCGGCCGATGGTAGTGAGGTGGCGGTCTTGCATTGGAGGCAGGGGACGGTGCGGGGTTGCTGAAGTGCGTCGAGGGCCTGGTCGAGATTGATAGGGGCGCCGCCGGGCTGGCATCCGATGACGTGGACGAGGCGGGCGCCGGGGTGTCCGGGGCGGTGGGGCAGGTTCGTATGGACGACGTGCTCGACGCCGGCCCGCTTCCCGGCTTCCAGCAGGTGTCGGAAGCCCGGGACGTCGTTCTTGAAGTGCCGGATGTCGCTCGCGCAGTGGATGACCGTGACGACGCCCGCGAGTGCCTCGTCGAGCCCGGTGCCGGTGGTCAGGTCGCCGGTGTACCAGTCCACGCCGGCGTCGTCGGGCAGCGCGGTGCGGCGCGTGAGCGCGCGGACCGGGAGGCCGGTGCGGCGGACCCGTTCCAGCACCTCGCGGCCGAGCGTGCCCGTCGCTCCGGTCACCATGATCGTGTCGTTCTCCATCAGTCCCAGCCTTCCGAATCCCTCGTGGATCGCGCCGTCACCGATGAAGAACCGACGGGTCAGCCGTTCTGTGACAGCTCTCGGAGCTGAGTTGCGAGGAAGGCGAGTTTGTCCGGGTTCAGGACGAGCCTGACGCCGGTGATCCCGCCCTCGCCGAGCTCCAGCGCCCCGAACGCGGTCAGCTGGCCGTCCGCCCAGCTGACCACCGCCGGAACGCCGTTCGCCTCGGCGAACCCGATCTCCACGCCGTTGACCCACCGGGAGAAGAGACCGAGGAGGAAGCGGGCCGCCTTGTCCCGCCCGGCCACCGGCCGGCTCGCCGCGCTCGCCCTGCCGCCGCCGTCCGACCAGACGACGACCTGCTCGGAGAGGAGCTGTTCCAGCCCGTCCATCGCGCCCTCGGACGCGGCGGCCAGGAACCGGGCGAGCAGCTCGTCGTCCTGCTCCCGCGAGGTGGTGAACCGCGGCCGGCCGTCGGCCAGGTGCTGCTTGGCCCGGCGGTAGAGCTGGCGCGCATTCGCCTCCGAGCAGTCGAGTACGCCCGCGATGTCCCGGTGGCTGTAGTCGAAGGCGTCGCGCAGCACCACGCAGGCCCGCTCGGGGGCCGACAGCCGCTCCATCATCGTCAGCACGGCGAACGACACCGAGTCCCGCTGCTCCGCCGTCTCCATCGGCCCCAGCGCCCCGGCGCCGGTCCCCACCGGCTCGGGGATCCAGGGCCCGAAGTACTCCTCGCGCTGCACTCGGGCGGAGGTGAGCCGGTTCAGGCACAGGTTGGTGACCACCTTGGCGAGCCACGGCCCCGGCGCGACCACTTGACCGGGCTCGACCCCGTGCCAGCGCAGGTACGCGTCCTGCACGGCGTCCTCGGCCTCGGCCGCCGAGCCGAGCATCCGGTACGCCAGCGAGAAAAGCCGCGATCGATGGTCCTCAAACTCCTGCGCCGCATCCATGCCCCCACGCTAGTAGAACTGGCCCCAATATCGTCAGACTCCACTTCCGACAGCCAAGCCTGGTGAGTGTCATCCGTCCCCGGGCCTCGCGGGCGGCCGCGGCGTAGTGATGAGACCAGCAGGTAGGACCGGAACGCCATGAATGATCTTGGACGCATCCTGCCGGAGCGAGCAACATCACCCCTGCCTGGAACGGTTTCTCCTCGTGGTCGCAGGATCAACTTGCCCGCCCTACCCGCGCCCTGGCCGCCTGGCCAGTTCGGCCCGACCGGATGCCGCCGATCGGGCGGCAGCGGAGTGGCTCTGCCTCGCGCGGCGAGGGCGGACGTTCACCCGGCGTAGGCTGGTCGCGCCACGGCTGTCATGCACGCCCGCGGCGGTGAGCTTCCGGCTCCCGCCGCGCCGCGCATGCTGAGCGTGCTGCTGTTCATTCGGTGGGTGACGCACACTGGGGCCACGCAGTCGGCCGGCCTGCGCATGGCGCCGCAGTGCCCGTCCACGTCCAGGGCGGCCGCACTGACGACCCATCGCAGACCAGGAGAACTCCATGCCCGCCAGCTCTCTGGATCCGCGCACGGCGCTGGTCCTGATCGACCTGCAGAACGGCATCCTCGCCATGCCGACGCTGACCCCCGCGGCCGAGATCCTCAAGCAGGGCACCCGCCTCACCCGGGCCTTCCGGGCCAGGGAGCTGCCTGTCGTCTTCGTCCGGGTCGGCTGGTCGGCCGACGGCGGCGATCTGCCGGCAGGCCGGTCCGACGCGGGGCGGCTGGAGTCGGCGCCGCCCGCGGCGTTCTCCGAGTTCCCCTCCGAACTCGGCGTGCAGGACGGCGACATCGTGATCACCAAGCGGCACTGGGGCGCCTTCACCGGCACCGAGCTGGACCTCCAGCTGCGCCGCAGGGGTGTCACACAGATCGTCCTGGCGGGCATCGCCACCAGCATCGGCGTGGAGTCCACCGCCCGCTCCGCCTACGAGCTCGGCTACCACCTGACGATCGTCGAGGACGCCACCACCGACACCAATGCTGAGGCCCACGCGAACAGCTTCAAGAGCATCTTCCCAAGGCTCTGCGAGGTCGACACCACGGACCGGGTGATCGAACTCCTCGCCGGCTGACATGTCCGCACGCGACTTCGCCGGCGGCCTCACGGACCTCTTCCTGGCCCGGGAGGAAAACGGCCGCTACTCCTGGCAGCTGGCCCTGGTCACGATGGCCGGCATGCTCGTGCCGATGCTCATCGGAATCGCCACCGATCGTGTGGAGCACGGCACGACGGTCGCACTGTCCTCGGTCCTGCTGGGGCTGGCCCTCCCGTCCGGCTCGACCACCGAGCGTATGGCCGCGCTGGCCCAGCGCAGCCTGATGATCACGGCAGCCGCTGCCCTGGGCATCCTGGTGGCCGGCCAGCTGACGGCCACCACGCTCGCCATCGCCGTGGTCGCCTTGCTGGTGCCCGTGCGGGCGATCGGCGCCTCCGCACTGGTCACGTTGGTGATTACGGCGGAGCCCGCCGGACGGATCGACGGCGCCGAGCACATCGCGCTGTTCGCCCTCGGCACCGTATGGGGCTCCCTGCTCGCCCTGCTCCCCTTCATCAGCGGCCCGCCCCCCGACGGACCGCGCCCCGCACCCTTGTCCGTACGGCAGTCCTGGACCGCCCTTCGCTCGGCCATCTCCGGGCGCACGCCCCCGTTCAGGTACGCGGTGCGCCTTGCCGTCTGCTTCATCCTCACCTTCGTCGCCGTGACCGCGGCCGACCTGCCACACGGCACCTGGGCACTGATCGGCATCGTCACCACGATGCGGCCCAGCTGGGGCCAGACGGCCCGGCGCGTCGTCAAGCGCATGGGGGGCACGATCCTGGGCTCGGCCATCGGCGCGGCCCTGCTCGCGATGTCCGGGGCGATCCCGCCGGTTCCGCTCGCCGTGATCACCGCGGTCCTGGCCGGGATCGCCCGGCCCCTGCGGCAGGTCAACTACGGGCTCTGGCCCATCTTCTGGGCCCCCGCGACCCTGCTCCTCCTCACCTTCGGATCGCATCCCAGCTGGATCGACGCCGCCGAACGCGTCGGCAACAACGCCCTCGGGGCAGCACTCGCAGTCGCGGCCACCCTCATCCTGTGGCCGCACAACGAGGAAACCGACGTCCCTGGCCGGCTCGCACTGCTGCTGAGCACGCAGGCCCGCTGGCTGGACCGGGTGGCCTCCGCCATCGGCCACCCCCCGACGGAGCGACTCCACACGATCCAGGCCGTCGAAGCCGCCGAAGCCGAACTGACCGCGTCCCGAGGCCGGCTGGCCATACAGCCACACCCCTCCCGAGACGTCCTCACCGAGCTGGACGCCACCTCGACCGCGGCCGGCCGGCTACGCGGACTCGTCCACGCGCACTTCCCGTACGACGCCCCCCACCTGCCCTTCACCCCCGGTGAACTACGCGTCATCGCGGGAAAACTGCGCGGAACAGCCGACCGGGTGGACGGCATCGACGACACCACACAGCGCCCAATGAACGGCCGGGGCGAGATCACCGCCGCCGCGGCAGACCTCATCGAACACGCAGCCGCCGCTGCCGCCGCGTGCCTCCGGCCCGCACAGCGCGCTCCCCACTGAGACAACGAGGACTTCAACCCGGCACGACACCGTGCCGGCTCCTCGCCGGCACGACCTCAGAGACTGACCGTGTCAGCGAGCGGTGACACCGTGGCGGCAGGTCCTGGCCGCGCTCAACGACACAACCCTCGACGATGCCGAACGAGAAGAGATCGTGGCCCGCGGCGGACCCCGCCTACCGGGAAGCCGTCCAGACCGCGCGAGGCGACTTCGCCGCCCTTCTGCAGCGCGACCGCAGCCCCATGTAGTTACTCAGCGTTACTCGCCACCTGGCGGATTAGCTATACGAGAACTGGGCCGAGGAGCTGGTCGATGCAGGGAGTGATGGTGGTGACTTTGTCCGCCCGGATACGCGTCTCACCGACCCGCAGCCAGACCCGGAAACGCCCGGCGCCCGGTCGGTCCGTAGCCGGCCGCGGGCGGGTGGTGGTGTTCATGTGGGTCACGATCCCAGTGCCGTGTGCGAGATGTGGGTGGTTGGGTGTGAGGTCTCGGGACTTTGTTGACATCACTGCATCAGGACATGGTTGACGGCCTCAGGTGATGGTGGACAGTGGGTCAGAGCTTGGGAGCGTGGATCTTTGCCCTGAATCGCGTGACCGGGTTCCGGTTCTTGCGAGGGTGCAGGGCGAGCTCGGCGTCGTTGAGGGTGATTCGGAAGTAGGTGTCCTCGACGTGGATCGTCACGGTCTCGCCGGCGTAGGTGCGGCCGACTCGTAGCCGCTGGCGGGCGACCATGATGACGCCGTCGACGGGGACCTTGCGCTCGACCCGGATCGCGCCGACGACCGGCGGTGGAAGTTCCTCGGCGGCGAGCCTGGCGCCGCGGAGGTTGGCCCGCTGGTCCGATTCGATGGGGGCGGGCAGCGTTTTGGCGAGTACGGCGTCGTGGACGACGTGCATGAGATGTCCGTCCAGCCTCAGGGTGACCCGACGGTTGGCCAGCTCGTAGCCGATCTTCACCGGAGTGCTGCCGAGCCTGGCGATACCGCTGCCATCGACGTTCCGGTCGACCTCGATGACGGCACCGGGCTCCAGCCGCCCTCGCTGGACCACCGCCGGTGCGGCCGGGGGCGGCCCGGCCTTGACCGCACCGCGCATCGACAACTCGCGCAGGTTGTCGGCGTCCAGGCGGGAGGCAGCACTCTTGAGTACCTCGCCGTCGAGGCTGATGTGGATGGTGAGTTCGTCAACCCACACGCGGACCTTGCGTCCGGCGTGGTCGTTGCTAAGCCTGACGCGCTGGATCCGCGGGAGAACGCCGACGTGGCCGCTGGCGGTGACGATGGTCTCGAACTCCATGGCCGGTCCGGTCCCTGCCATGAGTAGGGCGGCTGGCTGCGGTTCGGCCACGAGTTCGGGTTCCGCGTCGGGTGCCCGGACGGGGACGACGGTCGTGGGTTCGGGCTGCGGGTTGGGCCGGAAGAGGCTGGCCGGGGCGGCCATCTTCAGCGCCTGGTGTGGGTGGGCGGTGTTGTAGGTGTGGACCCAGGCGTCGACCGCCGCTTGGGCGGCGGGCAGATCGGCGAATGCGCCGGCGACGTCCAGGAGCTCCCGCCGCAGAGTCTGATGCCATCGCTCGATTTTCCCAGTCGTCGTCGGCGAGTAGGGCTTGATCAGCTTGGCTGTGATGCCGTTCTCCCGGCAGACCCGCTCGAACAGCACCTCGGCGGGGCGAGGCTTGGTGAACCGCCCGGTGAACTGCTTACCGTTGTCGGTGAGCACCTCTGCCGGCACGCCGTAGACGCGCATCGCGCGCACGAACGCGTCCGCGACCGCCCTGCCCGAAGGCACCGCGAGAACCGTGGAGACGACCACGGACCGGGAGTGATCGTCGATCCCGGTGAGCATCTTGCACTCGCGGCCGGCGGACAGAAAAATGCCGCCGACCAGGTCCATCTGCCACAAATGCATGGGCGTCTCGCGCTGCCAGCGTTTGTACTTGCGGCGGTGTTGCTGCTTCTGGTGCCGGATCAGGCCGTTGCGTTCCAGGGCCCGGTGCACAGTGGCCCGCGATGGCGCCGCGGGGATTCCGGTCCTTGCGATTTCGTAAGCAATTCGGCGGGCGCCCCAACGCGGGTTGGCCCGGCGCATCTCACAGGCCAGCGCTTCTGCCGCGGCAGGCAGCCGGTTCGGGCTGTTGTGCGGCCGCCGGGATCTCTCCTTCAGCCCGTCCAGGCCGCCGGCCTCGTGCTTGGCCTTCCATGCGTAGATCGTCTGCCGAGACACCCCGTACCGGATGGCCACCTCGCTGACCGGTGATCCGTCAAGGACCTCAAGAACTGCTCGGTAGCGCTGCTCTACCAACCAAGCCGGGCCCCGCCCGGCATCCGCCCCCTCGACCACGGCAACCATGGTCGAGGAGTCGAAGGAGAGCCGTCAAGAGTGTCCTGAGACTGCTGTCCAGGATGTTCCGAGACTCTTCTGTCAACTATCTCCTGAGGCCACACACCACAGACGCGGGCGACAACACCGCCGGGCAGGTGCCAGATGCCGTTGTCGAGGGCGCGGATCAGCTGTGCCTCCGCGGCGTCGAAGCCTGCGCGGAGGCATGCCTCTCGAAGGGCGGGCAGAGTCGCCTGGCCGTCGTACGTGACGGTAATCATCAGGTTGTGCCTCCCTGATCGTGTGGTCGACAGCGTGCCGAAGGGTGTGGGTGGTGCCTCGTCTACGGACGGGAGGCATGGACGATCTGACGGGCAGTGCGGAACGTCTCGGCGCCGTGGGCTCCGTCTGGGAAGCGCTCGACGACGCGGTGGTGCACGTGCTGCCGGTATGCCAGCACGGTCAGGCCGCCGAAGACCGCCATGTCGAGCTGTTGCTGCGAGCTAAAGCAGGCCAACGCCTCCTGCTTGGCGGCCAGTAGGTCGGGGGTGCCGACGAAGTAGAGGTTCGGCTCGAAGTTGCGGCTGTAGGGGGAGCGGAAATGGATCAGGTCGGCAGCCTCGCGCATCGCGACGGTGGTGGCCTCCTCGCCTGTAACGGCATGGTCGAGGTGCTGGTCGTCGGGGTAGTGGGTGTAGACGACGTCGGGGCGCTCCGTGGCGAAGGCGTCGAAGAGGGCTGCGTTGATGGCGCCTCGGTGGTCGGTGAACCGGGTGTCGGGGATGGGAGAGAACGTGTAGCCGTCGATGCCGAGGATCTTCGAGGCGGCCAGGCATTCGTCGCGGCGTACAGCCACGGCGTCCTTCTGCGTGCTTCCGGTGCTCAGGCAGTGAACACGGACTCGGTCGCCGGCAAGGACGTGGTCGCGGATACGCATGCCCATGGCCAGCTCGGCGTCATCTGGGTGCGCGACGATGACCAGGACAGACCGGGGGATGGTCAAGGGGACTCCTCGTTGAGGGTGACCTCGAGTGCGCTGTGAGCGCGGCGGCCGTCGAGGCCCTGCCAGCGAAAGGGCTCGTGCTTCTGGCGGGGCCATCGCAGGTAGTGGAGGTTGCCGACGGCGTCTGCCGGTCCGCGACCGTGCCGGTAGGCGATCTTGGACGTCTGGCCGCCGTCGAGGTGGAACACCGTCGCTGGATCTTGGCCCGCCCGCGCGCACAGTTCGGCGGTCTCCTGGACGGTGACGCCCTGGAATGTGGGGGCGAGGGGCGCGCCGTCCAGAACGGTCAGGGTCAGTTGCCGACCGTCGAGGGCGAGAAGGGTGCGGGCGTAGCGGACGTCGGGGCGGAAGGGATTCGTGCCGAGGCTCTGGTCCCAGGCTGCGGTGCGTCCGGTCGCGGCGTCGGCGGCCGAGGGCCCCAAGGACAGGGCGCTTTCGATGTCGGTGGTGCAGAGGGTGTCGACTGCAGTGACGTGAACGCGTGCGTTCGCGACGAGGTGGGTGGGCCAAGGCCGGTGCGCACGCAGGACGTAGGCGCCGGCGAACAGGTCGGCACCGCCGCCGGGATGCAAGGCGGTGATCCGCGCCCCAGCAGGGGCAGAGGAGACTACGCAGTCGAGGACAGCCGGGTCGCGGGGTGTGGTGTTGGCGACCCGGTCGACGTCGCGGCGGAACCCGGTGCGGGGGTCGTCGCGATAGCGGATGTGGCAGTTCGCTGCGCCGAACACGGTGAGGTTCCCGGGTGGGGCCGGGTACGGCGTGGGGTCCTTGGACCCAGTCCAGGGATGTGGGCGGCCGGCGACGGTCAGGGTGCCGGTGGCGGCCAAGGTACGTACGGCCGGGCGGCCTTGGTGTAGGAGAAGGGCGGGTTTGGTGACGGTGGGCAGGCTGGCGGCGGTGTGGTCGCGGACGGCGAGGTCGAGGCAAGGTTCGGCGGGCTGGTAGGTGGGGTCGTCGGAGATGTAGGCGAAGGCGCCGGAGGTCGCGGCGACGGTGGGGCCGGTGACGAGGCGGCGCAGGTGGAATCCTGCCGGGGAGGAGACGGGTCGGCACGCGGCGCGGTCGAGGTCGAGGGTGAGGGTGTAGGCGTTGGTGAGGCTGCCGTCGCCGAGGTCGATTGGGCGGGCTGCGAGGACGACGCCCGGTGCGAGGTATCGGGTCCATGCTGGCGTAGGGCGGGCAAACGGGCTCTGGTCGCGGGACAGCGACTGGATGCTGGGCGCGTGGATGCCGCGGGCGCTCAGTTCCGCCAAAGCGTCCAGGGCGGGATGGTCACCGGGCGGGGCCATGGGGACGTTCATCTCGCCACCGGTCCGGCGGCGGCCAGCAGGTCGGGGACGGTGAACGGCCCGGCATCCAGCAGACGACGCAGGCTGCGGCGCAGCTGGTCGGCCGTCGCGGGCGGGGCGGTCGCCGGGTAGGGGACGGTGCGGGCCTCCAGCCGGTACAGCATCACGCCCGCGGCCACCGTCGCGAGAAGGTCGTCGTCGTGCCAGGGCCGGGCAGGGCCAGGGAGGGTGTAAGCGTCGAGGAACGCGATGGCGAGGGGAGGCAGGAGCGTGGACCGGGTGATGTGGTGCAGGACCAGGTGGGCGAGGAGGTAGCCGAGGTCGAACAGTGGAGCGCCCGTGTGCACGTTGTCGAGGTCGACGAACGCGGTGCGCCCGGCGTGGAGGCTGAGGTTCTTCGGGCAGGTGTCGCCGAGGATCAGTTGCTGGCCAGGCAGATCGTCAAGGCGGCGACACGCCTCGTCGAGTGCGCGGTGGCCGCAGGCGCGCAGGCAGTAGCCATGAGCGTGTTCGGCGCGGAAGAGGTCGTCGCCGTCGCCGTCGCGCAGCGGCGGCAGGCCGGCAGTGGCGTGGTGGATGCGGGTCAGGGCCTTGCCCAGGCGCGTGCACTCCTCAGTAGTGGCCGCGCGCTGGTCGAGGTGCTCGCGCCAGGCGCGGCCGTCGGGGAAGACGTCGGTCATCACCATGGAGTGGGCCTCGGGCAGGAGGGCCAGGACCTTCGGGAACAGGTCGGGCAACAGGCCGTGGTGGATTGCCAGAGCCCTGTGCTCGACCATGATCAGCGCCGGGTCGGTGGCGATGTGCGGGATCCGGGCGAAGCGGTGGCCGCGGACCTTGACGATGACGTTGCCCGCCTCGCCGCGGACGCGGAAGACGTGGCTGACATTTCCGCCACTGCACACCTCGATGCGGGTAGTGCGCCCGGTGTGGCGGCGGCACGCGGCAAGAACCTGGTGCAGGTGGGGGCCGAGGACCTCGGCCAGGCCGGGATCGGTGGGGCCGGTGGTGGGTGGGGCGGTCATGACGTGGCCCCGAGGGCGGTGAGGGTGCGGCCGGCAGGTGCGGCCGGGACGGTGGTGGGGTGGAAGTCGAGGACGACGGGGGCGGTGGGTCTGCCTCCGTCGGCCCAGCGGCGGGCCATCGACAGGTAAGCGGCGGCCATCAGGCGGGCCGGTCGGCGGTGATCGGCCAGGTCAGAGGCCATCCGCTCGCGGGGTATACGGCCGGTGAGGTAGGAGAGGAACTCGGTGACGGCGCAGTCGCGGGCCGAGCGCTGGGTCGGCAGGACCGTGCTGTCACCGCTGCCCTGCACGAGGTCAGCGAAGTCGAGCGCCCGGTGGCGTTCCCAGTCGGGGCGCAGCCGGTCGTTGCGGAAGACGTGGAGCTCGATGTGGTCGGCACCGCCCGCGGCCCGCCGGTCGGTGCCGTCCTGGTCGCCGTGAAGGGTCTGCAGGACGTGCAGGTGCAGTGCCTGGAATGGGCCTTGCTGGACGATGTGGCCTTCCTGCCCGATCCGGCCGTTGCCCTTGTAGAGGCCGTTCGTCACGGGGCGGAGGTTGCCGCGCTGGGAGAAAGTGCTGTGCGCGAGGTTGCTGCTGGCGAGCGTCAGCAGCCGTCCCCGGCTGCGGTAGGCGACGTTGAGGAACACGTCGATCTCGCCGAAACCGTGGGTGAGCTGGTGCAAGTCCTGTTCGGTGTAGGGGTTGCGGTCGGCGAAGCCCGGCAGGAGCCGTTCGTGGTCGGCGATGGTGAGCTGGGCGAGGCTGTCGGCTGGCCGGGTGCACGCCGCGTGGACCTCGACCTCGTCGAGCTCCTTGCCGGGGCGCTCGCCAGCGGACAGCAGCCACGGCACGGTGTCGAAGTGGTGGTAGCCGGAATGCCCCGCCTTTCCGTACCCGCGGTCGAACCCGTGGTAACCGATGTCAACGAGCTCGTCCGGGAGCCTCCACTGGCCGTCGCCGTGGCTGGACTGGATCGAGGTGACGGGGCAGTTCGTGGCCTCGGCGACCTCGGCGATCAGATCCCGCATGATGCGAAAGGCCGGGTGCCAGCGGCGCTGGGACAACACGCTGACCACCATCCGCGGATCACGGCGACAGGCCCTGCGGTAGGCGGCCAGGAGGGTGTCGAAGTCGTCGGCGATCCCCAGGGCGGCCGCCGGGTCGGTGGAGGCACCCGGGCGGATGGTCAACGGCTTGTCCAGCAGCACCGGCAGGCCCCGCTCGATCGCCCACAGCGCGTACGGCAGGTGGACGGACGGTTCCGTCGCCACGACGACGGCGCCGACCCGCTCACGGGCCACGACATCGTCCAGGACGCCGCGCACGCGGCCAGGCAGGACGCTGCGAACGGCGGGAAAGGCTTCCACCGCGACGACCGGCATCCGCCGGGGCTGGCGGGGCGTGCCGTACTGGACGAGCGTGCCGCCGATGTGGGGGAGGTCGACGCCGGTGAGGGTGCCCGCGAGGCCCACATCCTGGGCGGCGGCGAGCGCGGGAAGGTGGTTGAGGCGGGTGTGCGGGCCGACACCGATCACCATGATGTTGACGGCGCTCACCGGCGGGCCGCCGTGCCGGCGCCGAGCAGCGGAAGGACGCCTTCGCCGACCTGGTACGCCTCTTCCAGGTGCGGGAACCCGGACAGGATGAACTCCTCGATGCCCAGGGCCGCGTACTCGGTGATCCGGTCGGCGACTTCCCGGTGGGAGCCGACCAGCGCGGTGCCGGCGCCACCGCGCAGCAGCCCCACCCCGGCCCACACGTTCGGGTGCACCTCCAAGTCCGCGGTGCGGCCGCTGCCGCGGTAGGCGGCGTGCAGGCCGCTCATGCGGGCCTGACCGGTGGACTGGCTGGTGGCGAGCGTGGCCTGCACCCGTTCCACCTGACGCGGGTCGATACCGGCCACCAGGCGCTCGGCGTCGGCCCACGCCTGCGCGGAGGTGTCGCGGGCCACGACGTGGAAGCGGATCCCGAACCGCACGGTCCGGCCCTGTTCGGCGGCCAGGGACCGGATCCGCTCCAGCTTGGCCGCGACCTGGGCGGGCGGCTCGCCCCACGTCAGGTAGGTGTCCGCGTGCCGGGCCGCGACCGGGCCAGCCTCCGTGGACGAGCCACCGAAGTACACGCCAGGCAGCGGGTCGGGTGGGGCGAAGACGGCCGCGCCGCGCACGTCGTAGTGGCTGCCGGTGTAGTCGAACGGACCGGACCAGGCGCCGCGCAGGACCGTGAGCCACTCCGCGGTCCGCGCGTAGCGCTGCGCCTTGTCCAGGTGGTCGCCGAAGCGGGCCTGCTCGGCCGCCTCGCCGCCGGTCACCACGTTGAGCAGCAGGCGGCCCCGCGATTGGCGCTGGAAGGTGGCGGTCATCTGGGCGGCGAGCGTGGGGGATATCGCGTCGGGGCGCAGCGCGACCAGGAACTTGAGGTGTTCGGTCTCCTGGGCGAGGGCGGCGCAGGTCAGCCAGGCGTCCTCGCAGTACGTGCCGACGGGGGTGAGGATCGCATCGAAGCCCATGTGCTCGGCGGCCTGCGCGATCTGCGTCATGTACTTGAGGGCGGGGGCACGGTGGCGGTCGGAGCCGGTGTCGGCGAGGGCGCTGTCGTGGCCGGGGCCGTGGGTGCCGTGCATCCCGGTCGTCAGGGTGCGGCCGTCGCTGGCGGTGGGCAGGAACCAGTGGAAACGCATCGGTACTCCAGAAGTCGACGAGGTGAGGGAGATGTTCAGTCGGAGGTGAAGTCGCCGTCGGCGCGGGCCCGCAGCCGCCGGTAGAGGGCTTCGCTGATGGCGATGCGGCCGTCGTGCCGGGCGCGCGCCGCGCGGTCCCGGCCTGCCCGACCGGGCAGCCGTACGGCTCCACCCTCGCGCGTAGGCGTCTGTTGGATCGTCTCGGCGAGGCGGCTGTTGGCCGCGAGGTGGCTGCTGTCGCCCTGGCCGGCGAACGCTGGGTTGAGGGCGATGAACATGTAGCCGGTGTTCCAGGTGGAGTCCACGCCGTCGCCCATGGGGAACCCGAAGAGCGATCCGGTGAGGATCTGGATGAGCAGGGAGAGGGCGTAGCCGCGGTGTTCCCCGAAGACCATCGCCGCTCGGGCGGTATCGGGATCCTCGGTGAACGCGCCGTGCTCGTCGACGAAGCAGTTAGGGGGCAGCGAGGAGCCGCCGCGTCGCGCTTCCCAGAGCACGCCCATGGGGGCCAGCGTGGTCGACATGTCCGCGCTGACGGTGTCGGTGCCGGTCGGGAAAGCGAAGCTGACCGGATTGACGCCGAGGAAGGGGCTTTGGGCGCCGTGCACCGTGGCGTCCGGCCGGGAGGTGTTCGCTACCAGGCCAACCAGGCCCTGGGCGGCGATCTGCTCACTCCAGGTGGCGAGGATGCCGTACCGCTGGGTGTTGATCATGCCGACGACGCCCACGCCGAGCCGGCGGGCCTTGCGGACGGCGAGGCTGACGGCGAAGTCGGCGCTGAGCGGCCCGATCTCACGCTGGCCGTCCACGACCGCCATGGCACCGCGCTCATGCCTGATGCGGGGAGGACCGGTGCGTTGGGAGAAAAACTGCGACTCGAAGGCGAACTTGGCCAGTCCGTGCGACGGCTTGCCGCGCAGCTCTCCGTCCAGGTAGTGCTCAACAACCCGGCCGACCCCGGAACCCGGAACGCCGGCCCGGTTGCAGGCGGTCGTCATCAGCGTGCGGATGTCGTCGAGAGCAACGTCCAGTCGGTTCGCATCCGCGGGGACGTGGTGGTCCGGGGCCGGGCTGTTCCACCCGGCCGGCCCGATGCCGGAGGGTAAGCGTGCAGGGGCGGGCTCGTGGGCTCGTATCACGGTATCTCCGTACGAGGGGATGGACGATGCCGGGCACCGGGCGGCTGCCGCGGTACCGGGCTCGGGGCTGTCAGCGCGGGGCGCGGACCATGTGCTCGACCACGGTCCGGCCGCGTTCGATGAGGACGGTGTCGGATTTGGCCAGGCCGGTGCTCAGGTAGGAGACACCGAGTCGGACGGTGAGCAGCACGAGGCCTCGCTGCTCGGTCGGCGAAAGCAGCCGTCCGAATCCGGTGAGGAAGGCATCGCGAAGGTCGGGGCGGGTAGGCCACGCGGCGCCGCAGAGCCACACGAGGTCCTCGATGGCGAGGCCCGGCGCGGACTCCTCGAAGTCGATCAGACCGTACTGACCCGGTTCCGGTGCCGGGTTCCACAGCCAGTTGCGGGGAGAATAGTCGCCATGCCGGTAGACCAGCGGGAGGCTCCGGGCGAGGCCGGGCAGGTCACGGGCGACGTCGCGGACGAGGTCCCGCTCGGCGGGCGCGAGCTGGTCATCGATGCGTTCAAGGATCACGGCGGCCTCGTCGGCCTGTGTCTGCACCGACGTCATGATGCGTTGGTGCTCGTGGTCGCTGATCGGCTCCGGGACGTCGTGCCAGCGCCGAAGCACGTTTCCGGCGAGCCGGTGAACCTCCTGCTCTTCGCTCTGCCCGAGGGGCAGTCCCCGTACGACACGGCCCGCAAGAGCGGAGAGGACGACCGCCGGACGGTCCGGATCGCCGGCCAGCAACTGCGGTGCCTCGGCCGGAGCGAGCGCCCGCGCCGCGTGCTCGCACCCGCGGACCTCCCGCTCGTACGTCTCGGTGGAGGGGTACAGCTTGACGAAGACCTCACCGCGGTCCGTCACTACGCGCCAGACCCGAGAGTCCCCGCGCGGCCAAGAGGCATCCGTGACGGTGGCGGTATCCATGGCGGGGAGGTGACGGGCGACCCACTGGTGCAGGTCCGGAGGCATCGAGGCGGCGTGCGTCATGGCGCGGCTCTTTCACGAGATACGAAGGGCGTGGTGATTCGCGGGGACGCGGGCGGTCCCTGGGGCAGGTCGAATCTATGCAGCAGCCGCCCCGGTGCGGGGGTGTCCCGGACACCTGGAGGGCTCCGGCCCGGCGTACGCGGCGGCCTCATCACCGGGCTCCTGCTGCCGTGGTCAGCTCGGCCTGCTTCAGGCGCTGGAGGAAGGCGCCGACCTGAGGCTCGGCGGCCCACGGCGCCAGCGCTACTGCTACGTCGTCGAGATGGGCCTGGGCGCGGGTGGACTCCACTCGCTGCAGCAGGGACAGGGCCCGATCGCCGTGGTCGAGTGCCGCATCGAGGTCGCGTGCCTGGCAGGCGGCCGTGGCGGCGACGGCCATGCGAAGGCCCACGGCGCGGCTCTGGTGGACGTCGGTCAGTTCTCCTGCCTGCTGGCTCCAGCCGAGGGCGGCCCTGGACTTGCGCAGGTCACGGAAGATCTCGGTGGCGTCCGCCGCCAGCCGACCGTGGGTGACGTAGGAGAGCCGCGGGGAGTCCTGGGACCCGGGGGTGATCTTGTCGAGCCAGGTTTCCGCCCGGCTCAGCGCGGTGCTCGCCCCGGTCGCGTCCCCCATGCGGGCCAGCGCGCGGGCCTCGGCCAGCTTCGCGAAGGCCAGGACCCGGCGGGAGGCGTGATGGCGGCCGCGGTGGTAGGCACCCTGGGCCATGTCGAGGGCCTGGTCCGGTGCACCCTCCAGGATGGTGTGCAGGGCCATGGTGGTCAGGACGTAGGCGCCCATCTCGATGTCGCCGCCGGCGCGGGCCAGGCGCAGCGCCTGTACGAAGTGCTGCTGGGCGGCCGCGCTGTGCCCTGCGTCGAACGCCGCCCAGGCGGCGACACGGGAGAGTTCCGCGGTGATGGAGAACAGCTCACGCGTGATGGCCTCGTGGTGGCGGCCGCTGAGCAGCGGCAGGGCGCGTTCGTTCAGGCAGCGCCGGATCGAGCTCACCCGCCAGTTCCCGCCGCCGAACCGCGCGTCCCACAGACGGGCCTGCTCGGCCGTGTCCTGCAACTCCTTCAGGTCTTCCGCCTCGATCAGCCGTCCGGTACTCCGGTCCTCTTGGCCGGGGGAGTCCGCCGAGTCGGTGGAGTCGGTGGGAACGGCGAGCCAGCGGGTGACGGGCAGCACGTAGCCGGGGGCGGCGAACGCCCCGTGCGGCGCCTCGGGGGCGCTCCAGTGGGTTCGCGCGCCCTTGATCGCGCCCTCGCGGTCGCGCGGGAAGTCCCAGCCGCGCGGTGCCTGGTCGAAGACCGCTGCCATGCCGATCTCCTCCACCATGACGGTCCGGCCGATCCGTTCGGTCAACGCGGCGGCGATGTACTGGGGCACGGGGTCCTTCGGTGTTGCTCCGGCGAGCCAGCGGGCGACACTGCTGTGGCTGTACGCCGTGGCCTGTCCGTCCCGCTCGGCCAGCTGGTTGACGCGGAACGCGAGGCCCTTGTGGCTCATGCCGTGCCCGTTGAGGAGCAGGGCGAGCGCCGTGTTCGGCGTTCTGGGCAGACGGCCGGACATCGAGCCTCCCGGATCGAGGAACGTAGAAGGGGGGTGCCCGCGGACGGCTCCAGGTGCCGGGTCGGCGGGAGCCGGACTCCGGCTTCCTGGCGCGGCGGGCGGTCTGGGGTGGAGACGGGGTCAGAAGTACTCGGGCATCCACGGCTCACGCTCGGCCGTGGCGCGGACCAGCCGGGCTACCGCGCGGGGCTCACCGTGAACGCCGTCGAGGAGGGCCGCGGCCGCCGTGCGGTAGCCGCCCGCGTACCAGTGGGCGAACTGCCGGGCGGTGAGCGTGACTTCGTGCCGTCCGCCGGGCCGGGGCGTCAGGTCAGCGGCGCCGGAGGCGATGCGCAGGACCATGGGCGCCGGCGGG
The DNA here is from genome assembly GCF_022808175.1 of Streptomyces sp. AP-93. Lineage (GTDB taxonomy): Bacteria > Actinomycetota > Actinomycetes > Streptomycetales > Streptomycetaceae > Streptomyces. The sequence continues at coordinate 22,826 of NZ_JALGBX010000016.1, read as the reverse complement.
CCGGTACCGGTGGCGCGGAGCAAGAGGGGGAGGGTGATGTCGACGTCCTCGGGCCAGCCGCGAAGGCGCACCGCCTCTGCGGGGTCGAGGATGTGCAGCATCCAAGGGTGCCAGGAGGTGGCGCAGGCAGCCCCGGCCTGGCGCAGATGGGATTGCAGCAGCCCGGCAGGCGGCAGCGCGGTGCGCTGGAACATGACGGTGGGGATGCGGCTGTGGTGACGGCCGAGGAAGCCGAGCATGGCCGTGGCCGCCTCACCGGTCGCCGCCCAAAAGTCGTGGACGACCAGGCGGCGGCCGGCCGGGTCCCGGTCGAAGGCGAGCGCGAGCAGCCCGCCCGGGGCCTGGCCGGGCAGGACGAAGCGGTAGTGCGTCATACCGGGGTGTTCGGACTGCTGCCAGGCGGGCCACCAGACCGGCCGCTGCCACGGCCCGTTCCAGTGCGCGGCCAGCTCACGCTGCCTCCCCCGGTCCCGGTCCTGGTCATCGGTAGCGTGGACGATGTCGAACCCGCGGCCGTCGGTGATGCCGCGCAGTTCGGCGGTGGGCACCTTCCAGGAGCACACCTGAGCCGGTGCGGCCCAGCCCATGTGGCGGCCGTACCCGGTGGAGGTCGTCCACGCGGTCGCCAGGACGGCGCCCTGCTCCTTCAACGGCCGTAGCCGCTCTTCGAGGAGCGTCGACCACAGCCGGTCGCCGCGGGCTTCGGGTGCGACGCAGCCGCCGACCAGGCAGGCGCCGGGAACCGGGCGGCCGCCGAAGAACTGGGGGACTGCGAGGGCGAGTCCCCCGCCGATGACGCGGCCGTCGCGGACCGCGACCCGGGCGTCCGCGTGCTCGCGCAGCCGGGTGACGTCCTCGACCCGGTGCCCGTAACTGCGCACTGTCAAGTCCTGGTACTCCTGCCACAACGCGTCGTCTGCTTCGACGACGACCAGTGTGCTGCCCGGCATCGGTACTCCCTTCTTCAGTAGGCGGTGGCGGTACGGACCGCAGTCGCGTCGGCGGGGACGAGGAAGGCACGGGTCAGGGTGATCACGCGCTGGTTGAGCTGGTTGAAGGCGCTGGTGCGGACCGTGACGACGCCCTGGCCGGGGCGACTGGCCGAGGGGCGGGCGGAGAGGACCTCGGTCTCGGCGCGCAGGGTGTCCCCGACATGAACGGGCTGCTCGAAGCGAACCTCGTCCAGGGAGAGGTTGGCGGTGGTCAGGCCACTCGTGGAGCGGACGCTCGCGCCGACGGCCAGACCGAGCGTGACGACCCCGCACACCAACGGACGCTCCCTTCCCGTCCGCTGGCAGAACTGGGTGTCTGAGTGGACGGGCGCCACGTTGCCGGTCAGAGCCAGGGTCATGGCGTGGTCGGTGTCAGTGACGGTCCGGGCCGGCCGATGCTCGATGGTCTGCCCGACGAGGGCCCCGAACTCCTCCAGGCCGCGGCCGACCACCTCACGCAGCCGGCCCTCACCGACGGACCGGTACCCCTGCACCACGGTCGTCTCCGTCTCCGTCACCGGACGCCTCCGCCGATTGCGGGTTCGATGTCGGCGTCGGCCCGATCGAGGACGGCGCGGGCCGCGGCCACGAGCGGAGGTCCCACCATCTGGCTGCCGACCCGCACCGGACGGCCATCGGCGCCGTTAGCGGCGCTCACGGCGGCGCGGGCCTGCGCCACCTCCTCCTCGGTGGGACGAGACGCCGCCCGGATGATCGGTAGCTGCGCGGGGTGGACGGCGCCCTTCCCGGTGAACCCCAGGTCGCGGGCCTCCTGCGCGTCGCGGCGCAAGCCGTCCGGGTCACCGAGGTCGAAGTACGGCGAGTCGATCGAGGAGATGCCTCGTGCGGCGGCGGCCGCGGCGATGGCCGAGCGCGCCCACCACAGGGACCTGCTGGTGCGCCGGCACCCGGTCGCGGCCGCGTAGTCGGCTGCCCCGAACACCACACCGGCCAGCACCGGCGAGGCGACGATGTCGCCCAGGTGCAGCAGCGCGCGGGGCGTCTCGATCAGAGCGCAGATGCGCACGCCCGTCACGGTCTCCTCAAGAACCTGGGCCACCAGTTCGAGGTCGCGTGCTGACTCCACCTTCGGGACGAGAAGGAGGGTGTCGTGCAGCGAGGCTTCGGCGAGCGCGAGCAGGTCTTTGAGGCCGTGGACGGTGCCCGGCGGGTTCATGCGCAGCCCGAGCACCGTCGTACCGTGCACCGGCGCGGCGCCGAGAGCGCCGAGATGGGCCAAGGCCGCGGTGCGGGCACCGTCCTTCTCCTGCGGCGGGACGGAGTCCTCCAGGTCCAGGAGGGCGACGTCGGGCTCCGCGCGCAGCGCCGCTTCCAGCCGTCCGTCCGAGGGCGGCGTGATCAGCCAGGTGCCGCCGGGCGTCGAGGTGCGGGTCGTGGTCATGGCCGTCACCTGCCGGCGAGGTGCTCGTCGACCAGCTGGTCGAGGGCGCCCACGGTGGTAACGGACGCGATCCGGTCCTCGCCGATGGTGACTCCCTGCTCGGCCAGCAGCAGGTCCAGCTCGGCGATGGCCAGGGAGTCGATGCCGACGTCCTCCAGGCTCACCTCCGGGCGCAGCGCCTGCGGGTTCACCTGCAGCGGGCCGGTCAGGATGTCTTCGAGTATCTGGTTCACCGGGTTGCCTCCGGTCGGTGGGTGAGGTCCGGCCGGTCTGCCACGCAGGACACGTCCGGCCATATGAGGGTGGTGGCGCCCCAGGTCAGGCCCGCGCCGAAGGCGGCCAGCAGGACGCGGTGCCCGGGGCGCAGCGCGCCGTCGGACGCCGCGCGGGCCAGCGTGAAGAGGATCGAGGCGCCACTGGTGTTGCCCAGGTGGGCGATGTTCTCCAGCACCCGCCCACCGTCGAAGTGCAGGCGGCGGGCCACAGCGTCGGTGATGCGGGCGTTGGCCTGGTGGGGGACGAACCGGTCGACGTCGCCGAGGCTCCAGCTGGCCGCGGCAGCTGCCTGTTCGGCTGCCTCGGACATGCGGGTGACCGCGTGCTGGAACACCTCCCGGCCGCGCATGCGCATGAACTCCCCGTGCGGGACGACCACAGCGTCCGCGTGCCGGCCGTCCGAGCCCAGGACCACCGGTCCCACCGCTCCCGCCTCGCCCGGCTCTCCGACGCGCAGCACGACCGCGGCGGCTCCGTCCCCGAACAGCGGGGCCGTCGTACGGTCGTGCGGATCGGTCAGATGCGAGATCCGGTCGACCGTGATGACCAACGCCCGCCGTGCTGTGCCGGTGGCCATGAAGCCCTTTGCGACCTGGAGGGCGTACGGCAGGCCGGTGCACGCCGCGGCGATGTCGAACGCGCCGATGCCGTGCAGGCCCAGCCGGGCGGCGACGGCCGGCGCGGTGGCCGGGATCCGGTGGTCGGGGGTCACGGTCGCCAGGACCAGGACGTCGACCGTGCCGGTCCCCGCGGAGTTCAGCGCGGCCTCGGCCGCCCGGACGGCGAGATCAGCTGTGGAGGTGTCCGCGCCCGCCCGCCGCCGCTCGACGATCCCGGTCCGGGTGGCAATCCAGTCGTCGGCGATGCCCAGACGGCTCGAGATCTCCGCGTTGGGAACCAGCAGCTCGCTCGGAGCGGTGCCCAGACCGCACAGGACAGCTGCCGGAAAGCGCCCGTGGCCGTCGACTGCGGGCGCGCTCACGCCGCCGCCCTGAGGCTGCGGGCGACCTCGTCGATCAGGTCCTCCTGCCCGGCCACGATCTGGCGCCGCCCCAGCTCGGTGAAGACCTCCAGCGGGTCGACGCCCGCGGCACGGGCAGCGTCCAATACCCGCGGCTTGAACCCGGAGAACACCCCGGCCAGGCCCGACGCCACGCTCACCGAGTCGATGACCGGCGGTGCGTCCATCAACTGCTCGTGAGCCACATCCGCCGCCCGCAGCAGCGCCGGCAGGGCGATGCCCGTCTCGTGGCCCATCCGGTGCAGTACCGCGACGAGGGCTTCGAGGGACGTGTTGCCCGCGCCCGCTCCGAAGCCGCGCGCGCACGCGTCAATGACGCGGGCCCCGGCCCCTACGGCGGCGACCGAGTTCGCCACCGCCATCGACAGGTTGTTGTGCCCGTGGAAGATCACCGGCACATCCACCGCGGCGACGATCGCACCGATGCGGGCGGTCACATCAGCGGGCAGGTAGTGCCCGGCCGAATCCATGATCCCTACCGCCTGCGCCCCGTAGGATGCGGCACGCTGGCACTCCTCAGCGAGGCGCTCGGCACCGGTCATGTGGCTCATCAGAAGCACGGCCTGGGCTTCCAGGCCCAGTTCACGGACGATGCCCAAATGGCGGCGCATCACGTTGGCCTCGGTGCAATGCGCGGCGACCCTCACGACCTGCGCACCACAGGACGCGGCCTGGCGGATGTCCGCGCCGGTTCCCCAGCCGGGAGCCATGAACACCCCCATCCGGGTGCTGCCGGTCAGGGCCTGGCGGACGGTCTCCAGCATCGTGGTGTCGTCGAGGCGCGCGTACCCGATCTGGTGCGAGGACGCGCCGAGCCCGTTGCCGTGACCGACCTCGACCACCGGCACACCGGCGGCGCTCGCGGCCTGCGCGTACGCCCGCAGCTGCGGCACGTCCAGCTGATGCTGCACGGCGTGCTGCCCGTCCCTGAGCGTCGCATCATGGACGATCAGATGCCCGATGGAGCTGCTACCCACGGTGTCCTCCCTTCCGCGAACGCGCGAAGCGCTCGGCCAGCGTCACGGCGGCGGCATTGATGATCTCCACGTTTCCGGCGTAGGTCGGCAGCCGTCCTCCGCAGGCGGTGACGGTCACCGTCGCCCGCACCAGGTCACCGGATACGGACAGGGCACTCACCTCGTAGCCGGGGGCGTACCGGCGCACAGCGACGGCCGCGACCGCGACCGCGCTGCGCAGCGCGCCGGCATCGATGCCACTCGCGCGGGCAGTGATCTGGGCACGGAAGGCGGGTGCCGGCAAAGCCGGGCTGATGTTGGCCAGCACCTTGGCCCGCGTCGCACCGGTCAGGCGCTCCACCGCGTAGGCAGTGGTCGCGAGGTACTCGTCTAGGTTGTCCCGCGTGGCAGGGCCCGCGCTGGCGGAGGCCACGGTGGTGACCACCTCGACGTCCTCGACCCGCGTGCTGGTCGCCGCCACCGCCTCCAGCACCGGCAGTACGGCCTGCCCGCCGCAGCTGACCAGGCTCAGGTGACGGTCGGACTCCGCCCGGCCGGCGTCGACCGTCGGAGTGAGCATGCTGCCGCCGCTGCTCGGAGTGAGGTCCACCAACAGCACCCCGGCGGAGGCGAGAGCCGCCCAGTGCGCGGGGTGCGCCTCAGCCGAACTCGCATCGAAGACCACGTCGACACCCGCGCGGACCACCGCCGCGACACCTTCAGTGGAGACCTCGCAGCCCAGTTGGGCGGCTCGGCGCAACGCGCTCGTGCTGCTCCGGCGGCCAGCCACCAGGACACAGGCCAGCAGCGGCGAAGCCGTCAGGCGTTCCGCCAGATCCAGGCCAAGGAGGCCCGCTCCGATCACGGCCGCCTTCAGGATGGGAGCGGTGGCCTGCCCGTCGGCAACGGCCGAGCGGGGAGCGATGGCGCTAGGCGGCATGGAGCACCGCCTGGGGAAGGCGGGGCGAGCTGACCGCCACGGTCTGACCGGCGACGAGAGGGAGGCTGGCGTGGACGGCTCCGGCCAGCACGATGTCACCGGCCCGCAGCCCCGCGCCGAGCGAAGCAAGCCGGTTCACCAGCCAGGCCACCGCACGGATCGGGTCACCCAGAATCTCCCGGCCGAACCCAGTCCCGGCGACGGCACCGTCCACGGTGAGGGTCAGAAACTCGTCACCCAGCTCCGGCACCACTCCCGCCACGGGCGCGCCTAGGACAAAACGCCCACAAGCCGCGTTGTCCGCGACACTGTCCGCAAGCGTCAACCCCTCGAACCCGTACCGGCTGTCGATGACCTCCAGTGCGAGGAACGTCTCCGCGACCGCATCCCGGATCGTCTCCTCGCCCACGTTGGTGCCGCACAGGTCCGACCCGAGCCTGAACGCGACCTCGCCCTCGACGCGCGGCGCCACCAGATCACCGAGACACAGGACACCTTCCGTTGCGACCGACATGTAGTCCAGCAGGATCCCGGAATCGGGCTGGTCGATCCCGAACTGCTGCTGCATGGCCGGTGAGGTGAGTCCTACCTTGTGGCCGACCACCCGCGCCCCCTCCCCGACGCGAAGTGCCGCCCCGTGCCACTGGATCCGGTAGGCGCCATCCAGCGAAACGCCGGACTGGCGGCTGCTGAGCAGGGACACCGGTTCTAGCGTCGTCTCCGCGGTCCGCAGCCGCTGCGCCTCCTCGTGCTCCCACGGCTGCATCCGGCTGGCCGTCCCAGGCCGCGTAGCCGCTGAGGCGAAGAGCGCCTCCAGGATCTCCGGCTCGATATCGGTTTTCATTCGTGGCACTCCCTGCTGAGGCGGGCATGTATCGCTGACGGAGCCACATCCCACCGCCTGGCTGGCCTCGTTGGCAGGGCTTGCGTAGGGGCCTACGGTTCGCGCGGGGGCTTGCGCCCGAAGCGCGGTCACGTGTTGCTGGTTCTTCACGCTGCCGCCTTCTCCCTCGTGACTGCGGTGAACTCTCGCGCCGCGATATGGCGGCGTTAGAGCAGGACGAGCCGGCCATGACGAGGCGGCAGGCCGACACCTGCCCACGGTGCGCCTCTGATGGGCTGCGGGAAGATCACGGCCGACTCTGGTCTGCGGGGACTGCGGCTGCGCCGCTGAGGTAGGAGCCTGTTTGCTGGTCGAGCGGGACCAGTCCGATGTCGGCTCGCATGCGTTCGGCGGCTTCCCGGTCCTTGATCGGGTAGGGGCGCAGGGTCCGCGGGTTGACCTGGGTGCCGTAGGTCTGCGGAATCGACAGCGCCACATCGCAGGTGTCGGCGACGTACGCGTACAGAATCTCCGGGAGTTCCCCGCTGTCGAGGGCCAACCTCATTAGGTTGCGGCAGCAGATCTGGAGGCCCGGGTCGTCGCAGGCCAGCAGGATCCGTACGGCGTCGGCGGCCGCCTGGGGGCCGACTAGCCCGGGGGTGGGCCAACCGTGAACCTCGACGATCTCCCGGAGCTGTTCGGCATTGGCCCGCCGGACCTCGCGCAACTGGACCATCAGGTGGACTGCGGGGATCCGGCAGGCGGTTGCGTGAGCGTTTCTCTCCGCGAGCCCCATCGCCTGCAGCAGTGCGCCGGCCTTGCCAATCCCGGCCGTCACCACCGCTGGCGTGCGCCCGGGCGCGCCGGACGGCGGCGTGTCGGAGGTGGCGGTGGCTGTGCCTGTGCTCCCTGTGGATGGAGGTGTCGCAATCACTCCGCGGCCTCAGCCGCGGCGCCGGCGGGCTTCCCGCCGCGGGGGCGGAAGCAGACGCCTTCCTGGGATAGGAGGCGGTGGATCATGCCGTAGGAGCGTCCCGTCTCGTCGGCGATCTGACGGATGGAGCCCTGCTGTTTGCCGTTGTAGGCGGCCACGGCCTGCTGGGCGAACTTCCTGCGTTCCTTGTCGGACAGACGCGAGTTCTTCTTGTGCCGGGGCAGGCCCAGGGACGGCTTTGCGGGCTCCTTCGTGCGGGTCGTTCTGGTGGCGGTCCGGCGAGTGCGGGTGACGGGCATGCGGGTGCTCCTGGTCAGAGGCCGGTTTCGGGGGAGACGAGAGCGAGGAAGCCGCCCAGGTCATTCAGGTGGTGGAGGAAGGCCTCGTATTCGTCATCGAAAGGGGTGAAGTCGGTGCGGGAGACCGCGATGAGCCCGGCGCACTCATCGCGAGCGATGCGGCCGAGGAGATGGCTGAGGTAGGGGCGTAGGGCGGGAGTGCTGCCTCCGCCAGTGGTGTCGCAGATGGTCAGCCCGATGTGCCAGTCCTGGGATGCGGCGACCTGGAGCGCCTGTTCGGTCCGGGTTCCAGGGGCCTGGTCGGGGGCGGTCAGCACGTAGATGTCCACGTACAGCGGGCCGTCGACTCCTTCGGTGAGCGCGTGGAGCCGGGATTCGCGTAGCTGCTGCAGCGCTTTGGCGCTGCCCGCCTGGTCGTGGCACTGCCGGGACAGGTGGCCGCGCCGAGCCAGGGTGACCGCGTTCATGATCCGCTCCCGGCGTTCGGCTGGCCGGAAAGCGTCCAGCGGGCCGGTATGACATGTACGTCGCCGGAGCGGAATCCGGCCGCCAAGGTGAAGGCCGCGCTCTCCCGATGCGCTGCCGCGGAGAAGCTTGGGAGCCCGGTCGCGAGCAGGTAGGAGATGTAGAGGAGTTCGGTCAGTCTGCTGGTCATCGCGCGCTGCCCCGGGATCCGGCGACGGACGCCGCGCGCGCGGCACTGTCGCACAACGCGACGTGGGAGAACGCCTGGGGGAAGTTGCCCACCTGCCGCTGCGTCGTGGAGTCCCACTCCTCGGCGAGCAGACCCACATCGCTGCGCAGCGCGAGGAGCTTCTCGAGTAAGAGGTGGGCCTCGTCGGTGCGATCGAGCATCAGCAGCGCGTCGACCAGCCAGAAGGAGCAGGCCAGGAACGCGCCTTCATCGCCCTGGAGCCCGTCCCTACCCGGTGCGGTGCCGGCGGTCGGGTAGCGCAGCAGGAGCCCGTCCGGGGTGCACAGGTCCCGCTGGACCGCTTCGATCGTCCCGATGACCCGCGGGTCGTCCGAGGGGAGGAAGCCGGTCTGCGGGATGAGGAGCAGCGAGGCGTCGAGGACGGTGGATCCGTACGACTGGGTGAACGTGTTGCGGACTGGGTCGTAGCCGCTGGTGCACACCTGGTGGTGGATCGTGTCGCGCAGCGTCCGCCAGCGTTCCAGGACTCCGGGTTCGACGGTGGCGCCGCCGGACTCGACGAGGAGGATGGTGCGGTCCACGGCGGCCCAGGCCATCACCTTGGAGTGGACGAAGTGGCGGCGGGGCCCGCGGATCTCCCAGATGCCTTCGTCCGGCCGCTCCCAGATGGTTTCCAGGTAGGCGCACAGCTTGATCTGGAGGTGTGCGGCGGTTTCCGATGCGGCGAGCCCGGCCTGGCGGGCGGCGTGCAGGGCCATGGCGAGCTCGCCGTACACGTCGAGTTGGAGCTGGTGGGCGGCGCCGTTGCCGACCCGGACGGGGGCGGAGTTTTCGTAACCGGGCAGCCAGTCCAGTTCGGTTTCTCCGAGGGAGCGTTCGCCTGCGATGCCGTACATGATCTGGAGGTTCTCGGGGTCGCCGGCGACCGCCCGCAGCAGCCAGGCGCACCAGTCGCGGGCCTCCTCGCGGTAGCCGGTGCGCAGCAGGGTGGACAGGGTGATCGCGGCGTCGCGAAGCCAGGTATAGCGGTAGTCCCAGTTGCGGGATCCGCCGATCTCTTCGGGCAGCGAGGTGGTGGGGGCGGCGACGATCCCGCCGGTTGGGGCGTAGGTGAGGGCTTTCAGGGTGATCAGGGACCGCATGACGGCTTCGCGGTGTGGGCCCTGGTAGGTGCAGTGGGAGCTCCACTGCTGCCAGAACTTCTCGGTGCTCTCCATCGCTTCGGCCGCGTCGGGGATGGGGGGCGGGTCCTGGTCGGAGGGTTGCCAGCTGAGAGCGAAGGTCACACGCTGGCCGGCGCGGACGGTGAAGTCGGCGTAGGTGGTCTGCTCTTCGCCGTAGGTGGGGGCGTCGGTGTCCAGCCAGAGGGAGTCGGGACCGGCCACCGAGCGCAGACGGCCGTTGGTGGTGGCGTCGACCCAGGGCACGACGAGGCCGTAGCCGAACCGCATCCGCAGGGTGCTGCGCATGGTGACGGTGCCGGCGAGGCCCTCGACGATGCGGATCGTCTGGGGGGCGCCGTCGCGCGGTGGCATGAGGTCGGTGACGCGCACCTCCCCGGTGGGGGTGTCCCACTCGGATTCCAGGCTCAGGGTGTCGGGCCGGTAGCGGCGGCGGGTCGCGGCCGGTGCGGGACGGTGGCTGGGGTGGGCGGGGCCGATGCGCCACAGGCCGTTGTCCTCGGTTCCCAGGAGGTGCGCGAAGACGGCGGCGGAGTCGAAGCGGGGCAGGCACATCCAGTCGAGGGAGCCGTCGCGGGCGACGAGTGCAGCGGTCTGCATGTCGCCGATCAGGGCGTAGTCCTCGATACGCGCAGGCATAGGGGTGTCCTTTTGCGGAGCGCCGACTGGGCCGGAGGCCCGGGCCGACGTGGGTGAGCGGTGGAAGGCGATGCGGATGAGACTGGAGGCTGTCTTCCGCGGTTCGGTCAGCGCGCCCAGTGGGCGTGCGGCCGGTCAGCGGGGCATCTCGGAGGCGACGATGAAGACCGCCAGGAACAGCACGAAGACGAGGATTCGCCAGCGGTTCAGGGTGGAGATACGCCGGTCTGCGCGTGCGCGGGGCGGCGGGGACTGCACCCCGTCACCTCCCGGCCGGGAGTTTGGCATCGGAGAGTTGGTGCAGCACCGCGGCCGCGTCGAGGACGGTGTGGACGGTGTGATCGGGCGCCGGCGAGGAGGCGGGCAGTTGTCGGCCCCCGGACACCCACACGGTCCGGAGCCCGGCGCGGGCACCACCGGACATGTCCGCGTCGAGGTCGTCGCCGATCATGAAGCCGAAGCTCGTGTCCAGGGCGTCGAGGGCGATGCGGTACAGGCGCGGATCCGGTTTACGGATCCCGTACTCCCCGGAGATCACGACGGCCTCGAAGAGATCATCGAGCCGCGCGCTGCGCAGTTTGCGGCGTTGCGCCGCCGGGTCGCCGTTCGTGATCACGCCCAGGCGCCACCCCCTCTCGCGCAGCGACCGCAGCGCGGTGCAGACCTGCGGACGGTGGGGGACGAGCTCGGCGGTCCGCTTCCGGTACTGGGCGTGGAGGCCGGCGAGGGACGCCGGGATCTTGTGCGTGTCCTTCAGGTCGGCGAAGAACTGGTCTCGCTGTCCGGCCCAGCGGACCTCGGCCTCTTCCAGCTCCTGCGGGGTGATGCCGTAGCGCGCGCTGAACTCGTCGGCCCACCGCTGGAAGCTCGTCGCGTGGTCGGTGAGGGTGGAGTCCAGGTCGAAGAAGGCGACCCTGGAAGAGGGCATGGCGGGCTCCAGATAAGACGGGGCGGGCTGGCGTTCGTCCAGGTGACGTCTGGCCGCGGCGCCGGTGAGGGCGGCGTGGAGCAGCAGAGGGGCGGTGTAGATCGGGCCCCGGCTCCAACGGATCCAGCCCGTGGCGCAACGAGGGCGGGGTGCGGGAGGAAGGGTGAGAGTGGAGCCTGCCCGGACGTAGCGGGCGGGCGCGGGCCAGGCCGGCTCGCCGGACCCCTCCGGGAGGAAGAAGCCCCAGGCATCGTGATGGGTGAAGACGGAACCGACCGCGTGCAGACCGTCCAGGGCATCAAGGCGGGCAACGGCCTGACGCGCGCGCGTTTGGTCCACCAGGACGACGTCGACGCCGTCGAGGCGTACCGGCCCGGGGCCGGGCAGCGTGAGGGTGTCCGCCAAGAGGGCGGCTCCGCCGTGGGAGACGTTCAACGAGGACTCTCCGAAGGGGATACGAGTACTGGACGGCGCGCTCTGGTGCGCGAGCAGCTCGTGGCGATGGGCGCTGCCGTGAAGCCGCGCATGATGTGGGTGTGGCCGCCTGTCGGGGTTCCGGCTGGGGCGAGGGTGGTGCATTGCTCCGCGAGGGCCCGCAGCAGTGCGCGGGCCTGCATGAGCGTGAGATAGGTGCCCGGACACCGGTGCTGTCCCGCGCCGAGTGCGAGGTGCTTGTCGGCGCCGGGCCGCCATAGGTCGTAGCGGTCGGCGTGCAGCCCCCACTTGCTGGGGTCCCGGCCGGCGGAGCCGAGCAGCAGCCACACCCGCTCACCGGCCTCCAGCTGGACACCGTCGAGGTCGACCCTCTCCATGCGAGCCGGCCGAGTGCCTGGATCGGGGCGTCGAGCCGCAGCGCCTCGTGGAAGGCCGCCTCCGCACGGGCGGGCACCGAGCGGAGCTCGGACCACTGCTCGGGGTGACGGGAGAGCTGGACGATCACCTGGGCCAGCCCGAGGACCTTCGAGTCGATCCCGGCGGACACATAGACGGCGGCGAGCGGTATCGCTTCGCGCTCATCGAGTTTCCCGGAGTCGACGGCCTGGAAGATGGTCTCCATCCACGACCCGCCCTGCACGTTGTCGCGGGTGAGGGCCGTAGCGAGGAACGACGCCAACGCCCCGGCGGCGGGCGGCCCCAGGGCATCGGAGGCGGCCAGGGTCGTGGTCATCGCCTCCAGCACAGCCGGCTGGGCGTGCTGCGGCAGGCCCATCAGGTCCATCACCGTGTCGGCGGCCATGTCCCGGGCCAGCGCCACAGCATCGAACCCGCCCTCGCAGTGCTCCGCGATCAGCCGCCTCGCCCTCACATCGAGGTCCCTCTGCAGGCGGGCGATCGCCCGGGCTCCCAGCCGGTGGGCCAGGACCTGACGCAGCCGTGCGTGCTGCTCACCGTCGAACGGCAGGATCGCCCCGGCCAGGGGCGTAAGGGCTCGCGGCCCCTCGGTACGGAAGACGTCGGCGGCACCCAGGACCGAGGCGATCTCGTGGTGCCCCGGGACCGCCCACACGCCGTGGCGCTCCAGGTAGACCGCGGGACCCATCCGTCGCATCGCCTCGTACACCGGGTAGGGGTCCTCAAGGACCCGCTCGTCCAGCAGGTTGAGGTGGGACGTCGCGATCGCGGGCATGAGGGTCTCCGGGGCGTCGGTCAAAGGGGCTGCGGGGGTGGCGAGTCGGTGCTGCCGGGGCGGCACGGTGGCGCCGGGCTGCGGGCCGTCGTCGGGGTGCAGCATCGTGGGTGCCGGTCCCGTGCGGCGGTGTCAGGTCAACCGCACGGGACCGGCGTTCTAGGGGGTACCCGGCGGTCGGGCGACCTGGTCGACAACCAGCAGCCGGGCCCGGCGCCGGGTCAACCACGCGGTGAGGGTTTCGGCTGCCTGGCCCTGGTCGGCCAGCGAGGTGCCGAGGGGCGAGAGGTCGGCGGCTGAGCGGACCACGAGGAGCTGCACCCGTCCGTCCTCGATGTCGCCGCGCAGCCGTGCGAAGCCGGGGCGCTGTTCCAGAGTCCAGCCGCCGGTCGCCACGTCGTGCTGACGTACGGCTACATGCCGGCAGTACGGTGCACTCGCGATCTCCAGCCGCTGATGGTCAGCCCATGGGGGGCGCTCACTGTCCAGGTGGAGGTAGGTGGCCGCGACCGTGTGCCGGGCCAGGAATTCCCGGGTGATCCGCACCGTGTGCTCCAGGGCCCGGATGTATGTGTCCGCGGGGTCTACGGGATTGGCCGGCGTGATCTCGTCCAGCCACTGCCGAGCCCCGTCGACCGCCTGGGTCACCTCCGGCGTGAGGAGCGGGAGGACCGTGTCGATGGAGTACAGCACGGTCGCCAGCTGACGGCGCAGCTCCACCGCACGCCGCGCGCGAAGGTGGCCCTCGTTGTCCTCCGGCCCGGCAGCGCGAGGCCGGGGCGCTGCCGGTCGTGCGGTTACAGGCAGCCCGCAGTCTTGAGAGGCGAACGGCCGCAATCCTCCTGAGGCCCGCATGGACTTGTGGTGCGGTCGACGCCGGTGTCCTCCGGTCATCGCGAGCTCCGCAGACCGTGCTCCGTCGACTCGGCATCAATGGTGGCGCCGAGCGAGCCCCGGAAGTCGGAGGTGCCCGCCTGGCCGCCCGCGCGAACCCCGTGACTGAATGCCGCCATCCGTCCCGCACTACCGGCCCTGGCCACGACCGCGTCACCGGCCTGGTCATGGTGCTGCGGCTCATCGGCGACGGGCTCCGGGAGAAGGAGCCTCGCGGGAAGGTGGAGGACGGCACGGACGCCGTCTTGCTGGTGGGGGTCGAGCCACGCCTGAAAGCCGCTGCGGCGGGCGAGGACACCCACCGCGGCCAGGCCCAGCTGCGCACCGAGCGACGTGAGCAACACCCGCTGCTGCCCCGGCAGTACCGCGGCCGCGTGGGCGTACCCGCCCGGATCCCGCATCGGGCCGACGCTGTCGACGACGATGTTGATGCCGCCCTGCACAGGCATGCTCCACACCGCCACGGTGCTCGCCGGGCTCGAGTGCCGAGCCCCGTTGTCCACGAGCGCGCCCAGAGCGACGACGACCGGCTCAACCGCCGGACCCTTGACGAGGCCCCTGGCCTTGTTGGTGACCTTGACGCGCGTGTAGTCCTGAACACGCGACTGCGCACCGACCAGCACTTCCATCAGGGCGGCATCCGGGCGGCGACTGCTCACTTCCCGCCCCGCCAGGACCCCGATGATCTGCATCCGCTGGACCAGCAGCATCACGCCGTGATCGACGGCGAAGGCGTGCTGGAGGACTTCCTCGTCTCCGGCCTTCCGCAGCAGCTGAACCATCGCGCTCTGCTGCACTGCGGCATGGGCCGCCAGCGGAGCGAAGAGGGCCTGGATCTGCGCGTTCGCCGACGCCTCGGTCTGGGCCCGGAAGTCGGTGACGAAGTCGGCACTGTGCCGCAGCGCCGCCTGCAGGGAGCGGCCGAAGTCTGTGGTGGCCAAGTGCGGGTGGCGTAAGGCCCCAGCCTGTGCCGGGTTTCCGGAAGAGACCGCGGTGAGGGCGGGCAGGCGGACGGCCGCGAAGTGGGCCACCTCCTGGTCTCGGGACTCGATCTGCAGGCCGAGGACCGCGTTCTGCTCCCGGCTCTGCTGGACGTCGGTGTTGGCCCGGATCGCGGCCCGCCGAAAGCGCCAGGCGGTCATGGATGCGACAGCTGCACCGGCAGGCGCCACGGCCAGAATCACGTCGCTCAGGACTGCCATGTCAGCTCCTCACAGATGTTGAAGGGGAAATCGCGGGACCTAGAGCTGGAGGCTGCTTGAAGTACTCCTCGGGAAAACCGGAGTTCACCTTCTCGCCCCCCGTACGCGCGCAGTCGTGTCCGGTGACCGAGACCGCGTGGCCCGTGCCGCCGGGCTGCCGCCTGACCCGGGCTCGGCGGGTGAAGGCCGCTGCGTCGAGAGCGAGGAGCTGGGTCATGGGCTGCTCCGGCGGTGTGGCACCGGGCAGGAGCGCGAGCAACACGGCGATCATGAGGCAGCCCTCCGCTCCATGCCCTCGGCCGCGCTCACGAGCGCCTCGTACGTCGCTTCACGGCTCCACGCGGCGTCGACGGCCTCGCGTAGTCCGGCGCTGATGACCCGGGCGGCGCCGGAGCCGGTCTCGTAGCAAGGGAAGAGGCCGACCCGCACCACCATGCGGTGCCCGTGGAGATTCACCTCGGCGGCCGCACCCACCGTGTGGACGAACAGCACCTCGCCCAGCGGCAGGATGCGGATGGTCAGGCCCGACCCGTCGGAACTCTCCCGGCTCACGAGATCGGCCAGATGCCGCAGCTGGCCAGCCATCGTCGCGGGGTGATCGCCCCGGCCCCGGGTCAGCACGGTCTCGTCCAGCAGGACGGTCCGCCGTTGCCGCTCGGCCCAGTCCACGCCGTGCACCCACGACGGCAGCCCGAGCACCGGCTCATCAGGGTCGCCGCACACACCCGGGTCCAGCACGACCCGCTGGTAGGCCTGGGTGCGCAGACCGGCGGGCACCAGCAGGCAGTACTGGACGACCTCGCTCGCCAAGCGCATCACAGCGATATGGCGGGCCGTCGCCTCCTCGCAGGCCACGTCCACCCAACAGTCGTGCGGGGCGCGCCGGCCCTCACCCCGCTCCTCGTGCTCCCTGCGGTCGTAGCCCTGCGGCGGCAGACTCCCCACCAGGAAGAAAGCATGGTCGTCTGCCACGCCGTAGAGCCGGAGCAGCGTGCCAAGCGCGTCCGGCCGGATGGGGGACTCAGCCCGCTCCCACCGGCTGACGGCCGATGCGGACACCCGGACGGCGCGGGCGGCGTGCTCCAGCCCCATGTACTGCGCCTCGCGCAGGCACCGCAGGTAGAGGCCCGTCAGGATCCGGGCCGGTGCCTGCAGCACCTCGGTCAGCGGCGACGGAACAGCGTGAAGCATGGGGAAAGGTCCTCGCGTGTCTACGGGTGGTCAGGGCAGGTTGTGAGGTAGGGACGGAGCTGGGTCATCCGTCGCCGGCGGGGACAGCCGACCGGTCAGCCGGGGGCCGAGGAGCACCAGGGCAGCCATGGCCAGCACGATCAGGACGGTGAAGACCAGTCCGGTGGCGGTCACCACTGCCTCAGCACGGATCCGCCATAAGGGATGGTGATCACCGCGGGGACGAACGTCGGAACTCGGATGCCCTGATCGGATTCGGGGGTGGGGGCGCCGTCAGCCAGCACCATCGACACGGTTTCCTGCGTGGAGAAGATGACAGGCCGGGCAGCAAAAGCAGAGGGGGCCCGGAGTCGGCCGGAGCGGACACGGACGAGACTCACGACGACACCGCCTCTCCGAGCAGGTCCAGCTCGAACCACACCGTCTTGCCCGTACTGCCCGGCGCCGGCAGGTCCGTTCCCCAGCGCGTGGCCAGGGCGTCGACCAGGTGCAGCCCTCGGCCGCCCTCCTCATCCGCGCTCGCCGACCGGGGAAGAGGCTGCCTGGTCGACGGGTCCTCCACCTCCACCCGCAGGTGCCCCCACGCGTGCATCGCCCTGACGGAGAAGAAGCCCTCCGGCCTGTTCTCGCACCCATGCGTCATGGCATTCACCATCAGCTCCTGCGCGACGAGCATGACCCTGTCCGCGCACTCGGACAGCCCCGAGCTCTCGAGCAGGCAGACGAGCTGACGGCGGGCTCCAGCAACTGCCTCCGGCCGAGCGGACACCTCCGCCGCCATCTGGAAGTCACGCGGACGACAGACCGCAACGGCGCCCTCTCCGGGCGGACGACCGCCCGGTCCTCGGTCACGGCGAACCAACGGCACTGTGCACGCCCACCGAAGGCCGGCCATCGGGTACTGCATGTTCATCAGCTGCCCTTCCCGGCCCCCGAGGGAGCCAATTCCGGTCACCAACCGAGCTCGTGGGCAAGACATGCCCGATTCCGTTACGCCGCGCGGGGGTTGGAGGAATATCGTCCGTACGAGACAACCGCGTGCGAGGACCGACGGGAATGCCGGCAGGCGCAGTGATGCGATGCACGTGATGCGAGATCGTTTCAGGGACAGGGGCGCACACCCATGGCGCGCACACGCAACACCCGGCTGGAAGCCGTCATCCAGGAATGGGGCCTGTCGCAGCGGCAACTCGCTGCTCGGTTCCGCGCCGTCGCCGCTGAGAACGGCGCCACCGAACTCCTGCGCTACGACCAATCCCGCATCGCCCGCTGGATCGGCGGCGCCACACCGGAAGGCCGCGCAGCGCATATCTTGGCCGAGACGCTCTCTCGCGGCCTCGGTCGCACTATCACGCTGACCGACATCGGGCTGACACCGGACGACGCCGCAGACCCGCAGACGCCGGCGTGGAGCATCGACACCCTCGCGACGCTGGCGACCCTCGGGAGTACGGACATGGACATAGCTCGGCGCCAGGTGTTGGCACGGTCGGCCTACTCGGTCGCCGGCCTGGCCCTGCCCACCGAAGGTTGGTGGCAGGACGCCGCCGAACGTGCCCGCACCCGCAAGCCCCTGTCGAAGCACACGGTCACGCACGAGGACGTCACGAGCGTGCGCGAGATGACCGCCTTCCTGTCCCAGCGAGACCAGCAGCGCGGCGGCCGCGGCGTGGGGCGCGCCTCCCTGGTCGCCTACCTGCGAACCGACGTCGCCGAACTCCTGGGCGGACGCTTCCCGTCCGACGTGCTGCGCCGGGACATGACGTCGGCCGCTGCCGAACTTGCCTACCTCGCGGGCTGGACGAGCTTCGACGCCGGCGAGCACCCGATCGCGCTGCAATGGCTGACCCTCGCGACCCAACTGGCCGAGGAAGCCGGAGACGCGCCGCTCGCCGGGCACGTGCTGAGGGCCATGGCCCACCAGGCCGTGGACCTGCACCAGCCGGCAGAAGCCGTACGCCTGGCAGAGGGATCCCTCTCCAGCCGCCGCTACGCCGAAGCCTGCTGGCGGGAGAAGGCCCTCCTCGGCGTCGTCCACGCCCGCGGGCTGGCTGCCGCCGGCTACAAGAAGCAGGCCGCGCAAGCGCTCAACCGTGCCGAGGCCGATCTTGCCCGCGCTAGCGGGGACGGTGACGAGCCCGGCCGGGTGTGGTTCTTCGCCGAGGCGAGCCTCGCGCATGAGACCGCCGCCGCGCTGCGGGACATGGGTGATCTGAAGGGTGCTGAGGAGCAGTTCAAACGGAGCGTCCGCACCCGCAAGACGCCGTTCAAGCGGACCCACTCCGTCACCCTCGGATACCTCGGCGAGGTCCAGGTCCGGCAGGGGCAGCTCGACGCGGCCTGCGCTACGTGGCATCAGGCACTCGACACGGTGACCGGTGTTCAGTCCGGGCGAGCCCGAGAGACCGTGGTTCAGATGCGCCGCGCGCTGAGCCCTGTGCTCCGCCGAGGAGGCGGCCCCGCTGCCGACCTCGACGCCCGGGCCCGGGCGGTCCTCGCAGACAGGTGACCCGTACGGTAAGGAAGCCCGGAGCGGAGGGCGACTTCGCTGACGCCGGGGAAGCCCCAGGAGAGGTGACGCGTGTTCGACCAGCACATCCAGCTGCCGGTGATCGCCGTAGTCGTAGGAGGCCAGACCGGGCGTCTTGACGATTTCAAGGGCGGAGTCGAGTCGATCATCCGCCTGGCGTCGAGCATCCCGGAGAGTGCCATGCAGGGCATTGCGGAGTTCAGTCACCTGGAAGTGGTGTGGCACTTCAGCCTTGGATCGGACCAGGACATTGAGCTCGAGCCGCGAAGCCCCCGGGGGAATCCGGACTGGCCGGCCACCGGGGGCCTTGTCCACCGCAACCACCGGCGCCCGGCCCGGATCGGCATCTCCTACCCGCGACTGCTCCGAGTCGTAGGGCGAGATCTGCACGTCACAGACTTGGACGCCGACGACGGCACTCCTGTGATCGACCTGGCGCCCGTCTTCCGCGAGATGCTGCCCCGCGGCCCGGTCCATCAGCCGGCCTGGCCCACCGACATGCTTCAGGACTACTGGCGGAGTGCGGACGATCGTACCCGCCCGTAGCCCCGGAGGGGGGGTTGGCGCCAGCGGATCCAAAAGGTCAGCACGCATACTCATTACGCCGGGCGCCTCCGGGGCCAAGCGCACGGAACGCTGATGTCCGATTGCCGAGTCCGTGAGGCGGACTAACTCAGTGGGCGACGTCCGCTCACCGCACTGAGCGGGGGCATGCAAGCTGAGGGGCATGACGGGAGTCCTCGCGTCGAGATGGCACGGTCGGCGCACGTCAGCGCCTACCAACCGTGAGCGATCAACTGCCAACTGTTGCGACATCTGGAGTATTGCAGCGGTTTCTTCGCTCCGTAAAGCGACTCTGCGAAAATTTCGCAGAGTCGCTTTCTTCTTGGCGTCTGGCGCTCAGGGTGGCGACTATCGTCACTTCGAACCGCCGGGCGTTGATGGACGCCTCATGAACCGTCAGACTGACGACAAGTCACGGATGAGGGAGACAAGATGGCTGGGACAGACGACAGGTCGGTCGCCTTGTGCCGCATCCTGCTCAGGCTGCAGCTTCGCAGGCTGCGGGATGCCAGGGGCCTGACAGCGTCGTCGGTAGCCAAGCAGTTCGGTTGGTCGACGGCCCGGATGACGCGGTTGGAGACCAAGGACACTGCAGTCGAGATCGGCGACGTCCGGCTCCTCTGCGACTTGTACGAGGCTCCACTCGAGCTGCGTGAGGAGCTGGAGAACTACGCCAAGATCACGAAGACGCGGAAGGACTGGTGGGATCTCAAGCCTTTCAAGGGCACGATCCCTGCCTGGTTCCAGGCATACCTGGGTCTGGAGGCCGCCGCTAAGACCATCGGCATCTACCAGTCGGAGTTCGTCCCTGGACTTGCCCAGGATCCCGAGTACGCACGGGTGATCTTGGGCCTCTCGGATGCCGACGAGAAGACCCAGGAAGTTCAGGCTGAAGTCAGGCTCAAGCGTCAGAGCATCCTCGGTCGACCGCAGCCTCCTTCCGTAACGATCGTCCTGAATGAAGCAGTGATCCGACGGCCGGTGGGCAGCTCGGAGATCATGCAGGGACAGCTCGGGCGACTGCTCGAACTCGGGGCCACTGATCATGTCAGCGTGCACGTCCTGCCGTTCGGCGTTGGAGCCCACCCTGCGATGCATGGCCCCTTCACCCTCCTCGATTTCGAGGATGAGACGGTTGGGGACCTTGCCTACCTGGAGAACCTCGTAGATGGCGGCGTGCTGTCGGACATCTCAGCCGTTGCTCCGTTCAGCGCCGCGTTCCAGAAGCTCCGCGAGATTGCCGCTTCCGCAGAGGAGTCTGAGCAGATGATCCAGTCGGCCATATCGAACCTATAAGTCCGAAGCGATCATCAAATGGGGCGTGCCGGAGGCAAGTACAGCAGGGTCGCAGGCCCGCCGGCCCTGACCGCCTCGGCTATGGCCCTGCATGGGCCTAGGGGAGACTCTGACTGTAAGACCTCCAGGTCCGATGCCTGGTAGCCGCCGTCCTGGCGGATGTGAAACAAGTTGATGGGAGCGTCCCCCTTGGAGAATGAGCTGATCTGGTGGAAAAGCAGCTACAGCGGTCAGAACGGAGGTGACTGCATCGAGTGCGCCGTCCGGGTCTCTCGGGAGGTCCTCGTCCGTGACTCGAAGAACGCTGACGGGCCACACCTCGGCTTCACAGCGCAGACGTGGAGGGACTTCGTCGGGGCAGTGACCGCGAACTCTTTCGGTCCCGTCGTCTAACCCGCCTGGCAGACGCGCGAACTGACAACGCGACAGCGTCCCTCCTCAACCCAGATGAGGAGGGACGCTTTCGGTTCTACCTTCTACCTCCGCTGACCCTTGTGGCAACAGGGCGGCCCTGAGCCTCAGCGAACCCACAGCCCGACTGCGCAACCGCGTAGGGCCCTTGGGCTGGCGAGGCTGCGTCCACAGTCCCAGCAACGGCACCTGGGTCCTGGGAGCGCAGCGCCCTGCGTGAGCCTTCGAGATCCGGCATTGACCGCTTCTCGCCGCTGTCGTGCCCAGCGTCCGCCGTGCGCTGCCGGTCAGGGCCGAGCTAGTAATCGTCACAGGTATCCGCAAGCCCGCTGACCTCGCCGCATCGAGCATTGCCCCGGGCCTCTATGACTGTCTATGTGGCGACGCCTAGGGAGTACGCGACAACCCACCTGGGGCCGCGCCGAGCACGCCTATGATCGATGCATGCCGTCGCCCCTTCCCACATCTCTTGCCGTGTCCGACGCCATCACGCACTACCGCCAGCTGCGCGAGTTGACCATCGACGAGCTGGCCTACGTGCTCTTGATGCTCGGTCACCCGATCTCGGCCGGCGCACTCGCGGAGATGGAGCGATGTACTCGCTCCGTGACCGTCGACGACCTCGTCGCGATCGCCTATGTGCTCGACACGACCCCCGCCGTGCTGCTGTCCCACATCCCCATCGACATGCCGGAACCCGAGGGGCCTTTTGCCACCGGGCTTCCGAGCGATGTCGACCAGACCGAGCTCCGTGCCTGGCTCGAGGGGAAGACGACGCTCGACCACCAGTCGCGGGTGAGCTGGTGGAAAGAGCGACTCGCCCGTCTCCGGGTCCGTGCAGCACACCACGAAGAACAGCTGCAAGGTGCATACGCAGAACTGCGCGAGCTCGGCGACCTGGCAGACCAAGAAGCAGACGCCCCGCCCGTGCAGCTTCTGCAGTGGCGCATTCAGGACGGCGAACACGCGCTCAACCAATCCGAGGTCGCGCTGGCGCTGACTGAGCATCGGCTCGACAGCCTCCGGGAAGGCGCCTGACAGGCGGTGCCGGTCAGCCAAAGTCACCTATACGTAGGTTATTTTGACTGACCTTCTATCTCAAACCGACTATCCAGAACGAACGAAGGGGGGAACGTCATGAGCATCACCAGGACCGCACATAGGACGCGGGCCAAGTTGGCCGTGTCCATCGCAGCCTTGGCCGCGGTCTCACTCATACTCACCGCCTGCAGCGGAAGCAGCGACAGCGGCAGCAAGCTCGACGGTACCTACTACGTCAAGGACGTCAACGGCACGTCCGAGCTTGGCCAGCTGGTCGTCAAGGGCAACAGTGTCTCGCATCATGAGTACACCTGCGATGGTGTCTACGAGAAGCCGGACGTGACCAGCACCGGCGAGTTCAACAAAGATCAGTCCCAGATCATTTGGACGGTCGCAGGAGAGGACAGCCGCAACAAGCGGACGGGCAGCGAGTCCATCTCAACCAGCGACACCTCGATCAGCATCAGCGGTAGCCCGTACGTGCGTGACAACTCCGCAGCTGGCAAAGCTCTGTTGGACGGCTTCAAAAACAAGTGTGGGAAGTAGCGTCGACGTCGCGCTCGGCCGAATTAGCAAGGCAGAACCTCGTGGACAGCGCGTTCACGGGGTTCTGTCTCTCCTAGGCTGGTCAAGCCTCTGACGTCTACTCCTGAAGCCTGCTGCACCCGGTACTCCTCGATCGTCTCCAGCGGCCGGCTGTACTTCGGAGCATGCCGCTCGACGAAATCGAGTTCGGCCCACGCTGTCGATCTCCGGCGACGGTGAGGCACGCTGGGCCCCAGCCCGCCGCCTGCTCCATGACGAGACAATCAAGTCCGAGGATCGCCTCGCCGACCTGCTGTTGCTCCTCTATGCCCAGTGGCCCGCAGCGATCTCCCGCCTCACCGTCGACCACATCGAAGAGAGAGACGGAGCAGTCCGCATCCGCCTGATCCGAAGGAAACGGCCTAGGTTCTGTTTCTTGGATCAGGTGCGGAGCCAGATCGTGAGGGCTGCGACCGTGACGGTCCCGAGGTAGACGTAG
>NZ_JALGBX010000015.1:164527-227604 GCF_022808175.1 Streptomyces sp. AP-93 | reverse complement strand
ACCACAAGACCGGCGGACCCGTCATCCGATCACTGACCGCCTACGACCACTGACCACGGAATCAATCATCTAGGCCGTTCGGCATCCGTCAGGCGGTCCGCCTAGGCACCGCCTTAGGCCACCTCAGGGACCTCGGGTCCCGGCCTAAGGCCCCCCGGCTCCCGCAGATGCGGCATGCTCCCGATGTGCCGGCACCCCCTGGGGCGCGAATCTTGGATCACACCGAACGAGGTGTCCGAGAAACGCGAACCAGGGAGCACAAGATGTTCGAGTACGAGATCGCCACCGCCCGCCGCGACGACCTCATCCGCGAGGCCGACGCCTACCGTCTGGGCCAGGAAGCGAAGAAGGCCCGCCGCCTCTTCTCCCGGAGCCAGGAACCGGAGGGGTCGGTGAGAGGGCAGCGCGGCCGGTTCGCCCGCGCCGCGTAACCCGCGTCGCGAGACCGTGCGACCGGCACGTGATGAGAAGCGCACCGATATCCAGTGCCGATGAGCAGGGCCCCTGTGCGATGCTCGGCGGCGTGGAGACCAGATCTGTCAGCCCGGTGTTCGTCGGCCGAGCCGACGAACTGGCCGTACTCACCGACGCACTGACGCGCGCCGCCGGCCAGGAGCCGCAGGCACTGCTCATCGGCGGCGAGGCCGGGGTCGGCAAGACCCGCCTCACCGAGGAGTTCCTCTGCGAGGCCGACCGTCGCGGCGCGGTCGTAGCCGTCGGAGGCTGTGTGGAGATCGGGGCGGAGGGACTTCCCTTCGCCCCGTTTTCGACCGCGCTGCGCACCCTGCACCGCCTGCTCCCCGACGAACTGGCCGCAGCCGCCGTCGGCCAGGAGAACGAACTCGCGCGCATCCTCCCCGAACTCGGCGAGACCCCACGCGGCCCGCACGACGAGGAGAGCACCGCCCGGCTCTTCGAACTGACGGCCCGGATGCTGGAACGCCTCGCCGCCGACCGCACCGTCGTCCTCGTCCTGGAAGACCTGCACTGGGCGGACACCTCCACCCGGCACCTGCTCTCCTACCTCTTCCGCGCGCTCGGCAGCGGCCGGCTCGTCGTGGTCGCCACCTACCGCGCCGACGACGTCCACCGCCGCCACCCGCTGCGCCCGCTCCTCGCGGAACTCGACCGGCTGCGCACCGTCCAGCGCATCGAGCTGTCCCGCTTCAACCGGGCCGAAGTGCGCCGCCAGCTCGCCGGGATCCTCGCCTCGCAGCCCGACGAGGAGTTCGTCGAGTCGGTCTTCGACCGCTCCGACGGCAACGCCTTCTTCGTCGAGGAACTCGTCGCCTCCCGCGCCAGCGGCTGCTCCACCGGCCTCACCGAATCCCTGCGCGACCTGCTCCTGGTCCGCGTCGAAGTCCTCCCGGACGCCGCGCAGCGCGTCGTGCGCATCGTCGCCGAGGGCGGCTCCACGGTGGAGTACCCCCTGCTGCGCGCCGTCACCCGGCTCACCGAGGACGAACTGATCGAGGCCCTGCGCTCGGCGGTCGGCGCCAACATCCTGCTCCCCACCGCCGACGGCGACGGCTACCGCTTCCGCCACTCCCTGGTCCGCGAGGCGGTCTCCGACGACCTGCTGCCCGGCGAGCGCGCCCGCGTCAACCGCCGCTATGCCGAGGAACTCGAACAGGACGACTCGCTGATCCGCGCGGAGGAGCGGGTCATCCGCCTCGCCACCTACTGGTACTACGCCAACGACGCGGCCAAGGCCCTGCCCGCCGTCCTCGCCGCCTCGGTGGCCGCCCGGCGCCGGCACGCCTACTCAGAGCAGCTGCGGCTGCTGGAACGGGCCATGGACCTGTGGGAGGGCGTACCGGAGGACGTGCGCGGCGAACTGCGCCCGGCGGACTACACCGAGGTGTACCCGCCCTGCGGCTGCGACCCAGCGACCACCCCGCTGCAGCGCCTCGACCTGCTGGCCGAAGCCACCGTCGCGGCCCGCTTCGGCGGCGAGCGCGAACGCGCGCTGAAGCTGACCAAGACGGCCCTGCGGCTGCTCGAGGACGGCCAGGACCCGCTGCGCGCCGCCTGGTTCTGGACCGAACGCTCCCGGATGATCGCCAGCCTCGCCCGCGGCGACGGCTGGGAGGAGCTCGCCAGGGCGCAGGAGCTCGTCCGCGGGCTGCCCCCGTCCCAGGTGCACGCCGACGTCCTGGTCCGGGCCGCGAGCTGGGGCATGCTCCACAAGCCGGGGCCCGACAACCTGGTCGCCGCCGAACGCGCCGTGGAGTACGCGCGGATGGTCGGCGCCGAGGACACCGAGCTCAACGCCCGGATCACCGTCGGCAGCCTGCTCGTCGACTCGGGGGACCCCGAGCGCGGCCTCGCCGAGATGTACGCGGTCAAGGACCGGGCCGCCGGACTCGGGCTCGGCATGCTGGTGGCACGTGCGCATGTGAACCTCACCTCTCACCTGGAAAGCCTGGGCCGGTCCCGCGACGCCGTGGAACTGGCCGAAGAAGGCGCCGAGCTGGTCAAGAACTCCCATCTGATGGACTCCGAGGCGTACATCCGGGGGAACCTCGCGGAGAGCCTGTACAGCCTCGGCCGGTGGGAGGAGGCCGCGACGCAGGCCCGGCGCACCCTGACCCTCGTCAGCAGCGCCGCCCCGCGCGCCGCGGCCGTCGTGCGACTCGCCCACCTGGCCCTGGCCCGCGGCGAACTCGCCGAAGCCGCCGGTCAGCTCACCGCCGCCCGCACCCACTTCGGGTCCCACGACGGCCAGCCCCAGCACCGGATCCCGCTGTTCCGCCTCGCGATCGGCGTGGCGGCGGGGGAGGGCCGGATAGCCGACGTCCGCCGTGAGGTGGACGCCGTCATCGACTACGGCTTCCCGCTCGGCAACCACCGCTACGCCTGGCCGCTGCTGCTCGCCGCCGCCTCGGCCGAAGCCGAGGCCCGGGGCCTGCCGGCCGCCGAGGCGGGCCGAGAGGAGGCGCTGACGGTGCTGCGCACCGCCGCCCGGGCCCTGGCCACCCCGGTCCCGGTGTGGAGCGCCCACTCCGAGTACCTCAGGGCGGAGCTGCTGCGGGCCGAGGCCCGGGACACCGTCGCCGACTGGACGGCCGTGGAAGCGGCCGTACGCCCCCTGGAGCGCCCCTACCTGCTGGCCAGGGCCCAGTACCGGCTCGTGGAGGCCCTGCTGGCCACCGGCGGGGACCGCGAGGCCGCCGCCGGGATGCTCCAGGAGGCCTACGCCACCGCCGAGCAGCTCGGCGCCCGAAGGCTCCGCGAGGACCTGGCCCTGCTCGCGCAGCGCGCCAGGCTCCCGCTCATTCCCGTGGACGCCGCCGCCAAGGCCCTGCTCGCTCCGGAGGCCGACCCGGTCGAGGCGCTGGGCCTGACCAGCCGCGAACGGGACGTGCTGCGCCTGGTCGCGGCGGGCCACACCAACCGCCAGATCGCCGAGGAGCTCTTCATCTCCCCGAAGACGGCCAGCGTGCACGTCTCGAACATCCTGGCGAAGCTCGGCGTCGCGGGCCGGGGCGAGGCCGCCGCCCTGGCCCACCGGCTCCGGCTCTTCGGCCCCGTCGCCCCGCAGCCGGCCGGGAAGCGGTGAAGGAAAGCCCCCTGGGCCGTCTCTTACGGATCTTCCCCGGCCCGCGCCGCCCGCGCCGCCCGCGCCGGGCATTGCGGCCGTGTTAAAGGTTCGTGGCCATCGCGAAGAGAAGGTTCCCCGCGCGGGGCCCGACTCCTAGGGTCCGTCGGAAATCGCGATCAAGGGAGTGCCCCGCCATGCCCCTCGACCTGTCCGACGAGAGCCGGTACGACCGTGCGCGCCTGCGCCAGTGGGCGCGCGGCCGCGCCCGCTCGGCCGGAGTGGACCGCCGAGACCTGCTCAGGCTCTTCGCGGCGGGAGCCGCGGCCGGCACCCTCGGCCTGGGCGCCGCCGGAACCGCTGAAGCCGCCGGAGCCGCCGCCCTGCCCGCGACCGTGAAGCCGCTGCCGCCAGAGCTGTTCACGATCCGGGGGACCAACGCGGAGACGAAGTTCGCCGCCCTGCGCGGCACGGGCCTGCTGACTCCCGTCGACCGGTTCTTCGTGCGCAACCACACCGCCACGCCGCGCCTCGACAAGGACGGCTGGCGGCTGAAGGTGTGGGGCGACGCGCTGTCCGGCGGGCCGGTGGAGTTCTCGTACGACCGGCTGCGCGCGCTGCCCGCCGTCGAGCGGACGCTGTTCATCGAGTGCGCGGGCAACGGCCGGAGCTTCTACACCACCCAGCAGGGCCAGACGGTGGCCGGGACGGCGTGGACCCTCGGCGCGATCGGTGTGGCCCGCTGGCGCGGGGCCCGGCTCTCGGACGTGCTGCGGCTGGCCGGGGTGACTCGCGGAGCCGTGGACGTCCTGCCCCGGGGCCTGGACGACGAGGTGGTCACCGACGGCGTGAACCTGGGCCGGGTGCGGCGCCCGCTGCCGGCGTCGAAGGCACTGGACGACGTGATCCTCGCGTACGAGATGAACGGCGAGCCGCTGCCGGCCGACCACGGCGGGCCGGTCCGGGTGGTCGTTCCGGACTGGATCGGGATCTCCTCGATCAAGTGGGTCGGGGACATCGAGGTGAGCGGGCAGCCGCTGTACACGCCGTGGAACACCGACCTCTACCGGCTGTTCGGCCCCGACCAGCCGCCGCAGGGCAGCGAGCCCCTGACCCGGCAGACCCTCAAGAGCGCCTTCGAGCTGGAGCCGGGCGCGACCGTGCCCGTGCACCGCACGAAGGTGCTGACCGGACGCTCCTGGTCCGGAGCGGCCCCCGTGCACCAGGTGGAGGTCAGCACCGACGGGGGTGCCCGCTGGCGGCGGGCCCAGCTCCACGACGTCCCGCGCCGCGGCGGCTGGGTGCGCTGGTCGGTGCCGTGGACCCCGCGGACCCCGGGGGAGACCGCCCTGCTGGCACGGGCCACGGACGCGACCGGGCGGACGCAGCCCGAGACGGCCGCCCACAACATCCACGGCTACCTCTTCGACGCGGTCGTCCGCCACCCGGTCACGGTGGTCTGAGCCTTCCGCGGCACCCCGGACCAGGCCGATCCCCCAGGAGCGCCCTACACCGCCGGGTCCTCCTTCGCGCGTATGAGCACCTTGCCGGAGTCCAGGTCTATCGGGCCCTTTCCCGGGTCGCCGTCATTGACGTCGATCCGGGAAAGCTCCAGCCGCTTCTTCTCCTCGTCCGTGTGCTTGCGGCCCGGACTGAACAGTTCCTCGATCATGTTGAACATCGCGTCCACCGCACCTTTCGTCCCCCCGTCGGGGCCCGCCGGTCATCGCACCGTCAGTGTCAGGATCCTGTCGTCGCCGGCTTCCGGCGACCCGCGCCCGTCCGTCTCGCTCGTGACCAGCAGCAATCTGTCCCCACCGAGGGGTACCACGGTGCGCAGCCGGCCGTACTCGCCCGCCAGGAACGGCTCGGGCTCCGCCACCAGGGCCGCCCCGGCCAGCGGAATCCGCCAGAGCCGCTGCCCCCTCAGCCCGGCCATCCAGACGGAGCCCTGCGCCCAGGCGATCCCGCTCGGCGAGGCCTCGTCGGTCTTCCAGACCGCCACCGGATCGCGCATGCCCGGCTTGCCGGCCTTGCCCTCGGCCTCCGGCCAGCCGTAGTTCGCGCCGGGCTCGATCAGATTCAGCTCGTCCCAGGTGTTCTGCCCGAACTCGGCCGCCCACAGCCGTTTGTCCTTGTCCCAGGCGAGCCCCTGCACATTGCGGTGCCCGTAGGAGTAGACGACCGAGTCGGCCTCCGGATTGCCGTGCACCGGCTCCCCGTCCGGGGTCATCCGCAGGATCTTCCCGCCGAGCGACTTCTTGTCCTGGGCCAGCCCGGTGTCCCCGGTCTCGCCCGTCCCGGCGTAGAGCATCTTGTCCGGGCCGAAGGCGATCCGCCCGCCGTTGTGGATGAGCCCCTTGGGAATCCCCCTGAACACCGTGTCCGGTGCGCCCAGTTGATCGCCGGCCGGTCTCTTCTCGTCATAGCGCAGCCGGGCGATGCGGTTGTCCGACTCGGTGGTGAAGTAGGCGTACACCATGAGGTCCGAGGCGAAGGAAGGGGACAGGGCCAGGCCCATCAGCCCGCCCTCGCCGCCCGGGGCGACCCCGGGCACCTTGCCGACCTCGGTCACGGCGCCGGTGCCCACCTCGACCCGGCTGATCGTGCCCTTGTCCCGCGAGGCGACGAGCAGGTTCCCGTCGGGCAGCGGAGCCACCCCCCACGGGGACTCCAGGCCCTGGGCGGCCACGCCGGTCACCGTCACCTGCCCCTTGGCCGGCGGCCCGGAGGCCGACGCGGAGGCGGAGGGCCCGCCCGAGGCCCCCGATGGCGCGGAGCCCGCCGTCGTGCCCGGTGGCGCCTCGCTCGGCCGGGCTCCGGCTCCGTCCGGCGGGGAGCAGCCGGCGGCCAGCAGCGCCCCGCATCCCGCCAGGGCGACCGCCGCCAGTACCCCGCGGACCCGGCCGCGCGGGCCACCGTACGACCGCATCGGCAGCCTCACCCGACCCTGCACCCGACCCTGCACCCGGTCCTGCACCCGGTCCTGGCCCGGCCCTTGTGCCTCCCCCGACCCAGGCCCCTGCCCCGGCCCCTGCCCTTGTCCAGGCCCCGGCCCCTGCCCCGGCCCCTGCCCCGGCCCCTGCCCTTGTCCCGGCCCAGGCCCCTGCCCCGGCCCCTGTCCCCGCTCGTGTCCGTATCGCATCGCCGTACTCCCCTCCGGTCCTCCGATCGTGCCCTCACAGACTCAACAGCGCCGACCATGCCCCAAGTTCCGCCACTCGTACACTCGATCGAGTGGATCAGGCGCCCATCGGCACCGGCAGCTCCGACAGCTCCACCAGGTCCTCGGCGCTCAGCCGCACCTCCGCCGCCCGCGCGTTCTCCGCCGCCCGGTGCGCCTGCCCGGTCCCGGGCACCGGAACCACCTGCGGCCCCTGCGCCAGCACCCACGCCAGCGCCACCTGCGCCGCCGTGACCTCCGGTCCGTGCCGCCGGGCGACCCGCCGCAGCCCCGCCACCAGCACCTGGTTCGCCGCCATCGCGTACGCCGTGAACCGCGGATGCCTGGCCCGGACGTCCTCGGGCTCGAACCCCTCGCCCGGGACCAGCGTCCCGGTCAGGAACCCGCTCCCCAGCGGCATCGCCGCCAGGAACCCCACACCCCGCGCCGCGCACCACGGCAGCAGCCGCCACGCCGCCTGCGGCGACCACACCGACAGCTCCGCCTGCACCGCGCTCACCGGGAACACCTGCTGCGCCCGCTCCAGGTGCCGCACGGTCGTCTCGTACGCCGGGTCCCCGCGCCGCCCCGCGCCCGGCCCGGTGCCCGCCCCCAGCGCGCAGAAGCCCAGCGCCCGCACCTTGCCCGCGCCCACCAGCTCCGCCATCGCGCCCCAGGACTCCTCGACCGGCACGTCCGGGTCCACCCTGTGCAGCTGGTACAGGTCTATGACGTCGGTGCGCAGCCGCCGCAGCGAGGCGTCGCAGGCCCGCCGCAGGTACCCGGGGCGCCCGTCGGCCACCACGTGCACCCCGTCGGCCCGCAGCCCCGCCTTCGCGGACACGAAGGCGTCGGCCCTGCGCTCGCGCAGCACCCGGCCGAGCAGCAGCTCATTGGTGTAGGGGCCGTACAGATCGGCGGTGTCGAGCAGGTTCGCCCCCAGGTCGAGGGCCGTGTGCAGGGTGAGCAGCGAGTCCTCGCGCCGCCTGCGCGAAGGCGCGTACGCCCCGCTCATCGGCATGCAGCCGAGGCCGACGGCACCCACCGTCAGCGCCCCCGCCCCGATCGACCTGCGCTCCACCGTGCGTCCCCCCTGGTCCTCCCGGTCCGGCACACAAACTAACGGCTCGATCCGGATCCCCTGGCATAGCCTCCTGATCATGACTGCAGAGATGCGCGAGACCCTCGACGTATGGCTCCCCTTCCCCGCCGAGGAGATCGAGGGCCTGCCCGATTCCTTCCACTACCGCCACTGGGACGGCGAGGAGACCTTCCCCGCCGATCCGGCCGCCTGCGTCTTCTACGTCACCCCGTACATGAAGTCCCCCGCCGTCACCCTGCGCCCGCTGGCCGCCATGCCCCGCCTGCGGATCGTCCAGACCCTGACCGCCGGGGTCGATCACGTCCTGGGCGGCCTCGGCGACCTGGCCCCCGGTGTCCGTCTGTGCAACGCCAAGGGCGTCCACGACGCGAGCACCGCCGAGCTCACGCTCACCCTGGTCCTGGCCTCCCTGCGCGGGATCCCCGGCATGGTGCGCGGCCAGGACCGCGAGGAGTGGCGCTTCGGGTTCTACGAGGCCCTCGCGGACAAGTCCGTACTGATCATCGGCTACGGAGCGGTCGGCGCGGCCGTCGAGGACCGGCTCGCGCCCTTCGAGTGCGAGCGGATCGTCCGGGTCGCGCGGACGGCGCGCACCACGGCGCGCGGGCCGGTGCACGCCCTCGCCGAGCTGCCCCAACTCCTACCCGGGGCCGACGTGGTGATCCTCTCCACACCGCTCACCGCGGAGACGAGGGGGCTCGCGGACGCCGAGTTCCTCGGCCGCATGAAGGACGGCGCGCTGCTCGTGAACGTGGCCCGCGGACCCGTCGTCGACACCAAGTCGCTTCTGGCGGAGGTGGAGTCGGGCCGGCTGCGCGCCGCGCTGGACGTCACCGATCCGGAACCACTGCCTTCAGGCCATCCGCTCTGGCATGCTCCGGGTGTCCTGATCACGCCCCATGTGGGCGGCAGCAGCTCCGCGTTCGAGCCGCGGGCCAAGCGCCTGGTGGCCCGTCAGCTCCGCCGGTTCGCCGCCGGAGAGCCCGTGGAGAACACGGTGCTGATCACGGAATGACGTGCGGTGAGCACGCTCCGCGATCGCCCGAACGCGCTCGGTGGACGCAACTCCCCTGTTGGTGACGGAGCGTAGAGACACTATGTCCCTGAGTGACGAAAGTGGTGTATCGTCCGGACCAAGGGGCTGCGCCACGAATGTCTGGCGCCGGGGAGTGATCGGACACTTTGGGGGGCGACGGGCGATGCACGGCCAATGGACGAAGGATCCGATGCGGCGAAGCCGCCGGAGGCGGCGGTGCCGGGACTGGACCGCGCCGGAACCAGCCAGCGAGGGGGACCGGTGAGCACCCCGGGGGCGGCGCTCCTGACCCGCCGGCCCCTCGCCGGCGGCGGCAGCGGCGCCAAGGCGCTGGCGATGCAGCTCCTCCTCGCGGTGGTCAGCAGCGGGTACGCCGTGGGTGCGGCCCTCGGCTGGGGCTCAGAGGAACTCGCCGAGATCATGGGCGACTTCGGGCTCAGCGCCGCCGGCCTGCTGGCCGCCGTCTCCTGTTTCACGTACGCCCGGGCCATTGACAGCCGGGAGCGCCCGGCCTGGCTGCTGTTCGCGTTCTCCTCGCTCATGGGCTGCTGCGGCAACGCCGTCTGGGGCTGGTACGAGGTGGTCCTCGGCGAGGCCGTGCCGAAGCCCTCCCTCGCCGACTTCGCCTTCCTCTGCTTCGCGCCGCCCGCCATCGTGGGCCTGCTCGTCCTCGCGAAGCGCCCGGTCACCAGGGCCGGCTGGGTCTGCCTCGGCCTCGACTCCTGGCTCATCGGCGGCTCCCTGCTCACCCTCTCCTGGAGCCTGGCCCTCGCGCACGCCGCGCGCACCGCCCAGTCCGGCGCCCCCGGCAGCGTCCCGCGCGCGGCCCTCTCGCTGGCCTACCCGCTCCTGGACATCGCGCTCGTCTCAATGGTGCTGGTGCTGCACTTCCGCCGCTCCGAGACCAACCGCTCCGCCGTGAACACCGCCATCGCGGCCCTCGCCCTGACCGTGCTGAGCGACGCGCTGTTCACCTCGCCGCTGCTCAGCGCCGAGTACCAGTCCGGCCAGCTCCTCGACGCCGGCTGGTTCGCCGGCTCGCTCCTCCTCGCGTACGCGCCCTGGGGCGCCCGCCGCCTGCACCCCGGCCCCGGGCCCGAGCACGGAGCGGCCCACGCGCGCTCCGAGCGGCCGCACAGCCGCCCCATCACCGGCTCCCTCCCCGCCCTCACCCCGTACCTCGCGGCGGCCGTCTGCACGCTGGGCATCCTCTACAACGTGGTGGACGGCAGGAAGGTCGACCGGGTCGTCGTCTTCACGGGCTGTACGGTCGTGCTCGCCCTGGTCATCCGCCAGGGCATCATGCTGCTCGACAACATCGCGCTGACCCAGGAACTGGCCCAGAAGGAGAACCACTTCCGCTCCCTGGTCCAGGGATCCAGCGACGTCATCATGATCGCCGCGCCCACCGGAACCCTGCGCTACGTCAGCCCCGCCGCCGCCGGGGTCTACGGCCGCGAGGCGGAAGAGCTGGTCGGCACCGAGCTGGCCACCCTGATCCACCCGGAGGACCTGGGCCGCGTCGTCCACGAGGTGCGCCGCTTCCTGGCCGCGCCGCCCGCCGAGGAGCCGACCACCCGCATCGAGTGCCGGTTCAGATCGGGCGGTGGCGAGTGGCTCAATGTGGAGTCCACCGTCAACCGCCACCAGGGCGGCCTCATCCTGAACAGCCGGGACGTCACCGAACGGGTCCGGCTCCAGGCGCAGCTCCAGCACAGCGCCGAGCACGACCCGCTCACCGACCTCCCCAACCGGGCCCTGTTCACCCGGCGGGTCCGCCAGGCCCTCACCGGCCGGCGGGCCGGGGACCACAGCACCGCCGTGCTGTTCATCGACCTCGACGGCTTCAAGGCGGTCAACGACACCATCGGCCACCAGGCCGGTGACGAGCTGCTCATCGAAGCCGCCCGCCGGCTCCAGGACTCGGTCCGGGCCGGGGACACCGCGGCCCGCCTCGGCGGCGACGAGTTCGCCGCACTGATCCTGGGCGACGGCAACCGCGACCGCAGCGCCCGCGAGTACCAGGTCCACGAGATCGCCGACCGGCTGCGCACCACTCTCTCCCAGCCCTACCGGATCGCCGGGAGCGAGGTCCGGGTCGCCGCCAGCATCGGCGTGGCCTTCGCGGACCCCGGCATCACTCCTTCGGACCTGATGCGCAACGCGGATCTCGCGATGTACCGGGCCAAGGCGGGCGGCAAGGACCGGGTCGAGATGTACGCGCCCCAGATGCAGGCCGAGGTCGTCCGCAAGGCCGAGCTGGCGGGGCGGCTGCGCACCGCGCTGCACGACGGAGAGTTCGCCCTGCTGCACCAGCCCGTGGTCTGCCTGGCCTCGGGGGAGATCTCGGCCGTGGTGGCGCAGGCCCGGTGGCGTTCCGCCCAGGGGATCCTGTTCACCCCCGCCGAGTTCCTGCGGGTCGCCGAGTACAGCGAAGGAGGGGCCGGCGAAGGAGGGGCTGGCGAGGGAGGGGCCGGCGGGGCCGGCGGGGGCGGGTCCACCGCCCGGGCAGCCGTGCCGGACGCCTCGCGCACCGCCGAGCTGGGGCGCTGGCTGCTGGAGCAGGCCGTCGGGCAGGCCGCCGAGCGGCACCGGGCCGGGCACGACGTTCCCGTGGCCGTACGGATGACCGCGCAACGCCTGCTGGACCGGTCGATGCCGCTGGGCTCCGTGGAAGCCCTGCTGACCCGCAACGGGCTGCCGTCGGGCGCGCTCGTCCTGGAGCTCGCCGTCTCCGACCCCAGGGTGCCCTTCGACGACCTGGAGCGCCGTCTGGCGGCGCTGCGCCGCCTCGGGGTCCTGATCGCCCTGGACGGCTTCGGCAGCGGTTACGCGGCCATCAGCGCGCTGCGCCGGCTTCCCGTGGACATGCTCAAGCTCGACCGGGGCCTGGTCGAGGGGGTCGTGGAATCCCCCCGACTCCACAAGATCACCGCAGGTCTGTTGCGGATCGCAAACGACCTCGGCATGCAGTCGGTGGCGGAGGGCGTGGACCTCCCGGAGCAGGTCATGGCACTGCGCGCGATGGGCTGCAGCCATGGGCAGGGAATGGCCTTCTCCGGCCCTCTGGACGAGTACAGGCTGCGGCGAGCGCTCGTGCGCGGTACGTTCCCAGTACCGGGCGGTGCGGCCCAACCCGCGTTGGCCGGTGGTTCGCCGGGGGGCTCGATGGCTATCCACAGAGGCTCACATAATGAGACGCCCGTCCCACCCGCTTGACATCACCCTCCCGCCGGAGGGAGGGTCAATGCCATGCGCACCCGAATTCTCGTACTTGGAAAGCGCGTCGGCTGAAGCTGGGACCAGCATGTCCCCGCTCAACGCACCCGACGCGCTCCCCTCGCTTGCCTCCCGGCACGAGGGGTTTTTTGTTGCACTGGCAACGTCGAATCTCGTAAAACCCTCCTCGTAAAACCCTCAGCTTCGAGAAGAGAATGCCGATGACCGATCAGGCCACCGGGGCCCACCATCCGCAGCCGCGGGCCCGTACCGGCGGACACCAGACCGCCGCAGTTGAGCACGTCACGGGTGCGCAGTCCCTCATCCGCTCTCTCGAAGAGGTGGGGTGCGACACCGTCTTCGGCATTCCGGGGGGCTGCATCCTCCCGGCCTACGACCCGATGATGGACAGCAAGAAGGTCCGCCACATCCTGGTCCGCCACGAGCAGGGGGCCGGCCACGCCGCCACCGGCTACGCGCAGGCCACGGGCAAGGTCGGCGTCTGTATGGCCACCTCCGGCCCGGGCGCCACCAACCTGGTCACCCCGATCGCCGACGCGCACATGGACTCCGTGCCGCTCGTCGCGATCACCGGCCAGGTCTCCTCCAAGGCGATCGGCACCGACGCCTTCCAGGAGGCGGACATCGTCGGCATCACCATGCCGATCACCAAGCACAACTTCCTGGTCACCAAGGCCGAGGACATCGCGCGGACCATCGCCGAGGCCTTCCACATCGCCTCGACCGGCCGCCCCGGTCCGGTGCTGGTCGACATCGCCAAGGACGCCCTGCAGGCGAAGACCACCTTCTCGTGGCCGCCGAGCCAGGACCTGCCGGGCTACCGTCCGGTCACCAAGCCGCACGCCAAGCAGATCCGCGAGGCCGCCAAGATGATCGCCGCCGCCAAGCGGCCGGTCCTCTACGTGGGCGGCGGCGTCATGAAGGCCGGCGCGACCGCCGAGCTGAAGGTCCTCGCCGAGCTCACCGGCGTCCCGGTCGTCACCACTCTGATGGCCCTGGGCTCCATCCCGGACAGCCATCCGCAGAACGTCGGCATGCCCGGCATGCACGGTGCCGTCACCGCCGTGACCGCGCTCCAGAAGTCGGACCTGCTGATCGCGCTCGGCACCCGCTTCGACGACCGCGTCACCGGCAAGCTGGACAGCTTCGCCCCCTTCGCCAAGGTCATCCACGCGGACATCGACCCGGCCGAGATCGGCAAGAACCGCGCCGTGGACGTCCCGATCGTCGGTGACGCCCGCGAGGTCATCGCCGACCTGATCCAGGCCGTCCAGGCCGAGGCCAACGACGGCAACGCCGGCGACTACACCGCCTGGTGGAAGGACCTCAACCGCTGGCGCGACACCTACCCGCTGGGCTACGACCTGCCCGAGGACGGCACGCTCTCCCCCCAGCAGGTCATCGAGCGGATCGGCCAGCTGGCACCGAAGGGCACCATCTACACGGCCGGCGTCGGCCAGCACCAGATGTGGGCCTCGCACTTCGTGAACTACGAGGAGCCCCGCACCTGGCTGAACTCCGGCGGCGCCGGAACCATGGGCTACGCGGTCCCCGCCGCGATGGGCGCCAAGGTCGGCATGCCGGAGCGCACCGTCTGGGCGATCGACGGCGACGGCTGTTTCCAGATGACCAATCAGGAACTGGCCACCTGCGCGCTGAACAACATCCCGATCAAGGTCGCGATCATCAACAACGGTGCGCTGGGCATGGTCCGCCAGTGGCAGACCCTGTTCTACAACCAGCGGTACTCGAACACCGTCCTGCACGCGGGTGAGACCGGCACCGACACGGCCGTCGGCTCCCAGCTCGGCGAGTCGGCCGCCCCCCGCATGGGCACCCGGGTCCCGGACTTCGTCAAACTGTCCGAGGCCATGGGCTGCGTGGCGCTGCGCTGTGAGGACCCGGCCGACCTGGACAAGGTCATCGCCGAGGCCAACGCGATCAACGACCGCCCGGTCGTCATCGACTTCATCGTCCACGAGGACGCCATGGTGTGGCCGATGGTCGCCGCCGGCACCTCGAACGACGAGGTCATGGCCGCACGGGGCGTCCGCCCCGACTTCGGCGACAACGAAGACGACTGAGCCGAGAGAGCCTGAGAGAGAGAACGACTCACATGTCCAAG
Organism: Streptomyces sp. AP-93; assembly: GCF_022808175.1. Taxonomy (GTDB): domain Bacteria; phylum Actinomycetota; class Actinomycetes; order Streptomycetales; family Streptomycetaceae; genus Streptomyces. The sequence continues at coordinate 213,397 of NZ_JALGBX010000015.1, read as the reverse complement.
CACACGCTCTCCGTCCTGGTCGAGAACACGCCCGGCATCCTCGCCCGGATCGCCGCGCTGTTCTCCCGCCGCGGGTTCAACATCGACTCCCTCGCGGTCGGTGTCACCGAGCACCCCGACATCTCGCGCATCACCATCGTCGTGAACGTCGAGGACCTCCCGCTGGAGCAGGTGACCAAGCAGCTCAACAAGCTGGTCAACGTGCTCAAGATCGTCGAGTTGGAGCACACCAACGCCATCGAGCGCGAACTCGTTCTGGTGAAGGTCCGCGCCGACAACGAGACGCGCTCGCAGATCGTCGAGATCGTCCAGCTGTTCCGCGCCAAGACCGTCGACGTCTCCCCGGAGGCCGTCACCATCGAGGCCACCGGCGGCACCGACAAGCTGGGCGCGATGCTCAAGATGCTGGAGCCCTTCGGCATCAAGGAGCTCGTCCAGTCCGGGACGATCGCCATAGGGCGCGGCGGCCGGTCCATCACGGACCGCAGCCTGCGCGCGCTCGACCGCAGCGCCTGAGCCCGGCCGGGCCGGTGACTCCGGCCCGGTCGTGCCCCGCCCGTTCGTTTCTCGCTCGCTCGTATGGCGAGACCGAGAACCACGTATTCCGTTCCCCGCCGTACGGTGGGAGCAACACCAGCGCACCAAGGAGATATCCCAGTGGCCGAGCTGTTCTACGAGAACGACGCCGACCTGTCCATCATCCAGGGCCGCAAGGTCGCGGTCATCGGTTACGGCAGCCAGGGCCACGCCCACGCGCTGTCGCTCCGTGACTCCGGCGTCGACGTCGTCGTCGGCCTGCACGAGGGCTCGAAGTCCAAGGCCAAGGCCGAGGAGCAGGGCCTGAAGGTCCTGCCCGTCGCCGAGGCCGCGGCCTGGGCGAACGTCATCATGATCCTGACCCCGGACCCGCTCCAGGCCGAGATCTACGCCGCCTCGATCGAGTCGCACCTCGAAGAGGGCGACGCGCTCTTCTTCGGCCACGGCTTCAACGTCCGGTACGGCTTCATCAAGCCCCCCACCAACGTGGACGTCGCCCTGGTCGCGCCGAAGGGCCCGGGTCACCTGGTCCGCCGTCAGTACGAGGAAGGCCGCGGCGTGCCCTGCATCGCCGCCGTCGAGCAGGACTTCACCGGTTCCGCCTTCCAGCTCGCGCTGTCGTACGCGGCCGGCATCGGCGGCACGCGCGCCGGCGTCATCAAGACCACCTTCACCGAGGAGACCGAGACCGACCTGTTCGGTGAGCAGGCCGTTCTCTGTGGTGGTGCCTCCGCGCTGGTGAAGGCCGGTTTCGAGACGCTGACCGAGGCCGGCTACCAGCCGGAGATCGCGTACTTCGAGTGCCTGCACGAGCTGAAGCTCATCGTCGACCTCATGTACGAGGGCGGCCTGGAGAAGATGCGCTGGTCGGTCTCCGAGACCGCCGAGTGGGGCGACTACATCACCGGTCCCCGCATCATCACGGACGCCACCAAGGCCGAGATGAAGAAGGTCCTCGCGGAGATCCAGAGCGGCGAGTTCGCCAACACCTGGATGGCCGAGTACAAGGCCGGTCTGCCGAAGTACAACGAGTACAAGAGCGCCGACGAGGCGCACCTGCTGGAGACCACCGGCAAGAAGCTCCGCAAGCTGATGAGCTGGGTCGACAACGACGAGAGCTGATCCACGCGCGGCGGGGCCGGGACGATGCGTCCCGGCCCCGCCGCACAGGGGCTCCGGACCGCGGAATACAGGCCTCCTGTAGATCCGCTTGTCCACCCCGGCCAATCACGGACGGGTGATCCTTCCGTACAGGCGGAATTCCCTCCCGGATCCGCCACTACACTGCACAACACAACGCGTCAGGCCCACAGTGTCGTGCGTCTTCCACGCGGCTACCCCCTCCACCGCCTGCGGCCGTCGGGACGGCCGTCCGCACTGGACTTGTGAGGACCCACGTGAGCTCGAAACCTGTCGTACTCATTGCCGAAGAGCTGTCGCCCGCCACTGTCGAGGCGCTCGGCCCGGACTTCGAGATCCGTCACTGCAACGGCGCCGACCGCGCGGAGCTGCTCCCCGCGATCGTGGACGTCGACGCGATCCTGGTCCGCTCCGCGACCAAGGTCGACGCCGAGGCCATCGCCGCCGCCAAGAAGCTGAAGGTCGTCGCCCGCGCGGGCGTCGGTCTCGACAACGTCGACGTCTCGTCCGCCACCAAGGCCGGCGTGATGGTCGTGAACGCACCGACCTCCAACATCGTGACCGCCGCCGAGCTGGCCTGTGGCCTGCTCGTCGCGACGGCCCGCAACATTCCGCAGGCCAACACCGCCCTGAAGAACGGCGAGTGGAAGCGGAACAAGTACACGGGTGTCGAGCTCAGCGAGAAGACCCTCGGTGTCGTCGGCCTCGGCCGCATCGGCGTCCTGGTCGCCCAGCGCATGTCGGCCTTCGGCATGAAGATCGTCGCGTACGACCCCTACGTGCAGCCCGCACGCGCCGCCCAGATGGGCGTCAAGATGCTGGCGCTCGACGAGCTGCTCGAGGTCGCCGACTTCATCACCGTGCACCTGCCCAAGACCCCCGAGACCCTCGGTCTCATCGGGGACGAGGCCCTGCACAAGGTCAAGCCGTCCGTCCGCATCGTCAACGCCGCCCGCGGCGGGATCGTGGACGAGGCCGCGCTGTACTCGGCCATCAAGGAAGGCCGCGTCGCCGGCGCCGGCCTCGACGTGTACGCGAAGGAGCCCTGCACGGACTCCCCGCTGTTCGAGCTCGACCAGGTCGTCTGCACCCCGCACCTCGGCGCGTCCACGGACGAGGCCCAGGAGAAGGCCGGTGTCTCGGTCGCCAAGTCGGTGCGCCTGGCGCTCGCCGGCGAGCTCGTGCCCGACGCGGTCAACGTCCAGGGCGGCGTCATCGCCGAGGACGTCCGTCCCGGCCTGCCGCTCGCCGAGAAGCTCGGCCGCATCTTCACCGCGCTGGCGGGCGAGGTCGCGGTCCGCCTCGACGTCGAGGTCTGCGGCGAGATCACCCAGCACGACGTCAAGGTGCTCGAACTCTCCGCGCTCAAGGGCGTCTTCGAGGACGTCGTCGACGAGACGGTCTCCTACGTCAACGCCCCGCTCTTCGCGCAGGAGCGCGGGGTCGAGGTCCGCCTGACCACCTCCTCGGAGTCCCCGGACCACCGCAACGTGGTGACCGTCCGCGGCACCCTGTCGGACGGCCAGGAGGTCTCGGTCTCCGGCACGCTCGTGGGCCCGAAGCACCTGCAGAAGATCGTCGGCATCGGCGACTACGACGTGGACCTGGCGCTCGCCGAGCACATGATCGTCCTGCGCTACGCCGACCGCCCGGGCGTGGTCGGCACCGTCGGCCGCATCCTCGGCGAGGCCGGCCTCAACATCGCGGGCATGCAGGTCGCCCGCGCCGAAGAGGGCGGCGAGGCCCTCGCGGTCCTCACCGTCGACGCCGAGGCCCCGGTGAACGTCCTCGCGGACATCGCCACCGAGATCGGCGCCGTCTCGGCCCGTACGGTCAGCCTCGGCTGACACTGCGGCAGCGCACAGAGCGAAGGGCCCGGGGGAGACCCCGGGCCCTTTCGCGTGTCCCGCCCCGCTACGCCGCTCAGTGCACGAGCGCTTCGCCGGCCGGAGCCGGCTCCGCCGGAGCCGGGGCCTGGGCTCCGCGTCCCCGGAGCAGGGCCGCGGCGAGCACCGCCGCCGCGAGGAGCAGGACCGTACCGCCCCAGGCCGCGTACTGCATTCCGTGGACGAAGGCCTCCCGGGCCGCGGCCAGGACCTGCCCGCCGGCCGCGCCGCCGAGCCCCCGGGCGGTGGCCACGGCTCCGCCGAGGGTCTCCCGTACGGCGGGCTCGGAGCCGGCCAGGTCGGCGCGGTAGACGGCCGTGCCCAGGCTGCCCAGGACGGCCATCCCGAGGGCCCCGCCGAACTCCTGGCCGGTCTCCAGCAGGGAGGCGGCCGAGCCGGCCTTCTCGGCGGGGGCGGAGCCGAGCGCCATGTCGGAGACCAGGGACATCACGGTGACGATGCCGCAGGCGAGGACCCCGGCTCCGGTCAGCAGCAGCCACAGCGAGTCGGTGTCCACCAGGCTGATCAGGGCGAACCCGGCGGCGGCGAGGACGAAGCCGCCCGAGATGACGTAGGCCCGTTCGGTCTTCTGGGCGAGGGCCGCGCCGACGGGGGCGGCGGCGCCGATGACGACCGAGGGGGCGAGGCTCCAGAGGGCGGCCTCCAGCGTGCCCATGCCGAGCACCGACTGCAGGTACTGGGTGGTGAAGTAGGCCGAGCCCATCATGGCGAAGGCGGCGATGGTGTTCAGGCCGATGCCGGCGCCGAAGCCGCGCCCCCGGAAGAGGTCCCGGGAGACCATGGCGTCGTCACGGGTGCGCTGGCGGCGGACGAAGAGCCACCCGAAGGCCAGGCCGGCGGCGAGGCAGCCGGCGTGGAGCGGGCTGAAGCCCTCGGCGGCGATCTCCTTGAGCCCGTAGACCACCGGCAGCACGGCGGCCATCGACAGCGGCACGCTCAGCAGGTCGAAGCGGCCGGGCGCCGGGTCCTTGAACTCCGGGACCAGCACGGGGACCAGCACCAGCAGGAGCAGCATCGCGGGCACGTTGATCAGGAAGACGGAGCCCCACCAGAAGTGGTTCAGCATCACCCCGCTCAGCACCGAGCCCAGCGCGATGCCGCCGGTCATGGCGCCGGACCAGATCGCGATGGCCTTGCCGCGCTGCCGCTCGTCCTGGAAGAGGTTGCGTACGAGGGCGAGCGTGGACGGCATCAGGGTCGCGCCGCCGATGCCGAGCAGCACCCGGGCCGCGATGAGCATTTCGGCGCTGGAGGCGTAGGCGGCGGCGACGGAGGCGAGTCCGAAGGCGGCCGCGCCGGCCAGCAGCAGCGTGCGGCGGCCGATCCGGTCGCCGAGCGAGCCCATCGTGATGAGCAGGCCCGAGAGGGCGAAGGCGTAGCTGTCGAAGATCCAGAGCTGCTGGGTGGCGCTGGGGTCCAGCTCCCGGGTGATGGCCGGGATGGCGAAGTAGAGGACGGAGACGTCCATCGAGACCAGGAGCAGCGGGAGCAGGAGAACGGTGAGGGCGGTCCATTCCCGGCGACCGGCGAGACGTGCTGCGGGGTTCGTCATGAGCAGCAATGTACAAGCGTCATAAACGCTTGTCTAGTACGACCGTATGGAACAATTGTGTAGGACGTTTGTCTTGGACGGGTGTCTTGGCTACCGTGAAGGCATGGGACATCGCGAAGACTTGCTGGAAGGCGCCAAGAAGTGCCTGGTCGAGAAGGGGTTCGTGGGCACGACGGCCCGCGACATCGTCAAGGCCTCGGGTGCGAACCTGGCCTCGATCGGCTACCACTACGGCTCGAAGGACGCCCTCATGACAGAGGCGTTCATGGCCGTCGTCCAGGAGTGGGGTGACCAGTTCACCGGCGCGGTGAAGGGTGAGGGCGGCTCGCTGGAACGCTTCCGCTCGGTATGGGACGGGGTGCACGCCGGGCACGAGGAGTCCGGCCCGATCTGGGCGGCGAGCCTGGAGGTCGCGGTGACCCGGGACCGGGACCGGCTGCCGGAACTACGTGCGCTGCTCGCCGCCTCGCAGGGGGAGGGGCGCAAGGGGCTGGTCTCGATGTTCACCGGCGTGCCCGAGGAGGACCTGACGGAGGAGGACCTGCGGACCGCGGGCGCCTTCTACCAGGCCCTGCTGAACGGGTTCATGCTCCAGTGGCTCTTCGACCCCGCGTCGGCCGCGACCCCGGCGGAACTGACGGAGGGGATGCGGCGGGCGGCGGAGGCGATGACGGCGGCGAAGGCCGGTCGGGACACGCCCTAGTGGGGGACCGTCAGCCGTGCAGGCGGGCGGCCTTGAGGGCCATGTGGAGGAGCAGGCGGTCCTCGCCCTCGTCCAGGTCGAGGCCGGTCAGCTGCTCCACCCGGGACAGCCGGTAGTAAAGGGTCTGTCGGTGGATCCCCAGGGCCGCCGCCGCGCGGCCCGCCTGGCCGGCGCAGTCCAGGAACACCTCGGCGGTCCGGGCCAGTTCGGGATTGGCCGGGCCGCGCAGGGCGCGGGCCACCGGGTCGTCCAGGGCCTCCTCGGCGACGGACGCCAGCATGCGGTAGGGCCCGATCGCGGACCACTGTGCGACCGGGCCGAGCCGCGGCCCGGCGGCGGCGGCCCGGGCGGCGGCGGTGGCCTGCTGCCAGGCGGCGGGCAGTTCGGTGAGCGCCCGCACGGGGTCGGACACCCCGGCGGTCACTCCTGTGGCCGACCCGGGGGCGGCGGCCCTGCCGCCTGCCGGGCCGCCTCCGTGGGCCGTTCCGCCGGCCGTGCGGGGCATCAGGCGGGAGATCGCCGTGAGGGCCGGAGCCAGCGGGTCCGCGCCGCGCAGCCGGATCAGGACCGCGAGGGACTGCCCCGCCGGGCCGCCGCCGGACGGGTGGGATTCCTGCTCGCCGGCCCCCCGCCAGGGCGCCACGCACACGGCCGCCGCTCCCGGCACCGACGTCGGGGCTTCGCCGGACCACGGGCTCACACAGACCGCGGCGTGCGGTCCTTCGGCGCCCGGACCGAGTGCCACCCGTAGCGCGGCCACCGCCATGTCCTGGTGCCAGCCGCGCCCGGCGGTGAGCACGGCGAGGAACTCCCGCGACAGGTCGGCCCCCGCCCGGGCCTCCTCCGCGAGCAGCAGCCCGATCCGCTGGGCCACCTCCATGGCGGCGGCCAGGGACTCCGCATCGGGCCCGGGCTCCTGGTCGAGGAGCCACACGTAGCCCTGGACGATGCCGCGGTAGCGCACCGGCAGGCAGATCCGCCCCCGGAAGACGCCGGCGTCCGGGGCCGCCGGGATCCTGACCGGTCCGGTGGCGCGGGCGATGCCGAAGCCCTCGAACCAGGACCGGACGGCCGCCGTCGACTGGCGGGTCAGGATCGAGCGGGTCCGTACCGGGTCCATGGCCAGATCGTCATCGCTGTCGTGCGCGCCGAAGGCGATGAGGCGGAAGTCCCGGTTCTCCAGCGTCGCCGGAGCGCCGAGCAGCGCCGAAATCTCGTCCACCAGGTCCTGGTAATCGCCTTTCACCCGCACATTCTCCCACCCCCGCACCCGCTCTTCAGACAGATGTATGAGATCCGGGCCACGGATGCGTGACAGCTGTCGATGGCAGAGGATCAGGGAGATCTCTAGGTTTCACGGTGGTTTTACTTGCGTTTTCCTTATGGCCTCCGTCGTCCCGGCGCGGGCTGAATGTCTGCTTCTGCCCGCCCCCGTTGGAGGTACCCCGTGCTGGGTCCCGCGATCCTCGCCGCCTCGCGCAGCGACACGATGCGCCGAATCGTCTCTGCCGCCCCGGTGACCAAGCCCGTGGTGAACCGGTTCATCCCCGGTGAGACGGTCGACCAGGTCATCCCGATCGTCGAGGACCTGACGGGCAAGGGCCTGGAGGTGACCCTCGACGTCGTCGGCGAGGACATCACCACCGTGGAGCAGTCCCACGCCGCGCGTGACGCGTACCTCGAGCTCATCGAGCAGCTCGCGCACCTGGGCCTCGGCGAGACCGTCGAGATGTCGGTGAAGCTGTCCATGTTCGGCCAGGCGCTGGAAGGGGGCCACGAGCTGGCCCTCGCCAACGTCCGCCCGGTCGTCGAGGCCGCCGCCGCCATCGGCACCACCGTGACCCTCGACGCCGAGGACCACACCACCCTCGACTCGATGTTCGCCATCCACGAGGAGCTGCGCCGCACGCACCCGCAGACCGGCTGCGTGATCCAGGCGTACCTGTTCCGCACCGAGGCCGACGCCCGCCGCCTGGCCGCGGCCGGCAGCCGCGTACGCATCGTGAAGGGCGCCTACAAGGAGCCCGCCGAGGTCGCGTACCAGGACAAGGCCGAGATCGACAAGGCGTACGTCCGCATCCTGAAGATCCTGATGGAGGGCGAGGGCTACCCGATGATCGGGTCCCACGACCCGCGCCTGATCGCCATCGGCCAGGAGCTCGCCCGCAAGGCGGGCCGCAAGCTGGACGAGTACGAGTTCCAGATGCTGTACGGCATCCGCGGCGAGGAGCACCTGCGGCTGGCCGCCGAGGGCCACCGCATGCGCGTCTACACGGCGTACGGGACCGACTGGTACGGCTACTTCATGCGGCGCCTCGCGGAGAAGCCGGCCAACCTGCTCTTCTTCCTCCGCTCGATGATCACCAAGAACTAGGCCCTCCCACTAGCTCAAGGAGCACCCCGCATCATGGACGCTGTAACCCAGGTCCCCGTGCCGGTCAACGAGCCGGTCCACTCGTACGCCCCCGGCACCCCGGAGCGCGCGCGTCTCGAAACGCAGCTGAAGCAGCTCTCCGAGAACCCGATCGACCTCCCGATGACGATCAACGGCGTCAAGCGGATGGGCGGCGGCGAGCGCTTCGACGTCGTGCAGCCGCACGACCACAAGTCGGTCATCGGTACGTACGCGAACGCCACGCGGGCCGACGCCCAGGAGGCCGTCGACGCCGCCCTCGCCGCCGCCCCGGCCTGGCGCGCGATGTCCTTCGACGACCGCGCCGCGATCATCCTGCGCGCCGCCGAGCTGCTGTCCGGCCCGTCGCGCGAGAAGCTGGCCGCCTCCACCATGCTGGGCCAGTCGAAGACCGCGCAGCAGGCCGAGATCGACACCCCGTGCGAGCTCGTCGACTTCTGGCGCTTCAACGTCCACTTCGCCCGCCAGATCCTGGCCGAGCAGCCGGTCGCGAACTCCGCCGGCGTGTGGAACCGCAGCGACCACCGCCCGCTCGAGGGCTTCGTCTACGCGATCACCCCCTTCAACTTCACGGCCATCGCGGGCAACCTGCCGACCGCCCCGGCCCTGATGGGCAACGTGGTCGTGTGGAAGCCGTCCCCGACGCAGACCCACTCCGCGGTCCTCCTGATGGAGCTCCTGGAGGAGGCCGGCCTGCCGAAGGGCGTCATCAACCTCGTGACGGGCGACGGCATCGCCGTCTCCGACGTGGCGCTGACCCACCCGGAGCTCGCGGGCATCCACTTCACCGGTTCGACCAAGACCTTCCAGTACCTGTGGAAGACGGTCGGCACCAACATCGAGGCGTACAAGTCCTACCCGCGCCTGGTCGGCGAGACCGGCGGCAAGGACTTCGTCGTCGCGCACCCGTCCGCGGACCGCGCGATCCTCAAGACCGCCCTGACCCGCGGCTCCTTCGAGTACCAGGGCCAGAAGTGCTCGGCGTCCTCGCGCGCCTACGTCCCCGCCTCGATCTGGAACGACGGCTTCAAGGAGGCCTTCGCGGCCGAGGTCGACGGCATCACCATGGGCGACGTCCGCGACCTGACGAACTTCATCGGCGCCGTCATCGACGAGCGTTCCTTCGCGAAGAACAAGGCCGCGATCGACCGCGCCATCGCCGACCCGACCTGCGAGATCGTCGCGGGCGGCACGTACGACGACTCGGAGGGCTACTTCGTCCGCCCGACCGTCATCGCGTGCACCGACCCGTCGAACGAGGTCTTCACGACCGAGTACTTCGGCCCGATCCTGGCGATCCACGTCTACGAGGACGAGTCCGCCGAGGGATTCGACGCGATGCTCGCCCAGATGGAGTCCGTCTCGGCGTACGCCCTGACCGGCGCCGTCATCGCGCAGGACCGCTACGCGGCCGCCGGCGCGATGGACAAGCTCCGCTTCGCGGCGGGCAACTTCTACATCAACGACAAGTCGACCGGCGCCGTCGTCGGCCAGCAGCCCTTCGGCGGCGGCCGCGCCTCGGGCACCAACGACAAGGCCGGCGCGGCTTCGAACCTGATGCGCTGGACCTCGACCCGCTCCATCAAGGAGACCCTGGTCGCCCCGACCGACTACGGCTACCCCCACATGGGCTGACCCCAGCCCCACTGAACCCCGCCCCCGTTCCGGTACCCCCAAGTCCGGAGCGGGGGCGGTTTCCATTTCCCCGATGGGCAAGTCCTGCTAGCGTGAGGGGAGTTGTCGCGTACGGCGACACGCTCCATTACTCGGGCCCGGCGTCCCGAGGGAGCCGAGGGCTCTCACGAGTTCCCGTACGGGGTGGGCCGCAGTGCCAGGAGATACGAGACCTCTACGCGTCCGTGCCGGGGCGACGCCCGGGGAGACGTATGTCCAGTCGCACTGACAACCGCCACCGTGTCGCCACCATCTGCCGCCGGGCCACCGGGCTTCCGCACCACGTCTGCACGCGCTGGGCCGCAGAGGGCCTCATCACGAGGGCACAGCCGGTGCCGGACGCCACGGACGCCGGGCGGCGGGCCTTCGAGGCGCAGGTCGCCCTCGTCCTCGCGGACCGGTTGCGCCATGAGCAGGTGGACGGAGCGCTGCTCGGGTTCACCAGGGCGCAGCCGACTCCTGACGGGTTGGTCCTGAGCCTCCACCCGATCACGGCGGACCGTGTCGTCGCGGAGCTGCTCCCGCGGATCGATACGAGGTACGGCGGTATGCGGGGCGTCGCCGGACTGAGGCTGACGGGCGGGCCCGGCCGGTGGCGGCTGGCCGGACTCCTCGGCGACACGCACATCCGGCTGATGCATCCCGATCCGGCATGGATGCCGGTCCTGCCCGACGACCAGCCGGACTTGACATACCTGTGGCGCCGTCGCCCGAGGAGCCTGCACGGGATCGAGGCCGGTCGGCCCCACGACCGCTGGGGCGAGGCGCGTGACTGGCTCCTCAGTCGCCTGCTTCGCAGGACCTCCCTGGTCAACGAAGCCGGCGCGGGACACGGCTGGGCGAACACCTACACCCACGGCAGCCGGGGTGTGGTCATCGAATGGTGCTGCGCCATCAGTACGGATCACATGGCGCGCTGCCTGGTACGCAGCGGCCTCCTGGCCGTTCCGCCGGGCCTGACGGGCGTTGAGGAGCCCGGCCGTGAGGATCTGGCACGGTTCGGGCAGCTCCGTCTCGGGGATGCGCTCGTCACCGTCCGGCAGGCGAGTTGCGCCGAAGAGCGGCCGGTCCTGAAGGGTCGGGTGCGTTGATGCTGACCGCGGCATGTGTGACGGCCGCCGTGCTCGGCGTGGCCAAGGTGGTGCGGGATTGGCTGATCCTGCGGCAGGTGCGGGCCGCCATGGACGCGGGCACGCCCGAGGACCGGGTGCGCATCGGGATGAGGCTGGCCTCGGCCCTGGGCGGCGGACAGGCCGACGCGGTGGCTCCGGGGCCGGACCCGGAGCCACCCGTCGGGGAGGGAGTCACACCTCCACGATGACCTGGTCCAGGGACTTGCGGATCAGGTCCGGGACCTCGCAGTCGTCCGCCGGGTAGCCGACCGGGATGACCGCGAAGGCCTTTTCGTTCTCCGGGCGGTTCAGGACGTGGGAGAGGAAGCGCATCGGGCTCGGCGTGTGGATCAGGGCGGCCAGGCCGGAGAGGTGGAGGGCGGAGAGGAGCATGCCGACCGCGATGCCGACCGACTCGTCCACGTAGTAGTGCTTGTGCTTCGTGCCGTCCTCGCCGAGCCAGTAGCGCTGCTGGAAGACCACGATCAGGGCCGGGGCGTCGGTGAGGTGGGTCTTCACCGCGTCCGTGCCGATGGGGCGCAGGGCCGCCAGCCACTCGTCGCCGAGCCGGCCGTCGTAGGAGAGCTGCTCCTCCTGCTCGGCGGCCGCGCGAATCTGCTTGCGTACGGCCGGGTCCTTGACGAGGACGAAGGTCCACGGCTGCTGGTGCGCACCGGAGGGCGCGGTCGCGGCGCACGCGATGGCGTCCCGGACCACCTGCTGGGGCACCGGGTCGGGGGAGAAGTGGCGTACGGTCCTGCGCTCGTCCATCCGCGTCCGCAACTCGGCGGCGCGCGCGAGGGATTCCCCGCTCGGCATCCGCTCGGGCCGGTAGGGGGCGGAACGGTACGGCTGGCCGTGGATCGGGGTCCACTGCTGGGTATCGGGAGACATGGGGCGAGTCTGCCGAGCCAATGGTCCAGACCGCCAGAGCCGCGTCGGCCCAATCCGGCCGGTGGGTGATATTCGGTGTCCGCATAGCGGGGACCGGTGGCGGGGGAGCCCGCTTGGTACGGTCGCGCCATGGGTGACTGGGACGCGCGAGCCGTACGGGCGAGGCTGCGGCAGATGGCGGCAGAGGACCCGGAGGCCACGCGCCACGGCGCCCACCATCATCGGTACGAGCTGGCTCCGCCGCTTCCCGAGGCCGAGATCGGCGCCTTCGAGGAGGAGCACGGATGTCGGCTGCCCCCGGAGTACCGCTCGTTCGTCGGGCGTGTCGGTGACGGCCCCGCCGGTCCCGCGTACGGGCTGATGCCGCTGGTGACCCCGCACTCGGGGGCCGACGCGGACGGGGCCGCCGAGGGGGAGTGGGAGGACGACCGGCGGCCGGGCCGACTGGGCGCCCCCTGCCCGATGCGGGAGCCCCGGCCGTTCGACGAGGGACAGCGCTTCGACCCGGACGAGGGCCTGACGCTGGGCACGTTCGTGCTCGCCGACCACGGCTGCGGCACGTACTCGCGGCTCGTTCTCAACGGGCTACTGACCGGCCAGGTCTGGTACCTGGACCAGGACTTCGGCAGCTGTACGCCGGCGAGCCCCGACTTCCGCACCTGGTACACCGGATGGCTGGAGGGACGGACGTGAACGGGATCTCGCTGCGGCACACCTCGCAGCTCGGCGATGGGGAGCTGCTGCGGGTGCGGGAGTTGCTCGACGGGGCCTTCGAGGGGGGATTCGGGGGCGAGGACTTCGAGCATGCGCTGGGCGGGATGCACGTGCTGGTGTACGAGGGCGGGGAGCTCGTCGCGCACGGGAGCGTCGTGCAGCGGCGGGTGCTGCATCAGGGCCGGGCGCTGCGCACCGGGTACGTCGAGGCCGTGGCCGTGCGGGCCGACCGGCGCCGGCGCGGGCTCGGCGGCGTGGTGATGGAGGCGGTCGAGGAGGTCGTCGAGCGGGCCTACATGCTCGGGGCGCTCAGCGCCTCCGCGGACGGGGCCCGGCTGTACGCGGGCCGCGGCTGGCGGGTGTGGGGCGGGGAGATCGGGGTGCTCGGGCCCGGCGGACCCGAGCGGCTGCCCGAGGAGGAGGGGTCCACGTACGTGTGGGCGCCGCCCGGCGGTGGGTTGCTGCTCGACCCCACCGCCGGGCCGCTGCGGTTCGACTGGAGGGACGGGGACGTGCTGTAGCGGCTAAGAGATGTTCCGCAATTCGCGGGTAGTCGATTTTGAGGTTGTGGAGGACGGCGACGGCGCGGGTGGTGGAGTTGATCGTGTCGCCGCGTCGGCGGTGCTGGCGCAGTACGCGGTAGTCCTTGATGCGGGCGATGCCGTGTTCGGCCCGTGCCCGGCGCTTGGCGAACGGGCTTGCTCTTGGTCTTGCTGGTGATGATCTCGGGGGCGCTGCGGTAGGCGCCGTCCCCGATGGTCAGCCGGTGTCCGGCGACCTGCTCGGCCATGGTGGCGCGGAAGACGATGATGTCGTTGCGGTTGCCGGTCCAGGCGTCGCCCACGGCGATGACGCGCCGGTCGCGGGCGCGGAAGGTGAACTGGACGTTCACGCTGCGACGGTAGTTCTTGGAGCCTTCGGTCATCGTGTGGTCTTCCACGGGGATGAGGGTGCCGTCCACGACCCACAGCTCTGAGCGGCTGCCGCCGGGCGGTTCGAGGAGCCCGGCGACCAGCGGCGTCATGCGGTCGATGATGCGGTGCACGGTGGCGATGCCGACGCTGAACAGGTCGGCGAGCTGGCGGTGGGTCAGGTTGGTCCGTCAGGCGATGGCCGCGAGGAGTATGCGGTTGTCCAGCAGGAGCGCCCAGGGACGCCCGCGTCCCGGCGTCGGCAGGAGGGCGGCGACGCGGGCGCCCAGGGCGAGGAAGGCTTTGACGGGGAGTCCGGTCCGGTGGGGCAGGGAGCGGGGCCGCAGGCTGTTGGCGTTGATCTTCGACATGAACGGACAGAACGACGCATTAGGTCAGTTACTTCCCGGCCGTGCCGCTGCCTGCTTGGCGTCTTCATATCCAGGGATCGCGAAGGCCGTAGCTCCCATTTCCTTCTTGCTGGAACGGCGTAACCATCCACATGTCGTACCGTAGGGTAGTCATGACGTGACGGGAGGTGATGGTTGTGCGGGCTGGCCAGACGCGGCGGAAGTTCCGGGGTAGAACAAGGCTCCGAAGTGGAAGAAGCCCGACGACGGGATGGTGTCGGTGATGGTGCTGCCGCTGGCTGTCACCGACCCCGCCGACCTGGCCCGCGTGGAGAAGCTGTTCGGCGCGATGTGGTCGATCAGGCGGGCCGTCCAGCGTGATGCCCGTGCCAGGGTCGATGCCTACTGGTCCGCGTTCCACGAGCGCAATGAGGACGGGGCGAAGGCCGTACGCCAGCGCCTCGGCCTGTCCCGCGAGGCGGTGGAGCGGTGCGCGTACAAGCACCTCGAATCGTCGGGGCACTTGAAGCACCACGCCTCGAAGGCCCTGGCGATGCACATGGCCGACGAGGTGTGGAACGGCATACAGCGCCACCTGTTCGCCGACGCCACCGGAAAGCGACACGGCCGCCCGAAGACGGGACGCTGGTACGACTTCACCCACATCCCCGGACGTGCCCGCTCCCACACCGCCGACCGAAAGTGGGAGACCTTCCGCCTGGCCGGCTCGCTGCATGGCCACGTCATGGCCCACACCGACGGCGGCCGGCACACCTTCGCCCAGCCTCGCCATATGCGAGTGCCGGCCGTTGTCCCCACCGGCAACACCACGGGGTCGGGGAAGCCGGGCACCCGCAAGGCCACATGGTGGGACCACACCGGCCCCCTCGCTGTGGTGTTCGCGGGCGGCCCCGACTCCAGCCGGGGTGACCTCGTACTCCCGGTGCGCATCCCGCAGCAGCCCGGCCAGTGGGCGCGCGTCGAACACTTCCTGTCGAATCCCGGCCGCTGGCACAAGGTCGATCTCGTGCGCCGCCGTAAGGCGTCCGCGCCGAGCGGCTGGGTGTACGAGGCGCACCTGATGGTCCTCGGCCCCGGCTACACCGCCCCCGCCGTGCGGCAGATGCGCGAGCAGGCCACCGCCCTGGACCGCATCGGCGGGGTGGACGGCAACGTCTCCAACGTCTCGATCGTCTCGTTCCCCGCCGGCCTGGACCCGGCCGACGGTTCCCCGGCCTCCACCGAGATCACTCTCAGTCCCGAGGAATGGGCGCTTCTGGAGCGGGAGGCGAAGAAGAGGCGCGGCAGGGCACGGGCGCTGGAGCGCTCCCGCCGCGCCACCAACACCGCCCAGTACGGCCTGTCGAAGAAGCAGATCCGACACGCCGAGCGCCGGGCCGCAAAGGGCCTGACGCCCAAGACGGTGACCGTGCCGGGCGGTGCGCGTGATGCCCGGTCGGACGGGGTATCGAAGCAGGCGTTCCGCCGCGACCGGATCTCAGGCGGCTACCGGGAGCTGCGCGCCCGTCAGGCCGAAGCCGCCGCGTCGATGGCGGAGCACCGCCGCCACCGCGCCCGCCAGGTCGCCCGACAGATCATCGCCATCCACGGCCCCGTGCTCGTGGTCGAGGACTGCGACATCCGCACCTGGTACCGACTGTGGGGCAAACACCTCTCCCAGACCACACCCGGCCTGCTGATCTCCGCCCTTGAGCGGGAATGCCAGGCTGCGGGCGGCCGTCTCGTACGGGCCTCCACCTGGTCCACCGCCCTGTCCCAGCACTGCCTGTGCGGCGAGCGCGTCAAGAAGACGCTCCGCGACCGCGAGCACAAGTGCATCGCGTGCGGCCTCGTCGGGAAGCGCGACCTTGTCTCCGCCGCCCTGGCCTCCTTCGTTCGCTTCGCCGACGTGGACGACCCCAAGACCGCGTACCTGGACACCACGGCGTCCCGGCACGCGCAGATCGTTTTCGCACAAGGGTTGGAAGAAGCCCTGCGGGAGTCAACCGCACCGAGCCGGACCACCACGTCTCGTGGTGCCGGTCATGCGGCAGTCCCACGGCAACGCCGTGGAACCTCTGCTCCCCGAACCGCCGGACGGCGGTCCCGAGCGACCCCGGATGAGCCACGCCCCAAGCGTGACCACGCCGGAAAGCCCGGACACCGCCCCGGCTGCAACCCGCAGCTCACCCTCTGGTGAATTGCGGATCAAGTCTTAGCTGCCGCTGATGCTCGGGGCGCCCGTCTCGATGTGGCCCGTGTAGCGGCGCGACCAGGTGCCGTCGGAGTCGGCGAGGACGGTGAAGTCGTACCAGCCGTTGTTGTGGGCGACGGCGTTGAAGTGGTCCTCGCGCGAGGAGTTCGCCGGCACGGTGTACGTCCACGGGCCGTCCGTGCGGTAGGCGTTCGCGCGGATCGTGAAGGTGACCGGGGAGGCGGAGGAGTTGGTCATCTTGAGGTACAGCGCCGTTTTGCCGGTGCCCGGCTCCACCCCGAAGCGGGACGCGGCCTCGATGGACTTGCCCGCCTTCGACGCGTCGCCGATGAAGCGCCGCAGGAAGCGGTTCGGCCCGTACATCGAGATGTCGTACTTGCCGGAGCCGCTGCCCGTGCCGATGTTGAAGTAGTCGGTCGACGTGGCGCCGGCGTCCACCGTGTACTGCCAGGCGGCCGTGTCCCGGTACTGGTGCGGGTGGATCGAGAAGTGCGCCGCCTGCTTCGCCCCGGTGCCCGCGTTCGCCATCGAGAACCAGGCCAGGATCTTGCCGCCCGACCCGAACTCGAAGCGGTCCAGGTTCCCGTTGACCTGGTACGGAAGGGCTCGCGCGGGCCGGGTCCCGGCCTCCTGCGCCGGCTGCGCGTTGTCCTGCGGCACCGGGTTGGAGAGCGGGCCGCAGGTCGCCTGGCCGATGACCTTGGCCGTGGAGGGCAGGCCCGCGGGAACCCCGTAGACCGGGTGCGCGAAGTCGAAGACGCCCGTCAGGTCGCCGGTGACCTTGCGGCGCCACGCGCTGATGTTCGGACAGTTCGCGGGGGTGCCGAGCGCGGCCGTCCACTTCTCCATGAAGCGCAGCACGGAGGTGTGGTCGAAGACCTCGGAGCTCACCCAGCCGCCGCGGGTCCACGGGGACATCACGATCATCGGGACGCGGAAGCCGAGCCCGATCGGGACGCCGTCGATGTACTCGCCGGCGGTGCCGGGCGGGGCGACCGGCGGCGGGACGTGGTCGAAGAAGCCGTCGTTCTCGTCGTAGTTGAGGAAGAGGACGGTGGAGTCGAAGACCTCCGGGTTCGCCGAGAGCGCGCGGTAGACCAGGTCCACGAAGTGCGCGCCGTCGCCGGGCGGGGCGTACGGGTGCTCGGAGAAGGCTTCGTTCGCCACGACCCAGGAGACCTGGGGGAGGGTGCCGGCGACGACGTCCGCGCGGATGGCGGCGGCGATGTCGTCGGGGGTGGAGCCGGTGACCTTGGGGACGGAGCCCATGCCGCGGTCCCACAGGGGGTTGCCGGGGGCGGCGTCCGTGAACTTCTTGAAGTAGGCGAGCCCGTTGTCCCCGTAGTTGTCCTGGGCGTTCTGGTACACCTTCCAGCTCATCCCGGCCCGCTGGAGGGCCTCCGCGTACGTCTCCCAGGTCAGCCCGGACTCCTCGCCGCCGTCCTTGCTGCCCGCGTCGATCTTGCCGCTCCACAGGAAGGTGCGGTTGGGGCCGGTCGCGCTCAGGGTGGAGCAGAAGTAGGCGTCGCAGATGGTGTAGGCGTCGGCGATGCCGTAGTGGAACGGTATGTCGCCGCGGTCGAGGTAGCCGAGGGTGCGGGTGTTGCCGACGCCGGTCACGAAGTTGTCCATGCGGCCCTTGTTCCAGGCCGCGTGCTGCGAGGTCCAGCTGTGCGGGAGGTCGCCGTTGCACTGGGCGAGGGTCTCGCCGTCGACGCCGCCCACCGGCGGGGTGGAGCTGAGCTTCCACGGGTACTGGCGGCCGCCCCAGTTGGGCTGGTTGAACATGCCCCAGCCGCCCGGGATGTTTCCGGCCGCGCGGTCGCCGAAGCCGCGGACACCCTTCAGCTTGCCGAAGTAGTGGTCGAAGCTGCGGTTCTCCTGCATCAGGATCACCACGTGCTTCACGTCGGTGATCGTGCCGGACGCGGTGGCCGCGGCCGCCGAGGTCGGCGCGATCGCGGGCAGGGTCGCCCCTGCCATCAGCCCGGCGCCGATTCCCACGAATCCTCTGCGGCTGATAGGTGTCACTGGCTGCTCGCCTCCAACTCAAGTGCCCCGCTGGCACATTGACGGCAAGCGTGGCGGCAGACGCGCCAAAGGTCTACATCCGTGCGGTAAGAACTCGGTGAACATCCGGGTGGCTGGAATCAGTTGGCCGGCGGAGCGGGCAAACACTCCCGGACCGCCCCTCGGATCGCGCCCCGGAACTCCTCCGCCGGGTGATCAAACCGCTGGACAGGGGTGGTGTGGACGCCGACGCGGCCGTCGCGCGGGTGCCGGAGGGCGGGGGAGAGCGGGCGAGCCGGGGGCCTTCCGGCTTCTCTCGCATATTGGTGTGATCACGAACCAATGCCCCTGCGGGGTCCTCCGGCTTGTCTACGATCCCGGGAGGGCCGGCCGGTCCCGGCCCGGGGTCCGAGGGGCCGGTGAGGCGGGTGGGATGCGTCACTCATCTGGAATGCGCCGACCAGTCACCCAAATGGCTCTGACCAGCTTGTTTCTATCCGAGCGGGCCAAAAGCGGAGGTCACGGCAGGGCCCGTCAGGGGGGTTCCGCGTCTCAGATAGTAGGAAGTCCGAGTAATTGCGGAGACATACAGCGGGAGCTGGCCTACGTTGTAGAAGCCGAACGTCTCGCCGATCCGGCGAATGGCGGTCGAGAGCGCGCGCCCCATGGCAGGCAACCCCTGCCGCGCACCGCTCCCCGCCTCTTCCGGCGCCTTGAAGGAACCCCTCATCCGTGGCCCCGCCACGCCGTGATCTCAAGGAGTCGATCACCATGACGCACACCCCCTCCACCACCGCCCGCCGCGTCCGCCGCTCCGCCGCCGCCGACGCGGACCGCAAGAACGCCGCCGCCGCCCTGCAGCGTGCGCTGGACCGCCGCGACAACGGCGGCTCGACCGGTCACTGACCGCCGCGGAACAGGTCGCCGGCGCCTTCGCGCGCCGGGCCCCCGACCTGCCGCCGAGCGCTCCCGGCCCGTACATATTGCGTCCACATGGTGGACGTAATATGTCTGAGGGATGGGACAAGGAGTACGGTTCCACCATGTCGACCAGCATCAATCTCGCAGTGATCCCCGGTGATGGCATCGGCCAGGAAGTCGTGGCTCAGGGCCTCAAGGTCCTTACCGCGGTCCTGCCCCAGGATGTGAAGCTGGAGACCAAGGAATACGACCTCGGCGCCCAGCGCTGGCACCGCACCGGTGAAACCCTCCCGGACGCGGAGCTCGAGGCCCTCAAGCACCACGACGCGATCCTGCTGGGCGCCATCGGCGACCCCTCGGTCCCGTCGGGCGTCCTGGAGCGCGGTCTGCTGCTGAAGCTCCGCTTCGCCTTCGACCACTTCATCAACCTGCGCCCGTCGAAGCTCTTCCCCAACACGGCCACCCCGCTCGCCGGCCGTCCGGAGATCGACTTCGTCGTGGTCCGCGAGGGCACCGAAGGCCCGTACACCGGCAACGGCGGCAGCCTGCGCACCGGCACCCCGGCCGAGGTGGCCACCGAGGTCAGCCTCAACACGGCCTACGGCGTCGAGCGCGTGGTCCGTGACGCGTACGAGCGTGCCAACGGCCGCCCGCGCAAGAAGCTGACGCTGGTCCACAAGAACAACGTCCTCGTCTACGCCGGCCACCTGTGGAAGAACATCTTCGACAAGGTCGGCCAGGAGTACCCCGAGGTCACCACCGACTACCTGCACGTCGACGCCGCGACGATCTTCTTCGTCACCCAGCCCGACCGCTTCGACGTCATCGTCACGGACAACCTCTTCGGTGACATCCTCACCGACCTGGCCGCCGCCGTGACCGGCGGAATCGGCCTGGCCGCCTCGGGCAACATCAACCCGACCGGCGCCTTCCCGTCCATGTTCGAGCCCGTCCACGGCTCCGCCCCGGACATCGCCGGCACCGGCAAGGCCGACCCGACCGCGACGATCCTCTCGGTCGCCCTCCTGCTGCGCCACCTCGGCTACGAGGCCCAGGCCGCCCGCATCGAGGACGCGGTCTCCGCCGACCTGGCCGAGCGCGACGGCACCTTCCGCTCCACCGACGCGATCGGCGACGCCCTCGCCGCTCGAGTAGCCGGCTGACCCGGTAGCCCCACCTCCAGGAAGCCGCCGGGTCGCGACCACCGCACCCGGCGGCTTTTCCTGTGCGGCCCCGGGTGCCACCATCTCCCCTGGGCCGCATTCACCCCGGTTCACCGAAGTCCCCCTCGCGCGCGATAATCGAACGCGAGGCCGTGGAATACGGGGAAGCTCGGACGTCCTAGTACGCCGTGAGCGCGGTCCGCCCTACAAAACCGGTGAAGGACAAGCACTCATGACGACGACGCCCACGATCGAGCTGAAGCCCTCCTCGAACCCCCTGTCCGCCGCGGAGCGCGACGCGATCCTGGTGAGCCCCGGCTTCGGCCGCCACTTCACCGACCACATGGTGACGATCAAGTGGACCGAGGGCCGCGGCTGGCACGACGCCGAGCTGGTCCCGTACGCGCCGCTGTCCATGGACCCGGCGAACATGACCCTGCACTACGCGCAGACGATCTTCGAGGGGCTCAAGGCCTACAAGCAGCCCGACGGCACCGTCGCCACCTTCCGTCCGCAGGCCAACGCCGAGCGCTTCCAGTCCTCCGCCCGCCGGATGGCGATGCCGGAGCTGCCGGCCGAGCTGTTCATCGCCGCCTGTGACGCGCTCATCAAGCAGGACCGCGCCTGGGTGCCGGACTCCGGCGAGGCCTCGCTCTACCTGCGGCCCTTCATGTTCGCCACCGAGGTCGGCCTCGGCGTCCGCCCGGCCAACGAGTTCCTCTTCATCGTCATCGCCTCCCCGGCCGGCGCGTACTTCCCCGGGGGCGTCAAGCCCGTCTCCGTCTGGCTCTCCGAGGAGTACGTCCGCGCCGCCAAGGGCGGCACCGGCGCAGCCAAGACCGGCGGCAACTACGCCGCCTCGCTCGTCGCGCAGGCCCAGGCCGCCGAGCACGGCTGCGACCAGGTGGTCTGGCTCGACGCCGTCGAGCACCGCTGGATCGAAGAGATGGGCGGGATGAACCTGTACTTCGTGTACGGCGACCGGATCGTCACCCCCGAGCTCACCGGCTCGCTCCTCCCCGGCATCACCCGCGACTCCCTCCTCACCATCGCCCGCGACCTCGGCTACACCGCCGAGGAGGGCCGCATCACCACCGAGGACTGGAAGCGCGACAACGAGAACGGCACCCTGACCGAGGTCTTCGCCTGCGGCACCGCCGCCGTGATCACCCCGGTCGGCTCCGTCAAGTCGGAGCGCGCCAACTGGACCCAGGGCGACGGCGAGCCCGGCGAGGTCACCATGAAGCTCCGCAAGGCCCTCCTGGACCTCCAGACCGGCCACAAGGCCGACACCCACGGCTGGATGCACCAGCTCGGCTGACCCGAGGGTGACCGCCTGGTACGGGCCTAGTCTGGACAGGGGGACGACCCGTACCGAGGTGGTGTGCGATGTCCAGCGCGAGCAAGTTCTGGGCCTCCGGTGCCTGGCAGGTCTCCGAAGGCAGGGAAGACGAGTTCGAGACCAGGTGGGAAGCCTTCCTGGTGTGGACCAGGGAAGCGAACGAGGGGTTCCTCTTCGCCCGCCTGATCCGCGATCTGAGCAGCCCCGGCCACTACGTGTCCTTCGCCTCCTGGAGCGACGCGGAGGCCATGAAGGGCTGGCAGGAGAAGCCCGAGTTCGCCGAGCACTTCGGCGGCTGCCGCGAGCTGTGCGACGACATGCAGGGCGGCGGCTTCGCTCTGGCGCGGGCGGTGGACGCGTAGCCGCGTGAGTACGTACGAAGGCCCGCGCCCCGGGAGATCCTGGGGCGCGGGCCTTCGCACGTACGGGGTGGCTCAGGCGGCCACGGGCTCCTCGGCGGCTTCGGCGGGCGCCGGGGCGGGGGCCGTGCGGGCGGTCAGGGCCGCGTAGACCAGGCCGCCGGTCAGGCCGGAGAGCACGAAGGAACAGTCCACGCCGCCGGTGAATGCCAGCAGCGGGCCCTCGTAGAACGGGGTGGTCACGGCGAGCAGGCCGACGCCCGCGCCGACGGCCCAGGAGAGGGTGGCCGGGATGTTCCAGCCGCCGCGGAACCAGTAGATCCCGCCCTTGGCGCGGCGGTTGAACACCTGGAGGGCATCGGCGTCGTAGCGGCCGCGGCAGCGGACGTAGCCGATGAGGGTGATCACGGCCCACGGGGTGCCGATCGCGGTCAGCAGCAGGACGAACGAGGTCATCGCGGCCTGGACGTCCCACGAGAAGGAGCCGACGAACACGAACGCGGTGGCCACGGCCGCGGCGATCACGGTGGACGTGGTCCGGGTGGCCTTGGGGACGATGGCGTCGAGGTCGAGGCCCATGGAGTAGAGCATCAGCCCGGCGTTGCCGACCGATCCGGCCGCCGCGGCGACGAGCAGCGGAACCAGGTACCAGAACGGCGCGGCGTCGACCAGCGGACCGGCGTACTCGGCGCCGGCCCGGGCGGCGAGCGCGGTGTAGGTGCCGAAGAGCTGCGGGATCAGCAGCCCGACGAGCAGGCCGAGCCCGGTGGACCAGAGCACCTTGCGGGAGCTGTGCCTGCGCGGGGAGACGTAGCGGGTGTAGTCGCCGAGCAGGGTGATGAAGGCGACGGGCCCGCTGAGGCCGGCCGCGACGGCGGCGAGCAGCCAGGTCGGCCAGAAGGAGCCGAGCAGGTACGCGGTGTCCGGCGGGGCCGCGGCGGTGAAGTCGGGGGCGTAGGCGAACACGCCGGCGGCCAGCAGCAGCACCATGCCGATGGAGAGCACCTTGCTCATGCGCAGCAGC
The DNA here is from genome assembly GCF_022808175.1 of Streptomyces sp. AP-93. Lineage (GTDB taxonomy): Bacteria > Actinomycetota > Actinomycetes > Streptomycetales > Streptomycetaceae > Streptomyces. The sequence goes on along the minus strand of NZ_JALGBX010000015.1, from coordinate 190,456 downwards.
AGCCGGTAGCCGAAGACGGCCGCGACGACGGTGCACGCGGCGAGCGCGCCGTACATCGCGGCCCGGGAGAGGCCGGTGTCCGGCAGCCCGGTGAGCCGGGACAGGGCGCCGACCATCACGTCGCCGCCTATCCACAGGGTCAGCGCGGTGTAGCCGAGCGAGAGCAGCAGGCCGACCACCGAGCCGACGAGCCGGCCGCGGACGCCGAACTGGGCGCCGCTGGAGGTGGAGAGATTGGTCCCCGTGCGAAGGGAGACGAGCGCCAGCGGCGCGGTGAAGGCGATGCCGACGAGGGTGCCGGTCACGATGGCGGTGACCGACGGCCACAGACCCAGTCCGAAGGACGGGGGCAGCCAGCCGAAGACGATCACACCGAGGCAGAGGTTGGAGCCGAGGAGGATCGAGATCAGGTCACGGGGACCGCTCGTCCTCTCCTCCTCCGGGATGGTGTCGACTCCGCGCTGTTCGATGGGCATGGGGGGACTCCCTTGGCAGGGCGGGGGGTGGCAATGCTGTGTGTGCATGTTTGAGCGACACTCAATGTGACCTAAGCCCTGGTCTCAGGTCAATGCTTCATTGCAGGGAAATGAAGAGTTAGAGTGATGCTCTAACCCATCGACTCAAAGGGTGGTGGATCGGCGTGCGGCTGACCCCTACGGAGCGCGACCGGCTGCTTCTCCGCAGCGCTGCGGAACTGGCCAGGGCCCGACGGGCCCGCGGACTCAAACTCAACGTCCCGGAGGCCACCGCGCTCATCGCGGACACGGTCTGCGAGGCCGCGCGTGACGGCAAGCGGCTGGCGGAGGCCATCGAGGAGGCCCGCTCCGTGCTGGGCCCCGCCGACGTGCTGCCCGGCGTCAGCGACGTGGTCACCGAGGTGCACGTGGAGGCCGTCTTCGACGACGGATCCCGTCTCGCGGTGGTCTCGTCCCCGATCCGGGGCGCCGTCGGCCTGGGCGAGGACGCCCCGGGCGCGGTCGTACCCGGCCCCGGAGCGCCCCAGCCGGAGCCGGCCGTCCACCTGCACGTGCGCAACACCGCCGCGGTGCCGGTGAGCGTCACCTCCCACTTCCACTTCTTCGAGGCCAACCCGCGCCTCGACTTCGACCGCGCGGTGGCGTACGGCATGCGCCTGTGCGTGCCGGCGGGCTCGTCCGTACGGTTCGACCCGCACGGCGAGGGCGAGGTCGGCCTCGTCCCCATCGGCGGGGACCGCGTCGCGATCGGCTTCGCGGGGCTGGTCGACGGACCGCTGGACGCCCCGGGCGCCAAGGCCGAAGCCCTGCGCCGCGCGGCCGCCTGCGGCTACCTCGGCACAGATGCCACCGACGCCACGGACGGAGACCAGGCGTGAGCAAGCAGACCAGGCACAGTGACCACTGCGCACCCGGCAGCCGGCACATCGACCCGCACGAGTACGCCTCCGTCTTCGGCCCCCGGGCCGGGGACCGGGTCCGGCTCGGTGACTCCGGGCTGACCGTCCGGGTGGAGTCCGACTCCCAGAAGCCCGGTGACGAGTTCCTGGCCGGTTTCGGCAAGACGGCCCGCGACGGACTGCACCTGAAGGCCGCCGCCGTCCGCGACACCTGCGACGTGGTGATCAGCAACGTGCTGGTCATCGACGCCGTCCTCGGCATCCGCAAGGTCTCCATCGGCATCCGCGAAGGGCGGATCCACGCGATCGGCCGGGCCGGCAACCCCGACACCCTCGACGGCGTGGACGTCGTGGTCGGCACGGGGACGAGCATCGTCTCCGGCGAAGGCATGATCGCCACCGCCGGCGCCGTCGACACGCACGTGCACCTGCTCTCCCCGCGCATCATGGAGGCCTCGCTCGCCGCGGGCGTCACCACGATCATCGGCCAGGAGTTCGGCCCGGTCTGGGGCGTCGGGGTCAACTCCCCGTGGGCGCTGAAGCACGCCTTCAACGCCTTCGACGCCTGGCCCGTCAACATCGGCTTCCTGGCCCGCGGTTCCTCCTCGGACCCGGCCCCGCTGATCGAGGCCCTCGCCGAGGGCGGCGCCTCCGGCTTCAAGGTCCACGAGGACATGGGCGCGCACACCCGCGCCCTGGACACCGCCCTGCGGGTCGCCGAGGAGTACGACGTACAAGTCGCCCTGCACAGCGACGGCCTCAACGAGTGCCTGTCCGTCGAGGACACCCTGCGGGTGCTCGACGGCCGGACCATCCACGCCTTCCACATCGAGGGCTGCGGCGGCGGCCACGTCCCCAACGTCCTGAAGATGGCGGGCGTGCCGAACGTCATCGGCTCCTCCACCAATCCGACCCTGCCCTTCGGCCGGGACGCGGTCGCCGAGCACTACGGGATGATCGTCTCCGTCCACGACCTCAAGCCGGACCTCCCCGGCGACGCCGCCATGGCCCGCGACCGGATCCGCGCGGGCACGATGGGGGCCGAGGACGTCCTGCACGACCTCGGCGCGATCGGCATCACCTCTTCCGACGCGCAGGGCATGGGCCGCGCGGGCGAGACCATCCGGCGCACCTTCGCCATGGCCGCCAAGATGAAGGGCGAGCTCGGCCCGCTGGCCGGCGACGGCGAGGGCGACGACAACGCCCGCGTGCTGCGCTACATGGCCAAGCTGACCATCAACCCGGCCATCGCCCACGGCCTGGCCCACGAGATCGGCTCCATCGAGGTCGGCAAGCTCGCCGACATCGTGCTGTGGCGCCCCCAGTTCTTCGGCGCCAAGCCGCAGCTGGTCCTCAAGTCCGGCTTCCCGGCGTACGGGGTCACCGGCGACCCCAACGCCGCCACCGACACCTGCGAACCGCTGGTCCTCGGCCCGCAGTTCGGCTCGTACGGCGCCACCGCGGCCGACATCTCCGTCGCCTTCGTCTCGGCCGCCGCGGCGGCGCTGGGCAGCGACGAGATGCCGACCCGCAGGCGCCGCGTCGCCGTCCGCGGCACCCGGGGCATCGGCCCCGGGAACCTGCTCCTCAACTCCCGGGTGGGCGCGGTCGATGTGGACGCGCGCAGCGGACTCGTCTCCCTCGACGGGGAACCGCTGCGCTCCGAAGCCGCCGAATCGGTCTCCCTCAACCGCCTGTACTTCTTGTAAATCAGCACAGTCTGCAAGCCAGCACAGTCTCTAAGGACCTCCCTGCCATGACCGACACCACGCCCGTGAACGCCGGATTCCGGATGCCCGCAGAGTGGACGCCCCACGAGCGCACCTGGATGGCCTGGCCCAGCCCCAACCCCACCTTCACCAACGAGCAGGAGCTCGCCGAAGCCCGCGAGGCCTGGGGCGCCGTGGCCCGCGCGGTCCGCTCGTACGAGCCGGTGACCCTCGTCGTCTCGCCCGGTGACGCCGACAGCGCCCGCGCCGGAGCGGGAGGGGCCGCCGGCCATGAACTGGTGCTGGTCGAGCGCGAGCTCGACGACGCCTGGATGCGCGACATCGGCCCGACCTTCGTCACCAACGACGCCGGCGAGCTGGCCGCCGTCGACTGGACCTTCAACGGCTGGGGCGCCCAGGACTGGGCCCGCTGGGACCACGACTCGAAGATCGCCCGGGAGATCTCCGGCCTCGTCGGGACCCGCACCTACAGCACCGCACTGGTCAACGAGGGCGGCGCCATCCACGTGGACGGAGAGGGCACCGTGCTCCTCACCGACACCGTGCAGCTCGGCAAGGGCCGCAACCCCGACTGGACCCGCGAGCAGGTCGAGGCCGAGATCCACGCCCACCTGGGCACCACCAAGGCGATCTGGCTCCCGTACGGCCTGGCCGGCGACTACGGTACCTACGGCACCCAGGGCCACGTGGACATCGTCGCCGCCTTCGCCCGGCCCGGCGTGGTCATGGTCCACAGCCAGCCCGACCCGGCCCACCCGGACCACGAGCGCGGCAAGACCATCGCCGCCATCCTGCGCGCGTCCACCGACGCGCAGGGGCGGCAGCTGGAGGTCGTGGAGATCCCGGCGCCGACCGTGCTGGAAGAGGACGGGGAGTGGGTCGACTACTCCTACATCAACCACTACCTGTGCAACGGCGGCGTGGTCCTGTGCGCCTTCGACGACCCGCGGGACGAGGAGGCGGCCGAGATCTTCCGCGGTCTGTTCCCGGGGCGGACCGTGACGCTCGTCGACGCACGTACGATTTTCGCCGGGGGTGGCGGTATCCACTGCATCACCCAGCAGCAGCCGAAGGTCTGACCCCGAGAGGGCGGCCGGACGAGGAGTGGGTCATGGTGGCGGGTGAGGTACGTGCCGCGCGCAAGAACGCGCCGCCGCGCGAGGACGTACTGGTCGCCGCCATGGCCACCATCGCCGAACGCGGTCTCGACGGCCTGACCATGGCCGGCCTGGGCCGCCAGGTCGGCATGAGCAGCGGCCACCTCCTCTACTACTTCCGCACCAAGGACGAGCTCCTGCTGCAGACCCTGGAGTGGAGCGAGGCGGCGCTCGGCACCCGGCGCCGGGCCCTGCTGTCCCGCCGCGGCCCGGCCCTGGAGCGCCTGCGGGCGTACGTGGACCTGTACGTGCCCGAGGGCGCCCGGGATCCGCACTGGACGCTGTGGCTGGAGGTCTGGAACCGCTCGCAGAACGCGGGACCGGGGGAGCGGGACCGCCAGGGGGCCATCGAGGGCGCCTGGCACCGCGACCTGGTGGCCCTGCTCGCCGAGGGCATCTCGCGCGGAGAGTTCCGCCCGGTCGACCCGGACCGGTTCGCGGCCCGGCTGCGGGCCCTGCTCGACGGGTTCAGCATCCAGGTCGCGGTCGGCCTGCCCGGGATAGGGCGGGGCGACATCCTCGACCACGTCGGCGAGTTCCTCAGCGAGGCGCTGACCCCGCATGGCGATTCCAGCCCCGCAGGGGGCACCTCCCAGCGGTAGCTGGGGGAGTTTGAGGCGCGGGGTCCGGGGCGGAGCCCCGGCAACGGAGCCGCACCAGGCCGGACGGGGCGTGCCCGCATGCTGAGATCCCCGTCCATCCGCGGCATGCGGTATGGCAGACTGCCGACGTGCCTGCTCAGCTCATGATTATGGACAGCAGCGCGCCGGTCCCCAGTGGCCGCTGAGCCGCGGAAGAACTTCGCGGAGGCGGCCACCGTGCCCCAGACCCGCGCGCAGACCTCTCGCACCCGCGAGAGGTTTTTTCGTTTTCCGGCCACGAACATGCCGGGATCGGGCAGCGCGCGATGATGGGGGCAGTGGCGTCGGCCTGCCCGAGGGCGGGCATCCGGAACCACCCATCCGACAGGAGTCAGATCAGCATGACGACGACAGAGGCGACCGAGCCGACTGCGCCGGCTTCGGGCCCCGGCCCCGATGACGGGTTCCACGTCTTCGACACGACCCTGCGCGACGGTGCCCAGCGTGAGGGCATCAACCTCACGGTCGCGGACAAGCTGACGATCGCCCGGCACCTGGACGACTTCGGGGTGGGGTTCATCGAGGGCGGCTGGCCCGGCGCCAACCCCCGCGACACGGAGTTCTTCTCCCGCGCCCGCGCGGAGATCGACTTCAAGCACGCCCAGCTCGTCGCCTTCGGCGCGACCCGCAGGGCGGGCGGCTCGGCCGCCACCGACCCGCAGGTCCGCGCCCTGCTGGAATCCGGCGCCCCGGTGATCACCCTGGTCGCCAAGTCCCACGACCGGCACGTCGAGCTGGCGCTGCGCACCACCCTCGACGAGAACCTGGAGATGGTCCGCGACACCGTCGCCCACCTGGTCTCCCAGGGCCGCCGGGTCTTCGTCGACTGCGAGCACTTCTTCGACGGCTACCGGGCCAACGCCGAGTACGCGAAGTCCGTCGTACGCGCCGCGTACGAGGCCGGCGCCGACGTCGTGGTCCTCTGCGACACCAACGGCGGCATGCTGCCCGCGCAGATCACCGCGACCGTGGCGACCGTACTGGCCGACACCGGCGCGCGCCTCGGCATCCACGCCCAGGACGACACCGGCTGCGCCGTCGCCAACACGCTGGCCGCCGTGGACGCCGGCGCCACGCACGTGCAGTGCACCGCGAACGGCTACGGCGAGCGCGTCGGCAACGCCAACCTCTTCCCGGTCGTCGCCGCGCTGGAGATCAAGTACGGCCGTACGGTCCTCCCGGCGGGCGCCCTGGCCGAGATGACCCGGATCTCGCACGCCATCGCCGAGGTCGTCAACCTCACCCCCTCCACGCACCAGCCCTACGTCGGCGTCTCCGCCTTCGCGCACAAGGCGGGCCTGCACGCCTCGGCCATCAAGGTCGACCCGGACCTGTACCAGCACATCGACCCCGCGCGGGTCGGCAACACCATGCGGATGCTCGTCTCCGACATGGCCGGCCGGGCCTCCATCGAGCTCAAGGGCAAGGAGCTCGGCGTCGACCTCGGCGGGGACCGCGCGCTGGTCTCCCGGGTGGTGGAGCGGGTCAAGGAGCGGGAGCTCCAGGGCTACACGTACGAGGCCGCCGACGCCTCCTTCGAGCTGCTGCTGCGCGCCGAGGCCGAGGGCCGGGCGCGCAAGTACTTCCGCATCGAGTCCTGGCGGGCCATCGTCGAGGACCGCCCCGACGGCACGCACGCCAACGAGGCCACGGTGAAGCTGTGGGCCAAGGGCGAGCGGATCGTCGCGACGGCGGAGGGCAACGGCCCGGTCAACGCGCTGGACCGCGCGCTGCGGGTCGCCCTGGAGCGCTTCTACCCCCAGCTCGCCAAGTTCGAGCTGATCGACTACAAGGTCCGCATCCTGGAGGGCGCACACGGCACGTCGTCCACGACCCGGGTCCTGGTCACCACGACGGACGGCGCCCGCGAGTGGAACACGGTCGGCGTCGCCCCGAACGTCATCGCAGCCTCCTGGCAGGCCCTGGAGGACGCCTTCACCTACGGACTCCTCCACGCGGGCGTCGAGCCGGCGGAGTAGCCGGGCGACGCGCCGTCCCGCCGTGCCCCGGCGGGGTGGGACGGCGCGGTGAGGCCGTGGGCGCGGCCGTGGGGTGAGGCGGCCGGCCGCCGACCGTGGGCCTTTATGTCCTACTCACACAGAATTGCACCCATTCGGGTAGCGTCATGGATATGAGGACCAGGCTTATATCCGTACCTTTTGGATCGCTGCTGGCCGCTCTGCTGCTGGCGCTGTCCGCGACCGCGCTGCTGGTCGCCCCGGGGGCGTCGGCCGCCGACGGGACCACCACCGTGGCGGAGGCCCTCAAGAAGGGCCCGGTCTACGTGGACCCCCGCGCGGAGGCCCAGCTGCCGCCCGCGCAGGCGGACGCGCTCGCGAAGAAGATCAAGGACGCCGGGAAGCCGGTGTTCGTCGCCGTGCTGCCGGCCACCGCCGAGTTCCCGGCCGCGAGCGTACTGAAGACGGTCCGTACCGAGACCGGGATCACCGGGCTCTACGCGATCCGGCTCGGGGACGGCTTCAACGCCGGGGCCGACCGGGCCGTCATGCCGAGCAACGCGGTCCGCAACCTGGTCGACGCCGTCAAGGCGGGCGGCCCGGCCGACGCGGGCACCGAGCTCAACAACTTCGTGGATCAAGCCCTCGCCCAGGCCAAGGGCACGGCCCCGGCCTCCTGGGGCACCGCGAGCACCGACAGCGGCGCCCCGGTGGGCGCCCTGATCGGGCTCGGCGTGGTGGCCGCCGTCGGCGGTGGCGGGGCGTACGCGCTGGTCAAGCGCAACCGCAGGAAGAAGGAAGAGCTCCGGCGCGAGTCCATCGCCCGGCTGAGCGTGGTCGTCGACGAGGACATCACGGCCTTCGGCGAGGAGCTGGAGCGCCTCGACTTCCACCCCGGTGAGCCCGGCGCCGACGACGCCATGCGCGCGGACTACGAGCAGGGCCTCGACTCCTACGAGAAGGCCAAGCAGATCATGGCCTCCGTGCAGCACCCGCAGGAGGTCAAGGGAGTCACCCAGGCCCTCGAAGACGGCCGCTTCGCCCTGGCCCGCCTCGACGCGCGCCGGCAGGGCCGGCCGCTGCCCGAGCGCCGTGCGCCCTGCTTCTTCGACCCGCGCCACGGGCCGAGCAGCGAGGACGCCGCCTGGGCCCCGGCGGGCGGAGCCGCCCGTACGGTCCCGGTCTGCGCGGCGGACGCCGTCCGGCTGCGCGACGGTCAGGACCCGGCGGTCCGCACCGTCGACACCGAGCACGGTCCGCGCCCCTACTACGACGCCGGCCCGGCCTACGGTCCCTGGGCCGGCGGCTACTTCGGCGGCGGCATCCTGCCCGGCCTGCTCATGGGCACGATGCTCGGTTCGATGATGTCCAGTCCGGCCTACGCCTCCGACTTCGGCGGCGGCAACGGATTCGACGGCGGAGGCTTCGACGGGGGCGACGTCTCCGGAGCCGACTTCAACCCGTCCGACTTCGGCGGCGGGGACTTCGGCGGCGGAGGGGGCTTCGACGGCGGAGGCGGGTTCGGCGGGGGCGACTTCTAGCCGCCCCCGGCCCCGCCCCCGGCCGGGGTCACACCCGGATTCACACTCGGGATCACACCCGGGATCACGCCTGCTTGATCGCCGAGATGTCGAAGGTCAGCTTCACCTTGTCGCTGACCATCACGCCACCGGTCTCCAGCGCCGCGTTCCAGGTCAGGCCCCAGTCGGAGCGCAGGATCTCGGCCGAGCCCTCGAACCCGACGCGCTCGTTGCCGTAGACGTCGGTGGCCGCGCCGCCGAACTCCAGGTCGATGGAGAGCGGGCGCGTGACGTCCTTGATGGTCAGCTCGCCGGTGATGCGGTACTTGTCGCCGCCGAGCTGCTGCGCCTCGGTGGAGCGGAAGGTCATCAGCGGGAAGGTCTCGGTGTCGAAGAAGTCGCCCGAGCGCAGGTGGCCGTCGCGGTCGCCGATGCCGGTGTCGATGGAGGCGATCTTCACGTCGATGGAGGCGGTGGAGCGGGACGGGTCGGCGCCGTCCAGGTGCAGGGCGCCCTCGTGGTCGGCGAAGGCACCGCGCACGTTGGTGACCATCGCGTGGCGGACGGTGAAGCCGATGCTGCTGTGGGAGGCGTCGATGACGTAGTCACCGGTGAGTGCGGCGAGGGCCGGGTCCACGTCGAGGGTGGCGACGGCGGTCGTGGTGGTGGCGGTGTCCTGCGCGCGGCGGGTGAAGAGACCCATGACTGCTCCTTTGTGGGGGGTGCCGCTCGTCGATGTCGGCACTCGTTGAACTTTCAACAACAACGACGCTAGACCCATTCCGTTCAAATTTCAACCTCTGTACTTCTTGCGGGTGACTTGGCCGTGTCTTGGCGACGGCTTGGCGGGGGTTTTGTGAGAAACCGACAAAGGACCAAGGTCCTGCCTGGTGGGCCCCGCTGCACCCCGGACGGTTCTGTCCGGGACGGACAGCGGAAGACACCCGACACTGTGTGGATTCGACGGAGGGTTTTTCCGGTCCGGCTTCGTAAGGTCATTACATGACCGTTGTGGACCAGATTCCGAGCGAGCCGACGGACGCCCGCGGGCGCGTGGCCGAGCTGCACGACCTGCGCGAGCAGGCGCGGCGCGGCCCGAGTGACCGGGCGACCGAAGCGCAGCATGCCAAGGGCAAGCTCACCGCCCGCGAGCGGATCGCGTTGCTGCTCGACGAAGGTTCCTTCAAGGAGGTCGAGCAGCTGCGTCGCCACCGCGCGACCGGGTTCGGCCTGGAGGCCAAGAAGCCCTACACCGACGGTGTCATCACCGGCTGGGGCACGGTCGAGGGCCGTACGGTCTTCGTCTACGCGCACGACTTCCGGATCTTCGGCGGCGCCCTGGGCGAGGCCCATGCGACGAAGATCCACAAGATCATGGACATGGCCATCGCGGCCGGTGCCCCGCTGGTCTCCCTGAACGACGGTGCGGGTGCCCGTATCCAGGAGGGCGTCTCGGCGCTGGCCGGTTACGGCGGCATCTTCCAGCGCAACACCAAGGCCTCGGGTGTCATCCCGCAGATCTCGGTGATGCTGGGCCCCTGCGCGGGCGGCGCGGCCTACTCCCCGGCGCTGACGGACTTCGTGTTCATGGTCCGGGAGACCTCGCAGATGTTCATCACCGGCCCGGACGTGGTCCGCGCGGTGACCGGCGAGGAGATCACCCAGAACGGCCTCGGCGGCGCCGACGTGCACGCCGAGACCTCGGGCGTCGCGCACTTCGCGTACGACGACGAGGAGACCTGCATCTCCGAGGTCCGCTACCTCATCACGATGCTGCCCTCCAACAACCGCGAGAACCCCCCGGTCCACGAGACCAGCGACCCGGCCGACCGCCGGTCCGACGTCCTGCTCGACCTCGTGCCCGCCGACGGCAACCGCCCGTACGACATGCTCAAGGTGATCGAGGAGCTCGTCGACGAGGGCGACGTCCTGGAGATCCACGAGCGCTGGGCCCGCAACATCATCTGCGCGCTCGCGCGGATGGACGGCCAGGTCGTCGGAATCGTGGCCAACCAGCCCGGCCACCTCGCCGGCGTCCTGGACATCCACGCCTCCGAGAAGGCGGCGCGCTTCGTCCAGCTCTGCGACGCCTTCAACATCCCGATCATCACGCTGCTGGACGTGCCCGGCTTCCTGCCGGGCGTCGACCAGGAGCACGGCGGCATCATCCGCCACGGCGCGAAGCTGCTGTACGCGTACTGCAACGCGACCGTGCCGCGGATCTCGCTGATCCTGCGCAAGGCCTACGGCGGCGCGTACATCGTCATGGACTCCCAGTCCATCGGCGCCGACCTGACCTACGCGTGGCCCACCAACGAGATCGCGGTGATGGGCGCCGAGGGCGCCGCCAACGTCATCTTCCGCAAGCAGATCGCGGACGCCGAAGACCCCGAGGCGATGCGCGCGCGCATGGTCAAGGAGTACAAGGCCGAGCTGATGCACCCGTACTACGCGGCCGAGCGAGGCCTCGTCGACGACGTGATCGACCCCGCGGAAACCCGCGAGGTCCTCGTCGCCGCCCTCGCGATGCTCCGCAACAAGCACGCGGACCTGCCGTCGCGCAAGCACGGCAACCCGCCCCAGTAGACGTCGAAGGAGAACTGCCACCGATGAGCAACGCCACAGGCACCCTGCTGAAGGTCGAGAAGGGCAACGCCGAGCCCGAGGAGCTGGCCGCGATCACCGCGATCCTGCTCGCCCGCGCCGCGGCCGCCCCCGAAGAGACCTCGGCTGCCGCCGTCCGCTCCCAGGCCGGCTGGCGCCGCCTGGAGCGCACCCCCGGCTTCCGCGGCCCGCGCAGCTGGCAGGGCTAGTACCCCGAAGCACGAGAAAGCCCCCCGCACTCCTCGGAGTGCGGGGGGCTTTCCCATGCGGCCGGGACGGCTACCGCAGGCGGGCCATGAGGGCGTGCTCGACCAGGGTGATGAGCGCGCTCTTGGCGTCCGTGCGGTGGCGGGCGTCGGTGATGATGATGGGGGCGTCCGGGCCGATCTGCAGGGCCTCGCGGACTTCCTCCGGGGTGTAGGGCTGGTGCCCGTCGAAGCCGTTGAGGGCGATGACGAAGGGCAGGCCGCTGTTCTCGAAATAGTCGACGGCGGGGAAGCAGTCGGCGAGACGGCGGGTGTCGACGAGGACCACGGCGCCGATGGCGCCGCGGACGAGGTCGTCCCACATGAACCAGAAGCGGTCCTGACCGGGAGTACCGAAGAGGTACAGGATCAGGTCCTGGTCCAGGGTGATGCGGCCGAAGTCCATGGCGACCGTGGTGGTCGTCTTGTCCCCGGTGTGGGTCAGGTCGTCGATGCCGGCGGAGGCGCTCGTCATGACGGCCTCGGTGCGCAGGGGGTTGATCTCGGAGACGGCGCCGACGAACGTGGTCTTGCCCACGCCGAAGCCACCCGCCACCACGATCTTCGCGGAGGTGGTGGAGCGAGGAGCCGCTCCGCCGTTAGAGCTTGCGAAGTCCACTGAGCACCCTTTCGAGCAGTGTCACATCTGGCTGGCCGCCGGCGGACTCGTCGCCGCCGGGCTGGTGGATGGCTACGAGGCCCGCCTCCGCCAGGTCGGCGACGAGGATCCGGGCTACGCCAAGAGGAATGGAAAGAAGTGCCGAGATCTCCGCGACGGATTTGATCTCCTGGCACAGGAGGCAGATGCGCTGGTGCTCGGGCAACTGCCCTTGCAGACGCGCGGGGTCGGCCGTGGTGCTGACCAGGGCCTCGATGGCGAGCTGGTAGCGCGGACGGGTCCGGCCACCGGTCATCGCGTACGGACGCACCAGCGGGTTGTGCGCCTGCGGAGCCTGCGGACGGCCACCGCGCGGAGGCTGCTGCGGGGACCGGTAGGACTGGCCCGGCTGCTGCGGCCGGCCGTACGGCTGCTGCTGGTAGGGCTGCCGCTGGTACGGCTGCTGCCCGGCGGCCGGGTCGTGCTCCGGCGCGGGCCGGTTGCTGGGAGCGGAAGGGAAGTTGAAGCGGTTCTGGTCGTGCCCACCCTGCGGCTGCTGCGCGCCGCCATAGGGATGTCCTCCGGGTGTTGTCACGTTTCCTCCTCCGACTCCAAGTACGCAGTACTCCCTGTGGAACCGCGCCACCGCACCCTATGGTGCAGTGACGCGAAACGCACTGCCTGTCTGCTAGTTGAGAAGCCCGCCCTGCAGTTCCGCGCGCAGGTCCGGGGTGAGGACACTGCCCGCGCGATCCACCAGAAGGGCCATCTCGTAACCCACGAGGCCGATGTCGCACTCGGGGTGTGCGAGCACCGCGAGCGAGGATCCGTCGGAGACGGACATGAGGAAGAGGAATCCCCGGTCCATCTCCACAACGGTCTGGTTGACGGCGCCGCCCTCGAAGATGCGCGAGGCACCCGCGGTGAGGGAGGTCAGCCCGGAGGCCACCGCGGCGAGCTGGTCGGCCCGGTCGCGGGGGAAGCCCTCGGACATAGCCAGAAGGAGGCCGTCGGCGGAGACCACCACCGTGTGAGACACCCCTGGGGTGTTGTCCACGAAGTTCGTGATCAACCAGTTCAGGTTCTGTGCCGCCTGGCTCATCGCGCTCACACTAACGCTCCTGGTCATAGCTGTTACTTGACTGCTCGGATCCCGCGTTGCGGCCCTGCTCGACACCGCGTCGCAGGTTGCTCAACCTGCCACGGACGTCCTCCGGGGCCCGGGAGACCTGGGGGCCGCCCTGCGGAGTCGTCTCCGCGGCACCCTCGACCAGGTTGGCCTTGGGCACCCGCCGAGGGAGACCGGACGGGGTGACCCCGCCCGCCTTCGGCTCACGGAGCTTGGCGGCCTGCTGCCAGCGCTCGTCGTTGTTCGAGCGCCAGTCGGCAGGGCCTTCCGTTTCCCCGGTGGCCCGCTCCGGCGCCGCGGGCTGCTGCTGACGCTGCGGCCGCTGCTCGAAGAGGGATCCGGAGGACTCCGCTTCCTGCTGTCCCGGCCGCTGCTGCGGCTGGCTGCCGCGTCGCGGCAGGCCCGCCCCGGTCACCTGGTGGCCGGCGTCGGCAGTGGCGCCCGGACGGTCGAAGCCTACGCGCTCCGGGGCCGGTTCGGGAGCGGCCGGTGATTCCGATTCGGTCCCGTAATCCTGCTGGTAGGAGCCCGAGTAGGTGTTCTGCTGGGGCCACTCCGCAGCTGCGGAGGGGGAATCGTACCCGCCGTCATAGGCCGGGAGATCCTGTCGCTGATCCGTGTACCCGGGTTCCGGATACGCGTACTCCTGCTGGGTGTACGCGTCGTATCCCTGCCCGGCCTGAGCGGATTCGTAACCGAGGTCGTAGCCCTGCGCGGGCTGCTGCTCGTAGCCCTGGTACGGCTGGTACGCGTGCTCCGGCTGCGGTTCCGGATACTCCGCCGCGGGCTCGTCGTACGCCGGCTGCGCCTGCGGGTAGCCGACCTGCGCCTCCAGCGCGGCCCGGCGCTCCTCACGGCCCAGGGAGCGGCCGACCGGGTCGGCGGCGGGCTCGTCGTAACCCGGCTGGTCGGCCCGGTGGACCTCGTAGCGGGAGTCGTCGAAGCCGAGCTCGGCGGCCGTGCGCAGCGGAGCCGGCTGCTGGGCCTGCTGGCGCGGGATCATCTGGGAGACCGTGAAGTCGTCCGCCGGGACCTCCTCGCCACCGCCACCGTGGGTGATGGCGTCGGGGAGCATGACCAGCGAGGTGGTGCCGGCCGCTTCGCCCGAGGGGCGCAGCTGGACGCGGATGCCGTGCCGGTCGGCCAGCCGGCCGACCACGAACAGACCCATGCGCTGCGAGATCGCGGCGTCCACGGTCGGCGGGTTGGCCAGCTTGTGGTTGATGTCCGCGAAGTCCTCGGCCGTCAGGCCGATTCCCTTGTCGTGGATCTCGACCATCACGCGGCCGTCGGGCAGACGCGTCGCGTTGACCCGGACCTTGGTCTGCGGGGAGGAGAAGGTGGTGGCGTTCTCCAGGAGCTCGGCGAGCAGGTGCACGAGGTCGGTCACGGCCTGGCCGTGGATCTCGGCGTCGGAGACGCCCGACAGCTCGACGCGCTCGTACTGCTCCACCTCGGAGGAGGCGGCGCGCAGGACGTCGACGAGGGGGACCGGCTGGTCCCAGCGGCGGCCCGGCTCCTCACCCGCGAGGATGAGGAGGTTCTCGCCGTTGCGGCGCATGCGGGTGGCCAGGTGGTCCAGGCGGAAGAGGTTCTCCAGCTGGTCCGGGTCGGCCTCGTTGTTCTCCAGCTCGGTGATCAGGCTCAGCTGGCCCTCGATCAGCGACTGGTTGCGCATGGAGAGGTTCGTGAAGATCGCGTTGACGTTGCCCCGCAGGAGGGCCTGCTCGGCGGCGAGCCGGACGGCCTCCCGGTGGACCTGGTCGAAGGCGCGGGCGACCTCGCCGATCTCGTCCTGGGAGTCGATCGGGATCGGCACCACCCGGGTGTCGACCTTGCCCGGGTCGGTGCGCGAGAGCTGGTCGACGAGCATCGGCAGGCGCTGCTCGGCGATGTCGAAGGCGGCACCGCGCAGACGGCGCATCGCCCGGCCCATCTGGCGGGCCATCATGCCGGCCAGGATGAAGGCGGCGAGCAGGGCCACGACCACGATGGCGCCGGTCAGGATGGCGTCGTTGCGGGCCTCGTCGGAGACCGATCCGGCGTCCCCCAGAGCCTTGTCGAGGAGTTCCTTCTCGAGCTGGTTGTAGCCGTCGAACTTGGCGGTCGCGGCAGCCTGCCAGGCCGCCGGGGTGGTACCGCCCAGGGCGAGGGCGGCCGGCTTCGCGCCGCCGGCTATCGCCTCGGTCATGCCGGTGAGCGCGGAACCATTGACCACCGGAGGAGCCCGGAAGACGGTGCCCGCCTGCTCGGCCGCCTGCTTGGCGTCGACGAGCTTCTTGGCGCCCTCCTCGGACTTCGCGCCCATGATGTCCTTCAGGCGCGCGACGTCCTCGTCGGTGCCGGCGGCGACGTACTCGCCGATGGCGATCTCTTCGAGGTACGCGTACGAGGAGAAGGCGACGAGCTGGGCCTTGCGGATGTCCTCGTCGTCGTTCGGCCGCACCAGCAGGTGCGTGCCCACCGAGCGCTGCAGCGAGTTCGCGGCCTTGGACAGCTCGAGCGCGTAGACCATGCGGCCGTACGAGGTCACGTTGCCGGTGCCGAGGCCCAGCTCGTTGGAGAACTGCATGAGGTAGTGCTGGACCAGCACGTACCCCTCTTCGGTCGGGATCGGGCCCATGGCCTTGGGGAGGGCCTTCTTCGGCGTCTCCAGCTGCGCCAGGTAGGCCGTCTTGCGGACCTGCTCCAGCTTCGGCTCCTCCTGGCGGAAGAGCTCGAGGCGGCGCTCCAGGCCCTGGCCCTCGGGCAGGTCCTTCGCGGCCTCGGTGAACTTGGCCTTGGCCGCGTCGGTGGCGGCGTACGCCGCCAGTACGGGCTCGGACTCGCGCTGGCCCTTGAGCAGGGGCTCGGCCGTCAGGTCGCGCTCGTTGAGGAGCGCCTGGCCGTACTCGGCGGCGGCCTGGACGATGACGGCGGTCTTCTCGGCGTCCTTGGCCTCGTCCCAGGTGTCGATGGACCCCTTCACCTGGAAGCCGCCCATGACCAGTCCGACGAGGACCGGGACGAGCAGGATGGCGTTCAGACGGGTCGGCACGCGCCAGTTGCGGGGCGAGAACCTGCTGGTGCTTCCACCGCTCACGGATGGTTCCACGGGTACGTCAAAGGATGACGCGGCCGCGCGCGGCGGCGGGGTGAAGTTGCCGCGCGCGGGTTCATCCGCGGGGCTCGAGTTGCTTCGCCTCACTCGACCAACAACCTCTCGGCGGTGCTACTAGCTAGTTCGTTGAATTCCAGCACGGTTAACGGCCGTGTTCCAAACAGTTGAAATCGGCCATTCCTAGAGCCTTATGCCCCACATAAATCGGACATAAAGAGCGTCCTGCGGCAAAAACGGGGCCAGTTGTGAGCGCAGCGACACCGGGCGAACGCACCGTGTCGCCAACTACCGGCAATTCTCTGTCGAAACGTTATGAACGAAGGGGGGCGGGCCGTGTCCTATGACACAGCCCGCCCCCAAACCAGCCGGTGAAGCACTCGCCCCGCGGCGCAGCCCTACTTGAGCCGCGCCATCAGGGCGTGCTCGACGAGCGTGATGAGCGCGCTCTTGGCGTCCGCGCGGTGGCGGGCGTCGGTGGTGATGATGGGGGCGTCCGGGCCGATCTGCAGGGCCTCGCGGACTTCCTCCGGGGTGTAGGGCTGGTGCCCCTCGAAGCCGTTGAGCGCCACGACGAACGGCAGGCCGCTGTTCTCGAAGTAGTCGACGGCCGGGAAGCAGTCGGCCAGGCGCCGCGTGTCGACCAGGACGATCGCCCCGATCGCGCCGCGCACGAGGTCGTCCCACATGAACCAGAAGCGGTCCTGACCGGGAGTACCGAAGAGGTACAGGATCAGGTCCTGGTCCAGGGTGATGCGGCCGAAGTCCATGGCGACCGTGGTGGTCGTCTTGTCCCCGGTGTGGGTCAGGTCGTCGATGCCCGCGCTCGCGGACGTCATCACGGCCTCGGTGCGCAGCGGGTTGATCTCGGAGACGGCGCCGACGAACGTGGTCTTGCCCACGCCGAAACCACCCGCCACCACGATCTTCGCGGAGGTGGTGGAGCGAGGAGCCGCCCCACCGTTAGAGCTTGCGAAGTCCACTGAGAACCCTCTCGAGCAGCGTTACATCCGGCGTTCCGCCGGCCTCTCCATTGCCCGGCTGGTGGATGGCCACCATGCCGGCCTCCGCCAGGTCGGCGACGAGGATCCGTGCGACACCGAGCGGCATGTTCAGCAGCGCGGAGACCTCCGCGACCGACTTGACCTCACGGCACAGGGTGCAGATGCGCTGGTGCTCCGGGAGCAGCCCGGACAGGTGCATCGGATCGGCCGTGGTGCTGACCAGGGCCTCGATGGCGAGCTGGTAGCGCGGTCGGGTCCGGCCACCGGTCATCGCGTACGGACGAACCAGCGGCTGGTCGCCTTCCGAGTACGAGTCTCCGTACTGATCGGAATAGGCGGGGGGCGGGGTCATTGATCCTCCGGGCTGGACAGCAAAGGTCAGCGTGCCGTCTGACGGGGCGGCCGGTGGGGGGACGGTATGACGGCCTGGCGGTGGTACTGGGTTCCGGGGCCGCGGCCCCGGTCCCCCGGCCGGCAGTACCGTCCGGCCGGGAGAGCGGCAGTCAGATGAGCAGGCTTCCCTGCAGTTCCGCGCGCAGGTCCGGGGTGAGGACACTGCCGGCGCGGTCCACGAGGAGGGCCATCTCGTAACCCACGAGGCCGATGTCGCACTCGGGGTGCGCCAGTACGGCCAGCGAGGATCCGTCGGAGACGGACATCAGGAAGAGGAATCCGCGGTCCATCTCCACCACCGTCTGGTTGACGGCGCCACCCTCGAAGATGCGGGACGCACCCGCGGTGAGGGAGGTCAGCCCGGAGGCCACCGCGGCGAGCTGGTCGGCCCGGTCGCGGGGGAAGCCTTCGGACATCGCCAGAAGGAGGCCGTCGGCGGAGACCACCACGGTGTGGGACACCCCGGGGGTGTTGTCCACGAAGTTCGTGATCAACCAGTTCAGGTTCTGTGCCGCCTGGCTCATCGAACTCAACTATCGCTCCTGCTGGTAAGTGGGGTCGACGTGGTAACTGCCGGTGGCCGGGCCGGTGGTGCCGGCCTGCCGACCCTGCTGGATACCGCGTCGGAGGTTGGTGAGACGCCCGCGGACATCGTCCGGGGATCGCGAAACCTGGGGGCCGGCCTGTGCTTCGGCCTGCTGCTGCGCGGTGCCGGCCACGAGGTTCGCCCGCGGGACCCGGCGGGGCAGACCCGACGTGGTGATACCGCCGGCGGCGGGCTGGCGCACGCGCTCGGCCTGCCGCATCAGCTCGTCGTTCGGCGAGGAGCGCCAGCTCACGGTCGGCACGGCGCCGGTGGCCGTCTGCGCGGACTCGGCCGGAGCCTCCTCCTGGGCGCGCTGCGGCAGCTGGTGCTGCTGCGGGCGCTGGGGGGAGGCCGGAGCCGGAGCCGCCGGAGCGGACTGCTGCGCCTGCTGGCCCTGCTGCTGGGGTACGGCCGTCGGCGCCTGCCCGGCGGCCTGAGCGGCCTCCTGGCGGAACCAGTTCGACTCCAGCGTGTCGAAGATCGGGCTGCGGCCCTCGCCGGTGCCCGGACCGGCCGGGGGCAGTGCCTCCGGCCGGGTCGCCTGCGGCAGCCGCGGAGCCTCTGCGCGCGGAGTCGGTACGGGGGCGTAGTTGCCCTGGGGCTGCGACTGCGGCTGGGGGGCCTGGCCGGGCTGGGCGTAGCCGCCGACACCGGGGCCACCGGGCCGCTGGGCCTGGAAGTCCTGGCGGGCGAACTGCCCCGTGGAGGCCGGGTCGCCGAAGTCCTGGCGGGCGAACTGGCCGGTGGAGGCCGGGTCGCCGAAGTCGGGACGGGCGAACTGGCCCGTGGCGCCGTTGTCGTGGCCGCCGGCCTGGGGAGCCGGGGCGTTGAAGTCGGGGCGGGGGAACTCGGACGTGGAACCGGGGCCCGACAGCTCGTCGTGGCCGCGCGGAACGTCGTGCTGCCCGCGCTGGCCCGCACCCCAACTGGTGGTCTGGGGCATCGCGGCGGGGCCGCCGACCGCGCCCGGGAGCTCCGGACGGGGCGCGCCACCGCGCGGCGGGAGCTGCGGCCGGGGGCTGCGGCCGGCCGGGCCGCCGGTCTGCTGCTGGCCCGGACCCTGCTGACCCTGACCCTGCTGCGGGGCCGGCTGCTGGGGCTGGAACGGAGCCTGCTGCTGGGGCTGCTGAGGGCGCTCGAAGCCGTTGCCCTGCGGGAAGCCGCCGGGACCGGACGCCGTGGGGCCGCCGGCCGGACGGGCCTGCGGACCGCCGAAGCCGCCCGGGCCGCCGGGACCGGAGACCGGACCGCGGCCGGGCAGCGGAGCACCCGAACCGAAGGCGCTCTGCGTCTGGCCGCCGGGGCCCTGCTGCTGAGGCCGTCCGCCCTGCGGGCCGGGGCCCTGGGGCTGACCGCCGGGGGCGCCGTCGCGGCCCGGCAGGGCCGCGCGCTGGCTGCCGGCCGAAACCTGGCCGCGCTGCGGGGCGGCGCCCACGGGGGGACGCGCGCCGGGAGCGGGGATCGAGCCCTGCGCCTGGCCGCCGGGACCACCCTGACCGGGGGCGCCGGGGGAACCCTGACCGCCCTGGCCGGGCATCGGGGCCGGCTTCTTGCCGCCCTGGGCGACGTCCACCGGGAGCATGACGAGGGCCGTCGTACCGCCCGAGTCGGAGGGGCGGAGCTGGATGCGGATGCCGTGTCGCAGGGACAGGCGGCCGACCACGAACAGGCCCATGCGGCGGGAGACGGAGACGTCCACGGTCGGCGGCGACGCGAGCCGCTCGTTGATCGCGGCGAGGTCCTCGGGGGAGAGGCCGATGCCGGTGTCGTGGATCTCGACGAGCACGCGGCCGTCGGGCAGCGCGTGCCCGGTGACCTTCACCTTGGTCTGCGGGGAGGAGAACGAGGTGGCGTTCTCCAGCAGCTCGGCGAGCAGGTGCACGAGGTCGTTGACGACGCGGCCGGCGACGTCGGTGCCGGGCACCGACGAGAGTTCGATGCGCTCGTACTGCTCCACCTCGGACGCCGCGGCACGGAGCACGTCGACGAGCGGGACGGGGCGGGTCCACCGGCGGCCCGGCTCCTCGCCCGCGAGGACGAGGAGGTTTTCGCCGTTACGGCGCATGCGGGTCGCGAGGTGGTCGAGCTTGAAGAGCGAGGACAGCTGGTCCGGGTCGGCCTCGCGCGACTCCAGCTCGGAGATGAGCGAGAGCTGGCGCTGGATGAGGCCCTGCGAACGGCGCGAGAGGTTGGTGAACATCGCGTTGACGTTGCCTCGCAGGAGGGCCTGCTCGGCGGCGAGGCGGACGGCCTCGCGGTGCACGTCGTCGAAGGCCGCGGCCACCTGGCCGATCTCGTCGCGGGTGTGCAGACCGACGGACTCCACCGTCGTGTCCACGTCCTGCGGGTCGGACTCGGACAGCTGCTTGACGAGCTCGGGCAGCCGGTCCTGGGCGACGCGGGTCGCGGTGTCCTGGAGGCGGCGCAGGGAGCGGATCATCGAGCGGGCCATGACGAAGGCGCCGACGAGGGAGACACCGAGGACGAGGAGGATCAGCGCACCGTTGATGAGCGCGTCGCGCTGCGACTCGTTCTTGAGCTCGCGGGCCTTCTGCTCCATGTCCTCGAGCAGGGTGAGCTCGATGACCTTCATGGCCTGGAGCTTCACGTCGTCCGCGTCGTACCAGTCCATCCAGGACCGGGGCTTCTCCTTGACGAACTGGTCCTTGTTCCCGAGGACGCGGCGCGCGTAGCCGTCGGCGTTGCCGATTTCCTGGTTGCCGTCGCCGAGCGAGGCGAGGAGCTCCTCGGGCTTGCCCTGGTAGGCGAGTTCGAAGGTCTTCTGCGCCTGCTCTTCGCTGTTCTGCGCGGAGCGGGCGTACAGACGGTCGTTCTCGCTGAGGCTGCCGGGCTGCCTGGGGTCGGCGGGGAGCGCGGCGGCGATGATCGCGCGCTGGATGGAGGCGTACTCCTTGGCGGAGGAGAACGCGGCCAGGGCGCGGGTGCGCTTGATCATCTCGGGGTTCGAGGTGGCCTGCGCCATTTCCTGCGAGAGGGAGAGCAGCGAGACGACCAGCGCGTTGTACTCGGTGACGGTCTGCTGGGCGCCGTTCTGGTACGCGCCCTTGCGGATCTCTTCGAGGTTGTTGAGCCCGTGTGCGATCTGCAGGATGTTGTTGCGGATCGACCTGAGCGTCTCGTCGTTGCCCTCGGCGACGTCGACCTTGTCGGTCGCGGCGGCGAAGGCCCTGACGGCGGAGTCGGTGGAGTCGCGGACACCCTTGACGAGGGTGCTGGGCTTGCCCGACTTGTCGACGGACAGCGGACCGGCGGAGTTGTCACGCTCGGCCTGGAGCATGGCGGCCAGGTTGGTGGCCTGCCGGGTCATCGTCGTCAGCAGCTGCATGTGCTCCAGCTGCGCGATGTCGTTGAGAGAGTCGTTGATGCGGAAGCCACCGAGGGTGGTGGCGGCGACGACCGGCAGGGTCAGCAGCGACACCAGTCGCGTACTGATGCGCCAGTTCTGCATGGCGAGGCGGGAACCGGACCCACGGGGGGTCTGGGGTATCGCGACGTCGCGGCCGCCCGACTCGTCGTCGGCCTTGGAGCCGCCCTTGGACTTGGCGCGGCCCTTGGGCTTCACCGTGACGGAGCCGTCGGGGCCCCCGCTCTCGACAGCCGGCCCGCGGTTCTGGGCGTGCTGGGGCGAGGAGCCACGGTCGGTCCCGCCGCGCGGGTCCTGCTCCGGCGCGGCTTCCCCACGGCCCTGACGGGCCTGGGGAGACCCCTTGTCATCCCTCTTGAATCGTCCCTGCACTAGCGTCGCAACCTCTGGACCAGGCGTCCCGCCGGGCGACCGGTGGGACGGTGTCGAGTCGTGGGGCAATGCGCCCCATGGTGGTCGTCGGTGACCGGCGCGTCTCCCTCTCCGTTGCCGCCGCGCTCGGCGCTGTCTCGCGCCATTTGCGCGCCGGCTGTTCCCGCGGCGGTCCCGCGAATTCCAGCACAGAGGCGGATCTCCAACAAGGTGCGAGTCCTGCGCTGGACGGTCGGTCACGTCTGGTGACGCGTGCGCTACCCGTCGTGCGTGCCAATTCATATGGAATCGGACTTACGCCGCCCAAACCTCGCGCCTGGCAAGCTGTCCCAGTCGCGATGATCGGGAGCGGAATGACGCATTCAGTGGCGCAATGTCCGTTTTATGGGGCGAAATTGACTGCCCGTTATGCCCGTAATGCCTGGCCACTGGTGAGCAAACTCACATAGCCGTGGCCATTACTTCCCGGTTCGGCGGGGGATTCAGATGTTTAGCCTTGAGCTTTACAGGGTTGCCGCGAGCGACAAGTGGCACTCCGAAGGCATCCCGGCGGCGGCCGCCGCCACCATCCGACCTAGTGAGCCGAGGGCTTCGCACTCCGATGAAGACGACGATGATGTTCCGCAACATAGCCAACCCGCGCCGCACCACCCTCGCGCACCTCAAGGACGCCGAGGAGCTGCAGGCCGTGCCGGTCCCGGAGCACACCGTCGAGCTGCCGGCCCAGACCGCGAACCCGCGCCGCACCATCCTCATGAACGCACCGGTCGCCGCCGCGCAGTAAGAGGGTGTCCGGCGAAAGCCGCGCGAAGCGTCGGCCCCCACCGCGTTAGCCTGGAGTCCGCAGACTCCAGCCAGCGGAAATACAGAGGGGCAGACGCAACACGTGCGCATCGCCAGGTTCTCGATCGACGGCAATGTCGCGTTCGGCGCGGTCGAGGGCAGCACTGCCCCCGGCGCCGAAGGTGAGCTCGTCCTCGACATCATCAAGGGCATCCCGTTCGCGGACTTCGAGCTCTCGGGCACGAAGGTCCCGCTGAGCAAGGTCCGGCTGCTGCCGCCCGTGCTCCCGAACAAGGTCGTGGCCATCGGCCGCAACTACGCGGAGCACGCGGCGGAGCTGGGTAACGCCATCTTTGACAGTGAAGGCCGTCCGGACGCCCCCATCACCTTCTTCAAGCCCTCCACCTCGGTGGTCGGCCCGGGCGACCCGATCGCGTACCCGTCCTTCTCCCAGGACCTCCACCACGAGGCGGAGCTCGCCGTGGTCATCGGCCGCATGTGCCGCGAGGTCCCGCGCGAGCGCGTCAAGGACGTCATCCTCGGCTACACCTGCGCCAACGACGTCACCGCGCGCGACGTCCAGCAGCGCGAGAAGCAGTGGGCCCGCGCCAAGGGCTTCGACAGCTCCTGCCCCCTCGGCCCCTGGATCGAGACGGACCTCGACCCCAGCGACCTGGCCATTCAGTGCACCGTCAACGGCGAACAGCGCCAGCTCGGCCGCACCAGCGAGATGGTCCGCTCCATCGAGGACCTGATCGTGCACATCACCGAGGCCATGACGCTGCTCCCGGGCGACGTCATCCTCACGGGGACCCCGGCCGGAGTCGGCCCCCTGAACGTCGGCGACGAGGTCGCCGTCACCATCGAAGGCATCGGCACTCTCACCAACAAGGTGATCAAGCGTGGCTAACGCGACCCCCCGCGTACGTTTCTGTCCGTCCCCGACCGGCAACCCCCACGTGGGTCTGGTCCGCACGGCCCTCTTCAACTGGGCGTTCGCCCGCCACCACGGCGGCACGTTCGTCTTCCGCATCGAGGACACCGACGCGGCCCGCGACTCCGAGGAGTCCTACGACCAGCTGCTCGACTCGCTGCGCTGGCTCGGCTTCACCTGGGACGAGGGCCCCGAGGTCGGCGGCCCGCACGCCCCGTACCGCCAGTCCGAGCGCATGGACATCTACAAGGATGTCGCGCGCAAGCTCCTCGACGGCGGCTACGCGTACCACTGCTACTGCACCACCGAGGAGCTCGACGCCCGCCGCGCGGCCGCCCGCGCCGCCGGCAAGCCCTCCGGCTACGACGGGCACTGCCGCGAGCTGACCACCGTGCAGGTCGAGGCGTACGAGGGCGAGCACCGCGCCTCCATCGTCCGCTTCCGGATGCCCGACGAGCCGATCACCTTCACGGACCTGGTCCGCGGAGAGCTGACCTTCACCCCGGACAACGTGCCGGACTTCGGCATCGTCCGGGCCAACGGCGCACCGCTGTACACGCTGGTCAACCCGGTCGACGACGCGCTGATGGAGATCACCCACGTCCTGCGCGGCGAGGACCTGCTCTCCTCCACCCCCCGCCAGATCGCCCTGTACAAGGCGCTGATCGAGCTGGGCGTCGCCAAGGACACCCCCGCGTTCGGCCACCTGCCGTACGTGATGGGCGAGGGCAACAAGAAGCTCTCCAAGCGCGACCCCGAGGCCTCCCTCAACCTGTACCGCGAGCGCGGCTTCCTCCCCGAGGGCCTGCTGAACTACCTCTCGCTGCTCGGCTGGTCCTTCTCCAAGGACCAGGACATCTTCTCGATCGAGGAGATGGTGGAGAAGTTCGACATCCCGGACGTCAACGCCAACCCGGCGCGCTTCGACCTCAAGAAGGCCGAGTCGATCAACGGCGACCACATCCGCCTGCTCGACCCGAAGGCCTTCGCGGACGCCTGCGCCCCGTGGCTGCAGGCCCCGCACGCCAACTGGGCGCCCGAGGACTTCGACGCCGCCGCCTGGGAGCGCATCGCGCCCCACGCACAGACCCGCGTCACGGTCCTCTCCGACATCACGGCCAACGTCGACTTCCTGTTCCGCAAGGAGCCGGTGGAGGACCAGGCCTCGTGGGACAAGGCGATGAAGGGCGACCCGGCGGCCCTCCTCACCACGGCCCGCGAGAACCTCGCCGCCGCGGACTGGTCGGACCCCGAGTCGCTCAAGCAGGCGGTCCTCACCGCCGGTGAAGCCCACGGCCTCAAGCTCGGCAAGGCCCAGGCCCCGGTACGCGTCGCGGTCACCGGCCGCACGATCGGTCTCCCGCTCTTCGAGTCCCTCGAGATCCTGGGCAAGGACCGCTCCCTGTCCCGCATCGACGCGACCCTGGCGAAGCTCGCCACCGCGTAAGCAGCACCCGTACCGTCCCCGGGGGCGGCAGCTCCGCAAAGGGCTGCCGCCCCCGGGGCGTTCCGCGTAGGGTCGGCCGTATGGCGATCCGTGCGGTGCTGTGGGACATCGACGACACCCTTTTCGACTACACCGGGGCCGACCGGGCCGGGCTCGCGGCGCACCTGGTCGACGAGGGGCTCGCGGAGCGGTACGGGGCTCCGCGCGAGGCGCTCGCGCTGTGGCGGCGGATCACCGACCGGCACTGGGAGCGGTTCGCGGCCGGGGAGGGCACCTTCCAGGGGCAGCGCCGGGACCGGGTGCGGGAGTTCCTCGGGGAGCCCCTGCTGACCGACGCCCAGGCCGACGACTGGTTCGGGCGGTACGTGGAGCACTACACGGCCGCCTGGGAGCTCTTCCCCGACGTGGTGCCCGTACTGGACGCCCTGGCCGCCGGCTACCGCCACGGGGTGCTCTCCAACTCCTCCGTGGCCAACCAGGACCCCAAGCTGCGCCACCTCGGCCTGCGCGACCGCTTCGAGGTCCTGGTGTGCGCCGTGGAGCTGGGCGTCAGCAAGCCCGAGGCCGGGGCCTTCCTCGCCGCGTGCGCCGAGATGGGGCTGGAGCCGGGGGAGGTGGTCTACGTGGGAGACCAGCCGGAGATCGACGCGCGCGGGGCCCGTGACGCCGGGCTGACGGCCGTGTGGCTCGACCGCGACGGATCGCGCGGCCCCGGACCCGAGGGCGTGCACCGGATCGCCGGACTCGAGCGGCTCCCGCAGGTGCTGGCCGGGGATACCCGTTTTGGAGCACGGTCAGCCATCCGGTAATGTTCTTTCTGCGCCGCCCGCTCGGGCCGAAAGGCCGGGCCGGAGACGCTAACCGAACGAAAGTACCTCAGGGTCTTGCGTTTTGGTGGGCTATAGTGTAATTGGCAACACGAGAGTTTCTGGTTCTCTTATTCTAGGTTCGAGTCCTGGTAGCCCAGCGCA
>NZ_JALGBX010000015.1:0-164427 GCF_022808175.1 Streptomyces sp. AP-93 | reverse complement strand
GGGCTATAGTGTAATTGGCAACACGAGAGTTTCTGGTTCTCTTATTCTAGGTTCGAGTCCTGGTAGCCCAGCGCAGTACCGCAGTAACAGCTAGCCCCCGTTGTGTAGCGGCCTAGCACGCCGCCCTCTCAAGGCGGTAGCGCCGGTTCGAATCCGGTCGGGGGTACGCACAGAAGAGGCCCTCCGCGTTCATCGCGGAGGGCCTCTTCGCCGTTTCCGGACCGATCCGGACGTAGTACGGGCCCGGCGGCGCGTGTGTGGACGTGTGCGGCGTCTCACGCGCCCCCGGGCCCGGGGGTAGTGGTGGTGGGGGTCTGCGACCGGGGAGGTGCTCAGCTGGAGCGGCGCAGGGCCTCGGTCAGTCGGGCGGCCGCGTCGATGACGGCCTGGGCGTGCATGCGTCCCGGGTGGCGGGTCAGGCGCTCGATCGGCCCGGAGACCGATACGGAGGCCACCACGCGGTTCGACGGCCCGCGCACGGGCGCCGAGACGGAGGCCACGCCGGGCTCGCGCTCGCCGATCGACTGCGCCCAGCCGCGACGCCGTACGCCCGAGAGCGCCGTCGCCGTGAAGCGCGCGCCCTGCAGGCCGCGGTGGAGCCGCTCGGGCTCCTCCCAGGCCATCAGGATCTGCGCGGCCGAGCCGGCCTTCATCGGGAGCGTGGAGCCCACCGGGACGGTGTCCCGCAGGCCCGACAGCCGCTCGGCGGCCGCTACGCAGATGCGCATGTCGCCCTGACGCCGGTAGAGCTGCGCGCTCTCTCCCGTAACGTCCCGGAGGTGGGTGAGCACCGGTCCGGCCGTGGCCAGCAGGCGGTCCTCGCCGGCCGCGGCGGCGAGCTCCGCCAGCCGCGGTCCGAGGATGAACCGGCCCTGCATGTCCCTCGCCACCATCCGGTGGTGTTCCAGTGCCACGGCAAGGCGATGTGCCGTGGGTCGTGCGAGCCCTGTCGCCGCGACCAGCCCGGCGAGGGTGGCCGGACCGGACTCCAGTGCGCTCAATACCAGAGCTGCCTTGTCGAGAACGCCGACGCCGCTAGAGTTGTCCATGAAACGATATTCGCGTCTCACACTGTGAAACGCAAGTTCAATTTTTCCAAGAACGAGCGAGTCTGTATGTGCGGGTCCACGAACCACTGGGTCCGAGCCGTCGTCCGGGACGTGGGGTACGGGCGATCAGGCGCACAAGATCTCTATCAAGCGCCGGCACAACCGGCCGGCCGGAGGGAAAGCGATGGGTAGGACACTCGCGGAGAAGGTCTGGGACGACCATGTCGTCCGGCGCGCCGAGGGCGAGCCCGATCTCCTCTTCATCGATCTTCACCTGCTGCACGAGGTGACCAGCCCCCAGGCCTTCGAGGGCCTGCGGCAGGCCGGCCGCAAGGTCCGGCGCCTGGACCTCACCATCGCGACCGAGGACCACAACACCCCCACGATCGACATCGACAAGCCGATCGCGGACCCGGTCTCCCGGGCCCAGCTGGAGACGCTGCGGTCGAACTGCGCCGAGTTCGGAGTGCGCCTGCACTCCCTGGGTGACGTCGAGCAGGGTGTCGTCCACGTCGTGGGACCGCAGCTGGGTCTGACCCAGCCGGGCACCACCGTGGTCTGTGGCGACTCGCACACCTCCACGCACGGCGCCTTCGGTGCGCTGGCGTTCGGCATCGGCACCAGCCAGGTCGAGCACGTGCTGGCGACCCAGACGCTGCCGCTGGCCCGCCCCAAGACGATGGCGATCACCGTCACCGGCGCGCTGGCCGAGGGCGTCACCGCCAAGGACCTGATCCTGGCGATCATCGCCAAGATCGGCACCGGCGGCGGCCAGGGCTACATCCTGGAGTACCGCGGCGAGGCCATCGAGCAGCTCTCGATGGAAGCCCGCATGACCATCTGCAACATGTCGATCGAGGCCGGCGCCCGCGCGGGCATGATCGCCCCCGACCAGACCACCTTCGACTACCTCCAGGGCCGCGACCACGCCCCCGTGGGCGAGGACTGGGACGCGGCGGTCGCGTACTGGAAGACCCTGCGCACCGACGACGACGCCGTCTTCGACGCCGAGGTGGTCATCGACGGCACCACGCTGTCGCCGTTCGTCACCTGGGGCACCAACCCCGGCCAGGGCGCGCCCCTGTCGGCGAACGTCCCCGACCCGGCTTCGTACGAGGACGCTTCGGAGCGCCACGCCGCCGAAAAGGCCCTGGAGTACATGGGGTTGACCGCCGGGCAGCCGCTGCGCGACATCAAGGTCGACACCGTCTTCGTAGGTTCCTGCACCAACGGCCGCATCGAGGACCTGCGCGCCGTCGCCGGGATCATCGAGGGCCGCAAAGTCGCCGAGGGCGTACGCATGCTGGTCGTCCCGGGCTCGGTCCGCGTCGCCCTGCAGGCCGTGGAAGAGGGCCTGGACAAGGTCTTCAAGGAGGCCGGCGCCGAATGGCGGCACGCGGGCTGCTCGATGTGTCTGGGCATGAACCCCGACCAACTGGCCCCCGGTGAGCGCTCCGCGTCCACCTCCAACCGCAACTTCGAGGGCCGGCAGGGCAAGGGCGGGCGCACCCACCTGGTGTCCCCGCAGGTGGCCGCCGCCACCGCGGTGCTGGGCCACCTGGCCTCGCCCGCCGACCTGGCTGGGTCGTCCGTCGCTACCGCGCCCGCAGGAGTCTGAGAACGATGGAAGCCTTCACCACCCACACCGGCCGGGCCGTCCCGCTGCGCCGCAGCAACGTCGACACCGACCAGATCATCCCGGCCCACTGGCTGAAGAAGATCACCCGCGACGGTTTCGAGGACGGGCTCTTCGAGGCCTGGCGCAAGGACCCGGAGTTCATCACCAACCGCCCCGAGCGCGCCGGCGCGACCGTCCTGGTCGCCGGTCCCGACTTCGGTACCGGTTCCTCGCGCGAGCACGCCGTCTGGGCCCTGCAGAACTTCGGCTTCAAGACGGTCATCTCCTCCCGCTTCGCCGACATCTTCCGCGGCAACTCGCTGAAGAACGGCCTGCTGACCGTGGTCCTGCCGCAGGAGACCGTCGAGCAGCTGTGGAAGCTGACCGAGGCCGACCCCACCGCCGAGATCACGGTCGACCTGGTCGACCGCCAGGTCCGAGCCGAAGGCGTCGTCGCGGAGTTCGAACTCGACGACAACGCCCGCTGGCGGCTCCTGGAGGGGCTGGACGACATCTCGCTCACCCTTCAGAACGAAGCGGACATCGCCACCTACGAAAGCGTCCGGCCGGCCTTCAAGCCGCGCACGATTCAGGCGTGATTCCAGCCTGATCAGCGCTTATTCGCCTTAGGGTGATCACATAGGCAACACTGTGCCCCCTGCCATCCGGCAGGGGGCACAGTCGTGTGTTGAGGCCCCGTGAGGCGACAACTCGCCCCAGATGGCACAATCTGTGCATGGAACGCGACAGTCAACTTGAGCTCTACGGACTTGTCGCCGACCGATTGAAAGAAGCACACACAAGGGTGCGCACACTGCAAGTCCCGGAGGGCGTAAGGATGGCGCTGTCCCGGAAGCTGTTGGTCGTCACGGCCGTGGCGAAGCATGATCTCGCCGACGCGGCAAGGCGCCTGGACAGGTTGATGAAGGACCTCGACGAGGGTCGATTCCCTGAAGGCGACTGATGCGAAGGAACTCCGTAACGGCCTACAACGTTGCGGCACTAGGGTGATAAGCCCGTTTCGTGTTTGATTTGCGGTATATATCCGCCTAACGTGCGAAATAAGCTTGAACACATTCGTTCTGGCGAAGTCTCCGAAGGGGAAGACGTTGAACAAGGCGCAGCTCGTAGAAGCGATTGCCGACAAGCTGGGCGGCCGTCAGCAGGCCGCGGACGCCGTCGACGCGGTACTGGACGCCATCGTCCGCGCGACCGTCGGGGGCGACCGGGTCTCGGTCACGGGCTTCGGCTCGTTCGAGAAGGTCGACCGCCCGGCCCGCTACGCCCGCAACCCCCAGACGGGTGAGCGCGTCCGGGTCAAGAAGACCTCTGTTCCCCGCTTCCGAGCGGGCCAGGGCTTCAAGGACCTGGTCAGCGGCACCAAGAAGCTGCCCAAGGGCGGCGAGGTATCGGTGAAGAAGGCGCCCAAGGGCAGCCTCACCGGTGGCGCTTCGGCGACGGTCAAGAAGGCCGCCGCGAAGAAGGCCGCACCCGCCAAGAAGGCGGCTGCCGCGGCCAAGACCACGGTCGCGAAGAAGACCACGGCCAAGAAGGTCACCGCCACCGCCAAGAAGACGGCTCCCAAGACCGCCGTGGCGAAGAAGGCCGCCCCCGCGGCCAAGAAGGCCACGGTCAAGAAGGCCGCGGCGACGGCGAAGAAGACCACCGCCACCGCGAAGAAGACCGCCCCGGCGGCCAAGAAGGCCACCGCCGCGACGAAGGCGCCCGCCAAGAAGACGGCGACGCGCAAGGCCACCGCGAAGAAGACCACCGCCCGCAAGACCAAGTAGGGCAACGAGTCACACACGCCGGGCCGGTTTCCCCACGGCGGGGAAGCCGGCCCGCGGTGCGCCGGAGGTCAGAAGGTCTGCAGGGTGACCAGGGTGATCCGCAGGCCCGCGCCCTCGCCGTCCGTCTCGATCCGGACCCGCTGCCCGGGACGCAGCAGCCGCAGGCCGCCCGCGTCGAACGCCGGGGCCTCGAAGGGCACCGGGGTGCCGTCGTCCAGCAGCACACTGCCGCTGCGGGTCTGGGAGTCGTACGTGTACGCGGTCGCCTGCATACGGGCACTGTATCGGGCCGTATGGCGCCCCACGCCGAGGGCCAGGGCCGTACGCAGATCCGCCCCCGTGTCCACGTCCCGCCGGATGCTCTCGACGTCGGAGAGGGCCAATTCCACCGCGCCCGAGGCCGAATGCCGGGCCCGTGAGGGGCCGCCGAACGAGGGCGCCAATTCCACGTCCGGAGCAGCGGAAAGCAGGGTCGTCCCGATTCCCGCCGCATCCGCCAGAAATGCCCGGGGAAATACCGAAGCGGCATCGAGCACGCGTAGCAATTCGGGTGGCCGCAGCGCCGGCAGGTCCGCGTTCATGGCGGCCACCGCCGCCCCGGGCCTGCCCGCCCGTATCTCCCGCGCCCCGTGGGCCAGTGCCGCGTTGAGGCCGGCCGCCGGGGAGTCCGGCACGATCCGGGCCCCCAGCCGCGCCAGTTCCGCACCGGCCGCCGGATCGTCCGTGACGACCACCACATCCGCGACCGCGGTGCAGGCCAGCGCCCCCGCGACGGTGTCCAGCGCGAACGCCAGGGCGAGCCCCGGCCGGGAGGCTCCCACGGCCACCGCGAGGCGGCTCTTGGCCACGGCGAGCGGCTTCAGCGGGACCACCAGACTCCAGACGGCGTTCGTGACGGACCCCTTCCCTCCGGCACGCTCGCGCGCCGCTCAGACCATGTGCGGGTCATGGCCAGGTCATGCGGAGCCCCATTGTCACCTCATGCCGGGCGACCCGGGGTCTGGTCCGGGTGTCCGGGGCGTACGGTGTTCTCGACAGAGACCGGACGCGGGGCCACACTTGTCCGGCCCCGAGGCGCCCAAGCCGCGCACCGGTCCTAGAGGAAGGTGTCCGAGTGTCCCGCCGCAGAATCGGCTTCTGGTACCGCCTTGCGGCGGCCATCGCGAAACCGCCGCTGGTAGTGCTCTTCAGGCGGGACTGGCGGGGAATGGAACACATTCCGACCGAGGGCGGATTTATCACCGCCGTCAATCACAACTCGTATCTGGACCCGCTGTCCTACGCGCACTTCCAGTACAACACCGGCCGGGTGCCCCGATTGCTCGGCAAGGCGGCCCTCTTCGAGGTCCCCATTGTCGGAGCGATCCTGCGCGGCTCCGGCCAGATCCCCGTCTACCGGGAGTCCACCAACGCCCTGGACGCATTCCGGGCCGCCGTGGACGCCATCGAGCGCGGCGAATGCGTGGCCTTTTACCCGGAAGGCACCCTCACCCGGGACCCGGACATGTGGCCCATGGCCGGCAAGACCGGCGCCGCGCGCGTGGCGCTGATGACCAGGGCCCCCGTCATTCCGGTGGCCCAGTGGGGCGCGAATCTCGCGATGCCGCCCTACGCCAAGGAGAACAAGGTCAGCTTGTTCCCGCGCAAAACCCTCCAGGTCCTCGCCGGGCCGCCCGTGGACCTCTCCGCGTACTACGACCGGGAACCCACCCCGGAGGTACTCAGGGAGGTCACCGAAGTCATCATGGCGGCCGTCACCGGGCTGCTGGAGGAACTGCGGGGCGAGAGTGCGCCCGCGCAGCCGTACGACCATCGCAACGCCAGGGCGCAGCAGCGGCGCAAGGCCGCAGGGGAGGGCAACAAGTGACACGTCCCGTGAAGGCAGCCGTATTCGGAACCGGCTCCTGGGGCACGGCCTTCGCCATGGTCCTCGCCGACGCCGGCTGCGAGGTGGTCCTGTGGGGCCGCAGGCGCGAGCTCGTCGACGCCATCAACAGCGGCCGGACCAACCCGGACTATTTCCCCGACATCGAACTCCCCGCGAACATCCGCGCCACCAACGACCCCGCCGAGGCCGCGGCCGGCGCCGACTTCACGGTCCTCGCCGTCCCCTCGCAGACCCTGCGCGGCAACCTCGCCGCCTGGGCCCCGCTGCTGGCCCCCGAGACCGTGCTCGTCTCCCTGATGAAGGGCGTCGAACTCGGCACCGCCAAGCGGATGAGCGAGGTCATCGAAGAGGTGGCCAAGGTCCCCGCCGACCGCGTCGCCGTCGTCACCGGCCCCAACCTGGCCCGTGAGATCGCCGCCCGGCAGCCCGCCGCCTCCGTGGTCGCCTGCACCGACGAAGCCGTCGCCCGCCGCCTCCAGGCCGCCTGCCACACCCCGTACTTCCGTCCGTACACGAGCACCGACGTCATCGGCTGCGAGCTCGGCGGCGCCGTCAAGAACGTCATCGGCCTCGCCGTCGGCATCGCGGACGGCATGGGCCTCGGCGACAACACCAAGGGCTCGCTCATCACCCGCGGCCTCGCCGAAGCCACCCGCCTGGGCCTGGCGATGGGCGCCGATCCGCTCACCTTCTCCGGCCTCGCGGGCCTCGGCGACCTCGTCGCCACCTGCTCCTCGCCGCTCTCCCGGAACCACACCTTCGGCACCAACCTCGGCCGCGGGATGACCCTGGAGGAGACCATCGCGGTCACCAAGCAGACCGCCGAGGGCGTCAAGTCCTGCCAGTCCGTGGCCGATCTGGCCCGCCGCCACGGAGTGGACATGCCGATCACCGACACGGTCGTCGACATCGTCCACCACGGCAAGCCCACCCTGGTCGCGCTCAAGGAACTCATGGGGCGCAGCGCCAAACCGGAACGGCGCTGACTGCTTTCCGGACGCATGAGCGGGTACCCTCGTGGCGATATGAGCAGCGAGAACCTCCCCCAGACCCCTGAGCAGCAGGGCCGCAAGCCCCGCGTGGCCGTCGTGTTCGGCGGCCGCAGCTCGGAACACGCCATCTCGGTCGTCACCGCGGGCGCCGTCCTGCGCTCCATCGACCGCTCCAAGTACGAGGTGCTGCCCATCGGCATCACCACGGACGGCCGGTGGGCACTGACCGCCGACGAGCCCGCCCGGATGGCCATCTCCGGCGGCGAGCTCCCCAACGTGGGGCAGCTCGCCGAATCCGAGGACGGCGCCGTCGTGCTCTCCGTCGACCCGGCCAGCCGCGAGGTCCTCTACACCGAGCCGGGAGCCGTCCCCAAGGCGCTGGGCGAGGTCGACGTGGTCTTCCCCGTCCTGCACGGCCCGTACGGCGAGGACGGCACGCTCCAGGGCCTCCTGGAGCTCTCCGGCATCCCGTACGTCGGCTCCGGCGTCCTCGCCTCGGCCGTCGGCCAGGACAAGGACTACATGAAGCGGGTCTTTACGTCCTTCGGGCTGCGCGTCGGCCCGTACGTGACGATCCGCCCCCGCGAGTGGGAGAACGACCGCGAGGGCGCCCTCGCCCGCATCGCGGAGTTCGCCGGCGAGCACGGCTGGCCGCTGTTCATCAAGCCCGCCCGCGCCGGATCCTCGATCGGCATCACCAAGGTCGACGAGCCCGCCGGACTGGACGCCGCGATCCGCGAGGCCCGCCGCCACGACCCGAAGATCATCGTGGAGGCGCTGCTGCGCGGCCGCGAGATCGAGTGCGGGGTCCTGGAGTTCGAGGACGGTCCGCGCGCGAGCGTGCCCGCCGAGATCCCGCCGGTCTCCAGCCACGACTTCTACGACTTCGAGGCCAAGTACATCGACTCCGCCTCCGGACTCGTGCCCGCCCCGCTCACCCCGGAGCAGACCGCCGAGGTCCAGAAGCTCGCGATCGAGGCCTTCGACGCCGCGTCCTGCGAGGGCCTGGTGCGCGCCGACTTCTTCCTCACCGAAGACGGCACGTTCGTCATCAACGAGATCAACACCATGCCGGGCTTCACGCCGATCTCCATGTACCCGCGCATGTGGCAGGAGTCGGGCATCGAGTACCCGGAGCTGGTGGACCGCCTGATCCAAGCTGCCCTGCGCCGCTCCACCGGACTGCGCTAACCCCGTATCGAGCCCCGCCACGAAGCTCCGTACGCGGACGAGGACCGCCCGCCGCCCCTCGCAGGAGGAGGGCGGCGGGCGGTCCTCGTCCGCACGGGCGGGGCCGGGAGGGGCCGAGAGGGGCCGGGCGGGTCAGGAAGACGAGATGCCCACCGGAACGGTCTCGGCGATCGCGGCGGACAGGCCCACCAGCATCCCCGCATCCGTGGCATGCTCCTTGTCGACCAGGACCTCCGTGTACGCCACCCGCAGCCCGGTGGTGAACCGGACCCCGCCGTCGTCCAGCCGCTCCACGAGCCAGCCGACACCGTTCACCTCGATGCCGTCCTGCTTCGGATCCAGCATCTTCACGGGCCTGCCGACACCGCACCGCAGTACGATCGCCGAGCCGCCCCACGCGGCGGTCAGGTCGGACTCCGGTACGGCCTGGGCACGGTCCAGCCGCGCCACCGTCTGGGGGAGCTTCTTGTGCAGCGCCGCACAGGGACCCGCGACATCGGCGGGCGGAGCGGACGGCGGTTCCACCCGCGCCTCGGACTCACCCGGGGAACACCCCGCGAGGGCCGCCGAGGCGGCCAGCGCGGTCAGTGCGGCGAGCAGAGAGAAGGGCCGGCGGTGTCGTGACATCACCGGCCAAGAGTAGACGGGGGCTACAGATGGACGACCGGGCAGGTCAAGGTGCGGGTGATCCCCTCCACCTGCTGGACCTTGGCCACGACCATGCGGCCGAGATCGTCCACGGTGTCGGCCTGGGCGCGCACGATCACGTCGTACGGGCCGGTCACGTCCTCGGCCTGGATCACCCCCGCGATCTGCGCGATGGACTCGGCGACGAACGACGCCTTGCCCACCTCGGTCTGGATGAGGATGTACGCCTGTACCACGGAACCTCCAGGGCGGCCACGAGGATCATTTCCCCTACCCTTCGGGTGGGCCCGGGGATGACGGGTGGGCCCGGGGAAGAAGGGACGCCACGGTACCGCGTCGCCGAGCGCCGCGGGGAGACCCGCGGGTCCGGCCGCGCGCAGGGCGGGGCGTACGGAGAGCAGAAGTTGACGTATCTGTTGACGGTACCCAGAGCTGTGACGGCTCGCGACCGCAAGCGGACTGGGCAAGAAGGGGCACAGCGATGAAGGGCACTGTGGGCGAGCTGGGGGAGTTCGGGCTCATTCGGGAGCTCACCTCACGGCTCACCACCACCCCGGCGGTCCGGGTCGGACCGGGCGACGACGCCGCGGTGGTGTCGGCCCCCGACCGGCGGGTCGTGGCGAGCACGGACATCCTGCTGGAGGGCAGGCACTTCCGGCGCGACTGGTCCACGGCCTACGACGTCGGCCGCAAGGCCGCCGCGCAGAACCTCGCCGACATCGCCGCCATGGGCGCGGTGCCGACCGCGCTGCTCCTCGGCCTGGTCGTCCCGGCCGAGCTGCCGGCCACCTGGCCCACCGAGCTGATGGACGGCATCCGCGACGAATGCCAGGTCGCCGGCGCGGCCGTGGTCGGCGGCGACGTGGTCCGCGGCGATGTCATCACCGTGGCCATCACCGCGCTGGGCGACCTGCGCAACCACGAACCCGTGCTGCGCTCCGGCGCCCAGCCCGGCGACGTCGTGGCCGTGACCGGCTGGCTCGGCTGGTCCGCGGCCGGCTTCGCGGTGCTCTCGCGCGGCTTCCGCTCGCCGCGGGCCTTCGTCGAAGCCCACCGCCGCCCCGAGCCGCCGTACCACGCGGGCCCCGCGGCCGCCGGTCTCGGCGCCACCGCCATGACCGACGTCAGCGACGGCCTGATCGCGGACCTCGGACACATCGCCGAGGCCAGCAAGGTACGGATCGACCTGCGCTCGGCGGCCGTCGACATCCCGACTCAGATGCACGACATCGGGCAGGCCGTCGGCGTGGACCCGCTCCAGTGGGTCCTCACCGGGGGAGAGGACCACGCGATCGTCGCCACCTTCCCGCCGGACGTGAAGCTCCCGGCCCGCTGGAAGGTCATCGGCGAGGTCCAGAACCGCTCCGCGCTGCCCCAGGTGACCGTCGACGGCGCACCCTGGGCCTCCACCGGCGGCTGGGACCACTTCGGCGGCGACACGGCCGCGGAGGACACCCCGCGATGAGCGGATCCCCCATGGCCGCTCGCCCGCGCATGGCCCGCCCGCACCCGCCGCTGTGTCTGACCGTCGCCGGATCCGATTCCGGCGGCGGCGCGGGCATCCAGGCCGACCTGAAGACGATGCTGGCGCTCGGGGTCCACGGGATGAGCGTGGTGACCGCTGTGACCGCGCAGAACTCGCTGGGCGTCAAAGGCGTCTGGGAACTGCCCGCGGAGGCCGTCAAGGGCCAGTACAGGGCCGTGGTGGACGACATCGGCGTCCAGGCCGTGAAGACGGGGATGCTGTCGTCCGCCGCCCTCGTGGAGGCCGTGGCCGAGTTGCTCGCCGCGACCGCCGCCCCGGCCGTCGTGGACCCGGTCGGCGTCTCCAAGCACGGGGACGCGCTCCTCGCCGCCACCGCGCTGGACGCCGTACGGCACGAACTGCTGCCCCGGGCCACCGTGG
This sequence comes from Streptomyces sp. AP-93, assembly GCF_022808175.1. GTDB lineage: Bacteria > Actinomycetota > Actinomycetes > Streptomycetales > Streptomycetaceae > Streptomyces. Next base: position 153,345 of record NZ_JALGBX010000015.1, on the reverse strand, counting down.
CCACGCCGAACCTGGACGAGGTGACCCAGCTCACCGGAGTCGTCGTGGAGACCGAGGACGACATGCGCCGGGCCGCCGACGCGGTCCTCGCGTACGGGCCCGCATGGGCGCTGATCAAGGGCGGCCACCTCGCCGCCCACGGGAACGAGGCGGTGGACCTCCTGACGGACGGCTCAGACGAACTCTGGCTGCGGGCCCCGCGCCACGACAACCGGCACACCCACGGCACCGGCTGCACGCTCGCCAGCGCGATCGCCGCGGGCCTGGCCAAAGGCCGGACCGTCCCGGAGGCCGTCACCGGGGCCAAGGAGTACGTCACCGGCGCCATCGCCGCCGGGTTCGCGCTGGGCGGGGGCATCGGACCGGTGGACCACGCGTGGCAGTGGCGCTGCTGAACCGTCTGCACTGAAATGCCTGTAGGGCCTGCTCCACCCCGAGGTTTCACGGGGTGGAGCAGGCCCTACAGGTTTGATCATGTTCGATCAGGCAAAGCAAGAGGCCGGTCCACCAGGTGGACCGGCCTTCTCAGCAACCGGAAAGGGCTGCGCTACGACGGAAGGCGTCAGCGCGAGACCTTGCCGGCCTTGATGCACGAGGTGCAGGCGTTGAGGCGCTTCGGCGTCCCATTGACCACGGCACGGACACGCTGGATGTTCGGGTTCCAGCGACGCGAGGTGCGGCGGTGCGAGTGGGAAATGCTGTTGCCGAAGCTCGGCCCCTTGGCGCAAACGTCGCAGTTGGCAGCCACAGGTCACTCCAAAGACTTCAGATGCACTTACAGTGAATCCCGGCGCACCGGTATCAGGGATCTGAAGTGGTTTGCCGGGGGGAATGGCCCGACTCTCATCGGGCAACCGGAGCAGCATACAACGACTGCCTCGGTCCAAGAAAACTACCATGTCCACGGCCGCCCCCGCCCCGGGGTCCCGCCGGCCCGGCAGTCCTTCGTTACCCTGCGGTGAACCCTGGCCCGCACAAGGAGGAACGCCCGGTGGCGCACCAGCCTCAGCCGTACCCCCTGAACGCCGAAGCGGTACGCACCTGGAGCTCGCTGGCCCTGGCCGCACTGGGCCGGGCCCGCGAGGACATCGACGCGATCAACGTCTTTCCCGTCGCCGACGCGGACACCGGCACCAACCTCTACCTGACCGCCGAATCGGCCGACCGCGAGCTCGCGGACCTCCTCGCCGCAGTGACGGACGGCACAGCCGCGCCCTCCCTCCCCGAGGCCGTACGGGCCTTCGCGCACGGCGCCCTGATAGGCGCCCGGGGCAACTCCGGGACGATCCTCGCGCAGCTGCTGCGCGGAGTGGCCGACGTACTCGGCGACGAGCCCGCCGACCGTGATCCCGCCGACCGTGATCCCGCGCGGCTGCTCGCGCAGGCGCTGACCCGGGCCGCCGAGGAGGCGTACCGGGCCGTCGCGCACCCGGTGGAGGGCACCATGCTCACCGTCGCCGCCGCCGCCGCCCGGGCCGCCGAGGCCGCGGCCAGGGCCGCCGGGACCGCTGGCGACGTGGCCGGGGCCGCCTACGACGGAGCCCGCGCGGCCCTCGCCGAAACCCCGGGGCAACTGGCCGTGCTGGGGCGGGCCGGGGTGGTCGACGCCGGGGGCTGCGGACTCGTCGCCGTACTCGGGGCCCTGTGGCAGACGCTGTCCGGGAGGGAGCCGGCCCCCGAACCGGTACGCGGCCGGGCCGTGCCCGTAACGGGACCGCAGGAGCCCTGCGCCGAGGAGCACGGCGGACCCGCCTACGAGGTGATCTACCTGCTGGAGGCCGCCGAGACCGAGGTCGACCGGCTGCGCACCCGGCTCGACGCCCTCGGCGACTCCCTGGTGGTGGTCGGCGGCGACGGGCTGTGGAACGTCCACGTCCACGTCGACGACCCCGGCGCGGCCGTGGAGGCCGGGGTGGTCGCCGGGCGGCCGTACCGGATCCGCATCACGCACTTCGGCGACGAACGCCGCCGGGCCCGCGGCGAGCGCTCCCAGCGCGCGGTCGTCGCCGTGGTCCAGGGCGAGGGGCTGGCCGGACTGTGCGGAGAGGCGGGCGCCACCACCGTCCTCGCCCGGCCCGGGGAGCCGCCGGCCGTCGCCGAACTGGCCGACGCCATCCGCGAGGCGCACGCCCGCGAGGTCGTCCTGCTCCCCAACGGCGCCGAACTGCGGGCGGTCGCGGCGGCCGCCGCCCAGCAGGCGCGCGCCGAAGGCGTACGGGTCGCCGTGATCCCCACCCGCTCCGAGGTCCAGGGCCTGGCCGCGCTCGCCGTGCACGACCCGGACGGCACCTTCGACGAGGACGTGGTCGCCATGACGGCGGCCGCCGGAGCCACCCGCTACGGCGAACTCGCCGTCGCCGAACGCCAGTCCTTCACCTCGGCCGGCATCTGCCAGGCCGGCGACGTGCTCGGGCTCATCGACGGCGACGTGGCCGTCATCGGCACCGGCCTGGCCGAAACCGCCGAGGCCGTCCTGGCCCGCATGCTCGGATCCGGCGGCGAACTCGTCACCCTGGTCCTGGGCCCCGAGGTGCCGGACGCGCTGGCCGAGCGCCTGGAGGCGTACGTCCAGCACGGCCACCTCGCCGTCGACACCGTCACCTACCAGGGCGGCCGCTGGTCCGCGCCGCTGCTCATCGGGGTGGAATAGCCGGGTTGTCGGCGTCATGGTGTGCAATGAACACGTGCCCGCGCTCGACGAAGACCTCAAGAAGACCCTCGGCCCCGCCACCGCCAAGGTGCTGGCCGAGCAGCTCGGCCTGCACACGGCCCTGGACCTGCTCCACCACTACCCCCGGCGGTACGCGGAGCGCGGCGAGCTGACCTCGCTGGCCGAACTCGCCGACCAGATCGACGAACACGTCACGGTGGTCGCGCAGGTCGCCGACGCACGCCTGCTGACGTACCAGGGCAGCCGGGGCGGCGGAAAGCGCCTCGAAGTCACCATCACCGACGGCAGCGGACGCCTCCAGCTCGTCTTCTTCGGGTCGGGCGTCCACAAACCACACAAGGAACTGCTGCCCGGCAGCCGCGCGATGTTCGCGGGCAAGGTCGGGATGTTCAACCACAAGCTCCAGCTCGCCCACCCCGCCTACGAGCCGCTCGGCGCGGACGCCTCCGACCGGGACGCGGCCACCGCCTTCGCGAGCCAGCTCATCCCGATCTACCCGGCCTGCGCGAAGCTGGAGTCCTGGAAGATCGCCAAGTGCGTGGACGCGGTGCTCCCCAGGGCCCAGGAGGTCGTCGACCCGCTGCCCGGCGCCCTGCGCGAGGACCGCGGGCTGGTCCCGCTCACCGAAGCCCTGCTGAAGATCCACCGCCCGGTCACCAAGGCAGACATCGAGGACGCCCGCGGGCGCCTGAAGTGGGACGAGGCCTTCGTCCTCCAGGTCGCCCTGGCCCGCCGCCGGCACGCCGACTCCCAGCTCCCGGCCGTACCCCGCCGCCCCACCCCCGGCGGCCTCCTCGAATCCTTCGACGCCAAGCTGCCCTTCACCCTGACCGAAGGCCAGCGAGGCGTCTCGAAGGAGATCTTCGACGACCTCGCCACCGAGCACCCCATGCACCGCCTCCTCCAGGGCGAAGTGGGCTCGGGCAAGGCTCAGCCGCTCGACGCCCAAGTCCTGACACCCACGGGGTTCCGGCCGATGGGCCGGATCGAGGTCGGGGACGAGGTGGTGGTGCCGACCGGCGAGATCGCCGTCGTCGGAGGCGTCTTCCCGCAGGGGGAGCGCGAGGTGTGGCGGGTGGTGCTCTCGGACGGCAGCGCGGTCGAGTGCGACGACGAACACTTGTGGATCGTCGGCACCAGCTGTGGATGGGACCGGGGCCAGGAACCCAAGGTGATGACCACGCGGGAGATCCGTTCGGACCTGCACGAGGCCAATGGATCTTCCAAGTGGTACCTGCCGGTAGCCGTACCCGTGGACCTCACGAGCGGCGACGTCCCACCACTTGATCCGTACCTGATGGGTGTACTCCTCGGTGACGGGTCGTTCCGGCATGACCTGCGGCTGTCCACCGCGGACGCGGAGATCCTGGACGCGGTCGCGGCGGAGGTGGCGCCGGACTGCGAGATGGCCGTCGTTCCCGGATCCCGGTGCGACTACACGATCCGGATGAGCGGGCCGAAGGGCGGCGCCCGACGCAATCCCGTCATCCAGGCGCTTCGAGACCTCGGACTGTGGGGTCTGACCTCCCACCACACGTTCGTCCCGGACGTCTACAAGAACGCACCGGTCAAGGAACGCCTGGCGGTCCTTCAAGGCCTCATGGACACGGACGGGACGCTTCACGCGGACGGCATGAGCATGTCGTTCTGCTCTGCCTCGCGCCGACTGGCGCAGGACGTGGCCTGGCTCGTGCGGTCTCTCGGCGGACGTGCCCGGGTGCTGCCCGAAGAGGCGGCCTTCAACGTCTCAGTCGCCCTGCCCGAGGAGTTCGAGCCGTTCAGGCTGTCGCGCAAGGCGGCACGCATGCGACCGAGGCCGGAGTACAACACTTTCCGGCGCGGTATCCGGGCGGTGGAGCACGTTGGCGCCAAGCCTGTCCAGTGCATCAGCGTCGAGCATCCGAGCCATGCCTACGTGACCGACAACTTCACCGTCACGCACAACACGATGGTCGCGCTGCGGGCCATGCTCGCCGTCGTCGACTCCGGCGGGCAGGCCGCCATGCTCGCCCCGACCGAGGTGCTCGCGCAGCAGCACCACCGGTCCATCACCGAGATGATGGGCGAGCTCGCCGAGGGCGGCATGCTCGGCGGCTCCGACCGGGGCACCAAAGTGGTGCTGCTCACCGGCTCGATGGGGATGCCCGCGCGGCGCCAGGCGCTGCTCGACCTGATCACCGGCGAGGCCGGGCTCGTGATCGGCACGCACGCCCTGATCGAGGACAAGGTGCAGTTCCACGACCTCGGTCTGGTCGTCGTCGACGAGCAGCACCGATTCGGCGTGGAACAGCGCGACGCCCTGCGCTCGAAGGGCAAGCAGCCCCCGCACCTGCTCGTCATGACCGCCACCCCGATCCCGCGCACGGTCGCCATGACCGTCTTCGGTGATCTGGAGACCTCCGTACTGGACCAGCTCCCCGCCGGCCGCTCCCCGATCGCCACCCACGTGGTGCCCGCCAAGGACAAGCCGCACTTCCTCGCCCGGGCCTGGGAACGGGTCCGCGAGGAAGTGGAGAACGGCCACCAAGCGTACGTGGTCTGCCCGCGCATCGGCGACGGGGAGGACGAGAACGGCAAGAGTGCCAAGGGGGCCAAGGGCGCCAAGAAGAAGGCGGCGGCCGAGGAGGACGGCGACAAGCGGCCCCCGCTCGCGGTGCTGGAGATCGCCGAGCAGCTCACCCGGGGGCCCCTCGCCGGCTTGTCCGTCGAGGTGCTGCACGGGCGGATGGACCCCGCCGACAAGGACGACGTGATGCGCCGCTTCACCGCGGGCGAGGTCAAGGTGCTCGTCGCCACCACCGTCATCGAGGTCGGCGTGAACGTCCCGAACTCCACCGTCATGGTGATCATGGACGCGGACCGCTTCGGCGTCTCCCAGCTCCACCAGCTCCGCGGCCGCGTCGGCCGCGGCTCCGCCCCGGGCCTCTGCCTGCTGGTCAGCGAGATGCACGAGGCCAGCCCCGCCCGCGCCCGGCTCGCGGCCGTCGCCGCCACCCTGGACGGCTTCGAGCTCTCCCGCATCGACCTGGAGCAGCGCCGCGAGGGCGACGTGCTCGGCCAGGCCCAGTCCGGCGTGCGCTCCTCGCTGCGGATGCTCGCCGTCATCGAGGACGAGGAGGTCATCACCCAGGCCCGGGAGGAGGCCACCCGCGTGGTCGCCGCCGACCCCGAGCTCACGGAGCTGCCGGGCCTGCGGACCGCCCTGGACGCCCTGCTGGACACCGAGCGCGAGCAGTACCTGGAGAAGGGGTGACGGGCACGACCTATCGTTGAAGGCCTGCACCACCCTCCGCCCCGCTCACCGAAGGACCCCAGATGACCCGCGTGATCGCCGGAAGCGCCGGCGGGCGACGCCTCGCCGTACCGCCCGGCACCGGCACCCGCCCCACCTCGGACCGGATGCGCGAGGGCCTCTTCTCCACCTGGGAGTCGCTGCACGGAGTCGAGGGAGCCCGCGTCCTCGACCTCTACGCCGGTTCCGGCGCAGTCGGCCTGGAGGCGCTCTCCCGCGGCGCGGGCCACGCGCTGCTGGTCGAGCCCGACGCCAAGGCCGCCAAGGCGATCCGGGACAACATCACGTCGGTGGGCCTGCCCGGCGCCGAATTCCGGGTCGGCCGGGCCGAGCAGATCGCGGCCGGCGCCGCGCACGGGGACCCGTACGACGTGGTCTTCCTGGACCCGCCGTACGAGGTCGAGCACTCCGACCTGTGCGAGATCCTCCTCACACTCCGGTCCAATGGCTGGCTCACCGACGACGCGCTCGTCACCGTGGAGCGCAGGACCCGCAGCGGGGCCTTCCCGTGGCCGGAGGGCTTCGAGCCGCTGCGCTCCAGGAAGTACGGCGAGGGCACCCTTTGGTACGGTCGCGCCGCCTCCATCAGCGAAGAGTCATGAAGCCCGCACCCGGGAACGAGGGAATGCAGTTGCGCCGCGCCGTCTGTCCGGGGTCGTTCGACCCCATCACCAACGGACACCTCGACATCATCGGCAGGGCCTCGCGGCTCTACGACGTGGTCCACGTCGCCGTGATGATCAACCAGTCCAAGCAGGGGCTCTTCACCGTCGAGGAGCGGATCGAGCTGATCCGCGAGGCGACCGCCGGCTACGGCAACATCGTGGTCGAGTCCTTCCACGGGCTCCTCGTCGACTTCTGCAAGCAGCGGGAGATCCCGGCCATCGTCAAGGGCCTGCGCGCCGTCAGCGACTTCGACTACGAGCTGCAGATGGCCCAGATGAACATGGGCCTGTCGGGCGTCGAGACGCTCTTCGTCCCGACCAACCCCACCTACAGCTTCCTGTCCTCCTCCCTGGTCAAGGAAGTGGCGGCCTGGGGCGGCGACGTGGCCCACCTGCTGCCCGCACACGTGCACGCCGCCCTGCTGGAGCGCCTGCCCAGGCGCTGACCCCGGCCGCCGGCACCCCCTGACCCGGCATCAGCCGGTGTCGGCTCCCGGGCCGGTGGCCTTACAGTCGTCCCGTCCGTCTCGGGAACCGCCCGGGGCCGAGAGAGTGCGAGCACCCATGGACGTGCAGAAGAAGCTCGACGAGATCGTCGCGGCCGTCGGCAGCGCCCGGTCCATGCCCATGTCGGCCTCGTGCGTGATCAACCGCGCCGAGCTGCTCGCCCTGCTCGAAGAGGTGCGGGGCGCCCTGCCGGGCTCGCTCGCACAGGCCCAGGAGCTCATCGGCGGCCGGGAGCAGATGGTGGAGGAGGCCCGCCGCGAGGCCGACCGGATCATCGAGTCGGCGCACGCCCAGCGCGGTTCTCTGATCTCCGACACCGAGGTCGCGCGGCGCTCCCAGGACGAGGCGGACCGGATCCTGGCGGAGGCCCGCCGGGAGGCGGACGAGGTCAAGGCCGAGGCCGACGACTACGTCGACAGCAAGCTCGCGAACTTCGAGGTCGTGCTCACCAAGACCATCGGCTCGGTGGACCGGGGCCGCGAGAAGCTGCTGGGCCGGGGGGCCGGGCTCGACGAGCAGGGCTACCCCGACGCCGAGGCGCCCGAGCGCAGCCACGACCCCGAGACGCAGCGGCAGCAGGCCGACGCGTACGTGGACACCAAGCTGGCCACCTTCGAAGCGGTGCTCTCCAAGACCCTGGAGGCCGTCGGCCGGGGCCGGCAGAAGCTCCTCGGCCGCGTGGCCACCGACGACCTCGGCGCGCACATGGCCGCCCAGGACGCGGCGGGGCACCAGCAGTCGCGCTCCTCGAGCGACGCGGACTTCCTGGCGGGCCTGGCCGAGCCGCAGGCGCCGCTGATCCCCGCGCAGGCGCAGGCCCAGCCCGAGCCGCAGCCGGCGTACGACGCCTATGCCTACCAGCAGCCGGTCCAGCAGGACGCCTACGCGTACCAGGACCCGTACGGCGGCTACCAGCAGGTCCAGCAGCAGCCCGACCCCTACGCGGTCTCGTATGAGCAGCAGCAGCCCGACCCGTACGGCGGCTACCAGCAGCAGCAGCCCGTACAGGACCAGCAGGTGGCGCTCGACGAGACCAGCTTCTTCGACACGAGCATGATCAATCTGGACCAGCTGCGCCAGTACGAACAGGGCCGCTGAGCTCGCCGCGAACCTGGATTGGGCTCAGAGCGAAGCGGCGGGTATCCTGGCTCTTCGGTCGCGCGTATGCACCGCGATCCATGCTGCCCTTGAGTGGCGGAAATCTTGATCTTCAGCAGTCTCCAGTGATTTTGTGAAAGCGGGAACAGCCCTGAACACCCACCTCGACCACCGCAACCCCCTCGTGTTCGACACGCACGAGCTGGGTCGGCGTCCTGGTGCCATGCTGCGGCTGTCCCGCGAGATCGCGGCGCCGGCGGACCTCGGTCTCGCCGGTGTCATCGGAGTGCCGGAAGGCAGCCGGCTGAACCTCAAGCTCCGCCTGGAGTCGGTCATGGAAGGGGTGCTTGTCACAGGCACCGCCCGTGGCTCGGCAACCGGGGAATGCGTAAGGTGTCTGGAGGCCGTCGAGTGTGAGCTCAAGGCGGACTTCCAGGAGATGTTCTCGTACCCTGACGCCGACGACCGGATCCGCTCCAAGGCGGAGCCGGCCGACGACGCCGAGGACGACGAGGACACGCTCTTTCTCGAGGACGGTTTGTTCGACCTCGAATCCGTGCTGCGCGATGTGGTGGTGCTCGCACTGCCGCTGCAGCCGGTGTGCCGGGAGGACTGTCTCGGACTGTGCCCCGATTGCGGGCTCAGCCTGAACGACGACCCGGACCACCACCATGACGCCGTCGACATCCGTTGGGCGGCATTGCAGGGACTCGTCACCGATCAGGGCGTCGAGAAGGACAATATGAGCGGCACTGCCTCCGACGGAGTTCAGAGCGCCGCCGAGAAGCAGGAGAAGTAGCCGTGGCTGTTCCGAAGCGGAAGATGTCGCGCAGCAACACGCGCCACCGCCGGTCGCAGTGGAAGGCTGCGGTCCCCACCCTGGTTTCGTGTGAGCGTTGCCAGGAGCCGAAGCTCCAGCACATTGCGTGCCCGAGCTGCGGCACCTACAACAAGCGCCAGGTCCTCGAGGTCTGAGCGGCTGGTGAGAGGCGCAATGTCTGAGCTGTCCAACGCTGAGAAGCAGGCAGTCAGTAACAACGCGGCCTCGTCCCACGTGCTTCTGGAAGGGCGGCTCGGGTATCGACTCGAGTCCGCCCTTCTGGTGCGTGCGCTGACCCACCGCTCGTACGCGTACGAGAACGGCGGTCTGCCCACCAACGAACGGCTGGAGTTCCTCGGGGACTCCGTGCTGGGCCTGGTGGTCACGGACACGCTGTACACGACCCACCCCGACCTGCCGGAAGGCCAACTGGCCAAACTGCGGGCCGCGGTAGTCAACTCGCGTGCACTGGCGGAGGTCAGCCGCGGCCTCCAACTCGGCTCCTTCATCCGGCTCGGCCGGGGCGAAGAGGGCACGGGTGGCCGGGACAAGGCCTCCATCCTCGCCGACACCCTTGAAGCGGTGATCGGCGCGGTCTACCTCGATCAGGGCCTCGACGCGGCCTCGGAGCTGGTTCACCGGCTCTTCGACCCGCTCATCGAGAAGTCCTCGAACCTCGGTGCCGGCCTGGACTGGAAGACCAGTCTCCAGGAGCTCACGGCCGCCAAGGGTCTGGGCGTGCCGGAATACCTGGTCACCGAGACCGGCCCGGACCACGAGAAGACCTTCACCGCCGCCGCGCGCGTCGGTGGAATCTCTTACGGCTCCGGCGTCGGACGCAGCAAGAAGGAAGCGGAACAGCAGGCGGCCGAGTCTGCGTGGCGCGGTATCAGTACCGCGGCGACTTCCGTGGACGGCGCGGCTCAGGCCGAGGTCCAGGCTCCGGCCGTGACCGGGGCCCCGGCTCCGGCCGAGGACGACGGGGCGACGACCCCCGCCGATCCGACGTCGAACGCCTGACCCGTTCTTCCGGGAACTCCCCGCCCCGCCACCTGCTCCGGCAGGCGGCGGGGCGGACCCGTTGTATCCAGCCTCGCCGGCGATCGAGGCGCGGGGGTCTGGGGGCGGAGCCCCCGGTTTCGGGAAGGGGCGGGGAGGGGAAAGGCCCCGCAGGGCAGGCCGGTAGGCTCACCATAAGAGCCGATCCGCACCCTTCCGGAGGAACCCGTGCCCGAGCTGCCCGAAGTAGAAGTGGTGCGGCGCGGGCTGGAACGCTGGGTGGCCGGGCGGACCGTCACGGCCGTCGAGGTCCTGCACCCGCGCGCCGTACGCCGGCACGAGGGCGGCGGCGCCGATTTCGCGGCGCGGCTCACGGGGGCGACCTTCGGGGTGCCCAGGCGGCGCGGCAAGTACCTGTGGCTGCCGCTGGAGGAGCGTGAGCACTCCGTGCTCGGGCACCTCGGGATGAGCGGGCAGCTCCTCGTACAGCCCGAAGGGGCCCCCGACGAGAAGCACCTGCGCATCCGGGTGCGCTTCGGGGACGGTGCCGGGACCGAGCTGCGCTTCGTCGACCAGCGGACCTTCGGCGGACTGTCGCTCCACCCCTGCGTCCCCGACAGTGCGGAGGGCCTGCCCGACGTCATCGCGCACATCGCGAGGGACCCCCTGGACCCGCTCTTCGACGAGGGGGCCTACCACCTGGCGCTGCGCGCCAAGCGCACCACGGTGAAGCGGGCGCTGCTCGACCAGTCGCTGATCAGCGGGGTCGGCAACATCTACGCGGACGAATCGCTCTGGCGCGCCAAGCTGCACTACGAGCGCCCCACGGCCACGCTCACGCGCCCCCGGAGCGCGGAACTCCTCGGCCATGTCCGGGACGTCATGAACGAGGCCCTGGCCGTCGGCGGCACCAGCTTCGACAGCCTCTACGTCAACGTCAACGGCGAGTCCGGCTACTTCGACCGCTCCCTCGACGCCTACGGGCGGGAGGACGAGCCCTGCCGGCGCTGCGGCACTCCGATGCGGCGCCGTCCCTGGATGAACCGGTCGAGCTACTTCTGCCCGCGCTGTCAGCGGCCTTCGCGCGTGGCATCGTAGGCGGACCTGGAGGAGAGTACGGCGGGCATGCTGTCCTCCAGGAGTCCTATGAGCGCGTCCACGCGCTCCGCGACCGCCGCGCCGAACGGGGTCAGCTCGTAGTCGACCCGGGGCGGGTTGGTCGGCTGGGCCTCCCGGTTGACGATGCCGTCGCGCTCCAGTGCGTGCAGGGTCTGGGAGAGCATTTTCTCGCTGATGCCGTCCACGCGGCGGCGGAGCTCGTTGAAACGGCACGGCCCCTTGGACAGGGCACCGACCGTGAGGCTGCCCCAGCGGCCCGTGACGTGTTCCAGCGTCTCGCGGGACGGGCACGCACGAGCGAACACATCGAAGGCACCGATGGCACCGGAGGTATCGGAGCCCTGTTCGGGCGCGCCGTCGTCCCCGGCCTCGCCACACCCTGGAGTCTGCATGGATTTAGCGTACTACTACGCAGCGCAGTCCACTCGGCTTGCGCTTTCGAAAAGTTAGTGCTTTCCTCGGGGTAGTTACCGCGCCGCACAGCACCGTGACCCACCGCGGTGTTTTCCGAGGGAGATCCGTCTTGTCCGCAATCACCTACACCCCCGTCGTCTCGATCGCCTACCACTCCGGCTTCGGCCACACCGCCGTGATCGCCGAGGCCGTCAAGGCCGGCGCCCTCGACGCCGGTGCGATCGTGCACCTGATCAAGGTCGACGAGATCGACGACGCGCAGTGGGAGCTCCTGACCGCGTCCGACGCGATCGTCTTCGGCGCTCCGACCTACATGGGCACCGCCTCCGGCGCCTTCCACGTCTTCGCCGAGGCCACCTCGAAGATCTGGTTCGCGGGCGGCTGGCAGGACAAGGTCGCCGCGGGCTTCACCAACTCCGGCTCCAAGTCCGGCGACAAGGGAAACACCCTCGACTACTTCCAGACGCTGGCCTCGCAGCACGGCATGAGCTGGGTCAACCTGGGCCTGAAGCCGGGCTGGAACTCCAGCACCGGCTCCGAGAACGACCTCAACCGCCTCGGCTTCTTCGACGGCGCCGCCGCGCAGTCCAACAGTGACCAGGGTGCCGAGTTCGTCCACAAGGCCGACATCGCCACCGCCGAGCACCTCGGCGGCCGCGTCACCGAGCAGACCCGTGTCCTGCTCGCCGGGCGCGCCGCCCTGGCGTCGGTCTGACGGGCTGACGTACGGCCCCGGTGCCGGGCGCTGCCCGCCCGGCCGGGGCGCCTGCGGGGTACGGAGAAACGGGCGGGGGCACGGTCACGCGCGGCGATATCCGCCGCGCGTGACCGTGCCCCCGCCCGTTTCGCTGTTAGAAGCCGAAGTCCTGGGTCCACCAGGGGCCGCCGGCGGCGTTGTGCACGCCGACGCCCAGGGTGCGGAACTCGCAGTTGAGGATGTTCGCCTTGTGGCCCGGGCTGTTCATCCAGGCCTTCATCACGGCCCCCGCGTCACCCTGCCCGCGGGCGATGTTCTCGCCGCCCATCCCCGATATGCCGGCCTTGGTGGCGCGGTCCCAGGGGGTGTTGCCGTCGGGGTCGGTGTGGTCGAAGAAGCCCCGGACGGCCATGTCCTTGCTGAAGGCTCCGGCCAGCCCCGCCAGCGGCGGGTTCGCCCGGACCGGACCGCAGCCCGCCTGTGCGCGCTCCTGGTTCACCAGGGTGAGTACGGCACTCTCCTCGGCGGAGTGCCCGGCCGAGGTGGGCGGGGCCGCCGGGGCCGCGGGGGCGGAAGGCTTCGGCGCGGAGGGCTTCGGCTTCACCGGGGTCGGGGTGGGGCTCGCCTCCGGGGTCTTCGCCGGCTTCGTGGAGGTGGAGGGGGACGGGGAAGGGCTGGCCGACGGGGTCGGCGAGGCGGAGGGAGTGGGAGTGGGGGAGGAGGAAGGGGTGCTCGCTCCCGCGGAAGCCCGGCCGGAGAGGTTGGCGAGGCCGCCCTGCTGCGCCAGCGCGCTCTCGGGGCTCGGCGAGGCCTGGGTCTTGGCGTCCGCGGTCTTCGCGTCGGAGCCCGCGGCCGTGACCCCTACGTAGGGGAAGGAGGAGCCGACCGGGACGACGCCCGTGGTGACGGCAGCCGTGCCGAGGACCACGGCCACGGATGCGCCGAGCAGACCGCCTCGCAGGGCGGCGCGGCGCTTGGCACCGGGGCGCGGCGCGGCGTGGAGTCGGTGGCGTCCCATCGCGGCTCACCTTCCTGGGGTTTGAGATCAGCACTGCGGGATCAGCACTGCAAGATCAACCTTTACTCACCCAAATGGGTGAGCTCGTTGCTGCGCGACTGTACGCCATGGCGATAGGGGGTGAGGTGACCCGGAATTGTTTGCCCGGTTAGCGTTCAGGCATGAATGAAGACGTGCGGATGACCGCCTGGGTGCGCGGCCGTGTACAGGGAGTGGGCTTCCGCTGGTTCACCAGGGCCAACGCCATGGAGATCGGCGGACTGACCGGCTTCGCGCTCAACCTGGACGACGGGCGAGTACAGGTGGTGGCCGAAGGTCAACGTGAGAATTGCCACCGGCTCCTGGAGTGGCTGCACGGCGCCGACACGCCCGGGAAGGTGGACGGGGTGACGGAGATCTGGGGCACACCGCGCGGCGGCTACGACGGGTTCGCGATCCGGTGAGCGATCGACTGATCATGTACTGAACACATCGCCGGATGGTCCGCATGCGGTCGGAACTGCGCATTCATCGCCGACGCGTTGCCGCCGCGGCGGATTCGTGGAAGGCTCGGAGACGAGGATGATCTCCACGCCCCTTGCGGGGCCCGGGATGCCCGCCGATACGGGGCGTGATCGTGTTGACCGTCAAACTTTTTGGTGAGACGCTGGAAGCCCCGCGCACCTGAGCTGTTTGGCAGTGCTGGCAGTACACAGTGTCAGCCAAAGATCGATGCAGTGACTGACAGTCGCTGCCGGACATCCGCGGGTGCGATTCCCTCACGACCCACACCGCTTCGGTCGGTCACTCAGTGTGGAGGACCATCCATCATGGCAAAGGCGCTTCTCGGTTACGTCGGCGGTTCCGACCCGCGACTCCTCGCCGAGATGCGACGGCTTCAGCAGCGCGTCCAGGACCTCGAGTCCGAGCTCGGACGAATCCAGTCCGAAAACGACGCTCTGAACGCGGCCGCCGCACAGCACGGAGACTCGTTGCTTGACAGCATCGACCTCGACGTACCCCAGGCGGAGCCTGCGCTCACCTGATCCGCGCTCCCTCGTCGCTCGATCAACGGAACCGCATGATCTGCAAGGGACGCTTCGGCGTCCCTTCTTTCTTTCCGCTCTTCCCTTCTCTGCTTTCCTTCCGCCTTTCCCACCTCGGACAAGGCCGCCGGGCGGCGTTGCGCCAGGTGGGGGGCCCATTCCTTTAACGTCTGATGTGCCCTGCACCTTCATGGGCGAAACCGAACGTGAAAGGTAGAGTCCGGCGGCGTGCACCTCAAGTCCCTGACCCTGCGTGGCTTCAAATCCTTCGCCTCCGCGACCACCCTGCGCTTCGAGCCGGGCATCACCTGTGTCGTGGGCCCCAACGGCTCCGGCAAGTCCAATGTGGTGGACGCGCTCTCCTGGGTCATGGGCGAACAAGGGGCGAAGTCCCTGCGCGGCGGGAAGATGGAAGACGTCATCTTCGCCGGCACCACCGGCCGCCCGCCGCTGGGCCGCGCCGAGGTCTCGCTCACCATCGACAACTCCGACGGCGCGCTGCCCATCGAGTACGCCGAGGTCACCATCACGCGGATCATGTTCCGCGGCGGCAGCAGCGAGTACCAGATCAACGGCGACACCTGCCGCCTCCTCGACATCCAGGAACTGCTCTCCGACTCCGGCATCGGCCGCGAGATGCACGTCATCGTCGGACAGGGCCAGCTGGACTCCGTACTGCACGCCGATCCGATGGGCCGCCGCGCCTTCATCGAGGAGGCGGCCGGGGTGCTCAAGCACCGCAAGCGCAAGGAGAAGGCGCTGCGGAAGCTGGACGCGATGCAGGCCAATCTCGCGCGCGTGCAGGACCTGGGCAACGAGCTGCAGCGGCAGCTGAAGCCCCTGGGACGGCAGGCGGCCGTGGCCCGGCGGGCAGCCGTGATCCAGGCTGACCTGCGGGACGCACGGCTGCGGCTGCTCGCCGACGACCTCGTGACGCTGAAGGGTGCGCTCGACGCGGAGATCGCGGACGAGGCGGCGCTGAAGGAACGCAAGGACGCGGCCGAGGCGCAGCTCGCGGCGGCCGTGCGGCGGGAGTCCGAACTCGAGGAGGCCGTACGCGAACTCGCGCCACGGCTCCAGCGGGCGCAGCAGACCTGGTACGAGCTGTCCCAGCTCGCCGAGCGGGTGCGCGGGACGGTGTCGCTGGCGGACGCCCGGGTCACCTCCGCTTCGGCGCCGGCCGAGGACGAGCGGCGGGGCCGCGACCCGGAGGAGATGGAGAAGGAGGCCGCACGGATCCGCGAGCAGGAGGCGGAGCTGACGGCCGCACAGGAAGCGGCCGCGCGGGCACTGGAGGACACCGTCGCCCACCGGGCCGACCTGGAGCGTTCGCTGGCCGACGAGGAACGGCGGCTACGGGACGTGGCGCGGGCCATCGCCGACCGGCGCGAGGCGCTGGCGCGGCTGACGGGCCGGCTCGGCGCGGCCCGCTCCCGCGCGGGCGCGGCCCAGGCGGAGATCGACCGGCTGGTCGTGGCGCGGGACGGGGCGCGGGCGCGGGCGGAGGAGGCGCGCGAGGAGTACGAGGCGCTGGCGGAGGAAGTCGGGGAGGAGTCCCCGGGGGCGGGTGAGGGCGCTGCCGGCTCCGGACCGGGGGAGTACGAGGAGGCTCGGGCCGAGCTGGCGGCGGCGGAGGCCGGACTCGGGGAGACCCGGGACGCGCTGGCGGCGGCGGAGCGTTCGCGGGCGGCGGTGTCGGCGCGACGGGACGCCCTGGCGATGGGGCTGCGCCGCAAGGACGGCACGGCGGAGCTGCTCGCGGCGCGGCTGGAGGGGTTGCTCGGGCCTGCGGCGCAGCGGCTGTCCGTGACCCCGGGGTACGAGGTCGCGGTGGCGGCGGCGCTGGGTGCGGCGGCGGACGCGGTGGCCGTCACGTCGACGGCGGCGGCGGCCGGAGCGATCCGGTACTTGCGGGAGGGCGATGCGGGCAGGGCCGCGTTCCTGATCACTCCGGGGGCGGTGGCCTCCGCCTCCGCCTCCGGCGGTGTGGTGGCGGGGGCCGGGGTCCCGGGCCAGGCGGTGGCCTCCGGCGGGTTGGTGGCTGGGACCGGAGTCCCGGGCCAGGCCCAGGTGCCCGCAGCGGGTCCGGCCCCGGCTGCTCCGGATTTGGATTCGGATTCGACTCCGGGAAGCGGTGTTGGCCTCGCGGGCCTGGAGCAGGTTTCCGGGGCCGGGGCTGCCGACGGGGTCGCGGCGGGGGCGGTTTTCCCCCACCCCGCCCCTTCCCGAAACTGGGGCTCCGCCCCAGACCCCGCGCCTCAAACGCCGGCGGGGCTGAGTGTGCCTGGGCCGGCGGTTTCCGGGGCGGGGCTGAGTGCGCCGGGTCCGGCGGTTTCCGCGGCGGGGCCGAGTGTGCCTGGGGCGGCGGGTTCTGGGGCGGGGCTGAGTGCGCCGGGTCCGGTGGCTTCTTCGGTGGGGCTGAGTGCGCCTGCGCCGGCGGTTTCTGCGGTGGGGCTGAGTGCGCCTGCGCCGGCGGTTTCTGCGGTGGGGCTGAGTGCGCCTGCGCCGGTGGTTTCTGGGGTGGGGCCGAGTGTGCCTGGGGTGGCGGTTTTTGCGGGTGGCGTGGTCGGTGGGGCTCGGGAGGTGGCGGTTGCCGCCGGGGGGCTCGTGCGGGGGGACGCCGAGGTGGTGCGGGCCGTGGCGTGGGTGTTGCGGGACTTCGTGGTGGTCGGGGGGCTCGATGAGGCCGAGGCGCTGGTGGCCGCGCGGCCCGAGCTGGTGGCCGTGACCGCCGACGGGGACGTGCTCGGGGCGCACCTCGCGCACGGCGGGTCCGCCGGGGTGCCGAGCCTGATCGAGGTGCAGGCCGCCGTCGACGAGGCCGCGGCGGAGCTGGCCCGGCTGGACGGCCGGTGTCTGGTGCTGGCGGGCGAGAAGGCGGCCGCGGATGCGCGCCGGGTGGTGGCCGGGGCCCGGGTCGAGGAGCTCGGGGAGCTCCGGCGGGCCGTCGAGCGGGCCCGGGCCGGGGTCGCGCAGCAGCTCGGGCGGCTCGCCGGGCAGGCGAAGGGGGCACTGGGCGAAGCCGAGCGCGCCGCCGCGGCCGCAGCCACGGCGCAGGACGCGCTGGAGCAGGCGCTGGCCGACGTAGAGGAGTGCGCGGAACGGCTCGCCGTTGCCGAGGAGATGCCTGCGGAAGAGGAGCCGGACACCTCGCGCAGGGACCGGCTCGCGGCCGACGGGGCGAACGCGCGGCAGACCGAGATGGAGGCCCGGCTGCAGCTCAGGACCCATGAGGAGCGGGTCAAGGGGCTCGCGGGCCGCGCCGATTCCCTCGACCGCGGGGCCAGGGCCGAGCGGGAGGCCCGTGCCCGGGCCGAGCGCCGCCGGGAACGGCTGCGGTACGAGGCGCAGGTGGCCGCGGCCGTCGCCGCCGGAGCCCGCCAGCTGCTCGCACACATCGAGGTGTCGCTGACCCGCGCCGTCGGGGAGCGCACCTCGGCCGAGTACGCGAAGGGCGTGCGGGAGCGCGAGCTCGACGAGGCCCGGGGCCTGGGCCGCGGCCTGAAGGGCGAGCTCGACAAGCTCACGGACTCCGTGCACCGCGGCGAGGTGCTCGGCGCCGAGAAGCGCATGCGGATCGAGCAGGTGGAGAGCCGTGCGCTGGAGGAGTTCGGGATGGCGGCCCAGGGGCTCGTCGCCGAGTACGGGCCGGACCAGCCGGTGCCGCCGAGCCCGTCGACGGACGGGGAGGCCCGGGACGCTGCGGCGGGGGATGCCGGTCCGGAGCCCTTCGTGCGCGCCCGGCAGGAGAAGCGGCTGAAGGCGGCCGAGCGGGCCTACCAGCAGCTCGGCAAGGTCAACCCGCTGGCGCTGGAGGAGTTCGCGGCGTTGGAGGAGCGGCACAAGTTCCTGAGCGAGCAGCTGGAGGACCTGCGTAAGACCAGAGCCGACCTCCTTCAGGTCGTGAAGGAGGTCGACGAGCGGGTCGAGCAGGTCTTCACGGAGGCCTACCGGGATACGGCCCGTCAGTTCGAGGGTGTCTTCTCGCGGCTGTTCCCCGGCGGCGAGGGCCGGCTGATCCTGACGGATCCGGACAACATGCTCACCACCGGCGTCGACGTCGAGGCCCGGCCGCCGGGCAAGAAGGTCAAGCGGCTGTCGCTGCTCTCGGGCGGCGAGCGCTCGCTGACCGCCGTGGCCCTGCTGGTGTCCATCTTCAAGGCGCGGCCCAGCCCGTTCTACGTGATGGACGAGGTGGAGGCCGCGCTCGACGACACCAACCTCCAGCGGCTGATCCGGATCATGGAGGAGCTGCAGGAGAGCTCACAGCTGATCGTGATCACGCACCAGAAGCGGACGATGGAGGTCGCCGACGCGCTCTACGGGGTCTCGATGCAGGGCGACGGGGTATCGAAGGTCATCAGCCAGCGGCTCCGGTGAAATCCCCGATGGTGTCCCGGTGGCGTCCAGGGTGACACGCGTCAGCCGCGATTCTTTCAAGAAATGAACCTCAAGTCCCGCTCAGTTCCCGTCGATGGCGGCGAGATACCCACCCACCCCTCCTCTTGACTTCAAGAAATGAACACATAGGCTCGCTCCCGCCGTATCCCTTCGGGTGGTGCCCGATCTTGACCTGTGCGCCACTGGAAGGAATTACGCCCACCCGCCCGTCCCCGCAGCCGGGCAGCACGCAGGAGCAGACCTTGACGAGCAGCAGCACAGCGCGGGGCTCGGCCTCGGGCGGCGCCCCGGCATCGCGGCCCGACCACCTCGGGCACGTCATCTTCATCACCGCGGCCGCCGCCATGGGTGGATTCCTCTTCGGCTACGACAGCTCCGTCATCAACGGCGCGGTCGTCGCGATCCGGGACCGCTTCGACGTAGGGCCCGCCACCCTCGCCCAGGTGATCGCCGCCGCTCTGATCGGCTGCGCGCTGGGCGCCGCCACCGCCGGCCGCATCGCCGACCGGATCGGCCGCATCCGCTGCATGCAGATCGCGGCCGTGCTCTTCACCGCCAGCGCCATCGGCTCGGCCCTGCCCTTCGCGCTCTGGGACCTGGCGGTGTGGCGGATCATCGGCGGCTTCGGCATCGGCATGGCCTCGGTCATCGGCCCGGCCTACATCGCCGAGGTCTCCCCGCCCGCGTACCGCGGCCGGCTCGCCTCCTTCCAGCAGGCCGCGATCGTCATCGGCATCGCCATCTCCCAGCTCGTCAACTGGGGGATCCTCAACCTCGCGGGCGGCGACCAGCGCGGCGAGATCGGCGGCCTGGAAGCCTGGCAGTGGATGCTCGGCGTGATGGTGGTCCCGGCCGTGCTCTACGGGCTGATGTCCTTCGTGATCCCGGAATCCCCGCGCTTCCTGATCTCCGTCGGCCGCAACGCCGAGGCGCGCAAGGTGCTCGCCGAGGTCGAGGGCGAGCACATCGACCTCGACGGCCGCGTCGCGGACATCGAGCACGCCATGCGCTCCGAGCACAAGTCCACCTTCAAGGACCTGCTCGGCGGGAAGAGGGGCTTCCTGCCCATCGTCTGGATCGGCATCGGCCTGTCGGTCTTCCAGCAGCTCGTCGGCATCAACGTGATCTTCTACTACAGCTCCTCGCTGTGGCAGTCGGTCGGCATCGACCCGAGCGCCTCGTTCCTGTACTCCTTCGAGACCTCGGTCGTGAACATCATCGGCACGGTGATCGCGATGATCTTCGTGGACCGGATCGGCCGCAAGCCGCTCGCCCTCATCGGCTCCGTCGGCATGGCGATCTCGCTGGGCCTCGCCGCCTGGGCCTTCTCGTACAAGTCCGGCGCGGGCGACGACATCGCGCTGCCGCACGCCCAGGGCATCGTGGCCCTGGTCGCGGCCAACTGCTTCGTCCTCTTCTTCGCGCTGTCCTGGGGCGTGGTCGTCTGGGTGCTGCTCGGGGAGATGTTCCCCGGCCGCATCCGCGCCGCCGCCCTCGGCGTGGCCGCCGCCGCCCAGTGGATCGCCAACTGGGTCATCACGGTGTCGTTCCCGTCCCTGTCGGACTGGAACCTGTCCGGCGCCTACGTCATCTACACGGTCTTCGCCGTGCTCTCGATCCCGTTCATCCTCAAATGGGTGCCGGAGACCAAGGGCAAGGCGTTGGAGGAGATGGGCTGACCAACCCCGCCAACAGCCCCTCTCCTCTCACAGCAGGTACTGCCCCGTCTCAGTCCTTGAGGCGGGGCAGTACCTGCTCGCACAGGAGTTGCAGGCTCCGCCATCCCTCGTCGATGGGCATCCCGCCGCACAGCGGGTGCAGCACCAGGTTCCCCGCCTCGCCGGCGCCGCGGGCGTACGCGACCGCCTCGTCCGGGGTGAGGATGCGGTACACGCCCTCGGCGCGCAGCTCCGCCACCGTGTGCGCGCCCGACCGTACGGCGCTGCGGATGTCCTTGGACTGCCAGGACGCGTACATCCCGGCCTCGTGCAGGAACCGCTCGCCGTACTGGTCCCACGCCCGGTCCGGGTCCTCCGCGATGTGCAGCAGTGGGGTCTCGGCCGCCGGCATCATGCAGAAGCCCTCCGTGCCGTACTCCGCGAGCTGCGCGTGGTAGTACGCCTCCAGCTCGGGCAGGTGCGCGCTCGGGAAGAACGGCAGTCCCAGGCGGGCCGCCCGGCGGGCCGCCGCCTGGGAGCTGCCGCCGACCAGGAGCAGCGGGTGCGGCTGGGTGAAGGGCCGCGGGGTGACCCGTACGGTACGGCCGCGGAACTCGAACGGCTCGCCGGTCCACGCCTTCAGCAGGGTCTCCAGCAGCTCGTCCTGGAGCTTGCCGCGCCGGCCCCACTCCACGCCGTGCTGTTCGTACTCCTCGGGCCGGTAGCCGATGCCGGCCACCGTGACGAGGCGGCCGCCGCTGAGCAGGTCGAGTACGGCGATGTCCTCGGCGACCTTCAGGGGGTCGTACAGCGGGCCGATGATCGCCGAGACGGTGACCGCGATCCGGCGGGTGGCGCCGAAGACCGCGCCCGCGAAGGCGAAGGGGGAGGGCAGCCAGTTGTTGTCGGTGCCGTGGTGCTCTTCGGTCTGGATGGTGTCGATCCCGCGGTCGTCCGCGTACTTCGCCATCTCCAGTGCGGCCTTGTAGCGGGCGGAGAGGGTTTCCGGGGTGCCGTTCGGGTCGATGAGGTTGAACCGGGCCACGGTGATGGGCATGGAGAAGTCCCCCTTCGCCGGAGGTGGGTGGGCGGGCGAAGGGGGACGTTAGCTGACGTGGCGTCAGTTGGACAGGGATCCGGCGGGGACCCGCTCCTGCGCGGCGGCCGCCGCGGCCTCCGGGGCCACCGGAACGGCCTCCGGGGCATTCGGAGCCGCCGGGGTGCGCGGCAGGACCGCGTACAGCGCGGCCGAGGTGACGATGCCCGCCGCCCAGCCCAGGCCGTTCTGCCCGATCCAGGTGCTGGCGAGCGGGCCGCTGAACCAGTCGACCTTCGTGAACAGCAGGCCCACCACCAGGGCCAGGCCCCAGGCGGTCATGGCCTGCCAGGCGAAACCGCCCCGGTACCAGTAGGCGCTGCTCCGCGTGGTGTCCAGCAGCGCGGCCCCGTCGTAGGAGGTGCGGCGCAGCATGTCCACGCCGAAGACGCCGATCCAGGCGGAGAAGGCCACGGCCAGCAAGGTCAGGAAGGAGATGAACGAGCCGAAGAAGCTGGTCGCGACCACCATCAGCAGGAAGCCGAAGACCAGGCTGATGACGGCGTTGACGCTGACCGCCGCCGCGCGCGGGACCTTGATGCCGAGGGTCTGGGCGGTGAAGCCCGCCGAGTACATGGACATCGAGTTGATGAGGAGCATGCCGACGAGCGCGATCAGCAGGTACGGGACCGCGATCCAGGTCGGCAGCAGTTCGCCGATGAAGGACACCGGGTCCTGCGCGGTGGCCAGGTCGGGAGTGGCGACGGCCATCACCGCGCCCATGAGCACCATCGGGATCACGACGACGGCCGCGCCGCCGATGGTCGCGCCGACCATGCCCTTGGCGGAGGCGGTACGGGGCAGGTAGCGGGTGAAGTCCGGGCCCGAGGGGACCCAGCTGATGCCGCCGGCCGCGATGGTGCCGATGCCCGCGATCATCATCGCGGTGGAGCCGGCGGGCTTGGCGAAGACGGCCGACCAGTCGGTCTCGGCGATCAGGTAGCCCAGCACGAGCACGCTGAAGGCGCCGAAGAAGTACGTGGACCACTTGGAGCAGACGCGCAGCGCGTTGATGCCGAGGCCGGAGACCAGGAAGGTGCAGCCGACGAAGAAGAGCAGGGTGACGACGATCAGCGCGGTGTTCTTCTTGATGCCGAAGACCAGGTCGAGGACGGTCAGGACGGCGTAGGCGCCGCTGACCGCGTTGATGGTCTCCCAGCCCCAGCGGGCGACCCAGATCAGGGCTCCGGGGAAGAGGTTGCCGCGCTGGCCGAAGACGGCCCGGGAGAGCGCCATGCCGGGGGCGCCGCCGCGCTTGCCCGCGATGGATATGAGTCCGACGATCCCGTAGGAGACGACGGGCGCGGCGATCGCGACGACGAGCACCTGCCAGATGTTCAGCTTGTTGAAGATGACGAGACCGGCGCCCATGGTCAGCAGCAGCACGCTGATGTTGGCGGCGACCCAGGTCGGGACGAGCTCGCGGACCCGGCCGCGGCGCTCGGAGTCCGGGACGGGCTCCAGGCCGCGCGACTCGACGGCGGTCTCGGCAGACATAGGTGTACTCCGTGGGGGAGGTGGGGGCGTGATGGGGGTTGCTCATCATCGTAGATTTGCCGCAAAAACCACAAATAGAGGCTTACTGCCCTGTGTGATACCCCAGGAGTCATGGGTTGTCGCGGTCCACGGCATGGGCCGCGACAACCCATGGGCGCTCAGCGCCGACCGCGCCCGTATCCGATACTGGGCCCGTTGTGACTCCGCCCCGAAGGGCTTCTCGCCGACACGCGGCCGAGCGACGGACCAGCCCGGCCCGCGGGGTGCAAAGCCCCGCCTGGAGAACGAGGTGCCGTCGGCCAGGTCACGCATACTGGACAGGTTATGGAAATCCTCATCCTTGCCGTAGTCATCGCCCTGGTCGCGGTCGGTGCGATCAGCGGGCTCGTGGTCAGCAGCCGCAAGAAGAAGCAGCTGCCCCCCACGGCCCCGCCCAGCACGCCGACCATCACTGCCCCGCCCGCCGAACCGCAGGTGGGGGAGGACGCCGCACCGACGGCGGAAGAGCCGCGCCGCACGATCGAAGAGGTCGTGCTGCCCGAGGCCGAGGCCGAGGCCCCGGTCGCGGAGCCCGAAGCCCCCGTCGCCGAGGTTCCGGCCGCGCCCGAGATCGAGGTGCCCGAGCCCACCGCCGGCCGCCTGGTCCGGCTGCGCGCCCGCCTCGCCCGGTCGCAGAACACGCTCGGCAAGGGGCTGCTCACGCTGCTCTCCCGCGAGCACCTCGACGAGGACACCTGGGAGGAGATCGAGGAGACCCTCCTCATCGCCGACGTGGGTGTCGCGCCGACCCAGGAGCTGGTGGACCGGCTCCGCGAGCGGGTCAAGGTGCTCGGCACCCGCACCCCCGCCGATCTGCGCGCCCTGCTGAAGGAGGAGCTGGTCGCGCTCCTCGGCACCGACTTCGACCGCGCGGTGAAGACCGAGAGCGGCGTGGACACCCCCGCCGTCGTGATGGTCGTCGGCGTGAACGGCACCGGCAAGACCACCACCACCGGCAAGCTCGCCCGGGTGCTCGTCGCCGACGGCCGCAGCGTCGTGCTCGGCGCGGCGGACACCTTCCGCGCCGCCGCCGCCGACCAGCTCCAGACCTGGGGCGAGCGGGTCGGGGCGCGCACCGTACGCGGCCCCGAGGGCGGCGACCCGGCCTCGATCGCCTACGACGCGGTCAAGGAGGGCATCGCCGAGGGCGCCGACGTGGTGCTCATCGACACGGCGGGCCGGCTGCACACCAAGACCGGTCTGATGGACGAGCTCGGCAAGGTCAAGCGCGTCGTGGAGAAGCACGGCCCGCTCGACGAGATCCTGCTGGTCCTGGACGCCACCACCGGGCAGAACGGCCTGACCCAGGCGCGTGTCTTCGCGGAGGTCGTGGACATCACCGGCATCGTGCTGACCAAGCTCGACGGCACCGCCAAGGGCGGCATCGTCATCGCGGTGCAGCGCGAGCTCGGCGTCCCGGTCAAGCTCATCGGCCTCGGTGAGGGCGCGGACGACCTGGCGCCCTTCGAGCCGGAGGCCTTCGTCGACGCCCTGATCGGCGACTGAACGCTCCCACGCTCCCGACGCTCTTACGCCGGCCAGTGCCCCCGAGGTCCCCAGGACCCGGGGGCACTGCCATGCCCCTAGTGCCTAGGACCGGCGCAGCCGGTGGCAGAGGTAGGCGAGGGTGCCCAGCAGGAGGCGGGCCTGCGGGGGATCCCCGGCCGAGTCCAGAGCCGGCGGGCGCATCCAGCTCACGGGGCCGAGGCCCGCGAAGTCCGAGGGCGGGGCGGTGACGTAGGACCCCTGGCCCAGCGCGCGCAGATCGAGACCGGCGTCGTCCCAGCCCATCCGGTACAGCAGCTGCGGCAGCCCGGCGGCCGCCCCCGGGGCGACGAAGAACTGGGCCCGACCGTCCGGGGTCGCGGTCACCGGGCCGAGCGGCAGGCCCATCCGCTCCAGCCGGACCAGCGCCCGCCGCCCGGCCTCCTCGGCGACCTCGATGACGTCGAAGGAGCGGCCGACGGGGAGCAGCACGGCGGCTCCCGGGTACCCGCTCCAGGTCTCGGTGACCTCGTCGAGGGTGGCGCCGGCCGGGACCGTCGGAGCGAGGCCCAGCGGATGCGCCCCCGGCGCACCACAACTCGTATGACCGCAGGAGCAGTCGCGTGCGGGCCCCGCGGCCCGGGCGCCGGGGATCACGTCCCAGCCCCAGAGTCCGGTGTACTCCGCCACCGTCGTGCACTCCGACGTCCGGCCGCGGCGCCGAGCGCCGGAACGGAACTCCTTGGTGCCGCGGCTGCCGCCGATCGTGAAGCCCATGCCCATGCCCCCTCCAACGGGTCGGACGTGCCGGTGGTTACGACATCGGCTGGTGACGACGTCGGCTGGTTACGGCGCTGGGCGCCCGGATGCCCGGCGCACTCCTCGCCGCGCGCGCCCCGGCGCACTCCTGTCCAACCGATCGGTCCCGCCTTCGTGTCAAGTGAATCGCGCCTGGCGGGTGGCGAGTTCATTCGAAGGGGTGGCGAATGGTGGCGTTTCCGGGATCGACCTCGCCGAAGGGGTGATCGTAGGATTACTTTCGGTGCATGAAGCGCGGAGGGAGACGTGTTCGCGGGTATGCCGGAGGCAAGGCGTGAAGGACCTGTGAAGACCGTTTCCCGACTGGGTTTCGTGTTGAAGAGGCTGACGGATGGGGGCGTTCCAGTGAGCGGCAACGGCGCAAGCGGAACGAGTGCGGAGTCCGACGTGTCGCAGGACGCCACCGTCCGCAACGAACAGCTGACGTCCTGGTTCGTCCGCAGCGGCTGGTCCAAGGGCGAGCTCGCCCGCCAGGTCAACCGCCGCGCCCGCCAGATGGGCGCCCACCACATCAGCACCGACACCTCGCGGGTCCGCCGCTGGCTCGACGGCGAACAGCCCCGCGAGCCCGTCCCGCGGATCCTGTCCGAGCTGTTCTCCGAGCGCTTCGGCTCCGTCGTCGCCATCGAGCACCTCGGCCTGCGCACCGCCCACCAGACCCCCTCCGTCTCCGGCGTCGACCTGCCCTGGGCCGGAGCGCAGACCATCGAGCTGCTCGGCGAGTTCTCCCGCAGCGACCTGATGCTGGCCCGCCGCGGCTTCCTCGGGACCTCGCTCGCCCTGTCCGCCGGCCCCGCCCTCATCGAGCCCATGCAGCGCTGGCTCGTACCGGTTCCGGCCGCCGACCCGGGACCCCGGGAGGCGGGGCCGGCGGGCGCCCTGAGCGGCCACCGGCCGCCCCGGCTCTCCGAACCCGAGGTGGACCTCCTCGAAGCCACCACCGTGATGTTCCGCCAGTGGGACGCCCAGTGCGGCGGCGGACTGCGCCGCAAGGCCGTCGTGGGCCAGCTCCACGAGGTCACCGACCTGCTCCAGGAGAACCACCCGGCGCCGGTCATGAAGCGGCTCTTCAAGGTCGCCGCCGAACTCGCCGAACTCGCCGGCTGGATGAGCTACGACATCGGCCTGCACCCCACCGCGCAGAAGTACTTCGTCCTCGCGCTGCACGCCGCCAAGGAGGGCGGGGACAAGCCCCTGGGCTCGTACATCCTCTCCAGCATGAGCCGCCAGATGATCCACCTGGGCCGCCCCGAGGACGCCCTGGAGCTCATCCACCTGGCCCAGTACGGCAGCCGCGACTGCGCGGGGCCCCGTACCCAGGCCATGCTGTATGCGATGGAGGCCCGCGCCTACGCCAACATGGGCCAGCCCAGCCGCTGCAAGCGGGCCGTGCGGATGGCCGAGGACACCTTCTCCGACGTCGGCTTCGACTCCGAGCCCGAGCCCGACTGGATCCGCTTCTTCTCCGAGGCCGAGCTCAACGGCGAGAACTCCCACTCCTACCGGGACCTGGCCTACGTGGCGGGCCGCAGCCCCATGTACGCCTCCCTCGCCGAGCCGGTCATGGAGCGCGCCGTCGAGCTCTTCGAGAAGGACGAGGAGCACCAGCGCTCCTACGCCCTCAACCTCATCGGCATGGCCACCGTGCACCTGCTCCAGCGCGAGCCCGAGCAGGCCACGGTCCTCGTCGGCCGCGCCCTCGACGTGGCGGGAAAGGTGCGGTCCGAACGGGTGAACACCCGGCTGCGCAAGACCGTCGACGCCGCCGCGCGTGAGTACGGCGACGTCGCCGACGTGGTGCGGCTGACCGACCACCTCGCCTCCCGCCTCCCCGAGGCAGCGGAGGCCGTCTGACGGCCACCCGGCCGATCCCAAGGCCCCCGGCCGCGGCAGTCACCCCGTGAAGCCCGATCAGGCTCCCCCAGCCAGGTTCCCCGGGTCATCGCCGCGGCCGGGTTTCTGTTTTTTGCGCCTGAACCGGCGCCGCTCTCGCGGAGGTGGTTGCTCGCCGTCGTGGTTGCTCAATTGATGGTTGCCGTGTTCATCGGGCTGTAACAGCCCGGACGCCTTCGTCATCGGGGCGAAACACCTGGCGGCGCCGCCGGAAACCGGCCTGCGCGAATCTCAGGGCCAATAACCGGCCAGCCCCCCGGGCCGGAACACCCCTCAGGCCTGATTCACGAACCAGCGCCGCTCAGGTTTTCACGATCGCCCGCACGCGAACGTACCGACGACGAGGAGACGCCGATGGCATCAGCCATCACGACCCTCGCGGCAGACGCCCCCACGCTGTCTTCCGCGAACACCGGGTTCATGCTCATCTGCTCCGCCCTGGTCATGCTGATGACCCCGGGACTCGCCTTCTTCTACGGAGGCATGGTCCGCGTCAAGAGCAGCCTCAACATGCTGATGATGAGCTTCATCAGCCTCGGGATCGTCACGATCCTCTGGGTCCTCTACGGATTCAGCCTCGCCTTCGGCGCCGACTCCGGCTCGCTCATCGGCTGGACCTCCGACTACGTGGGACTCAGCGGCATCGGCATCACCGAGCTGTGGGACGGTTACACCATCCCGGTCTACGTCTTCGCCGTCTTCCAGCTGATGTTCGCGATCATCACCCCGGCGCTGATAAGCGGTGCGCTGGCCGACCGCGTCAAGTTCAGCGCGTGGGCCCTCTTCATCACCCTCTGGGTCACCATCGTCTACTTCCCCGTCGCCCACTGGGTGTGGGGCGCCGGCGGCTGGCTCTTCGAGCTCGGGGTCATCGACTTCGCCGGCGGTACCGCCGTCCACATCAACGCGGGCGCCGCGGCCCTCGGCGTGATCCTGGTCATCGGCAAGCGCGTCGGGTTCAAGAAGGACCCGATGCGCCCGCACAGCCTCCCGCTCGTGATGCTCGGCGCCGGCCTGCTGTGGTTCGGCTGGTTCGGCTTCAACGCGGGCTCCTGGCTCGGCAACGACGACGGCGTCGGCGCGGTCATGTTCGTCAACACGCAGGTCGCCACCGCCGCCGCCATGCTCGCCTGGCTCGGGTACGAGAAGCTGCGCCACGGCTCCTTCACCACCCTGGGCGCCGCCTCCGGCGCGGTCGCGGGCCTCGTCGCCATCACCCCCTCCGGCGGCGCCGTCTCCCCGCTCGGCGCGATCGCCATCGGCGTCATCGCCGGTGTCGTGTGCGCCATGGCCGTCGGCCTGAAGTACAAGTTCGGCTACGACGACTCCCTCGACGTCATCGGAGTCCACCTCGTCGGCGGTGTCCTCGGCTCCCTCCTCGTCGGCCTCTTCGCCACCGGCGGGGTCCAGTCCGACGTGGCGGGCCTCTTCTACGGCGGCGGCCTGGAGCAGCTCGGCAAGCAGGCGATCGGAGTCTTCGCCGTCCTCGCCTACTCTCTCGTGGCATCCGCGGTACTCGCCTTCCTGCTCGACAAGACGATCGGGATGCGGGTCACCGAGGACGACGAGGTCTCCGGCATCGACCAGGTCGAGCACGCCGAGACCGCCTACGACTTCAGCGGAGCCGGCGGCGGCTCCTCCTCCCGGAGCACCGCCGCCCCCGCCCCCGTTGCCGCCGCGAGCAAGAAGGTTGACGCATGAAGCTCATCACCGCGATCGTGAAGCCGCACCGGCTGGACGAGATCAAGGAAGCCCTGCACCGCTTCGGAGTCCAGGGACTCACCGTCTCCGAGGCCAGCGGCTACGGCCGCCAGCGCGGACACACCGAGGTCTACCGGGGCGCCGAGTACACGGTGGACCTCGTACCGAAGATCCGCATAGAGGTGCTCGTCGAGGACGGCGACGCGGAAGACGTGATGCGGATCGTCGTCGACGCCGCCCAGACCGGCAAGATCGGCGACGGCAAGGTGTGGAGCATCCCCGTGGACTCGGTCATCCGGGTCCGCACCGGCGAACGTGGCGCTGACGCGCTTTAGGTGATGGGAACCCCTGGGTGACGAGCGTCGAAGAGACAACGGACAGCACGCCCGACTCGGGACCCAGCGGGTACGCCGCGGCCCGGCTGCGACTCCTCCAGGAGGAGTCGCGGTCCGGGCCTTCCCGGCGTTCCGCCCTGGCGGCCCTGACCGACGACTGGCTGAAGGCGCTGTTCGCCACCGCCGTACGGGAGACGGGCGTGCGGGGCGCCGCGCTCGTGGCCGTCGGCGGCTACGGCCGCGCCGAACTCTCCCCCCGCAGCGACCTGGACCTGGTCCTGCTCCACGACGGCAAAGCCGAACCGCGGGCGCTGGCCGCCCTGGCCGACCGGCTCTGGTACCCCGTCTGGGACCTCGGCCTCGCCCTCGACCACTCGGTGCGCACCCCCGGCGAAGCCCGCAAAACAGCCGCCGAAGACCTCAAGGTGCACCTCGGACTGCTCGACGCCCGGCCCGTCGCGGGCGACGCCGGGCTCCTCGCGGGACTGCGCACCTCCGTCCTGGCGGACTGGCGCAACCACGCCGCGAAGCGGCTGCCGCAGCTGCACTCCCTGTGCCGCGAGCGGGCCGAGCGGGCCGGTGAGCTCCGCTTCCTGCTGGAACCCGACCTCAAGGAGGCCCGCGGGGGACTGCGCGACGTCACCGCGCTGCGGGCCGTCGCCGCGTCCTGGCTGGCCGACGCCCCGCGCGAGGGCCTCGCCGAAGCCCGGCGCCGGCTGCTCGACGCCCGGGACGCGCTGCACCTGGTGACCGGCCGCGCCACCGAGCGGCTCTCCCTCCAGGAACAGACCCCGGTTGCGGCGCAGCTCGGTCTGCTCGACGCCGACGCCCTGCTCAGGGAGGTGTACGAGGCCGCGCGGGTGGTCTCGTACGCCGGTGACGTGACCTGGCGCGAGGTCGGGCGCGTGCTCCGGGCGCGGTCCGCCCGGCCCCGGCTGCGCGGTCTGCTCGGCACCCGCAGCCCCGTACCGGAGCGGGCGCCGCTCGCCGAAGGCGTCGTCGAGTCCGACGGCGAGGCCGTACTGGCCCTGGCCGCGCGGCCCGACCGGGACCACGTGCTGCCCCTGCGCTTCGGCGCGGCCGCCGCCCAGGCCGGACTGCCCGTCTCGCTGCACGCCGTACGCAGGCTCGCGGCGCAGGCGAAGCCGCTGCCGGTGCCCTGGCCGGCCGAGGCCCGCGAGCAGCTGCTGACCCTGCTGGGCGCGGGGGAGCCGACGGTGGCCGTGTGGGAGGCGCTGGAGGCCGAGGGGATCATCACGAAGCTGCTGCCCGACTGGGAGCGGGTGCGGTGCCGGCCGCAGCGCAACCCGGTGCACACCTGGACCGTGGACCGCCACCTGGTGGAGACGGCCGTACGGGCCTCCGAGCTGACCCGCCGGGTGGGCCGCCCCGACCTCCTCCTGATGGCGGCGCTGCTGCACGACATCGGCAAGGGCTGGCCCGGCGACCACTCGGTGGCCGGCGAGACGATCGCGCGCGACATGGCGCTGCGAGTGGGCTTCGACGCGGAGGACGTCGCCGTCCTGGGCGTGCTCGTACGCCACCACCTGCTGCTGATCGACACCGCCACGCGGCGGGACCTGGACGACCCGGCGACGGTCAAGGCGGTCGCCGAGGCGGTCGGTTCGCCCGGCACGCTGGAGATCCTGCACGCCCTGACGGAGGCCGACGCGCTGGCCACCGGCCCGGCGGCGTGGAGCGCGTGGCGCGGCTCGCTCGTGGCCGACCTGGTCGCCCGGGTCGCCGCAGTGCTGCGCGGGGCCGCCCCGGCCGTGACGGAGCTGGAGATCCCGACCACGGAGCAGGAGCGCCTGGCGGTGGAGGCGCTGCGCACCGGAGAGCCGGTCCTGGCCCTGCACGCCCGGCAGGAGGAGGACGCGGTCGGCGTGGAACTGGTGGTGGCCGTTCCCGACCAGCCGGGAGTACTGCCCGCGGTGGCCGGCGTACTGGCCCTGCACCGGCTCACCGTGCGGGCGGCCGACCTGCGCTCGATGGAGCTCCCGGACCGGCTGGGCGAGGTACTGGTGCTGCGCTGGCGGGTGGCGGCGGAGTACGGCTCCCTGCCGGAGGCAGCGCGGCTGCGCACCGATCTGGTGCGGGCCCTGGACGGCTCGCTGGACGTCCCGTCGAAGCTGGCGGACCGCGAGGCGGCGTACCCGCGCCGGCGCGGGGTGGTCCCGCCGCCGCCCCGGGTCACGGTGGTGCCCGAGGTCTCCTCCCTCGCCACGGTCCTGGAGGTGCGGGCGCCGGACGCGGTCGGGCTGCTGCACCGGATCGGGCGCGCGCTGGAGTCCTCCGGGGTCAGGGTCCGCAGCGCGCACGTCTCCACGCTGGGCGCGAACGCGGTGGACACGGTGTACGTGGTCGACGCGGACGGCAAACCCCTGACTGCGTCCGCGGCGACGGTCCTGGCCGACTCGGTCCAGGCGGCCCTGGCGTAGGGGGCCCTGCGGGGGCTGTCCCCTACCCGCCCCTCGCCCGTTCCCCGGGCTCCGCCCGGACCCGGTCCTCAAACGCCGGACGGGCTGAAATGGCGCTACGCGCCATCCAGCCCCCGCCGGGGAAATTCCAGCCTCGCCGGCGTTTGAGGCGCGGGGTCTGGGGCGGAGCCCCAGGGAACGGGCGAAGGGCGGGTAGGGGATTGCCGCCCGCAGGGCCAGGGGGGTGGCGCGGCCCGATACCCTGGGGACGACCACACGCCCCCTGACCCGAGGAATCGCGACCACCGTGTTCGATACGCTTTCCGACCGCCTCAGCGCGACCTTCAAGTCCCTCCGGGGCAAAGGCCGCCTCTCCGAGCAGGACATCGACGCTGCGGCGCGGGAAATCCGTATCGCCCTCCTCGAGGCCGACGTCGCCCTCCCCGTCGTCCGCTCCTTCATCGCGAACGTCAAGGAGCGCGCCCGCGGCGAAGAGGTCTCCAAGGCCCTGAACCCGGGTCAGCAGGTCCTCAAGATCGTCAACGACGAGCTGGTCTCCATCCTCGGCGGCGAGACCCGGCGGCTGCGCTTCGCCAAGACCGCGCCCACCGTGATCATGCTCGCCGGCCTCCAGGGTGCCGGTAAGACCACCCTCGCCGGAAAGCTCGGCCTGTGGCTGAAGGGGCAGGGCCACACCCCGCTCCTCGTCGCCTGCGACCTCCAGCGCCCCAACGCCGTCAACCAGCTCTCGGTCGTGGCCGAGCGGGCCGGCGTGGCCGTCTACGCGCCCGCGCCGGGCAACGGCGTCGGCGACCCGGTCCAGGTCGCCAAGGACTCCATCGAGTACGCGCGCACCAAGCAGTACGACGTCGTGATCGTCGACACCGCCGGCCGCCTCGGCATCGACCAGGAGCTGATGCAGCAGGCCGCGGACATCCGCGACGCCGTCAGCCCGGACGAGATCCTCTTCGTCGTCGACGCCATGATCGGCCAGGACGCGGTCAACACCGCCGAGGCCTTCCGCGACGGCGTCGGCTTCGACGGCGTCGTGCTCTCCAAGCTCGACGGCGACGCGCGAGGCGGTGCCGCGCTCTCCATCGCGCACGTCACCGGCAAGCAGATCATCTTCGCCTCGAACGGCGAGAAGCTCGACGAGTTCGACGCCTTCCACCCGGACCGCATGGCGGGCCGGATCCTCGACATGGGTGACATGCTCACCCTGATCGAGCAGGCCGAGAAGACCTTCAGCCAGGCCGAAGCCGAGAAGATGGCGGCCAAGCTGCAGAAGGGCCCCAAGGAGTTCACGCTCGACGACTTCCTGGCCCAGATGGAGCAGGTCCGCAAGATGGGCTCCATCTCCAAGCTGCTCGGCATGCTCCCCGGCATGGGGCAGATCAAGGACCAGATCAACAACATCGACGAGCGCGACGTGGACCGCACCGCCGCGATCATCAAGTCGATGACCCCGGCCGAGCGCCAGGACCCGCACCTCATCAACGGCTCGCGCCGCGCCCGCATCGCCAAGGGCTCCGGCACCGAGGTCAGCGCCGTCAAGTCGCTGGTCGAGCGGTTCTTCGAGGCCCGCAAGATGATGTCCCGCATGGCCCAGGGCGGCGGCATGCCGGGCATGCCCGGCATCCCCGGGATGGGCGGCGGCCCCGGCCGGCAGAAGAAGCAGGTCAAGCAGGCCAAGGGCAAGCGCAAGAGCGGCAACCCGATGAAGCGCAAGGAAGAAGAGGCCGCGGCCGCGGCGCGCCGCGAGGCGGGTCCGGAGGCGATCGAGCCCGCCGCCGGAGGCAATCCGTTCGGCCTGCCCACGGGGGGCGCCCAGCCGGGTCAGGACTTCGACCTGCCGGACGAGTTCAAGAAGTTCATGAAGTAGCAGTACGGAGCCACGCGAGCCCCGGCCGGACCACTCCGGCCGGGGCTTCGCCGTGTGGCCCGCCGCCAGGGGCGACGGCCCGGTTTGTCGCTTATGGTCGGCCGGGAGGACGGCAGAAGGAGGCCACGTGCCCAGCCCCACCCCCGTACCGCCCCGCGACCGGGCCGACACGCCCTGGCGCTCCGAAGGCGCACCCCCCGCCCCGCCGCCGAAGAAGCGGATGCCCGGAGGCTGGCGCGGCCTGATCCTCACCGCCCTGATCGTCTACCTGATCACCAACCTGGTGCTGTCCTTCTTCAACGAGGGCGACGAGCCGACCATCTCGTACACCGAGTTCAGCAAGCAGGTCGCGAACGGCAACGTCTCGAAGATCTACGCCAAGGGCGACGCCATCCAGGGCGAGCTGAAGACCGAACAGCCCAAGCCGGACGGGGACGAGGGCGACTACAAGAAGTTCGTCTCCCAGCGCCCCGCCTTCGCCGACGACGACCTGTGGGCCAACCTCACCAAGCAGAACGTCGTCGTCACGGCCTCCCCGGTCGTCGAACAGCGCAGCTTCCTGGCCAATCTGCTGATCTCCCTGGCCCCGATGCTGCTGCTGGTCCTCCTGTGGGTGATCATCGCCCGCCGGATGGGATCGGCGATGGGCGGCGGCATGGGCGGGCTCGGGCGCAAGACGCCGCCCAAGCCGGTCGAGCTGGAGGGCGCCAAGCGCACGACCTTCGAGGACGTGGCCGGCATCGACGAGGTCGAGGGCGAGCTCAACGACGTCGTGGACTTCCTCAAGAACCCGGACGAGTACCGCAAGATGGGCGCCCGCATGCCCGGCGGCGTCCTGCTCGCCGGCCCGCCCGGCACCGGCAAGACCCTGCTCGCCCGCGCCCTCGCGGGCGAGGCCGGGGTGCCGTTCTTCTCGGCCTCGGCCTCCGAGTTCATCGAGATGATCGTCGGCGTCGGCGCGTCCCGGGTACGGGAACTCTTCTCCGAGGCGCGCAAGGTGGCCCCCGCCATCGTCTTCATCGACGAGATCGACACCATCGGGCGGGTGCGCGGCGGCGGCGCGGCCATGGGCGGCCACGACGAGCGCGAGCAGACCCTGAACCAGATCCTCACCGAGATGGACGGCTTCTCCGGCTCCGAAGGCGTGGTCGTCCTCGCCGCGACCAACCGGGCCGACGTCCTGGACCCGGCGCTGACCCGGCCGGGCCGCTTCGACCGCACCGTCGTGGTCTCCCCGCCAGACAAGAGCGGCCGGGAAGCCATCCTGCGCATCCACACCCGGGACATCCCGCTCGCCGACGGCGTGGACCTCGCGCAAGTGGCCCGTACGACGCCGGGCATGACCGGAGCCGAGTTGGCCAACCTCGCCAACGAGGCGGCCCTGCTCGCCGTGAAGCGCCAGCAGCAGGAGGTCACCCAGTCGGACCTCTCCGACGCGCTGGAAAAGGTCCAGCTCGGCGCGGAACGGCCGCTGGTCATGTCGGACGAGGACCGCCGCCGCACCGCGTACCACGAGGGCGGGCACGCCCTGCTGGGCATGCTCCAGCCGGGCGCCGACCCGGTCCGCAAGATCACGATCGTGCCGCGCGGGCGGGCGCTCGGCGTCACCCTCTCCACCCCGGACGCGGACCGGTACGCCTACACCGAGGAGTATCTGCGCGGCCGCATCATCGGGGCCCTCGGCGGCATGGCCGCCGAGCACGTGGTCTACGACGTCATCACCACGGGCGCGGAGAACGACCTGGAGCAGGTCACCAACATCGTCCGGGGCATGGTCGGCCGCTGGGGCATGAGCGAGCGCATCGGCCGGCTCACCGCCATCCCCTCGGACGGACAGAGCCCCTACGGCCTCTCCGCGGCCCCCGCCACCCTCGACGCGGTGGACCACGAGATGCGCCGGATCGTCGACGAGTGCTACGAGAAGGCCTGCCTCCTGCTGCGCGAGAACCGCGACAAGCTGGACGCCCTCGCGGAGGCCCTGATGGCCAACGAAACGCTGGACGAAGCGGCCGCCTACGCCGCCGCGGGCATCACCCGGCTCCACAAGTGAGCGCCGTGCGGGGCCGGTCGGCGGCCCCGCACGGCGACGGTCACGCCGGTTACGCCGTACGGGCGATGACGTACCGGAAGATGTTCGGCAGCCAGACGGCCCCGTCACCCCGCTCGTACGGGTGAAGCGCCTCCGCGAGTTCCTTCTCCACCTGCACCGGGTCCGAGCACTCGTACAGCCCGGTCGACAGCAGCCCGCGCACCGCGCTGTCCACGTCGGCGTACCCGAACGGGCAGAACACCCGCCCCGACCCGTCCGGTACCAGCCCGGCCGCGGCCGCCATCGCGTCCAGGTCCCGCGCCGCCGGCCCGCCGCCCAGGACGGAGGGCACCGTGCACCGCTCCGCCGGACCCCAGTCGGCCAGCACCACCGCGCCGCCGGGCCTGCGCAGCGCCGGCAGGGCCGCGGCCAGGGCGCCCGGGGTGGGCGAGAAGGCCAGCAGGACGTCGTAGGGCACCGCGGGCGCGGGCGGGGCCGCGAGCACCTCCAGGAGGCGCTCCCGGGCCAGTGTCCGGCGTGCCGGATCCGTCTCCACACCCGTGGCCAGGGCTCCCCGGCCCGAGGCCAGCAGAAGGGCCAGCCCGGCCCCGCAGTCGAGGCCCAGCAGCCGGTCGCCCGGCCCGACCTCCAGCCGGTCGTAGACCGCCTCGTACAGCGGTACCAGCATCCGTTCCTGGATCTCCGCCCAGTCCCGCGCGACCAGCGTCGCCGTCGGCGTCGGTGTCATCGAAAGAGCGCTCCTGATTCCGTGTCGCCCCCATGCCCCCGTTGCCAGAGAACTCCCGATTCGCCCGCGCGTCCAGAGGAGCGCGCCACCCGATTCGCACCCGATTCACGTTCGCCGCTCCGGGCGCCGTACCATTCGCGCCATGGCAAAGGCACCCGTTCTCACCCCTCAGGCGGAGGATTTCCCCCGCTGGTACCAGGATCTGATCAACAAGGCCGAGCTGGCCGACAACGGTCCGGTACGCGGCACCATGGTCATCCGACCGTACGGCTACGGGCTGTGGGAGCGGATGCAGCAGGAGATGGACGCGCGCATCAAGGACGCGGGCGCCCAGAACGCGTACTTCCCGCTGTTCATCCCGCAGTCCTACCTGACGCGGGAAGCGGAGCACGTCGAGGGCTTCGCCCCCGAGCTCGCGGTCGTCACGCACGGCGGCGGCAAGGAGCTCGACGAGCCGGTCGTCGTCCGCCCCACCTCCGAGACGATCGTCAACGAGTACTTCTCCAAGTGGGTCCAGAGCTACCGCGACCTGCCCCTGCTGATCAACCAGTGGGCGAACGTGGTCCGCTGGGAGATGCGCCCGCGCGTGTTCCTCCGTACGAGCGAGTTCCTCTGGCAGGAGGGCCACACGGCCCACGTCACGTACGAGGACGCCCGCGACTACGCCGCCCGCATCCACACGGACGTGTACGGCGACTTCATGACCAACGTGCTCGGCATCGACGTCGTGCTCGGCCGCAAGACCGCCAAGGAGCGCTTCGCCGGCGCCATCAACACCCTCACCCTCGAGGGCATGATGGGCGACGGCAAGGCCCTGCAGCTCGGCACCAGCCACGAGCTCGGCACCAACTTCGCCAAGGCCTTCAACACGCAGTACCTGTCGAAGGAGGGCAAGCAGGAGCT
Organism: Streptomyces sp. AP-93; assembly: GCF_022808175.1. Classification (GTDB taxonomy): domain Bacteria; phylum Actinomycetota; class Actinomycetes; order Streptomycetales; family Streptomycetaceae; genus Streptomyces. Next base: position 116,114 of record NZ_JALGBX010000015.1, on the reverse strand, counting down.
CGTCTGGCAGACCTCGTGGGGCGTCTCCACCCGCATGGTCGGCGGCCTGATCATGTCGCACGGCGACGACAACGGCCTGCGGGTCCCGCCGCGCCTCGCGCACGTCCAGGTCGTCGTCATGGCGATCAAGGGCGACGAGGCCGTCGGAGCGGTCCGCGAGCTGGGCGCCCAGCTCAAGGCCGCGGGCCTGCGGGTGTTCGTCGACGACCGCGTCGACACCCCCTTCGGCCGCCGCGCCGTGGACTGGGAGCTCAAGGGCGTACCGGTCCGCGTCGAGATCGGCCCCCGCGACCTGGAGGCCGGCACCGCGATGCTGGCCCGCCGGATCCCGGGCGGCAAGGAGGCCGTGCAGATCTCCGACCTCGCCGCCCTGCTGCCCAAGGTGCTGGAGGAGGACCAGGAACAGCTGCTGCGCGAGTCCCGCGAGCGCCGCATCTCCCGTACGTCCGACGTCTCGACCATCGAGGAGGCCGCCGAGGCCGCCATCGCCGGTGGCTGGGCGCGGATCCCGTGGGCCGACCTCGGCCCCGAGGGCGAGGCGAAGCTCGCCGAGCAGGCCGTCTCCGTACGCTGCCTGATCGCCGAGGACGGATCGGTGCCGCAGGCGGACGACGCCCCCGGCAACCTCGCGATCGTCGCGCGCTCGTACTAGCCGGTCCGGCTGACGGCTCTCACGCCCCGGCGTGCGGCACCCGCCGCACGCCGGGGCAGTGTCAGCCGGTAGCCCTCACTACGTACCGACTCATCCTGAGATATGCGCACCCGTCCTCGTCGGGACGCATGAGACTGAACTGACTGGTACGTGCAAAAAATTTGGAATGGCCCGGAATCGGAACACCGGGGCACCCCGGCTCGTTGTCACGACGTGAGCACGACACCACCTGTTCTCGCCGCAGAGCTGGCGCAGGCGTGGGCCGATATTCAGCGGTACCACCCCGAGCTGCCTGACCTTGCCGCGCCCGAGTCCCTGATCGGAGAGTCCTCGTCCGCCTGCGGCGCCGAACTCTCCTTCGAGCGACTGCTGCACGAGGCAGTCCACGGCATCGCCGCAGCCCGCGGAGTGCGTGACACTTCGCGCGCCGGCCGCTACCACAACCGCAGGTTCCTCGCGATCGCCGAGGAGATGGGGCTGGACCACACCGACGAGCCGCACGCGAGCAGCGGCTTCTCCCTGGTCTCGCTCAATCCCGAGGCGAAGAAGCGCTACCGCCCCACCATGGAGCGCCTCCAGCGCGCACTGAAGGCCCACACGGTCGCCACGGCCGCCGACACCAAGCGCAGCTTCCGCGGTCCGGCCGCCCGGCACGGGTCCTCCGGCGGCGGCGTACGCGTCAAGGCGGTCTGCGACTGCGGGCGCAACGTGCGCGTGGTCCCGTCCGTGCTGGCCCAGGCCCCGATCGTGTGCGGAGGCTGCATGAAGCCCTTCCGCATCCCGGAAGTGGCCATCGCGGTGGCCTCCTGACCCGGCGGGTGGCCACGGCCCATGCGGGCGCGACCTCCCGGCCGAGCGCGCCGCGGGCGTGTGGCACAATGGACAGCTGTACTCGACAGTCGCATAGGACCCCTCTCTCCTCCGGCTGACGCGTCCATCGGGCACCCGAGTACCGCAACCCCACGTGGCATCTCATGTGCCCAACCACGTCAAGTTCAGGAGACACCACTCCAGTGGCAGTCAAGATCAAGCTCAAGCGCCTCGGCAAGATTCGCCAGCCGCACTACCGCATCGTCGTCGCCGACGCCCGTACCCGTCGGGACGGTCGCGCGATCGAAGAGATCGGTATCTACCACCCGACGTACAACCCGTCGCGCATCGAGGTCAACGCCGAGCGTGCGCAGTACTGGCTGTCGGTCGGCGCCCAGCCCACCGAGGCTGTGCTCGCCATCCTGAAGCTCACCGGTGACTGGCAGGCGCACAAGGGCCTCCCGGCCCCCGCGCCGCTGCTGCAGCCGGCGACGAAGGAGAACAAGCGTCGCTCCTTCGACGAGTTCGCCAAGGCCCTCGAGGGCATCGGCGAGGGCAAGGGCGAAGCCATTACCCAGAAGGCGAAGAAGGCCGACAAGAAGGCGGACGAGGCTGAGGCCGAGACCGCCGAGTCGACCGAGGCCTGAGCATGCTCGAGGAGGCTCTTGAGCACCTCGTGAAGGGCATCGTGGACAACCCCGACGAAGTGCAGGTCGCCTCGCGCAACCTGCGCCGCGGGCAGGTGCTGGAGGTTCGGGTCCACCCCGACGACCTCGGCAAGGTGATCGGTCGCAACGGCCGCACCGCACGTGCTCTGCGTACCGTCGTGGGCGCCATCGGCGGCCGGGGGATCCGCGTCGACCTCGTCGACGTGGACCAGGTCCGCTGAGAAGTTGAATTGCCGGCTCGGGCCGGGGAGGGCGTTGGTTGCCCCCCCGGCCCGAGTCGTTTTTACCCACGGGTGAGAGCAACCATTAATTGAGCAACCACGACGGAGAGGTACCACCTCCGCGAGAGCGGCGGCGGTTTAGCCGCAAAAAGGGGAGAAAAGCAGTGGAGCTGGTAGTCGCGCGGATCGGCCGCGCCCACGGGATCAAGGGTGAGGTCACCGTCGAGGTGCGGACCGACGAGCCCGAGCTGCGGCTCGGGCCCGGCGCCGTGCTCCGGACCGACCCGGCGTCGGCGGGACCCCTGACGGTCGAGACGGGCCGGGTGCACAGCGGCAGGCTGATGCTGCGCTTCGCCGGGGTCAAGGACCGCACCGGCGCCGAGGCGCTGCGCAACATCCTGCTCATCGCCGACGTGGACCCGGCGGAGCTGCCGGCCGAGGACGACGAGTACTACGACCACCAGCTGATGGACCTCGACGTGGTCCTCGAGGACGGCACCGCGATCGGCCGGATCACCGAGATCTCCCACCTGCCCTCGCAGGACCTGTTCATCGTCGAGCGGCCGGACGGCACCGAGGTGATGATCCCCTTCGTCGAGGAGATCGTCGCCGAGATCGACCTCGAAGAGCAGCGCTGCGTCATCACCCCGCCGCCCGGTCTCATCGACGAGCGCGAGGCGATCGTCGTCTCCACCCGGGACGAGGAGTCGGACGCGGACGGGGACGCGGACGGGGAAGACGCCTGATGCGTCTCGACGTCGTCACGATCTTCCCCGAGTACCTGGAACCGCTCAACGTCTCCCTGGTCGGGAAGGCGCGGGCGCGCGGCCAGCTCGACGTACACGTCCACGACCTGCGGGACTGGACGTACGACCGGCACAACACGGTGGACGACACCCCGTACGGCGGCGGTCCCGGCATGGTCATGAAGACCGAGCCCTGGGGCGAGGCCCTGGACGCGGCGCTGGCCGACGGCTACGAGGCGGGCGCGCACGGACCCGTCATCGTCGTCCCCACCCCCAGCGGCCGGCCCTTCACCCAGGAACTGGCCGTCGAGCTCTCCGAACGCCCCTGGCTGATCTTCACGCCGGCCCGGTACGAGGGCATCGACCGCCGGGTCATGGACGAGTACGCCACGCGCCTCCCGGTCTACGAGGTGTCCATCGGCGACTACGTCCTGGCCGGCGGCGAGGCGGCCGTCCTGGTCGTCACCGAGGCCGTGGCCCGGCTGCTGCCCGGGGTGCTCGGCAACGCCGAATCGCACCGCGACGACTCCTTCGCCCCCGGGGACATGGCCAACCTGCTGGAGGGGCCCGTCTACACCAAGCCTCCCCAGTGGCGCGGCCACGGGATCCCGGACGTGCTGGTCAGCGGCCACCACGGCAAGATCGCCCGGTGGCGCCGCGACGAGGCCTTCCGCCGCACGGCGGCCAACCGCCCGGACCTGATCGAGCGCTGCGAGGCCTCCGCCTTCGACAAGAAGGACCGCGAGCTGCTGAGCATCCTCGGCTGGAAGCCGTCTCCCGACGGCCGATTTTGGCGCAGGCCCCCGACCGTGGAAGAATAGGCGGCTGCTGTGTGCTCGCGTACGCCCCTGCCACAGGGGGACCGTCGTCCGCCGAGTCCCGCAGCTCCCGAATTCTCTCCGGAAACCCCGCATCGGCGACCTGTGGCGTCATGCGAAGAAAGCAGACGAATCACATGTCTCACCTGCTCGATGGCGTCAACGCCGCCACCCTGCGCTCGGACCTCCCGGCCTTCCGCCCGGGTGACACCGTCAACGTGCACGTCCGCGTGATCGAGGGCAACCGCTCCCGTATCCAGCAGTTCAAGGGTGTCGTCATCCGCCGCCAGGGCTCGGGCGTCTCCGAGACCTTCACGGTCCGCAAGGTCTCCTTCAGCGTCGGCGTGGAGCGTACCTTCCCGGTCCACTCCCCGATCTTCGAGAAGATCGAGCTCGTCACCCGCGGTGACGTGCGTCGCGCCAAGCTGTACTTCCTCCGTGAGCTCCGCGGCAAGGCCGCGAAGATCAAGGAGAAGCGCGACCGCTGATCTGCTCCCGGAGTTCAGGGGAAGGCCGGATAGGCTCGCCCCCGATGGACACCGAAGCACCTCACACGCAGCGCGGCCACTCTTCCCCCGACGAGGGGGAGGAGAGGTCGCGTTTCGTGTTTTCCGGAGCGGAGGCCGCGCCGGGCCCCGGTTCCGGTCCCGGTTCCGGCCCCGCGACGGCCGGCTGGCTGACCTGGCGGCGCGCCGGGCTGCTCGGCGTGGCCTGCACCGTCTTCCTGCTGCTGTTCAGCAATTTCGTGGTCCAGCCCTTCCTGATCCCGAGCCGCTCGATGGAGCCCACGCTCGCCGTCGGGGACCGGGTGCTGGTCAACAAGCTGGCGTACCGTTTCGGCGGCCGGCCGGAGCGCGGGGACGTCGTGGTCTTCGACGGCACGGGCTCCTTCGTACGGGAGGACGCGGACGGCAATCCGATCGGCGACGCCCTGCACGGGGCGGCCTCGGCGCTGGGGCTGGCCGATCCCGCGGACTCCGATTTCGTGAAGCGGGTCGTGGGCGTCGGCGGCGACGACGTGGTGTGCGACGAGAACGGCCGGATCAAGGTCAACGGGGTGCTGCTGGACGAGCCGTACCTCTTCCCCGGCGACTCGGGGTCAAGAGTGCCGTTCCGCGTCGTCGTGCCCCTCGGGACCTTGTGGGTCATGGGTGATCATCGTTCCCAGTCCCGGGACTCCCGGGACCACCTCGGAGAGCCGGGCGGGGGGATGGTGCCGGTGGAGAAGGTGATCGGGCGGGCCGACTGGATCGGCTGGCCGGTGTCGCGCTGGGGTGACGCGGGCTCCGTGGGCGGTGGCCGTGGGTAGCCGCGGGCGACCGCGGGGCGACCGGCACGGATACGAAGACGGTGGCGCCGACCCGGAGCCCGAGCCGGAGCCGGACGGGGCGGCCGAGCCCCCGGAGCCGGGCGGCCGGGCCGAACGGCGTCGCCTCGCCCGCCGGGTCCGGCGCAGACGGCGGACCCGCCGGGTGGGGGAGCTGCCCCTGCTCGTGGTGGTCGCGCTGTGCATCGCCCTGATCCTCAAGACCTTCCTCGTCCAGGCCTTCTTCATCCCGTCTGGCTCCATGGAGCAGACGATCCGGATCGGCGACCGGGTCCTGGTGGACAAGCTGACCCCGTGGTTCGGCTCCGAGGTCGAGCGCGGGGACGTGGTCGTGTTCAAGGACCCGGGAGGCTGGCTGAGCGCGGACAACGTCCAGACCACCGAGGACCCGGTGGGGATCAAGCAGATCAAGCAGACCCTCACCTTCATCGGCCTGCTGCCCTCGGCGAACGAACAGGACCTGATCAAGCGGGTCATCGGCGTCGGCGGGGACAGCGTGAAGTGCTGCGACGCCCGGGGCCGGGTCAGCGTCAACGGGTCGCCGCTCGACGAGCCGTACGTGAACCCGGGCAACGTGCCCTCGGAGATCCGCTTCGAGGTGCAGGTGCCCGCCGGACGGATCTTCGTCATGGGCGACCACCGGGCGAACTCCGCCGACTCCCGCTACCACCTCGACGAGGCGTTCCACGGCACGATCGACGAGAAGGACGTGGTCGGCGAGGCCGTGGTGATCGCCTGGCCCTTCGGGCACTGGCACCGGCTGGAACAGCCCGCCACCTTCCGCATGGTTCCCGACCGGGCGCGCGGCGGTCGCCGCGCGCCCCGTGGGCGCCGGGGCGGCTCCTCGTTCGCATAGTGTGTCCTTGGTCTCCCGCGCCTTCGGGAACTCCCGCTCGTTAGGGGAGGGGAGGGCCCGTGCCTCACCAGGTCCGGGCGTAGATATCCGAACGAGGAGTGGATGTGGGGGACGTGGCGGTTGGTGCACGGTCCGGACGCGACGAGGGCGGCGAGGAGCCGAGTGACTCCTCCAGGCCCGATGCCGTCGAGAACGACGGCGACGACGCGCAGGACGGCGCCGCGGCACGCCCGCACCGTTCGTTCTGGAAGGAGCTGCCGCTCCTGGTCGGCATCGCCCTGCTGCTCGCTCTGCTGATCAAGACCTTCCTGGTGCAGGCCTTCTCGATCCCCTCCGACTCGATGCAGAACACCCTGCAGCGCGGCGACCGGGTGCTCGTGGACAAGCTGACGCCGTGGTTCGGATCGGAGCCCGAGCGCGGTGAGGTCGTGGTCTTCCACGACCCGTCGAACTGGCTGAGCAACGAGGTCACTCCGGAACCCAACATCGCGCAGAAGGCCCTCAGCTGGATCGGCCTCATGCCGTCCGCCGAGGAGAAGGACCTGATCAAGCGGACGATCGCCATCGGCGGTGACACGGTCGAGTGCAAGAAGGGCGGACCGGTCATCGTCAACGGCAAGGAGCTCGACGAGCCGTACATCTTCCCGGGCAACACCCCGTGCGACGACTTCCCCTTCGGTCCGCTCACCGTGCCCAAGGGCAAGATCTGGGTGATGGGCGACCACCGGCAGAACTCGCAGGACTCCCGCTACCACCAGCAGGACCCCACCCAGGGCTTCGTGCCCGTCAGCGATGTCGTCGGACGCGCCGTGGTGGTGGCCTGGCCGGTCACCCGCTGGTCCACCCTGCCGGTTCCGGACACCTACGACCAGCCGGGCATCGGCACGCAGACCAAGGCCACCGCGCTCGGCCTGGACGCCGCCGGGCTGGCGCCGGTCGGGCTCGGCCCGGCCGCCCTCGGGTTCGCCGGTGCGGTGCCGGTCGTGCTGTGGCGCAGGCGGAGGCTGACCGCGGGGCGTACCGACAGGTAGGGTGCCGCCCAGGTCGACGATCTCCGAGTGTGGGGGCGCTTGCAATGGGCGGAACACAAGCAATACGAGCAGGTGACGGCGATGGCCGCGGTGCTCTCGGCAGCATGTTGTCGGGAGTCGCCGTGGCCATCGGCTTTGTGCTCTTCCTGGGCGGGTTCGTGTGGGGAGCCGTCGTGTACCAGCCGTACACGGTGCCGACCGACTCGATGGTGCCCACCGTGAAGCCCGGAGACCGGGTGCTGGCGCAGCGCATCGCCGGGGAGGACGTGCGCCGCGGGGACGTGGTGATCTTCAAGGACGGGCAGTGGAGCGATTCGCCGATGGTCAAGCGGGTCGTCGGCGTCGGCGGGGACACGGTCAAGTGCTGCGGTGACGGCGGCCGGCTCACCGTCAACGGCAAGGCGCTGGACGAGCCGTACATCGAAGAGGAGAAGCTCGACGTGGCGGGCGCCCCGGGCGGGTCCGCCTCCCGGACGCCGTTCGAGGTGACGGTGCCGGAGGGCAACCTTTTCCTGCTCGGCGACCGGCGCGGAGCCTCGCTGGACTCCCGGGCACACCTGGCGGAGGCCGGGCAGGGGACGGTGGCCCGCTCGGCGGTGACCGGCCGCGTCGACGCCCTCGCGTGGCCCGACATGTCGATGCTGGAGCGGCCCCGGGCCTACGCCGCCCTGCCGGGCGGGGCCTCGACGCCCGGGCCGCTGCTGCTCCAGGTGACCGCGGTGGTGGCCGGAGCCGCCCTGGTGGTGCTCGGAGCGGCGTACGGGCCGGTCGTACGGGTTCTCGGGCGCGGGCGGAGGCAGGAGCGGGCCGATGTCCGCTGACGCGACGGCGGGGCCGGGGGCCGGTTCCGGGCCGGGCGGGCCGGGAGGGCCGTGCGGATTGGGAGGGCCGCGCAAGGTGGCGCGGGTGATCCTGCTGGACCCCGAGGACAGGGTCCTGCTGCTGCACGGCTTCGAGCCGGGAGACCCGGCGGACGACTGGTGGTTCACCCCGGGCGGCGGCCTGGAAGGGACCGAGACCCGGGAACAGGCCGCGCTCCGCGAGCTCGCGGAGGAGACCGGGATCACCGACGTGGAACTGGGGCCGGTGCTGTGGCACCGCTACTGCTCGTTCCCCTTCGACGGGCGCCGCTGGGAGCAGGACGAGTGGTACTTCCTGGCCCGCACGACCCAGACGGCGACCGTGCTGGGAGGCCTCACCGAGCTGGAGCGCCGCAGCGTCTCGGGCACCAGGTGGTGGACCTCCGAGGAACTGCTTGCGGCCCATGAGACGGTGTACCCGACCAGACTCGCAGAGCTGCTCCGCACGCTGCTCGACGACGGTCCCCCGGGTGCGCCCGTGAACCTGGCCCCGGAAATCGTTTAGGGGCGCACGGGCCTGGCGCACAATAGGGGGACGCACGGCTGAAGGGGAACATGCCATGAGTGCCGAGGACCTCGAGAAGTACGAGACCGAGATGGAGCTGAAGCTCTATCGCGAGTACCGCGACGTCGTCGGGCTGTTCAAGTATGTGATCGAGACCGAACGCCGTTTCTACCTCACCAACGACTACGAGATGCAGGTGCACTCGGTACAGGGGGAGGTCTTTTTCGAGGTCTCGATGGCCGACGCGTGGGTCTGGGACATGTACAGACCGGCTCGGTTCGTCAAGCAGGTGCGGGTGCTGACCTTCAAGGATGTGAACATCGAGGAGCTCAACAAGAGCGATCTCGAACTTCCGGGCAGCTGATTCCCTCGCCGGGGTGACGCGGTTGTCCACATCACCCCGGTTGTCCACCAAGATCCACTAGGTGGGCGGGGACGCGGGATCGTCGGTGCCGGAGGTGGTGCCGGATGAACGCGAAGGGCGTGGCACAGCAGGCATTGGGGCGGTACGGCGAGGACCTCGCGACGCGGCGGCTCACCGAGGCCGGGATGACCGTGATCGCGCGGAACTGGCGGTGCCGCGGCGGGGAGATCGACATCGTCGCCCGGGACGGGGACGCCCTCGTCGTGTGCGAGGTCAAGACCCGGCGGGCGGGGGAGTTCGAACATCCCATGGCCGCGCTGCGGCCCGCCAAGGCCGAGCGCTTGCGCAGGCTCGCCGGGCGTTGGCTGGCCGACCACGGGGGACCACCCCCGGGCGGGGTGCGCATCGATCTCGTCGGGGTCCTCCTGCCGCGGCGCGGCGGGCCCGTGGTGGAGCACGTCAGGGGGGCGGCCTGATGGGGTTCGCGCGGGCCTGCTCGGTCGCCCTCGTGGGTGTCGACGGCGTGGTGGTGGAGGTCCAGGCCGACCTGGAGCCCGGGGTCGCCACCTTCTCCCTGGTGGGGCTGCCCGACAAGACCCTGGTCGAGAGCCGGGACCGGGTCAGGGCGGCCGTGGTGAACTCGGGCGCCGCCTGGCCGCAGAAGAAGCTCACCGTCGGCCTCAGCCCGGCGTCGGTCCCGAAGAGCGGTGCCGGCTTCGATTTGGCCGTTGCGGCCGCCGTGCTGGGCGCCGCCGAAGTGGTCGACCCGAAGGCGATCGCCGATCTCGTCCTCATCGGGGAGCTGGGGCTGGACGGCCGGGTGCGTCCCGTCCGCGGGATCCTGCCGGCGGTGCTCGCCGCCGCCGAGGCCGGATACCGGCAGGTCGTGGTCCCGCAGCAGTGCGCGGCCGAGGCCATGCTCGTCCCGGACGTCTCGGTGCTCGGCGTACGCAGCCTGCGGCAACTGATCGCGGTGCTCACCGAGGGGGAGGTCCCCGAGGAGGATCCACCGGATCCGTCCGGGCGCCCGGACCCGATGCTCGCCGGGCTGGTCGTCCCCGGCGCCGGACTCGGCACGGGGGTGGCCCGCGACGGCGACGGGAGGGACTTCCCCGAGCTCGCCGACGTCGCCGGACAGTACGCGGCACGCCGGGCCCTGGAGGTGGCGGCCGCCGGGGGCCACCACCTCTTCCTGAGCGGACCGCCGGGCGCGGGCAAGACGATGATGGCCGAGCGGATCCCCTGGATCATGCCCCCGCTCACCCGACAGGACTCCCTGGAGGTCACGGCCGTCCACTCGGTCGCGGGAATCCTGCCCCCGGGCGAACCGCTCGTCGCCCGGCCCCCGTACTGCGCCCCGCACCACTCGGCGACCATGCAGTCCCTCGTCGGGGGCGGAGCCGGTGTGGCCAGGCCCGGAGCGGTGTCCCTGGCCCACAGGGGGGTGCTGTTCCTCGACGAAGCCGCGGAGTTCAGCACCAAGGCCCTGGACGCCCTGAGGCAGCCCCTCGAAGCGGGACACGTGGTCATCGCCCGCGCCGCCGGAGTGGTACGCCTGCCGGCCCGGTTCCTGATGGTGCTGGCCGCCAACCCCTGTCCCTGCGGGCGGCACACCCTGCACGGGACCGGCTGCGACTGCCCGGCCTCGGTGATCCGCCGCTACCAGGCCCGGCTCTCGGGCCCGCTGCTGGACCGGGTGGACCTGCGCGTGGAGGTCGAGCCGGTCACCCGCTCCGATCTGCTGGGACGCGGGGGCCGCGGCGAAGCCACGGCGGTGGTGGCCGCGCGGGTCCGGGAGGCCCGCGACCGGGCGGCGGCCCGGCTCGACGGCACGCCCTGGCGGCTCAACGCGGAGGTCCCGGGCCACGAGCTGCGGACCCGCTGGCCGGCCGCCCCGGGAGCGCTGGCCCAGGCCGAGCGGGACCTGGAGCGCGGCCTGCTGACCGCGCGGGGGCTCGACCGGGTGCTCCGGGTCGCCTGGACGGTGGCCGACCTGCGGAGCCGGGACCGCCCGGACGCCCTGGACGTGGCGGTCGCCCTCGAGCTGCGCACCGGAATCGCCCGCGGAGCCACGGCGCACCTGGACGCCGCCTCATGACCGCCGCGGCGCCGGCCCCGGGACCCGGCCCGGGACGCAGCCCGGCATCCGGCCCGGAGACGGAGGCGGAGGCGGAGCCCGCGGGTGAGGTGCTCGCGCGGGCCGCGCTCACCCGGGTCCTGGAGCCCGGGGAGGAGCACGGCGGGCGCTGGTTGCGGGCGTACGGGGCGGTCGGGCTGATACGGCTGCTGACCGGGCCCGCGCCGGAGCCCGGGGCGCTGACCGGGGTCGGCGGCGAGCGGCTCGCCGGATACCGCAGCCGGGCCGTGTCGGCCGACCCCCGGCGGGACCTGGCGGTCGCCGCCGAGACCGGGGGCCGGTTCGTCTGCCCCGGGTCGGCGGAGTGGCCGAGTCAGCTGGACGACCTCGGTGACGCCCGGCCCGTCGGGCTGTGGGTGCGGGGCAGGCCGAGCCTGCGGGCCTGGGCCCTGCGCTCCGTGGCGGTTGTCGGAGCCCGCGCGTGCACCCCGTACGGGGCACACATGGCCCAGAGCCTGGCCGGTGAACTCGCCGAGCGCGGTTGGGTGGTGGTCTCGGGCGCCGCCTACGGGATCGACGGCGCCGCCCACCGCGGGGCCCTCGCCGCCGGCGGAGCGACGGCCGCCGTGCTGGCCTGCGGGGTGGACGTGCCCTACCCGCGCGGCCACGCCGGACTGCTCGGCCGGATCTCCGCTCAGGGGCTGCTCCTCGGAGAGCTGCCGCCCGGCAGCCACCCCACGCCGAGCCGTTTCGTCCTGCGCAACCGCGTCATCGCCGCCCTGACCCGGGGCACGGTCGTCGTGGAGGCGGCCCACCGCAGCGGGTCCCTGGTCACCGCCCGGCGGGCCCAGGCGCTGGGGAGGATCACCATGGGCATCCCGGGCCCGGCCACCAGCGGGCTCTCGGCCGGCGTGCACGAACTGCTGCGCGGTGAGGCCTCGCTGGTCACGGATGCGGCGGAGGTCATCGAGCTGGTCGGAGGGATGGGAGAACTGGCCCCCGAGCGGCGGGGCCCCGTGATCGCCCGGGACCTGCTGGGTCCCGAAGCGGTCCGGGTACTCGACGCCCTCCCGGCGGGGCGCCTCGCGGACCTGGAGGAACTGGCCCTCGCGGCGGGCACCGGAACCGATGAAGTCATCGGCAGACTGTACGAACTTCACTCTCTGGGGTTCGTCGAACGGCAGGGCGACGGCTGGCAGTTGACCCCGAAGCGGCCGAGAGGAGGCGCATAAAGCACAGTCGCCCGGCGAGGCGGTCGTTGACCTGGGGCGTTCCGGTGAAAGAGTGAAGGCGATGAGAGACGCGGTCTTCCCGGTGGCACCCGCCGGGACCGTGCGCCAGGCGCCGGTCCCGGGTCGCCCGCGCGAGTCGGGGCGCCCTTCCGGGCCCGCGCGATCCCGTACTCTTCGCGCACCGCGACACTTCCGTCACGCTACGCTCCCAAGGAATCCGGCTCCGGCAAAGGCGAAGCATGCCCCAGCACACCTCAGGGTCCGACCGCGCTGCGGTGCCCCCCGCTGCGCGCAGCAGCGAGCGGTCCACCGCGCCCTCGTCCCTGGAGGTGCTGTGGCGCTCGTACAAGGACTCGGGTGACGAGCGGCTGCGGGAGCAGCTGATCCTGCACTACTCGCCCCTCGTGAAGTACGTGGCGGGCCGGGTCAGCGTCGGTCTGCCGCCCAATGTGGAACAGGCCGATTTCGTCTCCTCCGGAGTCTTCGGACTGATCGATGCCATCGAGAAGTTCGACATCGAACGGTCCATCAAGTTCGAGACGTACGCGATCACCCGCATCCGCGGCGCGATGATCGACGAGTTGCGGGCGCTGGACTGGATCCCCCGCTCGGTGCGGCAGAAGGCGCGCGCCGTGGAACGGGCCTACGCCACGCTGGAGGCTCAGCTGCGGCGCACCCCGACCGAGCACGAGGTCGCCGGCGAAATGGGCATCGGCGTGGAGGATCTGCACGCCGTTTTCAGCCAGTTGTCGCTGGCCAACGTGGTCGCCCTGGAAGAGCTGCTGCACGTGGGCGGGGAGGGGGACCGCCTCTCGCTGATGGACACCCTGGAGGACACCGCCGCGGACAACCCGGTGGAGGTCGCGGAGGACCGGGAGTTGCGGCGGCTGCTGGCGCGGGCCATCAACACGCTGCCCGAGCGGGAGAAGACGGTGGTGACCCTCTACTACTACGAGGGCCTCACGCTCGCCGAGATCGGCAATGTCCTCGGGGTCACCGAGAGCCGCGTCAGCCAGATCCACACCAAGTCGGTCCTGCAGCTGCGCGCGAAGCTGGCGGACGTCGGGCGCTGAACCGGGGCCCCGGGGCACCAGGGCGGCGGCCGAGAGCGTGCGACGGCCTTGCGGTACATCCGTAGAGTGGACGCGTGCCCAGGATTCGAGCGGCCTCCGTGGCCGAGCACCGGTCGATGCAGCGCGGCGCCCTGTTGGACGCCGCGCGTTCCCTGCTGTCCGAAGGGGGGACGGAAGCGCTGACCTTCCCCGCCCTCGCCGAGAGGACCGGCCTCGCCCGGTCCTCCGTATACGAGTACTTCCGGTCCCGCGCGGCCGTCGTCGAAGAGCTGTGCGCGGTGGACTTCCCCGTGTGGGCGGCCGAGATCGAGGCGGCGATGTCCGAGGCGCAAGCGCCGGAGGCGAAGATCGAGGCGTACGTGCGCTGCCAGCTGGGGCTGGTGGGGGACAAGCGGCACCGGGCGGTGGTGGCGATCTCGGCGAGCGAGCTGGACGCCGGGGCGCGCGAGAAGATCCGCGCGGCGCACGGGAGCCTGATCGCGATGATCGTGGAGGCGCTGGCCGCGCTGGGGCAGGCGGAGCCGAGGCTGGCCGCGATGCTGCTCCAGGGTGTGGTGGACGCCGCAGTCCGGCGGATCGAGGCCGGCGCCGGGGAAGACCCCGTCGTGGTCACGGACGCGGCGGTCGCCATGGCCCTGCGGGGCGTCGGGGGCTGAGCTGCGTCCTCACGCGCCGGACGGCTGAAGAGCGGTCAGGGGGAGCAGGCGGGGCGTCGGGCGCGGGAGGAGCGCCAGGGGGTTGAGGTAGGTCTCCGCGTGCAGGAGGCCCCAGTGGAGGCAGGAGCGGGGGCAGTGGGGGCCGTCCGTGAGGAGGGCCACCACCTGGCCCGTCGTGACCTCGGCGCCCTGCACCACCAGGGGGCGGACCGGTTCGTACGTCGTGCGCAGGCCGTTCGGGAGGGTCAGCGAGAGGACCCCGCGGCCCGCGACCGGTCCGGCGTAGTGGACCCGGCCCGGACCGACCGCGCGGAGCTCCGCGCCCACCGGGGCCGCCAGGTCCACCCCGCGGTGGCCCGCCGCGTACGGGGTCGGGGGCGGGTCCCACCAGCGGACCACGGTCAGGGGGGACGGGAGCGGGCGTCCGCCCGGGGCCCCCGCGGCGCCCGGAGCACGCGATGGCGCAGACCCTGGCGGCCCCGCCGGTCCCGGTGTCGGTGGAGCGGGGCTCAGGGCGAGGCCCAGGGCCATGAGCACGGTGAGCAGCAGCTTCGTCATGAGGTGAAGGGTCCCAATCCGGGTGCCGGCTCCGCCCGGCCCTGTGGACGGCCGGGGCGCTGTGGACAACCGCGTCATCCGGCATACCACCGGGTCCCGTACACTTCTTGTGGCGATCCGGGTCACCGGGTCGACTTCGCACGCCCCAGCACCGGCCCCTCAGGGCCAGGTGACAGCGTCTCTCGGTCCCCTCTGCGGGGGCAGGGCGCGACAGGGGCGTCAGGAACCAAACCGAGAAAACAAGGAGATGGCCATGGCCGTCGTAACGATGCGGGAGCTGCTGGAAAGCGGCGTCCACTTCGGTCACCAGACCCGCCGCTGGAACCCGAAGATGAAGCGCTTCATCTTCACGGAGCGCAACGGCATCTACATCATCGACCTGCTGCAGTCGCTGTCGTACATCGACCGCGCCTACGAGTTCGTGAAGGAGACCGTCGCCCACGGCGGTTCCATCATGTTCGTCGGTACCAAGAAGCAGGCCCAGGAGGCCATCGCCGAGCAGGCGACGCGCGTTGGTATGCCCTACGTCAACCAGCGGTGGCTGGGTGGCATGCTCACCAACTTCTCCACCGTCTACAAGCGCCTTCAGCGTCTGAAGGAGCTTGAGGCGATCGACTTCGAGGACGTCGCCGCCTCGGGTCTCACCAAGAAGGAGCTCCTGGTCCTCTCTCGCGAGAAGATCAAGCTGGAGAAGACCCTCGGTGGTATCCGCGAGATGTCGAAGGTCCCCAGCGCCGTCTGGATCGTCGACACCAAGAAGGAGCACATCGCCGTCGGTGAGGCGCGCAAGCTCCACATCCCGGTCGTCGCGATCCTCGACACCAACTGCGACCCCGACGAGGTCGACTACAAGATCCCGGGCAACGACGACGCGATCCGCTCCGTCACCCTGCTCACCCGCGTGATCGCCGACGCCGTCGCCGAGGGCCTCATCGCCCGTTCCGGTGCCGCCACTGGCGACTCGAAGCCGGGCGAGAAGGCCGCTGCCGAGCCGCTCGCCGAGTGGGAGCGCGACCTGCTCGAGGGTGAGAAGAAGGCCGACGACGCTGAGGCTCCGGCCGAGGCCGCTGTCGAGACCCCCGCCGTCGAGGCCGAGGCTGAGGCTGCTCCGGCCGCCGAGGCCGAGGTTGTCGCCGAGGCCGTCGTCGAGGCTCCGGCCGCCGACGCCGAGCAGGCCTGACCCACTGAGAGCGCCCGGCGTTCATGCGCCGGGCACTCACAGCACGGACGATGACGGCGGGGGAGCCGCGCCACGAGCGCGACTCCTCCGCCGTTCACCCGTAGATCTACGACTTCGAGAGAGAATCACAGACTCATGGCGAACTACACCGCCGCTGACGTCAAGAAGCTCCGCGAGCTCACCGGCGTCGGCATGCTGGACTGCAAGAACGCGCTGGTCGAGGCCGACGGTGACGTCGACAAGGCCGTCGAGGCACTCCGTATCAAGGGTCAGAAGGGCGTCGCCAAGCGCGAAGGCCGTTCTGCCGAGAACGGCGCCGTCGTCTCCGTCATCTCCGACGACAACACCTCCGGTGTCCTCGTCGAGCTGAAGTGCGAGACGGACTTCGTCGCCAAGGGCGACAAGTTCCAGGCCGTCACCGAGCAGCTGGCCAAGCACATCGCCGCCACGTCCCCGGCCGACACCGCGGCGCTCCTGGCGTCCGAGATCGAGCCCGGCAAGACCGTGCAGGCGTTCGTCGACGAGGCCAACGCCAACCTCGGCGAGAAGATCGTCCTGGACCGCTTCGCGCAGTTCACCGGCGGCTACGTCTCGGCGTACATGCACCGCACGATGCCCGACCTGCCGTTCCAGATCGGTGTCCTTGTCGAGCTCGACAAGGAGAACGCCGAGGTCGCCCGCGGCGTCGCGCAGCACATCGCCGCGTTCGCGCCGAAGTGGCTCTCCGCTGAGGACGTGCCGGCCGAGATCGTCGAGTCCGAGCGTCGTGTGGCCGAAGAGGTCACCCGCGCCGAGGGCAAGCCGGAGGCCGCGCTGCCGAAGATCGTCGAGGGTCGTGTCAACGGCTTCTTCCGCGACAACACCCTGCTTGGCCAGGCGTACGCCCTGGACGCCAAGAAGTCCGTCCAGAAGGTTCTGGACGAGGCCGGTGTCACCCTGGTGCGCTTCTCGCGCATCAAGGTCGGCATCTGAGTCCGTCCGTACGCGACGGACACCGGACCCCGGTAGGGTCTGAAGCAGTCGCCCGCGTTCGCGCAGGGCGACCGCAGATCTGACGAGGAGGCCATTGCCGTAGAGGGAACCGCGAGGACCCACCGGCAATGGCCTTCTTCGTATGTGCACGAGGAGATCTCCATGAATCAGGGCGTGGACACCCACACCGCTTCCGACGACAAGAGCGACCAGGACAAGAAGGGCCGCCGCTTCATGCTGAAGCTGTCGGGCGAGGCCTTCTCCGGTGGCGGAGGACTCGGCGTCGACCCCGACGTGGTCCACGCCATCGCCCGCGAGATCGCCGCGGTGGTCCGCGACGGCGCGGAGATCGCGATCGTGATCGGCGGTGGCAACTTCTTCCGCGGCGCCGAACTCCAGCAGCGCGGCATGGACCGGGCCCGGTCCGACTACATGGGCATGCTCGGCACGGTCATGAACTGCCTCGCCCTCCAGGACTTCCTGGAGAAGGAAGGCATCGACTCCCGCGTCCAGACGGCCATCACCATGGGCCAGGTCGCCGAGCCGTACATCCCGCTGCGCGCCGTGCGCCACCTGGAGAAGGGCCGCGTGGTCATCTTCGGCGCAGGCATGGGCATGCCCTACTTCTCCACCGACACCACGGCCGCCCAGCGCGCCCTGGAGATCGACGCGGAAGCCCTGCTCATGGGCAAGAACGGCGTCGACGGGGTCTACGACTCCGACCCGAAGAAGAACCCGGACGCGGTGAAGTTCGACGCGCTGGAGTACAGCGAGGTGCTGTCGCGCGACCTCAAGGTCGCCGATGCCACCGCCATCACGCTGTGCCGCGACAACAAGCTGCCGATCCTCGTCTTCGAGCTGCTCGCCGAGGGCAATATCGCGCGAGCCGTCAAGGGTGAGAAGATCGGCACGCTCGTGAGCGACCAGGGCACCCGGGCCTGAGCAGGCCCCGTCCGCCTGAACCATCCATTTCTGACATGCAGGAGCACGTGGTGACCGAAGAGATCCTCCTCGAGGCCGAGGAGAAGATGGAAAAGGCCGTCGTCGTCGCCAAGGAAGACTTCGCCGCGATTCGCACCGGTCGTGCGCACCCGGCGATGTTCAACAAGATCGTGGCGGAGTACTACGGCGCCATCACGCCCATCAACCAGCTCGCCTCCTTCTCGGTTCCCGAGCCGCGCATGGCGATCGTGACCCCGTTCGACAAGAGCGCCCTGCGCAACATCGAGACGGCCATCCGCGACTCCGACCTGGGCGTCAACCCCAGCAACGACGGCAGCATCATCCGGGTGACCTTCCCCGAGCTGACGCAGGACCGCCGCAAGGAGTACATCAAGGTCGCGCGCACCAAGGCCGAGGACTCCAAGGTCTCGATCCGCGCCATCCGCCGCAAGGCGAAGGACGCCCTCGACAAGCTCGTCAAGGACAAGGAAGCCGGCGAGGACGAGGTGCGCCGCGCCGAGAAGGAGCTCGACGACACCACCGCGAAGTACGTCGCGCAGGTGGACGAGCTGCTCAAGCACAAGGAAGCCGAGCTCCTCGAAGTCTGATGAACGACACTTCCTGGCAGCCGGAGCCGGTTCCGGCGGGTCCCGCCTACGATGCGCTGGTGGGCCCGCACACTCGGCCCATGCCCATCGTGCCCGATGCCGCCGGCCGTGACTTCGACGACCGGGAAGCACGCGATCGGGGGGCCGCCGCTGACGGCGGCCCCCTCTTCCGCGCCGATACGCCGCCGCAGGAGCCCATGCCCAGCCCCCCGCCGACCCCGCCTTCGCCGGCACCGCAGGACGCCTCGCCCCCGCCTCAGAAGAAGCGGGCCGGGCGGGACCTGCGTGCCGCCATAGGGGTCGGAGTGGGCCTCGGCGCGGTGATCTTCGCCTCGCTGTTCATCGTCAAGGCGGTCTTCGTCGGCGTCGTCGTCGTGGCGGTCGTCGTCGGTCTGTGGGAGCTCACCTCCCGGCTCCAGGAGAAGAAGGGCATCAAGGCCCCGCTGGTCCCGCTCGCGATCGGCGGTGCGGCGATGGTCATCGCCGGATACGTCCGCGGGGCCGAGGGCGCCTGGGTGGCGATGGCGCTGACCGCCCTCGCGGTCCTGGTGTGGCGGATGACCGAGCCGCCCGAGGACTACCTCAAGGACGTCACCGCCGGAGTCTTCGCGGCGTTCTACGTACCCTTCCTGGCCACGTTCGTCGCGATGCTGCTCACCGCCGACGACGGGCCGCAGCGGGTCGTCACCTTCCTGGTCCTGACCGTGGTCAGCGACACCGGGGCCTACGCGGTCGGCTGGCGGTTCGGCAAGACCAGGCTCGCCCCGCGCATCAGCCCCGGAAAGACCCGCGAGGGGCTCTTCGGAGCGGTGGCCTTCGCGATGGGGGCCGGCGCGCTGTGCATGGAGTTCCTGATCGACGGGGGCGTCTGGTGGCAGGGCCTGGTGCTCGGCCTCGCCGTCGCGGTCAGCGCCACGCTCGGTGACCTCGGCGAATCCATGATCAAGCGGGATCTCGGGATCAAGGACATGGGCACGCTGCTGCCGGGTCACGGCGGCATCATGGACCGGCTGGACTCCCTGCTTCCGACCGCCCCGGTGGTCTGGCTGCTGCTCGCCCTGTTCGTCGGTACCGGCTGACCTGCGAAAAGGCGCCCGTACAGGCGGGGCGGTTACTCTTGGAAGGCGCGCTGCTTCTGCGGCGCGCCTTTCGTCTTACAAGGAGTACCTGCCATGGCCCGCCCAGTCCCGGGAGAGCTCACTTTCGTCGCCCCTCGTGGAGCGAAGAAGCCGCCCCGGCACCTCGCCGACCTCACCCCCGAGGAGCGCCGGGAGGCGGTCGCCGCGATCGGTGAGAAGCCCTTCCGGGCCAAGCAGCTCTCGCAGCACTACTTCGCCCGGTACGCGCACGACCCTGCCGAGTGGACCGACATCCCCGCCGGGTCCCGCGAGAAGCTCCAGCAGGAGCTGCTGCCGGACCTGATGAACGTCATCCGCCACATCTCCTGCGATGACGACACCACCCGCAAGACCCTGTGGAAGCTGCACGACGGCACGCTCGTCGAGTCCGTGCTCATGCGCTACCCGGACCGGGTCACCATGTGCATCTCCTCGCAGGCCGGCTGCGGCATGAACTGCCCGTTCTGCGCCACCGGCCAGGCCGGTCTCGACCGCAACCTGTCGACGGCCGAGATCGTGCACCAGATCGTCGACGGCATGCGCGCCCTGCGCGACGGCGAAGTCCCGGGCGGGCCCGCCCGGCTGTCGAACATCGTCTTCATGGGCATGGGCGAGCCGCTCGCCAACTACAACCGCGTCGTCGGCGCCATCCGCCGCCTCACCGACCCGGAGCCCGACGGCCTGGGCCTGTCCCAGCGCGGTATCACCGTCTCCACCGTGGGCCTGGTCCCGGCGATGCTGCGCTTCTCCGACGAGGGCTTCAAGTGCCGCCTCGCCGTCTCCCTGCACGCCCCGGACGACGAGCTGCGCGACACCCTGGTCCCCGTGAACACCCGCTGGAACGTCCGCGAGGTGCTCGGCGCGGCCTGGGAGTACGCGGAGAAGTCCGGCCGCCGCATCTCCATCGAGTACGCCCTGATCCGCGACATCAACGACCAGGCCTGGCGTGGCGACCTGCTCGGCAAGCTGCTCAAGGGCAAGCGCGTGCACGTCAACCTGATCCCGCTGAACCCGACGCCGGGCTCGAAGTGGACCGCCTCGCGGCCCGAGGACGAGAAGGCCTTCGTGGACGCCATCGCCCGCCACGGCGTGCCCGTGACCGTACGCGACACCCGTGGTCAGGAGATCGACGGCGCGTGCGGCCAGCTCGCCGCCTCGGAGCGCTGATTTCCGCCAGGCAACGTTTGCTTTCGGCCACGGGGTACCCTGTGGCCGAACCAATTTCATATTCCGACAGGGGAGCGCCACAGCGCTGAGAGTGCGGTAACCGTCACCGCAGACCCTCTGAACCTCGCCCCGGTCATTCGGGGTAGGAAGTTCGGTCATCACTCAAGCTGTTGCGCCCTGCCCGGCGTCCGCTCCACAGAGCGCCGGGCAGGGCCGCGTCTTCTCCTGGACATCCCAGGAGGAATGCACCAATGAGCACCACCAAGAAGATGGCGGGCGTGGCGCTCGCGGCCGCGCTCGGCGTCACCACGCTCAGCGCCTGCGGCGGCGACGCCAAGGACAAGTCCGCCGGGGCGAGCGACGCCCCGAAGTCCAAGACGATCACCCTCGTCTCGCACGACTCCTTCAACGTGACCGACACGGTCCTGGGGGAGTTCGAGCAGCAGAGCGGCTACACCGTCAAGGTCCTGAAGTCGGGCGATGCGGGCGCGGCCCTGAACCAGGAGATCCTGACCAAGGGTTCCCCGCGCGGCGACGTCTTCTTCGGCGTGGACAACACGCTCGTCTCCCGGGCCCTCGAGAACGGCATCTTCACGCCGTACGAGGCCAAGGGCCTGGCCGGCGTGAAGCCCGAGTTCGTGCTCGACAAGGAGCACCGGGTCACCCCCGTCGACTCCGGCGACATCTGCGTGAACTACGACAAGGCCTACTTCGCCGACAAGAAGCTCGCCCCGCCGCAGACGCTGGACGACCTGATCAAGCCGGAGTACAAGAACCTGCTGGTCACCGAGAACGCCGCGACCTCCTCGCCCGGCCTCGGCTTCCTCCTCGCCTCCGTCGGCAAGTACGGCGACGAGGGCTGGAAGGACTACTGGAGCAAGCTCAAGGCCAACGGCGTCGAGGTCGTCGACGGCTGGGAGCAGGCCTACAACGAGCGCTTCTCCGGCTCGGCCGGCGGCAAGAAGGCCAAGGGCGACCGGCCGCTGGTCGTCTCATACGCCTCCAGCCCGCCGGTCGAGGTCCTCTACGGCGAGCCGCAGCCGGCCGAGGCCCCGACGGGCGTCTCGACGGGCACCTGCTTCCGCCAGACCGAGTTCGCGGGTCTCCTCAAGGGCGCGAAGAACGAGGAGGGCGGCAAGGCGCTCCTGGACTTCCTGATCTCCAAGAAGTTCCAGGAGGACATGCCGCTCCAGATGTTCGTGAACCCGGTGACCAAGGACGCGGCGCTGCCGGAGCTGTTCACCAAGCACGGCGTGGTCATCGAGAAGCCCGAGACGGTCGCCCCGGAGGCCATCGCCAAGAACCGCGACCAGTGGGTCAAGACGTGGACCACCCTCGTCGTGAAGTAGGACGAGTGAGCAAGGCTGCGAAGGAGAGCGGGCGGGCCACGGCCGTCAGGCTCGGTCTGATGGCCGTGCCGCTCGTCTTCTTCGGGCTGTTCTTCGCGTACCCCGTCGCCGCGATCGTCGGGCGCGGGCTCAAGACCGACGCCGGCTGGCAGTTCGGCCGGATCGGCGAGGTGCTGGCCCGGCCCGACATCGGCGACGTGCTCTGGTTCACCACCTGGCAGGCGCTCGCGTCCACGGGGCTCACGCTCCTGATCGCGCTTCCCGGCGCGTACGTCTTCGCGCGCTTCGAGTTCCCCGGCAAACAGCTGCTGCGGGCGCTCGTGACGGTGCCGTTCGTCCTGCCGACCGTCGTGGTCGGCACCGCCTTCCTCGCGCTGGTGGGGCGGAACGGTCTGCTGGACGAGGTGTGGGGGATCCGCCTCGACACGACCGTCTGGGCGATCCTCCTCGCGCACGTCTTCTTCAACTACGCCGTGGTCATCCGTACGGTCGGCGGGCTGTGGGCGCAGCTGGATCCGCGTCAGGAGGAGGCCGCCCGGGTGCTCGGCGCCGGGCGGTTCGCCGCCTGGCGGCGCGTGACGCTGCCCGCGCTGGGCCCGGCGGTGGCCGCCGCCTCGCTGATGGTGTTCCTGTTCACCTTCTCCTCCTTCGGCGTCGTGCAGATCCTGGGCGGGCCCGCGTACTCCACCCTGGAGGTGGAGGTCTACCGGCAGACCGCGCAGCTCCTGGACCTGCCGACGGCCGCCGTGCTGACGATGGTGCAGTTCGCTGCCATCGGCGCGATCCTCGGCGTGCACGCCTGGACCGTGCGCAAGCGGGAGACCGCGCTGCGGCTCGTCGACCCGGGCCGGACCACGCACCGGCCGCGCGGCTGGGCCCAGCGCACCCTGCTCGGCGGGGTGCTGCTGACGGTGGCGCTGCTGATCGTGGCGCCGCTCGCGGTGCTGGTCGAGCGGTCGCTCGACGCCCCCGGTGGGTACGGGTTCGGCTTCTACCGGGCGCTCCAGGAGGTGGGGGCCGGCGGCGGAACGTTCCTGGTGCCGCCGCTGGAGGCGATCTGGAACTCCCTGCAGTACGCGCTCGCCGCCACCGCCATCGCGCTGGTCGTCGGCGGGCTCGCGGCCGCGGCGCTGACCCGGCGCGCGGGCCGTTTCGTACGGGGCTTCGATGCGCTGCTGATGCTTCCGCTGGGGGTGTCGGCCGTGACCGTCGGCTTCGGCTTCCTCATCACCCTCGACGAGCCGCCGCTTGACCTGCGCACCTCGTGGATCCTGGTGCCGCTGGCGCAGGCGCTGGTGGGCGTTCCCTTCGTCGTACGGACCATGCTGCCGGTGCTCCGCGCGGTGGACGGGCGGCTGCGGGAGGCCGCCGCCGTGCTCGGCGCCTCACCGCTGCGGGCCTGGCGGGAGGTGGACCTGCCGATGGTGCGGCGGGCCCTGCTCATCGCGGCGGGCTTCGCCTTCGCCGTGTCCCTCGGGGAGTTCGGGGCGACCGTCTTCATCGCGCGGCCCGACCATCCGACGCTGCCGGTCGCGGTGGCGCGGCTGCTGGGGCGGGCCGGGGAGATGAACTACGGGCAGGCGATGGCCCTGAGCACGATCCTGATGCTGGTGTGCGCGGTGTCCCTGCTGGCGCTGGAGCGACTGCGACCCGACAAGACCTCCGGAGAATTCTGATGACCCTGCTCGAGCTGGAAGGGGTGTCGGTCCGCTTCGGTGAGCGCGCCGTCGTGGACGCCGTGGACCTGGCGGTCGCCGAGCACGAGATCGTGTGCGTGCTGGGGCCGAGCGGGAGCGGGAAGTCCACCCTGCTCCGGGTGGTGGCCGGGCTGCAGCCCGTCGCCGACGGGAGGGTGCTCCTGGGCGGCGCCGACCAGGCCGCAGTGCTTGTACACCGGCGGGGGGTGGGCCTGATGTTCCAGGACCACCAGCTGTTCCCGCACCGGGACGTGGGCGGGAACGTGGCCTTCGGGCTGCGGATGCGGGGTGCTTCGAAGCAGTCCTCCGAGGCCCGGGTCACCGAGCTCCTGGAACTGGTCGGGCTCCCCGGGGCGCAGGGCCGGGCGGTGGCCTCGCTGTCCGGAGGCGAGCAGCAGCGGGTCGCGCTGGCGCGGGCGCTGGCGCCTTCGCCGAGGCTGCTGATGCTGGACGAGCCGCTCGGGCAGCTGGACCGCGGGCTGCGGGAGCGGCTCGTGGTGGAGCTGCGGGGGCTGTTCTCGCGGCTGGGCACGACCGTGCTGGCCGTCACGCACGACCAGGGCGAGGCGTTCGCGCTGGCCGACCGGGTGGTCGTCATGCGGGACGGGCGGATCGCGCAGGCGGGGACCCCGCTGGAGGTGTGGCAGCGGCCGGCGTCGGAGTTCGTGGCGCGGTTCCTGGGCTTCGAGAACGTCGTCCCGGCGGTGGTGTCGGGTGGGGTCGCCGCCACTCCGTGGGGGAAGGTGGCCGTTCCGGCGGGGACGGTGGAAGGGGACTGCCGGGTGCTGATCCGGCCGGCGGGGGTTGTGGTGGTGCCCGAGGGGGGCGGGCTGGGGTGCGAGGTGGTGTCGCGGACCTTCCGGGGGACGCATGTCGCGCTGTTGCTGCGGCCCGAGGTGGGGCCGGGGCTTGAGGCGGAGTGTGGGCTGGAGGGGGCGCCGGCGGTCGGGGACCGGGTCGCGGTGGGCTTCGCCCCGGCCGAGGTGGTCGTGCTGCCGGGGGAGTAGGGCCGCTGCGCGGGGTGGAATTCCCCGCTGCGGCCCTTGCCGCTGCGCGGGGCGAAGGTCCCCTACCCGCCCTTCCACCGTTCCCCGGGCGCTGCCCGGACCCCGGTCCTCAAGCGCCGGACGGGCTGGAGGGGGTGCCGGGCTGCGCCCGGACCCCCTGGGGCTCCGCCCCAGACCCCGGTCCTCAAACGCCGGACGGCTGGGAAGACCAACCGCCGGCGATGCTGGCTTCAGCCGACCGGGGCTGGTTCCGGGGCGGGGACGTCGCCGTCCGCGCCCTCGTGGTTGCCGTACCAGGCGACTGCCACCGCGCCGGTGACCGCCAGGACGAAGCCGGTGACCGCCAGCCAGGCCATGCCGGGGCGGGACGAGTCGCCGAGCCAGAGGACGCCGATCGCGCCGGGGAGCACGGTTTCACCGACCACCAGGGCGGCGGTGGCGCCGTTCACCGAGCCGATCTGGAGCGCCACGGTGTGCAGGTACATGCCGCCGACGCCCGCCAGGACGATGGCGTACAGGGCCGGGTCGGAGAGGAGGGAGGGGAACGAGAACGGCTCCACGCCGTTCAGGATGCGGACCCCGACGCCCAGCGCGCCGAACGCCAGACCCGACAGCAGGCCCGCCAGGATCGCGGCGCGGGCGCCGAGGAAACGTACCGCCACCGTGCCGCCCACGATGATCAGCACGGTCACGGCCAGCAGCCACCAGTGCGTTGCGGGCGGCGCGTAGTGGCCGCCCTCGTGGCCCGCCGCCGTCGCCAGCAGGACCAGCGCCGCGCAGACGACCCCGATGGAGGTCCATTCCTTCCGGGTCAGCCGGATGCCGAGCATCTTCACGCTCAGCACGGCCGTGATCACCAGGTTGGCGCTGATGACGGTCTGGGAGAGGAAGAGCGGCAGGAGGCGGGCGGCCAGGGCGCCCAGGCCGAAGCCCACGAAGTCCAGGATCGTGCCGACGATGAACTCCCAGGTCATCGCGGCCTTCGCCGTGGAGGTGAGGTTCGGGCCGCCGTGCTGGGTGACCCCGGCGGCGGCGGGCGACATCCGGGCCGCCCGCCGTGAGCCCACGGCTTGCAGGACGGATCCCGTGCCGTAGCAGATGGACGCCGCGATGGCGGTGAGCAGGCCTATGAGCACCCGAGGGCTCCGTTCACGTCTGGCAGGTTTTACGTAGTGCGTACCTCTTCCAGACGTGGAAAAGGGGAGAGAAGTTGCCTGACCGGGTCAGGTTGTCGAGGTCAGCTCATTGCGGCGAGTGCCGCCGGGACCTCGGTCACCGAGTCGACCAGGGCGATCCGGGACTCCATCGCCCGGCCGCGGGCCAGCGCCTGGAGCAGCGGCCAGGTGGGCAGCCGTTCGGTCCAGTGGGCGCGGTTGACGAGGATCATGGGGCTCGGCTCGCCGCGGGACTCGTAGTAGTTGGGCGTCGCGCTGTCGAATATCTCCTGGACCGTGCCCGCCGCGCCCGGCAGGAACACCACGCCCGCGTTGGAGCGGGCCAGCAGCCCGTCCTCGCGGGTGGCGTTCGCGAAGTACTTCGCGATGTGCCCGGCGAAGGGGTTCGGCGGCTCGTGTCCGTAGAACCAGGTCGGGATGCCCACCGAGTCGCCGCCCGTGACCGCCGGCCAGCGTTCCCGTACGGCGAAGGCCGCGCGGGCCCAGTCGGAGACGGACGGGGCGAAGGAGGGAGCCTTGGCCAGCATCCGCAGGGCTTCGGGCAGGGCCTCGTCGGGGGCCGGGGCGAGGTACGCGCCGAGGTTGGCCGCCTCCATCGCGCCCGGACCGCCTCCGGTGGCCACGGTCAGCCCGGAGCGGGTCAGCGTCCGGCCGAGCTCGGCCGCGCCCCGGTACGCCGCGCCGCCGCGGGCCATGGCGTGGCCGCCCATCACGCCGACCACGCGGGCGCCGACGAGGTGTTCGTCGAGGGCGTCGGAGATCGCGTCGTCGTGGATGGAGCGCAGCATCGAGGAGTAGATGTCGCCGTCCGCCTTGGTCTCCTGGAACCAGGCGTACGTCTCGGCGTCCGGGGTGGCCTCGTAGCCCGCGGACAGCCCGGTGAAGAGTTCCTCGGCCGTGTAGAGCAGGCCCCGGTACGGGTTGAAGGGCAGGTCGGGGACGGGCGGGAAGACCAGGGCGCCGTCCGCGCGCACCTTGACCGAGGCGTCCGGTTCCATCGCGCAGCCCAGGAACACGGCTGCCGAGGTGTCGGCGGACAGCAGGGCGAAGGTCCGCTCCAACAGGTTGACCGACTGGATCCGGTACCCGCTGAGCGAGCCGCGGGCCACGACCCGGTCGAATTCGGCGAGCGTCTCGATCTCGGTATCGGTCTCGATGTGTGGGTTGACCATTCGGCCCACCCTAAGGGCTGCCCGCCTCAGCGGGTCAATGCCAGCGACGTCAGCTGTGCCACACCCCAGCTGAGCGGCAGGCACACGGCCACCAGCGCGGTGGCCCGTACGGTCGCGGCCGTACGGAGGATCTTGCCCGGGGCGCCGAGCCCGGTCAGGGTCTCGCGGGTGGCGGCCCGGGCCTGGCGGACCTCGACCGCGGAGGTGAGCAGGGTGGCGGCCGCGCACAGCGCCACCAGGGCGGCGGCGGGCGCGGTCAGCGGGCCGAGCGGGACCTGGAGCCCGCCGTGATCGCGCAGGGCCACGGCGCTGAGGGCGCCCGCCCCGACGGCGCACAGGACACCGAGGGGTGCACCCAGACGGGGGGCCTCCTCCTGGAGGGTCCGTCCCGCCAGCAGCCGGAGCGCGCCCGGGCGGACGGCCTGGACGAGCGCCCCGCAGGCGTAGGCCAGGCCGGGACCGGCGAGGGCGAGCCCGAGGGCGGTCAGCGCCCAGCCCGTAGGCATGCCGGCTCCGCCGGGGCGGGAGTAGGCCAGCGCGGCGAGTCCGCAGGCGGTCAGCGCGATGCCCCAGGGCAGTGCGGTCTGCGGCGCGGGCCGGGGGTGCGGGCGCAGGGCGAGGGCGGTGGCGATCGAGGCGGCCAGCGGGAGCAGGGCCAACAGGGTGAGGGCGGCCGCCACCGGCAGGGGCTGGTCGCCGTGCAGCAGCCGCGCCCCGGCGCCGTCGAAGGGCAGCCCGGTCACGTCCCCGCGCAGATGGAGGAAGACGGCCAGGGCCACGGCGCTGCCGAGGGCGCAGGCCACGGCGGTGGAGATCGTCGCGACCAGGGTGAGCCGTACGGGTCCCAGCCCGGCGGCGTCCAGCCCTTCCAGGGGCCGGGCCGCGGGGTCGGTACGGGCCACGGCGACCGCGAACTGGACGGTGACGGCGAGGGGGACCAGCGCCCACAGCAGCTGAGGGAACGATCCGGCGGACCGGGCCGTGGCCTGCGCGAGCACGTACAGCAGCAGGAAGCCACTGCCGGCCGAGGCGGCGGCGACGAGCAGCCGTCGCAACTGGACCAGCGGCCGGGAGCCACGGGCTAGGCGGAGAGCGAGCACGCGGCCTGGTCCTCCGGGGGCTGGGGGAAGGAGGCCGGGGAGAGCCCGGCCGCGGCGGCCGGGCGGCCGTCGAGCAGGGAGAAGCGCCGGTCGGCGACGGCCGCGGTCTCCTCCTCGTGGGTGGCCAGCAGCACGGTGATGCCGTGGGAACGGGCGGCCGTGGTGAGGGTGCGCAGCAGCAGGGAGCGCTCGGCGCGGTGCAGCGGGGCGGTGGGCTCGTCGGCGAAGATCACGGCGGGCAGGTGCGCGAGGGCGCGGGCGAGGGCGACGCGCTGGGACTCGGCCCGGTTGAGGGAGCCGGGGTGCTTGCGGGCGAAGGCGCCGATGTCGAGGCGGTCCAGCCATTCGCAGGCGGCCCGCTTCGCGGTGCGGTGGGGTGCGCCCGCGATCAGCAGCGGCAGGGCGGCGTTCTCCCAGACCCGGAGCTCGGGCAGCAGTCGCGGCTCGGGGCCGATCCAGCCGAAGCGGTCGCGGCGCAGCCGCTCGCGGGCCAGGGTGCCCATGGTGTGCACGGGGACGCTGTTGAACCAGACCTCGCCCTGCTCGGGCCGCAGCTGTCCGGACAGGCAGCGCAGCAGGGTGGTCTTGCCGCTGCCCCGGGGGCCGGTCACGGCGAGGATCTCTCCCGCACGGACGCCGACCGAGACCCCGATGAGTCCCGGCGAGCCTCCCCCAGACTCCGTCCGGGGGGACCCCCTGTGCGAGTAGTGAAGGGACCGTGCCCAGAGCAGATCGTCCTGGGGCGGGGCACTGTCCGGCCGGGCCTTGTCCAGCGCGGCGTTGTCCCGTGGAGCCACCATGGCGTACACCTCCGTCCGGGGGAACGAAGCGGAGCCCGCTTGGTCACTGGCGCCGCAATGAGATGTAAAGAGATGAACGTCTTGGATGGTGACAGCACACGGCCCGGACCCCCGCGTTCTCACTCGAACGGAGGATCCGGGCCGTGTGGTCCGCAGTTTGCCGCCTGCGGGACGGTGGGTGGACGCGGCTGGTTAGAGCTTGGTCCAGGCCTCGGTGAGCACGCGGCGCAGGATGCCCTCGATCTCGTCGAAGGTGCCCTGGTCGGCGGTCAGCGGCGGGGCCAGCTGGATGACCGGGTCGCCACGGTCGTCGGCGCGGCAGTACAGGCCGTTCTCGAAGAGCGCCTTGGAGAGGAAGCCGTAGAGCACGCGCTCCGTC
Source organism: Streptomyces sp. AP-93 (assembly GCF_022808175.1). Classification (GTDB taxonomy): domain Bacteria; phylum Actinomycetota; class Actinomycetes; order Streptomycetales; family Streptomycetaceae; genus Streptomyces. Next base: position 86,994 of record NZ_JALGBX010000015.1, on the reverse strand, counting down.
TCCTCGTCCGTGAAGGACTCCTTGGTGACCTTGTCCTTGACGAGCTCGATGCCGTAGAAGTAGCCGTTGCCGCGGACGTCGCCGACGATCGGCAGGTCGTGCAGCTTCTCCAGCGTCGAGCGGAAGGCGTCCTCGTTGTCCAGCACGTGCTGGTTGAGGCCTTCCTTGTCGAAGATGTCGAGGTTGGCGAGCGCCACCGCGGAGGACACCGGGTGTCCGCCGAAGGTGTAGCCGTGCAGGAAGGTGTTGTCACCCTTGTAGAACGGCTCGGCGAGACGGTCCGAGATGATGCAGGCACCGATCGGGGAGTAGCCCGAGGTCATGCCCTTCGCACAGGTGATCATGTCCGGGATGTAGTCGAACTTGTCACAGGCGAACATCGTGCCGAGGCGGCCGAACGCGCAGATCGTCTCGTCGGAGACGAGCAGGACGTCGTACTCGTCGCAGATCTCGCGGACGCGCTGGAAATAGCCGGGCGGCGGCGGGAAGCAGCCACCGGCGTTCTGCACCGGCTCCAGGAAGACGGCGGCGACGGTGTCGGCGCCCTCGAACAGGATCTCCTGCTCGATCTGGTCGGCGCACCAGCGGCCGTAGGCCTCGGGGTCGTCGCCGTAGATCGGGGCGCGGTAGATGTTGGTGTTGACCACCTTGTGCGCGCCGGGAACCAGCGGCTCGAAGGGGGCCTTCAGGGCCGGCAGGCCGGTGATGGACAGGGCGCCCTGCGGGGTGCCGTGGTAGGCGACCGCACGCGAGATGACCTTGTACTTGGTGTGCTTGCCCTGGAGCTTGAAGTACTGCTTGGCGAGCTTCCAGGCGGTCTCGACGGCCTCGCCGCCACCGGTGGTGAAGAAGACCTTGTTCAGGTCGCCCGGGGCGTAGTGCGCGAGGCGCTCGGCGAGCTCGACGGCCTTGGGGTGCGCGTACGACCAGATGGGGAAGAACGCGAGTTCCTGCGCCTGCTTGTAGGCGACCTCGGCCAGTTCCTTGCGGCCGTGACCGGCGTTGACCACGAACAGTCCGGCGAGACCGTCCAGGTAGCGCTTGCCCTTGTCGTCGAAGATGTAGGTGCCTTCACCCCGCACGATGGTGGGGACGGGCGAGTTCTCGTATGACGACATGCGGGTGAAGTGCATCCACAGGTGGTCGTACGCGGTCTTGGAGAGGTCCTGGCTCACGGGCTATCTCGTTCCCCACATGTAGGTCTGCTTCTTCAGCTTCAGGTAAACGAAGCTTTCGGTTGATCGCACGCCGGGGAGCGCACGGATCTTCTTGTTGATCGTTTCGAGCAGGTGGTCGTCGTCCTCGCAGACGATCTCCACCATCAGGTCGAACGAGCCCGCGGTCATCACCACGTACTCGCACTCGGCCATCGCGGTCAGCGCGTCGGCCACCGGGTCGAGGTCTCCCTCGACGTTGATGCCGACCATCGCCTGGCGCCGGAGCCCCACGGTGAGCGGGTCGGTGACGGCGACGATCTGCATGACGCCCTGGTCGAGCAGCTTCTGTACCCGCTGGCGCACCGCTGCTTCGGAGAGGCCTACGGCCTTGCCGATCGCTGCGTAGGGACGGCGACCGTCCTCTTGCAGTTGCTCGATGATCGCCAGGGACACAGCATCGACCGAAGGGGACGGTTGTCTGTTCCTGGAATCTGCGCTTCGACTGACCACGACCTCACTGTGCACGAGGAGTCGTCTGTTCCGCAAGGCGAGAACGATGTAATTCGTTGTTTGAGGAGTCAGATCTCACTGATTCCGTAGTTCGTGATGTGTGGCCCTGTCGAAAACGGCGTCCGAGGGGCTAGGCTTGGGTGGCTGTCTCAACCATTGGACATGTGATCACAGGAGTGTGGCTGTAGTGACCACCGAACTGCGTCGTCTGCGCAACTACATCGGCGGGGAGTTCAAGGACGCCGCCGACGGGCGGACCACCGAGGTGGTCAACCCCGCCACGGGCGAGGCGTACGCGACCGCCCCCCTCTCCGGCCAGGCGGACGTCGACGCCGCCATGGCCGCTGCCGCCGCCGCCTTCCCGGCGTGGCGCGACTCGACCCCCTCCGAGCGCCAGAAGGCCCTGCTGAAGATCGCGGACGCCTTCGAGGCCCGCGCGGAGGAGCTGGTCGCCACCGAATCGGAGAACACCGGCAAGCCGCTCGGCCTCACGGCCAGCGAGGAGCTGCCGCCGATGGTGGACCAGATCCGCTTCTTCGCGGGCGCCGCGCGTCTGCTGGAGGGCCGTTCGGCCGGCGAGTACATGGAGGGGATGACCTCGATCGTCCGCCGTGAGCCGGTCGGCGTCTGCGCCCAGGTCGCGCCGTGGAACTACCCGATGATGATGGCCGTCTGGAAGTTCGCCCCGGCCCTGGCCGCGGGCAACACCGTGGTCCTCAAGCCCTCGGACACCACCCCGGCCTCCACCATCCTGATGGCCGAGATCATCGGTTCGATCCTGCCCAAGGGCGTCTTCAACGTCGTCTGCGGCGACCGCGACACCGGCCGGGCGATGGTCGAGCACCGCACTCCGGCGATGGCCTCCATCACCGGCTCGGTGCGCGCGGGCATGCAGGTCGCCGAGAGCGCCTCCAAGGACGTCAAGCGCGTCCACCTGGAGCTGGGCGGCAAGGCCCCCGTCGTGGTCTTCGAGGACGCCGACATCGCCAAGGCGGCCGAGGACATCGCGGTCGCGGGCTTCTTCAACGCCGGCCAGGACTGCACCGCGGCCTGCCGCGTACTGGTCCACGAGTCGATCCACGACGAGTTCGTCGCGGCGCTGGCCAAGAACGCGGCCGACACCAAGACCGGCCAGCCGGACGACGAGGACGTGCTCTACGGCCCGCTGAACAACCCGAACCAGCTGAAGCAGGTCGCGGGCTTCATCGAGCGCCTCCCCGCCCACGCCAAGGTCGAGGCGGGTGGCCACCAGGTCGGCGAGAAGGGCTACTTCTACGCCCCGACCGTGGTCTCCGGCCTCAAGCAGGACGACGAGATCATCCAGAGCGAGGTCTTCGGCCCCGTCATCACCGTCCAGTCCTTCACGGACGAGGACCAGGCCCTGGCGTACGCGAACGACGTCGAGTTCGCCCTCGCCTCGTCCGTGTGGACCAAGGACCACGGCCGCGCGATGCGGATGTCCAAGAACCTCGACTTCGGCTGCGTGTGGATCAACACCCACATCCCGCTCGTCGCCGAGATGCCCCACGGCGGATACAAGAAGTCCGGCTACGGCAAGGACCTCTCCGCCTACGGCTTCGAGGACTACACGCGCATCAAGCACGTCATGACCTCGCTCGACGGCTGACCCGAGGCCGGGCGGGCGGCCTGCCGGCCGCCGCATTGATCAGGTCACAGCCTTGAAGGGGCGGGTAGTAGACAACATGTCTATTGCCCGCCCTCAGGCGTTCATCGAGGCTTTGCCCATGCCTGAACTCGCCTTTTCCCGTCGCGCGGCGTTGCGCGGCTTCGGTGCCGCGGGCCTGCTGGCCGGCCTCACCGGCTGTGGTGTCCCGGCCGCGTACGTCCCAGAGAACCGGCGGGAGGGCCAGGACCGCTCCGCCGGCGACCGGAGCGTCTCCTTCTCCAACTGGCCCCTCTACATCGACACCGACGAAGAGGACGAGAGCAGGCGTCCGACGCTGGAGGCCTTCACGGAGAAGACCGGCATCGAGGTCCGGTACACCGAGGAGATCAACGACAACGACGAGTTCTTCGGCAAGATCAGCCCGGCGCTGATGAACCACCAGCAGACCGGCCACGACGTGGTCGTGGTCAGCGACTGGATGGCCGCCCGCTTCGTCCACCTGGGCTGGGCCCAGAAGATGGACCGCTCGGTGCAGGCGAACGTGTCGAAGTACCTGGACCCGCAACTGCGCTCGCCCGCCTTCGACGAGGGCCGCCTGCACACCGTGCCCTGGCAGTCGGGGATCACCGGCATCGCCTACAACCGCAAGGCGCTCGGCCGGGAGATCAAGTCCGTCAAGGACCTGTGGCACCCGGACCTGGCGGGCAAGGTCACCCTCTTCTCAGGTCTCGACGAGTCCTTCTCCCTGCTGATGCAGGGCAACGGGGCCGACGTGACCCGGTGGACCGAAACGGACTTCCACCGGATGTGCGACCAGGTGGAGAGCATGGTGAAGAAGAAGCACATCCGCCGCTTCACCGGCAACGACTACACCTCCGATCTGAGCAAGGGCGACGTGCTGGCCTGCCAGGCCTACTCCGGGGACGCGATCCAGCTCCAGGCCGACAACCCCGACATCGAGTTCGTGGTCCCCGAGGAAGGGGGCGAACTGTGGGCGGAGAGCCTGCTCATCCCCAACCTGGCTCCGCGCAAGGCCAACGCCGAGGCGCTGATCGACTTCTACTACGACCCGGAGATGGCCGCGCTGCTCGCAGCCTCCGTCAACTACGTCTGCCCGGTCCCGGCCGCTCGCGATGTGCTGGCCGCCTCGGACGACCCGGAGACGGCCGAACTGGCCGAGAATCCGCTGATCTTCCCGGATGAGGACATGCGCAAGCGGCTGGTCGTCGCCCGCGACATCTCCTCCGCCGAGCGTTCGTCCTTCGCCAAGCGCTGGAACGGCATCGTAGGGCTCTGATCTCGGTTCGGCGACGGAACTGAACATGTTCAGCGATTCGACTGAACATGTTCAGAAAGCTGCGTAGGCTTTCTTCCATGAGCGAGAGAAGCGCCCTTCTGCGGCGGATCCGTGCCTGGCTTGCCCTGTTCCTCGTCTGCCTGGTGCTGAGCGGACTCACCGCCTTCCCCCTGGTGAGCGAACTCCACTGGGCCAATGCCCTGGTGGACAACGAGTGGCTCCGCCGTGTCGGCGACGGGCTGGACCGGGCGGACTCCGATTACCCCTTCCTCCTCTACGGCACCGACTGGCTCGCCTTCGCCCACCTGGTGATCGCCGTCTTCTTCTACGGGGTCCACCGTGACCCGGTCCGCAACATCTGGATCGTCGAGGCCGGCATGATCGCCTGTGCCGGCATCATTCCGCTGGCCCTGATCTGCGGGCCCATCCGGGGCATCCCGGTCTGGTGGTCGCTGATCGACATGGCGTTCGGCGTCTTCGGGGTGATTCCGCTGCTGATCCTGCGGTGCATGATCAAGCGGCTGGAGGCCCTGCCGGCGGACCCCGGCCCGACTCCGGCCCTGGCCCCGGCTCCGGCCCCTGCCCCGGCCGCGACCCCGGCCGTGGTCGAAGCCCGCAGCTGAGTCCGCGCTACTCGGCGAAGGCGGCCATCACGACGGCGAGGGCGACCCGGTTCGTGTCCTGCCCCTTGGCCTCGGTCGAGTTGACCGAGTACACGAGGGTGCGGGACAGGTCGCGGGTCCCGCCTATCGCCGTGTTGTAGCCGTGCCGGCCACCGTCTTGCCCCAGGCGATCGTGCCGTCGGGCAGCTTGATCCGCGACATCCCGGCCGTCAGCGTCGCGGACTTGCCCGTGACGAAGTCCCTCACCCCGGGGACCGTGAACATCTCTTCCAGCTGCGCCGCCGGTACGAGGCGTCCGCCGAACAGGGCGACGGTGAACCGCTCCAGATCGGCCGTGGTGGAGATGATGTCGCCCGCCGCCCACCGGTCCGAGGAGTTCCACTCCGTCACGTCCCGCAGCTCGGTGGAACCGTCCTTGCGCGCCACCGCCTGGTACCCGCGGTTGTGGCGCCCCGGTATGCGGGTCTGGAAACGGCCCGGGAAGGAGGTGTCCCGCAGCCCCAGCGGCTTCAGGACCCGCGCCGCGACCGCCCTCTCGTACGTCGTGCCCGTCACCTTCTCGATCAGCACGCCCAGCACGGTGTAGTTGATGTTCAGCGGGATCCAGCGAGGAACCTGGGCCTTCAGGCTCGGGAGGAATCGCGCTTCTTCGAGACTGCTCTGACGTGCACGTATTCGGATAACTGGGCCTGTTGTCGGTAGCTGCCGATACGGTGAACGTATGCAGCTCGTTGTTCGGGTGAAGCTGATGCCGGATGCCGCGCAGGCACCGGTGCTGTCAGCGACCCTGCGCATGGTCAACGAGCGGGCCAACTGGGTGTCCGTCGTGGCGTTCGAGCACGGCGTGCCGCGTGAGCACGAGCTGCGCAAGCACACCTATGCCGAGCTGAAAAGCCTCCGGTCTCGGGGCGCAGGCGGCCCAGCATGTGATCAAGAAGACCCGTGACGCCTACACCACGTTGAAGGCGAACATCCGGGCGGGGAACCTTGGCAGGCCCGGATCGAAGCGCAGGGCCAAGGCGGAGTCGAAGCCGATCACGTTCCGGCCGGAGGCCGCGCAGCCGTACGACGATCGGTGTCTCAGTTGGCAGTACGACGCGCGGACCGTCAGTATCTGGACCATCGGCGGGCGGCTCAAGAACGTCCACTTCGCCTGCTCCGCCAACGCGCTCAAGATGCTCCGCGAGTACCGCAAGGGCGAGTCGGACCTGATCGAACGCGACGGCGTGTTCTACCTGATCGCGGTGTGCGAGATCCCCGAGGCCCGGTCAACGAGAACCCGTCCGGGTTTATCGGTGTGGACCTCGGCATCGTCAACATCGCCACCACATCCACCGGGAACCGGGCCGCCGGGCGCGGCTTGAACCGGCACCGCAAGCGGCAGCTCGAACTGCGCTGCAAGTTGCAGGCCAAGGGCACCCAGTCTGCCAAACGGCGGCTCAAGCACCGCGGCCGCAAAGAGTCGCGGCACGCCGCGAACATCAACCACATCATCTCGAAGACGATCGTCACCACCGCTGAACGCACCGGACGCGGTATCGCCCTGGAAGACCTGACGGGCATCCGCGACCGGGTACGGCTCCGCAAGGACCAGCGGACACCACTGCATTCGTGGAGCTTCCACCAGCTCGGCCAGTTCATCGCCTACAAGGCGAAGCGGGCCGGGGTGCCGCTCGTGCACGTCGATCCGGCGTACACCAGCCAGCAATGCTCCGATTGTGGACACATCGACCGGAAGAACCGGGTCGATCAAGCAACGTTCGCGTGCCGCGCCTGCGGCGTCATGATGCACGCGGACGACAACGCGTCCCACAACCTCGACCGCAAGGGCGAAGTTGTGTGGACCGCGGGGCGTGAGTCACGCGTCCCAGCCACCCCATAGGTGGTCTGGACGGAGGAGATAACCTGGCAGCCAGTCGGGCTCTACCTCCAAGCCCGATCCTTCAGGATCGGGTCAAGCTGACGTAGTGCTGGGCCGTGCCCGGAGCGGACTCGGAGCTTCTGGCCACCGCGCCCGCGATCTGGTCGTGCGGATCGGTCACATCGAAGTGGTGCTCCCACTGGCCGCGAAGGAGTAGCCCGGACCGTCGGCCGCCGATATCGGTGGCCTCGCGCCTGCTGCGGAAGTCCGCGACGGCGGAACTGCTCTGCCAGCCGCCGCTCATGCCGCCCCCGCACCAGCGCGGCCGCCGCGTCCTTGTGGAGCGTACCCAGCCCTGCGATCGCCGGGCCCGGCGTGCTTGACCACATTGGTCAGGGCCTCCTGCACCACCCGGTGCACCGTCGCCTCCAGCGCCGCCGGCAGGGCGCGCACCGAGCCCGTGCGCTCGTAGGTCACCTCCGGCCCGCTGCCCCGGACCCGCTCCAGCAGCCCCGTCAGCTGCCCGATGCCGGGCTGCGGCGAGCGCGGCGCGGCCTCGTCGGTGCGCAGCACCCCCAGCATCGTGCGCAGTTGGGCCATCGCGTCGCGGCCCGTCTCCGCGATGGCCTCGAACGCGGCCTCGGCCCGCTCGGGGGCCCTGCGCACGGCCACCGGACCGGCCTCCGCCTGCACGATCATGATGCTGACCGCGTGCGAGAGGATGTCGTGCATCTCCCGTGCGATCCGGGCCCGTTCGCGAGCGGCCGCCTGCTCCGCCTCGATCCGGTTGGCCCGTTCCAGCTGCGCGGCCCGGTCCAGGAGGGCCGCCGTGTAGGCCTGCCGGGTGTGCTGGAGCCGCCCCAGCGCGTACGCGGCGGCGGAGACGAAGAGGGTGAAGAACAGTTCGCGCGCGGTCCCGGTGTTCCAGCCCACCGAGAAGGCGACCGTGAGGACCGTGAGCCCGCCCACCCCGAGCCGGACCCGGGCCGTGCCCTGCAGGGCGACGGTGTAGAGGGCGAGCAGTCCCGCGTACGGGAGCGGCTGCCCCGGGCCGTCGACCGCCAGCTTGTAGGCGCCGCCGGCCACCAGGATCGCGATCAGCACCGTCACCGGAGCCCGCCGCCGCCAGACCAGCGGAAGCACGCCGAGCGTGGTCATCGCGTACGAGGTCCAGTCCGCGGGCGGTGCGTCGGCCGGCCGGGGCACCACAAAGGGCATCGTGACGGCCAGTTGCACCAGCAGCGTCAGCCCCAGGTCCTGCCGGCGCGGGCCGGCCCGCCGGATCCGCGCTCCGAGCTCCCGCCAGGCCCGCAGGACCCCGCGAGCCGGCAGCTCCCCCCAGGCCCGCATCACCGGCCGAGCTCGGCCCGCACGGCTTCCAGCGCGTCCACCCGGTTCGTCGTGATCGAGTCCACCCCGGCCCCGACCAGCGCACGCATCGAGCGCTTGGTGTCCGGCGTCCAGGCCGACACCAGCAGGCCGTCCCGGTGCAGGGCGTCCACCAGCTCCGGGCCGACCAGCCCGAAGCGGTAGTTGAGCCAGGTCGGCGCCACCGCGTCGATCAGCACCCGGCGCGGGGGAGCCAGGGTGGTCCACGTCAGCGCGATCTCGGCGCCCGGATCGGCGGCGCGCACCGCCAGCATCGTGGCCGGACCCGCGCAGTAGTACGTACGGTCGCGGGCCCCGCACTCGCGGACCTGGCCGACGACGGTCCGTACGGTATCGGTCGTCGCACCCGGCAGATCGACCATGACCCGGCCCGCACCGGCGGCCATCAGGGCCTCGCGCAGGGTCGGGATCCCGCCGTCCGTCAGCTCCTTCAGCTGCGGGGCCGTGACCTCTTCGAGCCGTACGTCATGGCCCCACAGTCGCTGGAGGTCCTCGTCGTGGAGCAGTACGGGGACCCCGTCGCGGGTCATCCGCACGTCGATCTCCACCGCGTCCGCGCCCCGGTCGAAGGCGGAGCGGATCGAGGGCAGGGTGTTCTCGCGGACGCGGTAGGGATCCCCGCGGTGGCCGACGGCAGTCAGGGTGCGCATGCACCCATTCTGCTGGGGCGTCAGGAAGCCAGCCAGGCGGAGGTGTACGTGTCGATCTCGGCGGTGAGCTTCGCCTTGCCGGCCGGGTCGAGGAAGGAGGCCTCGACGGCGTTCTTCGCGAGCTGGGCGAGACCGCGCTCGTCGAGGTCGAGCAGGCGCGCGGCCACCGCGTACTCGTTGTTGAGGTCGGAGCCGAACATCGGCGGGTCGTCGCTGTTGATGGTGACGAGCACGCCGGCCGCCACCATCTCCTTGAGGGGGTGCTCGTCGAGGGTGGCGACGGCGCGGGTGGCGATGTTGGAGGTGGGGCAGACCTCCAGCGCGATGCGGTGCTCGGCGAGGTGGGCGAGCAGCTCCGGGTCCTGGGTGGCGCTGGTGCCGTGGCCGATGCGCTCGGCGCCCAGCTCGCGGATCGCGTCCCAGATGGTCTCCGGGCCGGTCGTCTCGCCGGCGTGCGGCACGCTGTGCAGTCCGGCGGCGCGGGCGGCGTCGAAGTACGGCTTGAACTGCGGGCGCGGGACCCCGACCTCCGGGCCGCCCAGGCCGAAGGAGACCAGGCCCTCGGGGCGCAGGTCCAGGGCGAGGCGGGCGGTCTCCGCGGCGGCTTCCAGGCCGGCTTCGCCGGGGATGTCGAAGCACCAGCGCAGGATCACGCCGAGCTCGGTCTCGGCGGCCTTGCGGGCGTCCTCGATGGCCTCCATGAAGGCCTTCTCGTCGATCCCGCGGCGGGTGGAGGAGTACGGGGTGATCGTGAGCTCGGCGTACCGGATGTTCTGCCGGGCCATGTCGCGGGCGATCTCGAAGGTGAGGTGGCGCACGTCGTCGGGGGTGCGGACCAGGTCGACGACGGAGAGGTAGACCTCGATGAAGTGGGCGAAGTCGGTGAAGGTGAAGTAGTCGGCGATGGCCTCGGGGTCCGTGGGGACCGTGGAGTCGGGGTGCCGGGAGGCGAGTTCGGCCACGATGCGCGGGGAGGCCGAGCCGACGTGGTGGACGTGCAGTTCGGCCTTGGGCAGCCCCGCGATGAAGGGGTGCAGGTCGGACATGAGGATGCCTCCGAAGGACGCGGGTGCGGATGGAACGGGCTTCATCGTAGGCAGGACCCGCACCGTGGAAGGGGCTTGTCGGAGGGAGCGCTTAGCATGGCCGTACGAGAGGGGGGCGCCGTATGACCGATCAGAGCCCCGAGTCGCGAGACCCCTGGGCGCCGCCGGAGCAGCCCGCGGTCGATCTGGGCAAACAGCAGGGCGGGCCGGGGGCGTCGGCGGGGCCCGTGGCCCCGGGTGTGCACGACCAGCAGACCGTCACGGGGATGCCCGGCGCCGGGGGCGTCCCGCAGGCCACGCCCGCGCCCCAGCCCGGGCAGGCACCCGGGGGGACGCCCGCCTACGGCTACCCGGCGCAGCCGGATCCGGCCGGGTACGGCTACCCGGCGCAGCCGGGCGTGCCGCAGGCCCCGTACGGCGGCTACCCCGCCCACCAGGGCGCCCCGCAGCCGTCGTACGGCGGCCAGCCCGCCTATCCGGGGTATCCGGGATACCCCGGATACCCGGGGCACCAGCCCATGAGCAACGGCTTCGGCATCACTGCGCTCGTCCTCGGGATCATCGCCGTGGTCAGCTGCTACCTGGGCCTGCTGTTCGGCGTCCCGGCCGTCATCTTCGGCGTACTGGCCCGAGGCAAGGCCAAGCGCGGCGAGGCCGACAACGGGGGCATGGCGCTGGCCGGCATCATCACCGGCGCGGTCGGCATCGTGATCAGCTGCCTGTTCATCGCGATAGCCGTCGTCGGCCTGCTGCTCAACGACGGGAACTCCGACTCCGACTACGACTCGGATTTCTCGTCCCCGTACGAGAACACGCAGGTCCTCCACCGGGGTTGATCGGCGCCCGGCAGGCACGGCGCGAGGGCCGGGCGGGGACGCGTACCGTCCCCGCCCGGCCCTCCGCCGTGCCCGTCAGGCAGCCGTCCCCTTCAGGCAGCCGTGCCTGTCAGGCAGCCGTGCCCGCCTGCCCCGCCTCCCAAGGCCACCTGGCGTCCCGGCCGTCCTCGATCAGGGACACCATGCGGAAGGCCGCGTCGGTGAGCCCGCCGAAGGTGTGCCGGTGCGCGGACCCGGAGGGCGCGTGGCCCACCCGGTATCCGGCGAGGTTCCAGGTGTAGACCGGGACCGTGTCCGGCACCAGGGCCGTCGGGTCGCCGCCGTAGGCGTACGTGGCCTGCTCGTCGGTGACGATCAGGACCCGGTCGTGCCCCGCGTAGTGCGTGCGCACCGCCTCCGCCGTGAACGTGCCGCCGAGGTCCTCGAACCGCTCCAGCACCTTCAGCACCGACTCGCCCCGCCGGTAGCCGACCGCCTTGCTGGTGGAGCCGAACTGCACCAGGTCAGCGTCCTCGGCGCGCAGTGCCAGCGCCGTCCCGAAGACGGCCGCCGCGTCGGCCCTGTTGAGCTGCGAGCGGTCCGACAGCGGCGACCACATCGACCCGGACCGGTCCACCAGGACCAGCGTCCGCCCGGGCAGCGCCGGTACGTGGGCCAGGGAGTGGCCCAGCGCCCGCTCCAGCGGGTATGCCCACCGCAGCGAGGGCGCGTGCTGGTAGGCGGCGAGGTAGCGGAAGGGAAACTGCCGGGCGCGGGCGACGGTCTCCGGGTCGGAGATCTTCGCCGCGACCCGCGCGGCGACCTCGTCCGAGACTCCGGCCTGGTCGAAGTTGCGCAGGTTGCGCAGCAGCGCCATCGCACCCATGGACGGGATGACCGCCTCCCAGGCGGCCGCGTCCATCGGCCCCTGGAGCCAGCCGGCCAGCGCCTCCCAGGTCATGCCCGCCGCGGCGAGCCGCTCGGCGCCGTCGGCCGCGGTGACCACGGCCCGGCGCTCCGCCACGGGCAGCTCCATCAGGGCCCGGTGCGCGAGCAGGGTGCGGTTGCCCGGCGGGACCTCGGCGGTCTCCGGGCTGTGCCGGCGGTCGAGGGCGTACCGGAACAGCTCGCCCTGCCAGGGCTTGTCCGGGTCGGGGGAGGCGTGCACGAGGTTGAGGACGTCGCCGAAGCGGTATCCCCGGGAGGCGGTGTCGTACTTCAGCAGCGAGGTGCCCGAGTAGAGGCGGCGCACCGCGTCGGCGATCCCGCGCTTGACGGGCTTGGGCACGCCCCGTCCGTACGTGGCCGTCCAGTAGGCGAGCAGCTCGCCCGGCTCGTCCGCGCGCAGCAGTACGGAGTCCACGACCTGCCGGTTCGAGGGCCACCCGGTCGCTCCGGCGTCGAGCCGCGCCTTGACGTACTCGGCGGCTCCGACGAGCGAAGCCGTCCGCATGTTGCCGCCCCGGCGCAGCCAGCCGAGCAGGCCGGCGGTCCACTCGGGGTCCTCGACGGCGAGGCCGCGCACGAGCGCGGCGAAGCGGTCGTCGCGGGCCGGGCCGCCCTCGTAAGCGGTCTGCTGCGTCACGAAGTTGGCGACGGCGAGCAGGAACAGCTCGGAGCGCGGATCGCGGACGAAGCCGGTGCTGCCGTGCGCGTTGGCGGCGCGGCGGCCGGTCGAGCGGACCGGGGACGTGGGTGCGGTGGGCGCCGTGGGCGCCGCCTTGGAGCGGAGCAGATTGAAGCGAGCCATGAGAATCCCCCCGAATTCAAAGGAAGCAGGGGGAGGCGGGACGTACGGGATGCCCGAGATCGGAAGTCGACGACGGACTTGTGTCAGCCGCTCCATCCATCTGAGCTACCGGCCGGAGCCGGGCGGGACTCGAACCCGCGACCTGCTGATCCGGAGAAGTAACCGTTGCCTGCGCACCGGGCTTCCCGTACGTGTGCCTCCCGAGATCAAGGTGGCGGCGGCCTGGGTTTCTTTGCAAAAGAAGGAGCCGCTGCCCGCGCACCGGGAGGTGCGTGAAGAGGTGTCCAGAGATCGAGGTCGGCGAAACCACAAGGTGCTCTACCAACTGAGCTACACCGGCCCGAAGCCGATGACGGGACTCGAACCCGCGGCCGCCCCATTAACAGTGGAAGTAAGTCTCACCTGCGCACCTGGACAAGGATCACGCTAGACGCACACCCTCACCGGCTGCGAACGATTAAATCCCCTGAATCCCCGCCCGCAGCCGCTCGCGCGCCTCCATGAGCGCGAAGCCCAGCAGGTTCAGGCCGCGCCAGCGCGCCGGGTCCAGGGCCCGCTCGTCGTCGGCGGCCAGCCCGATGCCCCAGATCCGGTCCATCGGGCTGGCCTCCACCAGGACCCGCTTCCCGGTCGAGAGCAGGTACGAGGCCAGCGCCGGATCGGAGCCGAACTTGTGCACGCTGCCCTCCACCACCAGCGCGAACCGCTCCCGCTCCCACACCACGTCATCGAAGCCGCGCACCAGCCGCCCGGCCTTCTTCGCCTCCGCCGGGCCCTTCGCCTCCAGGGCCGCGCGCTCCGCCTCGGCGTCCTCGAACAGGCGCGCCTTTCCGGCCATCATCCAGTGCTCGGCGGTGGCGTACCGCACGTCACCCACGGTGAACGCGGACGGCCACCACTGACTGAGGCAGCTCGGTCCGAGCGTTCCGTCGGGCCGCGGACGGTGTCCCCAGAACGGCAGGAACTTCAGGTGCTCACCCCGGCTGACCTGCCCGATCAGTGCCTCGATCTTCTCCATGCATGCGAGTCTCGCAGGAGCACCGGACACTTCGTACGGGATTTCGGGCGCGCCTCGACACATGGTCGACCGATTCCGTCGCGTAATCAAAAGGCAACAACGGAATCACTTGGCCGAGGGGTGTACCTCTGCCAGGATCGGCACTCAATTCGAGCTGTAGCTCGAACTGTAGCTACGGAGAGCGTGAGAGCGTGATGGGCAACCGCTTCCAGGTCAAGGTCCAGGTCAAGGACCGATTCGCCGAAGGCGCGCAGTACATCGACGGGCAGCTGCGGCCCGGCACCTCGGGTCGGTCACACACCGTGGTCGACCCTGCCACGGGCGAGGAGGTGCTCACCTACGAGCTGGCCTCCACCGCCGACGTGGACGCCGCCGTCGCCGCCGCCAAGCGGGCCTTCCCCGGCTGGTCCGGGGCCACGCCCGGGGAGCGCTCCGACGCGCTGCACCGGCTGGCCGCCGTGCTGGCCGAGCGGGCCGAGGAGTTCGCATACGCGGAGTCGCTGCAGTGCGGCAAGCCGGTCAAGCTGTCGACGGAGTTCGACGTGCCGGGGACCATCGACAACACCGCCTTCTTCGCGGGCGCCGCGCGCCACCTCCAGGGGCAGGCCGCCGGCGAGTACTCCGGGGACCACACCTCGTACGTGCGCCGCGAGGCGATCGGGGTCGTGGGCTCCATCGCGCCGTGGAACTATCCGCTGCAGATGGCCGCCTGGAAGATCCTCCCGGCGATCGCCGCGGGCAACACCATCGTCCTCAAGCCCGCCGAGCTCACCCCGCTGACCTCCCTGATGTTCGCCCAGGCGGCCAAGGAGGCGGGCCTGCCCGACGGCGTGGTCAACATCGTCACCGGCGCCGGCCGGGACGCGGGGGAGCACCTGGTCGGCCACCCGGACGTGGTCATGACGTCCTTCACCGGGTCCACCGCCATCGGCAAGCGGGTCGCCGAGATCGCCACCGCCACCGTCAAGCGGCTCCACCTGGAGCTCGGCGGCAAGGCCCCCTTCCTCGTCTTCGACGACGCCGATCTGGAGGCCGCCGCCAACGGCGCCGTCGCCGCCTCCCTGATCAACACCGGCCAGGACTGCACGGCCGCCACCCGTGCCTACGTCCAGCGCCCCCTCCACGACGCCTTCGTCGCCCGGGTCGCCGAGCTGATGGAGACCGTCCGGGTCGGCGACCCCTTCGATCCGTCGACCGACCTCGGCCCGCTGGTCTCGCACGTGCACCGCGACCGGGTCGCCGGTTTCGTCGAGCGCGCACGCGCGTACGCCACCGTCGTCACCGGCGGTGAGATCCCCGGCGGAGAGCTCGCGGACGGCGCGTACTACCGGCCCACGCTGATCTCCGGCGCCGCCCAGGACAGCGAGGTGGTCCAGTCCGAGATCTTCGGGCCGGTCCTGGTGGTCCTGCCCTTCGACACCGACGACGAGGGCATCGCGCTGGCCAACGACACCCCGTACGGGCTCGCCGCCTCCGCCTGGAGCCGCGACGTGTACCGGGCGAACCGCGCCACCCGCGAGATCCAGGCGGGCTGCGTCTGGGTCAACGACCACATCCCGATCATCAGCGAGATGCCGCACGGGGGCTACAAGGCCAGTGGCTTCGGAAAGGACATGAGCACGTACTCCTTCGAGGAGTACACGCAGGTCAAGCACGTGATGTACGACAACACCGCGGTGGCCGCGAAGGACTGGCACCGCACGATCTTCGGGGACCGATAGCCAGCTGCCGCCCGACCAGCGGCCCGCACCCATCCCGAAAGGGCACCTCCCATGGAGCAGTTCGAGCCCGACCGCCTCTCGGCGGCGCAACTCGCCGCGATGCGGCGCAGCCTCACCACCGGGCGCGGCGCCCTCACCCGCCGCTCCGTGCTGCGCGCCTCCGGAGTCGGAGCGCTCACCCTCGGCGGCCTGTCCGCGCTCGCCGGCTGCGGCATCCCGCCGGCCAAGCGCGCGGAGGGCAACGCCGCGGCCTCCGACGACCACTCGGAGAAGGAGAAGGAGATCAACTTCTCCAACTGGACCGAGTACATGGACACCAGCGAGGACGAGAAGTCCCGTCCCACGCTGGAGGAGTTCACCAAGCGGACCGGTATCAAGGTCAAGTACACCGAGGACATCAA
This sequence comes from Streptomyces sp. AP-93, assembly GCF_022808175.1. Taxonomy (GTDB): domain Bacteria; phylum Actinomycetota; class Actinomycetes; order Streptomycetales; family Streptomycetaceae; genus Streptomyces. The sequence goes on along the minus strand of NZ_JALGBX010000015.1, from coordinate 71,129 downwards.
CGACAACGTCGAGTTCTTCGGCAAGATCAAGCCCCAGCTCGCGGCGGGCCAGGACACCGGCCGCGACCTGATCGTCGTCACCGACTGGCTCGCCGCACGCATCATCCGCCTCGGCTGGGCCCAGAAGCTGGACCCCTCCCAGCTCCCGCACGCCTACGCCAACCTGAGCCCGCAGTTCCGCAGCCCCGACTGGGACCCGGGCCGCGCGTACAGCTACCCGTGGACCGGCATCAACACCGTCATCGCCTACAACACCAAGGCGACCGGCGGGAAGAAGGTCGACTCCGTCACGCAGATGCTGGACGACCCCTCCCTCAAGGGCCGCGTCGGCTTCCTCACCGAGATGCGCGACAGCGTCGGCATGACCCTGCTCGACCAGGGCAAGGACCCGGCGAACTTCACCGACGCCGACTACGACGAGGCGATCGGCCGGCTCCAGAAGGGCGTGGACAAGAAGCAGATCCGCCGCTTCACCGGCAACGACTACACCGCGGACCTCGACAAGGGCGACCTCGCAGCCTGCCTGGCCTGGGCCGGCGACGTCATCCAGCTCCAGGCCGGCAACCCGGACATCCAGTACGCGATCCCGGCGCCCGGCTACATCACCTCCAGCGACAACCTGCTGGTTCCCGTGAAGGCCCGGCACAAGGCGAACGCCGAGCGGCTCATCGACTACTACTACGAGCTCCCGGTCGCCGCCCAGCTGGCCGCGTACATCAGCTACGTCTGCCCCGTCGAGGGCGTCAAGGACGAGCTGGCCAAGATCGACCCGGAGCTCGCGGACAACGTCCTGATCGTCCCCGACAAGGCGATGGCCGCCAAGTCGCGCGCCTTCCGCTCCCTCACCAGTGAGGAAGAGACGGCGTACGAGGAGAAGTTCGCCAAGCTCATCGGAGCCTGACGGGTCCCGCCGCGTCCCCACCGGCGACGACACCCGTACCGGCACCTGCCCCTTCCACGACACACCACCGAAGGCCCAGGCCCATGACTGACAAGACCGAAGGCGGCGACGTCCGCCTCGCCGGGATCAGCAAGCACTACGGATCCTTCACCGCCGTGCACCCGCTGGATCTCACCATCCCCCAGGGATCCTTCTTCGCCCTGCTCGGTGCCTCGGGCTGCGGGAAGACCACCACCCTGCGCATGATCGCCGGCCTGGAGGAGCCCTCCACCGGCACCGTCAGCCTCGGCGACCGCGAGGTCACGCACCTGCCGCCGTACAAGCGCCCGGTCAACACGGTCTTCCAGAGCTACGCCCTCTTCCCGCACCTCGACGTCTCGGAGAACATCGCCTTCGGGCTGCGCCGCCGCGGCATCAAGTCGGTCAAGAAGCAGGTCGACGACATGCTGGAGCTGGTCCAGCTCGGCCAGTTCGCCCGGCGCAAGCCGCACCAGCTCTCCGGCGGCCAGCAGCAGCGCGTCGCCGTCGCCCGCGCGCTCATCAACCACCCGCAGGTGCTGCTCCTCGACGAGCCGCTCGGCGCCCTCGACCTCAAGCTGCGCCGCCAGATGCAGCTGGAACTCAAGCGGATCCAGACCGAGGTCGGCATCACCTTCGTGCACGTCACGCACGACCAGGAGGAGGCCATGACCATGGCCGACACGGTCGCCGTGATGAACGGCGGCCGCGTCGAGCAGCTCGGCGCCCCCGCCGACCTCTACGAGAACCCGAAGACGACCTTCGTGGCGAACTTCCTCGGCACCTCCAACCTCATCGAGACCGAGGTCCTGGAAGCCGGCGCGTCCGACGTCGTCGTCTCCTCGGCCGGTACGAAGCTGCGCGTCCCGGCGGCGCGATGTTCGACCACACCCCGCGCCGGCGGCAAGCTGCTGGTCGGGGTGCGCCCGGAGAAGATCTCCCTGGTCCACGCGGACGCCGAGGACACCGTCGAGGCCGGCCGCAACAAGGTCGCCGGCAAGATCGCGGCCTCCTCCTTCATCGGCGTCTCCACCCAGTTCGTCATCGACAGCCCGGTCTGCCCGGAGCTGGAGGTGTACGTGCAGAACATCGAGCGCGACGCCCGCCTCGTCCCCGGCGCCGACGTGATACTCCACTGGAACCCGGACCACACCTTCGGGCTGGACGCGGCACAGGACATCGACGCCGGCATCGAGACGGTCGAGGAGAGCGCGTGACCGCCCCCGCGACCCTGCCCGAGGTCGCCGTCTCCGCCGAGCCTCCGGTGCACAAGCCGTCCCTGAAGAAGCGGCTGGTCCCGTACTGGCTGCTGCTCCCGGGCATCCTGTGGCTGCTCGTCTTCTTCGTGCTGCCGATGATCTACCAGGCCTCGACCTCGGTGCAGACCGGCTCCCTCGAAGAGGGCTTCAAGGTCACCTGGCACTTCCAGACGTACTGGGACGCCTTCACCGAGTACTACCCGCAGTTCCTGCGCTCCCTGCTCTACGCAGGCACCGCGACCGCGCTGTGCCTGCTGCTGGGCTATCCGCTGGCCTACCTGATCGCCTTCAAGGCGGGCCGCTGGCGCAACCTGCTCCTGGTACTGGTCATCGCCCCGTTCTTCACCAGCTTCCTGATCCGCACCCTCGCCTGGAAGACGATCCTGGCCGACGGCGGCCCGGTGGTCGACGTCCTCAACACGGTCGGCTTCCTGGACGTCACCAGCTGGCTCGGCATGACCGAGGGTGACCGCGTCCTCGCCACGCCGCTCGCGGTCGTCTGCGGTCTGACGTACAACTTCCTCCCCTTCATGATCCTTCCGCTCTACACCTCGCTGGAGCGCATCGACACCCGCCTCCACGAGGCGGCCGGGGACCTGTACGCCCGGCCCGCCACGGTCTTCCGCAAGGTGACCTTCCCGCTGTCCATGCCGGGCGTGGTCTCCGGGACCCTGCTCACCTTCATCCCGGCGAGCGGCGACTACGTCAACGCCGAACTGCTCGGCTCCACGGACACCCGCATGATCGGAAACGTCATCCAGTCGCAGTACCTGCGCATCCTCGACTATCCGACGGCGGCCGCGCTGTCCTTCATCCTCATGGCCATCGTGCTCGTCATGGTCACCATCTACATCCGCCGAGCGGGGACGGAGGACCTGGTCTGATGAAGAGCGCCACCACCTGGCTGCGCCGCAATCTCGTCGTGATCGCGGGGCTCGGCACGCTCGCCTACCTGATCCTGCCGAACGTCGTCGTCACCGTCTTCTCCTTCAACAACCCCACCGGACGGTTCAACTACGCCTGGCAGGAGTTCTCCCTCGACGCGTGGAAGGACCCCTGCGGGGTCGCCGACATGTGCGGGTCCCTGTCCCTCTCGCTCCAGATCGCCCTGTGGGCGACCATCGGCGCGACGGTGCTGGGCACCGCCATCGCCTTCGCGATGGTCCGCTACCGCTTCCGCGGGCGCGGCGCGGTCAACTCGCTGATCTTCCTGCCGATGGCCATGCCCGAGATCGTGATGGCCGCGTCCCTGCTGGCCCTCTTCCTCAACATGGGCATCCAGCTCGGCTTCTGGACGATCCTGATCGCCCACGTCATGTTCTGCCTCAGCTTCGTCGTCGCCGCCGTCAAGGCGCGGGTGCTCTCCATGGACCCGCGCCTGGAGGAAGCGGCCCGCGATCTCTACGCCGGACCCGTGCAGACCTTCCTGCGCGTCACCCTGCCGATCGCGGCCCCCGGCATCGCGGCGGGCGCGCTGCTCTCCTTCGCGCTCTCCTTCGACGACTTCATCATCACCAACTTCAACTCGGGCAACACCGTCACCTTCCCCATGTTCGTGTGGGGATCGGCCCAGCGCGGTACGCCTGTACAGATCAACGTCATCGGCACCGCGATGTTCGTCATCGCGGTCCTGGTGGTGCTGGCCGGCCAGATGGTCGCCAACCGCCGCAAGAAAGCACAGCCCAAGTAACACCTGTAGGGAGTTGGAAGACATGGCCCCAGACGCCATGCGCACCGCTGCACGATCTCTTTCCGAAGCGAAGCCGGTCTCGTACTGGCTGGACGACCCCGGCAAGCCCGCCGCCGAGCCCGCCCTCACCGGGGACGAGCACTGCGACCTGCTCGTCATCGGCGGCGGCTACAGCGGCCTGTGGACCGCGCTGCTCGCCAAGGAGCGCGACCCCGCCCGGGACGTCGTACTGATCGAGGGTCACGAGGCGGGCTGGGCCGCCTCGGGCCGCAACGGCGGCTTCTGCGCCGCCTCCCTGACCCACGGCCTCGCCAACGGGATGGCCCGCTGGCCGGACGAGCTCGCCACGCTGGAAGACCTCGGCGCCCGCAACCTCGACGCCATCGAGGAGGCGGTCGCCCGCTACGGCATCGACTGCGACTTCGAGCGCAGCGGCGAGATCGACGTGGCCACCGAGCCGCACCAGGTCGCGGAGCTCCGCGAGTTCCACGCCGAGGCCGAGCGGCTCGGCCTCGCCGGCCGCTCCGAATGGCTGGATGCGGACGCCGTACGGGCCGAGGTCGACTCCCCGACCTTCCTCGGCGGGATCTGGGACCGCGACGGCGTCGCCATGCTCAACCCGGCGAAGCTCGCCTGGGGCCTGAAGCGGGCCTGCCTCGAGCTGGGCGTGCGGATCTACGAGAACACGCGCGGGCTGGACCTGGCCGGCTCGGGAGCCGGGATGGCCGTGCGGACCCCGTACGGGCGGGTCTTCGCCCGCCGGGTGGCGCTGGGCACCAACATCTTCCCGTCGCTGGTCAAGCGGGTGCGCCCGCTGACCGTCCCGGTCTACGACTACGCACTGATGACCGAGCAGCTGACCGAGGAGCAGCTCGCCTCGATCGGCTGGAAGAACCGGCAGGGACTCGGCGACAGCGCCAACCAGTTCCACTACTTCCGGATCACCCCCGACCGGCGGATCCTGTGGGGCGGCTACGACGCGATCTACCCGTACGGCGGCAAGCTCGACGCCGAGCACGACCACCGGCCCGAGACGTACCTCAAACTCGCCGAGCACTTCTTCACCTGCTTCCCGCAGCTGGAGGGGCTGAAATTCAGCCATGCCTGGGGCGGGGCGATCGACACCTGCTCGCGCTTCTCGGCCTTCTTCGGCACCGCGCACGCGGGCAAGGTGGCCTACGCGGCCGGCTACACCGGGCTGGGGGTCGGGGCCACCCGCTTCGGCGCCGACGTGATGCTCGACCTGCTCGCCGGGGAGAAGACCGAGCGCACCGAGCTGGAGATGGTCCGCTCCAAGCCGATGCCCTTCCCGCCGGAGCCCTTCGCCTGGACCGGCATCACGATGACGAAGTGGTCGCTGGCCCGGGCCGACCGGATGGGCGGGCACCGCAACCTGTGGCTGAAGACGCTGGACCGCTTCGGTCTCGGCTTCGACAGCTGAATGGTGTGGTGATCGGGTAAGAGATGCCCGCACGCCCCTGGCGCACACCGGCCCCGGCCGTGTGACCCGGTTCACCACCACGGAGTAAGGAAACCCGCGTCATACCCGCGCCCGGCCCCGCTCTCTCCTGTGAGAACGCTTCACCTCACCCACAGAGAGCGGAGGCCGGGCGATGACGATCCCGGGGGACAAAACGGCAGTGGAATGGCTGGTCTCGGTGGCGCCCGATCCGGACGCCTGCCGGTCGGAGTGGGAGCGCAACCCCCTCGGGGTCGCCCTGCTGCCCGCCGGCCGCCGGTGGGACGTGCTGATCCTGCCGGGGGAGCTGGGACACGCCACCCTCGAAGTGCTGGACGCGCTGCTGGAGCGGCCCGGCCCGGTGCTCGCCGATTTCGGCGACTCCAGGCTGGGCTTTTTCGTGCCCCCGGGCACGGCGTCGCGCTGGGTCGGGACGGGCGTACGGGGAGCCGGTCACGGGACCTGGATCGTGGTGCCGTACCCCGGCCGGGCCACGGGCGGGGTCCGCTGGCTCGTGGTCCCGGACGGGCAGGGCACGCTCACCGATCCGGCGGTACTGGAGCTCGCGATGCACGAGGCGGCGGCGCGCACCGCGGGGCGGGGCGGCGGGAAGCCTTGACAAGAACATTGGTCTGGACCATCTTGGGCGCCGCTGCGCCTTGCCCCACGGCTTCCCCGCGCGCGGCCCGGCTCCATCCCCCACGGGGCTCACCTGCTGCGATAGCTACTCGTCGTCACCGCTTGCCCATACGATCCGAACTCGGTCGTCAGTGAGTCGCACGCCCCGGCCGGGTGCCTTGCTCACGTGGATCCGGTCGATCGCCGTAGCAATGAGTTCTCGCCTCAGTGCTGGACCCGCCGTTTGCCAGTAATGGTCCAAGTAGCCGTCCAGTAGGAACGTGATATCGACTCGCTCGGTATCCAGCGCGGCAAGACGTTCCTCCGCTTCGGTAAGCCGGTTCTCGGCGTCGGTTTTTGCGGGCATGCGATACCGCGCGGAGCGTCCCGCGTAGAAGCCTGTCCGGTCGTCGGCGTGAAATCGGCCTAGCGTTGCTTCGGCCTCGCTTACGGCCGCGCGCGCCTCCCGTAGGGCCTGGGTTTCCGTAGGCCGATGCAAAGCCGTCCAGCGCCCCGCAACTGTGGACATGAGTGGGCCTTCCGGGTCGGATGCAGACATGCGAGCTAGCCACCGGGCGGTTACATATTTTTCGAGCGTTACCCGTGATACGGAAGCGCGGGCCGCGCACTCAGCCCCCGAATGGTTGGCCTGGCATACGTATGAATTCCCGCTTGCCAGCATTGATCGGCCGCACCCTTCGCAGGTAAGCCGTCCTGCTAGCAATGCGCTGGCGCGTCCGGGAACCGGTGTCCCGTCCATCAGCAGGTGCCCGGAGAGTACTTGCCGTGCGCGTGCTGCCAACTCTGTGCTGACCATGTGGGGGACTACGTCGTCGGGGACGCAGCGGACCCGGTCGCCCGACTCGTTCAGATAAGCCACGGGGTCGGTCTTCTTGGGGTTGATAGCAAGCCAGCCCTCGTAAACCGGGTGAATGACGATCTTCCGAACGGCTCCGGCGTGCCATGTGCGACCCGTGATATCCGCGACTCCTTCAGCGTTGAAGGTACGTGCAAGGGCGCGGCAGGAAACGCCGTCCGCGATGTCCGTGAAGATTCGCATGACCAGTTCCCACGGCGAGTAGTCTGCTCCGGCAAATCCCTCGGTGTCCGGTCTCAGCTTGCGGGCCTCATCGACCTTGAGGCCGAACGGTGCCTTCGATAGCCAGCGGCCCTCGCTGCGCTGCCGTGCTTTTGTGGCCCGGACGTTATGGGAGAGGCGTTGCGAATATGCGCGTGCATCCTCGGAACGCTGGAGAATCCATTGCCGGTCCCGCTCGTTCGACGAGTCCAGCTGTTCGTAGTCGAAGATCACGCGGGCTTTACCCAGTAGCGGGATGACGGACTCGGCACCCTTGCGACTGAATCGGTCGAGAGCGAAGCACCACAGCGCCGAGACTTCCCCTGCAATAACAGCAGACATGGCCGCATCCTGCTTGGGTCGCTCGATGTCAGACCAAGCGCTCAGGTTCTCTTTCCAGACTTCCCGAACTTCATAGCCGTGTTCTTGGGCCCAGCGTCGGCCACGGTCTTCTTGGGCCCTCAGCGTCAGGGCTAGCTCGCCCTCGCGAACGACCTGGGACTTGCGGACGAGTAGGTCTACCAGCGGTTTCGCCATGCGTGTGCCCCTCCCCTTGAACTACCAACGTGTACACACCACCTGGTGATCGTCAACCTGATCTCGGCCCCGAAGTCCCTGAAGGCCAAGTGCGGCCCGGACTTCATCCCATGACGGACATGCTGCTCACCGGCTTCCCGGTGGCCGGCAACACCGCCCGCGTCTTCCCGCCGCTGCGCGCGGACCAGGTCGCCATCGGCCTGCCGGCCACGACCAACGCGGGCAACGGCCACACCTCCCCGGCGGAGGTCACCAAGGCGCTGGACTGCCTGACGAAGAAGACGAACTGTGGGCCGTACCAGACGCACGGCACCTGGCCCGCCCTGCGCGGCCTGATGACCTGGTCGATCAACTGGGACCGCTTCGGCAGCTGGGAGTTCTCGAAGAACTTCGACGCCTACTTCGGCGCCTGACCGGCGCCGTCGCAATCGGACACGGCGGGGCCGGGGCGCACGCGCCCCGGCCCCGCCGCCGTACGGGCGGCGCGCACCCCGAGCAGCAGCGGCGTGCACATCAGGAGGCTGGCCAGGACGTCCAGGGGCCAGTGGTAGCCGCGCAGGATCAGCCCCGCCGCCGTCAGGGCGGTGAGGGCGGCCGCGAGGAACAGGGGCCAGCGGCCCCGGGTGTACGGGCGCACGAGCAGGGCGGCGCCCACGTACGCCACGTACGCGGTGGCCGTGTGGCCCGAGGGGTAGTAGCCGGAGGCCCAGGGCTCCAGCGGGCCCGGCCGGCCGGTCCACTCCTTCAGCGGGACGACCAGGGCCGGTACCAGGGCCATGGCCAGCGCCGCGGCGGCCGCGCCCCGGCGATCGCCGCGCCGGGCGGCGTAGAGCACCGCGAGGAGCAGGACGGGGACCGCGACCGGGACGTTGCCGAAGTCGGAGAGGCGCTGGGTGACCGCGTCGGGGACGGTGCGCACGAGCGCCCGGCTGAGGCCGGCGTCCGGGACCAGCAGGGGCCCGGACACGAGGACCTGCCAGGTGGTCAGGGCGAAGAGCGCGACGCAGAGTACGCAGACCGCGTAGGCCGCCGGGATCGCGGAGAGGAGAGTGGCCGGCCGCCCCGGAACAGGGGGGGTGGTTCCGGGGCGGCCGCCCGGACCGGGTTGCCGGGCGCCCCGGGGGGTTTGGGGCGTACGGCTGTCCGATCGGTGAGGAGTGTGCGCGAACGCATGCCCAGTGCGGCGCTGGGGAAGCCCGGTACTGGTGTCGCTTCCGGATTCCCGGGAGCGGGGTGTCTCACTCATCTGCAGAAACCGTACGGCAGCGGAAGGGGGACCGACAGCGGGAAAACGCTCCCGCCATCGGCCCCCCACACCTTCTTCACAGTGCCCGACCGTTACCCGCGGTAGTGATCGCGTGGTGATCGAAGATCACGGCCCCGCGTTCTACCGCCTGTGTCAGACGTTCGATCAGAGGGCCGCGAACGCGGCCTCGATGACGTCCAGGCCCTCGTTCAGCAGGTCCTCGCCGATGACGAGCGGCGGCAGGAAGCGGAGCACGTTGCCGTAGGTGCCGCAGGTGAGGACGAGCACGCCCTCGGCGTGGCAGGCCTTGGCGAGCGCGCCGGCCGCCTCCGGGTTCGGGGTCTTGGACGCGACGTTCTCAGGAGTGTCGGTCTTGACGAGCTCGATCGCGATCATGGCGCCGCGGCCGCGGATGTCGCCGACGATGTCGTACTTCTCCTGGATCGCCGTCAGGCGGGCCTTCATGATCGACTCGATCTTCTTCGCCGCGGCGTTGAGGTCGAGCTCCTTCATGGTCTCGATGGAGCCGAGCGCACCGGCGCAGGCCACCGGGTTGCCGCCGTAGGTGCCGCCCAGGCCGCCGCCGTGCACGGAGTCCATCATCTCGGCGCGGCCGGTCACGGCGGCGAGGGGCAGGCCGCCCGCGATGCCCTTGGCGGTCGTGATGAGGTCGGGGACGATGCCCTCGTCCTCGCACGCGAACCACTGGCCGGTGCGGCAGAAGCCGGACTGGATCTCGTCGGCGACGAAGACGATGCCGTTGTCGTTGGCGAACTTCACGATCGCCGGGAGGAAGCCCTTGGCCGGCTCGATGAAGCCGCCCTCGCCGAGGACCGGCTCGATGATGATCGCGGCGACGTTCTCGGCGCCGATCTGCTTGACGATGTTGTCGATCGCCTGGGCGGCGGCCTCGGGGCCGCAGTTCTCGGCGCCGGTCGGCCAGCGGTAGCCGTAGGCGACCGGGACGCGGTAGACCTCGGGGGCGAACGGGCCGAAGCCCTGCTTGTACGGCATGTTCTTCGAGGTCAGCGCCATCGTGAGGTTCGTACGGCCGTGGTAGCCGTGGTCGAAGACGACGACGGCCTGGCGCTTGGTGTACGAACGGGCGATCTTGACGGCGTTCTCGACGGCCTCGGCGCCGGAGTTGAACAGCGCCGACTTCTTGGCGTGGTCACCCGGGGTGAGCTCGGCGAGGGCCTCGCAGACCTCCACGTAGCCCTCGTAGGGGGTCACCATGAAACAGGTGTGGGTGAAGTCGGCGAGCTGCGCGGCGGCGCGGCGCACGACGGCCTCGGCGGAGGCGCCGACCGAGGTCACGGCGATGCCGGAACCGAAGTCGATCATGCGGTTGCCGTCGACGTCCTCGATGATGCCGCCGCCCGCGCGGGCCGTGAAGACGGGGAGCACGGAGCCCACGCCGCCGGCCACCGTCGACAGACGGCGGGCCTGCAGCTCCTGCGACTTGGGGCCGGGGATCGCGGTGACGATGCGGCGCTCCTGCGGGACAGCGGTCATAGGGGGGCTCCTGGGGGGTGTTTTCGGACGCACTTGTGTCTTTGTCCGCAGGCTAGGCCCGGGAGGCGTGGTCCTGCATGCTCCGTTCGGGAGTGGTGCCCGCGTGTCCTTGTCCGTGACGGCCATAGGAAGGAATCCGCGCATGTCTTGTGGATCATGACCGGGTACGGGCCGCGGGGCGGCGACGGCCACTAGATTGAGCGCGCAGGGCCAGTGCAGGGCCAGTGCAGGGCAGTGGCAGCGGAGTTGCAGCGCAGCGCGGTAACGGGCAGGGGGCAGGGGTTCATGGACACCGACGGCACGCACGGCGGGGAGCGGCGGACACCGTTCGGCACCGGGCACGTCCCGCGCCCGGCCGGGCCCCCCGGGCTCCCGGGGATCCAGGGCCTCCCGCCGAAGCCCGCCCACGCCCCGGCGCCGGTAACGGCCGTCGGGGCGGTGCCGGGCCCGGCCGGAGGTACGGCGGGAGGCCAGGCCGGAGGCGCGGAGGGAGGCGCGGCGGGAGGCCGGGCGGGAGGTCCGTCGGCGGGCCCCGCGGTGGGCCCCACCCTCGCCGACTGGCTGCGCGTCCCTCGCCCGGCCGCCGGCCCCGGCGTCTGGTCGTACGGGCACGTCCCCCGTGCCGCGCAGGAGCCCGAGGTCACCCCGACCCGCCAGCTGGTCAGCGGGGCGCTCATCTCCCTGCTGGCCGGGCTGCTGCTGTGGTCCCTCCTCTGGAACGGCTACCTCGGCGGCTTCTGGCTCTGGCCGCTCTACATGTTCACCCCCGACTCCTGGGCCGGGACGCTCCCCTCCGTCGTCGCCTCCTACATCTGGTACGCCATCGTCGCGGCGACCCTCGCCATCGGCTTCGGCCGCCTCGGCCGCTGGCCCGAGCTGGCCCGCCGGATCCTGCCCGGCGGCCGCGCGGCGCGGGCCGAGGTCCCGGCGCCGCGGCCGGTGGAGCCCGGCGGCCCCGACGATCCCGCGGCCTGGGCCGACGTGCGGGCCGCCGGGCTGGTGGAGGTGGCCGACCGGCTGGGGGCGGAGGCGCGGGCCGGGCGGATGAACGACGTGGATCACGTGCGGATCGGCCGCGCCTGGGAGACCGTACGGGCCGACCCCTCGCGGGCGCGGGCCTTCGCCGACGCCGTGCGGGACAAGGGGGCCGGGGCCTGCGTCCACCCGTCGGGGGCGCGCGATCTGCCCGTCCGCGCCGCCCGGCACGACCTGCTCGCCCGGCAGGTGCTGCTCGGCACCGTCCAGGACGGCGAGCGCAACCCGTACGCCCGCCGCGGCAGCGGCCTCGCCCTCGACCCGGCGGTCCTCGGCACCTCGCTGCTCGCCATCGGCCCCTCCGGCGCGGGCAAGACCTCCCGCCTGGTCCGCCCCGTCGTGGAGTCGCTGGCCCTGCAGGCGCTGGCCGGCCAGGCCGCCGTCGTCGTGGTCGCCTCCGCCGGCACCGCCCTCGGACCCGATACGGGCTACGACGTCGTCGTCCGCGTCGGCGATCCCGACTCCGTCTACGACCTCGACCTCTACGGCGGCGCCACCGACCCCGACGAGGCCGCCATGCTCCTCGCGGAGGGGTTCGTGGGCGACCTGCCGGGGATCGACGTACGCCGCGCCGCCACCGCCCTCGCCCAGCTCCTCGGGCCGTTCCGGGCCGCGTACGGCCGCTTCCCCGCCGTGCCCGAGCTGCGGGAACTGCTCGACCGCGTGCCCGTGGCCCTCGCCGCCCTGCGAGAGGCCCTGGAGGCCGCCGGGCAGCAGCGGATGCTCCGCGAGCTCGACGCGCGCGAACGCCAGCACGGCGCCCCCGCCGACCCGGGACCGGCCCTCGCCGACCGGGTCGCGCTGCTGGACCGGCCCGCCTTCGCCGGGTTCTTCAACGTGGCGGCCATCGACACCGACGGCCCCGGGCGGCCGTTCTCCCTGCGGGCCCTGGAGCATCCGCTGCGGGTCCGCGTGGACCTTCCCGAGCGCGGGCACGCCGACGCCTCCCGGATGCTGGCCCGGCTGCTGCTCGCCCAGTTCAACGCCGCTGCCGCCGCCCGCACCGACCGCTCGCTCTTCGCGCTCCTCGCCTTCGACGACGCCTCCCACACCCTCACCGCGGAAGCGGTGCGCGGCATCCAGCGGCTCCGCTCGGCCAACGCGGGCGTCCTGCTCACGCTGCGCACCCTGGACGACGTACCGGAAGCCCTGCGCACCCCGCTGCTCGGGGCCGTGGGCTGCCGGATGGCCTTCTCCGGGGTGACCACCTGGGACGGCAAGCGGTTCGCGGAGACCTGGGGCACCGAATGGGTGGAGACCCGCGACGTCACCCACCGGACGGTCTTCGCCGACCAGCCCCTCACCCGGGCCATCCACGCCTTCCGGAAGCTGGTCTCCGGCAAGGCGGTCACCACGGACGCCGTGACCGTGCGCCAGGTGGAGCGGGAGCGCTGGTCGGCCTCCGACCTGGCGCACGTGGTGCCGCCCGGCCACGCCGTGCTCTCCCTCACCTCCGTCCGCGGCGAGCGGGCCGCCCCGCTGCTGGTGCGGCTCGGGGGCCGGGACTGAGCCGGGACGGTCGAAGCGGCGGCCGGGCGGCGGCCGGACGGCGACCGGACGGCGAGGGAGGGCGAGGGACGGCGACCGGATGGCGACCGGATGGCGAGGGACGGCGGCCGGACGGAGCGAACCCGTACGGGGTGGCAGAATCAAGGGGAGCCGTTCATACGACACGGCGAAAACCGCGGTGGTGGTCCACGGCGAGAATCCTCCGTCGGCACATCGCCGCCGAACCCCTCCTCTCCCTAAGGCGCCCCGGTACCCATGCCGCTCACCCTCGCCTCGCTCGTCCAGCACTCGGCGCTCAAACTCAGCGTCCGGGCCGGGGAGGGCCGCCTCGACACCCCCGTGCGCTGGGCCCACGTCAGTGAGCTCGCCGACCCCGTGCCGTACATGGAGGGCGGGGAGCTCCTCCTCATCACCGCGATGAAGCTGGACGCGGAGGACCCCGAGGAGATGCGGCGCTACGTCCGCAGGCTCGCGGCGGCCGGAGTCGTCGGCATCGGCTTCGCCATCGGCGTCAACTACGACGCCGTGCCCGAGGCCCTGGTCGAAGCCGCCCGCGCCGAGGACCTGCCGCTGCTGGAGGTGCCCCGGCGCACCCCGTTCCTCGCCATCAGCAAGGCCGTCTCCGCCGCCCTCGCCGCCGACCAGTACCGGGCCGTGACCGCCGGCTTCGAGGCGCAGCGCGAGCTGACCCGGGCCGCGCTGTCCGCCGACGGGCCCGCCGAACTGCTGACGAAGCTGGCGGCGCACGTGCACGGCTGGGCCGCCCTGTACGACACCTCGGGCGCCGTCGTCGCGGCCGCGCCCGACTGGGCCGCGCGCCGGGCCGCCCGGCTCACCCCCGACGTGGAACGGCTGCGGGAGCGGCCCGCCCCGGCCAGCGCCGTGGTCGGCGGCTCCGAGGACCGCGTCGAACTCCAGTCGCTGGGCACCGGGCGGCGGGCCCGCGGAGCCCTCGCGGTCGGCACCGGGGCCCCGCTCGGCACGGCGGAGCGGTACGCCGTCCACTCCGCGGTGGCCCTGCTGACCCTCACCACCGAGCGCTCCCGCTCCCTGCACGACGCGGAGTCCCGGCTCGGCGCCGCCGTGCTGCGCATGCTGCTCGCCGGCCAGGCGGAGCACGCCCAGGCCGTGGCCGGGGACCTGTACGGAGCCCTGCTCGACGCCCCCTTCCGGATCCTCGTGGCGGAACCGGCCCTGGCGGGCACGGCCCAGCCGGAGGGCCTGGCGCTGCTGGCCGACGCCGTGGAATCGGCGGCGGCGCGCACGGGGGAGACCCTGCTGGTGGTGCCGGAGCCCGGCCGGCTCGTGGTCCTGGCGGCCGACGGGGGCTCGGCGGTCCAGGCGTGCGCGGAACACGCGGAGGCCCTGGAATCGCGGCGCGGCCGGGAGGCGGGCGAACCGGAGCCGGACGAGCTGGTCCTCGGCCTGTCGGCGCCCGCGGTGGCCTCCGGCGTGGCGGCGGCCTTCAAACAGGCCGACCAGGCCCTGGCCGTGGCCCGGCGGCGCGGCCGCCCCATGGTCGAACACGAGGACCTGGCGGCGGGCTCGGTCCTCCCCCTGCTCGCCGACGACGCGGTACGCGCCTTCGCGGACGGCACGCTGCGGGCGCTGCGCGAGCACGACGAGAAGGGCCGGGGCGACCTGGTGGCCTCCCTCCAGGCCTGGCTCTCCCGCCACGGCCAGTGGGACGCGGCGGCGGCCGACCTCGGAGTCCACCGGCACACGCTGCGCTACCGGATGCGGCGGGTGGAGGAGATCCTCGGCCGCTCCCTGGACGACCCGGACGTCCGCATGGAGCTCTGGCTCGCCCTGAAGGCCACATCCGCCCCGGCGTAACCCCCGGCCGCCCGTCCGCTTGCGCGGGGCCCCGTCCCCCACCCGCCCTCCGCCCGGACCCCTTGCCGCGTGCGGCACCGTTCCCGGGGACCAGCCCCCGGACCCCCGCTCCTCAAACGCCGGAGGGGCTGATTCCGCCCGGAGCGGCCGCCACGTACAGGCTGACGCCGGCCAAATCAGCCCCTCCGGCGTTTGAGGAGCGGGGTCTGGGGCGGAGCCCCAGGGGTCCGGGCGGAGCCCGGGGAACGGTCGAAGGGCGGGTAGGGGACTTGCCCCGCGCAGCGGCAAGGGCCGCAGATGGGACTCCGTCCCGGGCAGCGGCAGGGGTTGCTGTGGGGCTCCGCTCTGGGCGGCGGCAGGGGTGGTTGTGGGGCTCCGCCCCGGGCGGCGGCAGGGGTTGCTGTGGGACTCCGTCCCGCGCAGCGGCAAGGGCCGCAGCGGGGACCTCGCCCCGCGGCAGCGGCCGCTCGCGCGCGGCGCAGCCAGGCCTGCACGGACCCCCGTACAAGCTCCGGCGGGGCCCGCACGGACCCCCCGCACAAGCCCCCGGCAGGGCCCCGCACGGGCCGGGCCACCCCCGACACTGACAAAGCGGCGCGCCGCGCCACGCACGTACTCCACCCCGGACAAACGCCGAAACCCCGGCGGAGTCCTACGGTGGAGGGGACAAGGACCCACCGCACACACTCCGAAGGGCCGGGATCAGCATGACTTCCACCCACGCCTTCTGGCTCGCCGGCCGCCAGGCCACGGGCGACGACAGCTTCGACGTCCACTCCCCGTGGGACGGCCGCCTCGTCGGTACCGTGAGCGTCCCGACCGACGCCCAGGTCGAGGAGGCCGTCGCCGCCGCCTACGCCGTGACGGCGGAGTTCTCCGCGACCCCGGCCCACGTACGCGCCGAGGCCCTGGCCCACGTCGCCCGCCGGCTCGCCGAGCGCACCGAGGAGATCGCGCTGCTGATCTCCGCCGAGAACGGCAAGCCCATCAAGTGGGCCCGCGGTGAGGTCGGCCGTGCGGTGTCCGTGTTCCGCTTCGCCTCCGAAGAGGCCCGCCGCTTCAACGGCGGAGAGGCCCAGCGCCTGGACACCGACGCCGGCGGCGTCGGCCGTCTGGCCCTGACCCGCCGCTTCGTCAAGGGTCCGGTCCTGGGCATCGCGCCCTTCAACTTCCCGCTGAACCTGTGCGCCCACAAGGTGGCCCCCGCCATCGCCGTCGGCGCGCCGATCATCCTGAAGCCGGCCCCGGCCACCCCGCTCTCCGGTCTGATCCTCGGCGAGCTGCTCGCCGAGACCGACCTGCCGGCCGGTTCCTGGTCCGTGCTCCCCGTCGCCAACGACAAGATGCCGGAGCTGGTCAAGGACGAGCGCCTGCCCGTCATCTCCTTCACCGGTTCCGACAAGGTCGGCTACGCCATCCAGCAGGCCGTGCCCCACAAGCACTGCACCCTGGAGCTCGGCGGCAACGCCGCGGCCGTGGTCCTGGAGGACTGGTCCTCCGAGGCCGACCTCGACTGGGCCGCGACCCGCATCGCGACCTTCTCGAACTACCAGGCCGGCCAGTCCTGCATCGGCGTGCAGCGCGTGATCGCCGACGCGACGGTCTACGACCGCCTCGTCGAGAAGGTCGTCGCCAAGGTCCGCGAGCAGGTCACCGGCGACCCGAACGACTCCGCCACCGACGTCGGCCCCCTCGTCTCCGAGGACGCCGCCAGGCGCGTCGAGTCCTGGGTCGACGAGGCCGTGGCCGCCGGAGCCAAGCTGCTCACGGGCGGCAAGCGCGAGGGTGCCTCGTACGAGCCCACCGTCGTCTCCGAGGTGCCCGCGGGCGTCACCCTGGCCACCGAGGAGGTCTTCGGACCGGTCCTCACCCTGCGCCGGGTCGAGAACACCGACGAGGCCTTCGCCGCCGTCAACGACTCGAAGTTCGGTCTGCAGGCCGGCGTCTTCACGCGGAACATCCAGACCGCGTTCCGCGCCCACCGCGAGCTGGAGGTCGGCGGCGTGATCGTCGGCGACGTCCCGTCCTACCGCGCCGACCAGATGCCCTACGGCGGCGTCAAGCAGTCCGGTGTGGGCCGCGAGGGCGTGCGCTACGCGATGGACGACTACACCTACGAGCGGGTCCTGGTCCTCAGCGGCCTCGACATCTGACCGAACTCGTACGGCCACCAAGCCGACGGCCGGAGCCTACTGTGCGGGGGCTCCGGCCGTCCCCCTTTTACCGCCGCTTCCCCGCCGCCCGAAACGGGTACGACTCACTGGTAGCACCCACCGGTAAGCACCCCCTCTCTCGGCGGCGAGGTGAGCCCCCTCATGTCCGCAACACAGCCCGGCGACAGTGACACCCAGCCCGCACAGCCCGTACAGCCCGAACGGCCCGCACAGCCCAAAGTGACCGAGCGCGAGGCACGGCAGGTCGCGGAAGCGGCCCGGGAACAGAACTGGCAGCGGCCGAGCTTCGCCAAGGAGCTGTTCCTCGGACGGTTCCGGCTCGACCTGATCCACCCCCACCCGCTCCCCGCCGAGGAGGACGTCCGGCGCGGGGAAGCCTTCCTGGCCCGGCTGCGGGAGTTCTGCGAGGCCTCCGTCGACGGGGCGCGCATCGAGCGCGAGGCGAAGATCCCCGACGAGACCGTGCGCGGGCTCAAGGAGCTCGGCGCGCTCGGCATGAAGATCGACCCGAAGTACGGCGGCCTCGGCCTCACCCAGGTGTACTACAACAAGGCGCTCGCCCTCGTCGGCTCCGTCAGCCCGGCCATCGGCGCCCTGCTCTCCGCCCACCAGTCGATCGGCGTACCCCAGCCGCTGAAGATGTTCGGCACGCAGGAGCAGAAGGACGCCTACCTGCCGCGCTGCGCGACCACCGCCATCAGCGCCTTCCTCCTCACCGAGCCGGACGTCGGCTCCGACCCGGCGCGCCTGGCCACCACGGCGGTCCCGGACGGGGAGGACGCGTACGTCCTGGACGGCGTGAAGCTCTGGACCACCAACGGGGTCGTCGCGGACCTGCTCGTCGTCATGGCCCGGGTCCCCAGGAGCGAGAACCACCGCGGCGGGATCACCGCCTTCGTCGTCGAGGCCGACTCGCCGGGCATCACCGTCGAGCACCGCAACGCCTTCATGGGCCTGCGCGGCCTGGAGAACGGCGTCACCCGCTTCCACCGCGTCAGGGTCCCCGCGGCCCAGCGCATCGGCGCCGAGGGCGCCGGCCTGAAGATCGCGCTGACCACCCTGAACACCGGCCGGCTGTCGCTGCCCGCCCTGTGCGTGGGCGCGGGGAAGTGGTGCCTGAAGATCGCCCGTGAATGGTCCGGCGTACGCGAGCAGTGGGGCCGGCCGGTCGGCCTGCACGAGGCCGTCGGCGCCAAGATCTCCTTCATCGCGGCCACCACCTTCGCCCTGGAGGCCGTGGTCGACCTGGCCTCCCAGATGGCCGACGAGGACCGCAACGACATCCGCATCGAGGCCGCCCTCGCCAAGCTCTACGGCTCCGAGATGGCCTGCCTGATGGCCGACGAGCTGGTCCAGATCCGCGGCGGGCGCGGCTTCGAGACCGCCGAGTCCCTCGCCGCCCGCGGCGAGCGGGCCGTGCCGGCCGAGCAGATGCTCCGCGACCTGCGCATCAACCGGATCTTCGAGGGCTCCACCGAGATCATGCACCTGCTGATCGCCCGCGAGGCCGTGGACGCCCACCTGTCGGTGGCCGGCGACCTCATCGACCCGGAGAAGGCACTCGGCGACAAGGCGAAGGCGGGCGCCCGCGCCGCCGGATTCTACGCCCGCTGGCTGCCCCAGCTCGCCACCGGCGCCGGCCAGGTCCCCGGCACCTACCGGGCCTTCCACCCGAGCGGCCACCCCGACCTGGCCACGCACCTGCGCTACGTCGAACGCGGGTCGCGCAAACTCGCCCGGTCGACCTTCTACGCCATGTCCCGCTGGCAGGGCCGGATGGAGACCAAGCAGGGGTTCCTCGGCCGGATCGTCGACATCGGCGCCGAGCTCTTCGCGATGAGCGCGGCCTGCGTGCGCGCCGAGCACCTGCGGGCCTCCGGCGAGCACGGCCGCGAGGCCTACCAGCTGGCCGACGCCTTCTGCCGGCAGTCCCGGCTCCGCGTGGAGGAGCTCTTCGGGCGGCTCTGGGACAACACCGACGACCTGGACCGCAAGGTCGTTGCCGGCGTCCTGAACGGCGCCTACACCTGGCTGGAGGAGGGCATCCTCGACCCCTCCGGCGACGGCCCGTGGATCGCCGACGCCACCCCCGGCCCCTCCACCCGCGAAAATGTCCACCGGCCGCTGCGCTGACCTGAAATCATCGCCGGACATCGGACAGATGTACGAGGATGAGTAGGGGTACCGGTACGGGTACTGGTACGCGTACGAGCACAGCGCGAGGCGGACGAGAACGATGCCGACGGCCGAGGAAGACCGCACCAGCCGACGGCTGGCCTGGTGCGTGGCGCACGTGCTGCGCCACGCACCGGACCACGTCGTCACCGACATGATCGGCCGGCTCGACGAGCCCACCTTCAAGTACCTGTGCCGGGATGAATGGCTGGCGGCCTCGACCGTCACCCTGCTGCTCCGCCACGGAGGCGCGGCCGACCGGACCTACGTCGCCCGCAACCCCCGCGTCGTGGGCCGGCCGCTGCCCGGCCTGCCCGGGCCCGCCCGGTACGCCCGCCGCCGGACGCCGCCGGAACTTCTGCCGGTGCTCCGCGCCGAGCTCGGCCGGGACCCCGCCGAGGGGCCGCTCACCGCGGCCGAGCTCATCGGCCTGCTCCGCCGGCACGGCCGGCGCGGGCCGCGGGTCCCGCTGGACATCCTGGCGCTCCGTCACCACCCGGACCCGGAGCTGCTGCTCGCCGAACACCTCCGCCGGCCGCTGCCGGCCGGCTCCGTCGAAGCCCTGCTGCTCGTCGAGGACCTGCCCCGGGAGACCCTCCACGGGCTGCTCGCCACCGCGGCGCCGGAGATGCGCTCCTGGCACCGGCCCGCCGTCCGCGCCGTCCGGATGGGCCGGGTCACGCACGAGGAGCTCGTCGCCCACGTGGCCCCCGCACACCGCGCCCTGCTGCTCACCGACCTGACCGGGGCCCGCGGCCTGCGCTGGAGCCTGCCCGAACGGACGGGGATGCGCACGGCCGTCGCCCGGGCGCTGCGCCCCCTGCGCGACGACCCCCGGCTCTGGGCGGAGCTGCTGCGCCACGCCCCCGCCTTCCCCGGGACCCTGCCGGCCCTGGTGGCCCGGATCGTGCGCGGCACCCTGCCGGAGCCCGCCGGAGGACCACCGGTCCCCGGGCTCGCCGAAGCGGTGCGCTCCGTGGCGCCCGGGGGCTCCGAGCCCGTCGCGGGGGTGGACCGCGAACTGGCCCTGGCCAGCCTCGCGGTGCCCATGGAGTCCGTCCAGGAGGACATCCGGTGGGTGCGCGACTGCCTCGCCCGCGGGCTGCTCACCGGCCAGGACGTGATCCGGCACAAGGCGCCCGCCTGCTGGGCCCTGGACGAGGACCACTGGCTGGGTGACGTGGACCACCCCGACCGCCACGAGCCGTCCGCCCCGGTGCTCGCCGCTCGGGCCGAGGCCGACCGGCTGTTCGCGCTGGCCCTCGGCTCCGATCCGGACGCCTGGTGGCGGGTGGCCAGTACCCTCCCGGACTTCGCCGGGACGCTCCCGCACCTTCTCCTTCGGGTCACGGAGGGGGGCTCCGTGTCCGGGCGCCCCTGAGTTGCGGCAACATGGGTCCATGAGCGACCGCCCATTCCCCCTTGCCGATCCGCACCTCCTCTTCGACCCCGCGGCCGGCCGTCGGGACATCGTCATCCTCGGCTCCACGGGGTCCATCGGGACCCAGGCCATCGACCTCGCCCTGCGCAACCCGGACCGGTTCCGGGTCACCGCCCTGTCCGCCGCCGGCGGCCGGGTCGCGCTGCTGGCCGAGCAGGCCCGGCTGCTGCGCGTGAAGACCGTGGCCGTCGCGCGCGAAGACGTCGTACCGGCCCTCAAGGAGGCGCTGGACGCCGAGTACGGCGCCGGTGAGCCGCTGCCCGAGATCCTCGCCGGACCGGACGCGGCGACCGAGCTCGCCGCCTCCGAGTGCCACACGGTCCTCAACGGCATCACCGGTTCCATCGGCCTCGCGCCCACCCTCGCCGCGCTGCGGGCCGGGCGGACGCTGGCCCTCGCCAACAAGGAATCGCTGATCGTCGGCGGCCCGCTGGTGAAGGCCCTGGCGAAGCCGGGCCAGATCATCCCGGTCGACTCCGAACACGCGGCGCTCTTCCAGGCCCTCGCCGCGGGCACCCGCGCCGAGGTGCGCAGGCTCGTGGTCACCGCCTCCGGCGGGCCCTTCCGCGGCCGCACCCGCGCCGAGCTGGCCTCGGTCACGGTGCAGGACGCCCTGGCCCACCCGACCTGGGCGATGGGCCCGGTGATCACCGTCAACTCGGCGACCCTGGTCAACAAGGGGCTGGAGGTCATCGAGGCGCACCTGCTCTACGACATCCCCTTCGAGCGGATCGAGGTCGTGGTCCACCCGCAGTCGTACGTGCACTCCATGGTGGAGTTCACGGACGGCTCCACGCTGGCCCAGGCCACCCCGCCGGACATGCGCGGCCCGATCGCGATCGGCCTAGGCTGGCCCCAGCGGGTCCCGGACGCGTCCACCGCCTTCGACTGGACCAAGGCGTCCACCTGGGAGTTCTTCCCGCTGGACACGGAGGCCTTCCCGGCGGTGGGCCTGGCCCGGCACGTCGGCGCGCTGGGCGGGACCGCGCCCGCCGTGTTCAATGCGGCGAACGAGGAGTGCGTAGAGGCCTTCCTGGCCGGTCGGCTCCCGTTCACAGCAATCATGGATACGGTCTCTGCCGTGGTCGATGAGCACGGAACGCCCGCCCGGGGAACTTCCCTCACCGTCGCGGACGTCCTTGAAGCGGAGACCTGGGCCAGGGCCCGGGCACAGGAGATGGCGGCGCGGGCCGCCGTGGAGGCGCGCGCATGACCGTACTGCTCACCTTGATCGGCGTGCTCGTCTTCGCGGTCGGGCTGCTCTTCTCGATCGCCTGGCACGAGCTCGGCCACCTCTCCACGGCCAAGCTCTTCGGCATCCGCGTGCCCCAGTACATGGTCGGCTTCGGCCGGACCATCTGGTCGCGCAAGAAGGGCGACACCGAGTACGGGCTCAAGGCCATCCCGATGGGCGGGTACATCCGCATGATCGGGATGTTCCCGCCGGGCGAGGACGGCAAGGTCACCGCGCGCTTCACGTCGCCGTTCCGCTCGATGATCGAGGACGCGCGCTCGGCGGCGTACGAGGAACTGCAGCCGGGCGACGAATCGCGGCTCTTCTACACGCGCAAGCCGTGGAAGCGCGTGATCGTGATGTTCGCGGGACCGTTCATGAACCTGGTCCTGGCGATGGCGATCTTCTTCGGCGTGTGGATGACCTTCGGGGTGCAGCAGACGACCACCCAGGTCCAGACCGTCACCGACTGCGTCATCAAGCAGAGCGAGAACCGCGACGAATGCCGGGCCGGCGACCCGGCGGCCCCGGGCAAGGCCGCCGGCCTGCTGGTCGGCGACAAGATCGTGGGCTTCCAGGGCAAGCCGGTCGAGGACTGGGCCACCCTGCAGAAGAACATCCGCGACACCATCGGACCCGCCACCCTCACCGTCCTGCGCGACGGGCAGAGGGTGACCCTCCACGCGAGCCTCGTGGAGAACCGCGTGGGCAAGACCGACGGCCACGGCGGCTACGTCAAGGGCGAGTACGTCTCGGCCGGCTACCTCGGCGTCGGCCCGAAGTCCGTGATCGCCCCGCTCACCTTCACCCAGTCCGCGGACCGGGTCGGCGAAGTCGTCCAGAGCAGCCTGCAGGGCCTGGCCCAGCTCCCGGGCAAGATCCCGGCCCTGTGGAACTCGGTCTTCAACGGCGCCGAGCGGGAGCCCGACTCCCCGATGGGCATCGTCGGCGCGGCCCGGATCAACGGGGAGATCGCGAACCTGGACATTCCCAGCGAGCAGCGGATGTCGATCATGCTGAACGTCCTGGGCATGTTCAACCTCTCCCTCTTCCTGTTCAACATGCTGCCCCTGCTGCCCCTGGACGGCGGGCACATCGCGGGCGCCCTGTGGGAGTCGGTGCGGCGGGCCTTCGCCCGGGTCTTCCGGCGCGCCGACCCGGGCCCGTTCGACGTGGCGAGGCTGATGCCCGCGGCGTACGTGGTGGCCGGGGTCTTCCTCTGCTTCACGTTGCTGGTGCTGGCCGCGGACGTGGTCAACCCCATCAAAATCACCTGATCGAAAGATCGGCGGATCGTCGTACGGGACACCCGTACAGCATCCGGACCGGAGCCGGGCACGCATCGTGCCCGGCTCCCTACGTTCGGGTGGCACACCCCCTGCGATGCGCGGGAGACGTGCTGGTTGGCGTAATCTCGGACGCTGGGGCCCGCCGATCCCGGCACCTATATCCACACCTTGGGGTTGCACAGCAGATGACTGCCATCTCTCTCGGAATGCCGGCCGTGCCGACGAAGCTCGCCGACCGCAGGGTCAGCCGCAAGATCCAGGTCGGCTCGGTGGCCGTCGGCGGCGACGCGCAGATCTCCGTGCAGTCGATGACCACCACCAGGACCTCCGACATCGGGGCCACGCTCCAGCAGATCGCCGAGCTGACCGCTTCCGGCTGTGACATCGTCCGCGTGGCCTGCCCGACGCAGGACGACGCCGACGCGCTCGCCGTGATCGCGAAGAAGTCGAACATCCCGGTCATCGCGGACATCCACTTCCAGCCGAAGTACGTGTTCGCCGCGATCGACGCCGGCTGCGCCGCCGTCCGCGTGAACCCCGGCAACATCAAGCAGTTCGACGACAAGGTCAAGGAGATCGCGCGCGCCGCCAAGGACGCCGGTACCCCGATCCGGATCGGCGTCAACGCCGGCTCGCTCGACGCGCGACTGCTGAAGAAGTACGGCAAGGCCACGCCCGAGGCGCTGGTCGAGTCCGCGCTGTGGGAGGCCTCCCTCTTCGAGGAGCACGGCTTCAGCGACATCAAGATCTCGGTCAAGCACAACGACCCGGTGGTCATGGTCAACGCCTACCGCCAGCTGGCCGCCCAGTGCACCTACCCGCTGCACCTCGGCGTCACCGAGGCCGGCCCGGCGTTCCAGGGCACGATCAAGTCCGCCGTCGCCTTCGGCGCCCTGCTCTCCGAGGGCATCGGCGACACGATCCGCGTCTCGCTGTCGGCCCCGCCGGTGGAGGAGATCAAGGTCGGCATCCAGATCCTGGAGTCGCTGAACCTCAAGCCGCGCCGCCTGGAGATCGTCTCCTGCCCGTCCTGCGGGCGTGCGCAGGTGGACGTCTACAAGCTGGCCGAGGAGGTCACGGCGGGCCTGGAGGGCATGGAGGTCCCGCTGCGCGTCGCGGTCATGGGCTGCGTCGTCAACGGCCCCGGCGAGGCCCGTGAGGCCGACCTGGGCGTCGCCTCCGGCAACGGCAAGGGTCAGATCTTCGTCAAGGGCGAGGTCATCAAGACCGTGCCCGAGTCGAAGATCGTCGAGACCCTCATCGAAGAGGCGATGAAGATCGCCGAGCAGATGGAGAAGGACGGCGTGATGTCGGGCGAGCCGACGGTCGCCATCGGCGTTTAGCTCCGCGGGTTGAACGGTGACGGGCCCGGGGCCGCGAAGGCCGCCCCGGGCCCGTCGCTTTGCGCGGGGCGGGTCCGCAGGGCCAGGGGTCTGGGGTGGAGCCCCAGGGAACGGGGAAGGGCGGGGAGGGGACAGCCCCGCAGGGTCCGCCGCCGGCCCGCACGGGCTCCGCGCAGCCGCCCGCTTCGGTGACCGTACGGCACCCCGACCCTGGCGGCCGGTGGGGGCCACCGGATGTGCCGGCCGCCGAGGCCCCCGAAGGGGCCGAGCGGCATCCGGAACCCGGTCCGGGTACAGTGCGGAGATCAGCAGACTTGCATGGTGAGGCCCCAGTGTTGACGCAGACCACCACCCGGGTCCTTGAGCCCAGTGATCTTGACGCCGCGCTCGACATCCTCGGCCGCGAGCCGGTCGAGAACGCCTTCGTCACCTCCCGGGTCCAGATCGCCGGGCTCGACCCGTGGCGCCTGGGCGGCGAGATGTGGGGCTGGTACGCCGACGGAGAGCTCCGCTCGCTCTGCTACGCCGGCGCCAACCTGGTGCCCGTCTGCGCCGGACCCGACGCGGTACGGGCCTTCGCCGACCGTGCCCGGCGCACCGGCCGCCGCTGCTCCTCCATCGTCGGCCCCGCCGAGGCCACGGGGCTGCTCTGGCAGCTCCTGGAGCCGAGCTGGGGCCCGGCCCGCGACGTCCGCTCCCGCCAGCCGCTCATGGTCATGGAGCAGCCGTCCGCCACGGTGACCGCCGACCCCCGGGTCCGCCGGATCCGCAAGGACGAGATGGACCTGATCATGCCCGCCTGCGTGGCCATGTTCACCGAGGAGGTCGGCATCTCCCCGATGACCGGCGACGGCGGCCTGCTCTACCAGGCCCGGGTCGCCGAGCTGGTCGCCGGCGGCCGTTCCTTCGCCCGCGTCCAGGACGGCAAGGTCCTCTTCAAGGCCGAGATCGGCGCAGCGACCTCCCGCGCCTGCCAGATCCAGGGCGTCTGGGTGGCCCCCGAGTTCCGTGGCCGCGGGTACTCCGAGACCGGGATGGCCGCCGTCGTCGCCTACGCGCTCCGGGACGTGGCCCCCGTGGTCAGCCTGTACGTCAACGACTTCAACACCGCCGCGCGCGCCTCCTACCGCCGGGTCGGCTTCCGCGAGGTCGGCGCGTTCATGAGCGTGCTGTTCTGAGCGCAGCGCCGCTCCGGGCGCGGCGATGTGAGCGTCCTGCTCCGATCTTCCTGTTCGACCCCACGGTCGGCCAGTAAGGTCGCCGCATGATGCCAACCCCCGCGGGAGACGACCCCGGCCGGCCCGCCGGACTGCGCATCGGGCCCCTCGACCTCGCCGCCAGGGTCGACGAGGCCCTGCGCGTACAGGCCTTGGCCTTCGGGCTCAGCGAGGAGGAGGTCGGCATCCGGCGCTACATCGTCCAGCGCCACATGACCTGCCGCGGCGCCCGCGCGCTCGGCGCGTTCACCGAGGACGGGGTGCTCGCCGGGTTCGTCTACGGCATGCCCAACGACCGCACGCACTGGTGGTCCGGAGTCGTGGAGCCCTACCTGCGGACCGGCGGCCACGAGGGCTGGCTCGACGGCTCCTTCGTGATCACCGAGCTGCACGTGCACCCCGGGTTCCAGGGCAAGGGCGTCGGCCGCGCCCTCATCACCCTGATCACCGACACCGCCGCCGAGGACCGCTCGATCCTCTCCGCGATCGACACCGAGAGCCCCGCCCGCGGCCTCTACCGCTCCCTCGGCTACACGGACCTCGCCCGCCAGGTGCTCTTCCCGAGCGCGAGCCTCCCGTACGCCGTCATGGGCGCCCCGCTGCCGCTGCGCAGGCCCTGACCCCGTACGCCCTGACCCCGCAAGCCCTCACCCCGCAGACCCTGCCCCCGTGGGCCGCAAACGGTTTCCGCTGCCCCCGGAGCCCCCGGTAGCCTCCCGTCATGTCAACGCAACACGTGCAGCGCATGTCCCGCCTCATGGCCAAGACCCTCCGCGAGGACCCCGCCGACGCGGAAACCCTCAGCCACCGCCTGCTCGTCCGGGCCGGTTACGTCCGGCGCAGCTCCGCCGGAGTGTGGAGCTGGCTGCCGCTCGGCAAGCGGGTCCTGGACAACGTCTCGCGCATCGTCCGCGAGGAGATGGACGGGATCGGGGCGCAGGAAGTGCTGCTCCCGGCGTTGCTGCCGAAGGAGCCGTACGAGGTCAGCGGGCGCTGGTCGGAGTACGGGGACCTGCTCTTCCGGCTCAAGGACCGCAAGGGCGCGGACTACCTGCTCGGACCCACCCACGAGGAGATCTTCACCCTGGTGGTCAAGGACCAGTGCACGTCCTACAAGGACCTGCCGGTCATGCTGTACCAGATCCAGACCAAGTACCGGGACGAAGCGCGGCCCCGCTCGGGCGTCCTGCGCGGCCGCGAGTTCCAGATGAAGGACTCGTACTCCTTCGACGTGTCCGACGAGGGCCTGGCGGAGTCCTACCGGCTCCACCGCGAGGCCTACGTACGCATCTTCGAGCGGCTCGGCCTCGACCACCGGGTGGTGTCGGCCGTGTCGGGCGCGATGGGCGGATCGGCGTCGGAGGAGTTCCTCGCGCCGGCCCCGGCCGGCGAGGACACCTTCGCGGACTGCCCCTCGTGCGGCTACGCGGCCAACACGGAGGCGGTGACCTTCGCCCTGACCCCGGCCGCGGGGGAACACGGCCCGCTGGAGGAGATCCCGACCCCCGACACCCCCACCATCGAGACCCTGGCGGCGCACCTGGGCGTCCCCGCCTCCGCGACGCTGAAGAACCTCCTCTTGAAGGTGGACGGCGAGATCACCGCCGTCGGCGTCCCGGGTGACCGGGAGGTCGACCTCGGCAAGCTCGGGGAGCACCTGGCCCCGGCGGTCGTGGAGCTGGTGACGGCGGAGGACTTCGCCGGCCGGCCCGACCTCGTACGGGGCTACGTGGGCCCGCAGGGCCTGGAGAAGGTCCGCTACCTCGCCGACCCCCGCGTCGCGCCGGGCACCTCCTGGGTCACGGGGGCCAACAAGCCGGACACGCACGCCCGGAACGTGGTCTGCGGGCGCGACTTCGAGGTGGACCGGTACCTGGACGTGGTCGTCGTCGAGGAGGGCGACCCCTGCCCGTCCTGCGGCGCCGGGCTGCGGCTCGACCGGGCCATCGAGATCGGGCACATCTTCCAGCTCGGCCGGAAGTACGCGGACGCCTTCGGGCTCGACGTCCTCGGCAAGGAGGGCAAGCCGGTCCGGGTCACGATGGGCTCGTACGGGATCGGCGTCTCCCGCGCGGTGGCCGCGCTGGCCGAGCAGACGGCGGACGAGCGGGGCCTGTGCTGGCCCGCCGCGGTCGCCCCGGCCGACGTCCACGTCGTGGCGGCGGGCAAGGCGGTGCCGCTCGCGCTGGCGGAGTCGGCGGCGGAGTCCCTGTCCGGGGCCGGTCTCCGCGTCCTCCTGGACGACCGGCCCGGCCTGTCACCCGGGGTGAAGCTGACGGACGCGGAGCTCATCGGGGTCCCCTGGATCCTGGTCGCGGGCCGCCGCTCGGCGGAGTCGGTGGTCGAACTCCAGGACCGCCGCTCCGGCACCCGCGAGGAACTCCCCCTGACGGAGGCCCTGTCCCGCCTGACCACGGGCGCGTAACCCTGCGGGGCGAAGTCCCCCCGTTCCCCGGGGCTCCGCCCCGGACCCCGCGCCTCAAATGTCGGCGAGGCTGAATTTTGCCGCGCAGCGGCAATTCCAGCCCGTCCGGCGTTTGAGGACCGGGTCCGGGCGGAGCCCGGGGAACGGGGGAAGGGCGGGTAGGGGACGGCTCCGCGCAGCGTCTAGCCGCGCACGTCCGGCTCCGCCGACGGCGGCGGCGGGGACCCGTCCAGGCAGGGCTCGGACGCCGCCCCGGGGCCGAGCCCCGCAGCGGTGTCCGGAGGCGTCACCGCGGGAGCGGGGGCTGAAGCGCCCGGCGCCGGAGGGGCCGCGGGCGGAGGGGCCGCGCGCTCCAGGAAGCGCAGGAGCTCCACCGGGAACGGGAGGACGAGCGTGGAGTTCTTCTCCGCGGCGACGGCCACGACCGTCTGGAGCAGGCGCAGCTGAAGCGCGGCCGGCTGGTCGGACATGACCGCCGCCGCCTCGGCCAGCTTGTGCGAGGCCTGGAGCTCCGCGTCCGCGTTGATGACCCGGGCCCGGCGCTCACGGTCGGCCTCCGCCTGCCGGGCCATCGACCGCTTCATCGTCTCCGGCAAGGACACGTCCTTGATCTCGACCCGGTCGACCCCGACGCCCCAGCCCACTGCCGGGCTGTCGATCATCAGCTCCAGGCCCTGGTTGAGCATCTCCCGGTTGGACAGCAGGTCGTCCAGGTCGGACTTTCCGATGATCGACCTGAGCGAGGTCTGCGCCATCTGTGAGACGGCGAAGCGGTAGTCCTCGACCGCGATGATCGCGCTGGCGGGGTCGACGACCTTGAAATACACGACCGCGTCCACCCGCACCGTGACGTTGTCCCGCGTGATGCCCTCCTGCGCGGGTACCGGCATCGTCACGATCTGCATGTTCACCTTCCGCAGCCGGTCGATCCCGGGGACGATCACCGTGAAGCCGGGCGGCCGGATCTCCTCGCGCAGCCTGCCCAAGCGGAAGACCAGGCCCCGCTCGTACTGCTTCACCACCCGTGCCGCGGCGCCCACGTAGACCACGACGCCCACGCCGGCGGCGATTGCCGCTGTCAGCAGTTCTTCGACCATGACGGCCCCCTGCCGGACATACCTATATGTACCAACGGTATGCCCTACAACCAGCCGGCGAACTCCAGCAGCAGCTCCGCGTCCCGCCGCCGTCCGGCGGCCAGCGCCCGGTTGCCCGACTCGACGGCCCGGAACAGGGTCCAGCCCCGCAGCCGGTCCCGGTCCACCTCCAGGGCGTCGGCCAGCTTGTTCACCCGTCGCCGGGCGCCCGAGGCCCCCGCCGAGGAGGCCATCTGGTCCTCCAGCCGGTCCCGTACCAGCCGCGCCAGGTCGTAGGCCCGCTCGCCGACCATCGGGTCCGGGCCCACCGCCAGCCACGGAGCGCGCTCGCCGGCGAGGACCTTGCCCTGCCGGAAGTTCCCGTGCAGCAGCAGTTCCTCGGCCGGCGCCGCCGTCAGCTCCTCGCGGGCCGCGAGCGCCGCGGAAGCCAGCTCCGCCGCCTCAGGGGGAGCCTTGCGGAGCACCTCGGCCTGCTCGGCGGTCCGCTCGGCGACCGTCTCCCAGCCGTGCCCCGGCGCCGGGGCCACCCACAGCCGGCGCAGTGTGCCGCAGGCCTCCAGCAGCGCCTTCGCCTCCGGCAGCGAGCGCAGCGAGACCTCGGGGTGCAGCCGCTCCAGCAGCAGCGCCCCGTCCTCCTCGTGATGGCGCGTGTCGAGGACCCGTACGGCCCCGAAGCCGCCCCAGTGCGCCAGCGCGGCCAGCTCACGGTCGGGCCGGAGCGCCGGCGGCGCCAGCTTCAGCGCGGCCGGGGTCCCGTCGGCGTACCGGACGAGGACGACCAGGCTGCTGCGGCCGCCGGGGGCCTGTACCCGCTGGGCGTGTACCCCGCGCCGGGCCAGCGCGCCCTCCGCCAGCCGGGGCAGCTGCCCCAGCCAGTCCGAGACGTGCGCCGATTCCGGCAGCTCGCCGAGCGCCCGTACGAGCCGCTGCGGCGGTTCGAAAGCCATGCGTGCGTGGTCCCTTTCAGCTGTGCCCGGGCTCGTCGCGCATGCTTGCGCGCTAGGTCCGCGGTGTGTCCGCGCGTTCCGTGAGCCCAGGGAAGGCTACGCCGACACCGCGCCAGCGTGCCGCGCGCACGGCCGCGGCGGTGAGCGCGTCAGCCGCCTCGCGGCGCAACCGGCCCTCGGCGGCGCGCACCAGATCGGAGTACGCGCCCGCCACCCGGTCCTCGATCCCGGCGGCCAGCCGCTCCGCGTCGGCAGGCGTGCGCACGGTGAACGGCAGCGTGTACGCCGCCTCCGAGGGGCGCGGGGAACCACCCAGCTCACGCACGGTGCGGGCGAGCGCGTCGCGGCGCGCGAGGTGGCCGCCGTACGCCTCACGGGCCTCGGCGGAGCGGCCGGCCGCGGCCCGGGCCCCGATCACGCCGTAGCCGTACGCGGCCGCGTGCTCGGCGGCCAGCGCGGCCTGCGCGGCCTCCAGGACCTGGGCGGCGGGGGAGGGTACGGGGGTCACGAGGAGGCTCCCGGGTTCGAGTTCGAGGTCAGCAGGTACGCGTGCACGTGGCCGCACGCCGCCACCGAGGCGAGCATCCGGGCCAGCTCCCCGGGGGCGCCGGCCAGGGAGATCGTCCGGGCCTCGGCCAGGCTCCGCTCGGCGTCCGCGAGGGCGGTCAGCGCGTCGGCGGGCGCGGCGGGCACCGGCGCGGCCCCGGCAGCGGGCGGAGCGGCGGCCGCGGCGCCGGACGGGGCGGCGGAGGAGGACGGGGCGGGGGAGGACGACCGGGCGGGAGCGGAGGCGGAACGGGAGGGCGCGGACGAGGCCGCCGGGGGCCCCTCGTCGGCGAGGGCCGCCGTGTGCGCCGCGACCGAGGCGCGCAGCGGTGCGAGGCGCTGCGCGAGGGCCGGATGGGCGGCGGTCGTGGCGTCGTAACGTTCCAGCAGTCGCTCACTTTCACGAACGGCCGTCTCGCGCATCCGCCGTTCGAGTGGAACCTCGGGGTCCGCGGCGGGCGGGCTCCCCTCGGTGCAACCGCTGAGCAGCGCGGTACCGGCGATGCCCGCGGCACCCGCGAGCAGGGCTCTTCGCGACGGCAGGGTCGAGGGCACGGGGACGTCCTTCGGGTGGTGGCCGGGCTGATGGCCGGCAGGGTGTGATCACGGTACCCGGGGCCCCGTCCACAGGGCGGACGGCAACACCCCCCGCGACCGGATACCCTTTGACCTGACGCACGACGGAAATCACAACAGCACACGCGGCCGAGGAGTCACCCGGATGAGCACCACCCAGAGCGACAGGCTGCGCGCATTGCTGGAGCCGCTCGTCGCCGCCAAGGGCCTGGACCTCGAGGAGATCGAGACGTCCAAGGCGGGCAAGCGCCGGATGCTGCGCATCATCGTGGACTCCGACGACGGCGTGGAGCTGGACGCGTGCGCCGAGCTGAGCCGCGAGGTCTCCGACCTGCTGGACGAGACCGACGCGATGGGTGAGGACGAGTACGTCCTCGAAGTGAGCTCGCCGGGCGCGGACCGCCCGCTGACCGAGCACCGTCACTACATCCGGGCGATCGGCCGGCTCGTGAAGTTCCAGACGTCGGACGGCGGGGAAGTGATCGCCCGCATCCTCGACGTCGACGACGAGGGCATGGACCTCGAAGTCCCGGGCGTGAAGGGCCGCAAGGCGACCGCCCGCCGCATCGTTTTCACCGACATCGCCAAGGCGCGTGTCGAGATCGAGTTCAACCGCAAGGACAAGAAGGAAGAGGAGGCGTAGTCGTGGACATCGACATGAGTGCCCTGCGGGGTCTGGTCCGGGAGAAGGAGATTTCCTTCGACCTGCTCGTCGAAGCGATCGAGTCGGCCCTCCTCATCGCGTACCACCGCACCGAGGGAAGCTTCCGGCGCGCACGCGTCGTGCTCGACCGCACCAACGGTCACGTGATCGTGTGGGCGACCGAGGACCCGAGGGACCTGGAAGAGGGCCAGGAGGCCAAGGAGTTCGACGACACCCCGTCGGACTTCGGCCGCATCGCCGCGACGACCGCCAAGCAGGTGATCCTCCAGCGTCTGCGCGACGCCGAGGACGACCTGACCTTCGGCGAGTTCCTGGGCCGCGAGGGTGATGTCATCACCGGCGTGGTGCAGCAGGGCAAGGACCCGAAGAACGTCCTCGTCGACATCGGCAAGATGGAGGCCATGCTGCCCGTGCAGGAGCAGGTCCCCGGCGAGGACTACACGCACGGACTGCGCCTGAAGTCGTACGTCGTGCGGGTGGCGAAGGGTGTCCGCGGTCCGTCCGTGACCCTGTCGCGCACCCACCCGAACCTGGTGAAGAAGCTGTTCGCGCTGGAGGTCCCGGAGATCGCCGACGGCAGCGTCGAGATCTGCGCGATCGCCCGTGAGGCCGGTCACCGCACCAAGATCGCCGTACGGGCCAACCGCTCCGGCCTCAACCCGAAGGGCGCCTGCATCGGCCCGATGGGCAGCCGCGTGCGCAACGTGATGGCCGAGCTGCACGGCGAGAAGATCGACATCGTCGACTGGTCGGACGACCCGGCGGAGATGGTCGCCAACGCGCTGTCACCCGCCCGGGTGAGCAAGGTCGAGGTCGTGGACTGGGACACCCGGTCCGCGCGGGTGACCGTGCCCGACTACCAGCTGTCGCTGGCCATCGGCAAGGAGGGCCAGAACGCCCGCCTCGCCGCCCGTCTGACCGGCTGGCGCATCGACATCCGTCCCGACACCGAGCAGCCCTCGGACGGGGACGACCGCGACCGCGGCGAGCGCCGCGACGACCGGGGCGACCGAGGTGACGACCGCCGGGACGAGCGCCGGGACGACCGTCGCGACGACCGCCGCGGGGAATAAAACCGGTACCGTCCGGAGCTGTCCGGGCGGTACACAGGGACGGCAGGGACGAAAAGAGCCCTGCCCGACGTGCACGGCTGTCCGCCGCCCAGGTTTCAGCGGCCGGACCCGGCACTAGTGATCACGACAACATCCGTTCGATTTTTCGCCCGAAGGGGTGAGGTCGGTGCGGGGAGGTAGACTTAAGCGTGTCTGGCCGGACGCAAGCCCGAACATGCCCCGAACGCACCTGTGTGGGGTGTAGGGAGCGAGCGGCCAAGAGCGATCTGCTGCGCATCGTGGCGGTCGGTGACAAATGTGTCTCCGATCCTCGCGGTACGCTGCCCGGCCGGGGTGCCTACGTGCACCCCGCCGTGGTCTGCCTCGACCAGGCTGTCCGCCGTAGGGCGTTCTCCCGGGCCTTCAAGTCCGCAGGACCGTTCGACACGGCGGAACTGCACAACGCCGTGGCCGATGAGGCCGAGGCGAGACCGTAAGCACGTAGTACGGCACGGATCACCGTGCGGTCAGGTACCTCGCGAGTTGGAAGTAGGTCGAGATTGCGATGAGCACCCCTCGATGAGTACGCGATGAGTACGAGCATGAAGTAGAGACGGTCCGGCGTAACCCGGACCTAAAAGGAGCGAAGTGGCTAAGGTCCGGGTATACGAACTCGCCAAGGAGTTCGGAGTTGAGAGCAAGGTCGTCATGGCCAAGCTCCAGGAACTCGGTGAGTTCGTCCGTTCGGCGTCCTCGACGATCGAGGCGCCGGTCGTACGCAAGTTGACCGATGCTTTGCAGGGCCCCGGCGGCAACGCCGGCAAGTCCGCTGCGAAGCCGGGTGAGCCCCGCAAGGCCGCCCCCGCCAAGCCCGGGGTTCCCACCCCGGGTGCCGTTGCACGTCCCGCTGCCCCGAAGCCCGGCGCCCCGGCCCCCAAGCCGGTCGTTGCCGAGGCCCCGGCCGTCAGCGCCCCCGCCCCGGTGACCCCGACCGCCGCCCCCGGTGGTCCGCGTCCCGGTCCCAAGGCTCCGGCCGCCCCGAAGCCCGCTCCGGCGGCTCCCGTGGCGACCGAGTTCTCCGCGCCTCCGGCGGCTCCGGCCGCCGCGGCTCCGGCGCGCACCGAGCGTCCCGCCGGTCCCGGCGCGACCCCCGGCCCGCGTCCGGCGCAGCAGCGCCCGGAGCGTCCGGCCCAGGGCGGCCAGTCCGGCGCCCGTCCCGGCGCCCCGCGTCCGGCCGGTGCCGCTCCGGCGCGTGCCGAGCGTCCCGCCGGCGGTTCCGCCGGTGGTGCGCAGGCACCGCGTCCGCAGGGCGCCCGTCCGGCCGGTCCCCGTCCGGGCAACAACCCGTTCACCTCTGGTGGCTCCACCGGCATGGCGCGCCCGCAGGCGCCCCGTCCGGCCGGCGCTCCCCGTCCCGGTGCCCCCGGCGCCGGTGGCGGCCAGGGTGCTCCCCGCCCGCAGGGCGGCCCCGGTGGCGCTCCGCGTCCCCAGGGTGCCGGTGCAGGCCGTCCGACCCCGGGCGGCATGCCGCGTCCGCAGGGCGGCGCACGCCCCGGTGCCGGTGGCCCTGGTGGTGCTCCCGGTGGTAACCGTCCGAACCCGGGCATGATGCCGCAGCGTCCCGCTGCCGGTGGTCCCGGTCCCCGTCCCGGTGGCGGCCCCGGTGGCCGTGGTCCCGGTGCCGGTGGTCCCCGTCCCGGCGGTGCCGGTGGCGCGGGTCGTCCCGCGGGCGGCGGCTTCGCCGGTCGTCCGGCCGGTCCGGGCTCGCGTCCCGGCGGCGGTGGCGGCTTCGGCGGTCCCCGTCCCGGTGGCGGCGGCTTCGGCGGCGGTCCGGCTGGTGCCGGTGGCGGCGGTCGTCCCGGCTTCGGCGGGCGTCCCGGTGGTCCCGGTGCCCGTGGTGGCACGCAGGGTGCCTTCGGCCGTCCCGGTGGTCCGGCGCGTCGTGGTCGCAAGTCCAAGCGCCAGCGTCGCCAGGAATACGAGGCCATGCAGGCCCCGTCGGTCGGCGGCGTCATGCTGCCGCGTGGTCACGGCGAGACCGTTCGCCTGTCGCGCGGTGCGTCCCTCACCGACTTCGCGGAGAAGATCAACGCCAACCCGGCGTCGCTCGTCGCCGTGATGATGAACCTCGGCGAGATGGTCACTGCCACGCAGTCCGTCTCCGACGAGACCCTCGAAATGCTGGCCGGCGAGATGAACTACGTCGTTCAGATCGTCAGCCCGGAGGAAGAGGACCGCGAGCTCCTCGAGGGCTTCGACATCGAGTTCGGCGAGGACGAGGGCGGCGAGGAATACCTCATGCCGCGTCCGCCGGTCGTGACCGTCATGGGTCACGTCGACCACGGTAAGACCCGACTGCTCGACGCCATCCGCAAGACAAACGTCGTTGCGGGCGAGGCCGGCGGCATCACGCAGCACATTGGTGCGTACCAGGTCGGTGCCCAGGTCAACGGTGAAGACCGCAAGATCACCTTCATCGACACCCCGGGTCACGAGGCGTTCACCGCCATGCGTGCCCGTGGTGCCAAGTCGACCGACATCGCGATCCTCGTGGTCGCGGCCAACGACGGTGTCATGCCGCAGACGATCGAGGCGCTCAACCACGCCAAGGCCGCCGGCGTTCCGATCGTCGTCGCGGTCAACAAGATCGACGTCGAGGGTGCCGACCCGGTCAAGGTGCGCGGTCAGCTCACCGAGTTCGGTCTGGTCGCCGAGGAGTACGGCGGCGACACGATGTTCGTCGACATCTCCGCCAAGCAGGGTCTGCACATCGACTCCCTGCTCGAGGCCGTCGTCCTCACCGCCGACGCCTCGCTCGACCTGCGCGCCAACCCGGAGCAGGACGCTCAGGGTATTGCGATCGAGTCCCACCTCGACCGCGGCCGCGGTGCCGTTGCCACCGTCCTCGTCCAGCGCGGTACCCTCCGCGTCGGCGACACGATGGTCGTGGGCGACGCCTACGGCCGCGTGCGCGCCATGCTCGACGACAAGGGCAACAACGTCGAGGAAGCGGGTCCGTCGACCCCCGTCCTGGTCCTGGGTCTCACCAACGTCCCCGGCGCCGGCGACAACTTCCTCGTCGTCGACGAGGACCGCACCGCCCGTCAGATCGCCGAGAAGCGTGCTGCGCGTGAGCGCAACGCCAACTTCGCCAAGCGCGTCCGCCGGGTGTCCCTGGAAGACCTCGACTCGGTCCTCAAGGCCGGTCTGGTCCAGGAACTCAACCTCATCATCAAGGGCGACGCGTCCGGTGCGGTCGAGGCTCTCGAGTCCTCGCTGCTCCAGCTCGACGTCGGTGAAGAGGTCGACATCCGTGTCCTGCACCGCGGTGTGGGTGCGGTCACCGAGTCCGACATCTCGCTGGCGATGGGCTCCGACGCCATCGTCATCGGTTACAACGTCCGTGCGGCCGGCCGTGCCGCGCAGATGGCGGACCGCGAGGGTGTCGACGTCCGCTACTACTCGGTGATCTACCAGGCCATCGAGGAGATCGAGGCGGCCCTGAAGGGTCTGCTCAAGCCGGAGTACGAAGAGGTCGAGCTCGGTACGGCGGAGGTCCGCGAGATCTTCCGCTCGTCCAAGCTGGGCAACATCGCGGGTGTTCTCATCCGCTCCGGCGAGGTCAAGCGCAACACCAAGGCGCGGCTCCTGCGCGATGGCAAGGTCATCGCCGAGAGCCTCACCATCTCCGGTCTGCGCCGCTTCAAGGACGACGTCACCGAGATCCGCGAGGGCTTCGAGGGCGGTATCAACCTCGGTTCCTTCAACGACATCAAGATCGACGACGTCATCGCGACGTACGAGATGCGCGAGAAGCCCCGCGCGTAAGCGCGAGGCGGTTCGCACCGTGTCGTAGGTGCTGTTGTAACACCGGGGCCGGTCGGCGGAATATCCGTCGATCGGCCCCGGCCGTTGCGTGTACGGTTCTGATGACCCTGCCGCGCGACGGCCGGCAGGCCACCGAACCCGCACCGGCGGGATATCCGGAACTGCATGTACGTGGGGACCCTGTCCTTCGATCTGCTCCTCGGCGATGTTCACTCGCTGAAGGAGAAACGCTCCGTCGTCCGGCCCATCGTGGCCGAGCTCCAGCGCAAGTTCTCTGTGAGCGCGGCTGAAGTGGGCGACCAGGACCTGCACCGCAGGGCCCGTATAGGGGTCGCTCTGGTGAGTGGGGACACGGGGTTCCTCTCGGATGTACTGGACCGCTGCGAGCGGCTGGTCGCGGCACGTCCGGAAGTGGAACTGCTGTCGGTACGACGGCGGCTCCACGGTGATGAAGACTGACCGCAAGACTTGAGAAGGAGACGGACCAGTGGCCGACAATGCGCGGGCGAAGAAGCTGGCGGACCTCATCCGGGAGGTGGTGGCCGAGAAGCTGCAGCGCGGCGTCAAGGACCCCCGCCTCGGTACGCACGTGACCATCACGGACACCAGGGTCACCGGCGACCTGCGGGAGGCCACGGTCTTCTACACGGTGTACGGAGACGACGAGGCGCGGGTCAGTGCGGCAGCGGGCCTGGAGAGCGCCAAGGGCGTACTGCGCTCCGCGGTCGGCCGGGCGGCGCAGACCAAGTTCACGCCGACGCTGACGTTCGTGGCGGACGCCCTCCCGGAGACCGCCAAGAGCATCGAGGACCTCCTCGAGAAGGCGCGGACCTCCGACGCCCAGGTGCGGGAGGTGTCCTCCGGCGCCAAGTACGCCGGCGACGCCGACCCGTACAAGAAGCCGGATGAGGACGACGCCGACGCCGACGAAGACGGGGACGCATCCGCGTAATGAGCACCAACGCAGGGAAGACTCCGGACGGCCTGGTCATCGTCGACAAGCCGTCCGGTTTCACTTCGCACGACGTGGTCGCCAAGATGCGCGGGATCGCCAAGACCCGCCGCGTCGGCCACGCCGGCACGCTCGACCCGATGGCGACGGGCGTGCTGGTCCTGGGCGTCGAGAAGGCCACCAAGCTCCTCGGCCACCTCGCGCTCACGGAGAAGGAGTACCTCGGCACCATCCGGCTGGGCCAGAACACCCTGACGGACGACGCCGAGGGCGAGATCACTTCGTCCACGGACGCCACCGGGGTCACCCGGGAGGGCGTGGACGCGGGCATCGCCAAGCTGTCCGGCGCGATCATGCAGGTCCCGTCCAAGGTCAGCGCCATCAAGATCAAGGGCGTGCGCTCCTACAAGCGCGCACGCGACGGCGAGGACTTCGAGATCCCGGCCCGCCCGGTGACCGTCTCCTCGTTCCAGGTGTACGACATGCGGGAGGCGGAGGCCGAGGACGGCACCAAGGTCGTCGACCTCGTCGTCTCCGTGGTCTGCTCCAGCGGTACGTACATCCGCGCGCTCGCGCGGGACCTCGGCGCCGACCTCGGCGTCGGCGGGCACCTCACGGCGCTGCGGCGCACGCGGGTGGGCCCGTACAAGATCGACCGGGCGCGCACGCTCGACCAGCTCCAGGAGGAGCTGACCGTCATGCCGATCGGCGACGCGGCGGCCGCCGCGTTCCCGCGCTGGCAGCTGGACGCCCGGCGGGCGTCACTGCTGGCGAACGGCGTGCGGATCGACATGCCGGACGAGTACGAACCGGGCAAGGCGGTCGCGGTCTACGGGCCGGACGGGCAGTTGCTCGGGCTGGTGGAGAGCAAGGGCGGCAAGGCCAAGTCGCTCGCCGTCTTCGTCTGACCCGTCTGATCTGTCTGACCCGGCTGGTCCGGCTGGTCCGGCTGTCTGGCTGGCCGGCTGAGACGAACGTCCTGCCGGGACGAGCGTCCGGTCTCCGATTGACGTGGAGCGGTGAGCGCACAGGAACTGCTGCTCACCGCTCCACGACCCCCCTCGGGTAGGTCTCTATCCACCCGGACCCCCTTATTCACCCGTCCGAGCAGGCGCTCGGAGTGAATGGAGGGAGCGTAAGGGGGCGCTTTCGCCACGCGTGCTGTTCCCGCTGATCTTCCTCTGCCTACGGTCGTGCCTACGGGGCACGCGCGGCGGGGAGTGGTGCGGTGACGGCGGAACTGATCAGGATCTGCGATCTCGCCGGGCGGCCGCGGGGGAGCGGGTTCGTCGCGGACGACCGCGGGACGGTGCTCACCAGCCACGAGGCCGTGGACGGACTGGCCCGGGTGGTCCTGCACGGGCCGGCGCCGGGGGAGCGGACCTGGACGGCGGGGGCCTCGGACGTGACCGCCCTGCCGGAGCTGGGGCTCGCGCTCGTACGGAGCGACGGGCTCGGGGTACGGCCGCTGCCGGTCGCGCCGCGGGGGGTGGTGGCTCCCGGGACGTACGTACGGCTGCCCGCGCGGGGCTGGCGCCAGGCGCGGGTGCTCGGCGCGGCCGAAGCCACCTACAGGGCCGCCCATACGGCGACGGACCGCTTCCACCTGCTCCCGGCCGCGCTGGAACTGGCCATCGGGACCGACGGGCGCGACGCGCTGCGGCTCGGCGGAGAGGCCTGCGGGGGCCCGGTGCTGGACGCCGGAACCGGAGCGGTGCTCGCGGTCCTGTGCACCGCTCTGCAGGCGGAGCACCGCTCCGGGGGGTTCGCCGTGCCCCTCGCGGCCGCGGCCGCCGCCGATCCGGGCGGGCCCCTCGCCGCGCTGCTCGAGCGCAACGCCGCCACCGTGCCGGGCTACGGCGCCGACCTGAACCTCGCCGGAGCCCTGCGGCTCACCGGGACCACACTGGGCGCGGCCCTCCCGGCCGGTGGACCGGAGCCGGTGGACCGCCCGGCGATCGCCGCCGAACTCGATGCCTTCACCGCCGGGGACCGCCCGGTCCTCGCTCTGGTCGGCCGCCCCGGCACCGGCCGCACCACCGCCCTCGCCGCCCTGGCGGTCCGCCGCGCCCGCGGCCCGCGGCCGGCCCCGACCCTCTGGCTGCGCGGCGCCGACCTGCGGCCCGACGACACCTCGCTGGCCGACGCGGTGGCGCGGGCACTCACGGAGGCGGGCCGGACCCTGGAGGTGCCGGCCGCCGCCCCGGGGCCGGACCCGGCGTCGGCGCTGGCCGCGCTGGTGGCTTCGGCCGGGCGGGCCCTGCTCGTCGTCCTGGACGGGCCCGAGGAAATGCCGCCGCGGCTCGCGGGGCGGGCCGGGCCGTGGACCGGGGCCACCGCCGCCTGGCTCGTCGCGAGCGGTGCCCGGCTGGTCGTGGCCTCCCGCCCCGAGCACTGGGAGTCGGCCGGGCGGCTCTACCCGCCGCGGATGCTCCGCACCCCGGCCCGGCCGGCCCGGCGGCTGCCGCCGGCGGTCCCGATCGGCGATCTCACCCCCGAGGAAGCGGCGCAGGTCCGGGCCCGGCTGGGGATCCCGGCCGACGCCGTCGCCGCAGCCGACGCCCGGCACCCGCTCACGCTGCGGCTGCTCGCGGAGCTCCGCGCGGCCGGGGTCACCGCGGGCCGTCCGTCGCGCGACGAGGTGTTCGCCGCGCACCTGGACCTGCTGTGCCTGCGCGTGGCCGTCCGGGTGTCGGCCGCACTGCCGCAGCCCCGCAGACCCGGCGGAGCCGCGGACCCGGCCGGCACGGGCGGGCCGGGTGGGCCGGGCATGGGCGGGCCGGGTGGGCCGGGCATGGGCGGGCCGGGTGGGCCGGGCATGGGCGGGCCGGGCATGGCTGGGCCGGACATGGGCGGGCCGGGAGGGCCGGAAACGGGCGGGCCGGACATGGCTGGGCCGGGCACGGGTGGGCCGGGCGGGTCGGGCATGGCTGGGCCGGGCATGGCTGGGTCGGGCGGGTCGGGCATGGCTGGGCCGGGCATGGCTGGGTCGGGCGGGTCGGGCATGGCTGGGTCGGGCATGGCTGGGTCGGGCACGGGTGGGTCGGGCATGGCTGGGTCGGGCATGGCTGGGCCGGACATGGGCGGGCCGGGCGGGCCGGAAGCGGGCAGGCCGTACACGGCCGAGCCGGACACGGCCGGGGTGTACGGGCCGGGTGCGGGCCGGCTGGCCGTGCGCGTGGCCGGGCGGGTGCACGAAGCCGCGCGGCGCTGTCTGGGGCCGGGCCAGGGGCAGTTGGACCGGGCCTCCTTCGAGGAACTGTTTCCGTGGCGGTCGGGGTGGGCCTCCGCGGTGCTCGCCGAGGGGCTGCTGGTGCCCGCCGGCGAGGGCTACCGCTTCGCCCACGAGGAGTTCGCCGACTGGGTGCAGGCCGCCCACCTGGACCTCCCAGCCGCCCTGGACACCCTGGGCCGCGACGTGCCCCGGCACCGCATCGGGCCCGTGCTGGAGGCCGTGGGCCTGCTTCCGCCCGGGGAGCGGACGGCGGCGCTGCAACGGCTCGTTGCCCTGCTCGGCGAGGACACCGGCCCCGAACCCCGCTGGTGGGCCGCCCGCCTCGTCGGCGAAACCCTCCTGCGCGCCCCCGACGCCACACCCTGCCTCGAGGTCCTGCACGCCCTGGCCGAGCACCTGGCCCGGCCCGCCCCGGCGGGAGGCACCCCTCCCGGGGCGGACCCGCCGCGCCCGGCACCGGCCGCCGCGACGGCCCCGACGCCGGCCGGTGCCGCGGCGTACGCGGGAGCCCTGGGGGGCCCGGGCCCGGCGGCTATCACCGCGTGGGCGGGACCCGGTACCGCCGGGCACCCGGGGGTCCCCACCCGGGGCGGAACCCCGCGGGCCGGCGGGCCCGGTGCGCAGGCCGGGCACCTCCGCCCCGAGGCGGCTGCCGCTGCCGCTGCCGCTGCCTCCGCCCGCGCCGGAAGCAGGGGGAGCGGCGGGACCACCGAATCCGGCGGCCCGCCCGATCCCGGTCAGGGCCGGGAGGACGAGGGGGAGTTCGGGGCGTGGTTCTGGACCCGGGTGCGAGTCGCCGAGGAGGACCGGTTCGAGCTGCTACGACGGCTGGTGCCCCATGACCACCGCCTGCTCGACGCCGCCGCCCGGCGGCTGGCCCGGGCGCCGCGGCTCGTGCAGCCCCTGCTCTGCGGCTGGTTCCGCGACGAGCGGCGGCTCCTCGGCCGGCCCGGGGCCACCGTCGCCACCGCCGCGCAGGCGCTGCTGCACACTCACCGCAGCCTCGCCGTCGACGACCTCACCGAGGCACTCGTCACCGCCGCGCACCCCCGCGCCGACGAGCTGCTCGCCGTACTCGCCGAGGACGAGCCTTCCGCCCTCAGCCGGGCCGTGGACCGCTGGGCCCACGACGAGCGGCCCGGCCGCCGGGTCGCGGCCGCCGCGTACGGGCCGCTCACCGCCCCGCACGTGCGGACCCCCGCCGACCGCGAGCTGCTGCGTTACGCCGCACAAGCCCTCCTCGCCCGCCCCGCGGACGCCTCCCTGCACGGCAGCGCCCTCGGGATCCTGCTCCGCGACCCCCAGGTACGGGCCCGCTACCTCCCCGACGCCCTCGCCTGCTTCCGCGACCCCGGGCGCCGTACGCCGCTGCCCGCTTCCGCGTTGGTCGCCGCGCTCCCCATGCTGCCCGACCCGGACGCGGTGTTCGCCGCGCTGCGGGAGCGGGCCGACGGGGAGGTGGTGCGCGCCCTGGCCGCGCTGACCACGCCGGGCCTCGCGCGACGCGCGGCCGACCTCGTACGGGACCACCTGGCGCGGCACCCGCAGGACGCCGCGCACGCCGCCGAGTTCGTGGACCGGCGGCTCGAACAGGGACTGGCCGCCGCCCCTGTGCTCCGCCCGCTCGTACGGGACCTCCTGGGCTCCGGTCCGCCCCCGGTGCGGGCCGCGCTGGCCGGCGTACTGGCCGCCCCGGGCACGGAGTCCTCGTACACGCTCCGCGGCGAGCTGGCCGAGGAGCTGCTCCGCGAGGAGCTCGACGCGTCGGTGCTCGACACCTTCCTCGGCGCGCTGGCGGCGGGGGCGGCCACCGGCGCACCGGACCGTACCCGGGACCTGCTGCGGCGCACCGGCCGGCAACTGCTGCGGGCCCCGGGCGGACCGGCCGTCTTCGAGCGGCGCACGGTCGAGCTGGCGCGGGCCGAACCGGCCTTCGGCGCACTCGTGGCCTCCTGGCTGGAGCGGGCTCCGCAGGAGGCTGCGGCGCTGCTGGGGCCGAGCGCGCGCCGGACGGTCGAGACCCTCGCGAACAGCGCCTCCCCGCCGGACGACGCCGATGATGGGCAGCGGCCACCGGCATGGCAGTCTTAGACCTGCAATCGGCAACCAGGACAGGGCCTACAGGGTTCGGGCGAGGAGCGGTCACAGTGCAGCGCTGGCGTGGCTTGGAGGACATCCCCCAGGACTGGGGACGCGGCGTCGTCACCATCGGCTCCTACGACGGCGTCCACCGGGGTCATCAGCTGATCATCGGACGCGCCGTGGCCAAGGCGCGCGAGCTCGGCGTCCCCTCCGTCGTCGTCACCTTCAGCCCGCACCCGAGCGAGGTCGTCCGCCCCGGCAGCCACCCGCCGATCCTGGCCCCGTACGACCGGCGCGCGGAGCTGATGGCCGGGCTGGGCGTGGACGCGCTGCTGATCCTGCCCTTCACGGCGGAGTTCTCGCAGCTGTCCCCGGCCGACTTCATCGTGAAGGTGCTCGTCGACAAGCTGCACGCGCTGGCGGTCATCGAGGGCCCGAACTTCCGCTTCGGCCACAAGGCCGCCGGCAACGTCGAGTTCCTGCGGCAGCTCGGTGCCACCTACGACTACGAGGTCGAGGTCGTGGACCTGGTGGAGCGCGGCGAGGCGGGCGGCGGCGTGCCGTTCTCCTCCACGCTCGCGCGCAAGCTGGTGGCGCAGGGCGACATGGACGGCGCGGCCGAGATCCTCGGGCGCCCGCACCGGGTCGAGGGCATCGTGGTGCGCGGTGCGCAGCGCGGACGCGAGCTCGGCTACCCGACGGCGAACGTGGAGACGCAGCCGCACACGGCGATCCCGGCCGACGGGGTGTACGCGGGCTGGCTGACGGCGGACGGCGAGCGGATGCCGGCGGCGATCTCGGTCGGCACGAACGTGCAGTTCGACGCGACCGAGCGGACCGTGGAGGCGTACGCGATCGACCGGGTCGGCCTGGACCTGTACGGCATGCACGTGGCCGTCGACTTCCTCGCCTACGTGCGCGGGATGGCGAAGTTCGAGTCGCTGGACGGGCTGCTGGAGGCCATCGCGGACGACGTGAAGCGCGCGCGGGTGCTGACGGACTCGTACGACGCGGAGCACTGACGGCCGTACGGCCTGTCGGCCGTACGGCCTGACGGGCTGACGAGCGGTTGGACGACGGGCGAGGGCCCGTACCGTCCCGGGGATTCCGGGGCGGTACGGGCCCTCGTGCGCGTGCCGGCTCCGTCAGCCCAGGCGCGGGTCGCGCGGGGGCCCGCCGGGCTGCGGCGGAGCGGGCTGCTGGGGCCAGGGCTGGCCGGGGGTGGGGTAGGGCTGCTGCCCGTAAGGGGGCTGCGGCTGCTGGGGCTGCTGGGGCTGCTGGTGCGGCTGAGGCTGCGGGTAGGGCTGCTGGGGCGGCTGCGGCTGGCCCCAGTGGTTCTGGGGCGCTTGCTGCTGGGCGCGGATGAAGTCCTCGGCGACCAGGGCGGAGAGGTTGAAGTAGGCCTCGCGCGTCTTGGGCCGGAGCATGTCGAGGTCGACCTCGGCGCCGGCCGCGAGGTGGTCGTCGAACGGGACCACGACGACACCGCGGCAGCGGGTCTCGAAGTGCCGCACGATGTCCTCGACCTTGATCATCTTGGCGGTCTCGCGGACCCCGGAGATCACGGTGAGGGAGCGCGAGACGAGGTCGGCGTACCCGTGCGCGGAGAGCCAGTCGAGGGTGGTGCTGGCGCTGCTCGCGCCGTCCACCGACGGGGTCGAGATGATGATCAGCTGGTCGGCCAGGTCCAGGACCCCGCGCATGGCGGAGTAGAGGAGGCCGGTGCCCGAGTCGGTGAGGATGATCGGGTACTGGCGGCCGAGCGTCTCGATGACGCGGCGGTAGTCCTCGTCGTTGAAGGCCGTCGAGACGGCCGGGTCCACGTCGTTGGCGATGATCTCCAGGCCGGAGGGCGCCTGGGAGGTGAACCGGCGGATGTCCATGTACGAGTTCAGGTACGGGATCGCCTGGACCAGGTCCCGGATCGTGGCCCCGGTCTCGCGGCGCACGCGGCGGCCGAGGGTGCCGGCGTCCGGGTTCGCGTCGATGGCCAGGATCTTGTC
Organism: Streptomyces sp. AP-93; assembly: GCF_022808175.1. Classification (GTDB taxonomy): domain Bacteria; phylum Actinomycetota; class Actinomycetes; order Streptomycetales; family Streptomycetaceae; genus Streptomyces. Next base: position 26,148 of record NZ_JALGBX010000015.1, on the reverse strand, counting down.
CTGGCGCTCGGTGGCGAGGGTGGCGCCGAGGGCGGTGGTGGTCGTGGTCTTGCCGACGCCGCCCTTGAGGCTGATCACGGCGATCCGGTAGCAGGACATGACCGGGGTGCGGATCAGCTCCAGCTTGCGGCGCCGTTCGGCCTCGGCCGCCTTGCCGCCGAAGCGGAACAGGCCGCCGCCTCCGGAGGCGTTGTTGCCGCTCTTCGCCTTCTGCTTGCCGCGGAGCAGGCGGTCGGAGGACAGCTCGACGGCGGCGGTGTAGCCGAGGGGGGCTCCGCCGGAGGGCTGGGGGGCGCCGTAGCGGGGGTCGTGCCCGTGGGGGCCCTGCGGGCCCTGGGGGCCTTGCTGCCACTGGCCGCCGCGGGGATCGGCGTACTGCGGCTGCGGTTGCGGTTGCTGCTGTGCGGGCGGGGGGAACCCGGGGCCCGGCTGCGGGGTCTGCTGCGCGGGCGGGAATCCGTACCCGGCGTCCGGCGTCTGGGGCTGGGGCTGCGGCCGGGGCTGCGCGGGCGGCAGGATGTCGTACCCGGCCTGGGGATCCGCGGATGCGGACAACTCGGAGGACCACTGCGGGAGTTCGGTGCCGGACACCGAGCCGGATCCGGTGGATCCCTCGAAGGTGTTCGCTGCGCGCGGCGCCGGAATGACCGTCCCCGCGGGGGGAGTGGGCGTACGCACGACAGCGGGCGGCGTGCCGTGCTCCGGCGCGGCCTGCGCGGACGCGTACGGGTCGCTCAAGGGGCCCCGATCGGCCGGGGACTCGGCGGGCAGGGCGCCGCTCGGGTACGCCGCCGGTGCGGCACCCTCCGTGCCTTCCGCGCCGGTGGGCGCCGGCGCGTACGCCTCACCCGGGGAGCCCTGTGCGGCCTGCGCGTCCGCGGCGGCACCCTCGGCACCCGAACCGCTCGGGCTCTGCGGGCCCGACGCGTACGCCGGGTGGGCGGGCGCGGCGTCCTGCGGCGCGGCGCCGTCGGCGCGGCCCGGCACGACGCCGGCCGAGGCCGCCGGGTACGGCGGCAGTCCGGCGCCCGGGCCGGGCGTGTGGGGCGGGACGGCGCTGTCCGAGGCGGACGGGTACGACGGCTGCGCGGCGTCCGGTGCCGGGGTGTGGGCTGGGGCGGCGGCGTTGTCCGAGGTCGACGGGTAGGACGGCTGCGCGGCGTCCGGGGCCGGGCTGTAGGCCGGTGCTGGAGTCTCTGAGGGCGATGGGTACGACGGCAGGGCCGAGTCCGGTGCCGGGGTGTGGGCTGGGGCGGCGGCGTTGTCCGAGGTCGACGGGTAGGACGGCTGCGCGGCGTCCGGGGCCGGGCTGTAGGCCGGTGCTGGAGTCTCTGAGGGCGATGGGTACGACGGCAGGGCCGAGTCCGGGGCCGAGGTGTGGGCCCGGGCGGCGGCGTTGTCCGAGGCGGCCGACGGGTACGACGGCAGGGCGGTGTCCGGGGTCGGGTGGTAGGCCGGGGCGGCGCCGTCCGGAGCCGGCAGGTGCGACGGCGGGACGGCGTCCGGGGCCGGCGTGCGGAGCGGGGCGTCGCTGCCCGGCGTCGACGGGTACGACGGCAGGGCGCTGCCCGCCGATGGGTAGGGCGGCAGGGCGCTGCCCGCCGATGGGTAGGGCGGGAGGGCAGTGTCATGGGGCGACGGGTACGGCGGGGCGGAGGTGTCTGCCGCCGGAACGTACGGTGCGGCCGGGGAGTCCGCGGTCAGCGCCGTGGGCGCATCGGGGGTGCCTGCGTACGGCATGGCCGGTGCCGGTGCCGGTGCCGGTGCGGTCGACGCCGTGCGCGGAGCCGGCGGGGCGATGCGCATCGTCGGAGGGGTCTCCAGGTCCGACGGCGGCGGCCGGTGGGGCTCGAAGCCACTGCCTTCGGGCAGGCCCGGGATCGCGGCGGCCGCCGGGGCCGCGCCCTGCGTGTACCAGGCCGGCGGGGTGTAGTCGATGGTGAACTCGCCCGTCAGCTCGGGCTCCGCGTCGGACTGATCGTCCGTCGGGACGTCCCACGTCCCGCCGCGCCTCTCGTTCCGATCGCCGCTCACTGGTCCTCCTGATCTGTCGAACACTGGTCCGGCGTCCCACCGCGCCACGCCGGCGCCCAGCCTAATCGTGTCCCGCAGCCGGTATCCGCCCCTGTCGGCCCGTACGCGAGGTCGACCACGGGCCGGAGGCCGCCTCCATCCTGCCCATACGGCCGGGCCCCCGGCCAATCCCGCCCCCTCCGGCCTGCCACACCGCCACGGCCGCCGTGGTCCCGGTCTGCCCGCCGCGCACCGCGCTTTCTGGGCCGCCAGGGCGTGAGCGCCGGTCCCTACTCACCCGTTCCCGCCCTGCGGGTCCCCAATCGCCCCTACTTTGCCGGCGCGACCTTGTAGGCAATGCTGCAACCCGCCCCCCCCGTGCTGCCTGTTCCGCCTACGGGTTCGGGGCTTGCCCGCGCTTGACCCGTAGGGCCCGGGCTTGCTCGGCTTGGCTCGGCCCGCCGGTGTCCGGTGCGCTGCTCGCGTGGGCGGGCGGTGGAGACCCTGCGGGCGAAGTCCCCTACGCGCCCTTCCACCATCCCCCAGACTCCGTCCGGGGGGAACCCAGCCAGGCTTCGCCCGGACCCGGTCCTCAAGCGCCGGACGGGCTGGAGGCACCCCTGCCGGTTCCTGGTCCGCCCCTCCCGGCATTGTCTGTTCCGGTCCTGCCGGATCGGGGCTGCCCGCTCTTGCCCCGGCTCGATCGGATCGGCCCTGCCACTTCCTGGCCCGCCCACCGGGCTTGCCGGGTTAGGGGCCTGTCGGTCACGGCCACACCCGTACCTGCTCCACTGGTTCCCGGCCCACCCCGTCCGGTCCACCGACCACCGGTTTGCCCGTGCCGGTCCGCTGGTTCCCGGCCGACTCGGTTCCGTTCGCCGACGCCGGCCCGCGCGTCCGGGTCTGCTGGTACGCGGCTACCCCGTAAGGAGTTTCCCGGTCCGGGCTGCCGTTTCCCGGCCTGCCCGTTCCGAGCCGGCCGGTTGGCGGCACGTCTGAGCAGGCCCTGCCGGTTCCCCGCTCACCGCCCCCGTCGGACGGTTCCCGCGTGGCCGCCCCGGGCTTGCCCGCTCCCGATCTCCCGGTTCCCAGCTCACTCGTTCTGGCCTGCTGGTTCACCAAACCGCCGGTTCCTTGCCTGCTGGTTCACCGAACCGCCGGTCCCCGTCTGTCGGTTCAGGAGCTGCCGCTTCTCGGGCTGCCATGCACTGAGCGGCCGGTTCCCTGCCTGCCATGCACTGAACGGCTGGTTCCCTGCCTGCCATGCACCGAACGGCCGGTTCCCTGCCTGCCGTTCAGCGAACTGGCGGCTCTCGCCTGCTGGGCAGTGACCGGCTCGTTCCCGGCCCGTCGGCAGGTCGGCTCCACGGTCGTGCATGCTCTGCCCGTTTCCGGTCCGCTCGTCACGGCCACCGGTGCCCGGACCTCCTGCTCCGGCCCGCCGGCCCGTGGACGGCCGGTGGAAGTCCCGAGTGCCCCGCACGCGCAGATCCGCCCAACCGGCATCCCCGAGCCACGATCCCTCGAACCGGTACCTCCCGAGTGTCCACCCCACGACCCAGGGTCCCCCGTGAGGCTGAACATCACGGCCCCCGGGCTCCTGTGGCCGACACCCCGACACCCCAGGCTCCGTGGCAGGCACTCCACCACCCCTTGCTCCGCCGGCGGGCACTCCACCACCCCGGGCTCCGCCGGCCGGCGCCTGGCACCCCGGGCTCCGCACCCGGGATCCGCCCCGGTCAGGGGCCCGCCCGTCCCCGGCTCAGTCGATGCGCCGCGCCGGACCCAGCAGGCCCGTCTCGCCGTCCGTCGGCTGCGTCATCACGAACTGCCGGTCCCGCTCGGTGCACCACAGCGTGACCCCGTCGCCCAGCGTCGGCAGCGGCTCCACCGCCGCCGCGGGCAGCCGCATCAGGCGGCCGAGTTGCTCCGCCTCGTCCGGGGAGACCCGCTGGATGCCGACGAGGGAGGCGTTGTTCACCAGTCGGGGGGCCGCCGGGCTCAGGTACGGGAGCAGGGTCAGGACCGACTGCCAGGGTCCCGCCGCCACCCGGCCCCGCGGCGGTCGCATGCCGCAGTCGCGGATCACCAGGACCGGACTGCCCGCCGACGCGCCCTGCGGCGGCACCCGGCCCACGTCGTGCAGGGTCACGCACTGCTGGCCGCCGCCCGCGGCCTGTGCCAGGCCGGACCACACCTGGCCGCGCCCGGTCTCCACCGTCACCCGCGCGCCCGTGGCGGCCGCCCGCAGGGCCAGGACCTGCGCCGTCCACAGGCCGCCGATCAGCGTGACCTCGTACGGTGTCGGCCGGTTGACGCCGAGGACCGCCGGGCGGCCCGCGGAGTCCACGCCGATGACGACCCCGTCGTCCCCGACCGGCAGGGCGAGCGCGTCCAGCTCCGCCGCCTGCACCACGTGCCGCTCCCGGCGCGGGCCGACCAGCCCGAAGCCGCCCCGCACCGAGCCCGTTCCCGACCTCGTTCCCGATCGAGAGCCCCTCATCGCGCTCCTCCCAGCGGCAGCGACGCCAGCAGTCCCGGCACCTGCTCCCGGTCCAGCCGCACCAGCCCGGCCTTGACTCCCCGGGCCGTCTGTTCCAGTCCGCGCCGTGCGGTGACCAGTTCCTCGTCACTGCGCCCGGTGACCCGTACGTGTCCGGTCAGCGCGACCTCGTGCCGCGCGGCCGGGGTCATCGTCAGGCTGAAGTTCGTCGCCAGCGCCGGCAGCGAGGTCAACAGCGCGACGAACTGCGGCAGTCCGGCCCCGCTCCCGCCCAACTGGGGCCAGCGGCTGATCCAGTACGTGGTGTGCCGCCGGTCGTCGCACCGCCAGGTCCGCGAGGTCTCCTCGGTACGCCGTCCCGTGGCCGCCGACCGCCCCGCCTGGGTGATCGCCATCGGGTTCGCGCACGAGGAGGTGGCCAGCGCGCCCGTCAGCTCCTGCTCCGTGAGCACCGTCGCGCGGAACCCGGCCCCCGCGAGCCTGCTCGCCAACTGGTCCGCGACCCGCACCAGACACCGCTGCGCCCCCGGCAGCCCGCCCCCGCGCGCGGTGACCGCGTCGGGGCACAGCTCGGGATCCAGCTTCAGCGCGATCCACGTGAGGCGCACCGCAGGGCTCCCGGTCAGGGCCTGGAGCGGGGCGTAGTTGCGCGTGGCCATCGACTGGGCGGGCAGGTGCGGCGCGGGCGCCGGCTGGGTGTGCTGCACGAGCTGCGCCGACTCCAGCCGGATGCCGTCCACTTCGAGGACGTCCCGTACGAGGGCCAGCGGCAGCGGCCGCGCCGCCCGGTCGGGCCGCAGCGCGGTGGCGTCCATGTCGACCTGGACCACCGCGGTCAGGAAGGTGCCGTCGCCGACCATCCCGACGGGCCGCCGGTCACGGTCCCGCTCCCGCTCGCTGAACGTGAGCGTTCGCAACGCCGGATCGGCCTCGACGAGCGGGGCCAGCCCCGGCTCCGTGCCGGCCGGCACGGCCGTGGCGGCGGCCCGGCGGCGGCGTGCGCGCAGCGCCAGCGCGCCGCCGATCCACTCGGGCAGCGAGCGCCGGTGCCTGCGTACGACCGCGAGCAGGACGAGGACCAGGGCGAGCACACCGGCCGGCGCCAGCAGCAGCGGCTCCACCACCCAGGCCGCCAACAGTGCGGCCGCGGCGACCTGGAGGAGTACGAGTTGTTGCAATCGGAACGGCCCGAAACGGCCCGGACCGGACTTCGGATGCGGCGTCACTCCGGCGCGCTCGGGTGCGGGCGCCCCGGTCCGCGGCCTCACGGCAGTGGCCATCACTCGCGCACCTCACCTTTCCGGGGTTCGTACCCCTGAGCCCCGGCAGCACGCGCGACAGCCGGCCGCTCGCCCCCGGAATCTCCCCAATCCGCTCCAACACCCCTGTTTCCCCCGGCCCGGAAGGCGTGGAGCGGCTGCCTCACCCTACCCGGCCCCCACCCACCCTCCGTCAAGAGGCATAGTAGGTGGCCGGTCGGACAACAGAGGCCCGGCGACCGTACCCACCGACCGGGCCGTGCGGGGAGAATCAGGCGGCCATGGCCTCACGACGTGACGAGCTCAACGCGTACACCTTTGCGAAGCGACGCACGGTGGCCGCGTTCCTTCAGCCTTCCGCGAGCGGGTCCGAGGAGGGCGCACCGCGACCGCTGCGCGCCGTCCTGCCCGGTGTGATCACCGCGGCGCTCGTCCTCGCGGCCTTCGGAGCCTGGGGGATGTTCAAGCCGACGGCCCCCAAGGGGTGGGACAAACCCGGTGACCACGTCATCGTCGGCAAGCAGTCGACGACCCGTTACGTCGTCCTGACCACCAAGGTCGACGGCAAGGACCAGACGCGGCTGCACCCGGTGCTCAACCTCGCCTCCGCACGGCTGTTGCTCGACCCGAACAAGGCCAAGGTCGTCCAGGTCGCGGACAAGGTGCTGGACGCGGGCAAGCTGCCGCGCGGTCCCATCATCGGCATCCCGTACGCCCCCGACCGGCTGCCCGCCCCGGCGGACGCGGGGAAGGCCAAGCGCTGGGCGGTCTGCCAGCAGCCCGGCGGCAACGGCAAGGGCGTGCAGACGGCCGCCTTCGTCCTGGCCGACCGCGAGGCGAAGCTGATGGACGACCGGCGCCGGCTCTCCGACTCCCAGGCTCTGTACGTCCAGAGCACTGGCCAGGGCAGGGCCCGCTACCTCGTCGACGCGGCGGGCGTGAAGTACAAGTTCCCCGAGGGCACCGCGGACGCGCGCACGATGACCAACGCCCTCGTCGGCGGCAGCGCCGTCCCACAGCCGGTCACCGAGGAGTGGCTGGCCACCCTCGGCTCCGGCGACGACCTGGCCTTCCCCGAACTGCCGGGCAAGGCCGGGACGGCCGCCGGGGTCAAGGGGCTGTCCAGCAAGGACGACAAGGTCGGCATGGTCCTGAAGGCCGTGACCGGTTCCGGCGCGCAGCACTACCTGGTGCTGCCCGGCAAGGTCGTGCCCGTCTCCGACTTCACGGCCTGGCTGATGATCTCCTCGCCCGCGACCGACCGGCTCGACATGCACGGCAAGCCCCACGAGGTGGACCTCCAGTCCATCAACCCGGACCGCACCCCCTTCAAGGGCAACGCGAAATGGCCGCAGAAGAAGACCGACCGGATCAACGAGGTCCGCGCCGGAGCCTCCTCCGCCGGTACGGACGGCCGCCGCGACACCGTCTGCAGCGTGCTGCGCTCGGTCGACGCCCAGGGCGGCCAGACGCTGAGCACCTGGGCCGGCACCGGATTCCCCGTCGACATCACCGCCAGCGGCACGAGCGCCTACGTCACCCCCGGCACCGGCCTGCTCTACACCCAGGCGCAGGGCCGCCAGACCACCGCGGGCGGCGCGCTCTTCCTGGTCACCGACACCGGCCTGCGGTACGCCGTCCAGGCCAACGGCGACAGCGACGCGGCCCAGCCCTCTCCCGGACCGGGCGCGAGCCCCGGCCAGAGCGGGCCGGCCACCTCCGACGGCCGCCCCGCGCCGAGCCAGGCCCAGGCCCGGCTCGGATACGCGGACGTGGTCCCGGTGACGGTGCCCATCGCGTGGTCGGAGTTCCTCTCCAAGGGACCCCGCCTCGACAGCAACTCCGCCCGCCAGCCCCAGGGTTCGTAATGCAGAGCGCAACGGGGAAGCCCACCCTCGCCGCCCTGCTGGCCGCCGCCGCCCTCACCCTGGGCGCGGCGCCGCAGCCCTCGTACGAGAGCCCGCGCGAGCCCTCGTACCCGCTGCGCCTCGCGGGCGCCGGCGAGTGCACCTTCCCGATGAAGAAGCAGATAGAGGACCGCCCCTGGGCGCTCCAGCGGCTGCTGCTGGACGAGCTCTGGGCACAGACCAAGGGCCGCTCCAAGGACGGCAAGAGCGTCCGCGTGGCCGTCATCGACACCGGCGTCGACCGGGTCAACCCGCAGCTCAGCGACGCCCTCGACATCGGGGCCGGCCGCGACTTCCTCGACGCCAAGGGCGACGGCACCGCGGACACCGTCGGACACGGCACCAAGGTCGCCGGGCTGATCGCGGCCCGCCCCCAGCCCGGTACCGGCTTCGTCGGGCTCGCCCCCGAGGCCACGATCATCCCCATCCGGCAGAACGACGGGCAGGGCAACGGCAACGCCCTGACCCTGAGCGAGGCCATCACGCACGCCGTGGCCAAGGGTGCCCAGGTCATCAACATCTCGCAGGACACCGAGATCCCGATGACCCAGGACTCCAAGCTCGGCCAGGCCGTCAAGAAGGCCGTGGAGGCCAACGTGGTCGTCGTCGCCTCGGCGGGCAACGACGGTCTGACCGGCAAGAAGCGCCGCACCTACCCGGCGTCCTTCCCCGGTGTCCTGGCCGTGGGCTCCTCGGACCGCAACAACGAGCGCGCCGCCTTCTCCCAGCCCGGCTCCTTCGTCGGGATCGCGGCGCCCGGCGTCGACATGGTCTCCACCGTCCCCGGCTTCGGCCAGTGCGTGGACAACGGCACCAGCTTCTCCGCCCCCTACGTCGCCGGGGTCGCCGCCCTGCTGCGCGCCAAGCATCCGCAGTGGACCGCGCAGGAGGTGATCTGGCAGCTCCAGAACACCGCCGAGCGCTCCGTCAACGGCCACGACGACTACGTGGGCTGGGGCGTGGTCGACCCGGTCCGCGCGCTCACCCAGTCCGCCTTGGGGGCCGAGCCCCCCAAGGCCCCCGTACCGGACCCCGGACCGCCCCGCGCGGCGGCCCCGGAGCCGGCCGTGATGCACACGAGCGAGACGGCGCGCGAACGTGACGAGCGGCTCGGCACGTACGCGCTGGGGATCGGCGGCGTGCTCATCGCCGTGATCGCCGGGACCGCGACGGTGGTCCGGGATGCCCGGAACCGCAGGCGCCGTTTGCAGTGAACGGTCACGGTTCATCAACAGATCCCAAAGGGCTGTGTTGGGTCGTGCCGATCAACTGACTACAGTGTTCGGAGGCTTCACGACTGTGATCGGGGATTGTGCGTGAAGCGGAGGGGGATCCGGGGGCGCGTGGCTGAAAACCGCCCTCTCGTAGTACCGCTCCGCCGCGCGATCCGCCGGTTCTGTCTGGCGAATTGAGAGATGAGGAGCTTCGGATGACCAACAATTTCGGACTCGCTGATGACCCGGTAAAGCAGGCACTGAACAAGATTTCGGAGACCGCCGACAGCGTCACCCGGCAGTCCCGGGAGCTGGCGGACATCCTCGCCACCGTCAGCGCGGGCTGGACCGGTGTGGGTGCGTCGGGGTTCACCTCCGCGCAGACGGTCGTCAACGAGGACCACGACGCGATCCGCCGGCTGCTCGGCGTCCTGCACAACGCGGTCGGGCAGACCAAGAACCTGAGCAACGCGCAGGACGATGACGTGGTCTCGGCGTTCCAGACGGTCAAGGCCTCCAGCGGCGGTGGCAACACCTCCGCCCTGAACGGCATCTGACCCGCTTCCCCACCCACCTGCCCAGCCCCGTGCGAAGGAGAAGAGCATGACCGCGAACGACGGGCACACCAAGGTCCAGTACGAGAGCCTCCAGGGGATGGCGGACCGCATCCGCATCGTCTCGGACAACATCAAGAAGGACCTCGACGAGATGGGTGCGGCCCTGACGGTCGTCACCGACACCTGGGACGGCGAGGCGCACGCCCAGTACGTCGAGCTGCAGCGCAAGTACAACGGCAAGGCCGACCACATGCGCGCCCAGCTGCGCCTCGTCGCGGACCTCATCGAGCGCGGCAAGAACGACTACCGCGCCACCGACGTGAAGGCCTCGCGCCTGTTCACCGAGGCCTACTAGGCCCGCGGCAGCGCGAAGCACCGCCGAAGACGGCGAAGCACCGCCGAACACGGCGACACGGAGGAAGGGGCGCGCCCGCACCGGGCGCGCCCCTTCCTCCGTCCGCGGGGGCGGGGGCCGTACGGGCCCCAGCGCGGCCCGGCCCTAGCGCGGCCCGGCCCTAGCGCGGACCCCGGTCGAGATCGAACTCCCCGTCCCTGGCCCCGAGTACGAACGCCTCCCACTCGGCCGCGGTGTAGCGCAGCACCGTGTCCCGGTCCAGCGAGGACCGCATCGCCACCGCCCCCTCGGGCAGCCTGGCGATCTCGACCCGCTCCTCGTCGGGAGAGGTGCCGGGCGGGCCCTCCCACTCGACGCCGCTGATGTCGAGCCCGTACAGCTCGTCCTTCTCCTGCTGAGTGCCCATGCGCGGCCTCTCCTTCGGTGGTGCGATCCCTGCCGATTATCGAGGGTGACCGGCCCCGCGCGGGAGGCTTTCCGGAACCCTCCGGTACCGCGGCCCCGGCACCTACAGCCCCGGCATCCGCCCGATCTGGATCAGCGAGGTCCCGCGCTTGCGCGAGACGAAGGAGGCCCGGCCCGGAGGCATGGGGCGCGGCCGCACATTGCCGACCAGATCGCCCTCGGACGGATCACCGGACAGCACCACGCCCTGCGCGCCCAGCTCCTTGATCCGCTGCATGAACGGCTCGTACAGCGCGCGCGAGGCACCCGCCGAGCTGCGCGCGATCACGAAGCGCACGCCCGTGTCCCGGGCGAACGGCAGGAACTCCACCAGCTGCGTCAGCGGATTGCCCTGACTCGTGGCCACCAGGTCGAAGTCGTCGATGATGATGAACACGTCCGGGCCCGTCCACCAGCTGCGGTCGCGCAACTGCTGCGGAGTGACGTCCTGCGGGGGCTGCCGGCGGGCGAACACCCCGGCCAGCGCCTCCATGTGCATCTGCAGGGAGCTCGCCATCGGCGCGTACTCCAGCAGGTGCTCCTCCGGCAGCGCGCCGAGCAGGCTGCGCCGGTAGTCGCCGACCACCAGCCGGGCCCGGTCCGGGCCGTAGCGCTCCGCGATCCGCTGCGCGATCAGCCGCAGCAGGTTGGTCTTGCCCGACTCGCTCTCGCCGAACACGAGGAGGAAGGGGTCGGTCTCGAAGTCGACGAACACCGGCTCCAGCTCGGTCTCGTCGATGCCGATCGCGATCCCGCGCTCCGGGTACTCCGCGCCCTTGGGAAGCTGGTCGGCGTGGAGCAGCCGAGGCAGCAGCCGCACGCCGGGGGCCGCCTGGCCCGTCCAGTTCTGCTTCACGGCGTCCACGAAGGCGGCCGTGGCCTCCGACAGGTCCTCCGCCGCGTGCGAGCCGTCGACCCGCGGCAGCGCGCCCAGGAAGTGCAGCTTCTCCGCGACCTGGCCGCGGCCCGGCATCCCCGTCGGCACGTTCGCCGCCACCTTGCGGTCGAACTCGGAGTCCATGACATCGCCGAGGCGCAGCTCCAGCCGACTGAGGATCTGGTCCTTCAGCGCGGCCCGGACCTCCATGTACCGGGCGACCGTGACCACCACGTGGATGCCGTATCCCAGCCCGCGGGACGCGATGTCCGTGACGACCTGCTCCAGGGCCTCGTACTCGCCCCGGAAGCCGCCCCAGCCGTCGACGACCAGGAACACGTCGCCCCAGGCCTCCCCGGGCAGCTCGCCCGCGGCCCGCCGGCGCCGGTAGGTGCCGATCGAGTCGATGCCGTTCGCGCGGAAGAACTCCTCGCGCCGGCGCAGCACCCCGGCCACCTCCGCGACCGTGCGCCGCACCCGCTCCGGGTCCAGCCGGGACGCGATCCCGCCCACGTGCGGCAGTTCGGCCAGCGAGGACAGACCGCCGCCGCCGAAGTCCAGCCCGTAGAACTGCACCTCGCGCGGGGTGTGCGTCAGCGCGAACGAGGAGATCAGCGTCCGCATCAGCGTGGACTTGCCCGACTGCGGACCGCCGACCACCATCATGTGGCCCGCCGCACCCGAGAAGTCCCGGTACAGCACCTCGCGCCGCTGCTCGAACGGCTTGTCGATGAGCCCGAGCGGCACGACCAGCCCGCCCGGCCGCGTGTACCCCTCCGCGTGCAGCCCCCGCTCCGCGCTCGGCGCCAGCGCCGGCAGCAGCTGGTCCAGCGGCGGAGCCTGGTCCAGCGGCGGCAGCCACACCTGGTGCGCCGGCACCCCCTGCCCCTCCAGCCGTCCCACGATCACGTCCAGCACCGTGTCCGCCAGCGCGTCGTCGCCCTGCGCGGCACGCTCGGCCTCCGCCGCCCGCGCCGACAGGTACGCCGGGTCCGGAGCCGCGTACACCACCGGCACCGGCGCCGCCGTGAACAGCACCGGCCGCCGCTCCACCGGGAACAGCCCGACCGACAGGTCCGGCCCGCCCGAGCGGTAGGTGCCCGAGACGTACGCCGCCTTGAAGCGCGTCATCTCGTCCGTACCGAACTTCAGGTAGCCCGAACCGGGCACCGACGGCAGGTGGTAGGCGTCCGGCACGCCGATCGCGGTCCGCGACTCCGCCGCCGAGAAGGTCCGCAGACCGATCCGGTACGACAGGTACGTGTCCAGCCCGCGCAGCTTGCCCTCCTCCAGCCGCTGCGAGGCCAGCAGCAGGTGCACGCCCAGCGACCGGCCGATGCGGCCGATCTGGATGAACATGTCGATGAAGTCCGGCTTCGCGGTCAGCAGTTCGGAGAACTCGTCGATGACCAGCACCAGCGAGGCCAGCGGCTCCAGCGGAGCACCCGCCGCGCGGGCCTTCTCGTAGTCGTGGATGTTCGCGTAGTTGCCCGCCGAACGCAGCAGCTCCTGCCGGCGCTGCAGCTCGCCGCGGATCGAGTCGCCCATGCGGTCCACGAGCGTCAGGTCGTCCGCCAGGTTGGTGATGACCGCCGCGACGTGCGGCATCTGCCCCATCCCGGTGAAGGTCGCACCGCCCTTGAAGTCGGCGAGTACGAAGTTCAGCGTCTCCGAGGTGTGCGTGACGGCCAGCCCCAGCACCAGCGTGCGCAGCAGCTCCGACTTGCCCGAACCGGTCGCGCCCACGCACAGCCCGTGCGGGCCCATGCCCTCCTGCGCGGCCTCCTTCAGGTCCAGCATCACCGGGGAGCCGTCCTCGCCGACCCCGATCGGCACGCGCAGCCGCTCGCCGGCGGAGCGCGGCCGCCAGGTCCGGGCCACGTCCACGGCGGCCGCGTCGCCCAGGTTCAGCAGGTCGGTGAAGTCCAGATTGGCGAGCAGCGGCTCGTCCTCGTCCCCGCCGCCCGTCCGCAGCGGCGCCAGCTGCCGCGCCAGCGCCTCGGCCGCCGGCAGCGACAGGGTGTCCGGCAGACCCTCGTAGGCGAAGCCCGCACCCGACTCCAGCCGCAGCCGGCCCGGCCGCACCACGACCGACAGCCCGCCGCGCGCCTCGTCCAGCTCGCCCGCCACCACCTCGACGACGGTGACCCCCTGCAGACCCTCGGCCGCCGCGAACACCGAGTCCGGCGGCACCAGACCCCCGCGGGAACCCGAGTCCAGTACGAGGACCACGTGCGGCTGGTCCAGCACCGGGGAGCCCTCCCGGCTGAACCGGGGCCGCCCCTCCAGCCGGGAACCGAGCAGCCCCTCCAGCTCACCGATGTCGTCGCCGAACAGCCGCTTCGTGCCGGCCCCGTCGATCTGACCCGGAACCTGGGTGTGCGGCAGCCACTTCACCCAGTCCCACTCCGCGACCGCGCCCGGCGCCGCCACCACGGCCACCATCAGGTCCTCGGGGGAGTGCAGCGTCGCCAGTTGCGCCACCAGCGCCCGCGCGGTGCCCCGCGCCGACTCGGGCTCCCCGGAGACCGTCACGTGGTAGAACGCCCGCAACGACACCGCCATCGGCAGCCCGTCCAGCGAGGAGTGCACCCGCAGGAACCGCTGCATGGCGCCCGCCGCCAGCGGCTCCAGCTCGTCCACCGGCGCCGTGTCCGGAGCCACCAGCGGGGTCGCCAGGCGCTGCGCGCCCAGCCCCAGCCGGGCCTGCCCGAAGTCCGCGTCGCCGACCCGGCGCTCCCACAGCCGCGAACCCTCGGCGACCACCGACCACAACTGCTCCGGAGCCGGGTGCAGGTACAGCTGCGCGTCACGCTGGGCCCGCGCGGTCCTGCGTACCTGACGGCGGGTCTGAGCCAGGTACTTGAGGTAGTCCCGCCGGATGTCGGCCATCTGCCCCTGCGTACCGCGCCGGTGCCGCACCAACTGGGCCACGAGCATGCCCACCGTCGACACCATCATCAGCACGCCCATGATGCGCATGAACGGCGCGGCACCCGGCATGAAGAAGAAGACGGCGGACGAGCCCATCCCGAGCATCGGGAGGAGCTGCATCAGCACGCCCTCCTGCTGCCCCCGCGGGAGTTCCGGCGGTGCCTCGAGCCTCAGTTCGTCCGAAGGGACTTCGGGCGGCAGCGACCGGGGCGGACGTTTGACGACGATCTGGCTCACCGGAGCATCAATCCCTCGAAAACAGACGGGACGTCGCAACCGGCGCCCTCAAGTCCCGGGCGCGAAGGGGATCTCCTTCGCAGAGGGGTGATCCTACTTGCCGACAGTCATCAGCACTCCCGGTAGGGTGGCGCGCGCGGCATGCGCATCCGCGAACCGGCTGCGCACCGGCGGGCGGACCACCGCCGCCGGCGCACCCACGCACACCAACGCACACACCCACCGGGGGGCATCAGGTGAACACCGCCGAGGCGACCGGCTTCCGCAGGGTCACCGTCGTGGCTCCCGACAGCCGCATAGACGTCGCCCTCCCCGAGGACATCGCCGTCGCCGACATCTACCCCGAGCTGCTGCGCCTCACCGGCCAGACGCAGCCCGTCGGCGCACCCACCGGCTTCCACCTGGTCCTGCGCTCCGGCACCGTCCTCGACGGCGCCCGCACCCTCGCGGCCCAGCAGGTCCTGGACGGCGAAGTGCTGAGCCTGCGCCCCTTCGCCGAATCCCTGCCGCCCGCCGTCTTCGACGACGTCTCCGACGCCGTCGCCGCCGCCGTGGTGCGCGACCGCCAGCGATGGAGCGACGACATGCTGCGCGGCGCGGGCCTGACCGGCGCCGCCGTCCTCTTCGTCCTGCTCGGCTTCGTCCTCTGGTACGCCGACCCCGTCCTGCACGACATGCACGGACTGCCCGGCATCATCGCCGGCTCCGTCGGCCTGCTCCTCACCGCCGCCGCGGGGGTCCGCGCCCGGGTCTACCGCGACCGCGGCTCCGCCGTCGCCCTCGGCCTCGCCGCCGTACCGCACCTGCTGCTCGCCGGCTCCGGCATCATCGCCCCCGCCGCGGGCCAGGGCCCCGGCCGTCTCCAGTTCCTCCTCGGCTGCGTCTGCGTGCTCGTCGCCTCCGTCGCCCTCGTCGCCCTCACCCCCGACGGCGACGCACCCTTCGTCGCGACCACCTTCCTCGCCGCCACCGGGACCCTGGCCACGTTCGCCGCCATCACCGCCGACGCGGGCGCGACCTCCGCCGCGGCCGTCTGCGCCCCCGCCGCCATCGGCCTCGTCGCCTTCCTCCCCGGCTTCTCCGCCCGCTTCGCCCGGCTCCCCATCGGCTACGCCGCCCCGCAGAGCGCCACCGCCGAGTACGAGACCCCGGACCGCTACGACACCGAGCCGTACGGTGAGCGCTCCGCCACCGACGGGCACGACGCCGGAGCCCCGCTCGACGCCGAGGCCATCGCCGCCCAGGCCCGCCGCGGCCACGAGATGCTCCTCGGCCTCGTCGGCGGCTGCGCGGCCGTCGCCGTCGGCTCCGCGGCCGTCCTCGGCTTCTCGGACAACACCTGGGCCCGGCTCCTGGCCCTGGCCACCGGGCTCGCCATGCTGCTGCGCGCCCGGCTCTTCCGCTATACCTCCCAGGTCGCCTGCACCCTGGTGGCGGGCTTCGCCGCCCTCGGCCTGCTCGTCCTGGGCCTCGCCATCCACCCGCCGGCCGCCCTGCTCAAGGAGCTCGCCCTCTACGGAGACCACAGCGGCCTGGAGATCCGTACGCTCTGGCTCTCCGCCGCCGTAGCCGCCGGCGCGGCCCTCCTCGTCGGAATTGCGCTGGTCATTCCCCGCAAGGGTCTGTCACCCTTCTGGGGGCGGCTGCTCGACCTCACCGAGGCGGCGGTCCTGCTCAGCCTTGTCCCGCTGACCCTTGCGGTGCTCGACGTCTACGCCCGGGCCCGCGCTCTCACCAACTGAGACAGGGGCCTGCGGCAGCCTGGTACGCTGTGTGACGGCCGTTTGTGTACGCGCCCCCGGAAGATTCCGGAGGCTGCGCTCAACGGACCCCGCCTCCCGAGTTACGGAAGATCCCCAGAGAATTCGACCTGGGGCACTCGGCGGCTATGAAGACCTATTACAAGGAGTACGCGTGCCGCTCGACGCCGCAGTCAAGAAGCAGCTCATCGCAGAGTTTGGTGCCAAGGAGGGCGACACCGGCTCCCCCGAGGTCCAGGTCGCGATGCTGTCCCGCCGCATCTCGGACCTGACCGAGCACCTGAAGTCCCACAAGCACGACCACCACTCCCGTCGTGGTCTGCTGATCCTGGTCGGCCAGCGTCGCCGCCTGCTGCAGTACCTGGCCAAGAAGGACATCCAGCGCTTCCGTACGCTGGTCGAGCGCCTCGGCATCCGCCGCGGTGCGGCCGGCGCCAAGTAAAGACGCTGTGAAGGGAGCGGTTCCCACATTGAGGGGGCCGCTCCCTTTGCTGTACGTGCGCGACGTACCGGACGCTTTGTAGTCTGGAAGCGTCCACGTCGAAAGACGTGCACAACTGAAGAGGAGGAGCGCCCTCCCTACGCCGCCGGTCCTCGGTAGTGGCATCCGGAAAGCCCGCACGTGGCTTCGCCCGGCTGCTTCGATCGAAGACCGGCCCGCACGCAAGGAGCGCTTCTCCGCAACCGTCCACCACCACACGGGTGGCGGACGGAGACGACGAAAATGGAGAAAACGCTAGTGGAGAACGAGACCCACTACGCCGAGGCCGTCATTGACAACGGTTCCTTCGGCACCCGCACCATCCGCTTCGAGACGGGCCGTCTGGCCCGCCAGGCCGCCGGCTCCGCCGTTGCCTACCTGGACGACGACACGATGGTGCTTTCCGCCACCACCGCGTCGAAGAAGCCCAAGGACCAGCTCGACTTCTTCCCCCTGACGGTGGACGTCGAGGAGCGGCAGTACGCGGCCGGCAAGATCCCCGGCTCGTTCTTCCGCCGCGAGGGCCGCCCCTCCGAGGACGCGATCCTCACCTGCCGCCTGATCGACCGCCCGCTGCGCCCGTCCTTCAAGAAGGGCCTGCGCAACGAGATCCAGGTCGTCGCGACGATCATGGCGCTCAACCCCGACCACCTGTACGACGTCGTGGCGATCAACGCCGCCTCCGCGTCCACCCAGCTGGCCGGCCTGCCCTTCTCCGGCCCGATCGGCGGCGTCCGCGTCGCGCTGATCCGCGGCCAGTGGGTCGCCTTCCCGACGCACACCGAGCTCGAGGACGCCGTCTTCGACATGGTCGTCGCGGGCCGCGTGCTCGAGGACGGCGACGTCGCGATCATGATGGTCGAGGCCGAGGCCACCGAGAAGACCATCGCCCTGGTCAAGGGCGGCGCCGAGGCGCCGACCGAGGAGGTCGTGGCCGCCGGCCTCGACGCCTCGAAGCCCTTCATCAAGGTCCTCTGCAAGGCCCAGGCAGACCTGGCCGCCAAGGCCGCCAAGCCCGAGGGCGAGTTCCCGGTCTTCCTGGACTACCAGGACGACGTCTACGAGGCCCTCTCGGCCGCGGTCAAGGGCGAGCTCTCCCAGGCGCTGACCATCGCGGCCAAGCAGGACCGCGAGGCCGAGCTGGACCGCGTCAAGGAGATCGCCGCCGAGAAGCTCCTCCCGGCCTTCGAAGGCCGCGAGAAGGAGATCTCCGCCGCGTACCGCAGCCTGACCAAGGCCCTGGTCCGCGAGCGCGTCATCAAGGACAAGGTCCGCATCGACGGCCGCGGGATCACGGACATCCGTACCCTCGCCGCCGAGGTCGAGGCCATCCCGCGCGTGCATGGCTCGGCGCTGTTCGAGCGTGGCGAGACCCAGATCCTGGGCGTCACCACCCTCAACATGCTCCGTATGGAGCAGCAGCTGGACACCCTTTCCCCGGTGACCCGCAAGCGCTACATGCACAACTACAACTTCCCGCCGTATTCGGTCGGCGAGACCGGCCGCGTCGGTTCGCCGAAGCGCCGCGAGATCGGCCACGGCGCGCTCGCCGAGCGCGCGATCGTGCCCGTCCTCCCGACGCGCGAGGAGTTCCCCTACGCGATCCGCCAGGTGTCCGAGGCTCTCGGCTCCAACGGCTCGACGTCCATGGGCTCGGTCTGCGCCTCCACCATGTCGCTGCTGAACGCCGGTGTGCCCCTCAAGGCCCCCGTCGCCGGTATCGCCATGGGCCTGATCTCGCAGGAGATCGACGGCAAGACCCACTACGTCGCCCTCACCGACATCCTCGGTGCGGAGGACGCCTTCGGCGACATGGACTTCAAGGTCGCCGGCACCAAGGAGTTCGTCACCGCGCTCCAGCTGGACACCAAGCTCGACGGCATCCCGGCCTCGGTTCTGGCCGCCGCCCTCAAGCAGGCCCGCGACGCCCGCCTCCACATCCTCGACGTGATGATGGAAGCGATCGACACGCCGGACGCCATGTCCCCGTTCGCCCCCCGGATCATCACCGTCAAGATCCCGGTGGACAAGATCGGTGAGGTCATCGGGCCCAAGGGCAAGATGATCAACCAGATCCAGGAGGACACCGGCGCCGAGATCACGATCGAGGACGACGGCACCATCTACATCGGTGCCGCCGACGGTCCGGCCGCCGAGGCCGCCCGCGCCACGATCAACCAGATCGCCAACCCGACCATGCCGGAGGTCGGCGAGCGGTACCTGGGTACGGTCGTCAAGACCACCACCTTCGGTGCCTTCGTCTCCCTCATGCCCGGCAAGGACGGCCTGCTGCACATCTCGCAGATCCGCAAGCTCGCCGGTGGCAAGCGCGTGGAGAACGTCGAGGACGTGCTCGCGGTCGGCACCAAGGTCCAGGTCGAGATCGCCGAGATCGACTCCCGCGGCAAGCTCTCCCTGGTCCCCGTGATCGACGGCGAGGCCGCCGGCGACGACGCTGACAAGGACGACTCCGACAAGTGACGTCGCGTAGTTCCCGTGTGACGGCCCGCCCCTCTTCGGAGGGGCGGGCCGTCGCCCGTACCCAAACACTGCTCAAGGGCGCAGGCGGCATCGGCACCGTCCGCCGCACGGTCCTCCCCGGCGGACTGCGCGTCGTCACCGAGACCCTGCCGTCCGTCCGCTCCGCCACCTTCGGGATCTGGGCGCACGTCGGCTCCCGGGACGAGACGCCTTCTCTGAACGGCGCCACGCACTACCTGGAGCACCTCCTCTTCAAGGGCACAGAGAAGCGCAGTGCCCTCGACATCTCCTCCGCGATCGACGCGGTCGGCGGCGAGATGAACGCCTTCACGGCGAAGGAGTACACCTGCTATTACGCGCGGGTGCTCGACACCGACCTGCCGCTGGCCATCGACGTCGTGTGCGACATGCTCACCGGCTCGCTGATCCTCGAATCCGATGTCGACGCCGAGCGCGGAGTCATCCTCGAAGAGATCGCGATGACCGAGGACGACCCGGGCGACATGGTCCACGACCTGTTCGCCCAGACCATGTACGGGGACACCCCGCTCGGGCGCCCCGTCCTCGGCACCGTCGACACGATCAACGCGCTCACCGCCGACCGGATCCGCCGCTTCTACAAGAAGCACTACGACCCCACCCACCTGGTCGTGGCGGCCGCGGGCAACGTCGACCACAACAAGGTCGTACGCCAGGTCCGCGCGGCCTTCGAGAAGGCCGGCGCCCTGACCCGTACGGACGCCGAGCCGGTCGGTCCGCGCTCCGGCACCAAGCGGATCCGCGCCTCCGGCCGCGTCGAGCTGGTCAACCGCAAGACCGAGCAGGCCCACGTGGTCCTCGGCATGCCGGCGCTGGCCCGCACCGACGAGCGCCGCTGGGCGCTCGGCGTATTGAACACCGCGCTCGGCGGCGGCATGTCCTCCCGCCTCTTCCAGGAGGTCCGCGAGAAGCGCGGCCTGGCCTACAGCGTGTACTCGTACACCTCGGGCTTCGCCGACACCGGCCTCTTCGGCGTCTACGCGGGCTGCCGCCCCAGCCAGGTCCACGACGTACTGCGGATCTGCCGGGACGAGCTCGACAAGGTCGCCTCCGACGGGCTCACCGACGAGGAGATCCGGCGGGCCGTCGGCCAGCTGTCCGGCTCCACCGTCCTCGGCCTGGAGGACACCGGCGCGATCATGAACCGCATCGGCAAGAGCGAGCTGTGCTGGGGCGACCAGATGTCGGTCGACGACCTGCTGGCCCGGATCGCGGCCGTCACTCCGGACGAAGTGCGCTCGGTCGCGCAGGACGTCCTGGCGCAGCGGCCCTCGCTCGCGGTGATCGGCCCGCTGAAGGAGAAGCAGGCGGCCCGTCTCGACGAGGCCGTCGCCTAGCCAGGCCACTCTCAGGAGCACGTCGCCCGGGCCCCGGGACAGGGCCCGGGCCCGTACGCACTTTAAGGAATGACATGAGCAAGCTGCGCGTGGCAGTTCTCGGCGCCCAGGGCCGCATCGGCTCCGAGGCGGTCAAGGCCGTCGAGGCCGCCGAGGACATGGAACTGGTGGCCGCCCTCGGCCGCGGAGACAAGCTGGAGACGCTGGCCGAGGCCGGCGCCCAGGTCGCGGTCGAGCTGACCACCCCCGCCTCGGTGATGGAGAACCTGGAGTTCCTCGTCCGCCACGGCATCCACGGAGTGGTCGGCACCACCGGCTGGACCGAGGACCGCCTCGGCCGGCTGAACACCTGGCTCGCCGCTTCCCCGGCGACCGGCGTGCTCATCGCCCCGAACTTCTCCATCGGCGCGGTCCTCACGATGAAGTTCGCCGCGCAGGCCGCCCGGTACTTCGAGTCCGTCGAGGTCGTCGAACTGCACCACCCGAACAAGGTCGACGCCCCCTCCGGCACGGCGACCCGTACGGCGCAGCTCATCGCGGCCGCCCGCGCCGAGGCCGGCCTCGGCGCGCAGCCCGACGCCACCGCCACCGGGCTCGACGGCGCGCGCGGCGCGGACGTCGACGGCGTCCCGGTGCACGCGATCCGCCTCCGCGGCCTGCTGGCCCACCAGGAGGTGCTCCTCGGCGGCGAGGGCGAGACCCTGACCATCCGTCACGACTCCCTGCACCACAGCAGCTTCATGCCGGGCATCCTGCTCGGCGCGCGCCGCGTGACGCAGACCCCGGGCCTCACCTTCGGCCTGGAAAACTTCCTCGAACTCGGCTGACGAGCAGGCGGCGGCACCCATGCGCGCGAAGATCCTCTACTTCATCACGGCCGCGGTCCTGGTCGTGTACTTCGTCCTGGTCGGCAGCAGGGGCCTGATGCTGATCCGGCACGGGACCTGGCTCACCGTCACCTTCGGGGTGGCCGTGCTGATCCTGCCGGTCATCGGCGTCTGGTTCCTCTGGAAGAACACCCAGTTCGTCACCAGGGCCAACCAGCTCGGAGCCGAGCTGGAGGCCGAGGGCGGGCTGCCCGTCGACGAGCTGGAGCGGGACAAGTACGGCCGGATCCTGCGGGACTCGGCCGACGAGGTCTTCGCGCGCCGCAGGGCGGAGACGCAGGACGCGCCGGGGGACTGGCGCAGCTGGTTCCGCCTCGCCATCGCCTACCACGACGCCCGCGACACCCCGCGGGCCCGCAAGGCCATGCAGCGGGCCATCTCCCTGCATGACGGAAAGCCCGTACAAGCCTGAGCCTGTACGGGCTTCCGGTGCGCGTGACGCCCGCTCAGGGGCGCCCGGGCGGGCGTCCTCAGGCCGGCACGGCCCGGTACTCGTCGGCCCAGGCCTCGACCGCGCCGGCGGCCCGGTCGAAGGCCTCGGTCCGCGACAGGAAATCGGCGCTGTGGTCGGTCAGCAGTACCGGCAGTTCGACGCCACCGCGCGCGGCCACCGTCAGGGCCTGGCCCTGCACGGTCCTCGGCAGCCCGAGCCAGCGCACGGGCTGCTGCACCGTGCGGACCTCGCCGACCTGGTTCCAGGGGATCGAGCGGGTGGTGAAGAACCCCGCCACACGCAGCCCCTTGGGGCTCACCCAGACGCCCGTGCGCAGCAGCCGCAGGGCGGAGCCGACCACGGCCAGCGAGGCGAGCAGACCGCCCAGGGCGCCGGCCCAGGTGCCGGCGGCCACGATGATCACCGTGGCGAACAGCATGAACGAGCCGAGCAGCAGCAGCACC
The DNA here is from genome assembly GCF_022808175.1 of Streptomyces sp. AP-93. Classification (GTDB taxonomy): domain Bacteria; phylum Actinomycetota; class Actinomycetes; order Streptomycetales; family Streptomycetaceae; genus Streptomyces. The sequence continues at coordinate 3,966 of NZ_JALGBX010000015.1, read as the reverse complement.
GCGGCGATGGCAACCCGCCAGGGCCCCGGACGGTAGGGGCGACGCCAGCGGTCGGGGTCTTCGTAGGGGAGCGTTTCCCCGGTGTCGTGCGCGTCGAATGCGCCGTCGGCCGTCAAAAAGGGCAGGGGCACGGCAGGACCTCACTCACATGCACGTTCGGTTGGGCTGTGCCCGTGAGGCTACCGCCCCTCGGATGCCTCCGACTGCTGCGACTTCGCCGGTGCGTGGCTCGGCTGCAGTGCCGGGATGCCGAAGAGCAGCGATCCGACGAGCCCCGCCACGACGGTCAGTCCGACCAGACTACGGGCGGCGATCTGGGTCTTGCTCAGACTCTCGCGCGGCGGTGGAGTGACGTTGCTGCGGAATCGGTCGGCCTCGGCGACGAAGGCGAACGGGACGGGTTCGCGCCGGCGGAACATGGGGAACGACTCTCCTCACGGTCAGGGCCCTGGGGCGGTGGGGGCAGGATGGGCGGGCGTTCTACCCGGTAGGACGTGCGAAAGGCCCGATCGGTGCCGGTTTTCGGGACATTAACCAAATTTTATGGCGCTGCGTCAGCCTTCCCGCGGTCGGCCGCGGTGCCCCGTACGGGCGGAGCGGCCGGTTCCGTACGGATGTACGAGACAAGTCCGAAGTGTCCGTATTGCCACGTTTCGTAAAGTTCATCTAGGCTGATCAAACGGACCCGGCACTGCTTGAACCCCCGAGCAGGCAGTGCCGGGCTCCAACACCCTCATCACGTCCCCCGAGGGGACACCGCGAGCATGGCAGCGAGTAGCGTGTTACCCATGGCTCCGATCTCGACTCCGCAGACCCCCTTCGGGCGGGTCCTCACCGCCATGATCACGCCGTTTACGGCGGATGGCGCACTTGACCTCGATGGCGCGCAGCAGCTCGCCGTCCACTTGGTGGACGCAGGCAACGACGGCCTGATCATCAACGGCACCACCGGTGAGTCGCCGACCACCACTGACGCGGAGAAAAACGACCTCGTACGAGCCGTACTCGAAGCGGTCGGAGACCGGGCCCACGTGGTCGCCGGCATCGGCACCAATGACACCCGTCACACCCTCGAGCTGGCCCGTCAGGCCGAGCGCACCGGCGCCCACGGCCTGCTCGCGGTCACCCCGTACTACAGCAAGCCGCCGCAGGAGGGCCTTTTCCGGCACTTCACGGCGATCGCCGACGCCACCGAGCTCCCGGTGATGCTCTACGACATCCCCGGCCGCAGTGGTGTCCCGATCAATACGGAAACACTCGTCCGGCTGGCCGAGCACCCCCGTATCGTTGCCAACAAGGACGCCAAGGGCGACCTCGGACGCGCCAGCTGGGCCATCGCGCAGAGCGGCCTGGCCTGGTACTCCGGTGACGACATGCTGAACCTGCCGCTCCTGGCGGTCGGCGCGGTCGGCTTCGTCTCCGTGGTCGGTCACGTGGTTTCCCCCGAGCTCCGCGAGATGCTCGAGGCCCACCTGGGCGGCGACGTCCAGAAGGCCACCGAGATCCACCAGAAGCTGCTCCCCGTCTTCACCGGCATGTTCCGCACCCAGGGTGTGATCACCACCAAGGGCGCGCTGAACCTGCAGGGCCTGCCCGCGGGCCCGCTGCGGCTCCCGCTGGTCGAGCTGACCGCCGAAGAGACGGCGCAGCTCAAGATCGATCTTGCCGCCGGCGGGGTACAGCTCTGACATCAGACTTCACAACTGAATAAGCAGAACCACACAAGACGACAGCAAGTGCACGAATGACATGCGCGCCACGTGCCTCGACGGGTACGTGGCCGCGCGTGGTGAAGGAGAACCTTTTGAGCCATCCGCATCCTGAACTCGGTCCGCCGCCGAAGCTCCCCAAGGGCGGCCTTCGGGTCACCCCCCTGGGCGGGCTCGGTGAGATCGGCCGCAACATGACCGTCTTCGAGTTCGACGGCCGCCTGCTCATCGTCGACTGCGGCGTCCTGTTCCCCGAAGAGGAGCAGCCGGGCATCGACCTGATCCTGCCGGACTTCTCGTCCATCAGGGACCGGCTCGACGACATCGAGGGCATCGTCCTCACGCACGGCCACGAAGACCACATCGGCGCCGTCCCCTACCTCCTCCGGGAGAAGCCGGACATCCCGCTGATCGGCTCCAAGCTGACGCTGGCGCTCATCGAGGCCAAGCTCCAGGAGCACCGCATCCGCCCCTACACCCTCGAGGTGAAGGAAGGCGAGCGCGAGAACCTCGGCCCCTTCGACTGCGAGTTCATCGCGGTCAACCACTCCATCCCGGACGCCCTGGCCGTGGCCATCCGCACCGGCGCCGGCATGGTCGTGTGCACCGGTGACTTCAAGATGGACCAGCTCCCGCTGGACAACCGCCTCACCGACCTGCACGCCTTCGCGCGCCTGAGCGAAGAAGGCATCGACCTTCTCCTCTCGGACTCGACGAACGCCGAGGTCCCGGGCTTCGTCCCGCCCGAGCGCGAGATCTCGGGCGTCCTGCGCACGGTGTTCGCCAACGCCAACAACCGGATCATCGTGGCGAGCTTCGCGAGCCACGTGCACCGCATCCAGCAGATCCTCGACGCCGCACACGAGTACGGCCGCAGGGTCGCCTTCGTCGGCCGTTCGATGGTCCGCAACATGGGCATCGCCCGTGACCTGGGCTACCTGAAGGTCCCGGCCGGCCTGGTCGTGGACGTCAAGACCCTCGACGACCTGCCGGCCCACGAGGTCGTCCTGGTCTGCACGGGTTCGCAGGGCGAGCCGATGGCGGCCCTGTCCCGCATGGCGAACCGCGACCACCAGATCCGGATCGTCCCGGGCGACACGGTCATCCTGGCCTCGTCGCTCATCCCGGGCAACGAGAACGCGGTCTACCGCGTGATCAACGGCCTGACCCGGTGGGGCGCCAACGTCGTGCACAAGGGCAACGCCAAGGTGCACGTCTCCGGCCACGCCTCCGCCGGCGAGCTGCTGTACTTCTACAACATCTGCAAGCCGCGGAACCTGATGCCGGTCCACGGCGAATGGCGCCACCTGCGCGCGAACGCCGAGCTCGGCGCCCTGACGGGCGTACCGAAGGACCGGATCGTCATCGCCGAGGACGGCGTCGTCGTCGACCTCATCGACGGCAAGGCCCGCATCTCCGGCAAGGTCCAGGCCGGCTACGTCTACGTGGACGGCCTCTCGGTCGGCGACGTCACCGAAGCCCACCTCAAGGACCGCAAGATCCTCGGTGACGAGGGCATCATCTCGGTCTACGTCGTGGTGGACAGCACCACGGGCAAGATCGTCAGCGGCCCGAACATCCAGGCCCGCGGCTCCGGCATCGAGGACTCGGCGTTCAGCTCGGTCCTGCCGAAGATCGAGGAAGCCATCGCCCGAGCCGCCGCGGACGGTGTGGCCGAGCCGCACCAGATCCAGCAGCTCATCCGCCGCACGATGGGCAAGTGGGTCTCGGACGGCTACCGCCGCCGCCCCATGATCCTCCCGGTCGTCGTCGAGGTCTGATCCTCGCCCTAGCGACCACACCGGAGCGGGGCAACCGGATTTGCATCCGGGGGCCCCGCTCCAGTACGTTTACGTCTCCACCTCGCACGGCACCCCGGCACACACGTGTGCCCGGCCATGTTGATGCGGGCGGGTGGGAATACCAGAGCAGGGAAACCTGATAAAGTCTGGCTCGCCCGAAAGGGAATGGCTCTCCAATGGCCGTCCAATTCAAATCCAAGTCGGAAACGACATGGGAATGATCTGGTAGAGTTGGAATCGCAGGAAAGGGAAACGCGAAAGCGAAGAACTGGAAAGCGAAACCCGCTTCGACCGGGAATCGGACACGAGAGAGTCTGATAGAGTCGGAAACGCAAGAACAGAACGAAAGCCCGGAGGAAAGCCCCAGTAATTGTTACTGAGGGTGAGTACAAAGGAAGCGTCCGTTCCTTGAGAACTCAACAGCGTGCCAAAAATCAACGCCAAAAGTTGATACC
>NZ_JALGBX010000014.1:205776-233807 GCF_022808175.1 Streptomyces sp. AP-93 | reverse complement strand
TACTGCAGGGGGGACCCTGTGGGAGAGTAGGACGCCGCCGAACAATCATTGTGGGAAAGCCCCGCACCAACCCTTATGGGGTTCGGTGCGGGGCTTTTCTGCGTTTACGGATCTTTTCCGGACCCGGTACGTGCAGGTTCGGATGGGGCCTGCCTGCTACCAGTCGGCGGGGTAGCTTTTGAGGCTGCTCGTGTCGAGCGTCCAGCGGCCGGCCGTGACGGTGTCCCCGAAGGAGTAGGGGACCGTCTTGCGGTAGCGGATGCCGTCGGGACCTTCCGAGGGGTCACTGTGCACTGTGGCGGTCCTCTTGTCCTTGCGGGGGTCCACCACGACGTAGAGAGGGACACCCATCTTCGGATAGTCGTGAAGCTTGTCGCGGATGTCGGTGAGGGAATTCGTACGTGAGACGACCTCCACCACCATCAGGACATCGCGGGAGTTGACGACCTTCGCCGTGTCGTCGGTGTCTTCCTCGGAGATGACCATGAGGTCGGGGACCTTGGTCAGGCCCGTCACCGGATCGCCCATGTTCGTGTCGTTGAGGGCCATGACTTCGGGTGTCTGGGCCTCGATCTGGCGGCGTAGCCGGACCACGTTCAGCCCGTGGGGAGCCGTGGGGCTCATCATCGTGAGGGAGATCTGACCGTCGGTGGTCTGCACCTTCCACTGGTCTTCCTGGTGCTCGGCCAGCTCCGAGAGCTGCTCCGCGAAGTCGTGCATGCGGCGCATCTGCTCCGCGGTGAGGTCGCCCATGGTGTCCTCCTGGTGGGTACCCGACCAGCGTATCCAGGCAGTCACCCGCTAGAGCCGCCCCGCGGCCTTGAGGGACAGGTAGGCGTCGGCCAGGGCGGGGGCCAGGGTGTCCGGGGTGGCGTCGACCACGTGGACGCCGTGGCGGGTGAGCTGTTCGGCCGTGCGGCGGCGGGCGGACTGGGACTGGGTGCCCGCCGCGGCTTCGTAGACGGCTTCCACGGTGCCGCGGGACTTCGTCATCTCCGCGACGTGGGGGTCGGAGACCGAGGCCAGCAGGACCGTGTGGCGCTGGGTGAGGCGGGGGAGGAGCGGGAGCAGGCCCTCTTCGACGGGGGCGGCGTCCAGGCTGGTCAGGAGGACCACCAGGGAGCGGCGCGGGGCGCTGCGCAGGATGGTGGAGACCAGGGTGCGGGAGTCGGTTTCGACGAGCTCCGGCTCCAGGGTGGCCATCGCGTTGACGAAGGCCGGGAGGGTGTCTGCCGCCGAGCGGGCCTGGACCTGGGCGCGGAGGCGGCGGTCGTGGGCCAGGAGGTCGACGCGGTCGCCCGCGCGGGTGGCCAGGGCGGTGAGGAGCAGGGCCGCGTCCATCGCCGCGTCGAGGCGCGGGGCGTCGCCGACGCGGCCGGCCGCGGTGCGGCCGGTGTCGAGGCAGATCAGGATGTGGCGGTCGCGTTCCGGGCGCCAGGTGCGGACGGCGACCTTGTTCTGGCGGGCGGTGGCCCGCCAGTCGATGGAACGGGTGTCGTCGCCGGGTACGTAGTCGCGCAGGCTGTCGAACTCCGTGCCCTCACCGCGGGTCAGGACGCTGGTGCGGCCGTCGAGTTCGCGCAGGCGCGCGAGGCGGGAGGGGAGGTGCTTGCGGCTGGTGAACGGGGGGAGGACGCGGACCGTCCAGGGGACCGTGTGGTGGCCCTGGCGGGCCAGCAGGCCGAGCGGGCCGTACGAGCGGATCGTGACGCGGGCCGCCTGGCGGTCGCCGCGGCGGGTGGGCCGCAGGCGGGTGGTGAGGCGGCGGCGTTCGCCCGGGGGGACCTTCAACGCGTGGCGGGAGCCGGTGACTTCAGTTCCCGGGACCCAGCTGCTCGGGGGCCAGGCGTCGCGGATCCGGGCACGGAGCGTACGGGGGGAAGGGTTCGTGATCGTCAGGTGGACGTCGGCGGTTTCGCCGAGGCGTACCGACGTGTCGCCGGAGCGGGCCAGTTGGAGCGTGCGGACCGGGGCCGCGAGGGCGTAGTCGACCGCGCAGGCCAGGGCGATGGGGGCGTTGACCGCCAGGATCCCCGCCCAGCTCGGCCCGAGGATGCCGACGGGGATGCTGCCGAGGGCCGCGAGCAGGGCGGCGCGTCCGGTGAACGCCATCAGCGCGGGACGGGGACGTGGGTGAGGATCGCGGTGATGACCGCGTCGGCCGTGACGCCCTCCATCTCGGCCTCGGGGCGCAGTTGGACGCGGTGGCGCAGGGTCGGCAGGGCGAGGGCCTTCACGTCGTCGGGGGTGACGTAGTCGCGGCCCACGAGCCAGGCCCAGGCGCGGGCGGTGGCCAGGAGGGCGGTCGCGCCGCGGGGGGAGACGCCGAGGGTGAGGGAGGGGGATTCGCGGGTGGCGCGGCAGATGTCGACGACGTACGCGGTGATCTCCGGGGAGACGCTGGTGGCCTCGACGGCCTTGCGGGCGGCGTCGAGCTCGGCGGGACCGGCGACCGGGCGGATGCCGGCGGAGTGCAGGTCGCGGGGGTTGAAGCCGGCCGCGTGGCGGGTCAGTACGCCGATCTCGTCCTCGCGGGAGGGGAGGGGCACGGTGAGCTTCAGGAGGAAGCGGTCGAGCTGGGCCTCGGGGAGGGGGTACGTGCCCTCGTACTCGACCGGGTTCATGGTGGCGGCCACGAGGAACGGCTCCGGGAGCTTGCGGGGGGTGCCGTCGACGGTGACCTGGCGCTCCTCCATCGCTTCGAGGAGGGAGGACTGGGTCTTGGGGGGCGTGCGGTTGATCTCGTCGGCGAGGAGGAGGTTGGTGAAGACCGGGCCGTTCTGGAACGAGAACTCCGCGGTGCGGGCGTCGTAGACGAGGGAGCCGGTGACATCGCTCGGCATCAGGTCGGGGGTGAACTGGACGCGCTTGGTATCGAGTTCGAGGGAGGCGGCCAGCGCCCGTACGAGGAGGGTCTTCGCGACTCCGGGGACGCCTTCGAGGAGGACGTGGCCGCGGCAGAGGAGGGCGACGACGAGACCGGTGACGGCGGAGTCCTGGCCGACCACGGCCTTTCCGATCTCGGTGCGGAGCGCCTCCAGGGCGGAGCGGGCGCTGTCCGTGGTGGCCGTCATGAGGTGCGGACCTCCCTTTCGAGGGCGTCGAGGTGGTCGGCGAGCGCGATGAGCGCCGCGTCGGTGGTGGGGGTGGTGCCGAAGAGCAGGGTGTCCGGGTCCTGCGGGGGCCGCCCGGCCGTGAGGCGGGCGGCGACGGCGGGGACCAGGGTGGCGGGGTCGTGGGCCCGGGTGGCCGGTACGCCGACCAGTGCGGCCAGGCGTTCGCGGGTGGCGGCGCGCAGCACGGTGGCGGCGCGGTCGCGGGCGCCGGCCTTGCGGTACAGGCGGGCGCGGCCCTCGGTGGCCTCGGAGGCGCGGATCAGGACGGGCAGCCGTTCGGTGACGAGCGGGCCGAGGCGGTGGGCGCGCCAGAGGGCGGCGACGGCGGCTGCGAGGAAGAGCTGGAGCAGGGCCCAGCTCCAGCCGGCGGGGATCAGGTCGAGGAAGTCCTGCTCCTCGCCGGCGCCTTCGGCGTCGGGGTTGGCGTCGGCGAGGGACGGCAGGTACCAGACGAGGTGCGGGCGGGAGCCGAGGAGCTGGAGCGCGAGGGAGGCGTTGCCCTCCTTGGCGAGGGTCTTGTTGAGGAAGATGCCCTCGGAGCCGAGGAGGACGGTGTCGCCGCCGCGGATGCCGGTGGGCAGGACGAGGAGGGTGGGGTGGCCGGCGCTGGGGTAGCAGCCGGTGGCTCCGGGGGTACCGGTGGTGTAGCGGAGGCCGCCGCCGGTCGCGGCGCGGCCCGCGGTGGTGGCGGCGGGGAGGGTGCAGGTGCTGCCCGGGTCGAGGTTCGTGTCCGGGGCGGCGGAGTCGTCGGGGGTGCGGGTGCCGGGGGCCAGGGCGGGGAGGCTGAGGGCGCTCGGCGCGAGCAGGACGGTCCGGCCGCCGGAGAGGTCGATCGCGGAACGGATGTCGCGGAGCTGGGTCTCCCCGAGCCGGTCGGGGTCGGTGACCAGCAGGGTCGTGTCGGGGCCGGCGGCGTCGGCGGCCTCCTCGGCGGTGGTGACGACCCGGGTGGTGACCCCGCGGGTCCCGAGCAGCTCGGCCACGGCCCGGCTGCCGTAGGGATCGGCGGAGCGGGGGTCGAGGTATCCGTGCCGGGCACCGGAGTTCAGGGCGGCGAGGCCCAGCCCGGCGGCGAGGAGCACGGCGAGCGCGACGAGGAACCCGCGGGCGCGGGTCCAGAGGTCCCGGGGCGATGTGCCTCCGGCGGTTGTACGGGGGAGGGCGGCGGGCTCGCCCGACGCCGTGGGGAGGGCTCCGCCCGGTCCTGCGGGTGCCGTGGCGTCGGCGGGGCCGGGCGTGCCGGTCGCTGCCGCGTGGACAGGCGGCGTGGGGGCTCCGCCCGGGGTGGGGTGACCCGTGCCGGGGGCTGTGCCTGCGGCTGGGGTCGCTGTGGGCCCGGCGGGGTGGCTCGTGCCCGGGGCTGCGCCCGGAGTGCCGGGGGCTGTGCCCGGCGGGGGCGCTGCCGCGTGGGCAGGGGGTACGGAGGCTGGGCCTTCGGCACGGGGGCTCGCGCCCGGGGCTGCGTCCCTGGTGGGTGGCTGCGGGCCGGGGGTGGGGGCCGTGCCGGGGGGTGTGGCCGGGGTTGGGGCGCCGGTGCTCGGGGTGGGGCCCGTGTTGGCGGGGTCTTTCGGGTTCGGGGGGGTGTGGGTCATGGGGTGGGGCCTGTCAGGAGGGGCTTGGTGCGGGACAGGGCCTGGTCCAGGGTGGTGAGGGTCGCGTACATCTCGGGGGTGGCCGGGTGGGCGCCGTAGGTGACGTCGTCGAAGGTGCGGGCCGCCGTGCGCAGGGCCGTGGCGTGGGACGGGAGGGAGACGGCGGCTTCGGCCGCCGCCTCGTCCGCGGTGCGGCCGGGGCGGGGGTCGAGGAGGGTGCGCTCCTCCAGGGAGCGGACCACGGCGCGCATGCGCTCCTGGACGGCTTCGCTCCAGCGGCCCTCGCCGGCCAGGGTCTCGGCGGCGGCGCGGTGGTCCGCAGCGCTGCGGATGCCGTCGTCGAAGAGCGTGCCCGGGGCGCGGCCGGCGGCGCGGCCCGGGGCGCCCAGGCGCCACCACAGGGCGGCGATGAGGAGGAGCGCGAACAGGGCGACGGCCAGCAGGCCCAGCGTGCCGCCCGGGGTCGCGCCGGAGGCACGGTCGAAGAGGTCCCCCACCCACTCCCAGAAGCGGTTCAGGGCCCTTTGGAGCAGCCCCGGGTCGTTCTGGTGGTACGCGGGCTTGGACAGCTCGCGGCGGGCCGCCTCGCGGGCGGCCTCACGGCCGATGGTGATCTGCGGTGTGGGTGGTGGTGTGTGGCTGAGCAGGCCCCCCGCGCTCCTCATTCCCGCGTCAGCCTCCGGTCGGCGGCGTGGTGGTGCCGTAGTTCTCGATGCCCGCCGCCCGCGCGAGCTCCAGGTCGAGGGCCTCGCGGCGGATGCGCTGGTCGACGTAGAGCAGGACGGTGACGCCGGCCTGCATCGGCATGGTGATCGTCAGGCCGATGACCCCGCCGATGGCCACCACGATCAGGAAGCCCCAGCTCGCGGTCCCGGTGCCGTCGGTCATGCCTTCGAGGCCGCCGCCGAACAGCAGCCCGCCGACGAGGGTGAGGGGGAAGATGATGAGGGCGGCCACGAAGCCGGTGATGATCTGCGTCAGGAGCGTGATGCCGAAGATCCGCCACCAGGAGCCCTTGACCAGCTTCGAGGAGCGGACGAGGGACTTGCGTACCGTCGCCTTCTCCAGCATCAGCGCGGGCGAGGCCAGGGAGAACCTGATCCAGAGCCAGAGGACCAGGCCCACGGCGACGAATCCGCCCAGGACGGTGAGGCCGATCTGTCCGGCGAGGGCGCCCGGCAGGACCAGTACGGCGAAGAGGAGCGCCGCGCCCAGGCCCATGAGGAGGGTCAGGCCGAACAGCCGGGCGAGCTGCGGGCGGGCCTCGCGCCAGGCGGCGCCGATGGAGGAGCCGTGGCCGAGCACCGCGCGGCTGAAGATCATGGTGAGCATCGCGGTGGCCACGATGGCTCCGATGAGCTGGATGAAGCCGTCCGCCGCGGACAGGCCCACGAAGGAGCCGAGGGCGTCGATCTGCTCGTCCAGGGGCGCGTCGCTCGACTGGTCCAGTACGACGTCACCGAACGCGTACTTCTGCATGAGCACGCTCGCCAGCTGTACGACGACGGCCACGACCAGGGTGATCGGCAGTACCGCGCGCCAGTGCTTGCGCATGGTGGTGACGGCCCCGTCGAGGATCTCGCCCATGCCGAGGGGCCGCAGCGGGATCACGCCGGGCTTCACCGCCTGGGTGTGCTGGCCCCAGCCGCCCTGGCCGCCGTTCTGGGTCGGGTAGCCGCCGCCACCCCAGCCCGCGCCCGGCTGCGGAGCCGCGGGCGGCTGCTGCTGCGGGTTCGGCGGGGTCTGGCCCGGGGTCGGGCTGGACCACTGGCCGGGGGGCGGCTGCTCGGCGGACCACTTGGAGTCGCCGGAGCCGCCCGCGGGCGGCTGCGTACCGTGGGAGCCGTCCTCACCGTCGGACGGGGAGGATCCGGGCGTAGCCCAGCCCGGAGAGTCGTTCATCGTCGCTCCTTCACGTGCACGCGGGGTGCGGGCGCTTGGTCCGGCTGCCATCGTGCCATGTGACAACCTCGAACGGACCAGCCGTCCCGAACGGACCAGGGGTCTCCTGGATCCCGGACCGTTCGCGCCTTCGTGCGCCGGGCGGATCCGGGGCACACTGGGCGCCCTGATCTCCACGCAGGTCCGAGGGACGATTTCCAGCCCCTTTGGCTGTGGGACAGCTCACCGCCGGGTAACGATTAGCTAATGGGATGATGTCAACCATGAAGGGACGCGTCCTTGTCGTCGACGACGACACCGCGCTGGCCGAGATGCTCGGCATTGTGCTGCGTGGAGAAGGTTTTGAGCCGTCGTTCGTAGCGGACGGCGACAAGGCACTGGCTGCCTTCCGGGAGGCGAAGCCGGATCTCGTGCTGCTCGACCTCATGCTGCCCGGTAGGGACGGCATAGAGGTGTGCAGGCTGATCCGCGCCGAGTCTGGCGTACCGATCGTGATGCTCACCGCCAAGAGCGACACCGTGGACGTGGTCGTGGGCCTGGAGTCCGGGGCCGACGACTACATCGTCAAGCCGTTCAAGCCGAAGGAGCTGGTGGCCCGCATCCGGGCCCGCCTGCGCCGCTCGGAGGAGCCCGCGCCCGAGCAGCTGACCATCGGTGACCTGGTCATCGACGTGGCGGGGCACTCGGTGAAGCGGGAAGGCGCCTCGATCGCGCTGACCCCGCTGGAGTTCGACCTGCTGGTCGCGCTCGCCCGCAAGCCCTGGCAGGTCTTCACCCGCGAGGTGCTGCTGGAGCAGGTCTGGGGCTACCGCCACGCGGCCGACACCCGCCTGGTCAACGTGCACGTCCAGCGGCTGCGCTCCAAGGTCGAGAAGGACCCGGAGCGCCCCGAGATCGTCGTGACGGTGCGCGGGGTCGGCTACAAGGCCGGACCGAGCTGACATGACACCCGGCAAGCCCCGTGGCCGCTCCCGCTGGGGAGCGCTGCGGGGCGGCCGGCTGCTCCATGAGGGAGCACCCGGCGGTCCCGTGCTGCGGCTGTTCGTGCGCCTCGTGCGCCGGCCGCTGCTTCCGGCTGTCCGGCTGTGGCGGCGCAACATCCAGCTCCGGGTGGTCGCCGCGACCCTGCTGATCTCCCTCGCCGTGGTCCTCGCCCTCGGGTTCGTGGTCATCGCGCAGGTCAGCAAGGGCCTCCTCGATGCCAAGGAGGAGGCTGCGCAGAGCCAGGCCGCTGGCGGCTTCGCGGTCGCACAGGAGAAGGCCAACACGCCCTATACGGCGGACGGGCCCGACGCCTCCGACAACAAGGTCGGCCGGGACGCCAGTACCTGGATGAACTCCCTGGTCAAACAGCTCGCCAGTGGTGGGCAGAGCGCCTTCGAGGTGGCGGCGCTGGGCGCCGGCACCGGTACCGGCGAGGAACAGCCGGCGAGCCGCGGCGCCCTCGGCGGCGTCCGTGGAGCCCGCGCCTCCGGCAACGTGGACCCCACCGCCAGCGTCCCGCTGGGGCTGCGCCGCAACGTCAACCACGCGACCGGCGCCTTCAAGACCTTCTCGCAGATCCGCTACACCGACGCCGGGGACAAGCTGCCCGAGCCCGCGCTCGTGATCGGCAAGCGGCTCACCGACATCAACGGCGACCCGTACGACCTGTACTACCTCTTCCCGCTCACCCAGGAGGAGGAGTCCCTCAACCTGGTCAAGGTGACCATCGCCACCGCGGGGCTCTTCGTCGTGGTGCTCCTGGGCGGGATCGCCTGGCTGGTCGTGCGCCAGGTCGTCACCCCCGTCCGGATGGCCGCGGGGATCGCCGAGCGGCTCTCGGCGGGGCGGCTCCAGGAGCGGATGAAGGTCACCGGCGAGGATGACATCGCCCGTCTGGGCGAGGCCTTCAACAAGATGGCCCAGAACCTCCAGAACAAGATCCAGCAGCTGGAGGACCTCTCCCGGCTGCAGCGCCGCTTCGTCTCGGACGTCTCCCACGAGCTGCGCACCCCGCTGACGACCGTACGCATGGCAGCGGACGTCATCCACGACGCCCGCGCCGACTTCGACCCGGTCACCGCGCGCTCGGCCGAGCTCCTCGCCGGGCAGCTGGACCGCTTCGAGTCCCTCCTCGCCGACCTGCTGGAGATCAGCCGGTTCGACGCGGGCGCCGCCGCCCTGGAGGCGGAGCCGATCGACCTGCGGGACGTCGTACGCCGGGTCATCGACGGGGCCGAGCCGCTCGCCGCGCACAAGAACACCCGGATCCGCGTCCTCGGAGACACCCAGCCGGTGATAGCCGAGGCCGACGCCCGGCGCGTGGAGCGGGTCCTGCGCAACCTGGTCGTCAACGCCGTCGAGCACGGCGAGGGCCGCGACGTGGTGGTCCGGCTCGCCTCGGCGGGCGGGGCCGTCGCCGTGGCCGTACGGGACTACGGAGTCGGGCTCAAGCCCGGTGAGGCCACCCGGGTCTTCAACCGCTTCTGGCGGGCGGACCCGGCGCGGGCGCGCACGACCGGCGGTACCGGCCTCGGCCTGTCCATCGCCGTCGAGGACGCCCGGCTGCACGGAGGCTGGCTCCAGGCGTGGGGCGAGCCCGGCGGCGGCTCGCAGTTCCGCCTGACGCTGCCGCGCACCGCCGACGAGCCGCTGCGAGGGTCCCCGATCCCGCTGGAGCCCGAGGACTCCCGGGCCAACCGGGCCAGGGCCGCGGCGGAGGCCGCGGGGGCCGCGGCGGGCTCCACGGCGGCCGGACAGCGGGCGCAGCAGGCGGGGCGCGGCGACCGGTCGCCGATACCGCCGAGGTCCCCCGTCGCGGGTGCGGTGCCGGTACCGGCCGACCCGACGGCGCTGCCGGGCAACGGGGCGCGGGTCGTGACCCGGCCGGGGCCGGCGGAGCAGGGGCCCGGTTCCGGCGGCGGGGCGGCGAACACGCGGTCCGGCGGGGCAGCGGGAGCAACCGACCGAGAAGGTGGAGGCAACGGTGGAGCGGGCGGAACCGACGGAGCGGGCGGAACCGGCGGAGCGGGCGGAACCGGCGGAGCGGGTGGATCGCGTGGGCGCTGAGCCGGGCCGGTCGCGGTCGCCCCGGCGCACGCCGCGCGCCGTCAGGGGCTTCGCCCTCGGCGCGGCCGGGCTGCTGCTCGCCGGCTGCGCCTCCATGCCCGACCACGGCGAGGTCCGTCCCGTGGAGGCCTCCCAGGGCGTCGACTCCCAGGTCCGCGTCTTCGGCGTGCCGCCGGCCGACAAGGCCAGTCCGCAGGAGATCGTCGACGGCTTCCTGGAGGCCATGACCAGCGATGATCCGCAGCTCCAGACCGCCCGCAAGTACCTCACCGAGGAAGCGGCGAAGAACTGGAAGCCCGGCGCGGCGGTCACCGTGCTCTCCGCCGGCCTCGACCGGTTCTCCGTACAGGGCGAGAAGGAGCCGGCGGCCCCCCGGTTCAAGGTCGCGGGCAAGATGCTGGCCACGGTGGACGAGCGCAGCGCGTACCAGCCGGAGACCGGCGACCGGCGCTACGAGGAGTTCCTCCAGCTCGTGCAGAAGGACGGCAAGTGGCGGATCGCGACTCCGCCCAGCAGCCTGGTCCTGAGCGAATCCGACTTCCAGCGCATCTACATGCCGGTCAACAAGTACTACTTCGCGGGCGCCACCCTCGTCGCCGACCCCGTCTACGTGCGTCAGCGCAGCGACCCCGACTCCCGGATGGACCCCACCACCCAGACCGTCACCTCGCTGCTGGCCGGCCCTTCCAAGTGGCTCGGTCCGGTGGTCACTTCGAGCTTCCCGACCGGTACGCAACTGCGTGAGGGCACCAAGTCCCTTTCGATCGACGGTCAGAACACGCTGCGGGTGCCCCTGAACAAGAACGCGGACGACGTCGAAGAGCGGCAGTGTCAGCGGATGGCGACCCAACTCCTGTACACGGTCAAGGATCTGACGGGTTCCCGGGTCGACCGGGTCGACATCGTGCGCTCCGACGGCACCACGCGCTGCCAGGTGTCCGAGGTGGACGCGGCCGTGCTCGCCAACCGGCCGCTCTCGCCCGGCCACCAGTACTACGTGGACGCGGAGAACCGGCTCCAGCGGTTGAACCTCGACCCCAACCGTGAGGACGAGCAGGAGCCGCCGACACCGGCGCCCGGGCCGCTGTCCGGGAACCGGGCCTTCAAGGTGGGCTCCGCCGCGGTGTCCTACGACGAGAAGCGTGCCGCGGTCGTGTCCGAGGACGGGCACGGGCTGTACGTGGTCAACCTGACCACTGCCGGAGCGATGCCGCAGCCGCTGCTGACGGGCAAGGGGGCCAAGCCCAACGGGCTGGCCACCCCGTCCTGGGACGCGGCGGGCGATCTGTGGGTCGCGGACCCCGACCCGCAGGACCCGACGCTCTGGCGGCTGCCCAGCGGCACCGGTACCGCCGAACGGGTCGAGGTGTCCGGGCTGGGCGGCGGGCGGATCACGGGGCTGAAGGCCTCGCCCGACGGGGTGCGGATCGCGCTGCTGGTGCAGCGGGAGAGCCGCAAGTACCTGTACATCGGGCGGATCGAGCGGCCCGACGCGAAGGGCGACGTCTCCGCGGTCTCGGTGCGCGAGCTGCGCCCGGCCGCGCCGCAAATGGCGGACGTGACGGCGATGAGCTGGGCGCCGCGGGGCCGGCTGCTGGTCGTGGGCCGGGAGAGCGGCGGGGTCGTACAGGCCCGCTACCTGCTGGCCGACGGCTCGATGGTCGGCGCCGGGCTGCCGGGGGCGACCGGGCTGGTGGCGGTGGCCGCGAGCGAGGACGAGAAGAAGCCGGTGGTCGCCGAGTCGCAGGAGGACGGCATCGTGTGGCTGCCGCCGGGGGCGCAGTGGCGCACGGTGGTGGCCGGCGGGCGGGCTCCGGTCTATCCGGGCTGAGGGCCGGCTGAGGGCGGGCGCAGGGCGGGCTGAGGTCGGGCACAGGGCTGGCTGAGGGCTGGGCTGGAGGTTGGCCGAGGTGGGCCGGCCGGGGCCGGTCGGCCGGCCCGGGGCCCGTGGGGCCTGCAATTTTCGTGGTTGTCCACAGGGGTGGTGGAGCGCTGTCCCCGCCCGGCAGAGTGGACGTCATGCGGGAGTGGTGGCGGGGGCTGGCCGGTGAGCTCGGCGGGCTGGTGCTGCCGGTCGGGTGCGCCGGCTGCGGGGCCGGCCGCGCGGTGCTGTGCGGAGCCTGCCGGTCGGCGCTCAGTGGGGCCGGGGCGGGCCCGGTACGGCCGTCTCCGTGCCCCGACGGGCTGCCCGCGGTGTATGCGGCCACCGTGTACCGGGAGGCCGTACGGGCCGTCGTACTGGCCCACAAGGAGCGCGGCGCGCTGCCGCTGGCCGGAGTCCTCGGCGCCGCCCTGGCGGCCGCGGTCCGCGCGGGCATGGCGGGCGGGGCGGGGGGTGGGGCAGTGGCCCTGGTTCCCGTGCCCTCCGCGCGGCACCGGGTGCGGGCGCGCGGGCACGACCCGGCTCGCCGGATCGCGCTCGCAGCCTCGGCGCGGCTGCGGCGGGAGGGCGTGCCCGCGCGCGTGACGCCCGTACTGCGGCTGCGGCGGGCGGTGGCCGACCAGGCGGGCCTGGGGGCGGCGCAGCGCCGGGAGAACCTCGCGGGGGCCCTGGAGGCCCGGCCCGGCGCCGGGCGGGTGACGTCGGAGGCGGCCCGGATCGTGCTCGTGGACGACCTCGTCACCACCGGATCCACCCTGGTGGAGGCGGCGCGGGCGCTGCGCGCGGCCGGGATCGGGGTGCCGGGCGGGGCGGCCGGGGAGGCGGCTCTGGCGGCGGCGGTGGTGGCCGCGCCGGCGGACTCCTTCGTGCGGCCCGGCGGCGGCCGGGTGGGGAGGCGCAATGCGTGCAGAGCAAAAAAATCGTGAATAGATTTGGAACTGGAAGGGAAGGCGCATCGTTGCAGGTAGTAAGAGGGAACGGCCACCTGAACGGAGGTACGTTCCGGTAGCGGGTGCCGACAACCGGCATAGAGGGATATGTTCGGTTGTAAGGAATTGGCGAACCTTGGGCCCCACGCATCGGAGCGCATGTTTCGAGCGTCGTGACGTTTCGGAAACTTCGTGTCAGAGGTTGTCCCTCGACTCCGAAGTCGGTGGGGTGTAGATCTTGCCGATGGGGGAGGAGGAGGTGGAAGTCGCCAAGTCCGAGGCTCCGGTGTTCACCGGGGTCTGGTGCGAAAGGGAGACGCTTCGCCCCTGAGGCGGAGCTATCCGGGAACGGAGTTCTGCGTGGACATCGTCGTCAAGGGCCGTAAGACCGAGGTGCCCGACCGGTTCCGCAAGCACGTGGCCGAGAAGCTGAATCCGGAGCGGATCCAGAAGCTCGACGCCAAGGTGATCAGCTTGGACGTCGAGGTGTCCAAGGAGCACAACCCGCGCCAGGCCGACCGTTCCGACCGCGTGGAGATCACCCTGCGTTCGCGGGGCCCGGTGATTCGTGCCGAAGCCGCCGCCGCCGACCCGTACGCGGCGCTCGACCTCGCTCAGGACAAGCTGGAGGCCCGGCTGCGCAAGCAGCACGACAAGCGCCACACCCGTCGTGGCAGTGGACGGCTCTCGGCGGCCGAGGTCGCCGACGTGGTCCCGAACGCCGCGACCCTGAATGGCAACGGCGAGCCGGTCAACGGGGAGAAGGCGGACGCGGACGCGATTCCGACCACCCGGATCGGATCGCTGGAAGTGCAGGGCGAAGGCCCGCTCATCGTTCGCGAGAAGACCCATTCGGCCGCACCCATGTCGCTCGACCAGGCCCTGTACGAGATGGAACTGGTCGGTCACGACTTCTATCTGTTCGTCGATTCCGACACCAAGATGCCGAGCGTCGTCTACCGGCGCCACGGTTACGACTACGGCGTGATCCACCTCGACTCCTCCGACGCCGCTTCCAGCTCGGGTGAGCTCGACGGGGCGGGAGCGGGTGGCGCGCTCGGAGGCTGAGCCGCTGGTTCCGGACTGATTCCGGACTGATTCCGGACTGATTCCGGGCCGGATCCGGATGGTCGTGCGGTGCCGGTGTGGTGCCCCCGCGTTCGCCCAGGCGGGCTCGGGGGCACTCGTATGAGGTCATGGCTGCGAAACGGTGGCTTGTATGGGTCGGCCTGTAATCGTCGGCCCCCGTTCGGACGCGTGGGCATGGAATCATGTCGGGCAGTCAGCCGGCGGCCGCTCTCGTCGGATTGACCCAGCAGCTCAGCACCGTGGTGCAGGGGGAGGAACGATGGCGGACAGCTTCGGGCCGGTGAGTGATGACAACGGTGCGGGCTGCCGTGACGAGGACCGGGTGGCAGAGCCGATCCGGGTGCTCGTGGTCGACGACCATGCGCTGTTCCGGCGCGGGCTGGAGATCGTCCTCGCGCAGGAGGAGGACATCCAGGTCGTCGGCGAGGCGGGTGACGGGGCGGAGGCCGTGGACAAGGCGGCGGATCTGCTGCCGGACATCGTGCTGATGGATGTGCGGATGCCGCGGCGCGGCGGGATCGAGGCCTGTACCTCGATCAAGGAGGTGGCGCCCTCCGCGAAGATCATCATGCTGACGATCAGCGATGAGGAGGCGGACCTCTACGACGCGATCAAGGCGGGCGCCACCGGGTACCTGCTGAAGGAGATCTCCACGGACGAGGTCGCGACGGCGATCCGGGCGGTGGCGGACGGGCAGTCGCAGATCAGTCCGTCGATGGCGTCGAAGCTGCTGACGGAGTTCAAGTCGATGATCCAGCGGACGGACGAGCGGCGGTTGGTGCCGGCGCCGCGGCTGACGGATCGGGAGCTCGAGGTCTTGAAGCTGGTGGCCACCGGGATGAACAACCGCGATATCGCGAAGGAGTTGTTCATCTCCGAGAACACCGTGAAGAACCATGTGCGGAACATTCTGGAGAAGCTGCAGTTGCACTCCAGGATGGAGGCGGTGGTGTACGCGATGCGGGAGAAGATCCTCGAGATCCGGTAGCCCGGTAGTCCGGTCATCCGGTAGGGGGCCGGCCCTGTCCCGGGTGCGGGTGGCATGCCCTGCGGGGCGGAGTCCCCTACCCGCCCTTCCTCCGTTCCCCGGGCGCTGCCCGGACCCGGTCCTCAAGCGCCGGACGGGCTGGAGGGCTGCCGGGCTGCGCCCGGACCCCCTGGGGCTCCGCCCCAGACCCCGCGCCTCAAACGCCGGCGGGGCTGGATGCAGCGTCGGCGGGGCTGGGTGTGGCCCGCGGGGGTGGATGCAGCGTCAGCGGGGCTGGGTGTGGCCCGCGGGGGTGGATGCAGCGTCAGCGGGGTTGGATGTGGCCGGCGGGGCTGGATGCAGCGTCGGCGGGGTTGGATGTGGCCCGCGGGGCTGTGGCGCGCCGGGGTGGAGTGGTGCGGGAGTTGGCGGAGCCGGCGCTTCAGAGGGTGGAGAGTTCCGTGGTTACCGCTGACGCTTCCGCGGGTGACGTTGCGCGGTCGATGCGGATCGAGTCGCAGCCGACCCAGGAGGCGGCCTCGCGGAGGGCTTCGGCCATGGGGCGGGCTGCCTTCGGGGTGGTCAGGGAGAGTTGGCGGGCCACCAGGGTGGTGCCCTCGCGGGCCGGGTCCACGCGGCCCTGGAGGTGGCCTCCGGCCAGCAGGGGCATCGCGAAGTAGCCGTGGATCCGCCGGGGCTTGGGCACGTAGGCCTCCAGGCGGTGGGTGAAGCCGAAGATCCGCTCCGTGCGCGGGCGTTCCCAGACCAGGGAGTCGAAGGGGGACAGGAGGGTCGTGCGGTGGCGGCCTCGGGGGACGGAGGCGAGGGCCGAGGGGTCCGCCCAGGCCGGTTTGCCCCAGCCCTCCACTTCCACCGGGACCAGGCCCGCGTCCTCGACCACCGCGTCGAAGTCGGGGCCCTTGAGGCGGTGGTAGTCCGCGATGTCGGAGCGGGTGCCCACGCCCAGGGACTGCCCCGCGAGGGCCACCAGGCGGCGCTTGCACTCGCGGTCGTCCAGGTCGTCGTGGAGCAGAGCGGACGGGACGGCCCGCTCGGGGAGGTCGTAGACCCGCTTCCAGCCGCGCCGCTCGGTGCAGACCACCTCGCCGATGTCGAGGAGCCACTCCACCGCGATCTTCGTCTCGGACCATTCGAACCATTCGCCGCCGTTCTTGGCACCGCCCAGTTCGGTTGAGGTCAGAGGGCCTTCGGCGGCGAGGCGGTCCAGGACCGTCTTCGTCGAGCGGTGCTTGTCCTCCAGGACGTGCCAGCGGTGGCCGCGGGTCTTGTTGGCCCGGCGGCGGAAGGCGAAGTGCGGCCATTCCTCGATCGGCAGGATGCAGGCCGCGTGCGACCAGTACTCGAAGGCGTGGTTCTGCGACCAGTACGAGGCTTCGACGGCGGAGCGCCCGACCGCGCCGAGGCGCGCGTACGGGACGAGCTCGTGGGAGCGGGCCAGTACGGAGATCGTGTCGAGCTGGACGGCGCCCAGGTGGCGCAGGACGCCGCGGACCCCGCCGCGCCGGTCCGGGGCGCCCAGGAACCCCTGCGCGCGCAGCGCGATGCGGCGGGCCTCGTCTGCGGACAGGGACAGGGCGGGCGAGGGCGAGGGTGAGGGCGGGGGCGCGGTCGTCATGGCGGAACCCTAGGGCGTGGCACTGACAGGCGAGGGAAGGTACGGGAGGCGGGAGGGCAGGCCCAGGTCCGAGGGGAGCAGGGCGCCGGTCCAGCAGTCCCGCAGGGTCTCGCGGATCTCGATGCCCGCGCGCTGGACGCCCTCGATGACGAAGCCGGCCTTCTGCGCCGCCGCGCGGGAGGCGTCGTTGCCGACGCCGGCGCGCCAGATCAACCGTACGCAGCCGGCCTCGGTGAAGGCCCAGCGGGCCACGGCGGCCAGGGCCTCGGTCAGGTAGCCGCGGCGCCGGTGTTCCGGGGCGGTCCAGAAGCCGATCTCGTGCGCGTGCGGGCCGCGCCGCATGACTCCGATGGTGGCGACCAGCGGGCCGTCGGCGCCGAGGCGGACCGCGAAGGCGTACTCGGAGTCCTCGCGCCACCCCGCCGGGACCTTGGCCACGTAGGACTCGGCGTCCGCGCGACCGTACGGGACGGGCACGGGGATCCAGTGCTGGATCGCCCGGTCCTGGCAGGCCGCGTACACCTCGTCGGTGTCCGAGGGGGTGTGGGGGCGCAGAACCAGGCGCTCGGTGGTCAGGGTGATCGGGTCCATGCACGGATTCTGCTGCCGGAGGAATGCCCCGGGCGAGCATTTTTCGGGAAGAGCCGCCGCCCATACCGGCACCTTCGGTGCCCCTCGCACGTTCTCATTTCCGGGCAGTCCAGCCCCGCGGCAGTGCGGACCTCCCGACGCGACCGCGTCCTCGCTTACGATGGCCGTTGCGGTGGGGCCCACCCTCCGTGCCCGTGCACGAACCAGTGCCAGGCCCGACCGGCAAGGAGACAAACCTCGGTGTCCGTCTTCAACAAGCTCATGCGTGCAGGCGAAGGCAAGATCCTCAAAAAACTGCACCGCATCGCGGACCAGGTCAACTCCATCGAAGAGGACTTCGTCAACCTCTCCGACGCCGACTTGCGTGCGCTCACGGACGAGTACAAGCAGCGCTTCCAGGACGGCGAGAGCCTGGACGACCTGCTGCCCGAGGCCTTCGCGACGGTCCGCGAGGCCGCCAAGCGCGTCCTCGGCCAGCGTCACTACGACGTACAGATGATGGGTGGCGCGGCGCTGCACCTCGGCTACGTGGCCGAGATGAAGACCGGTGAGGGCAAGACCCTCGTCGGCACGCTGCCGGCGTACCTGAACGCGCTGTCCGGCAAGGGCGTCCACCTGATCACGGTGAACGACTACCTCGCCGAGCGCGACTCCGAGATGATGGGCCGGGTGCACAAGTTCCTCGGCCTGGAGGTCGGGTGCATCCTGGCGAACATGTCTCCGGCGCAGCGCCGTGAGCAGTACTCCGCCGACATCACCTACGGCACGAACAACGAGTTCGGCTTCGACTACCTCCGCGACAACATGGCGTGGTCGCAGGACGAGCTCGTCCAGCGCGGCCACAACTTCGCCGTGGTCGACGAGGTCGACTCGATCCTCGTCGACGAGGCCCGTACCCCGCTGATCATCTCGGGCCCGGCCGACCAGGCCACCAAGTGGTACGCGGACTTCGCGAAGCTGGTCACCCGCCTGACCAAGGGCGAGCCCGGCCAGCCCCTCAAGGGCATCGAGGAGACCGGCGACTACGAGGTCGACGAGAAGAAGCGCACCGTCGGCATCCACGAGTCCGGTGTCGCGAAGGTCGAGGACTGGCTCGGCATCGAGAACCTCTACGAGTCGGTGAACACCCCGCTCGTCGGTTACCTCAACAACGCCATCAAGGCCAAGGAGCTCTTCAAGAACGACAAGGACTACGTCGTCATCGACGGCGAAGTCATGATCGTCGACGAGCACACCGGCCGTATCCTCGCGGGCCGCCGCTACAACGAGGGCATGCACCAGGCGATCGAGGCGAAGGAAGGGGTGGACATCAAGGACGAGAACCAGACCCTCGCCACGATCACCCTGCAGAACTTCTTCCGCCTGTACTCGAAGCTGTCGGGCATGACCGGTACGGCCATGACCGAGGCCGCCGAGTTCCAGCAGATCTACAAGCTCGGTGTCGTCCCGATCCCGACCAACCGCGACATGGTCCGCAAGGACCAGGCGGACCTGATCTACCGCACCGAGGTCGCGAAGTTCTCCGCCGTCGTCGACGACATCGCGGAGAAGCACGAGAAGGGCCAGCCGATCCTCGTCGGTACGACGTCGGTCGAGAAGTCCGAGTACCTCTCGCAGCAGCTCTCCAAGCGCGGCATCCCGCACGAGGTGCTGAACGCCAAGCAGCACGACCGTGAGGCCACGATCGTCGCCCAGGCGGGCCGTCGCGGCGCCGTCACGGTCGCCACGAACATGGCCGGCCGCGGTACCGACATCAAGCTCGGCGGCAACCCGGACGACCTCGCCGAGGCCGAGCTGCGCCAGCGCGGTCTGGACCCGGAGGAGCACATCGAGGAGTGGGCGCACGCCCTTCCCGAGGCGCTCACGCGGGCCGAGGCGGCCGTGAAGGCGGAGTTCGAGGAGGTCAAGGACCTCGGCGGGCTGTACGTGCTGGGCACCGAGCGCCACGAGTCGCGCCGTATCGACAACCAGCTGCGCGGCCGCTCCGGCCGACAGGGCGACCCGGGCGAGTCCCGTTTCTACCTGTCGCTCGGCGACGACCTGATGCGGCTGTTCAAGGCGCAGATGGTCGAGCGCGTCATGTCGATGGCGAACGTGCCGGACGACGTGCCGATCGAGAACAAGATGGTCACGCGGGCCATCGCGTCGGCCCAGTCGCAGGTGGAGACCCAGAACTTCGAGACGCGCAAGAACGTCCTGAAGTACGACGAGGTCCTCAACAACCAGCGCACGGTGATCTACAAGGAGCGCCGCCGCGTCCTGGAGGGCGAGGACCTCCAGGAGCAGATCCGTCACATGATGGACGACACGATCGACGCGTACATCACGGCCGAGACGGTCGAGGGGTTCGCGGAGGAGTGGGACCTGGACCGGCTGTGGAACGCCTTCCGGCAGCTCTACCCGATCAAGGTCACGGTGGACGAGCTGGAGGACGCGGCGGGCGACCGCGCCGGCATCACCGCCGAGTTCATCGCGGAGTCCGTCAAGGACGACATCCACGAGCAGTACGAGGCCCGCGAGGCGACGCTCGGCTCCGACATCATGCGCGAGCTGGAGCGGCGCGTGGTGCTGTCGGTGCTGGACCGCAAGTGGCGCGAGCACCTGTACGAGATGGACTACCTGCAGGAGGGCATCGGCCTGCGGGCGATGGCCCAGAAGGACCCGCTGGTCGAGTACCAGCGCGAGGGCTTCGACATGTTCAACGCCATGCAGGAGGGCATCAAGGAGGAGTCCGTCGGCTACCTGTTCAACCTGGAGGTCCAGGTCGAGCAGCAGGTCGAGGAGGTCCTGGTGTCGGACTCCGGTCCCTCGCTCGCCAAGCCGGAGATCCGGGCGAAGGGTCTGGACGCCCCGCAGCGGCCGGACCGCCTGCACTTCTCCGCGCCCACGGTGGACGGTGAGGGCGGCGTCGTCGAGGGCGACTTCGAATCGGATTCCGGTGACGACTCCGGGATGACGCGCGCGGAGCGCCGTAAGGCCGCGAAGGCCACGGGCGGCCGTCGCCGCAAGAAGTAACCCGCGCACTGCTCGCGGGATCGCCGCCGGGGCCGGACACCACGCTGTGCGTGGGGTCCGGCCCCGGCGGCGTTCGCGGGTGTGCGCGGGGGACCGGGGTCACGGGCGGGGGCCGTGGAGTTCCACGGCGGCGCAGCGCCAGCGCAGGTCGGGGCCCTGTTCCAGGCGGAAGGCCAGCGCGGTGAGGCGGTCGCCCGTCGCGATGCGGGCGAAGGCCTCGATGATCCCCGGACCGGGGGTGAAGCGGCCGCATCCGTGGAGGACGGGGCTGAGCCGGCGGGCGTCGTACGCGCGCTCCTGCGGGGGATCGGCGGGGGCGAGGGTGATCAGCTGGTCGTAGGCCGGGCCGATGGTGTGGCCGATCAGGGAGTGCACGGGGCGGCGCCCGCTGAGGACGGCGAGCAGCCGTTCGGCGAACCAGTGGTGGGGGCCGCGGTGGATCCCGGCGGACGGCCGGCGCCGGTCGTGCCGGCGGCCGGGCCTCGCGGAGCCGGGGCCGGTGCTCGTGGGCCTCGCGGAGCCGCGGCCGGGGCCGGTGCCTGCACCGGCGCCGCCGGCTGTTCGGGGACTCCCGCTCCCGGTGGCTCCGGGGCGCCGGGCGGCCCCGGTGGGTGCGGGGCTCGTGGGCCTCGTGGGGTCGGTGGCGCTTGCGGTGGTGCGGGGTGTGCTGGTGGGCATCGTGGTCGTCCCCGGGGCCGGGCCCGGAGTGGTACCGGGCGGTAACTTGGTAGGGGACTTCTACGGGGCTGCGAACACGCTCCGCAACGGCGCCGCCGGGCCGCCCCGGACCCGGCCCGCGTTCACCTATCCGGGTCGGTCCCCGGCCGCCCCGGGGCCCCGCCCGGGCCCCGTGGGGAGCCAGGTGGACGCCGTGCGGCCCCGCCGAGGCACCCCGAAGGGGGACGCGGACCGTCACGGACGGAGTCCGGGGCAGGCCCGGACCCGGCGTCCCGACTCCGGGGCGGACCCGGGCCGGCCCTCCCGCCGCCCCCCGGAGCCCGGACCCGTCACGGCTCCGGGTCGGACCCGGAGGGACCCGCACCTCCCGGCTCCCGGCTCCCGGCTCCCGGCTCCCGGCTCCCGGCTCCCGGCTCCCGGCTCCCGGCTCCCGGCTCCCGGCTCCCGGCCCGGGTCCACCGGGTCCACCCCCGGGTCCCCCCACGGGGGCCACGGGCCCCCTCCGGCCCGGGCCGTCACCGGACGGAGTCCGGTGCAGCCCGCCGAAGCCGCGGAGGCCCCCCTGGGGCCGACGCCTGCGAGGGGGGCGTCAAGAGGGCGAGGGCGGGGGCGGGTGTCGGTCGTATCCTGGGGGCGTTTCCGACTACCGAAAGCAGCCGGCCATGCGCGTGTACGTCCCCCTGACCCTCCCCGGGCTCGCCGAGGCGCACCAGGCGGGTGAGCTGGGCCCGGCTCCGCTGCGGGCGTACGCCGTGACGCCCGGGCTGCGCGAGTGGTGCGCGTCGGACGACCTCGAGGAGCTGGAGTACGCCGCCCTGACCAGGGCCGCCGCCGCCTCGCTGCGGATGATCGCCGAGGACGGGGCCGCGCCCCGCAAGCGGGTCGTGGTGGCCGTCGACGTGGACGACAAGGCCGCCACCGCCACCCCCGGCGCCGACGAGGCCGCGCTCGGCCAGGTGGCCCTCGCCGGGGCCGTACGGCTCTCGGTGGCAGCCGCGGTGCACGTGGACGCGGAAGACGCCCTGGAGGACGTGAGCGCCGCCGTGGCGGCCGTACCGGCCGCGGACGGGGGCGACGAGGCGGCGCTCGCCACCGTCGACGGTGCCGAAGACCACGAACTGCTGTGGTTCGGGGTCCAGGAGATTCCGGGGCTGCTGAAGTGAACCCGACACCCGAGAACCCCGTATCCGAGGGCCCCGCGCCCGTGCTCCCGACCCCCGAGGGCCCCGCGCTCGTGGTGCCGGCGCCGGCGGGCACCGCTCTCGCGGGCCTGGCGGCCGCCGCGCCCGCGCCCGTGGTCCCGGCCCCCGCGCCCGCGGCCCCGCACATCGTCTGGGACTGGAACGGCACCCTGCTCCACGACATCGACGCCGTGATAGCCGCCACCAACGCCTCCTTCGCGGAGCTCGGCCTCGCGCCGATCACCCTGGAGCGGTACCGCGAGCTGTACGTCGTACCGGTGCCGAGGTTCTACGAGCGCCTCATGGGCCGGCTCCCCACGGACGCCGAGTGGCTGGTCATGGACGAGGCCTTCCACCGCCACTACTGGGTGGCCGCCGAGGACGCCGGGCTCGCCGAGGGAGCCCGCGAGCTCCTGCGGGGCTGGCAGTCGGAGGGGCTGACGCAGTCGCTGCTGTCCCTCGCGCCCCACGATCAGCTCGTGCCACTCGTCCGGGCGCACGGGATCGACGGGCACTTCCTGCGCGTCGACGGGCGTACCGGGCCGTCCCACACCACCAAGGCGGGACACCTCGTACGTCATCTGGCGGCCCTGGACGGGACGGGAGTGACGGCCGGCCGTACGGTCCTCATCGGGGACGCCGTGGACGACGCGCTGGCCGCCGCGCACGTGGGCGCGCGGGCCGTCCTCTACACGGGCGGTTCGCACAGTCGCGGCAGTCTGGAATCAGCCGGTGTCCCCGTCGTGGACAGCCTGGCGGAGGCCGTACGCACTGCTCGCGAGCTGGCCGGATAGCGACCGCCGGATGAGCGGAGAGCGACGGCGCCCCGGCCCGGCACGCACGGCCGGGCCGGTCGCTATCCAGAGTGTCAAAGTTACCCCCCCTCTTTTGTACACATACAGCTCATGACGAGCCGGGGGTGGAGCGAGATAGCCTGGTACCCGTGATCAGCGCGATAGTTCTCGGAGGCACTGAAGCCTCCACCCCGCGCCCGGCGCACCACGGTGCCCGGGCCGTCGCTGATCCCCGCCCCCGGGACCTCCTGCCGATCATGGCCGATTTCCTCCCGGTGGCCTCTCTCGACGGCATAGCGTCGATCCCGAACGGAAACCGACACCCCGCCTCGCGGTGCTATGCCATTCCTTCCTTCACCTACGTCACGCAATGGCGCGCGACAGGAGCCAGAGGACATGCAGACCAAGCTGGACGAAGCAAAAGCCGAGCTGCTCGCGCGGGCGGCACGGGTAGCTGAGAACAGCCCGGCCGGGGGGCTACTTCCGACTGGGTCCGAGCAGGGGGAGCGTCCCGACCGGGACACGACTCTCGCCTACCTCCAGCGCTACTACCTGCACACCGCCCCGGAGGACCTCCTCGACCGGGATCCGGTCGACGTGTTCGGGGCCGCACTCTCCCACTACCGGCTCGCGGAGAAGCGGCCGCAGGGCACGGCGAACGTGCGGGTGCACACGCCCACGGTGGAGGAGAACGGCTGGACCTCCAGCCACTCCGTCGTCGAGGTGGTCACCGACGACATGCCGTTCCTCGTGGACTCCGTGACGAACGAGCTGTCCCGCCACGGGCGCGGCATCCACGTCGTGATCCACCCGCAGGTCGTCGTCCGCCGCGACGTCACCGGCAAGCTGATCGAGATCCTCGGCCCCGACTGCGACGCGCACGGTCCCCGCACCGCGCGCCCCCACGACTCCCTCGTCGAGTCCTGGATCCACGTCGAGATCGACCGCGAGACCGACAGGGCCGACCTCAAGCAGATCACCGCCGATCTGCAGCGCGTCCTGTCCGACGTACGCGAGTCCGTCGAGGACTGGGAGAAGATGCGCGACGCGGCGCTGCGCATCGCCCAGGACCTGCCCGAGGAGCCCACCGCCCCGGACCTGCGCGAGTACGAGCTCGAAGAGGCCCGTGAGCTGCTGCGCTGGCTCGCCGACGACCACTTCACCTTCCTCGGCTACCGCGAGTACAACCTCGTCGACGGCGACGCCCTGGCCGCCGTGCCCGGCACCGGCCTCGGCATCCTGCGCTCCGACCCGCTGCACCACGGCCAGGACGAGGCGCACCCCGTCTCGCCGTCCTTCAACCGGCTGCCGGCCGACGCCCGCGCCAAGGCCCGCGAGCACCGCCTGCTCGTGCTGACCAAGGCCAACAGCCGCTCCACCGTGCACCGCCCCTCGTACCTCGACTACGTGGGCGTGAAGAAGTTCGACGCCGAGGGCAACGTCGTCGGCGAGCGCCGCTTCCTGGGCCTGTTCTCCTCCGCCGCGTACACCGAGTCGGTGCGCCGGGTCCCGGTCATCCGCCGCAAGGTCGCCGAGGTCCTCGAAGGCGCCGGTTTCGCCCCGTCCAGCCACGACGGCCGCGACCTGCTCCAGATCCTGGAGACCTACCCGCGCGACGAGCTGTTCCAGACGCCGGTCGACAAGCTCCAGGAGATCGCCACCTCCGTCCTGTACCTCCAGGAACGCCGCCGGCTGCGGCTGTACCTGCGCCAGGACGAGTACGGTCGCTACTACTCCGCGCTGGTCTACCTGCCGCGCGACCGCTACACCACCGGCGTGCGGCTGCGGCTGATCGCGATCCTGCAGGAGGAGCTCGACGGCATCAGCGTCGACTTCACCGCCTGGAACACCGAGTCGATCCTCTCCCGCATCCACTTCGTCGTCCGCGTCCCGCAGGGCACCGTGCTGCCCGTGCTGACCGACGCCGACGTGGAGCGGATCGAGGGCCGTCTGGTCGAGGCCGCCCGGTCCTGGGCCGACGGCTTCGGCGAGGCGCTCGTCGCGGAGCTGGGCGAGGAGCGCGCCGCCGAGCTGCTGCGCAAGTACGCGAACTCCTTCCCCGAGGGCTACAAGGCCGACCACTCGCCGCGCTCGGCCGTGGCGGACCTGGTCCACCTGGAGCGGCTGTCCGCCAGCGACCGCGAGTTCGCGCTGTCGCTGTACGAGCCGGTCGGCGCGGGCCCCGGCGAACGCCGGTTCAAGATCTACCGCACGGGCGAGCAGGTCTCGCTCTCCGCGGTCCTGCCGGTCCTGCAGCGCCTGGGCGTCGAGGTCACCGACGAGCGGCCGTACGAGCTGCGCTGCACCGACCGCACCAACGCGTGGATCTACGACTTCGGTCTGCGGATGCCGCATCCGAGCGGCAACGGGGACGTGGCCGGGACCTCGAACTACCTCGGCGACGACGCCCGCGAGCGGTTCCAGGACGCCTTCTCGGCGGTCTGGCAGGGCGACGCCGAGAACGACAACTTCAACACCCTGGTGCTGGGCGCCGGACTGACCTGGCGCCAGGCCGTGGTCCTGCGCGCGTACGCCAAGTACCTGCGCCAGGCCGGTGCCACCTTCAGCCAGGACTACATGGAGGACACCCTCCGCAACAACGTCCACACCACCCGGCTGCTGGTCTCCCTCTTCGAGGCCCGGATGTCGCCGGGCCGCCAGTCCGCGGGCACCGAGCTCGTCGACGCGATGCTGGAGGAGCTGGACGGGGCCCTGGACCAGGTCGCCTCGCTGGACGAGGACCGGATCCTGCGCTCCTTCCTCACCCTCATCAAGGCGACGCTGCGCACGAACTTCTTCCAGCTCAACGCGGCGGGCGAGCAGCACTCCTACGTGTCGATGAAGTTCGACCCGCAGGCCATCCCCGACCTGCCGGCGCCGCGCCCGGCCTTCGAGATCTGGGTGTACTCCCCGCGCGTCGAGGGCGTCCACCTGCGCTTCGGCAAGGTCGCCCGCGGCGGCCTGCGCTGGTCCGACCGCCGCGAGGACTTCCGTACGGAGATCCTCGGCCTGGTCAAGGCGCAGATGGTCAAGAACACGGTCATCGTGCCCGTGGGAGCCAAGGGCGGCTTCGTCGCCAAGAACCTCCCCGACCCGTCGGTGGACCGCGACGCGTGGCTCGCCGAGGGCATCGCCTCGTACAAGATCTTCATCTCGGCGCTGCTCGACATCACCGACAACATGGTCGGCGGCGAGGTCGTGCGGCCCAAGGGCGTGGTCCGCCACGACGAGGACGACACCTACCTCGTCGTCGCCGCCGACAAGGGCACCGCGACCTTCTCCGACATCGCCAACGGGGTCGCCGAGTCCTACGGGTTCTGGCTGGGCGACGCCTTCGCCTCCGGCGGCTCGGCCGGCTACGACCACAAGGGCATGGGCATCACCGCCCGCGGCGCCTGGGAGTCCGTCAAGCGGCACTTCCGCGAGCTCGGGCACGACACCCAGACGCAGGACTTCACGGTCGTCGGCGTCGGCGACATGTCCGGCGACGTCTTCGGCAACGGCATGCTGCTCTCCGAGCACATCCGCCTGGTGGCGGCCTTCGACCACCGGCACATCTTCATCGACCCGAACCCGGACGCGGCGACCTCCTACGCCGAGCGCCGGCGCCTCTTCGAGCTGCCGCGCTCCTCGTGGGCGGACTACGACAGCTCCCTGCTGTCCGCCGGTGGCGGGATCCACCCGCGCAGCGCGAAGGCCATCCCGGTCAACGCGCAGATCCGCGCGGCCCTCGGGATCGACGCGGGCATCTCCAAGATGACCCCCGCCGAGCTGATGCAGGCCATCCTCAAGGCCCCCGTCGACCTGCTGTGGAACGGCGGCATCGGTACGTACGTCAAGGCGACGGCCGAGACGCACGCCGACGTCGGCGACAAGGCCAACGACGCCATCCGCGTCAACGGCTCCGACGTGTGGGCCAAGGTCATCGGCGAGGGCGGCAACCTGGGCCTGACCCAGCTCGGCCGCATCGAGTTCGCGCGCAGCGGCGCCGGCGGCGAGGGCGGCAAGGTCAACACCGACGCCATCGACAACAGCGCGGGCGTGGACACCTCCGACCACGAGGTGAACATCAAGATCCTGCTGAACTCGGTGGTCGCCGACGGGGACCTGACCGTCAAGCAGCGCAACAAGTTCCTCGCCGAGATGACCGACGAGGTCGGCCGGCTGGTGCTGCGGAACAACTACGCGCAGAACGTGGCCCTGTCCAACGGCGCCGCCCAGGCCCCCAGCCTGCTCCACGCCCAGCAGCGCTTCATGCGCCGCCTGGGCCGTGACGGCCTGCTGGACCGCGCCCTGGAGTTCCTGCCCAACGACCGGCAGCTCCGCGAGCTGCTGAACAACGGCAAGGGCCTGACCCAGCCGGAGCTGGCCGTCCTGTTCGCCTACACCAAGATCACGGTGGCGGAGGAGCTCATCCACACCGGGCTGCCGGACGACCCGTACCTCGACCGTCTGCTGCACGCCTACTTCCCGGGCGCGCTGCTCGCGAAGTTCCCCGAGCAGGTCGACGGGCACGCGCTGCGCCGCGAGATCATCACCACGGTGCTGGTCAACGACACCGTCAACAGCGGTGGCTCGACCTTCCTGCACCGCCTGCGCGAGGAGACCGGAGCCTCCCTGGAGGAGATCATCCGGGCGCAGCTCGCGGCCCGCGAGATCTTCGGCCTGGCCGCGGTGTGGGACGCGGTCGAGGCCCTCGACAACGAGGTCGCCGCCGACGTCCAGACCCGGATCCGGCTGCACTCGCGGCGGCTGGTCGAGCGCGGTACGCGCTGGCTGCTGAACAACCGGCCGCAGCCGCTGCAGATCACCGAGACCATCGAGTTCTTCGCCGAGCGGGTGGAGCGGGTCTGGTCGGACCTGCCCAAGCTGGTGCGCGGCGCGGACCTGGAGTGGTACGAGGCGGTCATGGCCGAGCTGATCGGCGAGGGCGTGCCGGAGGAGCTGGCGGCGAAGGTGGCCGGCTTCTCGTCCGCCTTCCCGACGCTGGACATCGTCGCGATCTCGGACCGTACGGGCGTCGAGCCGCTGGCTGTCGCCGAGGTGTACTACGACCTCGCCGACCGGCTCGACATCACCCAGCTGATGGACCGGATCATCGAGCTGCCGCGGGCCGACCGCTGGCAGTCGATGGCCCGCGCGTCCATCCGCGAGGACCTCTTCTCGGCGCATGCGGCGCTGACCGCGGACGTGCTGGCGGTCGGGAACGGGACCTCGACTCCCGAGGAGCGCTTCAAGGCGTGGGAGGAGAAGAACGCGGCGATCATCGGGCGTGCGCGGACGACTCTGGACGAGATCCAGGGGTCTGACGACTTCGATCTGGCGAACCTGTCCGTCGCCATGCGGACGATGCGGTCGCTTTTGAGGGCGCACGCGTAGCCCTGCGGGGCTTGCGCGGGAACGGCCCGGGCCCGGAACCCCCTTCGGGGTTCCGGGCCCGGCCCGTTCGTGTTCCGGCCGGCCGGCTGTGGGCGGGTGCGGCGCCGTTTCCGGGGGCGCTGCCCCCGGACCCCCGCTCCTCAAACGCCGGAGGGGCTGGAGTTGGGCTGGCGGGGCTGGAACTGGCCCCGCGGTGCTGGATTTGGCCCGGGAGGTGGAGTTGGGCCGG
>NZ_JALGBX010000014.1:127206-205676 GCF_022808175.1 Streptomyces sp. AP-93 | reverse complement strand
CAGTGCTGGATTCGGCTCCGCGGTGCTGGAGTTGGGCCGGCAGTGCTGGATTCGGCTCCGCGGTGCTGGAGTTGGGCCGGCAGTGCTGGATTCGGCTCCGCGGTGCTGGAGTTGGGCTGGCGGGGCTGGAATTGGCTCCGCGGTGCTGGAGTTGGCCTGGGAGGTGGATTTGGCCCCGCGGTGCTGGAGTTGGCCTGGGCGGTGGAGTTGGGGCGGCGGTGCTGGAGTGGTCAGCGTCTTTTTGTGAACTCTTCGTACGCGTCGCAGACTTCTGCCGACGGGCCGTCCATGCGGAGGACGCCTGATTCGAGCCAGATCGCGCGGTCGCAGGTTTCGCGGACCGTGCCGATGCCGTGGCTGACGAGGAAGACGGTGCCGGCCCGTTCGCGGAGTTCCTCGATGCGGGCCTGGCTGCGGCGCTGGAAGGCGGCGTCGCCGGTGGCCAGGGCCTCGTCGATCATCAGGACGTCGTGGTCCTTGGCGGCGGCGATGGAGAAGCGCAGCCGGGCGCCCATGCCCGAGGAGTAGGTGCGCATGGGCAGGGAGATGAAGTCGCCCTTCTCGTTG
The DNA here is from genome assembly GCF_022808175.1 of Streptomyces sp. AP-93. Lineage (GTDB taxonomy): Bacteria > Actinomycetota > Actinomycetes > Streptomycetales > Streptomycetaceae > Streptomyces. The sequence continues at coordinate 205,109 of NZ_JALGBX010000014.1, read as the reverse complement.
ATGCCGGAGAAGTCGACGATCTCCTGGTAGCGCTCGCGGATCTGCCGCTTGGACATCCCCATGGCGAGGCCGCCGAGCACCACGTTGCGTTCGCCGGTCAGGTCGTTCATCAGGGCGGCGTTCACGCCGAGCAGGGACGGCTGGCCGTGGGAGAAGATCCGGCCGCGCGCGACCGGCTGGAGGCCGGCGATGGCGGACAGCAGGGTGGACTTGCCGGAGCCGTTGGTGCCGATCAGGCCGATGGCCTCGCCCTTGTACGCGGTGAAGCTGACGCCCTTGACGGCGTGCACCTCGCGGATGCCGGTGGCGGGCTTGCGGGAGAACATCCGGCTCAGGGCCGCGGTCGCGCCGCCCTTGCGGCCGCCCGAGCCGTGCACCTTGTAGATCACGTGCACGTCGTCGGCGATGACGGTCGGGGTCCGGGTCTCGGTTGCGGTGTCAGCCACGGCCGTACTCCTCCTCTGCCTTCCAGAAGAAAACGAACCCGCCGACGCCGGCGAGCAGGGCCCAGCCCAGGGCGACCAGCCAGACGTGGGGCGGGAGCTGGCGCGCCGTGTACGTGTCGATGAGCGCGAAGCGCATCAGGTCGATGTAGACGGCGGCGGGGTTGAGCTTGAGGGCCATCGAGACCCAGCCCGGCAGGTGGTCCGTCTTGAGCATCTGGTCGATCGACCACATGACGCCCGAGGCGTACATCCAGGTCCGCAGGATGAAGGGCATCAGCTGGCTGACGTCCGGGCTCTTCGCCCCGACCCGCGCCATCACCATGGCGCAGCCGGCGCAGAAGACGGCCATGAGGGCGAGGGTGGGGAGGGCGAGCAGCCAGCTCAGGGCGGGGGTCTGGCCGAAGATCAGCAGCAGGATGACCAGCGCGCCCATGGTGATCAGCAGTTGCTGGAAGAGCTGGACGACGGTGGACAGCGGCAGCGAGGCGCGCGGGAAGTGCAGGGCGCGCACCAGGCCGAGGTTGGACTGGACGGCGCGCGTGGAGGCGTTGATGCAGCTACCGATGAAGTCCCAGACGAAGACACCCGTGATCAGGAAGGTGATGTAGTTCGGCACGCCGCGCTGGGCGTGCATCACGATGCCGAAGATGAAGTAGTAGACGGCCGCGTTGAGCAGCGGGGTCATCAGGTGCCAGACCTGGCCGAGGCTGGCCTGGCTGTACTGGGCGTGCATCCGGGCGGTGGCGTACGCGGTCACGAAGTGGCGCCGTCCCCAGAGCTGAGCGATGTAGCGGGGGAGGGTGGGGCGGGCTCCGCTGAGGGTCAGGTCGTGGGCCGCCGCCAGCTCGGCGATGGGGTCCGGGGCCTGGCCCTTGGCCCTGACCTGGTGATTCGTCGGGGCGGGGGCCGGGGGTGGCGCGGTGGTCGCAGTCACTTGGGTCGCTTTCGACGGGGTCGGGGCGTCGGCTTTCGATGGGACGGGTCCGTATCGTCGCTACGGCGAGGCTAGGTCGTTCGGCGTCGGAACGCAACCGTATCGTCGTCGCGGGATATGCTCTGCTCATGACTCGTGAGCCTGCCGCCGCCCCTGCCCCCGCCGCCGCCCGAAGAGCCCCCGCGGGGGCCGCCGTTCTGCGCGAGGACGTGACCGAGGCGATCCGGGCGGCCGTCGTCGGGGAACTGGCCACCGTCGGCTTTGCGCGGATGTCGATCGAGGGCGTCGCGCGGCGGGCGGGCGTGGGGAAGACGGCCGTGTACCGGCGGTGGAAGTCGAAGCTGCACCTGGTGCTGGACCTGGTCGGGGCCTTCGCGACGGACGGCCTGCCGGTGCCGTCGACGGGGTCCCTCTACGGGGACGTACGGGCGCTGCTGGAGGTGATGACGCATGTGCTGCGGCATCCCGTGGCCTCGGCGGTGATCCCTGACCTGCTGGTGGAGGCGGCGCGGAATCCCGAGATCGCGGACGCGGTGCGGGGCGCTCTCCTGGAGGGGCAGCGGCGGATGGCGGAGGGGATCATCTCGGAGGCGGTGTCCCGGGGGGAGCTGCCCCTGGGGGCGGACGCGGGGAGGGCGCTCGATCTGGTGATCGGGCCCTTGTACTGGCGGCAGGTGGTCGTACGGGACGCGGTGTCGCAGGGCTATCTGGACGACCTCGCGCGGTCGGTGGTCGCCGGGCTGACGGCCGGGCCGGCCTAGGCCGGGACTACAGCTTGTCCAACTGGGCCGGGTAGGGCAGATGGTCCGAAGCCGTCAGGTCGAACAGGCTTTCCTTGTTCTCGAAGAACACGACGAACCGGGCACCCTTGCGGTGGACCGTGATCCGCTGGTGGGTGGTGCGGGGCACCTTTGATCAGCGTCGTGTCCGTCCGTACGTTCATCGACAGCCAGCGCTCGAAGCCCGGGTCGTCGGCGATCTGCTTCCGGAGCACCCGCTCCGCCTCGCCCCGGGCCTCCGCATCACCCGGGGCGGCCTCCAGCTCCGCCAGCGCGAGGCTCCCCCGGATGGTGTTCCCCGGCGCCCCGGGGAACACACCGTTCCGGGAAGGAGCCCGAAACCGGGTCGCAGGTACGGCACACGGGCCCGGCGGCGGGGTTACGGCCAGCGGGACGTGGTCAGGTGGGCCAGGGTGGGTTCCGGGGCGGCGGAGGGGGCCGCCGGGGTGGGGCGGCGGTCTTCCAGGGGGGTGATGGGGGCGGTCGGCTGGCTCAGGAAGACCCGGCGGACCACCCGCTCCGCCGCCTGGCCGTCGTCGTGCGTGCAGAACCGGGTCCGGAACGATGCGCGGAGCTGTGCTGAGCGGGAGCCTTGCCAGTGGCCCGTCGAGAAGATGTCCACCAGCTCGTCCTCGGTGCGGGCGATCGCCCCCGGGGGGAAGGCCCGCAGGTCGAAGTACGTGCCGCGGGAGGCCTCGTACGCCTCCCAGTCGTCCGCGTGGATGACGATCGGGCGGTCCAGGGACGCGTAGTCGAACATCAGGGACGAGTAGTCCGTCACCAACGCGTCCGAGGCCAGGCAGAGTTCCTCGACGGACGGGTGGGAGGAGACGTCGAGGAGGCGGGGGTGCGGCTCGGGGGAGGGCGAGCCCGCGTACGTGAGGTGGGCGCGGGTCAGGATCGTGTAGCGCGGGCCCAGGTCGCGCAGGATGCGGTCGAAGTCCAGGTGGGCGGGGCGGCTGCGGCGGTAGTCGCGGTGGGTCGGCGCGTACAGGATCGCCGTGGAGCCCGGCGGGATGCCGAGGCGTTCGCGCAGTTCCAGGACGTCCGCCTGGGTGGCCCGGTGGAACACGTCGTTGCGGGGGTAGCCGTATTCGAGGGTGGTGTACGAGGAGGGGACCGCCTTTTCCCAGACGAGGGTCGAGTGGCGGTTCGAGGAGAGCAGGTAGTCCCACTGGTCCGCGCCGCGCAGCAGGCCCGCGAAGTCCGTCGTGGGGGTGGCCGCAGGGCGGTCCTGGAGGTCGAGGCCGACCCGCTTGAGCGGGGTGCCGTGCTGCGTCTGCACGAGGATCTGGCCGGGACGCTTGACCAGCGCACGGTCGAAGTTGACGTTCGTGACGAGGTAGGTGGCGCGGGCCAGGGCCGTCCAGTACGCCGCCGAGCCCGGGCGCAGGAGGGTCGTCTCGCGCGGGAGGGTCGCGGCGTGCGCCGGGTCGCAGATCCAGGCCGTCCGCATGCGCGGGGCGAGTTCGCGCAGCTTGGCCTCGATCGCCGCCGGGTTGCAGGCGTAACCGCCGTGCCAGTACGCGGAGAAGACCGCCAGCTCCGGGCGGAGCGGGAGCAGGCGCTGCGCGCGGTAGTGCAGGCGCAGGGCGGTCTCGCGCAGGCCCCGCCCCAGGGTGACCCCGGCGCGGCCCGCCGTGAGCGACGCCGAGCGCAGGAGGGAGAGGAGGCGGTACGTGCGCCTCGTGCCCAGGCGCATCAGGAGGTGGCGGGTGCGGTCCGTGCGGCTCAGGGACAGCGGCCGGGGGCCCGGCACCCGGTAGCGGCGCAGCAGGGCCGAGGCCCGGGCGAAGAACTCGGACCGGGCGGCGCGCGGGAGCCGGCGGGGGTCCGCGTAGAGGGCGCAGAAGTGCTCGGCCATCCGCCGGTGCACGGCGGGCCGCCAGCGCTCCAGCTCGGGGCGGGTGGCGAGGTAGCCGAAGACGCGGTCGTACTGGTCGAAGACGTCCAGGTGGCGGCGGGTGGACGTGGTCAGGATCGAGCCCGTGCGGCGCTGGCGGTAGTGCACGCAGACCCGGTCGAGGACGGCGACGGACTCCGCCGCCAGCAGGGCCGGGTAGGTCCAGGGCGTGTCCTCGTAGAAACCGGGCGGGAAGGAGAGGCCCTCGCGCTCCACGTACTCGCGGCGGTAGGTCTTGTTCCACACCACCATCAGCATGCCGAGGAGGGCGGGGCGGTCGGCGAGCCGGAAGCTGGCCGGGCCCTCCTCGCACAGGCGGTGGGAGAGGCTGTTGCGGACGGTCTCACCGGTCCAGTAGGTGCGCGCGTAGTCGTAGACGAGGACGTCCGGGGAGCCGGTGGCCTTCAGCCGGTCGGTGATGGCCTGCAGGGCCCCGGGGGCCAGGGTGTCGTCGCCGTCGAGGAAGAGCACGTAGTCGCCGGTGGCGCGGGCCAGGCCCGCGTTGCGGGCCGGGCCCAGCCCGAGGTTGTGCGCCAGGTGCACGGCGGTGACCCGGGGGTCGCGGGCTGCGCAGTCGTCGATGATCGAACCGCAGGCGTCCGGGGAGGCGTCGTCGACCACGATCATTTCGAGATCCGGGTACGACTGGGTCAGGACCGAGTCCAGACTCTCCTGGAGGTACGCCTGGACCTTGTACGCGGGCACGATGACGCTGAACCGGGGCACGGCACATCCAGGGGTCGGCGCGGGCATATGGCCCAGGAACCCCCGGCGTGGTGATCGGGTTACGCAGGGTGCGGCATTCGGGTTACGGAGCGTCAACCCGGCACGTCAACACCATGATCAGGGGATCGATTGCTTGATCGCTTGCCCGGTCGCCTACTTGATCGCTCCCGCCATCACCCCCGAGACGAACTGCCGCTGGAAGGCGAAGAAGACGACGAGCGGCACCACCATCGACAGGAAGGCGCCGGGCGCCAGCACGTCGATGTTGTTCCCGAACTGCCGCACCTGCTGCTGGAGCGCGACCGTCACGGGCGGATGCGCCGAGTCCGCGAAGACCAGGGCGACCAGCATGTCGTTCCACACCCACAGGAACTGGAAGATGCCGAGCGAGGCGATCGCCGGACCGCCCAGCGGGAGCACCACCCGGGCGAACAGCCGCAGTTCGCCCGCCCCGTCGAGGCGGGCCGCCTCCAGCAGCTCGCGCGGGATCTCCGCGAAGAAGTTGCGCAGCAGGAACACGGCGAACGGCAGCCCGAAGGCGGTGTGGAAGAGGACCACCCCTGCCGTCGTCTCGAACAGGCCGATGGAGCCGAAGAGTTCGGAGACGGGGATCAGCGCCACCTGGACGGGTACGACGAGCAGCGCGACCACGATCAGGAACAGCCAGTCGCGGCCCGGGAACTCCAGCCAGGCGAAGGCGTATCCGGCGAACGCCCCCAGCACCAGGACGAGCAGGGTCGCCGGGACGGCGATGGCCGCCGTGTCGATCAGCGACCCCGTGACGGTCTCGTTGGCCAGCAGCCGCTCGTAGTTGTCGGCCGTCAGCCGGGAGGGCGCCGTCAACACCTGCCACCAGCCTCCGTCGTTCAGCGCGGTGGGTGAGAGGAAGGAGGAGACCAGCAGCCCGAGCGTGGGCAGCAGCCAGAACAGGCCCGCGAGGACCAGGAAGACGCGCAGCGCCCCGCCGGCCGCCCGGGCGGCGAGGGACCGCGCGGTGGGCGGGATGCGGGGAGGGGCGAGGGGTGAGGTGGGGGACGGCTTACGGGACTGAGCGCGGGACTGCGCACGGGACTGCCTACGGGACTGCGTACGGGACGGGGTGCGCGGCGCTGTGCTCATCGGCGGGCCTCCCGGCGCATCCGGCGGATGTTGTAGGCCATGACCGGAGCCACCAGCACCAGCAGCAGCACCGCGATGGCGCTTCCCAGCCCCGGATCGGCGTCCGTACCGAAGGAGGTCCGGTACAGCTGGAGGGCCAGGACGTTGGCGTCGTCCTGCACCGCGCCCGGGGCGATCACGAAGACCAGGTCGAAGACCTTCATGACGTTGATGACGAGGGTGACCAGCACGACGGCCAGGACGGGCGCCAGCAGCGGCACCGTGATCCGCCGCAGCACCTGCCACTCGCTCGCCCCGTCCACCCGCGCCGCCTCCAGCAGCTCGCGCGGTACGGCCGCCAGCCCCGCCCCGATCAGCACCATCGCGAACCCGGCCCACATCCATACGTACGCCCCGATCACCGCCGGGGTCACCAGGGTCGGGCCGAGCCACTCGACGCCCCCGTACGCCTCCCGGAAGTTCGAGGCGGGCAGCCGCAGAGTCGCGCCGTCGGCCGCGGCGGACAGGGTGAAGGTGCCGTCGGCCCGGGTCCTCGCCGAGTCGACCACCCGGCCGTCCTTGACCGCCTCGACGCGCAGCCCCGACAGCGCGGACTCGGTGGCGTCGACCGTGTTCGTCGCGCCGCCCCCGCCCCGGGTGAAGTCCTGCCAGGCGGTGCCGGTGACCTTCCCGGGCTCGGTGGCGGCCGGCCGCGCCGTGCGCGTTCCCGGGGGGAGGGCCTCGGGGGCGATGCCGACCAGCGGGAGCGGCGCGGGCACGCCCGCCCGTACCGGATCGCGGGTCACGTACGCGCCCCCGTCCGCCGGGACCAGCGGCGAGTCCCGGCCGGGGCGGGCCTTGGGGAAGGCGGAGGACTCGGCGAAGGTGTCGTGGACGCCGACCCAGACGGCGTTGGCCACGCCCCGGTCCGGGTCGGCGTCGTAGACGAGCCGGAAGATGATGCCCGCGGCGAGCATCGAAATGGCCATCGGCATGAAGACGATCAGCTTGAAGGCCGTTCCCCAGCGCACCCGTTCGGTCAGCACGGCGAAGAGCAGGCCGAGGGCGGTGGCCGTGACCGGGGCCAGTACCACCCAGATCGCCGTGTTCCCCAGCGCGGTGCGGATCGTGTCGTCGCGCAGGATCTCCCCGTAGTTCCCGGCGCCCACGAAATCCTCGCCGGAGCGGTCGAAGAAGCTGCGGTAGAGCGAGTAGCCGATGGGGTGCACGACGAGCGCGCCGAGCAGGACGAGGGCGGGGAGCAGGAACGCCGCGGCGGTCAGGCGGCGGCGCCGGTTCTCCTTGCTCCTCGGGGAGCCGGGGCCCGTGGCGGGGCCCGTGGCGGGGCCCGTGGCGGGGCTCGTGGCGGGGCCTGTCGCGGGGCTCGTGGCGGGGCCCGTCGCCGGGGAGGCCGACGGGCCGGTCGTGGGGCCGGTCGTGGGGTCGGCCGCGGGGGATCCCGTAGGGGGTCCGGAAGGAGAAGCCGCGGGGGATCCGGTGGGGGACTCCACCGGGATCAGTTCCCGTAGGCCTTGGCCGCGTCCGCCTCCAGCCTCGCCTGCGTCCCCGCCACGTCGGCCGGGTTCGCCAGGAAGTCCTGGAGCGCCTTCCACTCGCCCGCGCCCGGGGTGCCGCCGAAGGCCGCCGGGGCCTGGTCCGACATGTCGAAGCGGAAGCGGTCGCCCGCCGCGATCAGGGCCTCGGCGATGCCGCGCTGGATGTCGTTCGGGTACGCGTCCGGTTCGAGCGCCTTGTTCGGGGAGAGGAAGCCCCCCTCACGGGCGTGGATCCGCGCCGAGTCCACCGAGGCCAGGAACGTCAGCAGCGCCTGCGCGCCCTTCGAGTCCTTCAGCGCGACCGCCACGTCCCCGCCCGAGACCACCGGGGCCATGGCGCCGACCGCCGGGAAGGGGAAGACCAGCGCGTCCGTGCCCACCTTCGCCTGCGTCTGCCCGATGTTCACCGCCACGAAGTCGCCCTCGAAGACCATCGCGGCCGCCGGCCGGTCGCCGCCGGTGAAGGTCTGCGTCACCGACTTCGGGAACTCGGTCGCCAGCGCCCCGCTCTGGCCGCCCGCCAGGAAGTCCTTGCGGCCGAACAGCTCGGCGAGCGTGGTCAGCGCCTGCTTGACGCTGTCGTCCGTCCACTTGATCTCGTGCTTCGCCAACTGGTCGTACTTCTCCGGACCCGCCTGCGAGAGGTAGACGTTCTCGAACCAGTCGGTCAGGGTCCAGCCGTCGGCCCCGGCCACCGAGACCGCCGGGGTGCCGGACGCGGACAGGGTGTCGGCGGCCGTGAGGAGCTCCTTCCAGGTCGCCGGGGGCCGTACGCCCGCCGCCTCGAAGGCCTTCGCGTTGTACCAGATCAGCGACTTGTTGGCGGCCTTGTAGTACACGCCGTACTGGGTGCCGTCGACCGCGCCCAGCGTCTTCCAGCCGGGCGAGAAGTTCTGGTCGAGCTGGGCCTGCGCGTCGGCGCCCACCGGCTTCGCCCACTTGTTCTTGACCGCCGAGACCAGCGCCCCGACCTGCGGAAGCAGCGCCACGTCCGGCGGGGCGCCGCCCGCGATCTTCGAGCCGAGGAAGGTGACGATCGGGTCCTGCGCCGGCACGAAGGTGACCGTGGCGCCCGTGCGCCGCTCGAACTCCTTCAGGACCTTGAGGAAGTTGGCCTGTTCCGCGCCCGTCCAGACGGCGGCGACCTCAAGCTTCTCCCCGTCGAGACGGGGCAACGCGACGGACGGCCCGCCCGAGGTGTCGGGGCCGTCCGTGCCCTTCGCGGGCTCCTTGCCGTCGCCGCCGCAGGCGCTCAGCGCGAGCGCGCCGGCCACGGCCAGAGCGGCCCACGTGTGGTGCGTACGAAGGGATGTCGTGCGGCTCGTTCCGTGCTTGCGCATGGCGGTGCCCCCGATGCCTCGCTGGCGATGGTGTGTCCCGTGCCACAAGGTCTACGCCGACCCGCGCACCCCCGCAATACCGCCTCGCGGGGTACGGGGGTGGGCGCTGGACCGCTCGGGGGCCTGCCCGGGGGCGGTCAGGGTCGGTTCAGGGGGCCGGCGGGAACAGCACCGGGACCGCCGACACCAGGTGGGAGGCCCGGTCCAGGGCGCTGGCCAGCAGCGCCAGGTCGGTCGGGCCGTTGCCCAGCTCGCGCACCGGGCGACGGGCCGGCGGATCGCCCATCCGCTCCCACTCCACCGGCACCACCGTCGGCCGCAGCGTCGCCGTCCGGGGGATCCGGCCGGTGACCCGGCCGCCCTGGAAGGGGACCGTGCGCCCGTCGGCGTACCGGAGCACGCCCCGGCCGGGGCCCGGCTGGTCGGGGGCGTCGAGCTCCACGCGCAGGGTCGTGAGCCGGGCCAGCTCGGTGTCGGCCGTCCGGTCCGGGCGGGCGCTGGTGGCCACCAGGTGCACCCCGAGGCGGGCTCCCTCGCGGGCGACCGCCTCCAGCGCGCGGACCACCGAACCGGCGGCGGGGCGGCCCGTGCTGCCCAGGCCCGGCGCGACCAGCGCGTCGAAGTCGTCCACGAGCACGACGAGGCGGGGCAGCGGGCTGGGCCCGGCCGCCGGATCGGTGCGGGTGGCCGAGGAGCGCAGCCGCAGGGTGCCGGAGCGCTGGGGCTCGAGATCGCCGCGCAGCTCGCCGGGGGTGGGCTGGCGGGGCGAGACCATCCGGTCGGAGACCTCGCGCACGGCGTGCCACTCGGAGAACGGCACCCCGTCCAGGAGCTCGGCCCGCCGCTTGAGCTCCGCGCCCAGCGCCTGAGCGAACTCCCGCATCCGCAGCGGATCCGAGGCGACCAGGTGCGCCGAGACGTGCGGCAGCTCCGTGCAGGGCAGCAGGCCGTCGCCGCGCTCGCCGCCGGCCCCGTCGAGCAGGACCAGGCCGAGCCGGTCGGGCCGGGCGGCCGCCGACAGGGAGGCCGCCACGGAACGCAGCAGCTCCGTACGGCCGCTGCCCGCGGGCCCCTCGATCAGCACGTGCGGCCCGTCGGTGACCAGTTCGGCGCCGACCGGCCCGCGCCGGCCGGTGCCGAGGACTATCTCCGCGAGCCCGCCGACGCGCTGCCCCTGGTCGGTGGCGGCGGCCCAACGGGCCATCAGGGACGCCGGGGTGGCCCGGGCCAGCCCCAACTCGTCCAGCAGCCGGGAGGTCTGGGGCAGATTGGCGGCGGCGGGGCGGTAACCGCCCTCCACGACGGGGGAGTCGGCCTTGAGGGGGGCCAGGGCGCGGGCGAACCGCTCCGCCCAGGCCGCCGACACGGCGTCCGCGGTGGCCGTACCGCCGGACGCGGCCGGTTTGCCGCCCGAGACCGCGAAGGTCCGTACCGTCGTGGCCACATCACCGCTGAGCAGGGCGGCGGCCCCGCAGTCCCGGAAGGCGGGGGCGGCCGCGCAGGCCGCCTCGTAGGTCTCGGCGACGGGCGAGGCGGGCGTCGCGGCCGGCGCCTCGGCCAGGGCCAGCACGTGGATCCCGGCGGCCGGCCCGTGCGAGGCCAGCCGGCTGGTGATGTCCCGGAGCGGCCCGGGACCGGGGTCCCCGTCGAGGACCAGGAGGGTGAACGGGCCCCGGTAGCCGTACGAGGCCTCGCGCACCGCGTCCGGGCCGGCGGCGGCCCAGTGCGTGCCGAGGGGGCCGTCGTCGAGCCTCCGGGTCAGCTCCCCGGCGCGGGCGGCCGCCTGATCGCGGTCGTACGCGAGCAGCAGCCGGCAGTCCTGCCCGTGCGCGGGGCGTACGTGGGGCAGCCAGCCGAGCCAGCCCCAGTCGCGGCGGCGTTCGGCGAGCGGGCGGGCCCGGTCGGTGGAGATCAGCACGATCTCCAGGCGCTGGCCGGGGGCGTGCAGGGCCGCGAGCCGCGCGATGACGGAGCGGGCCACACCGGTCAGCCGGGCCCGGGGGCCGGCGATGCCGAGTCCGCCGGTCTCGCGGAGCGCGACCTCGCTGCCCGCGCCGAGCGTGACGTCGAGCCCGGCGGGCCCGGCCCACAGCCGTGGGGCCGGCCCGAGGGCGGTGAGCAGCAGGGTCGCGGGATCGTCGGAGCCCGGCCGCGGGGTGACGGCGGCCGCGGTCTCGGCGACCACCTCCACCTCGGCGGCCTCCGCCCCGCGCACCCACTTCCGTGCCCAGGCCCCGATCCCGCGACGCGCTCCGCGACGGGGTTCGGCCCCGGTCCCGGCCGCCCGGGCCGGCCCGGGCTCCTCCCAGCCGGCCGCCCCGTGGTGCTCGACCCCGGTCCGCGGCGACGACCCCGACCCGGCGTGGCCGAACGGCCCGGCGGCTTCGGCTCGGGGGGGCGCTCCGGCGTAGGGGTCTGAGGCTCCGCCTCCGGGGGCCGCTCCGGGGTACGGTCCGGCGGCTCCGGCTCCGGCTCCGGCTCCGGCTCCGGCTCCGGCTCCGGCTCCCGCTCCCGCTCCGTGCTCGGCTCCGCCGTAGGGGTCGGAGGCTCCGGCCTGCTGCTGCGGTTCGGCGTGCCGGCCGGGGGCCGAGCCGGGGTGTGCCGGCTCCGCGTACTGGGCGGGCGTGCCGCCGGGGTGCGCCGTTCCGCCGTAGGGGCGCGGGGCTGCGCCCGGGTGTGCCGCTCCGGCGGGCTGCCCGGGGGCTCCGCCCCCGTGTGCCGCTCCGGTGTACGGGTCTGAGGCTCCGGCCTGCTGGGGCGCTCCGCCGTGCTGTCCGGCGCCGGGCCGGTCGGGGAGCGAGTGGTGTCCGGCACCGGGGGCGCCGGGGCCTGACCCGGGCCCGGGCCTGGCGATCCGGCCGGCGCGGAGCGGGTCGGCGTCGCCGTCCTGGCCGGCCTCGCCGTACGGCCAGGGGTCCGGGGAGGCGGAGCCGGACGCGGCACGGCCGCCTCCGGTGTGGTGCTCGGTGCCCCGGGTGGCGGGGGCCGCTCCGGCGCTGCCGTCCCAGTGCGCCCCGGGCGCGCCCGGGGTTCCGGAGCCGTGCCGGACGGGGTCGGGGGCGGAGCCCCCGTTTCGGGAAGGGGCGGGGTGGGGGATCTGTCCCTGCGCTCCCCGGCCCCCCGCGTCGGGGTACGCCCCGCCGGCCCGGGCTCCGCCGGAGCTACCGCCCTCGGCGTACGACCCGGCCGCGGTGCCGGGCGTAGCGCCGCTCCAGGCTCCGCTGGAGGCGCTGCCGCCGGGGTGTGACCCGGTCGGGGTGCCGGGCGTAGTGCCGGTCCAGGCCTGGCCGGAGGCGCCGCCGCGGGGGTGTGACCCCGCCGGGGTGCTGGGCGTAGCGCCGCTCCAGGTTCCGCCAGGGGCGCTGCCGCCGGGGTGTGACCCGGTCGGGGTGTCGGGCGTAGCGCCGGTCCAGGCCTGGCCGGAGGCGCCGCTGCCGGGGTGCGACCCGGTCGGGGTGCTGGGCGTAGCGCCGCTCCAGGCTCCGCTGGAGGCGCTGCCGCCGGGGTGTGACCCGGTCGGGGTGCCGGGCGTACCGCCGGTCCAGGCCTGGCCGGAGGCGCCGCTGCCGGGGTGCGACCCCGCCGGGGTGCCGGGCCTAGCGCCGCTCCAGGCTCCGCCAGGGGTGCTGCCCTCGGGGTGTGACCCCGCCGGGGTGTTCGGCGTAGCGCCGGCGCGGACGGGATCGGGGTGGCCGGGGGTCGCGTCGGGGTGGGGTCCCGGGAGGGGGACCGAGAGGTGGCCCTCCAGGTCAGGGGTGAGGGGGAGGGGAGCGGGGGCCGGGCCCACGGCCAGGCGGAGCGTGGATTCGCCGACCCGCAGCAGCGCCCCCGGCGCGAGCGCCACCCGCTCCGCGCCGACCACCGCGCCGTCGAGCGTCGTACCGTTCGTCGACCCGAGGTCGGCCACCGCCACCCGCCCGTCGGGCAGCACCGTCACGGTGCAGTGCAGGCGCGATACGTCGGGATCGTCCAGCGGGACGTCCGCGTCGGCCGAGCGCCCGATCCGGATCGCCCCCGGGTGCAGCAGGTGCACCCCGCCGGCGTCCGGCCCGGCCACGACGTGCAGTTGGGGACCGTCCCCGATCCCGGTGCCGGTCCCGTCCGTCCGGACGTCGGGGCCGGGCACGTTCAGCGACAGCACCGCCCCGTCCACGAGCGGCGGCTCGCCGAGCGCGCACCGCGCGGGGTCCAGGCGCTCCGTACCGGCGTACAGCACGACCGTGCCCCCGGTGTCGGGTCCGCCGACGGTCGCAGCGAGCCCGGAGGCCACCGCGGACAGCGCGGTGCCGGCGGGCGCGGTGACGAGTACGTCACAGCTCGCCGGCGCGCCTCCTCCGCCGGTACCCCCGCCGGAGGCGGTCGCGGTGGCGGTCTGGTGGCCGCTGCGCGACCCCGACCCAAGGACGGTCAGCCGGATCTGCATCGCCGTCAGCGGTCCCTTCTGCGCGGTGCGCGGTGAGTGCGCCCGGCAGGGACCCGCGGGACGGTCACCCACATGCCGTTCGCATGCCGTGCCCGTCCGCCCGCCCCCACCCGGCACGGACGCGTCGTCCGGTCAGGTCTGCCCGGAAGGCGGGGCTCCCGTCCCGGCCGTTCCGTACGGGTGCATCCTCGCACCTGTCGTCCTCAACACGCCCGCCACCCACCGGCAAGTGATCTTGATCGGTCGCGGACCGGCACCGGACCTGCATGCGTGCCGATCGGATATCGACACGAAGGCCGGGAAAATCGCCCCCGGCATACGCCGCAAACATCACCCTTCGTGCATATGTGCGGCAACCAACCTCCCTCACCCCGCGTCTTCCCTCGGGACAAGCCCTAGAGTGGGCCGGAAAACCATTGCGCAGATCAGGCGTGGAACAAGCGTGGACCGAGCGTGGATCACGCGCGGACCACATGCGGACCACACGCGGACCACACGCCGGAATCGACGACAGACGACAGCAGGGAGCGCGAGACGTGCGGCCAGTCGGCAGCAAGTACCTGCTCGAGGAGCCGCTCGGGCGCGGCGCCACGGGCACCGTCTGGCGCGCCCGCCAGCGTGAGGCGGCCGGTGCGGAGGCGGCGGTGGCCGGCCACCCCGGCGAGACCGTGGCCATCAAGGTCCTCAAGGAGGAGCTGGCCCAGGACCCGGACATCGTCATGCGCTTCCTGCGCGAGCGCTCCGTCCTGCTGCGCCTGACCCACCCCAACATCGTCCGCACCCGCGACCTCGTCGTCGAGGGCGATCTCCTCGCCCTCGTCATGGACCTCATCGACGGCCCGGACCTGCACCGGTACCTGCGCGAGAACGGCCCCTTCACCCCGGTCGCCGCGAGCCTGCTCACCGCCCAGATCGCCGACGCGCTCGCCGCCAGCCACGCCGACGGCGTGGTCCACCGCGACCTGAAGCCCGCCAACGTCCTGGTCGACGAGCGCGACGGTCAGATGAAGCCGATGCTCACCGACTTCGGCATCGCGCGCCTGGCCGACTCCCCGGGCCTGACGCGCACGCACGAGTTCGTCGGCACCCCGGCCTACGTCGCCCCCGAGTCCGCCGAAGGCCGCCCGCAGACCTCCGCCGTCGACATCTACGGCGCCGGCATCCTGCTCTACGAGCTCCTCACCGGCCGGCCGCCCTTCGCCGGCGGCACCGCGCTGGAGGTCCTGCACCGCCACCTCAGCGAGGAGCCGCAGCGCCCGCCGAACGTGCCCGAGCCGCTGTGGACGGTCATCGAGCGCTGCATGCGCAAGGAGCCCTACGAGCGCCCGAGCGCGGAGACCCTGGCGCGCGGCCTGCGCGTCGTCGCCTCCGGCATCGGCGTGCACTCCACGGCCGCCGAGGTCGAGGCAGCCCTCGGCGTCGGCGCGCTCCTCGCGCCCGACCCCTCGCCCGCGCCGGTGCCCGAGACGCCGGGCGCCGCGGACGCCACGCAGATGCTGCCCGGCACGGCCGGGGCCTCCCCGATGGGGGCCTACGACCCCAACGCCATGACCAGCGTGATGCCGCCGGTCGGCGCGGCCGACGCCACGTCCGTGCTCCCGAGCACGGGGGCGCCCGGGGCCGACCCGACCTCCGTGATGCCGCCCGTGCAGCGGCCGGACCAGCCGCACCCGTGGCAGTCGCAGATGCAGGCCGCCCGCGACCGCAACGAGCAGACGCAGATGCACTACCTGGACCCGAGCGAGGATCCCCTGCGCCGCCGGCCGCAGCGCCAGGGCCCGCCGCCGCAGCAGCAGTACCAGCAGCCGCAGCGGCCCCAGCAGCAGCCGCAGCGACCGCAGCAGCAGCCTCCGCAGCAGCAGCCGTACCGGCAGGCACCGCCTCCGCAGCAGCAGTACCAGCAGCCCCAGCAGTACCCGCAGCAGCAGTACGCGCCGCAGCCCCCGCCGCAGCACTATCAGCCGCAGCAGCAGCACCCCCAGCAGTACCAGCAGCCGCAGGGGCAGCCCCAGTACCGCCAGCCCCAGCCGCCGCCCCAGCAGCAGCCCCCTCAGGGCCCGCCGCCGCGTCAGCAGCCGCCTCAGCGCGAGCCCCGTGAGCCGCGCCGCCGCAGCGCGAACCCGGTGAGGATCCCGGGGCTGGGCTGCCTCAAGGGCTGCCTGGTCATGATCGCGCTGTTCTTCGTCGCGGGCTGGCTGATCTGGGAGTTCACCGGACTCCAGGAGTGGGTCGGCACCGGCCGCGGCTGGTGGGACCAGGTGTGGACCTGGGGCTCGGACGTCGTGGACTGGGTCACCACGATCGGCGACACCGCGGGCGGTACGGGCTCCTGAGCCTTTCCGCCTCAACCGGGCGCGCTGTACCGGCACAATCCGCCCGAACCGGGCCTTGTACCGGTGACTTCGTGGATTTGTCGACTTCCAGGACGTGATTTCGCCCGCAGAAGTGAAGGTCGCCGCGATCCGTGGACTCCAACACCCACCTGGCCGCGTAGCTTTGGTGCGTACGCCAGCCGCTGAGGGAGCAGTTGTGGCACGGAAGATCGGCAGCCGGTACACCGCGCACCAGATCCTGGGACGCGGCAGCGCGGGCACGGTGTGGCTGGGCGAGGGGCCTGACGGCCCCGTCGCCGTCAAACTGCTGCGCGAGGACCTCGCGTCCGACCAGGAACTCGTCGGACGGTTCGTCCAGGAGCGCAGCGCGCTCCTGGGCCTGGAACACCCGCACGTCGTCTGCGTCCGCGACCTCGTCGTGGACGGCAACGACCTCGCCCTCGTCATGGACCTCGTACGCGGTACGGACCTGCGCACGCGCCTCGACCGCGAGCGGCGGCTCGCCCCCGAGGCGGCCGTCGCCATCGTCGCGGACGTCGCCGACGCGCTGGCCGCCGCGCACGCGGCCGGGGTCGTCCACCGGGACGTGAAGCCGGAGAACGTCCTGCTCGACATGCAGGGCCCGCTCGGCCCGGGCGGCGCGCATCCGGCGCTGCTCACCGACTTCGGCGTGGCCAAGCTCATCGATTCGCCGCGGCGGGCCACCGGCGGCCGGGCCTCGGCCCCCACCACCCGGATCATCGGCACGCCCGACTACCTGGCGCCGGAGATCGTGGAGGGGCTGCCGCCGCGCGCGGCGGTGGACATCTACGCCCTGGCGACCGTGCTGTACGAACTCCTCGCCGGTTTCACGCCGTTCGGCGGCGGGCATCCCGGGGCGGTGCTGCGGCGCCACGTGACGGAAACCGTCGTCCCGCTGCCCGGCATCCCCGACGAGCTGTGGCAGCTGATGGTCCAGTGCCTGGCCAAGGCCCCCGCCTCGCGGCTGCGGGCCTCGGAGCTCTCCCTGCGGCTGCGGGACCTGCTGCCGCTGCTGGTGGGGATGCCGCCGCTGGACGTGGACGAACCGGACGAGCCGGAGCAGGTGGAGTTCCCGGAACCGGAGGCGGTCGCCGCCGATCCGGTGCGGCGGCGGGGCGTGGTTCCGCTGGTCCCCGGCTCCTCCACCGACTCCAACCGGGACACCCACACCTCGATGCGGGTGCCGGGGCCGGACGAGCTGGCGGGCGGGGCACTGGGCACTGCCCGCGTGCCGCGGCCCGCCGGCGGGCACCGGCCGGGCTCGGCGCGGCACCGGGCGGAGACCGTCCGCAAGCGGCGGCTCGCGCTGTCGGCGGCCGCGGTGGCGCTGGTCGCGGCCGTCGGTGTCGGCGGCTGGCTGGCCGTCTCCTCCGACTCGGCGCCGCCCCAGGACAACAAGCAGTCGGGCTCGACGGCTCCGTAGCCGGGTGCGGGTGGCATGCCCTGCGGGGCGAAGTCCCCTACCCGCCCTTCCGCCGTTCCCCGGGCTGCGGCCCGGACCCCCTGGGGCTCCGCCCCAGACCCCGCGCCTCAAACGCCGGCGGGGGCTGATTTCGGCTGGTGTCAGCCTGCACGCGAACGCCGGCGGGCCGGGAAATCCAGCCTCGCCGGCGTTTGAGGCGCGGGGGTCCGGGGGCCGGCCCCCGGAACGGCGCCGCGCTCGGCAACGGGTCCGGGGCGGAGCCCCGGGGAACGGTGGAAGGGCGGGTAGGGGACAGGCTCCGCGCAGCGGCCCCGGGCCCGGCCGCGCAGCGGCCCGGGGCTGCCCCGCAGGGCTCCGCAGGGGCTACGCGCCCGCCAGCTCCGGATGCCAGCGCCGCGCCACCGCGGGGTGGGCGCGGACCCAGCCCTTCAGTTCGTTGCGGCCGTACTCCGCGTGCAGCGGGTTCGACGCGTCGTGCGCTATCCCCGGCGCCGCGTCCAGGTAGTCGCCCGGGACCGTCTCGATGACGGCGTCCAGGCGCGGGTTGTAGAAGAACGGCACCGAGAACCGCTCCACGGCCCCCGCCGGGCTCACCACGCGGTGGTCCGTCGCCGTCAGGTACCCCTCCGTCGCGATCTCCAGCAGCTCGCCCAGGTTGACCACGAAGGCCCCCTGCATCGGAGGGACGTCCAGGAAGGCGCCGTCCCGGACCACCTGGAGCCCGCCCACCGAGTCCTGGAGTAGGAGGGTGAGGAAGCCGTAGTCCTTGTGCGCCCCGACCCCCTGGTCGGTGCCCGTCGGGGCGGATCCCGGGTAGCGGATCAGCTTCGTGTGCAGGTGGGGCCGGTCCGCGAAGGCCGCGTCGAAGAAGTCGGGCGGGGCGCCGATCGAGGCGAGCAGCTCCTGGAGCAGGCGGTGGGCCACCGCCGCCAGCCGGGACTGCCACTCCAGCACCACGTTCCGCAGTTCCGGCAGCGCCGCGGGCCACTGGTTCGGGCCCTCCAGCCACAGGTACGCCGGGTCGTCCGGTCCGACCTCCGGCGCCGCCCGCTCCGCGCCCACGTCGAGCTGGTCGCGCCAGTCGGAGGCGCCGCCGGTCAGCTCGTGCCCGATGCGGGTGTAGCCCCGGAAGTGCGGGGAGCCCAGATTGCTCACGGCCAGCCGGTCCGCCTCCGGGAGGGCGAAGAACTCCCTGGTCAGCTCCAGGATGCGGGCGGTCTCGGCGGCGCTGATCCCGTGCCCGGTGAGGTGCAGGAAGCCGCTGTCCCGGGCGGCCGCGTGCAGCTCCTTGCGGAAGGAATCGCGCAGCGCCGGATCGTCGGCCTGAGAGAGGTCCAGGACCGGTAGCGAGGGCGCCTCGGGCGGAGCGGAGGAGTAAGGAGAAGACGAAGAAGGAGAAAGGTGCGCGGACGGCATGACGGCTCCGTTTCGGGATGTCACGGGGTCCTGTCCCCAGGGGTGGCGGGGGGCCGCGGCTGGGGAGGGCCGCCGGCAGGGTTGGCGCCGGGACCGCGAGACCGCGTACAGGACCAAGTCGGATCGGGGTGGATCAGGCTTGGGGATGGTCCGGCGGCAGACAGCTCGTTGTCGTGACACGCATGTGGTCCACATGGCGGCGCTTGACGAGGAAGACGGTCATATCGTGAGCGTACGCCCGTACGACCCGCCATTAGTACGGGTGATTCGGCCTGGCCGGAGAGCGCCCCCCGGGGACCGGCTACGCTGGACCCGTGGCAGTCGTCGATGTTTCCGAAGAGCTGAAGTCCCTCTCCTCGACCATGGGGTCGATCGAGGCCGTCCTGGACCTCGACAAGCTGAGGGCAGATATTGCCGTGCTCGAGGAGCAGGCCGCCGCGCCGTCCCTGTGGGACGACCCGGAGGCCGCCCAGAAGATCACGAGCAAGCTTTCGCACCTCCAGGCCGAGGTCCGTAAGACCGAGAACCTGCGCGGGCGCATCGACGACCTGGCGGTGCTGTTCGACCTCGCCCAGGAAATGGACGACGCGGACACCCTCGCCGAGGCGGAGATCGAGCTGGTCTCCGTACGCAAGGCGCTGGACGAGATGGAGGTCCGCACCCTGCTCTCCGGCGAGTACGCCGAGCGCGAGGCGCTGGTCAACATCCGTGCCGAGGCCGGCGGCGTGGACGCCTCCGACTTCGCCGAGCGCCTCCAGCGCATGTACCTGCGCTGGGCCGAGCGCCACGGCTACCCGACCGAGATCTACGAGACCTCGTACGCGGAAGAGGCCGGCATCAAGTCGACCACCTTCGTGGTCAAGGCCCCGTACGCCTACGGCACCCTCTCCGTCGAGCAGGGCACGCACCGCCTTGTCCGGATCTCGCCCTTCGACAACCAGGGCCGCCGCCAGACCTCCTTCGCGGGCGTCGAGGTGCTGCCGGTCGTCGAGTCCAGCGACCACGTCGAGATCGACGAGGGCGAGCTGCGCGTCGACGTGTACCGCGCCTCGGGCCCCGGCGGCCAGGGCGTCAACACGACCGACTCCGCGGTGCGCATCACGCACCTGCCGACCGGCATCGTGGTCTCCTGCCAGAACGAGCGCTCGCAGATCCAGAACAAGGCCAGCGCGATGAACGTCCTCCAGGCCAAGCTGCTCGAGCGGCGCCGCCAGGAGGAGAAGGACAAGATGGACGCCCTCAAGGACGGTGGAAGCTCCTGGGGCAACCAGATGCGCTCCTACGTCCTGCACCCGTACCAGATGGTCAAGGACCTCCGGACGGAGTTCGAGGTCGGCAACCCGCAGGCGGTGCTCGACGGCGAGATCGACGGCTTCCTGGAGGCCGGGATCCGCTGGCGCAAGCAGCAGGAGCAGACCGCGTAGCCACGTAGGAACGCGCAGGTCGGACAGTCGGAAGGGCCCGGACGCCGTCAAGGTGTCCGGGCCCTTCCGTATGTGCTTCTTCTGATCGGGACGTGGCGGCTGAGGAGCTACGCCGTCTGCTGAGCCACCAGTGCCAGCGCGGCCACCAGGATCACCAGCAGCGCGACGAGCGCCGCCGGGTTCAGACCGCCGGAGAAGGGGCCCTCCTGCTGGAGGCGCCCCCGGTTCGCCCGGCACACCGGGCAGCGGCCCTGGCTGACGGGTGCGGCGCAGTTCGCGCACACGAGCCGGTCATATGTCATGCGCTCCTCCTTTCGTCCCCTCGGTTACAACGGTCGCGGGAACCGGTCCGTTCCCCCTCCCACTGTGCCAGCTTCGGTGACATTCGGCGCGGCCCCTCCGGGCAATCGCGGTCGAGCACCTCTCGGACCAGGGGATATATCGGGCAACTCCGGACGCCGGGTCCACACCTCGCGCCTGTTCGCGTATGGTCACGCACACCTACTCCCGGCGACCGTGGTGCACCCGTGATCCGATTCGACAACGTCTCCAAGTCCTACCCGAAGCAGAGCCGCCCCGCACTCAGAGATGTCTCCCTGGACATCGCGAAGGGCGAGTTCGTCTTCCTGGTCGGCTCCTCCGGCTCCGGCAAGTCCACCTTCATGCGGCTCATCCTGCGCGAGGAGCGGGCGAGCCACGGCCAGGTGCACGTCCTGGGCAAGGACCTCGCCAAGCTCTCCAACTGGAAGGTCCCGCAGATGCGGCGCCAGCTGGGGACCGTCTTCCAGGACTTCCGCCTGCTGCCCAACAAGTCGGTGGCCGACAACGTGGCCTTCGCCCAGGAGGTCATCGGCAGACCGCGCGGCGAGATCAAGAAGGCCGTTCCCCAGGTACTGGAACTCGTCGGCCTCGGCGGCAAAGAGGACCGGATGCCCGGCGAGCTCTCGGGCGGTGAGCAGCAGCGCGTGGCCATCGCCCGTGCCTTCGTCAACCGGCCGGCGCTGCTGATCGCGGACGAGCCCACCGGCAACCTGGACCCCCAGACCTCCGTCGGCATCATGAAGCTGCTGGACCGGATCAACCGGACCGGCACCACCGTGATCATGGCGACCCACGACCAGCAGATCGTCGACCAGATGCGCAAGCGCGTCATCGAACTCGAGCAGGGCCGTCTCGTCCGCGACCAGTCGCGCGGCGTCTACGGCTACCAGCACTGAAAGGCTCCTGAGACGCGATGCGCGCCCAGTTCGTCATGTCGGAGATCGGGGTCGGTCTCCGCCGCAATCTGACCATGACCTTCGCGGTCATCATCTCCGTGTCCCTGTCGCTGGCCCTGTTCGGCGGTTCCCTGCTCATGCGCGACCAGGTGAGCAAGATGAAGGGGTACTGGTACGACAAGGTCAACGTCTCCATCTACCTCTGCAACAAGAACGACGCCGAGGCGACCAACGGGGCCTCCTGCTCCAAGGGCGCGGTGACCCCGGAGCAGAAGCAGGCCCTGGAGACCGAGCTCAAGGGCATGGACCTCGTCGAGGCCGTCACGTACGAGTCCTCCGACGAGGCCTTCAAGCACTACAAGGAGCAGTTCGGGCACACCGCCCTGGCCGCGTCCATCACCCCGGACCAGATGCCCGAATCCTTCCGGGTGAAGCTCAAGCAGCCGGAGAAGTACAAGGTCATCACGACCTCCTTCTCGGGGCGCGACGGAGTCCAGTCGGTGGAGGACCAGCGCACCGTGCTGGACAACCTCTTCAGACTCCTCGGCTACCTCAACATCGCCGCCCTCGGCATCATGCTGATCATGCTGGTGGTGGCGCTGCTGCTGATCGTCAACACGGTGCGCGTTTCGGCCTTCAGCCGTCGGCGGGAAACCGGGATCATGCGCCTGGTGGGCGCCTCGAGCTTCTACATCCAGGTGCCGTTCATCATGGAGGCGGCCTTCGCCGGCCTGATCGGTGCGCTGCTCGCCTGCGGGATGCTCGGCGCCGGCCAGTACTTCGTGATCGACCACGGCGCCGCGCTGCGCGACAAGATGGAGCTCATCAACTTCATCGGCTGGGACTCGGTCCTGACCAAGCTGCCGCTGGTGCTCGTGATCGGTGTGCTGATGCCCTCGCTGGCCGCCTTCATCGCGTTGCGCAAGTACCTGAAGGTGTGACGAGTGCCCCGCGAGCGGTACGGCCAACCACCCGTACCGCCGCGGGCCTTGTCCTAGACTCGGCGCCATGCCGGGACTGCCCGCCTTCTGTCTCCGGCCCCGCGACGTGCGTCGCGGGGCCGTTTTGACGTTGGCCTTCCTCGCCGCCGTGGGAGCCGGTGCGTGCACCGGGAGCTGGGACCACTCCGGCCCCGGGCGATCCACGGACGCCGCCGCCCTGGTGGCGCGTACGGAGCCCTCCGAGACCGAGACCGAGGCCGCACCCGGGGCCGTGCCCGGGCCGCGGGCACCGGCGCCGCCGGACCGCGAAGCGGGCACCGCCGACCGGGACGCCGTGGCCCGTGCGGCCGCCGAGGCCGTCGCCGAGGGCAAGTCCGCCAAGTCGGCGGCCCAGGACGTCGTCAGCCGCAGCGGGGACCGCTGGGCCGCGGTGTACGACCAGGGCGAGTACGAGGCCTTCGCCGACGACCTGGACGGCCACTGGACGGGCGTCGGCCTGTGGGCCGGGCGGCTGCGCGACGGCCGCATCGAGATCGACCGGGTCCAGCCCGGCAGCCCCGCGGCGCGGGCCGGGATGCGCGCCGGGGACCGGCTGCTCAGCGTCGACGGGCAGGGCGTGACCGGGCTCAGGGTGGCCGAGGTGGTGGCCCTGCTGCGCGGCGAGGCCGGCACCCCCGTGGTCCTGAAGCTGACCCGCGGCGGGACCGACCTCACGGAGACCGTGCGGCGCGAGCAGCTGCGCAGCGAGCCGGTGACCGTACGCGAACTGCCCGGCGGGATCACGGTCATCAAGGTCGCCTCCTTCACCCGGGGTTCCGGCGACCGGGTCCGCTCCGCGGTCCGCGCGGCCCCGCCCGGCGGCGGGGTCATGCTCGACCTGCGCGGCAACACCGGCGGCCTGGTCACCGAGGCCGTGACGGCCGCATCCGCCTTCCTGGACGGCGGGCTGGTGGCGACGTACGACGTACGCGGCGAACAGCGCGCCCTCTACGCGACCCCGGGCGGCGATACGGCCCGGCCGCTGGTCGCGCTGATCGACGGCGGCACGATGAGCGCGGCCGAGCTGGTCACCGGCGCCCTCCAGGACCGCGGCCGCGCGGTGGCGGTCGGCACCCGCACCTTCGGCAAGGGCTCGGTGCAGATGCCCACGGAGCTGCCGGACGGATCGGTGGCGGAGCTGACGGTGGGTACGTACCGCACTCCGGGGGGCCGCAGCCTGGACGGCGCGGGCATCACCCCGGACCTGGCGGCGGCGGACCGGGTCGAGGAACGGGCCCGCACGGTATTGAGTGGCATCGGAGTGGGTCCGTAGTGCGAAAATGGCCGCACTATGGCTAAGGAAACAGGGCGCAAGCTGATCGCCCAGAACAAGAAGGCGCGGCACGACTACACGATCATCGACACCTACGAGTGCGGCCTCGTGCTCACGGGTACCGAGGTCAAGTCCCTGCGTCAGGGCCGTGCCTCGCTGGTGGACGGCTTCGTGTCGGTGGAGAGCGGCGAGGCCTGGCTCTACAACGTGCACGTGCCGGAGTACAGCCAGGGCACCTGGACGAACCACAGCGCGCGGCGCAAGCGCAAGCTCCTCCTGCACCGCGAGGAGATCGACAAGCTGGACTCGAAGACGGGGGAGACGGGCAACACGATCGTGCCGCTCGCCCTGTACTTCAAGGACGGCCGGGCGAAGATCGAGATCGCGCTGGCGAAGGGCAAGAAGGAGTACGACAAGCGGCAGGCGCTGCGCGAGAAGCAGGACACGCGCGAGACGAACCGGGTGATCTCGGCCGTGAAGCGCAAGGAGCGCGGCCGGCTTTAACCTCCTGGCACACCGTGGTCCACTTCGCGTACCATGGCGTCAGCACCACGCGCTTGCGGGTGGTGCCGGTCTGGCGGGACGCATGGAGAGCGCCGGCTGGATTTCATAACTGAACAGCGTGAAACATGGGGATGATCGGTTTCGACAGCGGATGTCGATGTAGGGGAAGCGAGCCGAGAAAGCGGCAATGATCTCGTTAACCATATGTCGCAAACAATAATCGCCAACTCCAAGAGCGATAACTCCCGCTTCACCCTCGCTGCCTAATAACAGTGAGCTGAAGCCTCTGTGAGGAGCGTCAGCCCGGAAGTGGTCCCGGTCCGGATCCTGGCGTCAACTAGGGATCTAAACCTCTAACTCCGGTCACGGGGGATAGAGGGAAATCAAACAGTGACTGAGCCCGTCGGAGACTTGTCCGTGTGATCTCCGGGGCTGAGAAAAGCGCAGCGGAATGCGCTCGGAGAAGCCCTACTTCTGCACCGTTGGACGCGGGTTCGATTCCCGCCATCTCCACCACCCCATGTTGAGCAAAGACCCTCTGACCTGCGAGAACATCGCCAGGGCGGGGGGTCTTTCGCGTGTCGTTCATGTCAGGGGTCAGAGGTCGAGCATGAGTCGCAAGTAGAGGCGGACCTCGTTGCGTTCCTTGTCACTGACGACGCCGAGGGGGGTGTGGCCGACGAGTCGTTGCTCGGAGATGGAGCGGATGTCGTCGGTGCGGGCCCAGCTCGGCCGGTCGAGACCGGATTCGGGTGAGTTGATGGGCACGTGGTGGTCCAGGCCCCGGGTCTTGGTGGTGAGCGGCACGATGATCGTCATGGGGATCGGGAAGGCCGCGTGCGTGGGGGAGGCGACGACGAGGACCGGGCGGCGGCCTGCCTGTTCGCTGCCGATTACAGGGGAGAGATCGGCGTACCAGACCTGCCAGGGGCGTGCGAGGCGACTCACTTACCGGCCTCCCAGGAGTCGCCGGAGAGGCCGTCGCCTGCGAGACCGTCCCACTCGCCCAACTCGGCCATGTAGTCGGACCACGCGTCCGGGTCGGCCTGGAGGCGGGTGTACTGGTCGAGGATGCGCTGGCGGCGGTGGTCGTCGAGGAGGCGTTCCAGGGCGGAAGCCATCGTCCCGCCTATTTCGGCTGCTACCTCGCTGATCCTGTCGCGGAGGTCCACGGGGACTTTCATGGTGGTGATCGCTGTAGCCATACGCGCAGCATACCCGGAAGGTATCCCTAAAGGTATCCCGTTGAGGGATCCCAGCTCGGAACGGCTCGCCTCGCCCAAGCGGTCGCCGACGCTACGGTCTATCCTGCCGAGCTCGCGCCCCAAGCTCGTACCGTTGCTGTCGCGCCCAGGAGCAGGGCCAGGAGCGCCGCCGCCGCCGGGAGGGCGTACGGGGCGGTCGTGCCGAGGTGGTCGATCGCGGAGCCGGCCGTCGCCGAGCCCGCCGCGATGCCCGCGAAGAGGGCGGTGACGGCGAGGGTCATGCCCTCGTTGAGGCGGCCCGGCGGGGTCACGGCGTGGACCCGGGACATCGCGGTGACCATGACCGGGGCCGTGGCCATGCCGGCCAGCAGCAGGGCGGCGGCCAGGGGGAGGAGGGAGCCGGTGGCCGCCGCCGCCAGCGGCAGGGTCATGGCGAAGCCCAGGACGCCGAGGCAGGCGGGGAGCGTGCGCGGGCGCAGGGTGCCGTAGAGCAGGCCTGCCGCGAAGGAACCGGCCGCCTGGAGGGCGAGGACCGGGCCCGAGAGCGCGCCGAGGCCGTGGGCGCCGAGGTGGGCGATGGAGGTGATCTCCATGGAGCCGAACATCGCGCCGAGGGCGAGGAAGAGCGGCAGCATCCCTCCCAGGGCGCGGAGCGGGGACGGCCCCCGGACGGCGGGCGCCGGCGGCGGCTCGGTGGCGCGGTGGGCCGTGAAGACCAGCATCCCGGCGAGGAGCAGTACGGCCCCGGCGAGGGTCCCCGCCTCCGGGAAGGCGGCGGTGCACAGGAATGCGGCGGCCACCGGCCCGAGCATGTACGCCAGTTCGTCCGCGGCCTGCTCGAAGGACATCGCGGTGTGCCGGGAGGCCGGGTCGGCCCGCAGCAGGTGGGTCCAGCGGGCGCGGGACATGCCGCCGATGTTGGGGGTGGTCGCGGTGGCGGCGTAGGAGGCGAAGAGGGTCCACGCGGGGGCCCCGGTACGGACGCACGCGATCAGGGAGAGCGAGCCGAGGACCGCGATCAGGGTGGCGGGCACGGCGACCCGGGCCTGCCCGTGCCGGTCGACCAGCCGGGCCGTCCAGGGCGCCACGAGGGCGGTGGCGGCCAGACCCACCGCCACGACCGCGCCGGCGAGGGCGTACGAGCCGCGCTGCCCGGCGATCATCATGACGGCGCTGACGCCGAACATGCCCATGGGGAGCCGGGCGATGAGGTTCCCGGCGGTGAACCCGCGGGTGCCGGGGAGCGCGAACAGCCGGCGGTACGGGCCCGGGGCGCGGGTCGGCTGCGCCGCTCGAGCCGGGTGCTCCCGCCGCGCCGGGGCGGCGACGAGCACCAGCGTGGTGCCGGAGACGGCCATGAGCGGGCCGCGCGCGGCCGGGGCGGCGCGGCGCGCGGCGCCGCCGGACCGGGCGACCGGCGGGGTGGCGGCGACGGGGCCGGTGGACGGGGTGGCAGACGGCGGGGTGCCCGGGACGGGGCCGGCGGACGGGCCGGCGGACGGCGGGGTGGCAGACGGCGGGCCGGCGGCGACCGGGCCGGTGGACGGCGGGGTGGTGGGCATGGATCAAGGCTCGGGCCGGGGGCTGCGAGCGGTCCAACACCTGTTCGGGACCGATTCACCGCTCTGCGTTGTTAGTCTCCCCGGGTGACGCCCCGAGACGTGGAACCCCGCCTGCTGCGCGCCTTCCTCGCCGTCGCCGAGGAACTGCACTTCACCCGTGCCGCCGCCCGGCTCTACGTGGCCCAGCAGGCCCTCAGCCGGGACGTGCGCCGGCTCGAACAGACCCTGGGCGCGGCCCTCTTCGTCCGCACCACCCGCGCCGTGGAGCTGACCCCGGACGGGGAGCGGCTGCTGCCCCTGGCCCGGGGCGTGCTGCGGGCGCACGAGGAGCTGGCCGGGGTGTTCGCGGGGCCCCGGCCGCTGCTCGTCGACCTCAACACCGACGGCCCCGGCACCGCCCGCACCGTCCTGGACCGGGCTCGCGAACTCGCCCCCGACTGCGAGCTGATGGCCCGCTTCGAGTCCGGGCTCACCCACGCCGCCGCCGAGATCGCCGCGGGCCGCCTCGACGTCTCCTTCGGGTACGCCGACGGCCTCGACCCGGCGCTGCGGGCCCGCCTCGCGCGGACGCCCGTACGGTACGAGCCGCTCGCCGTGCTGCTGCCCGAGGGGCACGCGCTGGCCGCGCTGGACGCCGTACCGCTGGACGCGCTGCGCGGCGAGACGGTGTACACCGGGGCCGGGAACCCGCGGACGCTGGAGTGGACCGGGCTGGCGCGCGAGCTGTTCGCCGGGCGGGGCATCGAGCCGGCGCCGCCCGCGCCGGTGGCGGTGGGCAAGGAGGAGTTCCGCCGGGTCATGGTCAAGACGGGCCGTCCGGTCCTCGCCACGGTGGGCTTCGTGGACATGCCCGGCTGCGTCAAACGGCCGCTGACCGCCCCGGTGCCGCTGTCGCCGCTCTCGATGGTGTGGCGGAAGGGAATGAGCCATCCCGGGCTCGACGCGCTGCGCCGCGCCGCCGCGGAGCTCGGGGCCGGGCGCGGCTGGCTGGAGGTGCCCCCGGACAGCTGGCTGCCCGCGCTCACACCCGGCCCGGGCGTCGGGTGAGTGCAAGGTTTCCCGCCGGTCATCCGGCGGGGACCGGGGCTGAAACGAGCCGTTCCTACGGTCGTCACCACGGACGAGACGCGGCGAGCCCGACCAGGCCGACGAGCGCGGCAAGGCCGACGAGCGCGACGAGCGCGACGTGATCGCAGCAGCTGTGGAGGCGTGTGATGACCAGTACGACCGCACCGCGCAAGGGTGGCCGCTGGATCGAGCGGTGGGACCCCGAGGACGAGACCTTCTGGCGGGAGACGGGTGAGAAGACCGCCCGCCGCAACCTGATCTACTCGGTGCTCTCCGAGCACATCGGGTTCTCGATCTGGTCCCTGTGGTCCGTGATGGTGCTCTTCATGGGCCCGCAGTACGGGATCGACCCCGCCGGGAAGTTCTTCCTCATCGCCACCGCCACCTGCGTGGGCGCCCTGGTCCGAGTGCCCTACACCTTCGCCGTGGCCCGCTTCGGCGGCCGCAACTGGACGGTCGTCAGCGCCCTGCTGCTGCTCGCGCCGACGGTCGCCGCCTGGCTGGTGATGGAGCCCGGGACCTCGTACAACACGTTCCTGCTGGTGGCCGCGCTGACCGGGGTCGGCGGCGGGAACTTCGCCTCGTCGATGACGAACATCAACGCCTTCTTCCCACTGCGCAAGAAGGGCTGGGCGCTCGGCCTCAACGCGGGCGGCGGCAACATCGGCGTCCCCGTCGTCCAGCTCGCCGCCCTGCTGGTCATCGGCACGGCCGGGGCCGGCCACCCGCGGCTGCTGCTCGGCGCCTACATCCCGCTGATCGTGATCGCGGCGGTGCTCGCAGCCGTGCGGATGGACAACCTGGCGCCTGTGCGCAACGACACCGGAGCCGTCCGCGACGCGGCCCGCGACGGGCACACCTGGATCATGGCGTTCCTGTACATCGGCACCTTCGGCTCCTTCATCGGCTACAGCTTCGCCTTCGGGCTGGTGCTCCAGACGCAGTTCGGCCGCACCCCGCTCCAGGCGGCCTCGCTCACCTTCATCGGACCGCTGCTCGGCTCCCTGATCCGGCCCGTCGGCGGGGCCCTCGCGGACCGCTTCGGCGGCGCGTGGATCACGCTCGGCACCTTCGTGTCGATGGCGGCGGCGACCGGAGTGGTGATCCTGGCCTCCGTACGGGAATCCCTGCCGGTGTTCCTCGTCGGCTTCGTGGGGCTGTTCGTCCTCAGCGGGCTCGGCAACGGCTCCACCTACAAGATGATCCCGGGCATCTTCCAGGCGAAGGCGCTGGCCCGCGGGATGAGCGGCGAGGACGCGGCCGCGTACGGGCGACGGCTGTCCGGCGCCTCCATGGGGCTCATCGGCGCGGTCGGCGCGCTCGGCGGGCTCGGCATCAACCTGGTCTTCCGGGAGGCCTTCCTGAGCTCCGGCTCGGGCACGGCGGCCTTCGTGACCTTCCTCGGCTTCTACGCGGTGTGCTGCGCCGTCACCTGGGCGGTATACCTTCGCCGGCCCGCCCAGGTGAAGATCCCCACGGCCGGGGCGGAGGCGAAGCCGCAGCTCACCTCGGTGTAACGGGGGGCACACGCCGGTTAACGGCGACGAAATACGCGTGAACCGAGCCTGATACGCCCCCAGGGCAGGCTCGGTTCACGCGAACCTCACGAGTGCGTGTGAACGCGACACCGGACCCCGATATCGGACCCCGACACCGGACCCGACCACTGCGCGAGGCAGGTCACCATGCACGACACCCACACCGGTCCGCCGGCCGGCCCGCTCGCCGGATTCACCGTCGGGGTCACCGCCGCCCGGCGGGCCGACGAGCTCATCGCCCTGCTGCGCCGCCGCGGGGCCACCGTGCTGCACGCGCCCGCGCTGCGGATCGTGCCGCTCGCCGACGACGCCGAACTGCTGTCCGCCACGAAGGAACTGATCGGCTGCGCGCCCGACGTGGTGGTGGCGACCACCGCCATCGGCTTCCGCGGCTGGATCGAGGCCGCCGACGGGTGGGGGCTCGGCGAGGAACTGCTCGGGCGGCTGCGGGACACCGAACTGCTGGCGCGCGGACCGAAGGTGAAGGGGGCGATCCGGGCCGCCGGGCTCGTCGAGACCTGGTCCCCCCGGTCGGAATCGCTCGCCGAGGTACTGGACCGGCTGCTCTCGGCCGGGGTGGCCGGCCGGCGCATCGCCCTCCAGCTGCACGGGGAACCGCTGCCCGGGTTCATCGAAGCCCTGCGGGCGGGCGGGGCCGAGGTGGTCGGCGTACCCGTCTACCGGTGGATGGCGCCGGAGGACCTCGGGCCGCTGGACCGGCTGCTCGACGCGGTGGCCGCGGGCGGGGTGGACGCGGTGAGCTTCACCTCCGCGCCGGCGGCGGCCTCCCTGCTGACCCGGGCCGCGGAGCGGGGCGTACGGGAACCCGTGCTCGCGGCACTGACCGGCGGGTCGATCCTCTCCGCGTGCGTGGGACCGGTGACGGCCCTGCCCCTGCAGGCGGAAGGGGTGCCCACGGTGCAGCCCGAGCGCTTCCGGCTCGGACCCCTCGTGCAGCTCCTGTGCCAGGAACTCCCCGGCCGGGCCCGCGTGCTCCCGGTGGCCGGACACCGGCTGGAGCTGCGCGGCCACGCGGTCCTCGTCGACACGGAGCTGCGCCCCGTCCCGCCGGCCGGCATGGCCCTGCTCAAGGCCCTGTCCCGGCGCCCGGGCTGGGTCGTGGCCCGCTCCGAACTCCTGCGCGTCCTGCCCGGCGCGGGCCGCGACGAGCACGCGGTGGAAACGGCGATGGCCCGCCTGCGCGTGTCCCTGGGCGCCCCGAACCTCATCCAGACCGTCGTCAAGCGCGGCTACCGGCTGTCGCTGGACATGGCCGCCGAGACGAAGTACGCGGACGCCTGAGGCTTCGGCTCGGCGGAGTGTCCGGTGCAGGTCGTGGTCCCGGACCTCCGGCAGCGGGCCCGCCACGGCGGCGATCAGACGGTGCCCTTCTCCGCCGCGTGCTGACGCCAGAAGCTCTCCTCGTCCCAGCCCTGGGCTGCATGGAGGTAGTGGATGCGGGCCCCGGCGCGGCGGCGGCGCTCGACGTACTCGCGCAGCGCGAGGTTGACCGCCTCGTCCTTCGTCCGGGCGCCCGACAGCCGCATCGCTGCGGCAAGGGTCTCGTCGTCAAGGTCAATCCGGGTGGCCGGCACACGCCCTCCTGTGGTGTGGGACATCCGCTCCCTACAAGCATGGCGGAAGGGACTGGGGGGCGGCCCGGTAATCCGTTAGCGTGCCCGGATGATCATTGACGGTGTGGAGATGAGGGAGATCCGGGGGGCGGACGCCGCCGGGCTCGCCGAGGTGCTGGACCGGAACCGGGCGTACATGGCCCCCTACGAGCCCCTGCGGGCCGCGGGCTTCTACACCGAGGCCGGGCAGCTGGAGCGCATCGAGGCGCTGCTCGAGGACCGGGACGGAGGGCGGGTGCGGCCGTACGTGCTGATCGGGGGCGGGGTGCCGATCGGGGCGATCAACCTCGGGTCCATCGCGCTCGGGCCGCTGTGCAGCGGCGGCATCGGCTATTGGGTGGACCAGGCCTGGGCCGGCAAGGGGGTGGCCACCGCGGCGCTGGAGGAGCTCTGCCGGATCGCCCGCGACGAGGTCGGGCTGCACCGGGTCGAGGCGGGGACCCGGGTCGGGAACCTGGCCTCGCAGCGGGTGCTCGCGAAGGTGGGCTTCGAGCAGTACGGGCTCGCGCCCCGCTACCTGCACGTCGGCGGGGACTGGCAGGACCACCGCCTCTTCCAGCGGCTGCTGGGCGACGACCCGCCCGCCTTCTAGCCGCCCGCCCTCTAGCCGCCGGCCCGCGGGACGGGCACTCTGGGGGCACGCCCCGACAGGGAGGCGGTGACGGGTATGTGGTTCGACTCCGGGCGGGTCTGCCTGGACCTGGTGGCGACTTTCGCGCCCCGCCGGAACCCCGGAGGCGCTGAAGGCACAGAGGGCGCTGAGGGCGCCGAGGGCATCCGGGACGGGGACGGGCTGCGGCTGTGGCTCACCGGAGCCGGGCTGGTGCCCGACCGGACGCCGCTCAGCCGCGTCGGGGACGACTGGGTGCGGGCCTTCCGGGTGCTGCGCGCCGACGTCGAGAGCCTCGTACGGGCCGAGCTCGCCGGAGCCGCGCCGCCCGGGGCCGCGCTGGCCCGGGTCAACGCGGCGGCCGCCGGTCCACCCCCGGGACTGTGTGCAGTGCAGGACCAAGAAGGGCACCTCGTACGGGAGTTGTGCGGCGGCGTCGAATGCGCCGGACTGCTCGCCGCCGTGGCCCGGGACGCCGTCGAACTGCTCACCGACCCCGGCGAACGGGAGCTGCTGCGGGCCTGCGAGGGCGACGGCTGCGCCCGGGTCTACCTCGACACCTCGCGCGGACACCGCCGCCGCTGGTGCTCCAGCGAGCTCTGCGGCAACCGCGAGCGCGTGGCCCGGCACCGTCGGCGCGTCCTGGAATCCCGCCCCGGCTGACCCCGCCCGCGCCGCCCGCCGGGCGTGATCTTCGTCCTGATCCGCGAGCCGTCCCGGAAGGGGCGTGCGCACACGGGCCCCTTGGCGTACGGTTGACGGCTGCCCATGCACGTCAGAAAGGGGCCTTGGTGGCCGCGCAGAATGCCGCTGTCGACAGCACGGCGGATTCCGTCCGCGATCGGGAGATCGCGGTCGAGCAGACGCATCTCGATCACGTGTACCGACGCCTTGAGGAGAAGATCCACGAGGCGGAGTTCCTGATGAACGACGCCGCCAAGCGTGGCCAGGTCGGCACGCCCGGCGCCCTCGCTGAGCGGGATGCGCAGGTGTTCCGTGCCGGGATCCACCTCAACCGTCTCAACAACGAGTTCGAGGACTTCCTGTTCGGCCGCATCGACCTGGTCCTCGGCAAAGACGGGGAGCGGGGCCCCGACGGCGCCTTCACCTCCGTCGAGCCCGCCGACGACGCGATCCGTACCGACCTCACGGCCGACATTGCCGAGACGCTCCACATCGGCCGCATCGGGGTCCTCGACTCCGACTACGCGCCGCTCGTCATCGACTGGCGCGCCCCCGCGGCCGCGCCGTTCTACCGCTCCACCCCCAAGGAGCCCGGCCGCGTCGTGCGCCGCCGGGTCATCCGCTCCAAGGGCCGCAAGGTGCTCGGCGTCGAGGACGACCTGATGCGCCCCGAGGTGACCGCCTTCCTCGAAGGGAACGAGCTGCCCGTCATCGGCGACGGCGCCCTGATGGCCGCCCTCGGGCGGGCCCGTACCCACTCGATGCGCGACATCGTCTCCTCCATCCAGGCCGAGCAGGACCTCGTCATCCGGGCGCCCGCCGCCTCGGTCGCCGAGGTCGCGGGCGGACCGGGCACCGGCAAGACCGCCGTCGCCCTGCACCGCGCCGCCTACCTGCTCTACCAGGACCGCCGGCGCTACTCCGGCGGCATCCTGATCGTCTCCCCGACCCCGCTCCTGGTCGCCTACACCGAGGGCGTCCTGCCCTCCCTCGGCGAGGAGGGCCAGGTCGCCATCCGGGCGCTCGGCTCGCTCGTCGACGGCGCCGAGGCGACCACGTACGACGACCCCTCCACCGCACGCGTCAAGGGCTCGTCCCGGATGCTGAAGGTGCTGCGCAAGGCCGTACGGGGAGCACTGGAGTTCGGCGGCCAGGGCGGGGCCCCCGCCCCCGACCGGCTGCGCGTGGTGGCCTTCGGGCGCCGCCAGGAGCTGGAGGCCCCCGACCTCGACCGGATCCGGCAGAACGTCCTGTCCGGCACGGCCCCGGTCAACCTGCTGCGCCCGCGCGCCCGCAAGCTCCTGCTGGACGCGCTGTACTCCAAGTCCGGCGGGGCCGGCCGGCACAGCGACCCGGAGCTCGCCGCCGAGCTGCGCTCCGCCTTCGACGAGGACATCTCGACGGAGGACGCCTTCATCGACTTCCTGAACGCCTGGTGGCCCGAGCTGACCCCGCGCGGGGTGCTGGCCTCCATGGCGGACGAGCGGCGCCTGTCGCGCTGGTCGCGCCGGGACCTGAACCCGCGCGAGACCCGGCAGGTGGCGCGCTCCCTGCGCCGGGTGGGCCCGGACGGCAAGGGCGCCCTGTCGGTGCACGACGTGGCGCTGCTGGACGAGCTCCAGCAGCTGCTGGGCGCGCCCGCGCGGCCCAAGAAGAAGCGCCAGATGGACCCGCTGGACCAGCTGAGCGGGCTGGAGGAGCTGATGCCCACCCACGAGGAGACCCAGTGGGAGCGGGCCGAGCGGCTCGCGGCGGAGCGCACCGAGTACGCGCACGTCATCGTCGACGAGGCGCAGGACCTGACGCCGATGCAGTGGCGGATGGTCGGCCGCCGCGGCCGGGGCGGCACGTGGACGGTGGTCGGAGACCCGGCGCAGTCCTCGTGGACCGATCCCGAGGAGGCGGCCGCCGCGCGCGACGAGGCGCTGGGCACGCGGCCGCGGCGCAAGTTCACCCTGACGGTGAACTACCGCAACCCGGCCGAGGTCGCCGAGGTCGCCTCGCGGGTGCTGAAGCTGGCGGCGCCGGGCACGGAGCCGCCGACGGCCGTGCGCTCGACGGGCCTGCGGCCGCGCTTCACGGCGGTGGCCGGGGACCTGCGCTCCACGGTCGTGGAGGAGACCCGGCGGCTGCTGGAGCAGGTGGACGGCACGGTCGGCGTGGTCGTGGCCATGGACCGGCGGGCGGAGGCCGCGGGCTGGCTCGCGGACCTGGGGGAGCGGGCGGTCGCGCTGGGCAGCCTGGAGGCGAAGGGCCTGGAGTACGACGCCACGGTGGTCGTCTCCCCGGCGGAGATCGCGGACGAGTCCCCGGCCGGTCTGCGGGTGCTCTACGTGGCCCTGACCCGTGCGACGCAGCAGCTGACGGTGATCTCCACCGACCGGGACGCCCCGGACGCCGAGGGGGTCGCGGCGCTGCTCCAGCCCTAGGGCTCGTCATGGGGCTGGTTGGTCGGCGGCCAAGGGTGTGGTCCCCGCAACCGGTCACCGGTGGGGGGATCGCTTCCGGCGAACCTTTGTTAGCCTGGGTTACGGCACCGACTCGATCCAAGCCCCCGGGCCCAACCTTAGTCGCCTAGAGCGACCACTTGCCGCGAGGCGAGCATGGCGGGTCGGTGTCATAGACGTATGAAGCACCAGGTCCGCGTCCTCCATCAAGTGGAGGGCGCGGACCTTTTTTGTACGGGCCACCCATTCCCCAGGCACCACTTATCTCGTATGGTGGAAGAGTTCTTCTGAAATTTGTAGCTGGTTACCTTGTACCGGCTGGTAGGTGGGACGATCGGACAACAGGTCCTGCCCGTCCTGCCATGTTCTCGGCGGCGCAGCGCGGGACCCTGTGTGTAAAAGAACCAGGGACAGAAGAGGAACACGGCCATGGCAACGGCGCCCAGCGTCTCGTACTCGATGACGGTCCGCCTGGAAGTGCCCGCGAGCGGTACCGCGGTCTCCCAGCTCACCACCGCCGTGGAGTCCTCCGGTGGCTCGGTCATCGGCCTCGACGTGACCGCATCCGGCCACGAGAAGCTCCGTATCGACGTCACCATCGCCGCGACGTCCACGGCGCACGCCGACGAGATCGTCGAGAAGCTCCGCGGGATCGAGGGCGTCAGCCTCGGCAAGGTCTCCGACCGCACCTTCCTGATGCACCTCGGCGGCAAGATCGAAATGCAGTCGAAGCACCCCATCCGCAACCGCGACGACCTCTCGATGATCTACACCCCGGGCGTGGCCCGGGTGTGCATGGCGATCGCCGAGAACCCCGAGGACGCCCGCCGTCTGACCATCAAGCGCAACTCCGTCGCAGTCGTGACGGACGGCAGTGCCGTGCTGGGCCTCGGCAACATCGGCCCGATGGCCGCGCTGCCGGTCATGGAAGGCAAGGCCGCCCTCTTCAAGCGCTTCGCCGGCATCGACGCCTGGCCGATCTGCCTGGACACCCAGGATTCCGACGAGATCGTCGCCATCGTCAAGGCGATCGCCCCGGGCTTCGCGGGCATCAACCTGGAGGACATCTCCGCGCCGCGCTGCTTCGAGATCGAAGCCCGGCTGCGCGAGGCCCTCGACATCCCCGTCTTCCACGACGACCAGCACGGCACCGCCATCGTGGTCCTCGCCGCCCTCACCAACGCACTGCGCGTGGTGGGCAAGGCCGTTGGCGACGTCAAGGTGGTCATGTCGGGCGCCGGCGCCGCCGGTACCGCCATCCTCAAGCTGCTCCTCGCCGCGGGGGTCAAGAACGCCGTCAGCGCCGACATCCACGGTGTGGTGCACGCGGACCGCCCCGACCTCGTCGACGCGGCCGCGGACTCCCCGCTGCGCTGGATCGCCGACAACACCAACCCCGAGGGCTACACGGGCACCCTGAAGGAGGCCGTGGTCGGCGCCGACGTGTTCATCGGCGTCTCGGCCCCCAACGTCCTCAGCGGCGAGGACGTGGCCGCCATGGCGGAAGGCGCGATCGTGTTCGCGCTCGCGAACCCGGACCCCGAGGTGGACCCGGCGATCGCCCGCCAGACCGCCGCCGTCGTGGCCACCGGCCGCTCCGACTTCCCGAACCAGATCAACAACGTGCTGGTCTTCCCGGGTGTCTTCCGCGGCCTGCTGGACGCCCAGTCGCGCACGGTGAACACCGACATGATGCTGGCCGCCGCGAGCGCCCTGGCCGACGTGGTCGGCGAGGACGAGCTGAACGCGAACTACATCATCCCGTCGGTCTTCAACGACAAGGTCGCGGGCGCGGTCGCCGGAGCCGTCCGCAAGGCGGCCTCCGCGGCTGTGACGCCGCCCACCTCCGCCTGATCCCCGGCGCGTCGCGGGATGCGGGCCCCCCGGGCCGCCCATAGGGTTGCGGGGATGCCCGCGTGGCCCGCGGTCCGCGTCTGCGGAAAGCATTCCGGACACCATCCGGACGCCTTCCGGTGCGGACGGAGCGTCACCGCGGCGTGACTGTGGCGCTTTTCGTGTGACCCCGGCGGGTGCCGGATTGGCTTTCCCGCCGGTGGTGGGGGCAGGATGCGTAACCGGGCGAGAGGGTCTGACGTCAGACCCGGGTCCGGGGACTGTCCTAGGGCCCTGGCAGCATCGGCTTCGATCTCACGCCTCTAAGGCACGTTGAACACGGGAGTACAACATGAACCGCAGTGAGCTGGTGGCCGCTCTGTCCGAGCGCGCCGAGGTGACCCGCAAGGACGCCGACGCCGTTCTGGCCGCGCTCGCCGAGACCGTCGGCGAGATTGTCGCCAAGGGCGACGAGAAGGTCACCATCCCCGGCTTCCTGACCTTCGAGCGCACCCACCGTGCCGCTCGCACCGCGCGCAACCCGCAGACCGGCGACCCCATCCAGATCCCGGCCGGCTACAGCGTGAAGGTCTCCGCGGGCTCCAAGCTCAAGGAAGCCGCCAAGGGCAAGTAGTCCGCCCTTGTGCCGAGGGCCGCACAGGCCCCCGGGACGGCAGTAGTACGTAGTACGCCAGAGGCGGCCACCCGGCACCGGGTGGCCGCCTCTCGGCGTCCCCGGTGCGTCGGGGGCCCCGGGAGCCAGAACGCCCCCACAGGCCCTGTACGGGGCCTGTGGGGGCGTTCTGGGACGGTCTGGGTGGATCTCTACGGTCACAACCTGGTCGGACTCCGGTCGGACCCCGGTCAGATCCCGGTCAGACGAGGTCGCCGCCCGGCAGCTCGACCTTGGCGCCCAGTTCCACGAGCTTCTCCATGAAGTTCTCGTAGCCCCGGTTGATCAGGTCGATGCCGTGCACCCGCGAGGTGCCCTCGGCGGCGAGCGCCGCGATGAGGTACGAGAACCCGCCGCGCAGGTCGGGGATGACCAGGTCGGCGCCCTGGAGCTTGGTGGGCCCCGAGACGACGGCCGAGTGCAGGAAGTTGCGCTGGCCGAAGCGGCAGGCGCTGCCGCCCAGGCACTCCCGGTAGAGCTGGATGTGCGCACCCATCTGGTTGAGCGCGGAGGTGAATCCCAGACGGGATTCGTAGACCGTCTCGTGGACGATCGACAGGCCGGTGGCCTGGGTCAGCGCCACGACCAGCGGCTGCTGCCAGTCGGTCTGGAAACCGGGGTGGACGTCCGTCTCCAGCGCGATGGCGTTGAGCGGGCCGCCCGGGTGCCAGAAGCGGATGCCGTCGTCGTCGATCTCGAACGCCCCGCCGACCCGGCGGAAGGTGTTCAGGAAGGTCATCATCGAACGCTGCTGCGCGCCGCGCACGTAGATGTTGCCGCCGGTGGCCAGCGCCGCGGACGCCCAGGAGGCGGCCTCCAGCCGGTCCGGGAGCGCCTTGTGGTTGTAGCCGCCGAGGCGGTCGACACCGGTGATCCGGATGGTCCGGTCGGTGTCCATGGAGATGATGGCGCCCATCTTCTGCAGTACGCAGATGAGGTCCTCGATCTCCGGTTCGACGGCGGCGTTGCTGAGCTCGGTGACGCCCTCGGCCAGGACGGCCGTCAGCAGCACCTGCTCGGTCGAGCCGACCGACGGGTAGGGCAGGCGGATCTTGCAGCCGCGAAGGCGCTGCGGGGCCTCCAGGTACTGACCGCCCTCGCGCTTCTCGATGGTCGCGCCGAATTGGCGGAGCACCTCGAAGTGGAAGTCGATCGGCCGGCCGCCGATGTCGCAGCCGCCCAGGCCCGGGATGAAGGCGTGGCCGAGGCGGTGCAGCAGCGGGCCGCAGAACAGGATCGGGATCCGCGAGGAGCCCGCGTGCGCGTCGATGTCGGCGACGTTCGCGCTCTCGACGTGCGAGGGGTCGAGCACCAGCTCGCCCGGTTCGTCACCGGGGCGGACGGTCACCCCGTGCAGCTGGAGCAGCCCGCGCACGACCCGGACGTCCCGGATGTCGGGAACGTTGCGCAGCCGGCTGGGCTCACTGCCGAGCAGGGCCGCGACCATCGCCTTGGGTACGAGGTTCTTCGCGCCGCGGACACGGATCTCGCCCTCGAGCGGGGTTCCGCCGTGGACAAGCAGTACATCGTCACTGATGCCGGTCATGAATCTCGCGTTCCGGAGAGGGGTGGGCAGGGGGCCAGTGAAAAGGGTAAGGGGCATGACCCCCCTGTTCGTAAGGCTGACGGGGCCGTAGGACTGTCATGAATTCGGTACAACACCCTGGGTGCCCGCCAGGTGGCGGAGCGTCTCCTTCCGCGCCGGGTCCGGCCGGCGGCCCGTGCGCGCCCCGTACTGCCGCCGTGCGCCCTGAGCTGCGTACGGTCCGGATGCGCCGCCCACTCCCCCTCGCGGGCGAATGTGCGAGATCATGTGGCCATGACCGAGGTGTCCTCCCTCACAGGGCGGCTGCTCGTGGCCACCCCCGCCCTCGCGGACCCGAATTTCGACCGCGCGGTGGTGCTGCTGCTCGACCACGACGAGCAGGGCTCGCTCGGCGTCGTCCTCAACCGCCCCACCCCGGTGGGCGTCGGTGACGTCCTGCTGCCCTGGGCTCCGCTGGCCAAAGACCCCGGAGTCGTCTTCCAGGGCGGCCCGGTGGCGCTGGACTCCGCGCTGGGCCTGGCGGTCATCCCGGGCGAGGAGGGCCCCCTCGGCTGGCGCCGGGTGCACGGGGCGATCGGCCTGGTGGACCTGGAGGCCCCGCCCGAACTCCTCGCGGCGGCCCTGGGGGGCCTGCGCATCTTCGCCGGCTACTCGGGCTGGGGCCCGGGGCAGCTGGAGGAGGAAGTGGGCGTCGGCGCCTGGTACGTGGTCGACTCGGAGCCGGGTGACGTCTCCTTCCCGGACCCCGAGCGGCTCTGGCGCGCCGTGCTGCGGCGCCAGCGCAGCGGGCTGGCCATGGTGGCCACGTACGCGGACGACCCGTCGCTGAACTGAGCCCGGGGCGGCCCGGGGCCGGGGCGGCCGCCGCGGAATCCCTCGCGCGCGAGGGACTCGGTACCCTGGCAGTCATGAGCACTCTTGAGCCCGATCGCGGGACTGGTACGGGGACCCTCGTAGAGCCGACGCCGCAGGTGTCCCACGGCGACGGCGACCACGAGCGCTTCGCCCACTACGTCCAGAAGGACAAGATCATGGAGAGCGCGCTCGGGGGCACCCCCGTCGTCGCGCTCTG
Organism: Streptomyces sp. AP-93; assembly: GCF_022808175.1. Taxonomy (GTDB): domain Bacteria; phylum Actinomycetota; class Actinomycetes; order Streptomycetales; family Streptomycetaceae; genus Streptomyces. Next base: position 165,441 of record NZ_JALGBX010000014.1, on the reverse strand, counting down.
CGGCAAGGTCTGGGTTCCGGGCCGGGACCCGAAGAAGTACCCGGTCTGCCCCATGTGCAAGGAGATCTACGAGTCCATGGGCCCCGGCGGGGACAAGGACAAGGGCGGCAAGGACGGCAAGTAGTCGTCGTCCGGCCCTCCTGGAACGGGACGAAGGCCCTCGGTGCGCACCAGTGCGTCCGGGGGCCTTTGCCGTGCCCCGGGGGCGGGTTAGGGTCGCCGCGACAGCGCCCTGTGAAACGTACGTTGCACATGATGCAACGGTGGAGGAGTCGAGGCCATGCCCGAGTTGATCCCGGAGCCGCGGTACGCGCGATTCCTGCCCGACGGCGGCACGTTCGAGCTCACCGACCCGCTGCTCGACGCCGCACCCGGCACCGAGGGCACGGCCCGCTGGCTGCGCCGCGAACTCGGCGCCGCCACCGGCTGGCTGCTGCCGGCCCCGGTCCGCGGGGAGGCGTACGGCGAACGCCCGGTCATCCGGCTCGCGCTGCGCCCCGGGATCGGGCGGGGGACCGGGGCGGAGTCGTACGAGCTCCACGTCGCACCCGGCTCCGTCCTCCTGGAGGGCGCCGACGAGGCGGGCCTCTTCTATGCCGCCCAGACGCTGCGTCAGCTCCTCGGCCCCGACGCCTGCCGGCGGGCGCCGCTGCCCGGCGCGGTGTGGCGGCTGCCGGTCGGGGACCTCCTGGACGGGCCGCGCTTCGGCTGGCGCGGGCTGATGCTCGACGTGGCCCGGCACTTCGTGCCCAAGGACGGGGTGCTGCGGTACATCGACCTGCTCGCCGCCCACAAGCTCAACGTGCTGCACCTGCACCTGACGGACGACCAGGGCTGGCGCGTGCAGATCGAGCGCTACCCGAAGCTCACCGAGGTCGGCGCCTGGCGCGCCCGCAGCCGGTGGGGCCACCGGGCCTCGCCGCTGTGGAACGAGACCCCGCACGGCGGCTTCTACACCCGGGACGACATCCGCGAGATCGTCGCCTACGCCGCCGAGCGGCACGTGCGGGTGGTGCCCGAGATCGACGTGCCGGGGCACTCGCAGGCCGCGATCGCCGCGTACCCGGAGCTCGGGAACACGGACGTGGTGGACACGGCCGCGCTCGGGGTGTGGGACGACTGGGGCATCAACGAGAACGTGCTCGCGCCCACCGAGGCCGTCCTGCGGTTCTACGAGGGAGTCTTCGAGGAGCTGCTGGAGCTGTTCCCGGCCGAGGTCTCGCCCTTCGTGCACATCGGCGGCGACGAGTGCCCCAAGGCGCAGTGGAAGGCCTCCGCGGTCGCGCAGGAGCGGATCCGCGAGCTGGGGGTCGACGGCGAGGACGGTCTGCAGTCCTGGTTCATCCGGCACTTCGACGGCTGGCTCGCCGAGCGCGGCCGCCGGCTCATCGGCTGGGACGAGATCCTGGAGGGCGGGCTGGCCCCGGGAGCGGCCGTGTCCTCCTGGCGCGGCTACGCGGGCGGCATCGCCGCCGCCGAGGCCGGCCACGACGTGGTGATGTGTCCCGAGCAGCAGGTGTACCTGGACCACCGTCAGGCGGGCGGCGAGGACGAGCCGATGCCCATCGGGTACGTACGGACATTGGAGGATGTGTACCGGTTCGAGCCGGTACCGCCGAAGTTGTCCGACGAGGCCGCCGCCCATGTGCTGGGCGCGCAGGCCAACGTGTGGACCGAGGTGATGGAGGACCAGAGCCGCGTCGACTACCAGGTGTTCCCGCGCCTCGCGGCCTTCGCCGAGGTGGTCTGGTCCCGGCTGCCCCAGCCCGGGGAGCGGGACTACGCGGACTTCGAGGCACGGATGACGGCGCACTACCGGCGCCTGGACGCCCTCGGGGTCGACTACCGGCCGCCGGGCGGCCCGTTGCCGTGGCAGCGCAGGCCCGGGGTGCTCGGCCGCCCGATCGAGGGAGCGCCCCCGAACGTGTGACGAGCCCCCCCGCCCGCCCCCCGCGGGGAGGAGCCCCGGCGGGAACGCGGCGCCGTCGGCGCGGGATCGAGGCCGCGGCGTTGCCGGAGCGGGACCCGGTCACGGCCGGATCGCAGCGGGGTCGCGGCCGGATCACGACGGGGTCGCGGTGGGACCGCGGCCGGATCGCGGTGGGGCCGCCGGAGGATCGCGCGGGTGGTGCGGGGGCCGTACGGGGGGCGGTACGGGGGGCTTTGCGGGGGTGGTGCGCCGGTGGTGCGCGGGCGGTGGACCCTCGCGTCCGGTGCTCCGGAAGATGTGCCAGAGTTGCCACGTCCCGGCGGTGAGCACGTACCGTACGGCGGACAGGCGTGAGCGCCGGGACCGGGACATCGGGAAGGGGCAGCTGGGTTGACCACGCACGCACCGCACGCACCGCAGGCACGGGACTCGTCCCAGGGGCCCCGCAGCGACCCGCGGGCGGGGAACGCGGAGCAGTCCGTGACGCTGCCGGCCTCGCTCGACGAGGCCGTGGCGGCGCTCGCGGCCATGCCCGCCGCCGTCCCCGTGGCCGGCGGCACCGACCTCATGGCCGCCGTCAACGCGGGACTCCTGCGCCCCGCCGCCCTGGTGGGCCTCGGCCGGATCAACGAGATCCGCGGCTGGCAGTACCAGGACGGCCACGCGCTGCTCGGCGCCGGCCTCACGCACGCGCGCATGGGCCGGCCCGACTTCGCCGCCCTGATCCCGGCCCTGGCCGCCGCCGCGCGCGCCGCGGGCCCGCCGCAGATCCGCAACGCCGGCACGCTGGGCGGCAACATCGCCACGGCCGCGCCGACGGGTGACGCGCTGCCCGTGCTGGCCGCGCTGGAGGCCGTACTCGTCATCGTCGGGCCCGGCGGATCGCGGCGCGAGATCCCGGTCTCGCACCTGCTGGCCGGCCGGGAGATGCTCCGCCCCGGAGAGCTGATCGGCTTCGTGCGGGTGCCGTTGCTGCACGCGCCGCAGGTGTTCCTCAAGGCCACGGGCCGTACGGGACCGGGGCGCGCGGTGGCGTCCGTAGGGCTCGTACTGGACCCCGCGCGCCGGGGTGTGCGCTGCGCGATCGGCGCGGTCGCCCCGATGCCGCTGCGGCCGCTGGAAGCCGAGCAGTGGGTTGCTTCGTTGATCGACTGGGACGGGGACCGCAGTCTGGCCCCCGAGGCGCTGGAAGCCTTCGGCGAGTACGTCGCGGCGGCGTGCGTGCCCGACCAGGGGGAGCCGGTGGCTCCCGCAGTACTGCATTTGCGGCGGACGGTGGCCGTGCTGGCACGGAGGGCCCTGGGGAGGGCGCTGAGCTCATGAGTGAGAACGAGAACACGGGTGCGGCGGGTCCCACGGGATCCGCGGGACCCCACTGGGGCTGGGAGCCGGTGCCGCACGGCGGCGAGTACGACTCCGACGCGACGGCCTTCGTGAAACTGCCGCAGGACATGCTGGACGCGCTCGGAACCGGGGAGCCCCTTGCCGCCCCCGGGCACGGCTACGTGCCGCCGCCGATGATCGTGCCGCTGGGTACGGGCAGTACGGATCCGGCGGCCACGGGCACGTGGACGATCCCGGTGCAGTGGCCGGAGGCGGGTGCGGCGGCTCCGGCGGACGCGGGTGCGGGTGTGGGAGCTTCGGGGGCCGCGGTGCGGGCGCCGATCCCGGCGTCGGTGCCGATTCCGGCGTCGGTGGCAGCGGCGTTCGCGGATCCGGTGGCGGAGCCGGTGACCGAGCCCGTCGGGGAGCCCTTCGGCGAGCCCTTCGCGCAGCCGTTCGCGGGGCCCCTCGGTGAGTCTTATGCGGAGCCCTTCGGCGAGCCCTTCGCGGGGGGCCGGGCTGCGGTGCACGAGCCGGGGTCCACCGCCGAGTGGCGGTTCCCCGAGGCGGCGAGCGACGTGTGGACCCCGGGCGGGGCCGGCGACACGGGCAGCTTCGGGCAGCTCGCGGCCTCGGCCGACTGGAGCCAGGCCCCCGCGACGCTGCCCGGCGGGGCGGCGGCACCGTGGGCGGCCCATCCGGACTTCGAGGGTGCGCGCGGGTACGTGGCGCAGCAGCCGGGCGGGGACGGGCCGGGCTCCGACGGGCTCGGCTTCGACCCGCTGGGCTCCGGGGTGCTTCCCGGGGTTTCCGCACCGGCCGGCGGACCCTTCGGCTCCGGCTCGGCCCCGGGGCGCGGACCGCGCGTGCTGGGCGGCCCGGGGGTCGGTACCCCGCTGGACGGGGAGCCGGGCTACCCGGCCCCGCACGACATCGAAGCCGCCCACGGTCCGGCGCAGGTCCCGGACTCGGGGGAGCGGCCGCATCCGGGGAACGAGGGTGACGCCCGGGGTGGTGATGACGCCCGGGGTGCTGACGAAGCCGGGGGCGTTGCGGCGGAGCAGGGGTTCGGCGCGGGCGTGCCGGGCCCGGGCGGAGCCGGGGGCCAGGACGGAGTTGGAGCCGGGGATCCGGCCGGAGCCGGGGCCGGGGAGGCGGAGCAGGGTGACGGCGGAGCCGTGCCGGCCGCCGGCGGAGCCGGGGCCGCGCCCGCGCCGGGTACGGACGGCGCCGACCTGGCTGTCGAGACGGCTGCGGCGGTTACGGCCGAAGGGGCTCCGGGCGAGGGGGCGACGTACGAGGAAGAAGCCGCCGACGGAGCGGACGCCGCGGCCGTCGCCCACCACGAGCACCCGTCGGCCTCCTACGTCCTGCGCGTCAACGGGGCCGACCGCCCCGTCACCGGGGCGTGGATCGGCGAGTCCCTCCTCTACGTGCTGCGCGAGCGCCTCGGCCTCGCCGGCGCCAAGGACGGCTGCTCGCAGGGCGAATGCGGCGCCTGCGCCGTGCAGGTCGACGGCCGGCTCGTCGCCTCCTGCCTCGTCCCGGCGGCCACCGCGGCGGGCAGCGAGGTCCGCACCGTGGAAGGTCTCGCGACCGACGGGGAACTGTCGGACGTGCAAGAGGCGTTGTGCAGGTCGGGTGCGGTGCAGTGCGGGTTCTGCGTGCCCGGCATGGCCATGACCATCCACGACCTGCTGGAAGGCAACCACGCCCCCAGCGAGCTGGAGACCCGCCAGGCCCTGTGCGGCAACCTCTGCCGTTGCTCCGGCTACTCGGGCGTCATCGACGCCGTGCGCGAGGTCGTGGCCGAGCGCGGGTCGGCGGCGGAAGCGGCCGCCGCGGCCTCGGCCGAGGCCCGGATCCCGCACCAGGCCGCGCCGGGCGAGGGCGGCGTCCACGGGATGCAGGGCAACCAGAGCCACCAGGGGAACCACGGCAACCAGGGGAACCAGGGGAACCACGGGATGCAGGGGATCCACGGCAACCACGAGGGAGGCACGGCGTGAGCGCCCACGACGCGGCGACGGTCCCGGCAGCGGTCACGACACCGCTCCCCGGGGGCGCGGAGCCGTCGGAGCCGGCGGTCCCGCGCGGCATCGGCGCGTCCGTCCCGGCCACCGACACCCGGGCCAAGTCCGAGGGCACCTTCCCCTACGCCGCCGACCTGTGGGCCGAGGGCCTCCTGTGGGCCGCCGTGCTGCGCTCCCCGCACGCCCACGCCCGCATCCTCTCCATCGACACCTCCGCCGCCACCGACATGCCCGGCGTGCGGGCCGTCGTCACCCACGCCGACGTCCCCGGCGCCACCACGCACGGCCGCCGCATCGCCGACCGGCCCGTCTTCGCGCACGAAGTGGTCCGCCACCACGGCGAGCCCATCGCCGCCGTCGCCGCCGACCACCCGGACACCGCACGCCTCGCGGCCGCCGCGATCGCCGTCGAGTACGAGCTCCTCGACCCGGTCACCGACCCCGAACAGGCCTTCGGCGCCCCCGACCTGCACCCCGACGGCAACCTGATCCGGCACATCCCGCTGCGCTACGGCGACCCCGAAGCCACCGGCGACGTCGTCGTCGAGGGCCTCTACCGCATCGGCCGCCAGGACCCCGCCCCCATCGGCGCCGAGGCCGGGCTGGCCGTGCCGCGCCCCGACGGCGGCGTGGAGATCTACACGGCCTCCACCGACCCGCACACCGACCGCGACCTGGCCGCCGCCTGCTTCGGCCTCGAACCGGACCGCGTACGGGTCGTGGTCACCGGGGTCCCGGGCGCGACGGCCGACCGCGAGGACGCCGCGTTCCAGCTCCCGCTGGGCCTGCTCGCCCTGCGCACCGGCTGCCCGGTGAAGCTGGCCGCCACCCGCGAGGAGTCCTTCCTCGGCCACCCGCACCGCCACCCGACGCTGCTGCGCTACCGCCACCACGCGGACGCGGACGGCCGGCTGGTCAAGGTCGAGGCGCAGATCCTGATGGACGCCGGCGCCTACGCCGATGCCTCCTCGGAATCCCTCGCCGCGGCGGTGGCCTTCGCCTGCGGCCCGTACGTCGTCCCGCACGCCTTCGTGGAAGGCTGGGCGGTCCGTACGAACAACCCCCCGTCGGGCCACGTGCGCGGCGAAGGCGCCCTGCAGGTCTGCGCGGCCTACGAGGGCCAGATGGACAAGCTGGCGGCCGCCCTCGGCATCGACGGCGCCGAACTTCGCCTGCGCAACGTCCTGGCCACCGGCGACCTGCTCCCGACCGGCCAGACCGTCACCTGCCCCGCCCCCGTGGCGGAACTCCTGCGCGCGGTCCGCGACCACGAACTGCCCGCCCTCCCCAAGGACACCCCGGAGGAGGAGTGGCTGCTCCCCGGCGGCCTGGAGGGCGCGGGCGAGCCGGGCGCGGTACGGCGCGGGGTCGGGTACGGGGTCGGCATGGTCCACATGCTCGGCGCGGAGGGCACCGACGAGGTGTCCACGGCCACCGTGAAGATCGTCGGCGGCGCGGCGACCGTCATCTGCGCGGCCGTCGACACCGGACAGGGCTTCTCCACGCTCGCCCGCCAGATCGTCCAGGAGATCCTGGGCGTGGACGAGGTCGTCACGGCCCCGGTCGACACCGACCAGCCGCCGGCCGGCCCCTCCGCCCACGGCCGCCACACCTGGGTCTCGGGCGGCGCCGTGGAACGCGCCGCGAAGATGGTCCGTACGCAGCTCCTCCAGCCGATGGCCCACAAGCTCGGCATGTCCACCGAACTCCTCCAGATCGCGGATGGCCGGATCACGTCGTACGACGGAGCCTTCTCCACGACCGTCGCGGAGGCGATGGAGGGCAAGGAACTCTGGGCCACGGCCCAGTGCCGCCCGCACCCGACGGATCCGCTGGACGGGGACGGCCAGGGCGACGCCTTCGTGGGCCTCGCCTTCTGCGCGATCCGCGCGGTGGTCGACGTGGACATCGAGCTCGGCTCGGTACGCGTCGTGGAACTCGCGGTCGCCCAGGACGTCGGCCGCGTCCTCAACCCCCGCCAGCTGGCGGCCCGCATCGAAGCGGGCGTCATCCAGGGCGTGGGCGCGGCCCTGACGGAAAACCTCCGCACGGCCTCCGGCCTGATCCGCCACCCCGACCTCACGGGCTACGCCCTGCCCACCTCCCTGGACGCCCCGACGGTCCGCATCGTCAAACTCGTCGAGGAACGCGACGTGGTGGCCCCCTTCGGCGCCAAGCCGGCGAGCGCGGTCCCGGTGGTCACGGCCCCGGCGGCGGTCGCCTCGGCGGTCCGCGCGGCCACGGGCCGCCCCGTCAACAGGCTCCCGATCCGGCCATCGGCGGCGGTGGCGGCGCCCAACTCGTAACCTTGTGACCCTGATTGCACCTGCAACCCGGAACTTGGGCCTGTCGGTGTCTCTCGATAGAGTGTTTGTGGACACTGGCGACGTGCGTGTGCGAATGCGTGCGAAGCGGGTGTAAACGGGGATGACGGGGAGTCGGGGAGGCCATCGTGGCAGTGGACTATGGGCCGGGCGTGTTCGGAGTGGACTTCGGCGTGGGCGTGGCCTCGCCGGCGGCTCTGGGCGCGCTCCGGATCGAATACGAATCGCTGACGGACTACAAGAAGCGGGTCGACGGTCTGCTGACCAAGCTGGACGGCTCTCCGGCGAGCGACAAGAAACTGGCGGACGGCACCCTCCCGGAGACCTCCCTCGGCGAGGGCTTCGCGGAGGCCAAGCGACTGTTCACGGCTTACTCGAACGTGCACACGCAGCTGCTTGCGCTGTCGAAGGGGCTGGCTGAGCAGATCGAGGGGCTCAGCATCGCGATCCAGACGAGCGGCCGTGGTTTCGAGGGCGTGGACGAGGACACGAAGCGGCGGATGCTGGCGATCAGCAAGCAGGCGGACGCGAACTACGTCCCGGAACGGGACCCGTTGGCGCCGCCGCCCCCGCACAGTTCGGCTTCGCAGTCATCCGGGTCCGGAACGTCGCAGGTGGAGGGTCTCTGATGGCGACGAACTTCGAGAACCACACGCACCAGCAGCTGCTGGCCATGCTCGCCTCGGCCAACGCGGAGACCCTCAAGGCCCGCGGAGCCCAGCTGACGGACGCCGCGGCGATCATCAAGGAGATCGGCGAAAGTCTCAAGGACCACCGGGTGACCGGCTGGGAAGGCGAATCGGCCACGGCCTTCCAGGACTGGGTCAGCCGCACGGGCAACGCGACGCTGCGCCTGAGCGAGTACAGCGCCGAGGGCGGCAAGCAGCTGACGCAGGCCAGTCAGGTCGTCATCGAGGTCAAGGCCAACATGCCGACGTACGACAGCGGGGCCGCGGCCAACCTGGAGGCCGCCCGCGAGTACCGCAACGACCCCGACGCGCAGCAGATCGGCCAGCAGGCACACTCGAAGCTGAGCGGCGACCGGCAGCAGGCGATTCAGCAGATGACGAAGCTGGCGCAGGGGTACGAGGCTTCGGCTACTGGGATGGAGATGGCGGAGGTTCCGACGTTTCCAAAGTTGCCGGATCCGTTCATTCCGCAGGGAGTTTCCACGGACGCCGATACGTCGCGTTCTGGTGGTGCTTCTGGAGGGAGTGGTCAGGGCGCTGTTGGGGGAGGCGGCTCGTCGCCTGCCCCGGCAGCAGTCGGTCCCAGCGGTTCGTCGCATGATTCCGGTTCTGCGTCCAGCCCGCAGCCGTCACCAGGCGGTAGTGGCCTTCCACCGACAGGTTCGACACCGGGCCCCGTTCCGGTACCTCCGGACCGCAGCATTGGCACCGGTCTCGACACCGTCGGCCCAACGCCGAGTACGACCCTTCCCCCTGCCCCTGGGGTGCCCGGAGGCCCGGGTCCGGTCGGACCAGGGGGCGGCGGTCCGGGTGTCCCTCCCGGAGGGTTCGTTCCGCCTCTGACGCTGCCGCCGGGCGGTGGTGTTCAGAAGCCGATCGGTGGAGTCGGCCCTGGCGGCTTCGGTCCTGGGGGGATCCCCAGTCCCGGCGGTATGGGTGGGAAGGGTGGCGGAGCAGGCGGTGTCGCTGGCCTGCCCCCGCGCGACAGTGGGATCTCGGGCGGTCGGCCAGTGACGCCCGGTGGGCCGGGCGCGAGTATTCCCCGAGGGACGGTCATCGGCGGCGAGGGAGGCCAGGCAGCCGGGCGTGGCATGGGCATGGGTGGCGGCCTGGGTATGGGCGGTGGCGGTGCGCATGGCGGTCTCGGCGGCGCCATGGCCGGGCGTCGTCTTGCAACTGAGCCTGGCGGTGTCGTCGGTGGGCGTCAGCCGAATGTGGGTGGTCGCTCAATCTCCGGTGGCCAGCCGTTTACCCAGGGCGGTTCCGGACTGATTCGCGGTGGACCGGGCGCGGGGCCTGCAGGGGGCCCGATGGGGCATGGCGGCGCGGGTGCGCATGCCCCCGGTCGACGTGGCGACGGCCGGCAAGGCGAGCGCCCTGACTACCTGGCCGAGGACGAAGAAACGTGGCAGGGCGACCGTAACGTCGTTCCGCCGGTGATCGACTGAGTGGAGCGGACGTTGCACGGGATGGCAAAGCGTAGGGCGACCGCGGCTCTGGTGGGTCTGCTGCTGGCCGGGGTTGCTGCGACCCCAGCTCACGCGGAGACCATCCGGTCGCGACAGTGGCATCTCACGTCGATGAAGGCTGACGACATTTGGAAGACCAGCACGGGCAAGGGCGTCACGGTCGCGCTCATCGACAGCGGTGTAGACCGTATCCCTGAACTGGAAGGGCAAGTGGTCCCCGGAAAGGACTTCGCGACGTCGTACGACGGTGACGAGCGGACGGACTGGGATAAGCACGGAACCACCATGGCGGCGCTTATTGCTGCCACAGGGAACCACCCGAGTGGGGACGGGGCATTCGGGCTCGCGCCCGGGGCCAAGATTCTCCCGATTCGTGTTCCCGGGAACGTTGACGTGAAAAACGCGGCCTGGACTTCTGCGATCCGCTATGCAGCCGACACAGAAGCGAAGATCATCAATATTTCGCTGGCTTCGGGTGATGAAGATCCGGAACGCCTTGCTGCGGTGAAATATGCCCTGTCTAAGGGAAAGTTGATCTTTGCTGGCGTCGGTAATCGCGGAGACGGGTCGAATGATGTTCTCTACCCAGCCGCGACGCCAGGAGTGGTGGGGGTCGGTGCCGTCGACAAGGGCGGCAAGGCGACGGCCGAGTCGCAGCACGGTTCTCAGGTGGATCTGACTGCGCCTGGAGCGGACATCGTCACAGCTTGTGGCGGCAAGACCGGCCTGTGCACAAGCCACGGCACGAGCGACGCCACCGCCCTCGCCTCCGCCTCTGCCGCGCTGATCTGGTCCGCCCACCCAGACTGGACCAACAACCAGGTGCTCCGGGTCCTCATCAACACGGCAGGCAAGCCCGTCGACGGCGCCGCGCGCAGCGACTTCGTCGGCTACGGCGTCGTCCGCCCCCGCATCGCGGTACCCAATCCCGGCGACCCCGGCCCCGCGGACGTCTACCCGCTCCCCGACCTGGCCGCAGCCGGCGGCGGGACGGGGACGAAGGCCCCCTCGGCGCCTACCTCCGCCTCCCCCTCCGGCCAGGCGGACCCCGCTCCCCAGGCCGAGGCCAAGGCGGAGGACAGCGGTGCCCTCCCCTGGCTCGCGCTCGGCCTCGGTGCCTGCGTGCTCATCGGCGGAGCCGTCAGCGCCGTTGCCCTCAGGCGCCGGCGCCGCTGAACCGCACACCACCAGAGACGGAAGAGAAGGCCACGGCATGTCGTTCGACGAGGAATGGTCCACGGCCCGGAACGCTGCGTCCGCCAACGTCTCCACGCGGCTCAACAGCGTCCCGGCCGCGCCCGGCCCCGGCGGCGGCAGTGCCGATCTGGAGCTCGACCAGGACCACATCGGCGAGGTCGGCTCCGAGGCGTACAAGCTCCACACCCGGCTCTCCACCGACGGCAAGCACGCCGCCGCCTCCACCGTCGAGGCGGCCGGCGCGCTCACGCGCGAGGGCTTCGCGAGTGGGGCGGCCCTGCTCAAGGTCAACACCCGCTGGGAGAGGCAGCTCAAGACCCTCGTCGCCGCCTGCGCGAACATCTCCAACGGCCTGAACTACTCCCTCACCTCGCACAGCAAGGAAGAGCAGCAGTTGCACGCCGATTTCACGGCCTCCAAGATCGACCAGCTCCTCAAGTAGTGAAGGCGGCGGACACGTGCCGACGTACGAGAACGTGATGAACGCGCCCCTGGGCCCGCTCCAGACCGCGATCACCGACTGGGCCGCGATGGTCAAGAAGCTGGACGAGCTGGCGGAGTCGGCCCGCAACGGGATGAAGGCCAAGTCGGACACGGCCCAGTGGAACGGCGTCACCGCGGGCGTCGCCCGCCCGCTCGTCGACAAAACGGCCAAGGAGTTCGACGACGCGGCCCGCGAGGCCAAGGGCATCCACCTCCTGCTCAGCGACGGCCACTCCACCCTCAAGGCGGTCCAGGAGCAGATCAAGAAGCTGGTCGCGGACGCCCCGGCCGCCGGCTTTCGGATAGACGAGAGCGGGCGGGTGTCCGCCATCCCGCTGGCCGATGCGCAGGACCGTTACGCCGCCCAGCACGATCCGGACTACCAGGCATCGCTCCGCAAGAATCAGGGCCTGTGGCAGGACCGGGTCGACCGGGCCGTCGAGGACGCCCAGGACGCGGACGACTCCCTCGTCCGCGCGCTCCAGGCCAATGTCACGGACGACAACAACTTCACCGCGCCGAAGTACGGCACGCTCGACGCTGAACAGGCGGATCGGGCGGCCGCGTTGATGAAGCAGGTCGCGGGCGCAGGCGGCACGGCCCGCCACCCCGAGGCGCTGCGCGAGCTGGAGGACCTGCTCGACGACAACCGGGAGGATCCCGAGTTCGCGACGGGCTTCTACCGGACGGTGGGCGCCGAAGGCACGCTGGAGATGTACGCCACCATGTCCCTGGACGCCACGAGTCTCGGCGTCGCGGGCAGGGACCGTGCGCTGATAGTCGCGAACATCCAGAGCGACATGGGGGCGATGCTCGGCCTGGCCACGCACAAGGACGTGCCGAACCACCTCGACGCCGCGTGGACGACCCAGCTGATGAAGGCCGGCCGCAAGGAGATGCAGGTCACCGGCGGTGTGACGACGATCTACGGCTATCAGGCGCTCGGTGCGCTGATCCGCGAGGGCACGTACGACAAGGAGTTCCTGACCTCGGTCGGCCGTGACATGGTCGCCATGGACCGCAAGGATCCGAAGGCCTGGGAGTACCACACCCCGTACGGCCTCGACTCGGTCCTCAACCAGGGCGAGGGCGGCGGCCGGGGCTTCTACCCGCTGACGGGCCTGATGGAGGCGCTGGGCAACAACCCGGACGCGGCGACGGCCTTCTTCAACGAGCCGGTCCGTGAGGACTCGAACGGCGACGGCATCGTCACCAAGGACGACGAGCCGGTCGGCGGTCAGCACGGCAAGGATCAGGGCATGGTCGACTACATGCTCGACAAGAAGCCGTACGCGGACGGCTTCGACATGGCGAAGGCGGGCGACCCGCACGCGGCGCAAGAGGCGCTGGGCGGCGCCCTGGAAGCGGCGGTGTCGGGCCGCGCGGCGGGCGACGAGGACGCGAAGCCCGTACCGCACACCGGCCCGATGACGGACGTCATGGAACGGGTCGTCGAGAAGATCAGCGACAACCCGGAACTCGTGGCCAAGCCGACTGCCGACGAGCCGACCGCGCTGGGCGGCCTGTCCGGCAACTTCGGACGCATGGCCGCCGAGTACATGCCCGACCTGCAGGCAACCGCCGCGAACAGTACGCAGGAGATCAAGACCTTCGGCGAGCAGGCCGACTTCAAGAAGTCCGACATGGCGCGGTTCTTGGGGGTGGTGGCTCAGGATCCCGAGGCGTACGGCGTGATCACCACCGCTCAGCAGACCCACACGACAGCCTTGGTCAGCGACGTCATCGCGCACCGCGCCGACCATTCGCAACTGGATACCGCGATCGCCAATGCCGTCAATCCGGGTGGGCAGATCGCGGGCATGCTTTCCGAGGCCAGGGCGCAGGGCACTTATGGCGCTGCCGCCCATGCGAACGAAGAGTACGTGAAGGGTGTCGAGGACAGCGCCAAGTGGGTCAACCGCGGTATCACCATGGCCGGTGGGAAATACCTGGAGTTGGTCCCACTGGCAGGGGACGTCGTCGAATGGCTTCAGGAGGACATCACCGAGGCCATCGTCGACAGCGCGAAGGAAGATGTGGCGGAGAAGACGGGAAAGACCGAGAAGGGGGTCATGGCCAACTACGCGGATGCGGAGGCGTCGGCCAGCAAGGCGGCGGCGGCTGCCGTCGCGAATGCGGCCAGGGGCTCGGACATGACGGCCACGGACATCGACGACCTCAAGCTGGGTGCGTCGAGGGAAACCGGGACCGCGCATTCGACGGGCCGGAATCTCATGGCTTCCGGTAAGGCGGGTTCCTGATATGGCGCTCAAGTCGTCCCCCGGCTTCGGCGCGAGCGCGATCACCGCGGTCCTGGTCCTGGTCCTGTCCGCATGCTCAGGCCAGACCGGGCCGGGGGCGGCACCGCTGCCGGACCGTGTCTGCTGGGGCATGGGCGCTTTCGCGGGCAAGGACGTGGCCCGGACGGCCGGCAACGGAAACAAGGTCCGGGACGATTCGCCGGCCGTGTTCGCTCTGCCCCAAAACGACAAGGGGACCTCGTGTCACCTCTACGTCGATGGGGACACCCGTTTCAGCGCCCGTGCCTCGCGGATTTCGGTGGAGCAGAACTTCCATTGGCCCAGCTGGGAGAAGGAGAATCCCGACAGGATCAAGATCGGCAGCGGCGGGATCGTCTGGAACAGCGGCGCGGCGATTTCCTTCACGTGCAAGAGCCCCGAGGGTGCTTTCAAGGTGGAGCTCGTCCTTACCAGCGGCTCCGGGGTGGGCAAGCCGGAGAATCCGCGCGCCTATTTCACCGAGATGATGGAGCCGTACTACCAATTCGCCACGAAGCAGTTGCGCTGCGCCGCGTAACGCGCATCGGCCGGAAGGCTGCGAGGAGACGGCGAAGGCCGCCAGGGGAGCGCCTTCCCTGACTACGAAGAGGAACACCCCGATGCCGCACACTGCCCGGCCCACCCGCACCGCCCGCGTTGCGGCACTCGCGGCACTCGCGGTGCTCGCAGCGACGATCGCGGGATGCGGCTCGTCGGACCCCGAGCCGAAGCCGTCCCGTTCTGCGAAGCAGCGTCCGGAAGCGGAGCCTACGGAGGCCTGCCCCGGGTTGATCAACGGTGCTGCCGCTGAGGCGCTGATGAACGTGCTGCAGGCCTCGCAGCTGCTCAACGACGCCGCGCAGGCCGTGGGTGTCTCGGCGATGGGCAAGACTCTGGAGGAGGCGTACCACGCCGGGCCCGGACCCCGGCAGTTCACCGCGCCCGTGTGCCGGGTTACCGGAACCGTGGGCCAGGGGAAGCGGGCGGGGGAGATCCGCATCGCCGCCGGGAGTCCGGCTCCCGGGAACCCGGAAGCTGACGGAACGGGGGTCCAGGTGATGAGTGCGGACAAGGAGCGTGGCGTGTCCTTCGACTGCGTGAGCACCCGTGTCGGCTCCACGCACGCAGTGCCGCTGAGGATCACCGCCTGGTACCAGGACGAGTACCGGAACAGCAAGGGCGACGCCGCCCTGGGTGAGGACTACGTGGTCCTTGCCCATTCCGCGGCGCTCGCGATGGCCAAGGCGACGGGATGCGAGAACAGCGGCGGGCTGCCGGCTCGGGCCGCAGACCTCCCGAAGCCCTGACGCACGAGCAAGAAGAAGGCCGCTCAGGAACATCCTGAGCGGCCTTCGCCGTGGAAGCCGTGACCGGAATCGAACCGGCGTAACTCGCTTTGCAGGCGAGTCCCTCAACCACTCGGGCACACGGCTGGGTTGTGGTGATGGGTATGACCGTACGAGGGGGCGGGAGGGTGGGGAAGGGATCTGCGGGGCGTGCAATGCGACTGCCATGCCGCGTTCACAGAGGGAGGCGGGAGGGGGCGGGGAGGACCTTTGGCCTAGGGCTGGAGGAGGGGTTGGGATCCGTCGGAATGACAGGGTCGAAAGAGCAGTACGGGCCTTACTCTGGGGCGATGAGCGTCCTCCCGCAGCGAGCTGCTGCACCAGCCGCACCGATGCCCGACCACCCGAAGGGCGGGATCCTCGGGCCCGCGTACCGGACGCTCAGCATCGGGATCATCTCCGTCATCTTTCTGATCGCCTTCGAGGCCACCGCCGTCGGGACCGCCATGCCCGTGGCCGCCCGGGAGCTGGACGGGATCGGGCTGTACGCCTTCGCCTTCTCCGCCTACTTCACGACCAGCCTCTTCGGGATGGTGCTCTCCGGGCAGTGGGCCGACCGGCAGGGGCCGCTGCGGCCGCTGACCGTGGGGATCGCGTCCTTCGCCGCCGGGCTGGTGTGTTCCGGGACCGCCGGGACGATGTGGATGTTCGTGCTCGGGCGGGCCGTGCAGGGGTTCGGGGGCGGGCTGGTCATCGTCGCGCTGTACGTGGTGGTCAGCCGGGCCTACGAGGAGCGGCTGCGGCCCGCGATCATGGCGGCCTTCGCGGCGAGCTGGGTCGTGCCCTCGATCGTCGGACCGCTGGCCGCGGGCACGGTGACCGAACACCTCGGGTGGCGCTGGGTCTTCCTCGGGATCCCCGCGCTGGTCTTCGTACCGTTGGCCGTGGCGCTGCCCGCGATACGGCGGAGCGCCTCCGGGCCGGTGGACCCCGAGGCTCCGCCCGTGGCGTTCGACCGGCGGCGGATCCGGCTCGCGCTCGGGATCTCGGCCGGTGCGGGGCTGCTGCAGTACGCCGCGCAGGATCTGAAGTGGCTGTCGCTGCTGCCGGGGATCGCGGGGGCGGCCCTGCTGGTGCCCGCCGTGCTGGGGCTGCTGCCGCGCGGGACCTACCGGGCACGGCGCGGACTGCCGTCGGTGGTGCTGCTGCGGGGCGTGGCGGCGGGGTCGTTCATCGCGGCGGAGAGCTTCGTACCGCTGATGCTGGTCACCCAACGGGGGCTGAGCCCGACGCTGGCCGGATTCTCGCTCGCGCTGGGCGGGGTGACGTGGGCGGCCGGCTCGTGGGTGCAGTCGCAGGGGCGGGTGGAGCCGTACCGGGAACGGCTGATCGTGCTCGGCATGATCATGGTCGCGGCGGCGATCGCCGGGGTGCCGGCGGTGCTCGTGGAATGGGTGCCGGTGTGGATCCTGGCGCTGGTGTGGGCGTTGGGGTGCCTGGGGATGGGGCTCGTCATCGGCTCCACGAGCGTGCTGCTGCTGAAGCTGTCGGCGCCGGAGGAGGCGGGGGCGAACTCCGCGTCGCTGCAGATTTCTGATGCGCTGGCGAATGTGGTGCTGCTGGCTGCCGGGGGTGCGGCGTTTGCTGCGCTGGGCGGGGGAGCGGTGGGTGCGGCGCACTCCGTGGCGGAGGGGGCCGGGGCTTCGCACCCCGGTGCGTTCGTGGTGGTGTTCCTGCCGATGGCCTGCGTGGCCTTGGTGGGGGCGTGGGTTGCCACCCGGCTGGACGTGGAGCCCCGGCGGGGCTGAGGGGGGTGGCCGGAGCCCCTCGTCCGGCGCGGCGCCGTTGCCGGGGGCGCTGCCCCCGGACCCCCGCTCCTCAAACGCCGGAGGGGCTGGATTTTGGCCGGCGTCGGCCCGTATGCGCGGCTCCAACGCCGACGCGGCCGGAGGGGTGATGAGGCCGGAGGGTGATGAGGCCGGGGGGTGACGAGGCCGGAGGGTGACCAGGCCGGAGGGCGACGAGGCCGGAGGGTGATGAGGCCGGAGGGTGACCAGGCCGGAGGGTGACGAGGCCGGAAATCGGGCGCACGCCCGGAGTGGTGCTGGCTAGCATCCGGGGATGAGTGAGCTGATCATCGTCATGCCCGACGCCGAGCGGGCGGAGTTGGCCGATCTGGCCGATGCCACCGGGCAGAGCGTCGAGGAGGCCGTGCTGGCCGCCGTGCGGGGCTGGGTGCGGGGGGAGCGGGAGCGGGCCGGAAGTGAGGCGTTGCGGTTGGCCGGGCGGCACGCCGGGCTGCTGAGGAGGCTCGGGGAATGAGCGCCCGCAACCCGACCCGCCACCTCACCCTCGCAGAGGTTCTCGACCTCGCGCGGCACGCCTGCCTCGCCCAGGACCAGCCCGTCGAGCTGCGCGCCCCCGGGCTGCTGGAGTCGGCCGTGCACCGGCCCAGGGCTCGGATGTTCGGTATGGCGGCGTACGAGGACGTGTTCGAGCAGGCGGCCGCCCTGTTGCACGCGATCGCGACGAACCATCCGCTCGTCGACGGGAACAAGCGCACGGCCTGGCTCGCCGCCGCCACCTTCCTCGCGCTCAACGGCGTCGATCTCGGTGATGCCGGTCAGGACGCTGCGTACGGCCTGGTCATCGACGTGGCGGCGGGGAACGAGGAGGACATCGGGCGGATCGCGGAGCGGCTGCGCGCGCTGAACCGGCGAATGTGACGCTCGCCGCACGCGCCGAGGTCACGGGCCTGTCCCTCCGCGAGGGGTGGGCCCGGGCCGGTAAGGTGGCCCGGTTGTCCTACGTACGACTGCCCGTACCGCTGGCCGTACCGATGCCCGGAATGCACGCCCGGAACGGATACGCCGCCGAGAGCCCGAACCGGAGACCGTGACTACTACCGCCTCCCACCACCTCTCACCCGCCTTCCCCGGCCGCGCGCCGTGGGGTACCGCCAGCGCCCTGCGAGCTTGGCAGCAGGGTGCGCTGGACCGGTACCTGGAGACCCAGCCGCGCGACTTCCTCGCCGTCGCGACCCCCGGCGCCGGAAAGACCACCTTCGCCCTGACGCTCGCCTCCTGGCTGCTGCACCACCACGTGGTGCAGCAGGTGACCGTCGTCGCGCCGACCGAGCACCTGAAGAAGCAGTGGGCGGAAGCGGCCGCCCGGATAGGGATCCGGCTCGACCCGGAGTACTCCGCCGGCCCGCTCAGCAAGGACTACCACGGGGTCGCCGTCACGTACGCGGGTGTGGGCGTGCGCCCGATGCTGCACCGCAACCGGTGCGAGCAGCGCAAGACCCTGGTGATCCTCGACGAGATCCACCACGCCGGTGACTCGAAGTCCTGGGGTGAGGCCTGCCTCGAGGCCTTCGACCCGGCGACCCGGCGGCTCGCCCTCACCGGTACGCCGTTCCGGTCCGACACGAATCCCATTCCCTTCGTGGCCTACGAGGAAGGGAACGACGGAATTCGGCGGTCCTCCGCCGATTACACGTACGGCTACGGCAACGCCCTGGGCGACGGGGTCGTGCGGCCCGTCATTTTCCTTTCCTACAGCGGCAACATGCGCTGGCGCACCAAGGCGGGCGACGAGATCGCCGCGCGCCTCGGCGAGCCGATGACCAAGGACGCCATCTCGCAGGCCTGGCGCACGGCGCTCGACGCGCGCGGCGACTGGATGCCGAACGTGCTGCGCGCCGCCGACCAGCGGCTGACCGAGGTCAGGAAGGGCATCCCCGACGCGGGCGGGCTGGTCATCGCCGCCGACCAGGACTCCGCGCGCGCCTACGCCAAGCTGATCCGGGAGATCACGGGGAGCAAGGCCACCGTCGTGCTGTCCGACGACACCGGGGCCTCGAAGCGGATCGACGAGTTCGCCGCGAGCAACGACCGGTGGATGGTCGCCGTCCGCATGGTGTCCGAGGGCGTCGACGTACCGCGCCTCGCGGTCGGCGTGTACGCCACCACCATCTCGACCCCGCTGTTCTTCGCGCAGGCCGTCGGCCGCTTCGTGCGCTCGCGCCGGCGCGGCGAGACGGCCTCGGTGTTCCTGCCGACCATCCCCTACCTGCTGGGCTTCGCCAACGAGATGGAAGTCGAGCGCGACCACGTCCTCGACAAGCCGAAGAAGCAGGGCGAGGAAGACCCGTACGCCGACTCCGAGAAGGAGATGGAGGAGGCGAACAAGCAGGAGGACGAGGACACCGGCGACGAGGAGCAGATGTCCTTCGAGGCGCTGGAGTCCGACGCCGTCTTCGACCGGGTGCTCTACGACGGCGCCGAATTCGGCATGCAGGCACACCCGGGCAGCGAAGAGGAGCAGGACTACCTCGGCATCCCCGGGCTGCTGGAGCCCGACCAGGTGCAGATGCTGCTCCAGAAGCGGCAGTCACGGCAGATCGCGCACAGCAGGCGCAAGCCGGACTCGGAGGCTGACCTGCTGGAGCTGCCGGCCGACCGTCGGCCGGTGGTCTCGCACAAGGAACTGCTGGAGCTGCGGAAGTCGCTGAACACGATGGTGGGCGCCTACGTCCACCAGAGCGGCAAACCGCACGGGGTGCTCCACACCGAACTGCGCCGCGTGTGCGGCGGACCGCCGAGCGCGGAAGCCACGGCGGGACAGCTGCGCGAGCGGATCAAGAAGGTCCAGGAGTGGGCCACCCGGATGCGGTGAATTCCTACGGAATCCGGCGCGGGGGGCGGGGGGAGTTTCGTACGGTCCCCGCCCGCCCGGGCCGCCGTAGGGGTGTCGCCGCACCCGTGGTGGGAGGCCCTGCGGGGCCTTATGCGGCCGTGCGCAGACATGAGCCGCAGTCAGGGGCCGAAGGTCACGAATCGACAGCGATGTGCGTTTTCAACCGGCATAAAACGGCAGTAGGCGCCCGGATTCTGGACGAGCCCTTCCGCTGAGCGAACCCGCTCGCTACTGTCCCCGCATCGAACGCCCCGTGGCAGCGCCGCCGCGGGAGCGCAGCCGGTGCCATGGCCGCTACCGGCGGCCTCTCCGTGCGTCGCCGAGGGACCGGCGGCGCTATCCCCAGAGAGTCACCGCCGCCCACCGAAAGAGGGAGAGGCGTCGTGACCGCGGAAACCTCCCAGACTCTCGACCGAGGACTCCGAGTTCTCAAACTGCTCGCCGACACCGACCACGGTCTGACCGTCACCGAGCTCTCCAACCGCCTCGGTGTGAACCGCACCGTGGTCTACCGCCTCCTGGCCACCCTCGAACAGCACGCCCTGGTCCGCCGTGACCTCGGCGGCCGCGCCCGCGTCGGGCTCGGAGTGCTGCGCCTGGGCCGCCAGGTGCACCCGCTCGTGCGCGAGGCGGCGCTGCCCGCGCTGCGCTCCCTCGCCGAGGACATAGGCGCCACCGCGCACCTGACCCTCGTGGACGGAACCGAAGCGCTCGCCGTGGCGGTCGTCGAGCCGACCTGGACCGACTACCACGTCGCCTACCGGCCCGGCTTCCGCCATCCGCTGGACCGCGGGGCAGCCGGCCGGGCCATCCTGGCCGCCCGCCTGGGCACGCTCATCGAGCCCGGGTACACGCTCACCCACGGGGAGCTCGAAGCGGGCGCCAGCGGCGCGGCGGCGCCCCTCGTGGGCATCACCGGGCTGGAGGGCAGCGTGGGCGTCGTCATGCTGGCCGACGCAGTGCCCGAGCGGGTCGGCCCGCGCGTGGTGGACGCCGCCCGCGAGGTGGCCGACGCCCTGCGCTAGCACCGGGCACACCAGCAGTCCGTCAGGACACCGAGCCGCGTCCCCGCCAGCCGGGGGCGCGGCTCGACCGGTTGCCGGGTGGCCGCGATAAGGGGTGTTCCGCCTGGTTGCGGGGAAGACCGTGATCTCAACACCCGCATGGCGTATCGTAGGGTAATCGAAGCGTGACGGGGGGTGACGAGTGTGCGGACTGCCCAGCCACAGCGGACGTTCCGGGGGAAGAATAGGGCTCCGAAGTGGAAGAAGCCCGATGACGGGCAGGTGTCGGTGATGGTGCTGCCGCTGGCCGTCACCGACCCTGCCGAACTGGCCCGACTGGAGAAGCTGTTCGGCGCGATGTGGAACATCAAGCGCGCCGCGCAGCGGGACGCCCGCGCCAAGGCCGATGCCTACTGGGCCGCCGAGCACGAGCGCGCTCGCGACGGGGCCAAGACGGTCCGGCAGCGCCTCGGACTGTCCCGTGAGGCCCTGGAGCGGTGCGCGTACAAGCACCTCGAAGACTCCGGGCACCTCAAGCACCACGCCTCGAAGGCCCTGGCCATGCACATGGCCGACGAGGTATGGAACGGCGTCCAGCGGCACCTGTTCGCCGACGCCACCGGCAAGCGGCACGGCCCTCCCAAGACGGGCCGCTGGTACGACTTCACCCGCATCCCCGGCCGCGCCCGCTCCCACACCACCGACCGAAAGTGGGAGACCTTCCGCCTCGTCGGAACCCTCTACGGCCACGTGATGGCCTACACCGGCGGCGGCCGGCACACCGTCCAGCAACCGCGCCGGATGCGAGTGCCGGCCGCGCCGTCAGGCGTCGTTCTCACGGGCGAGACCACTACGTCGGGGAAGCCCGGCACGCGGAAGGCGACATGGTGGGATCACACCGGCCCGCTCGCCGTGGTGTTCGCGGGCGGCCCCGACTCCGGCCGGGGTGACCTCGGGCTGCCCGTGCGTATCCCGCAGCAGCCCGGACAGTGGGCGCGGGCCGAATACTTCCTGTCGAATCCCGGCCGCTGGCACAAGGTCGATCTCGTACGACGTCGCAAGGCGTCCGCTCCAGGCGGTTGGGTGTACGAGGCGCACCTGATGATCCTCGGCCCCGGCTACACCGCTCCCGCCGTACGACAGCTGCGCAAGCAGGCCGCCGCCCTGGACCGGATCGGCGGGGTCGACGGCAACGTCTCCAACATCTCGATCGTCTCCTTCCCCGCCAGCCTGGAACCTGCCGAGGGTGCCCCGGCCTCCACCGAGATCACCCTCAGCCCCCAGGAGCGTGCGCTTCTGGAGCGGGAGGCGAAGAAGCGGCGCGGCCGTGCGAGGGCGCTGGAGCGTTCCCGCCGGGCGACGAACACCGCGCAGTACGGACTGTCGAAGAAGCAGGCTCGGCGGGCGGAGCAGCGGGCGGCCAAGGGTCTGACACCCAAGGCTGTCACCTTGCCCGGCGGTGCCCGCGCCGCACGCGTCGATGGCGTGCCCAAGCAGGCGTTCCGCCGAGACCGGCTCTCCACCGGCTACCGGGAGCTGCGCGCCCGCCAGGCCGAAGCCGCCGCCAGTAGCGCGGAGCACCGACGCCATCGCGCCCGCACGGTCGCCCGGCAGATCATCGCGGCCCACGGGCCCGTGCTCGTGGTCGAGGACTGCGACATCCGCACCTGGTACCGGCTGTGGGGCAAGCGCCTGTCCCAGACCACGCCTGGACTGCTCATCGCCGCCCTTGGGCGCGAATGCACGGCTGCGGGCGGGCGTCTCGTGCGGGCCTCCACCTGGTCCACCGCGCTGTCGCAGCACTGCCTGTGCGGAGAGAGGGTCAACAAGTCGCTGCGGGACCGGGAACACAGGTGCATCGCGTGCGGCCTGGTCGGCAAGCGCGACATGGTGTCCGCCGCCCTGGCGGCGTTCGTCCGCTTCACCGACGTGGACGACCCCACCACCGCGTACCTGGACACCACCGCATCCCGGCACGCACAGATCACCTTCAACGAAGGGCTGGAAGAAGCCCTGCGGGAGTCAACCACACCGTGCCAGAACACCCCTCGGGGCGCTGGCCGCGTGGCAGTCCCACGGCAACGCCGTGGAACCTCTGCTCCCCGAACCGCCGGACAGCGGTCCCGAGCGACCCCGGATGAGACACGCCCTGCGCGTGACCAAGCCGGAAAGCCCGGACACCGCCCCGGCCGCGACCCGCAGCTCACCCTTTGTGAATTACGGATCAAGTCTTAGATTGGCCCGGTGCTCTCTCGCCTCACACGTCTGCCGCGTCCCGCCGCCCTCGCCGTCTGCGCCGTGCCCGTGCTCGCGCTGTTCGCCGTCGCGGCCTTCGCCCCGCTGCCCTTCGTGATCGCGCAGCCGGGCCTCACGGCCGACGTGCTCGGCTCCCGTGACGGCAAGCAGGTCATCTCCATCACCGGGGCCCCCACCCGCGCGACCACCGGGCAGCTGCGGATGACCACCATCCAGGCCACCGGCCCCTCCACCTCCGTCACCCTGCCCGCGCTGGTCGGGGACTGGTTCGACACCAACCGGGCGGTCATGCCGAGGGAGTCGGTGTACCCCTCGGGCGGAAGCGACAAGGAGATCGAGAAGCACAACATGGAGGAGATGACCAAGTCGCAGGACACGGCCTCCGAGGCCGCCCTCGGCTACCTCCACAAGGACCCCAAGGACGTGAAGGTCGAGCTGAACCTCGCCGACGTCGGCGGTCCGAGCGCCGGACTGCTCTTCTCGCTGGGCATCGTCGACAAACTCGACGGGAACGGCAGCGGCGGCGATCTCACCGGCGGCAAGACCATCGCCGGTACGGGCACCATCACCGCGGCCGGCGAGGTCGGCGCGGTCGGCGGGGTGGCCCTGAAGACTCAGGCCGCGCGGCGCGACGGGGCGAGCGTGTTCCTCGTACCGGCGGCGGAGTGCTCGGACGCCGAGTCCGAACTCCCCGAGGGGCTCCGGCTGGTCCCCGTCACTTCGCTGACGGATGCGGTGAACGCGCTGCGGGCTCTGCAGAAGGGCGAACCGGCTCCGTCCTGCTGAGCCGGGACGCGGGCGGCGCCTCCATGCTCCGCCAGGACCGGAACACCAGCGGGGAGAGCGTGACGAGGAAGTACGCGCCGCCGAACGCCATCAGCGCCCGCGTACCTCGCAGCCGGCCGTGGTCACGCCCGCGACCCGGCTGCGCAGGGCGTCGGGGACCTTCTCCATCATCACGGTGGTCAGGATCGGGTTGAGCACGCCCGCACCCAGCCCGGACAGCGCCATCGTCACCGCGAGCGGCAGCGGGGTGTCGGTGAAGGCGGCGACCACGAAGCGCGGTGCCCCGCACAGGAGGAACGCCGCGGCGAACACGGTCCTACGGGAGAAGCGCTCGCCCCAGGGCCGCGTGCAGTCGGTCGATTGGCCTGGGTTTCGTGGGTGATCCGCTGATCCGTTGATCGCACCTTCGGCCGTGTCCTGGCGGCTGGGCCGTCGTTGTACGGGTCAGAACGGCCTGCCGCTTGGAGGTGGGCCCATGAGAATCCGCCCCGTGCCCAGGAAGCGACGCGGGGTCCCCGCCCCGCCCGGGTCCATACCGGGCGGAAAGCGTCCGGCGGGGCGGTTGCTGTAGCCACCGAATCGCCGCACCCAGCGGCGGCACAGGCGGCAGGCACCGCACGCGATGAGCACCCGTACCGCATCCAGCGGCAGCGGCACGCGGCACACCGCAGGCGTCCACACCCTGCCCGGCACCACACGCCGCCTTCCGGGCAGACCCTGAAACCCAGGCCCACCCAGGAAAACCTAAGCTCATCCGAGACGCTCCGTAGAGCAGGGCCCCAGCAGTGCGAACCCGCCGAAGAGGGCGATCAGCAGGCCGAGCGCGGTGGCTCCGCCGAGGGCCTCGCGGCCGTGCACGGGCAGCAGGACCGAGGCCCAGCCCTGGTCGATGCCGTTGGTCATCATCACCATCACCGTGATGCCCAGCAGCAGCCGGGCCCGGGTCAGGAACCGCCGGCCCTCGGCGAGTTCGGCCCGGTAGCCGGCCAGCGACACCTTCCCAAGCGGCACGCTGCGGCTCGGCGACCGCTGCCCGTGGTCTGGAGCACGAACCACGGGACCCCGATGAGGGTCAGTGAACTGCCGGCTATCGAGATGGTGTTGGCCAGCAGGACGGCGATGAAGGGGCGACGGCTCACGCGATGCCGCCGTGCGGGCGGGAGGTTCGGGTGGTGCGGGTGATGCATGCGTTCAGGTGCGCGGGCTGGATCAGGCGGATGCCGAGCGCGATCAGGCTCTCGCCGAGCCGGTTGCGCAGGGCGGGGGCGCGCAGGTGGGGAACGTAGGAGACGTGAGGTGCGGCCTCCCTCGCGAGGCGCCAGGCGGCGGCCTCGGCGGTGCGGGTGGCGTGGATCTCGGCGTGGTTCTGGGCATGGCTGAAGGCGTGCACGGCAGGACTCCTTCTGCGAAAGGTGATGTGGAGGGTGCTGCTGGGTGGCGCTACTTGGTGTGGACCGGGAAGGCGTGCGTGTGGAAACGGACCATCTCCGTGCCCTCCGAGGCCGGCAGGTCGCGGTAGCTGTTGATCAGGTCCTGGACCTTGAGGACCAGTTCGTGCGTCTGCTCGGCGGTCAGCTTCAGGGTGAAGTCGCTGAGCTCGGAACTGCGCCGCCATTCCATCGGCCAGGTGTGCGCGGCGCCCAGCCAGGTCGACAGCTCCTGGTCGTGGATCTTCACGATCTCGGCGAGGAAGACCTCCGCGGCACCACGCGTGGCCGGGTCGGGGTCGTAGATCATTTCCTCGTCGAACTGGGTGCCGTCCTGGCAGGCCCGCCACCAGCGCTCCCGGCCCTTGCCGTGCTCGGGTGCGTCCTCGACGAACCCGTGCGCGGCGAGCTGGCGCAGGTGGTAGCTGGTGGCCCCGCTCGATTCCCCGAGCTGCTCCGCGAGTTGCGAGGCGGTGGCCGGTCCATGCCGGCTCAGGGTGCTCAGCAGGCGGATGCGCAGCGGGTGCGCCAGGCCGCGCAGGGAGTGCGGGTCGAGCGTGCGGACCTTCGGCTCGGAAGGCTTCTGGGAATCGGCGTTCTCATCGGGCATGCCTCAACAGTAGAGTTGCAAAGAAGCCTGTGCAAGGGTTTCTTTGCAACTACTTCTTTGCATCCACTCCTTTGGAGTGATGCCCTTGCGTGTAACCCCGGGGTTCACCCCTCCTTGATGAACCCCTCCGCCACCAGCCAGTCCTTCGCCACCTCGTGCGGATCCTGCCCGTCCACGTCCACCAGCGCGTTGAGCCGCTGCGCCGTCTCCGTCGTCAGCCGCTTCGACAGGGGGTCCAGCAGGCCGGCGATCGCCGGGTACTTCTCCAGCGTCTTCGCGTGCAGCTCCGGCGCCGCGTTGTAGTTGGGGAAGAAGTGCCGGTCGTCGACGAGGGTGTCCAGGTCCATGGCCTTGATCCGGCCGTCCGTGGTGAAGGCCTCGCCCAGCAGGCAGGAATCGGACTTCGAGACCTGCGTGTAGATGATCCCGGCGTCCATCTTCATGACGTTGGCCGCCGGGATCTTCATCCCGTACGCCTTCTCCATCCCCGGCAGCCCGTCCTCCCGCGAGGCGAACTCGTTCTCCACGCAGACCGTCACCGCCTTGGGGTCGCGCTGCGACAGCGCCGCCACGTCCGACATGGTCTTCAGCCCGTACTTGGCGTTGTTCTTCTTGCTGATGGCCAGCGTGTAGGTGTTGTTGAGCGTGGACGCGGGCAGCCAGGCCACGCCGTTCTTCACGTCCGCGTCCCGGACCGCCTCCCACTGCGCGTACGGGTCCGCGATCGGCTTATCGTTGCCCAGGTAGGTGATCCATGCCGTGCCCGTGTACTCGTACATGGCATCCGCGTCGCCCTGGATGATCGCCTCGCGGGCGCTGATCGAACCGGGCAGGTTGGTGCGGTCCAGCACCTCCGCGCCGGCCGCCTTGAAGATCAGGCCGATCATCTGGCCGAGCACGATGTTCTCGCTGAAGTTCTTCGAGGTGACCGTGAGCGAGGCGCCCTTGAGGGGCTGTCCCTGGCCGACCGAGCCCGGCAGGACGTCGTCCACCATCGGGGACCCGCTCTTGAGCCCGCAGCCCGCGAGCGGCACCCCGAGTGCCAGCAGGGCCGCGCAGGCCACGGCCGTCCGTGCGGAGAGCCTGTGCATCTACGCCTCCAGCCCGCGCGGAGTCAGGACCGTCTCGGCCAGGGAGGCCAGCCAGTCCACGAACAGCGCCAGCGCCACCGTCAGCACCGAGCCCAGCACCAGCACCGGCATTCGCTGGGTCTGGATCCCGGAGGTGATCAGGTCGCCCAGGCCCCCGCCGCCCCCGAAGGTGGCCAGGGTCGCGGTGCCGACGTTGAGGACGAGGGCCGTCCGTACGCCCGCCAGGATCAGCGGGACGGCCAGGGGCAGTTCCACCTTCATCAGGGTCCCCATGGAGGACATCCCGATCCCGCGCGAGGCCTCCACCAGCTGCGGGTCGATCCCGCGCAGCCCCGCGACGGTGTTGGACAGCACGGGCAGGACGGCGTAGGCGACCATGCCGATGATCGCCGTCGAGGGGCCGATGCCGAGCCAGATGACCAGCAGGGCCAGCAGTCCGATGGCCGGGGTGGCCTGGCCGATGTTGGCGACGGCGGTGACCAGCGGGGCCGCCCGGCGCAGGCCGCTTCGGGTCAGGGCGATGCCGAGCGGGATCGCGATGACCAGCACCCAGAAGGTGGAGATCGCGGTGAGCTGGACGTGCTGCCACAGCCGGAGCTCTACGTTGCCGTCCTTGAGGGAGTTCTCGGCGATCGTGTCGAGGGTGGCGTTGGTGATCCACAGGTACGTGGCCAGCAGCACCAGCGCCAGCACGATCGGCAGGGTCACCAGCCGGGCCCAGGTGAGCCGGCGCCCGGGGCGGGGCGGCGCGATGGAGGCCATGACCTCCTCGCCGGGCTCGGGCTCCTCGGGATCCCGGAAGACGTGTCCCTTGAGCTCGTGCTCGCCGGGCGGGCGCTCGGGGGAGACCGGGTTCCGCGGGCTCATGAGCCCTCCGCGGGGTCCCGGAGCCCCTCCAGGTCCCGCTCGACGCGGTGGTGGCGCAGCTCCTCCAGGTCGTGCGCGTGCTCGGCGGCCGTCAGCCGGTCGGCCTCCAGCATCTCGTGCACGGAGTTCATCAGGGTCTCCATGTCCACGACGCCGATGTACTCGCCGCGCCGCCCGGTGACGGCCACCCGGCCGCCGCTGTCGGTGAGTACCGCCTCCAGGGCGTCGTGCAGGGTCGCGTCCCGGGTCACCGTGTCGTGCACGAGCTGGCCGGCCCGGGCGAGGGAGCCCTTGGCGCGCATCAGGTCCCCGCGGCGCAGCCATTTGTACGGGCGGCCGCGCCGGTCCAGCATCAAGAGCTCGTTGCCCTGGCCGGCGCGCAGGGTGTTGAAGATCTGCTGGAGCGGGTCGTCCACGGACACGGTCGGGAACTCGGCGATCTCCACGTCCCGCACCCGGGTGAGGTTGAGGCGCTTGAGTGCGGCTCCGGCGCCGACGAACCCGGAGACGAAGTCGTCGGCGGGGTTGGTGAGGATCGCCTCGGGGGTGTCGAACTGCGCGATGTGCGAGCGCTCGCGCAGCACGGCGATCCGGTCGCCCAGCTTGATGGCCTCGTCGAAGTCGTGGGTGACGAAGACGATCGTCTTGTGCAGCTCGTGCTGGAGCCGGATCAGCTCGTCCTGGAGGTGGTCGCGGGTGATGGGGTCGACCGCGCCGAAGGGCTCGTCCATCAGCAGGACGGGCGGGTCGGCCGCGAGCGCCCGGGCCACGCCCACGCGCTGCTGCTGGCCGCCGGAGAGCTGGCGCGGGTAGCGGCCGTGGAACTCGCGCGGGTCCAGGCCGACCAGGTCGAGCATCTCCTCCACCCGGTCCTTCACGCGGGACTTGGACCAGCCGGTCATCTTCGGGACCAGGGCGATGTTCTCGGCGACCGTCATGTGCGGGAACAGTCCGGAGGACTGGATCGCGTACCCGATCTTGCGGCGCAGTTTGACCGGGTCCATGTCGGTGACGTCCTCGTCGCCGATGCGGATCCGGCCGGAGGTGGGCTCGATCAGCCGGTTGATCATCTTGAGGGTGGTGGACTTCCCGCAGCCGGAGGGGCCGACGAAGACCACCAGCTCGCCCGCCTTGATCTCCATCGAGACGTCGTCGACGGAGGGGTTGGGGCTGCCGGGGTAGCGCTTGGTGAGGTTCTCCAGCTGGATGGTGGCACCGGAGGCGGCGGGGGAGCCGGAGGCGGCGGCCGGCTGCGGGCTCGCCGCCGGCTGCGGGCCCCCGGTCGGCTGCGGGCTGTGCGTCGGCTCGGACGTCGGCTCAGACACGGATTCCCCTCGGGATGGTGAGACGGCCGAGCAGGACGTACGCGGCGTCGAAGAGCAGGGCGAGGATGACGACGCCGAGCGTCCCCGCCAGGACCTGGTTGATGGCGTTGGCGCTGCCGAGCGAGGCGATCCCGCGGAAGATCTCGTTGCCCAGCCCCGGCCCGGAGGCGTAGGCGGCGATGGCCGCGATGCCCATCAGCATCTGCGTGGAGACCCGGATGCCGGTCAGGATCGGCGGCCAGGCGAGCGGCAGTTCCACCCTCAGCAGCTGGGCGGTACGGGACATCCCGATGCCCTTGGCCGCGTCGACCAGGGCCGGATCCACCCCGCGCAGCCCCACGATGGAGTTGCGGACGATGGGCAGCAGTCCGTACAGGGTCAGGGCGATCACTGTGGGCGCGACGCCGAGGCCGACGATCGGGATCAGCAGGCCGATCATGGCGAGGGAAGGGATGGTCAGCACCGTGGAGGTGGAGGTGACCGCGAGGTTCCCGGCCCAGCCGCTGCGATAGGTGAGGACGCCGATGGCGACGCCGAGGGCGGTCGCGATCACCATGCACTGGAAGACGGCGCTGGCGTGCTGGAAGGCGTCGGTGAGGAGCTGCTGGTGGCGGTTGGACAGGTAGGCCCAGAAGCTCACGCCATGTCACCTCATCCGTCTCATCCGTCTCATCCGCTGTTCCGCGGGTCGGTCGTCCACCGTCAGTCGTCCTCGGCCGCCTGTTCGACCAGGGGGATGATCCGCAAGGGTACGGGATTTTCCATGACAATCGCCGTCGAAGCCCGAACAATCCCATCAAACGCGACAACCCGGTCGATCACCCGTTGAAGGTCCGCGTTCGACCGGGCCACGAGCCGGCACAGCATGTCCCCGTGCCCGGTCGTCGTGTGCAGCTCCAGCACCTCCGGCACCCCGTCCAAGTGGGCCCGTACGTCCGCGCCTTGCCCCTGTTTGATCTCCAGCGTGGCGAAGGCCGTCACCGGGTACCCCAGGGCCGCCGGATCCACCTGCGGACCGAACCCCCGGATGACTCCGTTCGACTGAAGCCGGTCCAGCCGGGCCTGGGCCGTACCGCGCGCCACGCCGAGCCGGCGCGAGACCTCCAGGACCCCGATCCGGGGCTCGCGGGCGAGCAGGACGATGAGCCTGCCGTCGAGTTCGTCGATTCCCATGGGTGCCTCCGGGGTGGCCGGTCGGTGGTCATAGTGCACAGATATCCCACCCATGGTGGGCTGAGACTGTGCAGCATGTACAGCAGAAATGGAAACTATTGCGCAGCTTGTGGAACGGCGGGACTCTGCGGTCATGACTGAGACCCAGCCGCTCGACGCCGCGCCCAGCACCGCCGCCAAGGCCGATCCCTTCCCTGTGAAGGGCATGGACGCGGTCGTCTTCGCCGTAGGCAACGCCAAGCAGGCCGCGCACTTCTACTCGACCGCCTTCGGCATGAAGCTCGTCGCCTACTCCGGACCGGAGAACGGCACGCGCGAGACGGCCAGCTACGTCCTGACCAACGGCGGCGCACGGTTCGTCCTCACCTCGGTCATCAAGGCCTCCACCGACCGCGGCCGCTTCCTCGCCGAGCACGTCGCCGACCACGGCGACGGCGTCGTCGACCTGGCCATCGAGGTCCCGGACGTGAAGGCGGCCTACGCCTACGCCGTCGAGCACGGAGCGCGCGGCCTGGACGAGCCGTACGAGCTCACCGACGAGCACGGCACGGTGCGGCTGGCGGCGATCGCCACCTACGGCCAGACCCGCCACACCCTCGTCGAGCGCGGCGACTACACCGGGCCCTACCTGCCCGGCTTCGTCTCCGTCGCCCCGATGGTCGAGCCCCCGGCCAAGCGCACCTTCCAGGCCATCGACCACTGCGTGGGCAACGTCGAGCTCGGCCGGATGAACGAGTGGGTGGCGTTCTACAACAAGGTCATGGGCTTCACGAACATGAAGGAGTTCGTGGGCGACGACATCGCGACCGAGTACTCGGCGCTGATGTCGAAGGTCGTCGCGGACGGCACCCTGAAGGTGAAGTTCCCGATCAACGAGCCGGCGATCGCGAAGAAGAAGTCGCAGATCGACGAGTACCTGGAGTTCTACGGCGGCGCCGGAGTCCAGCACATCGCGCTCGCGACGAACGACATCGTCAGCACGGTACGGACGATGCGGGCGGCCGGTGTGACCTTCCTGGACACCCCGGACTCGTACTACGACACGCTCGGCGAGTGGGCCGGCGAGACCCGGGTCCCCGTCGAGACCCTGCGCGAGCTGAAGATCCTCGTCGACCGCGACGAGGACGGCTACCTGCTGCAGATCTTCACCAAGCCGGTCCAGGACCGCCCGACGGTCTTCTTCGAGATGATCGAGCGGCACGGGTCGATGGGCTTCGGCAAGGGCAACTTCAAGGCCCTGTTCGAGGCGATCGAGCGGGAGCAGGAGAAGCGGGGCAATCTGTAGATTGCGGGAACCGGGCTCCCGGCCCGGCGGAGCCGGGGTTCCTGGGCGGCGCCGCCGCCTGGGGCTCCGCCCCCGGACCCCCGCGCCTCAAACGCCGGCGGGGCTGAAAAGACCGCCTCAAACGCCGGCGGGGCTGGATTTTCCAGCCCCGCCGGCGGTCAGCGCCCCCTACGGCTTCGGCTTCGGTTTGGCGGCGGGCTTGGCCGCCTTCGGGAGTTCCGGGGCCACCCACGGGGTGGTGGGCTGCAGGTTCTCCGGGCCGCCCGCCGGGGGCTTGCCGATCGTCGCCAGGGCCTGCTTGGCCAGCGGCGCCCGTACCGGCGAGAACCGCGGGTTCGTCCGCAGCGCCTCCTCCAGGTGCCGCCGCGCCCCGGCCACGTCGCCCAGGCCGCGCTCGATCACCGCCCGGTGGTACGAGAACTCCGCGAGCCGCAGTCCCTGCTCGGTGGCCTTCTTCGCGTACTCCAGCGCCGCCGCGTCGTCGCCCGTCTTGTGCAGCGCCCATCCCAGCGCGTCCGCCACCGGCAGGCTCTTGTGCCGGGCCCACTCCGCCGTGAGGCGCCGTACGGCCGCCGCCGGGTCGCCGTGGTCCGCCTCGAACCGGCCCAGGAGCAGCTCCTCGTTCACCCCGCTCCGGGCGGCCTGCGCCGCGATCCCGTCGTACACCGCCTTCGCCTCGTCGCCCCGGCCCAGCGACTCCAGCAGCTCGCCCAGCTCCAGCGACAGCGCCGGCACCGCGGCCCGGCCCAGCGCCATCCGGTAGTCCCGTACGGCCTCCCCGCCGCGGCCCAGCGCCGCAAGCACCCGCGCCCGGCCGCCCAGCGCCTGCGCCTGCGCCGGATCGGTGCGCAGCGCGGCCTCGTACTGCTTCAGCGCCTCCGCTTCGTCGCCGCGCTCCCACGCCAGCTCCCCGAGCCGGAACAGCACGTACGCCTTCTCCGCCGGGGCCTTCGCCGCGCCGCCCGCGTGTTCCATGGACATGGCCGCGTCCTCGCGCCAGCCCCGGTCCCGGTACACCTGCGAGGCCTTCATGAAGGCCGCCAGCCCCGGCCGCAGGTCCACCAGGCGCTCCATCGCCTTCTCCGCGGCCTTGTAGTCGCCGAGGCCGCCGTACGCGTCCACGAGCACCGGGTACGCCGTCCACCGCTTCGGCGCCTGCGCCCGTACGAGCTCGCCCCACTTCTTCCCGGTCCCGAAGTCCCGCCGGGCGTTGGCCAGCGTGCCCATGCCCGTCATCGCGTCGAAGTTGCCCTTCTCCGCCGGGCGCAGCTCCAGTGAGCGCTTCAGCGCGCCCTCCGCCTTCGGGTACCAGCCGGGATCGGCCGTGCGCCGCGCCTGCTCCAGGTACGCCGATCCCAGCACCGCCCACGAGGCCTCGTCGTCCGGGTGCCCCGCGACCCAGTTCTCCCGGTCGAGGACCAGCGCCGACAGGTCCATCGCCGCCACCGGCGCACCCATCCCGACCGCCGCCCGGGCCCGCTCGCTGGGCCCCGGCGGGCGCGCGTCGTCGCCCGTGCGGGCCGGCCGGATCAGCAGGGCCCCGGCGATCAGGACCACCAGGGCCGCCGCCGCCACGAGCGTCTTGCGGCCGGTGAAGGTCACGGGCGGGGCAGCCTGCTGCTGCCTCTCCTGAGAGACGGATGCGTCACGCATAGGGTCCATGAAGTCACTGTGCGTCAATATGAAGAGCTCGCCGAGGTGTCCGAAGAGCGTCGCGGGCGTGTTCACACCGATGGCCCCGGGTGCCACGCTGGCCTCATGGTTGACGATGCTCATGATGGTTCACGCGAGCTCCACGCGCTGCTCCTCGAAGGCCTCCCGCCCGAGGCCCTGCTCACCGACCCCCAGGTGACCGCCTCCTACGCCACCGACATGGCGAGCTTCTGCGCAGCCGGCACCCCGGCCGCGGTGGTCCTGCCCCGGACCGTCGAACAGGTCCAGCACGTCCTGCGCACCGCCCACGCGCTCCGCGTCCCGGTGGTCCCCCAGGGCGCCCGTACGGGCCTGTCGGGCGCGGCCAACGCCTCCGACGGCTGCATCGTGCTGTCCCTCGTGAAGATGGACCGGATCCTGGAGATCGACACCGTCGACCGGATCGCCGTCGTCGAACCGGGCGTCGTCAACGCCGTCCTCTCGCGCGCCGTCGCCGAGCGCGGACTGCACTACCCGCCGGACCCCTCCAGCTGGGAGCAGTGCACCATCGGCGGGAACATCGGCACCGCCGCCGGCGGTCTGTGCTGCGTCAAGTACGGGGTCACCGCCGAGTACGTCCTCGGCCTCGACGTGGTCCTCGCCGACGGCAGGCTCCTGCGGACCGGCCGGCGCACCGCCAAGGGCGTCGCGGGGTACGACCTCACCCGCCTGTTCGTCGGCTCCGAAGGCAGCCTCGGCGTCGTCGTCCGGGCCGTCCTCGCGCTGCGCCCGGCCCCGCCCCGCCAGCTCGCGCTGGCCGCGGAGTTCCCCTCCGCCGCGGCCGCCTGCGAAGCCGTCTGCGCCGTCATGGAGGCCGGTCTGACGCCTTCGCTGCTCGAACTGATGGACCGTACGACCGTCCGCGCGGTCAACGCGCTGGGCAAGATGGGCCTGCCCGAGACCACCGAGGCCCTGCTGCTCGCCGCCTTCGACACCCCGCACGCGCCCGAGGACCTGGCCGCCGTGGGATCGCTGTGCACCGCCGCCGGGGCGAGCGCCGTCGTACCGGCCGAGGACGCGGCGGAGTCCGAACTGCTCCTCCAGGCCCGCCGGATGGCCCTGCCCGCCCTGGAGGCCCTGCGGCCCGCGACGATGATCGACGACGTGTGCGTCCCGCGCACCCGGCTCGCCGAGATGCTGGACGGGACCGCCGCCATCGCCCGTACGCACGACCTGCTCATCGGGGTCTGCGCGCACGCCGGCGACGGGAACACCCACCCCATCGTCTGCTTCGACCCCGCCGACGAGGACGAGACCCGGCGGGCCCGCGCGTCGTTCGAGGAGATCATGGCGCTGGGACTCGAACTGGGCGGGACCATCACCGGGGAGCACGGGGTCGGCGTCCTGAAGAAGGAGTGGCTCGCCCGCGAACTCGGCCCGGTGGGCCTGGAGATGCAGCGCGCCGTCAAGCACGCCTTCGACCCGGAGGGACTGCTCAACCCGGGCAAGGTCTTCTGAGTCACAGCTCCCCGTCCGCCGACTCGTCCGACGGCCACGGGTCGCGCATCCACAGCTCGTCGGCCGGCGTCGGGGCGAGCAGCTCGGCCAGCGCCGCGTCCAGGCCGAGCCGGTCGGCCTCGGTGCCGGGCGGCACGATCCGCAGGGTCCGCTCCAGCCAGGCCGACACCGACCCGGCGGGGGCCTCCAGCAGGGCGTCGCCGTCGGGGGAGCTGAGCGCCATGCACAGGACGGCCTGCTGGCCGACCTTCGTGGGCCAGATCCGCACGTCGCCGTGGCCGCACGGGCGGAACACCCCCTCGACCAGCAGCTCGCGGGCGAAGGTCCAGTTGACCGGGGTGCTGGAGCCGGTGTGGAAGGTGATGTGCACGGCGTACGGGTCGTCCGTCAGGTACAGCAGGCGGGCGGGGACGGGGACGCTGCGCTCGGGGGACAGGACCAGCTTGAGTTCCAGCTCGCGCTCGACGACGGGGTGGTGCATGGCGGCCTCACTTCGGTACGGGGGTACGTGTTCGGGTGCTGCGCGGGGCCGGAGAACCGGCCCACACCCGGAG
The DNA here is from genome assembly GCF_022808175.1 of Streptomyces sp. AP-93. GTDB lineage: Bacteria > Actinomycetota > Actinomycetes > Streptomycetales > Streptomycetaceae > Streptomyces. The sequence goes on along the minus strand of NZ_JALGBX010000014.1, from coordinate 130,199 downwards.
AGAGCGCCGAAGTGCCCGGGTATGACGCGACTTCGCGACGCACATCGAGGATTGGCCGAAATCAATCGGCTGACCGAAATCTTTCGTACGGGGCCGCGTTCGCCAGGGTTCGCCCGAACGCTTGGATTCTCCCGTTACCGGACCTGCCGGGGGGCGGTTCTTGGCTATGGTCCACCCCTGCAAGAAGCCTCAAGCCACGATCGGAGTTGGGGACATTGACGGCCTCCCCTGGTGACGGCGAGCACGCGGCCCGCGAGGGCTACTACCCCGATCCGTCCATCCCCGGGTACGTCAGGTTCTGGAACGGCCTGAACTGGGTTCCCGGTACGAGCCGCCCCGCGGCCCCTGCCGACGAGACGGGTCCCGTGTTCCTCGACCAGACGGGCATGAGCGAGGCGCTGCGCGAGCCGGAGCGATGGCCGGACCCCGAGCCGCGGCCTGCTCCCCGCCCGGCCCCCGAGGCCTGGCCGGAGCCGGCGGCCGCCGGGCCGGAGACCACGTCGTGCCCGCAGCCGGGGACCTGGCCGGAGCCCGCCGCTTCCCGGCCGGAGCCCGCTTCCCGGTCGGGGGTCGAGTCCTGGGTGGAGTCCGTTTCCCGGTCGGAGCTCGAGTCCTGCGCGGAGCCCGTTTACCCGGCGGGGTCCGTATCCCCGGCGGGGTCCGGGCAGCAGGCGTGGGCGGAGTCCGATGCCGAGGCCGCGGGATGGCAGGCCGACCCGCTCCACCAGGCCGGCTTCGGCGGGCCGCGCGACCGGCGGGTGTCCTGGGGCCACGAGGCGGCCGCCGCGCCCCGCCCCGCCGGCATCTCCCTGGCCCGCACGCCGGTCCCGGCCCCCACTCCCCACCCGGTGCAGGCGCACGGCCAGGCGCAGGCCCAGGCGCAGGCCCAGGCCCAGGCTCACCACTCGGCTCAAGCCCAGGCCCCGGCTCACCACTCGGCGCAGGCCCAGGCACAGGCTCACCACTCGGCGCAGGCCCCGGCCCCGGCTCACCAGTCGGCGCAGGCCCAGGCACAGGCTCACCACTCGGCCCAGACTCCGGCCCCGGCCCGGCATTCGGCCCAGGCCCCGGCCCCGGTGCAGATCCCGGCCCCGGCCCGGCATTCGGCCCCGGCCCCCGTGTCGGCGGTCCTGCCCGGGCAGGTGTCCGGCTCCGCCGCCCCGGGCGGGCTCGGCATCCTGTCGGCGCCCTCCCCGGTCGGCGCGGCCGCGGCCGCCGCTCGTGCCGCCGCTCCGGCGCCCGTGCGGCCCGCCGCCCCGGCTTCGCCCGGCTCGCCGGGCCGGGACGCGGACCCGGTGGAGCGCGTGCGGCCGGCGCAGCGCCCGGCCCCGGCCGCCGCGGCGGAGTCCGCCCGGCGCGTGGCCCCCGTAGAGGCGGCGGACCGTGCGGAGCGGGCCGAGGCCGCCGTGTCCCCGAACCGCGCCGAGCGTCCCCCGAGGACCGGGCGCGCGGTGTTCGAGCGGATGGCGGAGCGGGCCGTGCGCCCCGCCGGGCTCGTGCGCCGCGCGACGGCCCGGCTGCTGGACTCCCTCGTGTACGCCGCCGTCGCGACCGGGGTGGCGCTGCCCCTGGTGCCCGCCGCCACCGCGCACCTCCAGGCCAAGGTGGACGCCGCCCGGGCGGGCGGCCGCAGCACCACGGTGTGGCTGCTCGACGGGACCACCGCGGGCTCGCTGGGCCTGGTCCTGGGCGCCGTCCTCCTCTTCGGCGTCTTCTACGAAGCCCTGCCCACCGCCCGTTGGGGCCGCACCCCGGGCAAGAAGCTGCTCGGCGTACGGGTCCTGGCCACCGCCACGCTGCGCCCGCCACGCTTCGGCGCGGCGCTGCGCCGCTGGCTCGTGTACGCCCTCCTGGGCCTCCCGGGGGCCCTGTGGGCCCTCGCGGACCGCCCGCGGCGCCGGACCCTCCACGACCGCGCCGCGGGGACGTACGTGGCCCGCTAGGGCCTGCCGCCCGGGCGGGCGGCGGCGGCAGGCCCCAGGGCCTGCCGCCGGACTCCCTCGTCCCCCGAATGGACGCGTCCCCGTTGCGGGCCGGTCCGGGCCGGGTTCGACTCGGGCCATGAGCACCGACCAGCCGCCGCCGGGCCAGCCGCCCGAGGACGACCCGTTCCTCAAGAAGCCCCAGGAACCGACGCCTCCGCCGTCGGGTGGTTCGCCGTACGGCTCACCGCCCGCAGGAGCCGGCGGAGGCTTCCCGCCGCCCCCGCCCGGAGGCGGAGGAGGCTATCCTCCGCCGCCCCCGCCCGGGGGAGGGGGCTACCCGCCCCCGCCGCCCCCGTACGGAGGCGCGGGCGGTGGTGACCCGTACGGCGGTGGTGGCGGCTACGGCATGCCCGACCCGCTCGCCGGGATGCCGCCGCTGGCCGACTTCGGCAAGCGGCTGGCCGCCCGCGTCATCGACCTGCTGATCATCGCCGTCCCGCTGTTCGTCATCCAGCTCTTTGCCGGTGACCGCAACCGCTACACGGTCGAGACGAACCAGGGCGAGGACATCACCGAGGTCATCACCAAGTCCTACAGTGGCAGCGGCCTGCTCATGACGCTGATCTCGATCGTCGCCTACGTGGGCTACGACTGGTGGTTCGTCAAGAAGAACGGCCAGACCCTCGGCAAGAAGTGGATGGGCCTGCGCGTCGCGATGCTCAACGACGGCAGCGTCCCGCAGTCCAACGCCGCGCTCTCCCGCTCCGCCGTGCTCTGGCTGCCGACGCTGATCTGCTGCTTCTGCCTGTGGCCGATCGCGCTCGTCATCTCGATGCTCGTCGACAAGCCCTACAAGCAGGGTCTGCACGACAAGGTGGCCAAGACCGTGGTGGTCCAAGCCACCTAGAGGGCCACCCAGAGGTACGCAGTGCGAGTGCGCGGGCGGTCTCCCCACGGGGGAGGCCGCCCGCGCCGCGCCGCGCCGCGCTGTGCGCCGCGCTGTGCGCCGCGCTGTGCGCCGCGCTGTGCGCCGCGCTGTGCGCCGCGCTGTGCGCCGCGCTGTGCGCC